>NZ_JACIFV010000014.1 GCF_014197535.1 Rhizobium aethiopicum
CACCACGATCAGCCCGCTTTACACCGAAGCGGGGCAACCACCCTTGGTCGCTACACTGTTCAGCAATCTTCATCGCCCATTACGCAACAGTCCCCAGCGGGGAGAAGGTGCCCGTAGGGCGGATGAGGGGGCTACACGGCACGCCTTTCATTGAGCGCCCTTTGTCGCCGTGGTTAACATTGGGGTAACGACATCAGGATAAGTCTAGCGGCCGCCGCTCTCCGCGGCTGTGTTTTTGCGTTTTCTGGAGTGCGGACGTGTTTCATCGATCAGTCGTATCGATCTCCCTGGCTATTGTCTTTTCATCCCCTGCCTTGGCGCTCGCGCAGGAAAGCGGCCAGCATTTCTGGTCCGGCGACTGGTATCTGAGTGTCGGTGTCGCCGGCTTTTCCGCGCCGAAATTCGAGGGCTCACGGCGTTACGAATTCCGGTTCAGCCCGCTGATTTCGGCCGGCCGGCAAGGCTCGGCTCCGCGCTTTTCCTCCCGCAACGACAATCCGTCCTTCGCCCTCATGGATAATGGTGCTTTCCGCGCCGGCCTCGTCGGCAAATTCGTGCCTTCGCGCGACGAGGGCGACGGTCACGAGCTGAAAGGCATGAAGAAGGTCAAATGGGGAGCGGAAGCCGGCGGCTTCGTCGAAGTCTATCCGACCGATTTCCTGCGCGCCCGCGCCGAAGTTCGCCAGGGCATTCGCTCGCATGACGGCGTCGTTGCCGATCTCGCCGTCGATGCCTTCACCGACATCGCCCCCAATCTGCAACTGTCAGGCGGTCCACGCGCGACATTCGCCACCAGCGGCTATTACGATGCCTATTACGGCGTCAACGCCAAACAGTCGGCGGCGAGCGGGCTTGATCAATACAAGCCGTCGTCGGGCATCCAGTCCTATGGCGCCGGCGCGGCTCTGACATGGAAGGCGACGGAAAACCTGTCGGCCAGCTCTTTCCTCGAATATAAGCGACTGGCGGGGCCGGCGGCCGACAGCAGTCTCGTGCAGCAGCGCGGCTCGAAGAACCAGCTGCTCATCGGTGTCTCGGCGACCTACAGGTTCAATTTCTCGCTGCAATAATTTAATGCATGTCGCCCGGAAGTGTGCGCGGTTCCGGGACAACGACATGCATAAACGCAATGCACATCGCTCGGAAGTGTGCCAAGGTTCCGGGACAACGACATGCATGAGCAAAGAGCCAAAGCGCGTCCAATGCGACGCGCTTCTTGGCGCTGCCGCGATCGCTTCTTGACCGGATCGCCAGCCGGCCGCTAGATGAACGGCATGCAAGATACAGGCGAGTTCAACGATCGCGTCTCCGACGCACCTTCCGATAACTGGGTCTACCGGATCCTGCCGCCATGGCTCTGGCCTTATGCGCAGCTCGCACGCTGGGATCGCCCGATCGGCTGGGAGCTCTTGATGTGGCCGTGCTTCTGGTCGGCCACGCTCGCCTCCAATGCGGCGATCGGGCAAGGGCTCTATTCCGGCAGCCTGCTGGTGTCCCACCTTTTCCTCTATTTCATCGGCGCCGTCGCCATGCGCGGTGCCGGCTGCACCTATAACGATCTCGTCGACCACGAGATCGACATGGAAGTGGCGCGCACCCGCTCGCGTCCGCTGCCCTCCGGCCGCGTCACCCGCGCCCGCGCCAAGATTTTCATCGGCATTCAGGCGCTGGTCGGCCTTTTCGTGCTCTTGCAATTCAACTGGTTCACCGTCTTTCTCGGCCTGCTCTCGCTCGGAATCGTCGCACTTTATCCCTATGCCAAGCGCTTCACCGACTGGCCGCAATTCTATCTCGGCCTTGCCTTTTCCTGGGGCGCGCTGATGGGCTGGGCGGGCATTCTGGGTGGCCTCTCCTTTGCCGCCCTCCTGCTTTATGCCGCCTCCATCGCCTGGACGATCGGTTACGACACGATCTATGCGCATCAGGACAAGGAGGATGACGAGCTGATCGGCGTGCGCTCCACTGCCCGCCTTTTCGGTGATAAGACGAGGCAATGGCTGATCGGCCTTTATGGGCTGACGCTGATGCTGATGTTTGCGGCCTTCGCGCTCGCCGGCGCCAATCTCATCGCCTTTATCGCCTTGTTCGGCGCGGCCGGCATGTTCGCCTGGCAGATCGTCCGGCTCGATATCAACGATCCCGCGCAATGCCTGGCGCTCTTCAAGTCGAACAACCGCGTCGGCCTGACCATCTTCCTCGGCCTGTTCTTTTCGCTGCTCTTCGCCCTTCCTTGAGGGTAACGGCGCGTGAAACGATAAACCCGGCACGAGTGCCGGGTTTCGAAATCGAAATGGCGCTGTCGCGATTTCGGTCAGTTGCGGGCGATGATTTCCTTGCCTTCGATCTTCATGGCGACGCCCAGCTGACCGGTGGTGCGACGCACGAGGAAGCGCGGACGGCGATTGGCGAAGTAGGAATGACGGCGGCGCGGCTTGAGGTCACTGGTGCGCAGCGCCCCGATATGGTCTTCGAGCGGCCGGGCGACGCCATCGGCCTCGACCATCAGCATCGGAATGCGGAAGGCCTCCGACCAGCTGCGCCAGTCGGCGGCGATGTCGCTGAGATCATGGGCGACGAGCAGCGGAATGCAGAGTTCCGGATCCGCATGGTGAAGCTCGAGCGTGACGGTGACCTCGCCGTCGCCATGGTCGATGGCGCGGGCGGCGACACCCTTGAAGACGCGCCTCGGCAGGGCAATCGAGAGCGGCAGGCCGCTGGAGGGAAGGACTTTCCGCAGGACTGCGCCGCGTTCGTCGATCGTGATGCTGACGTCATCCGAACAATCATGGATGGCGTAGCTGATTTGCTGCGGGAAGCGGGACGGATCGAGACGCAGCGTCGTGCCAGCCCAAACGGGCTTCAAAACGGGATTGTTCATTTCATTCTACCCTTGTCTTACCTGAGAGCCGGTTTGCGGTCTTCTCCTCGGGACTTTTCGTCCTCTATGTCCGACAATAGGCGGCCCCCCTTCCGTACAGCTTAAAAATTGCGGTTAAGAAAACTTTGCCTCCCCTGATGGTTATCAAAACCGAATCTGGCAGGGTTTCCGGAAGGTGAACGGCCCGCTGTCCTGAAATGGCGCAGTCCAAAGGTAAGTCTCGGGTAAGTTTTGCGTGGCAAAATGGGCTTACCAGCAGTTTGTCGTTCTTTAGAGATTTTGCCGAAAAGGGCGCTTTTCATGATCACGGCTTCCCTCGCGTACACGATCCTGTCGAAGGATATGACGTCGAGCCTCAACAAGGTTGCGGCGCAGGCGACGGTCAAGAAGGATGCCCAGTACTACGCCGACAACATCAACAAGGTCAAAGACGTCGACGACTTCCTCGGCGACTACAAGCTCTACAGCTACGCCATGAAGGCCTATGGCCTCGAGGACATGACCTATGCCAAGGCCTTCATGAAGAAGGTGCTCGAAAGCGATCTCACCGACCCGAACAGCTACGCCAACAAGCTCTCAGATACGCGCTACCGTGAATTCGCCGCCGCCTTCAATTTCAACGCACCCGAGAAGGACGTTCAGACCGACGCGCAGGAGGACGAGCTCATCGGCCTCTACAAGCAGTCCTTCGTCGATGCCGACAAGGCGGCGGCCACCGAGAGCACCTATTACAGGAACAATATCGACAGCGTGCAGACCGTCGACGATCTGGTCAACAACACCCGGCTGCGCACCTATGTGCTGAAGGCCTTCAAGATCGATCCCACCTATGCGTCGAAGGATTTCCTGCGGCAGGTGCTGACGAGCGATCTCAGCGACCCGGCAAGCGTCGTCAACACGCAGGGCGGCGACAAGTACAAGGCGCTTGCCGCCCAGTTCAGCTTCAATGCCGACGGGACTGTCAACGGCAGCGCCCAGACCGCGACGCAGAAGTCGTCGATCATCGAGACCTATACGCTAAATAACCAGTCCGTCATCATCGACAATTCCGTCGGTTCCGATGTCGTTTATGTCAGCAAGACGGCGGCCGAATACAACCAGGCCTATTACACCGCCAAGATCGGCACGATCACCAATGTCGACGATCTCGTCGCCGACAGTCGCCTGACCTCCTATATCAAGACCGCCTACAGCATGGGCGCCGACTTCACCGCGCCGGCGCTGCGCATGGTGTTGACCGATCCCGGCTATGCCCAGCTGATGGGCTTCACCAATGTCTACAACGCCTTCAATTTCAAGGCGGACGGCACGACGTCGACAACGGCGCGTGCCCAGACGATCGACCAGTCGAACAAGCTGAAGGACGCAGCGGCAAGCACCGCCAATTATTATAACGTGACCTCGCGGTCGAGCAGCATCACCAATGTCGACGACCTGCTCGCCGACAGCGTTCTGGCGCGCTACATCAAGGATGCCTACAGCCTCGGCACCAGTTTCAGCAATGCCGAGCTGAAGAGCATTCTGACGGACTCGACCTATGCCGCCGCCCAGGGGCATGCCGATCTCAATGCCGACTTCAACTTCCAGGCTGACGGCTCGATCAATGGTTCAGTGATTCAGACCGACGCGCAGCGCAAATCGACCACCGACAAATCGGCGGCGAACGCAGCGCACTTCAACGCCATGATCGGCAATGTCACCAATGTCGATGACATCATGTCCGATTCCGTCGCCGTCAGCTATCTCAGAACCAGCATGCAGATCGCCGACAGCGTCTCCGACGCAACGCTGAGGAGCTTCCTCGTCGATCCCGCGGCTGCCAGCGCCCAGGGCTACAGCGACGTCCACGATCTCTTCAATTTCAAAACGGACGGCTCGGTCGCGACCCTCTATGCCACGCAGAGCGCGGCGCAAAGCGCCAGCACGGCAAGCAAGGCCGACGATGCCGCCGTCTATTACCAGTCAACCATCGCCGGCATCTCCAATGTCGACCAGCTGCTAAGCGACCAGCGGCTGAACAATTTCATCCGCAACGCCTACGGCATCCCGTCGACCGTCAGCGATGTCGATCTGCGCGCTATCCTGACCGATCAGAGCGGCACCGGCACCTATGCCGACGTCGCCGCCGCTTTCAATTTCAAGGCGGACGGTTCGCTTGAGGACGGCATGGCGGCACAGACGTCCGCCCAGATCACCAACACGAAAATTGCCGCCACGGCGCGCACGGACGACTATTCCGCCCGTATGGCGACGATCGCCAATGTCGATGATCTCATCGCCGATCCCGCCATCACCAACTTCCTGAAGAGCACTTACAATCTGCCGTTCGATATCACGGACGCCGATCTCAGGAGCATCCTGACCGATGCGACCGCCGCCGCCGCGGCAGGCTATTCCGACCTCAATGCCGATTTCAACTTTGCCGCCGACGGATCGCTCCCCGTCGTCAGCTCGATCCAGACCGCAGATCAGGCGCAGACCACCAACGACAACTACATGGCGCGTTATGACGACGAGCGCGACGAGGCGATCGAAGAAGTCGCCGATAATTATAAGAGCATGATGGCCGACAGCAGCAGCCTCTTGAACTTCTCCGACGTCAAGACCGTCAATGATTTCCTGCGTACCAATCGAACGGCCGATTTCACCAGGAGCAACGACAATCTGCCGGATCTCTATCATGTCGCGCTGCAGGCCTTCGGCCTGACCGATCAGGACGTGCCGCGCTCGATGATGCGTAAAATCCTGACGAGCGATGCCTACGATCCGGACGGCTATATCGCCTCGCTGAAGGACGAGCGCATCACCAACCTGGCGCGCGCCTTCAACTTCGGCCCCGACGGCAAGGCGGCCGCACCCCTCCAGGCACTGCCGGACGCGACCATGGCCAAATACGCCACCGACTACAAGGCGCATGTGACCATGCTGCTGAAGGCCGGGCCGGTAAAGGACAAGGCATCGAAGGACGCAACCGCCGAGGTGGATTATTTCGCCAAAGGTATGGCGAAAGTGCAGTCGCTCGACGATTTCCTCGATGACAGCCGCCTGACCGACCTGGTGCTGAAGGCGAACAACCTCGACCCGAAGGATTACGACAAGGCGACGCTGAAGAAGATCTTCACCTCCGATCCCGAGGACAAGAAGAGCTACCTCAACACCAAAGCCGATGCGCGTTTCAAGGATATCGTCGCAGCCTTCAACTTCGACAAGGACGGCAATCTGACCCGCGCCAAGATCGGCGCCATCCAGAACAAGGCGGCCGAGGACAATACCCAGGAGCTCTACCTGCAGCAGACGCTGGAGACCCAGCAGGGCGAAAGCAACGACGGTGTGCGTCTGGCGCTCTACTTCAGCCGCAAGGCCTCCAGCATCACCTCGCTCTATTCGATCCTCGGCGACAAGGCGCTCTATCAGGTCATCACCACGGCCTACAGCCTGCCGTCACAGATGTCGAGCATGGATGTCGCCAAGCAGGCCGATCTCCTCAACCGCTTCGTCAAGCTCGAGGATCTCCAGGACCCGAAGAAGGTCGACAAGCTGCTGCGGCGCTTCACCGCGATGTACGACGTCCAGAACAGCACCCAGCAGTCACCGGCCCTGCAGATCCTGACCGGCGGCGGCACACAGTCGTCCTGAGGTAATTCCGGCAAACTTTGCGAGTAAGACCCCTCCCCAACCCCTCCCCACAAGGGGGAGGGGCTTGAGTGCCGCGCTGCCCTCCGCAACCGCCTCGTCGGAGGCAGCGGAACGGTAACAGCGTGCGAGACTTTGACTTCTAGCCGCCGATGCTGGCCGCAAGTTAGCCCCTCCCCCTTGTGGGGAGGGGTTGGGGAGGGGCCTTCCCTCATGCTGATATCGCCGAACGGGCCAACCTCACCCCTCGAGACTGACAACCTTTCCCGGGTTCATGATATCAGCCGGATCGAAAGCCCGCTTGATGCGGCGCATCAGCTCGATTTCGATAGCCGGGCGGATCGCCGCCAATTCGTCGCGCTTCAGCTGGCCGATGCCGTGTTCGGCCGAAATCGAGCCGCCATGGGCGAGCACCAGGCCATGGACGATATGGTTCATTTCGCGCCAGCGGGCGATGAAAGCGGCCTTGTCGGCACCGGTCGGCTGGGAAATATTGTAATGGATATTGCCGTCGCCCATGTGGCCGAAGGCGCAGATGCGGGCGCCCGGCATGGCCGCCATGACGGCTTTTTCCGCTTCGGCCATGAAATGCGGGATCTTCGACACCGGCACGGACACATCGTGCTTGATCGAACCGCCTTCCGGCTTCTGCGCATCCGACATGCTCTCGCGCATATGCCAGATCGCCTTCTGCTGGGCGACGGAGGCGGCGATCGCGGCGTCTTGCACCAGCCCGGCCTCGAAGCCCTGTTCCAGCACGCCGTTCATCATCCGCTCCGCCGTCTCGGCCGAATCCGACGTCGAAATGTCGATCAGCACGTACCAGGGGTATGCCGCTTCTAGCGGATCGCGCACGCCGTCGATGTGGCGCGTGGTGATCTCGACGCCAAAGCGCGGCATCAGCTCGAAACCGGTGAGCGAGGTGCCGCAGAGGCTGGCGGCAAGGTTGAAGAGGGCGAGCGCATCCTCAACCGAATTGAGGCCGGCAAACGCCACCTGATGGCCGAGCGGCTGAGGAAACAGCCTCAGCACCGCGCCGGTGATGATGCCGAGCGTGCCTTCGGCGCCGATGAAGAGATCGCGCAGGTCATAGCCGGTATTGTCCTTCTTCAGGCGGCGCAACCCATCCCAGATCTCGCCGGTCGGCAGCACCACTTCGAGGCCGAGGCAGAGCTGGCGCATATTGCCATAGGCAAGCACGGCCGTGCCGCCGGCATTGGTGGAGAGATTGCCGCCGATGCGGCAGGAGCCCTCCGAGCCGAGCGACAGCGGAAACAGCCGTCCATGCGCCTCGGCCGCCTTCTGCACATCCGCCAGGATCGCGCCGCCATCGGCGATAAGCACGTTCGCCACCGGATCGACGTCGCGTATTCCAGTCATACGTTCGAGCGACAGGATGATATCGCACTTGCCTTCGCGGGGCGTCTGGCCGCCGACGAGGCCGGTATTGCCGGTCTGCGGCACGATCGCCGTTTTGGTTTCGGTCGCAAGCTTCATGATCTCGGAGACCTGCTCGACCGAGCCGGGCTTCAGCAGGAGAGGGGAAGAGCCATGATAGAGCCCGCGATTTTCGATCAGATGCGGCGCCAGATCTGCCTCGCTGCGAAGCGCGTATTTCTCGCCGACGATCGCGGCGAAACGGTCGAGAAGATCGGTGGAAATGCCGGGACTGCTCATCGGGTCGATCCTCTTTCGCTTTTATCGGGTCTGTCAGTCACGCGGGGCGGCAGCTCTTTGCAGCCGGTCGTTGATGGCTTCGCCGAGCCCGTCGTCCGGGATCGGCGAAAAGGCGATGCTCGACACCCCGCTGGCATCGGCCCGCTTCATGTAGTCGAAAAGATTGGCCGCCGCTTCCGCCAGATCGCCGCGCGGGCTGAGGTCGAGGGCGATGCGTGCTTCGCGCGCGCCTTCGACCGCCGCACCGCCGAAGGCGATCAGCGCTTCGCCGGGTTCCACTTTGGTCGCATTGAGGCGCACGCTGGCGCCTGGCGCATAGTGCGAGGCGAGCATGCCGGGCGCTTCGATTGCCGCCGATGCCTTTTTGGCGCGCAGCAGCGGCTGGCCCGCCACGCGCTCGATCTCGCGTGCCGCCAGTCCGCCGGGTCGAAGCAGCCGCAACCGGCCGTCCTCGGCCTTGACGATGGTCGATTCGACGCCGACGGCGCTCGGTCCCGCATCGAGGATCAACGGGATTCTCGCCCCGAGATCGGCTTCGACATGGGCCGCACTCGTCGCGCTGATGGCGCCTGAGGTGTTGGCGCTCGGAGCTGCGAGCGGCCGTCCGAAGGCGCCGATCAGGGTGCCGGCGAAGCCCTTGGGCACACGCACGCCGACGCTGTCGAGACCGGCGGTCGCCAGCGCGTGAATCGGGCTTGCGGGCCTGAGCGGCAGCACGAGCGTCAACGGGCCGGGCCAGAAGGCCTCGGCGAGCGCCCGCGAGACGGGGTCGAACTCCGCATGCTGTTCGGCCATCTCGAGATCGGCCATATGGCAGATCAGCGGGTTGAAGCGCGGTCGGCCCTTGGTTTCGTAGATGCGGGTGATGGCTGCCGGATTGGTGGCGTCGGCCGCAAGGCCGTAGACGGTCTCCGTCGGCATGGCGATGGCAAAGCCATCGGAAAGAGCGGCACAGGCCGCTTCGAGTGCCGCCTGCCTGTCTGCCCTGATGTCGATGATGCGTGCCATATGCTGCCCGTGTCTGGTTCCGGCAGTCATTAGGCTTTCCGTCGCCGGCGATCAATCGCCTTGTTCGCTCACAGTTGGCGGATGATTTCGCGCAGCTGTTCGTTGCGGGCGCCGAGCAGCAGGATGTTGCGGATCGCCGCCTGCGGATCGTGGGTGCGAAAGAGCAGCCCGTTGCCGCGCACCGACCGGTCGATCGTCATCTTTTCGGCGGAATCCTCGCCCGGTTTGATCGCGACGGCGAAATACATCCGGGAATAGCCGACATCGATCCGTTCGAAGAAATTGTCGTTGTCGCCGATGTCGGAATAGAAGTTGGCGATGTAGAAGGCCCAGCTCACCTCTTCGTAGCGCGCGAATTTCGTGCGCGCCGCGGTGACGTGGCAATAACCGAGATGCGGGCTGTCCTCCAGCGTCCGGTGGAAGATCATCTTCGGAAACTGGATCGAGTGGTGGAAGCCGTTGATGTGCTGATGCGTCTTCTCGCCGGCCGCCTGCAGCTTGCGGCCGGTCTTTGCGGCGACCTCGTCATGGGTGAGGTAGCGCCTTTCCTCGGCCAGCCAGTGGCGCCGGTCGCGGGGGATGCGGCCGGTGCGCAGGAATTCGGAATGGGCGGCGACCAGTGGCCGCTCCTGCGGCCGGATTACTTCTTTCGCGTCGAAATAGCGGAGTCTGGCCATGGTTTACGTGCTTCGTCGGTCTGAGGTCGACAGCAGGATAAGAGCGTATGCTTAACGCAGCATTAAGAAGCGGCTGCCGCATCGGGCAGAAGCCGGCGATGTCGTAAATGCGACAATCGCCGATATCGCAGAGCCGCCTCTTTGCCGATCCGGTCTTTACGCCATGTCGCAATTGACGATAATTGCCTGCAGAGTCGACATCGGGTCGATCGGGAGGGGCTGTTTTGAAGCCTCGGCGCTTCCTGTCGTCAATTTCGAAGCCGATGTCGCATTACAACCAAGCGGCAGGAATGCCAGGTGATTAAATGGCGCCATGAACAGTTCTCCCGCAGGAGAAGGTTAGCAGGCGCGCTTCCAAAGCCTTCAGCTGAAGGCGGCAGCCGGTGCACGAGGACATGAAGATGGATATTCGCAGCAACGTTTTACGTCAGCTCAAGAACCGCCGCGAGGGCTTCAGCCTCGAACAGCCGTTCTACACCGACGAGGATTATTTCAAACTCGACATGGAGATGATCTACTATCGCGACTGGCTGTTCATGGGCCATGATTGCGAGTTGCCGAAACCGGGCGCCTACTTCACCGTCCAGATCGGCACGTATCCGGTCGTCATCGTCCGCGGCCGTGACAATGTCATCCGCGCCTTCCACAACAGCTGTCGTCATCGCGGCTCGCGCGTCTGCACGAAGGAGCACGGCTCTTCCGTGCGTCTCGTCTGCCCCTATCATCAGTGGACTTACGATCTCGACGGTAAACTTGCCTTTGCCCGTCACATGGGCGACGATTTCGACAAAACCGGCTTCAACCTGAAGCCGGTCCACTGCGAGAGCGTCGCAGGCTATATTTTCATCTGCCTTGCCGACGTCGCCCCGGATTTCAAGCCGGTGCGCGACAAGATCGAGCCCTATATGGCGCCGCACCGGATCGGCGAGACCAAGGTCGCTTTCCAGAGCACGATCATCGAGAAGGGCAACTGGAAGCTCGTCTGGGAAAATAACCGCGAGTGCTACCACTGCGCCGCCAATCACCCGGAACTCTGCCGCACCTATCCCGAGGCGCCGAGCGTCACCGGCACGGACGGCGGCGCCGACGATCCGGAGATCGCCGGCCATTGGGCGCGCTGCGAGGCCGCCGGCCTGCCGAGCAAGTTCCAGATCTCGCCGGACGGCCAGTTCCGCACCGCCCGCATGCCGCTGATCGAGGACGCTGAAAGCTACACCATGTCCGGCAAGCCGGCCGTGCAGCGCCGGATCTCCGACGACATCTCGATCAATCGCATCGGCACGATGCTGCTCTTCCACTATCCGACGACGTGGAATCATCTGCTCGGCGACCACGCCATCTCCTTCCGGGTGCTGCCGCTCAGCGCCAACGAGACGGCTGTGACGACCAAGTGGCTCGTCCACAAGGACGCCGTCGAGGGCGTCGATTACAATCTCGAGGAATTGACCCACGTCTGGACCGAGACCAACGACCAGGACCGCCGGATCGTCGAGGAAAATGCCTTCGGCATCCACTCGCCCGCCTATGAGCCCGGCCCCTATTCCGCCCTGCACGAGGGCGGTGTCATGCAGTTCCTCGAATGGTACTCGAACTTCATGGTGAACCGCCTGCAGGGCGACCAAGCGAAAATCTCCGCCGTCGCTTAGCCTCTGCCGGTTGAGCCGGCCAAGCTCTACTCATCCAGAAGCTGCCGAGTCCGGCCGCTTCTGGAACCATTCTCGCTCGCAAGCGTTGCAGGGCAAGCGGTGATCGCTGTTGAATGGGAGAGAGAAATGATCGGGCTGAGAAACAGGATGGCAACCGCGGTGATAGCCGCTGCCGTCGTTTTAACGAGTTTCGTGCCGTCGCAGGCAATCCAGATGCCGGCCGCGCCGCAGGTTGAAAAATCCTCGGCTGTTGAGAATGTCCAGTACTATTACCGACGCGACTACTACCGGCCCGGCTATCGCCCCGGCGCCTATTACCGGCCCGGCTGGTATGGCGGCTATCGCGGTTATTCCTACTACCGCCCCGGCTATCGCCGCTATAACGGTTACTGGTATCCGCTCGCCGCCTTCGGCGCCGGCGCGGTGATCGGCGGCGCCATCGTCGCTCCGCCGCGGCGTTATGTGGTGCCTGCGCGGCGCATGGGTTCGGCTCACGTTGCCTGGTGCGAAAACCGCTACCGCTCCTATCGGGCCTACGACAACACCTTCCAGCCATATAACGGCCCGCGCCAGCAGTGCTATTCGCCTTATCGATAGGTCCCGGATGCTGCCCCTAACCCTCTCTCGGAAACGCGAGGGTTAGGGCCTAATGTGGAGCGGAGCGGTAGGGCCATGGCATGAAGGAGCCCGTGAACCCATTTCATAGTCGGCTGCGAACTCAGTGAACGACGGTAATCACCGGAATGCCGGCTTCCTTGGCAGCACTGATCAGCGCTTCTCGCGCGTCCTCAGCCGGAAGGTCCCCGTGGATGGCATCTCGGCAAGCCTTCACCGCGGTCAGATATTCTTCGCCGTCGTCGAGTGGCCAGCAAGCCGTTAGCAGCTGCGCCGCATCCCAAAGGCTCGCGACAAGTTTGTATTTTTCCGGCCCGTCCACAACGAGCATCAGAGGGCTGAATTCTCCAGGTGTGTGCCACTTCATGACATTAGGCCTTCCCACGGTGAACATATTAGTAACCGTGCAAGAACCGTTCCGGGCGGGGTGGTGGCATGAACTCCGCGCATCGATCGCTGAGATTGCCCGCCATCGCCGAGGCCAGAAATTAGATGGCCGAAGCGTCGCAATGCTGACGGTGGCCGCGTCCCGCATGATGCGATAGGCGCAACGCCGCGCCATCCGCTGCGTCGGCGGCGAATTTGGCAAGAACGTTAACCGACACTCCGTCATCCCAGGGCTTGACCAGGTCAAGCCCTGGGATGACGGAGCGTCGGGTGAGCTCTGTGGCAAGTACCGCGACGTTTGATGGAATAAGAGCGAGCTCGCACTCCGAGAGTCATGCCGGAGCTTTCGTCCTCAAAGAATATCTACCCGCCGCAGCAGCCACCAGGCGAAGACGATCGAGGCAATGATCAGAATGACGGCGTATTCCGTGCCGTAATCGCCGACGGCGAAGGGAAGGTTGGCGGTGTTCATGCCGAAGAAACCCGTCACCAGCGTCGGCGGCAGCAGGAAGGCGGTCATGATCGACAGCAGATAGAGATGGCGGTTGGTCTCGGAGGATTGTTTCGAATCGATTTCTTCGTGCAGCAGGCGGGCCCGGTCCTGCAGGGCGTAGACATCGTGGTCGACCGTTTCCAGCCGGCTCGTCAGCCGCCGGGCCACATCGTCGAAGCCGAAGGGCATTTCATCGTCATCGGCCGCCGCCGCTCGGCGCATCAGCGCCAGCACCGTGCGCAGATGCCGGTGCAGCCGCACCACGGTTCGCCGGACCGGCGCCAGCCGCCGGCGCTCGTCGCGCGGGGCGTTGTCGTAGACGATATCCTCGATCTGGTTCAGCTCCTCGGTAAGCTCGATGACGATCGCGATCAGTGTGCGCTGGAATTCGATCACCAGCAGCTCGAAGAGATCGACCGGCCGCGAGAATTTGCCCGGATTCTTCTCGATTAGCGTGCGCGCCCGTTCGACGCTGCGCAGCGGCTGCAGCCTTGTGGTGACGATGAAGCGGTCCGACATGGCGAAATGCAGCCAGCCGAGATTGTTGGTGTCCTGGTCGAAATCACGCTGGCAATCGACGAGCGTGCCGTAGAGCATCTGCTCGTCGACGGTCAGCGCCGCATGCGTGTCATGCGTCGTCAATGCCGATTTCGCCTCCTCCGTCAGCCCGTCGAGCGTCTCGAGCAGGGCCGGCACACGGGCGTCGACGAGGTTGAGATGCAGCCAGTAGAAACAGTTCTCGGCGGTCAGATCCGCCACCGTCGCGGTGTTGGTCAGCCGCACCGCCGTTTTTTCGTCCGGCGAGAAACGATAGGCCCAGACGAAACCGGGTATGTTGACGGGCAATGTATCCATTGGTCGCCGATCCTTTGCGAGGGCGATAGATTGTCTTCAGTTCTCCATGCCGTCCATGGGCGCGGCTGTGCAAGAAGAAAGCGCCATGCCGGGTGGAATTATCGCACCCCGTGATATGAATCAAAATTGACGTTTACGTAAAAATCAACTAGCCCTTGCCTGGGAGGGCTTTGCATGAGGTGCAGGCACCCGACGGAGGAGGAAGCATGTACAAGGCGCCCGTTGAGGAAATCGCGTTCACATTGAAGCATGTAGCCGGCATGGGCGAGGCGATGTCGAATGGTCTTTTCGACGATCTCGGCGAGGATCTCGTCGACGCCATCCTGGCCGAGGCGGGACGTTTTGCCACAGAGGAAGTGGCGCCTCTCGCCGAAATCGGCGACCGCCAGGGCGTCCGCCTCGTCGATGGCGAGGTCCGGCTGCCGGATGGCTGGCGTGATCTCTATCGCAACTGGATCGCCGGCGGCTGGAACGGCCTGACAGCGCCGGAAGCTTTCGGCGGCCAGGCACTGCCTGATATGCTGAATGTCGCGGCTCTGGAAATGTGGAATTCCGGGTCCATGGCCTTTGCCCTCGCGCCGACGCTGACCATGGGCGCCATCGAGGCGGTCAGCACCCATGGCAGCGCGGCGCTCAAGGAGAAATATCTGGCAAAGATGGTGTCGGGCGAATGGACCGGCACCATGAACCTGACCGAGCCGCATGCCGGCTCCGATCTCGGCGCCCTGAAGGCTCGCGCCGAGCGGCGCGCCGACGGCAGCTATCGCATATCGGGTCAGAAGATCTTCATCACCTGGGGCGAACATGACGCCGCCGACAACATCATCCATCTGGTGCTGGCGCGGCTGCCGGATGCGCCGGCCGGCACGCGCGGCATTTCGCTCTTCCTGGTGCCGAAATTCCTGGTGAACGACGACGGCTCGCTTGGCCCCCGCAACGATCTCTTCTGCCACTCGCTGGAGCACAAGCTCGGCATCCATGGTTCGCCGACCTGCACGATGATCTATGGCGACGGCCGGTTCGGTGACGAAAAGGGGGCGATCGGCTGGCTGGTCGGTGAGGAGAACAAGGGGCTCGCCTGCATGTTCACGATGATGAACAATGCCCGTCTGGCGGTCGGCATGCAGGGTGTGGCCATATGCGAGGCCGCCACCCAGAAGGCGCTCGCCTATGCCGGCGAGCGCACGCAGGGCAAGGCCCCTGGCTCGACCGGCGCCGCCATGAGCCCGATCGTTGAACATCCTGATGTCGCCCGCATGCTTCTGACCATGAAGGCGCTGACCCAGGGCTCGCGCGCCATCTCCTATGCCTGCGCCCACGCGATCGACATGTCCCGCCGGGCAGGTGATGGTCGCCATTGGCAGGAGCGCGCCGCCCTTTTGACGCCGATCGCCAAGTCCTTTTCGACCGATGCCGGCGTCGAGGTCGCCTCGCTCGGCATCCAGGTGCATGGCGGCATGGGTTTCATCGAGGAGACGGGGGCGGCCCGGTATCTCCGCGATGCCCGTATCGCGCCGATCTACGAGGGCACCAACGGCATCCAGGCGATCGACCTCGTCACCCGCAAGCTGCCGCTTTCCGGCGGCGATCAGGTGAAAGGTTTTATCGTCGAATTGCAGGAGATCGCCGACGGCGTCCGCCGCTCCAATCTCGACGGTTTCGGCGAAACGGCCGCGCGGCTCGATGCAGCCATCGCCGACCTTGAACAGGCGACGAGCTGGCTGCTGAAGGCGCTGGCGGACGACAGGGCTGGTGAAGCGCTCGCCGGCGCTACACCCTATCAGCGCCTGTTCGGGCTGGCGCTCACCGGCTGTTATCTTGCCAAGGGTGGCCTGGCCGAGAGCGGCGACGGCAAAGCCGAGGGCCGCATCGCGCTCTGCCGCTTCGCCGCCGAAAACCTGCTTGCCGAGACCGCAGCCCTGCGCGACCGGGTCGTCAACGGCGCGGCAAGCCTTGCCGCCGCCCGCATTCTGCTTGTCTGAGGAAACCTCCATGACCGATCACATCATCGTCGAGCAGCCTTCCGCCCATCCGGGCGTCCAGCTCATCCGCTTCAACCGGCCGGAGAAGAAGAATGCTTTTACGCGGGCGATGTACCGCACCATGACCGAAGCGCTGAATGCCGCCAATGCGAACGCGAATATCAGGGTGACGGTGTTCCTCGGCACCGAGGGCAGCTTTTCGGCCGGCAACGACATCGGCGATTTTCTGGCCGTTGCCATGGGCGGCGGCATGGGAGAGGAACTGATCGATTTTCTCTACGCGCTCGTCAGAGCCGAAAAACCGCTGGTCTCCGGGGTAGACGGCCTGGCGATCGGCATCGGCACGACGCTCAACCTGCATTGCGACCTGACGATCGCCTCCGACCGCAGCCAGTTCCGCACGCCCTTCGTCGATCTGGCGCTGGTGCCGGAAGCGGCGTCCAGCCTCATCGGTCCGCGCGTCATGGGCCACCAGCGAGCTTTTGCCATGTTCGCGGCCGGAGAGGCCTTTAGCGCCGAGGACGCAAGGGAAGCCGGTCTTGTCTGGAAGGTGACGACGCCGGAAGAGGTTGAAAGACAGGCACTGGCGGCTGCCGCAAAGCTTGCCGCCAAGCCGCCCGAGGCGCTGCGTATTGCGCGCGATCTTATCCGCGGCCCGCGCGAGGAAATCATCGCCCGCATCGACGAAGAGGCCCGCCATTTCTCCGCCCGGCTGAAAAGTGCAGAGGCGCGGGCCGCCTTCGAAGCTTTCATGCGCCGCTGAGGCGAATATGGCGGCGCTATTTCTCCAGCGTCGCCACCACCTCGACATGCGAGGTCCACAGGAACTGGTCGATCGGCGTTACTCCGGTGATGCGGTAGCCGCCCTCGACGAGGATCGCGAGATCACGCGCCAGCGTCAGCGGATTGCAGCTGACGGCTGCGATCTTTTTGACCGCCGAGCGGGCGAGCTCCTTGCACTGGAACTCCGCGCCGGCGCGCGGCGGATCGAAGACGACGACGTCATAGGGCTTGAATTCCTGCGTCATCAGCGGACGGCGGAAGAGGTCGCGTTTCTCGATCGTCACCGGCTTCAGCCCTTGGGTTTTGCGCGCAGCCTGGTCAAGGGCTGCGAGCGCATTCGCCTCGGCTTCGACGGCATGGACGCGGCCGATCCGCGCCAGCCTGAGTGAAAACGTGCCGGCGCCGGCAAAGAGATCGGCGATCCGCTTGGCCCTGCCGGCATGGGCAAGCACCAGCTCCGCCATCGCCTCTTCGGCCGGCTTTGTCGCCTGGGCAAAACCCCCCGCCGGCGGCGAAACCGAGACACCGCCGAAATCGAGGAGCGGCTTCGACGGCTCGACCAGGATTTCGCCATTCACCGTCACGCGGGCGATGCCGCGCAAGGCCAGCACCGTCTCGATCGCCTTGCGCCGCTGCGGGTCGGAGAGCTTCTTGATCTCGTCGACCGCAAGATCGAGGCCGGAGAGCGTTTCGAGCACCGCGATCCGGAAGGCTTCGGCCCTGGTCGCCAGCGATGCGGCGATCGCCTTGATCGCCGGCAGCCGGGCGACGATGCCCGAAGACGAGATCGGACATTCCTCGATGGCGACGATATGATGGCTTTCGGCTTGGTTGAAGCCGATCAGCATATCCTTCTCGGTCCGGCGCGCCGCAAACACCACACGCCGGCGCTCGCCCGGGTGGGCCGGAACGATCTCGCCGATATCGGGCGTCAACCCCTTGGATTTCAACGCATCGACGACCAGTTGGCGCTTGAAGGCGCGATAAGGACGGTCGGCCAGGTGCTGCAGCGTGCAGCCGCCGCAGGTGCCGTTGACGCCGTCCGGGCCGAAATGCCGGCAGGGCGGCTCCTGCCGGTCGGGCGAGGGCGCTGCGATCGACATGATCGTGCCATGGCTTTTGACGCGGGCGATCGCCACTGTTTCCCCGGGCAGGGAAAAGGGCACGTAGACAGGCCCGCCAGCGTCGCTTGCGATGCCGTCGCCCTGGGCGCCGAGTTTCTCGATCGTGACGGTTTCGGTGCTCACGCTTTCAATCCTGCCAGAAGATATTCCCGATTGCCGTCGCCGCCTGATATCGGGGAGGGAATGAGGCCGAGGCTTTTCCAGCCCATGTCCTCGGTGAACCAGCGCTCCAGCTCGGATGCGACGGCCGGAGCAGACGAGGGATCCTTCAAAAGCCCGCCCTTGCCGATCGCCTCGCGCCCGGCCTCGAACTGCGGCTTGACCAAGAGCACGGCGAAGGCACCCGGCGCGGCGAGATCGAGCGCCGGAGCCAGCGCCAGCTTCAGCGAGATGAACGAGACATCGGAGACGATGAAGGTGGCGGGCTCGCCGGTATCGTCGGCGCTGAGACTGCGGGCGTTGACGCCCTCCCGGTTCGTCACCCGCGGATCGGCCGATATCCGCGGATGCATTTGCCCATGGCCGACATCGATGGCCGTGACATGCGCAGCACCCCGCTGCAGCAGCACTTCGGTGAAGCCGCCGGTGGAAGCGCCGATATCAAGACAGTGATGGCCGGCGGGATCGAGCCGGAAATGGTCAAGAGCGGCGGCAAGCTTCAGTGCGGCGCGCGAGACGTAAGCCTGTGCCGGATCGTCGATCTCGATATCGGCATCGTCGCCGAAGAGCGCGCCGGCCTTGGTTACCACCTGGCCGCCGATCCTGACCGTGCCACGCTGCACGGCGTCGCGCGCCCGCGAGCGGCTGGCAAAGAGGCCGCGGGAGACGAGAAGCTGGTCGAGGCGTTGGCTGTTCTGATCGGACATCGGCTGTGAATGACCGGCAAAGCCGCCGCTTGCAAGCATTTTATTCCCAGCGGATTGCAGGGCAATTCCTGAGATGCGCAATTTAAGCAAATTTAAAGCCTGCCCGCATAGGGTCGCCACGATTGCAGCGGTTGGTCCGAACCGCTTGGCGCCATGAAGGCGCAGGCGTCTTCCGCCGATCATGTTTCCGATTCCAAGTCTCTGCGGTTGCGCCTTGCGCGCGACTGTCTCTCGCCGCGTCGACTGTCGCCAGGAGAACTCACCGATGTCTGCTAAAAACATATCCTTGAACGGGAAGCTTGCGGCCACGTTCGCAGCCCTCATTCTGATCTTCGTGTCCGTTTCGGCTTTCGTCTATTCGAAGGCGACGGCGTCGGCGGCCGCCTCCGCCGAGCAGGAAAAATCGGAACTGCTCGTCAATCAGATCGACGATGCGCTGCAGGCCATGCTCGAGCAGGCGGTCAACCTGCGCGGCTTCATCCTCTTCCGCAGCGACAGCACCTATGGCGATGTCTTCGCCAACCGCGAGCGCATGCTGAAGGCGATCGCTGCCGCCAAGCAGACGGCATCAGGCGAGCCGCAGCTGCTCGAGATGATCGACGGCATGCAGAAGGCCGCAGACCTCTATTTCCATGAACTTGCCGAACCGCAGACCAAGGCGCGCAAGGAAACCGACATGCCGATCGAAGAGGTCGTCAAGATCGGCGTCAACGCCACCAAGGGTCAGCTCGATGGTTTCCGCCAGGCGTCCACCAAGATCAAGGCCACCGCCCGCGAAAAGTCGAATGCTCTTGCCGCGATCCGGGCCGATGCCAACAGCGATCTGGCGACGACACTGCTTGCTGGTGGCATTGTCGCCTCGCTTGCCGCCGCCCTTCTCGCCTGGCTGATGTCGCGCACCATCGTCCGCCCGGTCGTCGGCATGACCGCCGCCATGGATCGTCTCGCCGGCGGTCAGAACGACATCGAGGTCCCGGCTGTCGAGCGCGGCGACGAAATCGGCCGCATGGCCCAGTCGGTTCTGGTCTTCAAGCAGGCGGCGATCGAGAAGCTGCGCCTTGCCGGTGAAACCGACCGCATGCGTGATGATGCCGAGCGCCAGCGCCAGGCAAGCGATGAGCAGAAGGCGCGCGAGGAAGGCGAGCTCCGCCATGCCGTCGACGCTTTGGCCGGTGGCCTTGCCGGCCTTGCCGTCGGTGATGTCGCCGCCCGCATCCAGGCGCCCTTCGCGCCGCAATATGACAGCCTGCGCAACGACTTCAACCATGCCGTGGAAAAGCTGCAGGCGGCACTCCAGTCGGTCGGCCGCAACGCCTCGGCGATCAATGCCGGCGCCGGCGAGATCCGCTCGGCCGCCGACGATCTTGCCCATCGCACCGAGCAGCAGGCCGCCGCCGTCGAAGAGACCGCCGCAGCCCTCGAGCAGGTGACGACGACGGTGCGCGACAGCGCCAAGCGCGCCGAGGATGTCGGCAATCTCGTCGAGCGCACCCGCCTCGGTGCCGAAAAATCCGGCGATGTCGTCCGCAGGGCGGTCTCGGCCATGCAGCAGATCGAAAAGTCCTCGGGCGAAATCTCCAATATCATCGGTGTCATCGACGATATCGCCTTCCAGACCAACCTCTTGGCGCTGAATGCAGGCGTCGAGGCGGCACGCGCCGGTGAGGCGGGCAAGGGTTTCGCGGTCGTCGCCCAGGAAGTGCGCGAACTGGCGCAGCGTTCCGCCAAGGCTGCGAAGGAAATCAAGGACCTGATCACCAATTCCGGCACGCATGTTCAGACCGGCGTCACGCTGGTCGGCGAAACCGGCAAGGCGCTGGAGGCGATCGTCGCCGAGGTGCAGGAGATCAACCGTAACGTCAACGCGATCGTCACCGCCACGCGCGAACAGTCGATCGGGCTGCAGGAGATCAACACCGCCGTCAACAATATGGATCAGGGCACGCAGCAGAATGCCGCCATGGTCGAGGAACAGACCGCCGCAAGCCATGCGCTCGCCCAGGAAGCCAGCGCCCTGGACGAGTTGTTGCGCCAGTTCAAACTCGGAGCCGAGCTTGCCGCTGCGGCCCAGAAGACTTCAGCCGCAACGCCCGCCTCCCGCCCGGTCGCCTCACCGGCCCGCGCCCTCGCCAGCAAAGTCACCAAGGCATTTGGCGGCAAACAGGCAAGTGCTGCGGCTGCGGTTCAGGAGGATTGGACGGAGTTCTGAGAGCGGCGCTTTCGGAGACAGGTTAAAGGAAGAGGGCGGCGCAGGGGTGCCGCCTTTTTTCAATGATGAGATGGTTATGGTGCGGCCCGCAGCCCCCTCATCCGACCCTTCGGGCCACCTTCTCCCCGTTGAGGAGAAGGGGTGATGCCGCGACCTCTCGATTACCTCTTCTCCCCAGCGGGGAGAAGGTGCCCGTAGGGCGGATGAGGGGGCCACACGGCACACCCTCACAATTCATCTACCCAGCAACTCCAACCGCAACCCCACGCCCCAGCGCCCGGAACACCGTCGAAACAATCCCCGCGCGATCCAGCCCCGCATGGGCGTTCATCGCTTCGGGCTTGGCCTGTTCCATCCAGATATCCGGCATAACAAGCGAGCGGATCTTCAGCCCGTTGTCGAGCAGGCCTTCGCTTGAGAGATATTGCATCACCTGACTGCCGAAGCCGCCGACCGAGCCTTCTTCGACGGTGATCAGCATCTCGTGGTGGCGGGCGAGCTGGCGGATCAGATCGTGGTCGAGTGGCTTGGCGAAACGCGCATCGGCGACCGTCGTCGACAGGCCGGCGGCCTCGAGATCCTCGCTGGCAAGCAGGCAGTCGGCAAGCCGCGTGCCGAAGGAGAGCAGCGCCACCTTGGTGCCTTCCTTGACGATGCGGCCCTTGCCGATCTGCAGGATTTCGCCCCGCGCCGGCATGTCGACGCCGACACCTTCGCCGCGGGGATAACGGAAGGAGATCGGACCGGCATCATAGGCGGCGGCCGTTCGCACCATATGTTTCAGTTCGGCCTCATCGGCTGCCGCCATCACCACGAAGCCAGGCAGGGTGGCGAGGAAGGCGGTGTCGAAGGAGCCGGCATGGGTCGGCCCGTCGGCGCCGACGAAGCCGGCGCGGTCGATCGGAAAACGCACCGGCAGTCCCTGGATCGCGACATCGTGGACGACCTGGTCATAGGCGCGCTGCAGGAAAGTTGAGTAAAGCGCGGCGAACGGCTTGTAGCCCTCGGCCGCCAGGCCGGCGGCAAAGGTCACGGCATGCTGCTCGGCGATGCCGACATCGAAGCAGCGCGACGGGAAGGCTTCGGCGAGCTTGTCGAGGCCGGTGCCGTTCGGCATGGCGGCGGTGATGCCGACGATCTTGTCATCGAGGGCGGCTTCCTGCACCAGCGCTTCGGCAAAGACGCTGGTATAGCTCGGCGCATTCGGTTTGACCCGCGCCTGGGCGCCGGTGATGACGTCGAACTTGTTGACGCCGTGATATTTGTCGGCCGCGGCTTCCGCCGGCGGATAGCCCTTGCCCTTCTGGGTGACGACATGGATCAGCACCGGTCCGCGCCCATTGTCGCGCACATTGCGCAGTACCGGCAGCAGATGGTCGAAGGAATGCCCGTCGATCGGCCCGATATGATAGAAACCCATTTCCTCGAACATCGTGCCGCCGGTGACGTAACCGCGGGCATGCTCCACGGCGCGGGTGATCGCCCGGTCGATATTCTTGCCGAGATAGGCCGTCAGTTTCTTGCCGAAGTCCCGGAAGCCCATATAGGTGCGGCCCGAGGCGAGGCGAGCGAGATAGGCGCTCATCGCCCCTGTCGGCGGCGCGATCGACATGTCGTTGTCGTTGAGGATGACGATGAGGCGGGCATCGAGGGCGCCGGCATTGTTCAGCGCCTCATAGGCCATGCCGGCCGACATCGCCCCATCGCCGATGACGGCGATGACGCGGCGATCGGTCTTCTCGAGATCGGCGGCGATCGCCATGCCGAGGCCGGCCGAGATCGAGGTCGAGGAATGCGCCGCCCCGAAGGGATCATATTCGCTTTCGGCCCGACGGGTGAAGCCGGACAGCCCGTTTTCCTGGCGCAGCGTGCGGATCCGGTCGCGCCGGCCGGTGAGGATCTTGTGCGGATAGCACTGGTGGCCGACATCGAAGATCAGCCGGTCGTTGGGCGTATCGAAGACGCTGTGGATGGCGATCGTCAGCTCGACCACGCCGAGGCCGGCGCCGAGATGACCGCCGGTGCGCGACACCGCATCGATCATTTCGTCCCGGACCTCGCGGGCAAGCTGCGGCAGCTCGCGATCCTCGAGCTTGCGCAGGTCGGCGGGATAGACGACCTGGTCGAGCAGGGGGGTCTTCGGCAGTTGTGTCACGGGCGGGCGCTCTTTCTTGCTTTTCCTCGTTTCGCTTTATTCGATTAGATCGGGGCAAAACAAGTGCATTTCAGGAACCGAAGGTTTTCACCTTAGAGCATGGCGGAAAAAAGTGTGAGCGGTTTCGGAAGATATCACTTTCTATTTCTGTGAGTTGCATTTGCCTGATTTGCCCCGCCGAGCGAACGCGCGGAAAGCCGGCGAGCAGCTTGAATATGACACGGAAAGGTAGCAATGTTGCCGTGCTGACTGGGGGGACGGGTCATGGGAACGATTGTTGCAGCGCATGCCTATGTGAACAACGAGGTCGCCTATGTGGCCTGGGAGATCGATGCCAAGATCGAGGGATGCCTCGGGTTCGAAGTCGTCCGCGTCTATCTCGACGAGCAGGGAAACGTAGCGAAAAAGCTTGATGGCAGCGAGGACAGTGTGACCTGCGCCGCCTGGGTCGCCTTCAAGGGGCAGCGCAACCCCCACTGGCTGCCGCAAACCACCTCGCTCTGGCCGGTGCAGAAGCTCTCCTGGCGCGATCTGACGCTGCGCAAGCGGCGCAACGAAATGAGACGACGGCCGGACGAGGTCCGCGTGCGCTATGAAATCCGCCCGCTCGGCGACCTGAAGCCGGGCATGCAGGCCGCGCCCGATCCGACGCCTCAGATGGTCGAGATCAACAAGCGGGACGAAAAAGGCAAGCCGATCGAGAAGAACGGCAGCTTTGAGAAAATCGCGGTCAAGGCCTATGAAGGGCCGCCGCGGCCGCTCGGCTATCTCGGGCCGGCCGTCGCCTCCAATCCGGTCCATGTGACGCGCAAGCGCGGCCAGTTCGAGTCCAGCTTCACCAACGGCATCCTCGCCGCTCAATGGCTGCGGAACGTCCTGCTGGAAGACGGGGTGAAGCAGCCGAACGAGCTGATCGACATGATCTCCAATCCGGAAAACGGCATCCGCAAATATCTTGCCGGCGATGTTATCCCGATGCTCAGGGACTTCATGAATGCGCCCGGCCGCTTCCTTGTCGCCCTCTATGAGCTGGAGGACCTGGAACTGCTCGACCTGTTGCTTGCCAACAAGGACAAGCTGCGCATCATCCTCGCCAATACGGGAAAGGTCGGAGATGATTGGGATGTGCGCAATGCCCACGCACGCACGGCGCTGATCGAGGCCGGTGTCGAGATTCACCACCGCATGTTCAACAATTCGAGCCAGATCGGCCACAACAAATTCGTCGTCCACATCCCGCCGGATGGTGGCGATCGCAGCGTCTTCACCGGCAGCACCAACTGGACGGCGACGGGCCTTGCCGGCCAGTCCAACAATGCGCTGATCGTCAGGAACGATGCGGCCGCCGCGGCCTATGTTTCTTATTGGGAGCGGATGCTGGAAGACAATGCGACGCTGGAAGCGCCTGTCGAATTCGACGACGGCATGCCCGACAACCAGCAGAGCAAGGCGTTCCGGCATTCGAACGAAACGCCTTCGCTCATCCCGACCGGCAATGGCGCTTCGATCGAAGCATGGTTTTCGCCGAACATGCAGAGCCGCAAGAAGGGCAAGGCGACGCCACCCGACTTGCGTGAAGTCTACCGGCTGATGCGCCGCGCCGAGCACGCCGTGCTGTTCCTCGCCTTCTATCCCGGCCAGTCGGGCAGGGATTGCATCGTCGGCGAGGCGATCGATATCGGCCTCAAGGATCAGAAGCTGATCGTCACCGGCGCCGTTTCAAGCGCCCAGGCCATGCCCAATTATGTCGCCGGCAAGAAGAACGATCCCGACGACGAGGACGACGATGTCGACGCCGTCTCGCCCCATACGTTCGACGAGGCCAATGTCTCGATCGTCCGTGCCTCGCGCATCGACGACCGCCAGCTGCTGGCGGATTTCGGCGCCGAGGAACTGACGGCCAAGAAGGTCGGCGCCATCATTCACGACAAGGTGCTGGTGATCGATCCCTTGTCGGACGAGTGCGTCGTCGTCCTCGGCAGCCACAATCTCGGCTTCAAGGCCTCTTACGCCAATGACGAGAACATGCTGATCGTCAAAGGCAACCGCGCGCTTGCCGAAGCCTATGCGGTGCATATCCTCGACGTCTACGATCACTACCGCTTCCGTGCGGTCGAGGCGGAGCTGAAGCGCCAGGGCAAGAAGGGCTGGTCGGGCTTTCTCAATGTCGACGACAGCTGGCAGGACGGCTATGTCAACCGCACGAAGGGAGCGCTGACGCGCTATTTCGCGGCGGGTTGATTGTCGCAAGTTGCCGGCGGCGCATCGCCGCCGTCAACCCTCCGGCAGAGGTACGAATTCCTCCTCGTCACCCGGCACGATATCGAAGCGGCCGCTGCGCCATTCCTCCTTGGCCTTCTCGATCCGCTCCTTCGAGGAGGAGACGAAATTCCACCAGATATAGCGTTTCGAATTCAGCGCCGCGCCGCCGAAGAGCATCAGATGACAGCCGTCGCCGCCGGCTTCCAGCGTGATCGCATCGCCCGGCCGGAAGACTAGCAGCTGATCGGCGGCGAAGCGATCGCCTGCGATGACGACCTCGCCCGACAGCGCGTAGACGGCGCGCTCCTCGTGACCGGCGCCGAAGGGAAAGCGAGCGCCGGGCTGCAGGTTGAGATCGACATAAACCGTGTCGGAGAACGTGCCGACCGGCGATGTCATGCCTTCGAACGAGCCGATGACGACCCGGCCGCGCACCCCTGATGTCTCGATCAGCGGCATGTCGGTCTTTTCCGTATGGGCGAAGGAGGGATCGATCTCCTCCTTGTCGTCGGGCAGCGCGAGCCATGTCTGCAGCCCGGACATCAGCAACGGATGGCCGCGCAGATTGTCCGGCGTGCGCTCGGAATGGACGATGCCGCGGCCTGCCGTCATCAGGTTGATGTCGCCCGGACGGATGACCTTTTCCGTGCCGAGGCTGTCGCGATGGCGGATCTCGCCGTCGAACAGATAGGTGACGGTGGAAAGACCGATATGCGGATGCGGCTTGACGTCGAGCGCCTCGTTGGGCTTCAGGATCGCCGGTCCCATGCGGTCGAAGAAGATGAACGGCCCGACCAGCCGCCGCTGCCGCGTCGGCAGCGCGCGCCGCACCTGGAAGCCGCCGATATCGCTGCTGCGCGGAATGATCAGGTTCTCGATCGCATCGCAGGCGAAGGCATCGCCGGGCAGGGGATCTTTACCGGGAAAGAAGGACATGAGGGATCTCCGCTTGCAGGGACGTCGACCACAGATAGTCCCTGCAGCGCCGCGCGTCCAACAGGATGTGCCGAAGAGGCTCCATGATGTCAGATCGCGGTGAAGCCGTTATCGACGAAGAGATGAGCGCCATTGACGAAGCTCGATTCATCGCTGGCGAGATAAAGGGCGGCCCGCGCCACGTCTTCCGGTTCGCCGATCCGTCCCTGCTGCGCGGCGATCGCGGCATCCGAAACATCGACGCCGAGCGCCTGCAGGTCGGCGACCTCGCGCAGCCCGTGCGGCGTGCGGATGAAACCGGGGCAGACGGCGTTGCAGCGGATGTTTCGGTCGCGGAACTCGACGGCGATGGCGCGGGCAAACATGTGCACCGCGCCCTTGGTGGTGTCGTAGAGCACTTCCATCGGGGTGGCGGCGATCGCCGAGATCGACGAGGTGCAGACGATCGATCCGCCGCCGGCGGCGATCATCTTCGGCAGCACCGCCTTGGTCATCAGGAACATCGACCGCACATTGACGGCGTGCAGCCAGTCCCATTCCTGAAGCGTCGTCTCCAGGAAAGGCTTGATGACGATGGTGCCGGCATGATTGAAGAGGACCGTCACCGCGCCATAGCGTTCCTCGACGCCGGCCACGGCGGCATTGACGGCGGCTTCGTCTGAGACATCGGCCGTCCAGCAGTCGGCCTCGCCGCCGTCATCACGGATCTGCTTCACGGTCTCGGCGGCCGCGTGGCCATTGCGGTCGATGATCGCAACGCGCGCGCCTTCGGCCGCAAACAGCTTCGAGGCAGCACCCCCCATGCCGGTCGCGCCGCCCGAGATGATGGCGACCTTGCCCTTCAATCTGTCCGTCATTGTTTGTCCCCTGATGGTTCCGGAAGGGGATCATAGATCGACCCAAAGCCGATCGCCAAGCGTCTTCAAATGCAGCGTTCGGCAGGCTCAGACGCCGTCGAGCGGCTCGACGCCCTGCGGCTTGCCGGCGCGGTCGAGCCTGATCTTCTCGATGCGGTTCTCGGCCGCCGAAAGCAGCGTCTCGCAATGTTTCTTCAGCGCTTCGCCGCGCTCATAGATCTCGATGGATTCATCCAGCGCCACGTCGCCGCGTTCCAGCCGGGCGACGATGCTTTCGAGTTCGGCGACCGCCTTTTCGAAGGAAAGGCCGGACACTTCCGGCTTGGCGCTGTCAGTCATTCTCAACCCTTCATCATTCTCAGAATATGCATGCCCGCCGATTCGGCCAGCCCTTCGAGATCATAGCCGCCTTCGAGCAGGCTGACGACCCGGTTCTTCGCGTGCCGGTCCGCCAGTTCGAGGACGCGGCCGGTCGCCCAGTCGAAATCCTCGCCGGTCAGATTGATCTGCGCCAGCGGATCGCGGTGATGCGCGTCGAAGCCGGCAGAGATGATGATCAGGTCCGGCCGAAAATCGTCGAGCGCCGGCAGCACCCGCGATTTGAACGCCTCGCGGAAATGGTCGCTGCCGACATTCGGCGAAAGCGGCGCATTGACGATGGTATTGTGCTTGCCCTTCTCCTCCTTGGCACCGCTGCCGGGGTAGAGGGGCATCTGATGCGTCGAACAGAACAGCACCGAGGGATCGTCCCAGAAAATATCCTGCGTGCCGTTACCGTGGTGCACGTCCCAATCGACGATGGCGACGCGCTCGGCGCCATGCCTCTTCTGCGCATGACGGGCGGCAATCGCCGCATTGTTGAAGAAGCAGAAGCCCATCGCCGTCATCTTCTCGGCATGGTGGCCGGGCGGACGCGCGGCGACGAAGACATTGTCGGCCTGGCCGGAAAAGACATCGTCCACCGCCGCCATCGCCCCGCCGATCCCGGTCAGCGCCGCCTGCAGGCTTTTGACGCTGGCATAAGTATCGGCTTCGAGCTGGTTGATCCGATCCTCTTCCTCAGGAATCTCCCGCATGACGGCGGCAAGATGCTCCTCCGGATGCGCCAGCAGCACCGCATCCTCGCTCGCCTCAGGCGCCTGCCGGCGCTCCAGCCGTTCGAAATTCGGATGTTCCAGCGCGACATTGATGGCGCGGATCCGATCCGATCGCTCGGGGTGGCCGGCGGGCGTCACATGTTCCAGGAAGATCGGGTGTTCATAAAGACGGGTGCTCATGGAGACACTCTATCGGCCGCTTGCGTCATGTTCCACAGCAGATGGGGCATTGCCCGCCGATTTCAACAAGTGCTCCCGCGGCGGTTTCGCATGCTCTGGGATGCGAACCGTTCAGCCCAATGTTTGCACCGATCGCATCGTCGCACCGGCACGCCTTCAAGAACCTGCAAGCCAGGCTCTAACACTTTGAATCAAATCTGTTTCGGTCCAATGAATTATGCAGTAAAGTCTGTTTGGGGGAATGTTGTAAGGCAGTATTGTTGATGAGTGAGTCAAAGCGTCCTGGGGTGACGGAAATACGCGTGCCGTTTCGCGATGTCGATATGAACGGCAAGATGTTCCTGGCCTCCTATATTTCTTATGCTGAATCCGTCATTGCCAGCTTCTGGTCGGCGCGGCCCGACGTCGACGACGAACCGCTCTATAGCGCCAGCAAGATCTCCTGCATGCTTCACCGCCCGCTGCACCATGACGAGCCGGCAATCTTCACCGCCGCCATCGACAAGATCGGCGTGCGGTCCATCGGCTTCCTCGTTTCGATCGACACGGGGGAGGAGCGTGCCGCCGAGGTCGAGATCATCTGGCAGGCCCACAACGGGGAGGACCAATCGCCGGCCTCGCTGCCTGAGGAAACGCGCGACTGGCTCTATGGGTTTTTGGATTAGGGGCGTTGCGGCAGGTAGCGATGAAGGACGAGCGAGAGACCGGTCGGTGGGACGCCGACGATGTTGTGAAGTTCATGTATGGAACACAAAGAGGCGCGCTGCTTCTGGCGCTGCGGGATTTCTGGAAAGCACTTCGCTCGGCATGGCCTGATAAGAAAAAGACCTTCGTTTCCCCGCATCGTGGAGATGAACCTCAAGAGTAAGAACCCGTTGCTTGCGGTTTTTACGCAGACGGTTTCCTTGATCTCCGCGATGCGGCTCGGCTTTCCGCCGCCTGAAATTCGTATGGCCGTCCCGTCATCTCGACGCCATGCTGGCAACCAGATCGCTGAACCTCTCGCCCTGAATGCCGACATGCGTTCGCAGCAGGCGGCGGGCCTCGTCACCGTTTCCGGCAAAGATCGCGTCGACGATGGCGCAATGTTCCGAGAAGGAGGTTGAGAGGCGATTGCGCACACGCAGCTGGAGACGGCGGTATGGCCGCAGGCGTCGATGCAGTTGCACGCATTGCTCCTCGAGGAAATCGCTGCGGCTCGCCGCGTAGATCGCCTTATGGAATTCCTCGTTGTCGTAATAATAGGCATCGCTGTCGCCGGCGCCGGCCGATTGTTCGCAGCGGCTGTGGGTGGCGGTGATCGCTTCCCGGGAGGTGTTGTCCAGCCGGCGTGCCGCGAGCGACCCGGCAAGGCCCTCGAGCTCGGCCATGACCTCGAACATCTCGTAGATCCGGTGCGGTCCCGGATCGATCACGACCGCACCCCGGCGCGGACGGATTTCGATCAGCCCGATGGCGTCAAGCTGCATCAGCGCTTCGCGCACTGGCGTTCGCGATACGCCGAACCGATTGGCAAGCACCGTTTCGTCAAGCCGTTCGCCAGGGGCGAATTCGTAGGAAAGTATTGCATCTTCAATCTCATCCCGAAGCCACCGGCCGACATTCTCGGACATCTCTCTTGTATCCTTCATACATAAACGTCATTCTTGTATACACGAATGTTGACGTCGTGTACGAAAGATGACACTCTACATACTACCGGCGAAGCCCGGCGATGGGAAGCAGATGGTCTGAATGGCCGCACAATACGGCTGGTCTTCGGAATCGAGGAGAATGGCATGCCCGAGGCGTCTTTCTTCACCGACATGCTGCAAAGCATCACGGATCACGGTCGCCAGCTTTTGTTTTCCGGCTCGCGCAACACACAGGCCGCCGCCAAAGCCGATCTTCAGACCCTCTGTGAAATGCTGCTGTCGAGCCGGGGCGAAGCATCCGGCATGGCCCTTGCGGCCGAGATACTTGATCGCTGGGAGGCCCTCGACAGCGAGGGCGCGCAGACATTCCTCCAGATGCTTCACGAAAAATTCGGGCCTGATGCGAGCAAGCTCGACCAGGCGATTGAACGCTACCGCACCGACAAGAGTTCGGCCGCCGTTATTGCGCTCCACCAGGCAGCCGAGCCGCGGCGGCAGGAGCTTCTGCGCCGGTTGAATCACGCGCCGAACGGCACCGCCACGCTCGTTCGCATGCGCCAGCAGCTGCTTGCTTCCAAAGACCGATCAGAAGCCTATGACGCGCTTGATGCCGACTTCACGCATCTGTTCGGCTCCTGGTTCAATCGCGGCTTCCTGACGCTGCGACCCATCGACTGGTCGACGCCGGCAAACATCCTGGAGAAGATCATCAAATACGAGGCCGTGCATGAGATCGCCAGCTGGGAGGAGTTGCGCCGTCGTTTGGCGCCGGCCGACCGTCGATGCTTTGCCTTTTTCCACCCGCGACTGGCCGACGAGCCGCTCGTCTTCGTTGAGGTGGCGCTTACCCGATCCGTGCCGAAGGCGATCGCCGATGTGCTCGATGAGGGCAGGGAGCAGATCAATGCCGACGAGGCGACGACGGCTGTCTTCTATTCGATCTCCAACTGCCAGGATGGCTTGCGCGGCATCTCCTTCGGCAATTTCCTGATCAAGCAGGTCGTGGAAGACCTGCGCCGGGACCTGCCCGGCCTGAAGAATTTCGTCACACTGTCGCCGGTCCCGGGCTTTGCCCGTTGGCTTGCCAAGGTGCGCGCCGCGGCAGACGGCCTGGTTCTATCCGAAGCGGCCCTGAAAACGCTGGCCTTGCTCGACGATCCGAACTGGGCCGGCAAGGAGAACGGCGCGGCCGAAGTGGAGCTCGTATTGCTGCCGCTTGCGGCGCGCTACTTCCTGACCGAGCGGACGCCGGAGGGCCGTCCCGTCGATCCCGTTGCCCGCTTCCATCTCGGCAATGGCGCGCGGCTTGAACGATTGAATTTCCTCGGCGACCGCTCGCCCAAGGCTATCCAGCAGGCGCACGGTCTGATGGTCAATTACCTCTACAAGCTCGACGACATCGTCGCCAACCACGAGGCGCTGGCGCAGCGCGGCGAAGTGATCGCCTCGCCCGCCGTCAAAAACCTGCTCAGCCAGAGCGATGACGGCCGCCGCGGCGGCCATGGCCAGCAGGGCTCTCGAGCATTCGTACAACTGATGAATTCCACGCTTGGAGGAGGGCGAAAGTGAGCAACCATCTTTTCGACGCCATGCGGGCCGCCGCGCCCGGCGCAGCGTTCATCCGGATCGATAGCACCCGCATATGGACCTATGACGACGCCTTCGCTCTTTCCGGCCGCATCGCCGGCGCGATGGACACGCTCGGCATCCGCCCCGGCGACCGGGTTGCGGTGCAGGTCGAAAAAAGCGTCGAGGCGCTCATCCTCTATCTCGCCTGTCTTCGCAGCGGTGCCGTCTACCTGCCGCTCAACACCGCCTATACGCTAGCCGAGCTCGACTATTTCATCGGTGATGCGGAGCCGCGTCTGGTGGTCGTCGCCCCGGCCGCCCGGGAAGGCGTGGAGACCATCGCCAAACGCCACGGCGCGATCGTCGAAACCCTCGACGCCGACGGCAGTGGCTCTTTGCTCGATCTTGCGCGCGACGAGCCGGCCGACTTTGTCGATGCCTCGCGCGCCGCCGATGATCTGGCCGCGATCCTCTACACCTCGGGAACAACGGGCCGTTCGAAGGGAGCGATGCTCACCCATGGAAATCTGCTCTCCAACGCCCTGACCCTGCGGGACTACTGGCGCGTCACATCAGATGACCGGCTGATTCATGCCCTGCCGATCTTCCACACGCACGGGCTCTTCGTCGCCACCAACGTCACGCTGCTCGCCGGCGCCTCGATGTTCCTGCTGCCGAAGTTCGACGCCGATGAGGTCGTTTCGCTGATGCCGCAGGCAACGATGCTGATGGGCGTGCCGACCTTCTACGTGCGTCTCCTGCAAAGCCCGCGCTTCGACAAACAGGCGGCGGCCAACATTCGCCTGTTCATCTCAGGCTCGGCGCCGCTGCTGGCGGAGACGCATACCGCGTTCCAGGCGCGGACAGGCCACGCGATTCTCGAGCGCTACGGCATGACCGAAACCAATATGAACACGTCGAACCCCTATGACGGAAAGAGGATTGCCGGGACGGTGGGCTTGCCGCTGCCTGACGTGACGGTGCGGGTGACCGATCCCGCCACCGGACAGGTGCTGCCGCCTGAAGAAACCGGCATGATCGAAATCAAGGGGCCGAACGTCTTCAAGGGCTATTGGCGCATGCCGGAGAAAACCGCGGCCGAATTCACCGCCGACGGCTTCTTCATCAGCGGCGATCTCGGCAAGATTGATCGGGACGGCTATGTCCACATCGTCGGCCGCGGCAAGGATCTGGTGATTTCGGGCGGCTACAACATCTATCCGAAAGAGGTCGAGAGCGAGATCGACCAGATCGACGGTGTCGTCGAAAGCGCTGTGATCGGCGTGCCGCATCCCGATTTCGGAGAAGGCGTAACCGCCGTCGTCGTGTGCAAGCCTGGCGCCGTCCTGGATGAAAAGAGCATCGTCAGCGCTCTTCAGAACCGCCTCGCGCGCTACAAACAACCTAAACGCATCATCTTCGCCGAAGACCTGCCGCGCAACACGATGGGCAAGGTTCAGAAGAACATCCTGCGGCAGCAATACGCCGATCTTTACACCAGGACGTAAGGCGACCGCCCTCTGGGAGGAGGGCGCGCCGGCATCCGCATCAAACTTGAACGCAACAGCTACGGCGCTGGAGGGAGGGGAATCATGGGTATTGAAATACTGGCCATAGGCCTGCTGGTCGCGATGTTCATCATTGCGACGATCCAGCCGATCAACATGGGCGCGCTTGCTTTTGCCGGCGCCTTCCTTCTCGGCTCCATGACCATCGGCATGAAGACCGGTGATATTTTTGCCGGCTTCCCGAGCGATCTGTTCCTGACGCTGGTCGCCGTCACCTACCTCTTCGCCATCGCGCAGATCAACGGCACCATCGACTGGCTGGTCGAATGCGCCGTGCGCCTGGTGCGTGGACGCATCGGCCTGATCCCATGGGTGATGTTCCTCGTCGCCGCCGTCATCACCGGTTTCGGCGCGCTTGGGCCGGCCGCAGTGGCCATTCTCGCCCCCGTGGCCTTGAGCTTTGCCATTCAGTACCGCATTCACCCGGTGATGATGGGTCTCATGGTGATCCACGGCGCCCAGGCAGGCGGCTTTTCACCGATCAGCATCTATGGCGGCATCACCAACCAGATCGTCGCGAAGGCCGGCCTGCCTTTCGCTCCGACGTCGTTGTTTCTCTCGAGCTTTTTCTTCAACCTGGCGATATCTGTGCTGGTGTTCTTCGCCTTCGGCGGCGCAAAGGTCATGAAGCACGCGCCGGCAACATCACCTGGCCCCTTGCCCGAACTGCATCCCGAGGGCGTGTCGGCCTCGATCAGGGGCCACGGCGGCACGCCGGCCAAGCCGATCCGGGAGCATGCCTACGGCACGGCGGCCGATACGGCGGCGACGCTGCGTCTGAACAATGAAAGAATCACCACCCTGATCGGCCTGACGGCGCTCGGCATCGGCGCCCTGGTTTTCAAGTTCAATGTCGGCCTCGTCGCCATGACCGTCGCCGTCGCCCTGGCGCTGCTGTCGCCGAAAACCCAGAAGGCGGCGATCGACAAGGTCAGCTGGTCGACCGTGCTGCTGATCGCCGGCATCATCACCTATGTCGGCGTCATGGAAAAAGCCGGTACGGTCGATTACGTCGCGCACGGCATCTCCAGTCTCGGCATGCCGCTATTGGTGGCGCTGCTGCTTTGCTTCACCGGCGCCATCGTCTCGGCCTTTGCATCCTCGACCGCACTGCTCGGCGCCATCATCCCGCTTGCCGTTCCGTTCCTGCTGCAAGGACATGTCAGCGCTGTCGGCGTGGTCGCGGCGATCGCCATCTCGACGACGATCGTCGATACCAGCCCCTTCTCCACCAATGGTGCACTTGTCGTCGCCAATGCGCCGGATGAGAGGCGCGAGCAGGTGCTGCAGCAGTTGCTGATCTACAGCGCGCTGATTGCTCTCATCGGTCCCATCGTCGCCTGGCTGGTCTTCGTCGTGCCGGGACTGGTGTGACGACGACGGGCCGCCGAGCCCATCGCTTCCGCCGCAGGCGATCGCCTGCGGCCATTCCCCTAAGTGGCGATTGCCGGCCTCGGTTGACGTGGCCGAGGCTGTCATAAAAATTTCATATCGAGCCTATTGCGAGGATCGCGAAAGTAATCCACTATTTTTATCAGGAAACAAAATTTCCTGATGCAAGAAAGGACACTGATTGGATTCATATCTTCTGACCACCATGCTCGTTGCAGGTCTTCTGGCCTTTGCCCTGTCCGCGGTAAAAGAAGGAACAACCGCCCAGACCACCGCAAACACCAGGCGCAGTGCGGACTCAGGCGGCGATGCTAGTGTTGAGTTCGAGGCCTCTGATGACGGAGGTTGCGAAGGCGGCGATGGAGGTGGCGGGGACGGTGGCGGAGGAGACGGTGGAGGAGGAGACTAGATCAAACGGAAATCGATAGAATGCCCGACCGCCTCAAGGCCGGTTTTTTGTTGCCCGAACAACGCTCCGTGCCAGGCCGGAATCTCAGACGCGCGCGGGATTGCAGAACTGATCTGACGGGCTGATAGACGAGCGGATCCAACACGCAATTCAATTTTGGGGTCGTCGCAGGAAACTCGCGCCCTATCTCAGTCGGGTCGGCGCTGGGGCGAAGGTGTTGGAGACAATCAATATGGCAAAATCTGCGGCTGGAAGCCCGTATATTTACGGGATCGACGCACTGCGATTTGTATGTGCGCTCATGGTGACCGTATTTCATCTTGGATTTGCTTCCTGGGCTTCGCCGTTATATCTCCGAGCCTATGCAATGCCGGCGATCGAGAACATCGCTCAGCCCGGATGGGTTGGCGTCGAATTGTTCTTCGTCATATCGGGCTTCGTCATCGTCAACTCCGCCGCTTCCGCCAGCGCCATGTCCTTTCTCAAAGGGCGCATTCTGCGGCTCTATCCGGCGGTATGGATCTGCGCATCGCTGACGCTGATCATCATCGCGACGCAAGACGTCAACAGACGCCTCCTCTGGAATTATCTGCGCTCGATCACGCTCTATCCCGGCGGGCCCTGGATAGACGGCCAATATTGGACCTTGGCATGCGAGATCTGTTTCTATGCCATCATCTTCATCATGTGCGCGACGCGGCAAAAGACGAGGATGCCTGCCCTGGCGCTCGGCCTGTCGTTGGCCAGCACAGCGTTCATTGCGCTGTTATACGCCTTTCCCGATGCAGCCATCCCGGCCATATTCACAGAGACCGCCTGGCGGGCCATTCCCTTCTATTATGGCTGCCAATTCGCTATCGGCATCTACATATGGCTGCTGTCCCAGGGTCGGATGAACCGCATTTCCTGGCTGGGCTTCCTCTGCGCCCTGGCGACGGGGACTGTTCAGATCTACATGGCAGGCGAGAACACCAGCGACCGTACGCTCGCCGCTGCGGGCCATGCTTTCTCGTCGTTTCCCGCAATCGTCGTCTGGGCGGCGGGGCTGGCCTCGATCGTTGCAAGCGTCGGCTACAGCAAGCGGATCAGTCACCTGCCGGCCTCCTTCCTTCAGTCGGTGAAGACCCTCGGCTCGATGACCTACCCGCTCTATCTCCTGCATTTCGCCATCGGCGTCCAGCTTCTCGACTGGTTGACTGCTCTAGGATTGGCACCGCTCCCGGCGCTGGTTCTAGCCGTCGCGATCGTCTGCTCAATGTCGCTTGCGGTGTGCAAATGGGGAGAGCCGCCGATCCGCAAGGTCCTGCGAGGGTTCCTCGACCGGCTTGGGCAGCGCGCTGCCGGATTTCAGGCGAAGGAGTCTCGGGCTTAGGGGGAATCGAGAAGAGGGTAGGCCGGAGGCGCGATGACGTCCGATTTCCCGTCTCGGTTCTTGCCTTGAAGTTTACCCCACTCTCCGTCCTGCTCGGGCTTGACCCGAGCATCTATGTGGCCTCTTGCAGCACGGGGAATGGATTCCAGGCTCAAGGCCTGGAATGACGGAGGTTGAGGAGAGCGAGCGGCAGGGGACACTCCGCTCAAGGCCCCTGCCGCGGAGCTCACTCCACCTTGCTCCTGCTCAGGCTTGACACGCGCATTCACGCGACTTCCTTCAACGCAGAATGGCCGCCTTCGCGCGGAAGGCGGCCATTGCGACACGCTGAGCAAGTATCGGCCGTTACGCGCTCAAGCGCGCGCCGGCAGCAGGGGATAGCCGACCATGACGGCGCGGCCGAGGAGGGCAGCGACGATGGCCTTGATCACATCGCCCGGAATGAAAGCCATCGAGCCGACGAAGGCTTTCGTGAAGCCGAGGCCTGCGACGGTCGCGAGGTAGGTGATGCCGAAGGCGTAGAGCACGACGATCCCGCCGATCATCGCGGCCAGGAAGAAGCTCACCGTCTGCACCAGGCCGGATTGCCCGTGGTTGACCAGCCGCTCGCTGAGATAGCCGGTGACGAAGGCGCCAAAGATCCAGCCGACGAGGAAGCCGGCCGTGGGCGAGGCGAAGATCGCCAGGCCGCCGCGGCCGCCGGACAGCACCGGCAGGCCGATCGCGACCAGCAGCAGCACGATCAGCACGGCGATCGCGCCGCGCCGGGCGCCGAGCACGACGCCGGCCATCATGACGCCGAGCGATTGGGCGGTGATCGGCACCGGGATGAAGCCGAGCGAGATCGGCGGCAGCAGGCCGAGCGCCACGATAATCGCGGCAAAGAGGGCGGTAAGGACGAGGTCGCGGGTGCTCATCATGAACTCCGTGTTAAAAAATCGTTAACTTCCATGCCGCCGAATGCGGCGCGCGTCAATCGCGGCGGCGACATTATCCGCGTCCTTCAGCGTCAGAATGATCAGCGGCGCAAGCAGGCTAGTCGGCCGGACCTTCAGCCCCCGCGCCTTGTGCGCCTCGCGGATCGCCTGGTAACGGTTGACGATCTCAGGCACGAAGCGCAGCACCAGCCCGAGAGCGAGACCGATATCGTCGGCCTGAACCCGTCCGGTGCGCTCGAGCGGGCGGGCGAGCGCCGTCACCTCGTCGATGAACTCGGTAATGGTCGTCGTCGCCGTCACGCTGGCGGCGAGAAGCATCAGCGCCGTCAGCCGCAGCACCGGCACGAGCGCTGTCTGCCATGGATTGAAGATGAGGTTGAAGAGGGCGACGACCGCAATCGTCAGGAAGATCGGCCGCAGACGTCGCAACGCCTCGTCGAGCGGCAGGCCGACCGTGCCGTAGAGCACCGCCGCCGCCAGCACGGCGCCCGAGAGCAGAAGCAGATTGTGGCTGATGAACAGCAGCATGGCGAAGGCCGTCAGCGACAGGAGTTTTGCCCGCGGCGAGAGTCGGTGCATGCGGCTGTTGCCTTCGACGTAGAGCGATTGCATCAGGCGGCGATCTCTCTGTAGCGGGCGATGGCTTCGGCCGCCGGCGCATCGGCGGCAAGCCGCCCTTGATGAAACAGCAGCACCCGCTCGAACCCGCCGATCAGCTCGAGGTCGTGGGTGATGACGATGGCGCTTTCCGGCAGTCCGGCGATGATCCTCTCGACCAGCGCCCGGTTCTTCAGATCGAGCTGGTTGGTCGGCTCGTCGAGGATGAGAATGCCGGGGCCGGTCGCCAGCACCGAGCAGAGTGCGGCCACCTGCAGTTCGCCGCCGGAAAGCTCGTGCGCGCGGCGATCGGCCAGCGCCTCGGCGCCGAAGCGGGCCAGCACGCCTTCGACCCTTGCCTCGATCTCCCCTTTGCTGAGGCCGCGCCGCTTCAGCCCGAAGGCGATGTCGTCCTTGACGATCGGCAGGATGATCTGGTTCTGCGGCGACTGGAAGATGAAGCCGACATCGGCGACAACAGTCTTCTCGTCGGCCGTGTCGCGGCCATTGACCATGACGCGGCCGCTGGTCGGCTTGGTCAGCCCGTTGATCAGCCGCGCAAAGGTGGTCTTGCCCGAGCCGTTCAGCCCGATGACGCCGATGCGTTTGCCGCTGATGGCGAGCGTCAGCGGCTCCAGCGCCACCCGCGCCCCGAAACTGACACCCGCGCTTTCGAATTGAATGTTCAAAGCAGTCCCTCGTATCCGGCGACGCTGGAAAGCGCCATCAATGGGCAGATCTGCGAGACCAGCCCCTCATCCGGCTGCCGCCACCTTCTCCCCGCTTGCGGGGCGAAGGGGCCATGCGGCGACCTCTCGGTTCCCCACCAGCCTCTCGCAGGGCACGTCCCCTCTCCCCGTCAGAACGGGGAGAGGGTTAGGGTGAGGGGCAGCCGCGCCGCAGACGCAGCCATTGGCGCCAACCTGATAGCAGTGCTTCTACAAAGAGCAAATCGCGCTGTCGATATCGGGTGGCTAGGAAGATTTTCCGCGTTATGATACGGCCATGACGAATCTGCTTTCCAATTCCGATGCCCGCCGCGTCTTTCTTGCCAAGCAGGGCCTCAGCGCCCCACCGAACCGCGCCTTGACCAAGGCCGGCCTGCTGCAGCTGATCCACGATCTCGGCTTCGTCCAGGTGGATAGCATCCAGACGGTTGAGCGGGCGCATCATCAGATCCTGTTTTCCCGCAACCAGACCTATCGGCGCGAGCATCTGAAGGCGCTGCTCGAAAAGGAACGCGCGCTGTTCGAGCATTGGACGCACGATGCCTCGATCCTGCCGAGCGCCTTCTTCGTCTATTGGAAGCACAAGTTCCGCCATCAGGAGAAGGTCTTGGTCGAGCGCTGGCGCAAGTGGCGCGGCGAGGGTTTCGAGGCGGCTTTTGAGGAGACCTATGAGCGTGTCCGTCGCGACGGCGCGATGCTGGCGCGCGACGTCAAGGCCGATGGCCACGTCTCCGGCGGCTGGTGGAACTGGCATCCGAACAAGACGGCGCTCGAATATTTCTGGCACACCGGCAAGTTCGCCATCGCCGGCCGCTCGAATTTCCAGAAGATCTATGATCTGACCGAGCGCGTCATCCCGGCCGAATTCCGCGAGCCGGAGGTGAGCCGCGAAGACTTCGTCGATTGGGCCTGCCGCAGCGCGCTTGCCCGCCTCGGTTTTGCCACCCACGGTGAGATCGCAGCCTTCTGGAACCTGGTCTCGCCCGACGAAGCCAAGGCCTGGGTATCAGCCCATCGCGACGAGCTGACCGAAGTGCTGGTCGAGCCGGCGCTCGGGGCCAAGGCACGGCCATCCTGGGCCTTTGCCGACTTTCTCTCGACGCTCGACAGCCATCCCGATGCTCCGCCCCGCATCCGCGTGCTCAGCCCCTTCGACCCGATGATCCGCGACCGCAACCGCACCGAACGCCTGTTCGGCTTCTTCTACCGCATCGAGGTTTTCGTGCCCGAGCCGAAGCGTGAGTATGGCTATTACGTCTTCCCGCTGCTCGAAGGCGACAGGCTGATCGGCCGCATCGACATGAAGGCCGACCGGAAGAAATCGACGCTCGATGTCAGGCGGCTCTGGCTGGAGCCGGGCGTGAAGCCTTCTGCCGGGCGGCTGGAGCGGCTGGAGGCGGAACTGGAGCGGGTGGCGCGGTTTGCGGGGGTGGAGAAGGTGGTGCTTTTGGAGGGGTGGAGAGGGTAATCCCTTCGCGGCAGGCGCAGCGTTCTCCGCGAAAACCCCTCCCCAACCCCTCCCCACAAGGGGGAGGGGCTGCTGCGTGGCGCCCCGTCGAGTTTCATTCCTGACGACGCCAACATGTGGAAGCGCATTTCGGCGGCACGACCCGGCAGCGGGTTAGTCCCTCCCCCTTGTGGGGAGGGGTTGGGGAGGGGTCTTTCTCTTGCCATCGCTGGCTCCGCTCAGCAGATCTCCGTCTTGCTGATCTTGATGCCAAAACCTTCCAGGCCGACATAGTGGCGCTCGCGGCTGGTGAGCAGCTTGATCGAGCTGACGCCGAGGTCCTTGAGGATCTGGGCGCCGAGGCCGATTTCCAGCCATTCGCTCTCGCGCGTCTGCGCCTCGGTATGGGCTTCGCGGCCCTGGTTGCGGGCCTTGCGGCCGTTGTCGTAGTGGCCGACGCCGACGGAGCCTTCGCGCAGATAGACGATGACGCCGCGCCCTTCCGCAGCGATCTTCTCCATGTAGAAATCGACCGGGCTCTTCTTGCCGAAAAGATCCTCGGCAACATTTTCCGGATGCAGGCGCACCGGAATGTCGACGCCGTCGCGGATGTCGCCGAAGACGACGGCGAGATGCTGCATCGGATCCCACGGCAGGGAATAGGTATGGGCCTTGGCCTTGCCGAACGGCGTGTCGATGTCGAAGCTCGCGCCATGTTCGACCAGCGTTTCCTTGCGCTGGCGATAGGCGATGAGGTCGGCGACGGAGACGAGCTTCAGCCCGTGCTTCCCGGCGAAATCGACCACCTGCGGCCCGCGGGTGACGGTGCCGTCGTCATTGACCAGTTCGGAGATGACGCCGATCGGCGGCAGGCCGGCGAGCCGGCATAGGTCGACGGCCGCTTCCGTATGGCCGGAGCGCATCAGCACGCCGCCTTCACGCGATATCAGCGGAAAGATGTGGCCGGGACGGACGAAATCGGCGGCCCCCACATTCGGATTGGCGAGGTTGCGTACCGTCAGCGTCCGGTCGTCGGCCGAGATGCCGGTCGTCGTGCCATGCTTGAAGTCGACCGAGACGGTGAAGGCGGTCGTGTGGGCCGAATCGTTCTCCGCCACCATGGCGTTGAGGTTGAGGCGCTTGGCCTCTTCCTTCGGCATTGGCGCGCAGACGATGCCTGAGGTATGGCGCACGATGAAGGCCATCTTCTCCGGCGTGGTGTGCACGGCGGCGACGATCAGGTCGCCCTCGTTCTCGCGGTCATTGTCGTCCATGACGACGACGATTTCGCCGGCCTCGAAGGCCCTGATGGCGTCGACGACGCGTTTCTGATCGTAAGACATGGACGCTCCTATTTCAGACGGCCGGTCTGGCCGCGGTCGCGAAGATAATGATCGGCAATGGCGCAGGCGACCATCGCCTCGCCGATCGGTACGGCGCGGATGCCGACGCAGGGGTCGTGCCGGCCCTTGGTGCGCACCTCGACATTCTTGCCGTCGGCATCGATCGACTGGCGTTCGGTCAGGATCGACGAGGTCGGCTTGACGGCGAAACGCGCGACGATCGGCTGTCCCGTCGAGATCCCGCCCAGAATACCGCCGGCATTGTTGGAAAGGAAGATCGGCGTGCCGTCATTGCCCATGCGCATTTCGTCGGCATTGTCTTCGCCTGAAGTTTCGGCGGCGGCAAAACCATTGCCGATCTCCACGCCCTTGACGGCATTGATCGACATCAGCAGCGAGGCGATATCCTGGTCGAGCTTCGAATAGATCGGCGCGCCGAGGCCGGCGGGCACGCCTTCGGCGATAACTTCGACGACCGCGCCGATCGAGGAGCCCGCCTTGCGGATGCCATCGAGATATTCCTCCCAGACCGGCACGATCGCCGCGTCGGGAGAAAAGAACGGGTTCTGCCCGACCTGGTCCCAGTCCCAGTTGCTGCGGTCGATCTTGTGCTTGCCGATCTGCACCAGCGCGCCGCGCACGGTGACATCCGGCACGACGAGGCGGGCGATGCCACCGGCGGCAACCCGGGCTGCGGTCTCGCGCGCCGAGGAGCGGCCGCCGCCGCGATGGTCGCGAATGCCGTATTTGAGGTCGTAGGTATAATCGGCATGGCCGGGGCGATATTGCCGGGCGATCTCGCCATAATCCTTGGAGCGCTGGTCGGTGTTCTCGATCAGCATGGAGATCGGCGTGCCTGTCGTCGTCATCGTCTCGCCGTCGGCATCGAGCATGACGCCGGACAGCACCTTCACCAGATCGTCCTCGCGCCGCTGCGTGACGAAGCGGGACTGGCCCGGCTTGCGCTTGTCGAGCCAGACCTGCAGGTCGGCAAGCGTAAAGCGCAGGCCGGGAGGGCAGCCGTCGACGACGCAGCCGAGCGCCGGACCATGGCTTTCGCCCCAGGTGGTTACGCGGAAGAGGTGACCGAATGTATTGTGCGACATGTGTTCCCACGGCGGCGCCTGAGCGCCGGTCGCCGCCGGCCGCGCCATTGCTTGAAAAGGCGCGACACTCATAGGCCAAAAAACCGCCGAGGCAAAAGCCTTTCTTTGCGTCAAACCGGCAGCGGCGGAAATGCTGTTTCCGCCCGTTGCAACGGGAGGGGCGTCACGAAGCCCGAAGGGAAGGGCGTGGTTAACGCAGCGTCTTGATTATGTTTAAAATGCGATTCATCAATTGGGCGGGAAAAGCCATCCTTACGGGCAATTTTCGCCATATTCAGGAGATTATCTGTGGCCAGTGTTCTCGTGCAGCGTTTCAAGAGGATTGTTGCCATGCGTTTCGTCGTCGCCACGCTTTTGGCCACAGCAAGTTTCCTGTCGCCGATGAGCGGTTTTGCCGAGAGCGCCGATGTCGAGGCGACGATCAAGAAGGTCGACACGGCCAATCTCGTCCTGACGCTCGACGACGGCAAGACCTATCAGGCGCCGGAGGAATTCAATTTCGACGGCCTCGAAGCGGGCGTGAAGGTCATCGTCTTCTACACCGAGGTCGACGGCAAGCGCGTCATCAACGATCTCGATATTGTTAAGTAGGTGGTTTCCAGGGGATGGTCGTGTGAGATCGGCGCCAATGGCTGCCCCTCACCCTAACCCTCTCCACGCTCGCGGGGCGAGGGGACTTGCCCCACGAGAGCGAGTGGACCGGAGAGCGCGCGGCATGTCCCTTCGCCCCGCGAGCGGGGGTCCGAAGGACGGGTCGAGACCCGTGGCTCGACCCCGGTCGGTGCCGGCAGGCGGATGAGGGGCAAGGCCAATCGTGCCTACAGCCAAATGATCGTCCGCTCGCTCGTATCGATCCTGACAATCCGATCCTGTGGAATGCCGCCTTCGGCGGCGGTGCTCTTCGGCAGGTCGGCAATCGCCTGGAACAGCGTGCGGATGACGCCGCCATGGGTGACACAGACGGTAGGACGCTCGACCGATTGCAGCCATGCGCCGGTGCGCCAGGAGAGGATTTCGTAGCTCTCCGCATCGTCGCCGGGCGGGATGAAATCCCATTTTGAGGCATTGCGCTCCGCCACCCGCTCGGCCTGCGTCGCCTTCAGCTCCTTGAGCGTCGAGCCCTCCCAGTCGCCGAAGGAAATCTCCACCAGTCTCGGATCGGTGCGATAGGCAAGCGGCGGCAGGCCCATGGCGGCGCGCATGATTTCCATCGTTGCGCGCGTGCGTCCGAGCGGGCTTGCGACGAAATCGAATTCGCCGACCGTCTCGCCGAGAATCTCAGCCAGTGCGATGCCGTTCTGCCGGGCCTGTTCCAGGCCGATGGCATTCATCGGCACGTCTTTCTGGCCCTGCAGGCGGCGCTCGGCATTCCAGTCGGTTTGACCGTGTCTGATCACGTAGATGAGCACGGTCTCGACTCCGGGGGACTTAGTCCTTGACGACCGAGATGTCCGGCGCGTCGACCGCCTTCATGCCGATGACATGGTAGCCGCTGTCGGCATGGTGCACCTCGCCGGTGACCGAGCGCGACAGGTCGGACAGCAGATAGAGGCCGACATCGCCGACTTCCTCGATCGTGACGGTGCGGCGCAGCGGCGCGTTATATTCGTTCCACTTGAGGATATAGCGGAAATCGCCGATGCCGGAGGCGGCGAGCGTCTTGATCGGCCCGGCCGAAACCGCGTTGACGCGGATGTTCTGCGGCCCGAGGTCGACGGCGAGATATTTGACGCTCGCTTCGAGCGCGGCCTTGGCGACGCCCATGACATTATAGTTCGGCATCACCTTTTCGGCGCCGTAATAGGTCAGCGTCAGCATCGAGCCGCCTTCCGTCATCAGCTTCTCGGCGCGGCGTGCGACCGAGGTGAAGGAGTAGACGGAAATCTGCATCGTCTTGGTGAAATTGTCGGGCGATGTGTCGATGTAGCGGCCGGTCAGCTCGTCCTTGTCGGAAAAGCCGATGGCGTGCACGAGGAAATCGATCTTGCCCCACAGCTTTTCGACATTTTCGAAAACCGCGTCGATAGTGGATTCGTCGGCGACATCGCAGTGACCGACGAGCGTCGCGTCGATTTCGGCTGCAAGCGGCTCGACCCGTTTCTTCAGCGCATCGCCCTGATAGGTGAGCGCAACTTCTCCGCCCTGCGCATGAATGGCCTTGGCAATACCCCACGCAATCGAACGATTGTTGGCGACACCCATGATGACGCCGCGTTTGCCTGCCATGAGGCCGGATGCTTGAGCCATATTTTGCTCCCTAGGATTCTGATCGATCCTGCCTATGGCATAGGCCGTTAATCGGTTCAAGCTTGGCCTGGATCATCAACTGTTAGGGATCGTAACAAAGGGTGCGAATGTCATAAAAATTTCACAGGAACAGGCCTTCGCGCATGCTCCGCATGAGATCGGTGATCTTGTCGTCGGGTTTTTCCCACAGGATGATGCGCAATTCGACGACGAGATCGCCTCTGCTGCCGTCTTCCCGCGGCAACCCCTGACCGGGAATCGCGATCGTCTTGTCCGAGCCCGACCATGCGGGAACGGTGATGTTCAAGGGCCCGGCCGGGCCGTCGATACGAGCCTCGGTGCCGAGCACGGCATTTTCGATGCTGATCGGCAGCACGGCGTGCAGGTCGAAACCATCGACGGTGAAGCGCGGATCGGGGGCGATGCGGATATTGACGACGGCATCGCCGCGCTGCATGCCCGGCAGCTTGAAGCCCTGTCCCTTGAGCCGGAGCTCATGACCATCCGTGGTGCCGGCCGGCAGCGCGAAGCCGATTTCGCGGCCCTCCGGCAGAGATGCGGTGATCCAGCCGCTCTTCAGCACGTCGTCGATCGTGACCGTCGCCGTCGTCACCTCGTCGGGCGCTTTCTCGAGGCCGGTATCCTTGGCGCCGGTGAAACGGCGCACCAGCGATGTCAGAATGCTGAGCGGCAGCGACAGGTTGGCGCCGGCATTATTTGACGTCTCGCCGGGTTCCTCATTGGCCTCGGCGGCCTCACCATCCGCACGTCTGCCCTCTTCGGCCTGGCCCTGGCCCTGCGTCTGCTGATTCTGTGTTTGCGGACTCTGGGCCTGCTGGGCGCGGCCTTGCGCCTGGCCGCCCGCCGCAGCGCGCGCCTGCGCGCCGAAAATGCGCTCCACCATCTCCTCGGCGCCTTCGCCGGCGCCGGCCTGTTGTCGCTGGCCGTCGGCCGCGGCCTTCTGGGCAGCCCGGGCAAGCTCTTCCATCACCCGCTCGGCATTGGCCTGTGCCGCCTTGGCGCGAGCCGCCGCCTCACGCGCGGCCTGGCGCTGCTGCATGATCGTCTGTTCCTGCTTCTTGGCTTCCGCCATCCGCACGGCATTGTCGAACAGGCTGCGTTTGCGCGGATCTCTCAGCGTTTCGTAGGCGCGGCCGATCTCGGCGAACCGGGCCGTCGCCGTCGGATCGCCCTGATTGTGATCGGGATGGGCTGCTTTGGCCATGTTGCGCCAGGCCGCCTTGATCTCGTCCGCCGCCGCGTCGCGCTTGACGCCCAGAATTTTGTAAGGATCGCGCATGTCAAAACCGCCGGTGTTGCGATGCGGGCGCCTGTCCTTGCCCGGCATCCCCGCCCAATATCGAAGTCCAATATCAACATGTGAGGTGCCACCGGCCGCAAAGGCAGGGAGAGCCACTCTCGACACCGATCGTGCGGCCGAGTTGCTAATCACTTCTTATTTCTGGGGAGGGATGGGGAGTGTTTTGCCGTAAATGGTTAGCTCTTTGCTAAGCATTCACGACAAAGCCGGCCGCCGTTAACCTGTCACGCGCCGAATCGGTTCTGGCAGATCAAATTTCCCGCCGGAACTAGCTTTCCGGCTGGAAGCTCAGCAGCTGCCAATTGCCGCCGCCGACGAGGCAGGTCTTGCCGTAGAATTTGGCGATGCCGACATAGGAGTGCCGCGTCGTGCGGAACTGCCGGCAAACCTGGCCCGATTCGTTGTTTTCGACGATCGTATCGATGACGCCGGCGCTGCCGGTCGATGCATTCGCCCAGGGAAGCGGCTGGCCTTCGAGTTTGTGCACATCGGCCGAAGTCACGGCATTGCGCACTGTCATCTCGTCCGAGAGGGTGTCGGTGCTCGGCGGCGTCTGCGGCACGGTGCCGGTGGCCACCGACCGGTCGACCTTGGCTTCGCTCAAGAAATCCGTCCCGCCGGCAAGGCAGCCGGAAAGCGACAGCATTGCGGCGCCGACAACCAGGAAGACGCTGCTGCGTTGCCGCAGGCCCTTTGTATGGCGATATGACTTTGCTATGACTTCCACCCTGCGTCCTGTCCAGTTATCAAAAGCTGGGCGAGTTTTGAATAATCCGGGGCATTTGAACCAATATGTCGGCAAACGAGTTAACAAGCGGTGACTTTACCGAAAGTGGCGAGCCCTTCAAGCTCTTTGCCGAATGGCTGAAGGAAGCGGAGGCCTCCGAACCGAACGATCCCAATGCCGTGGCGCTGGCAACGGTCGATGAGCATGGTCTTCCCAATGTCCGCATGGTGCTCCTGAAGGGATTCGACGATGACGGTTTTGTCTTCTACACCAATTTCGAGAGCCAGAAAGGTCGCGAAATCTTGGGGCAGAAGAAAGCGGCCATGTGTTTCCACTGGAAAAGCCTGCGCCGCCAGGTGCGGCTGCGCGGGCCCGTCGAGATCGTGAGCGACGCCGAAGCCGACGCCTATTTCAAGACGCGGGCGCGCGGCAGCCGCATCGGCGCTTGGGCCTCCAAACAATCGCGTCCGCTCGAAAGCCGATTCGCGCTGGAGAAGGCGGTGGCCGAATACACCGCCCGCTACGCGATTGGCGAGATACCCCGGCCTCCCTATTGGTCGGGCTTCCGCATCCGGCCGACCTCGATCGAATTCTGGAAGGATCAGAATTTCCGCCTGCATGACCGCATCGAATTCCGCCGCCCGTCCCCAGTCGGGGCCTGGGAAAAGGTGCGGATGTATCCTTAACTTACCGTCTACCGGCCCATCAGTTTCAGCGGAATGCCGGAGGCAAGCGCCGCGACGTAGCGCCGCCTCTGGTAGTAGCCGTTCAGCGACATGCGCGGGAGATAGCCGGTCTTGTCCGCCGCCGGCAGTCCCGGCTGAGTCGTGACCGCGACCGAAAAGCCCAGCCGGCTGGCAATCGCCGCCTCGCGGCCGGTCGCCGCTTCCGGCGTGCCGTAGGGATAGGCGATCGCGGCGGGACGGACGCCGGTCAGCGCCTCGACGTAATCGGCCGAAGCCTCCATCTCGATCCGCGCTTCGGCCTCCGAGAGCCGGGCAAGGGCGCGATGGCTGATCGTATGGGCGCCGAGCGCTGCAAGCGGACGTCGGGCGAGCCGCTGCAATTGCGCCGGTCCCATCACCAGATCGCGCACGATATCGGTCGGCTCGATGCCTTTTTCCCGGGCCAGCATATCGAGGGTCGCCACGGCGCGCGCCTCGTCGTAGCGGTGGATATAACGGGCGAAACGGTCGAAGGCCTCCCATTGTTGCCGCGGCCCGTCGAGCGCCAGCCGCTCGCTGCCGCGGCCGAAATCGAAGCGGATTTCTTTTGTCTGGCGCAACAGGACGGCGAGCGTTTCCCACCAGATGCTGTGGGAACCTTCGGCAAAACCCTTGGTGACGAACACCGTGAAAGGCGCCCGATGCCGCTCGAACACCGGCAGTGCATGCTCCATGTTGTTGATGTAGCCATCGTCGAGGGTAAAGGCCGCAAACGGCTTGCCGCCCTCGGGCTCGGCCAACAGCGCCGGCAGCTGGTCGACCCGCACGAAGCGATAGCCGTCGCGCGTCAGCCGCCGCAGCGCTGCATCGAGAAAGTGCGGGGTGATTTCGAGATGCGCATTCGGCGCAAAGGCTTGGGGCTCGTGCGGGCGGACATGATGCAGCGTGAAGACGACTCCGCGCCCGCGCGCCTGCCGCATCAGGCCGGCCGCAGCGATCAGCCAGGATGCCTCGAGCCCGGCGCCGATCGCCGCCCGTTTTGCCAGTCGCTTCAATTGCCCCGTCATGCGCCGCTCATTGCCTCTTACGCCAAACTAGCAACCGCAGTTTAAGCCTTACTGAATCCCGATTTCGCACAGCTTCTTTCGTTTTTTGTTAACCAAGACGATGAAAAGGCTAGAAAAATGGTAGGCGTTGCCGCAAAGTCGCGCCAAACTTGCGGCTTCTGTCACATTACGACACATGGCCGGCCCGATCGAGAGCCAGCGCATCAGGGGGATTCCATGAGAAAGCTATTGGCGGCTGTTTTGACCGTAACGCTAGCCGTTTCGGCGCCGCTTGCGGCTCTTGCGGGCAGCGCCTCGCTGATCCTCGATGCCCGGACCGGCAAGGTGCTGGCGTCCGAAAACGCCGATACGCTGAACCATCCGGCCTCGCTGACGAAGATGATGACGCTCTATCTCACCTTCGAGGCGCTGAAACGCGGCAAGATCGCCTGGGATACGCCGATCAAAATGTCGAAATACGCTGCCACACGGCCGCCGACCAAGCTCGGCGTCAAGGCGGGCGGCACCATTACGGTGCGCGAGGCGGTCTACGGCATGATCGTCAAATCCGCCAATGACGCCGCTGCCGCCATGGGCGAGAAACTCGGCGGCTCGGAGAGCGGCTTTGCCCGGATGATGACGGCCAAGGCCCGCCAGCTCGGCATGAGCCGCACCGTCTTCGTCAACGCATCCGGCCTGCCGAACAGCCGCCAGGTGACGACGGCGCGCGACATGTCGACGCTCGCCGTGGCGCTGATGAAGAATTATCCCAATGAATACCGCCTGTTCTCGACGGCAAGCTTCAGTTTCCGCGGCAAGACCGTGCGCGGCCACAACAATCTCATGTACCGCTACCAGGGCATGGACGGCATCAAGACGGGTTATACCAACGCCTCCGGCTTCAACCTCGTCAGCGCCGTCAGGGACGGCAACCGCCGCGTCGTCGGCGTCGTGCTCGGCGGCCGCACCGCCCGCAGCCGCGACGCCAGGATGGAAGCGCTGCTCGACCGCTATCTCGGCCGCGCCTCGTCATCCGGCGGCGCCAGGCTGATGGCAAGCGTCGGCGCCAGGGAGCCGGTCGAAGTCGCGTCCGCCGCCGATGCATCCGACGTTCCGGTGCCGGCGAACGCGCCGCGCCCTGACGAAGATCTCGCAGCGAAGACCCTGGCTTATGCCGATGACGCCGTCGTGCCGCTGGAGCGTCCTGTCGCGATGGATGAGATCCTGAATGCCGGCAAGAGCGGCAAGGCTTCGGCCGGGAAAGCCGATGGAACCTGGCAGATCCAGATTTCGGCGGCACCGAGTGCCGATGCGGCGCGGGCGCTTCTTGCCCAGGCACAGTCGGAAGGCGGCGCGCCGCTGGTCTCCGCCTCGCCCTATACCGAGGCTGTCGGACAGGGGGCGAACAGGATCTATCGCGCCCGCTTCGTCGGTTTCGCCAGCAGGGACGCCGCCGTCTCCGCCTGCGATGCGCTGAAACAGCGTTCCTATGATTGCATGCTGCTGCCCGATCACAGCTAATCGCGGTCGCCATATTCCAATCTGGACAAGCAGCGGGAATCAGCGTCTTCTCCATAAACAAAAGGAGAACATTGATGCTGCGCCGTCTCGCCGACCAGTTCGAAGCCGCTTCCTCTGCCCATGTCGCCGCCAATGGCATCGAGCGAGATGCCGACTGGTTCCTGTTGAAACTGCAGGAGGAAATGGGAGAGCTCACCCAGGCCTGGAACCGGCTGACCGGTCGGGGCCGTGCGAAGGGCCGCTCTCCTGAGGATATCAGGCGCGATCTGGCAGACGAGACTGCCGACCTGCTCGGTCACCTCATGCTGTTTGCTCGCCGCAACGACATCGACCTCGCCGCCGCAATCGAGCGGAAGTGGCGGTTTCAGCCGCGCTGGTAAGAAATCGGGAGCGACATCAGAAGATTTTGCTCAAGCCGGTCACCAGCCAGAAGGAAAGCGCCGATATTATCGCCGCGGCCGGCAGGGTGATGATCCATGCGATCACGATGTTGCCGGCAAGCCCCCATCTGACGGCGGACACGCGCCGGGCGGCGCCGACGCCGATGATTGCGCCGGTAATCGTATGGGTGGTTGAAACGGGGATGCCGAGCCAGGTGGCGCCGAACAGCGTCAAGGCGCCGCCCGTTTCGGCGCAGAATCCTTGCATCGGGTTCAGCCTGGTGATCTTCGAGCCCATCGTATGGACGATGCGCCAGCCGCCGAACAAGGTGCCGAGCGCCATCGCCGCCTGGCAGGAAATCACCACCCAGAGCGGCACGTGGAAGTTGCCGCCGAGATAGCCCTGCGAGTAAAGAAGCACGGCGATGATGCCCATGGTCTTCTGGGCGTCATTGCCGCCATGGCCGAGTGAATAGAACGACGCCGACACGAACTGCAGGAAACGGAAGGATCGGTCGACGGCAAACGGCGTCTGCCGGATGAAGATCCAGGTCACCGCCAGGATGAGGAACAGTGCCAGGAGAAAACCGATCATCGGCGACATGACGATGGCGGCGGCGGTCTTGAGAAGACCGCTCCAGACGATCGAGCTCAACCCCGTTTTGGCAAGGCCCGCACCGACCAGCCCGCCGACCAGGGCATGGGATGAACTGGAGGGAATGCCGAAGATCCAGGTCACGACATTCCAGACGATGGCGCCGATCAGGGCCGCGAAAATCACCTGCGGCGTTACGATCGCCGGATCGATGATGCCGGTCCCGAGCGTCTCGGCCACATGCAGCCCGAAGAACAGGAAGGCGATGAAATTGAAGAATGCCGCCCAGAAGACCGCATATTGCGGCCTCAGGACACGTGTCGAGACGATTGTTGCGATCGAATTGGCCGCATCATGCAGGCCATTGAGAAAATCGAACAGCAGCGCGACGCCGATGAGGCCGACAAGAAGCGGAAGAGCGAGGACGGCATCCATCAGACATTCTCGATCACGATGCCGCTGATCTCGTTGGCGACGTCCTCGAAACGGTCGACCACCTTCTCCAGCTCGCCGTAGATCTCGCTGCCGATCATATAGGCCATCGCATTGCCGGCGCCGTGCCGACGAAACAGATCCTTGAGTCCCTGCTCGTGCAACTCGTCGGAGCGCCCTTCCACCCGCGTGACCTGCTCGACGATGGCAGAAAGCCGCGGTGCATTGGCGCTCATGCGATCAAGCAACGGAATGGCCTCGGAGATGAGATTGGCAGCTTCCACAACCGTCTTGCCCATCTCCTGCATCCCCGGATCGAAGCTGGTCTGCTCGAAGAGCCGGATGGTCTTGACGGTCTTGTGCATCATGTCGATCGCATCATCCATGGATTGGATGAGATCCTTGATGTCTCCACGATCGAAAGGTGTGATGAAGCTCCGCCGGACGGCCTGCATGACTTCGCGTGTTATATCGTCGGCCTGATCTTCCAACCGCACGATCGTTTCGCATTGATGCTCGATCTCTACTCCCGACAGCAACCTGTCCAGAGCCTGTGCGGCGTCGACGATCGTTCTGGAATGTTGTTCGAAAAGGACGAAGAACCGGTCTTCGCGCGGCATCAACTTTCGAAACCAACCCAGCATGAACACCTCGTGATCTTTGGTCTGCGCTATAGGCGACAAGCCGTCCTAAACCGTATCCCATTGAAGTGATAGGGGTGAATTTCAGTTTATGACAGATTTGTGACAGCGCCGCCCTTGAAGTAGAGATATAGTTGAGGAACATTGGCGGCGCCCGAACCTTGTTCAGCGTCCCAAGCTTCTTTTCACGATTGATCTATCGCTCAGGAGATTACCATGGCTTCCGCCACTAATGATGGCCGGCCCGCGGCGGCTGAAGCCAATGCCGAAGAAAGCTAGATCCTATCTCGGCCGGCTGGCAGGCGCGACCGATCAGCTCTTGAGGGGGGAAGCAATCGAGCAGTTTGCGGCGATCTGTTATCGAAAAGTCGGCGACAACTTGGTTGAGGTTCTCCTGATCACATCGCGCGACAGCGGCCGCTGGGTCATTCCCAAGGGCTGGCCTATTGCGAAGCTCACGCCCCACCAGGTTGCCGAGCGCGAGGCTTGGGAGGAGGCCGGGGTGAAGGGTAAGGCCAGGAAGCGGCCCTTTGGCTTCTACACCTATATCAAGACGCTGGCCAACGGTGAACGCGTTCCTTCCGTCGTTCAGGTCCATCTCTTGCAAGCCGAAAAAATCGACGAGAAGTTTCCGGAGGAAAAACAACGAAACAGCCGATGGCTCCCGCCGCTCGAAGCCGCTGCTCTCGTCCGCGAGCCCGAACTGAAAAGCTTGCTGGGCAAGGTTGAAAGAACGGTGGTGAAACTGCCGAAAGCCTAAGACCGAAATCCGGCGAAGGTTTTCGGAACGACATTCTCTTTTGTCAGCCGACCTTATATCGATAAAACTTGCTGTCCACCGCCATCAGCGGGAAGGAGCGGGGCAGGGCGTCCTTGGCGATCTCGGTAAAGCCGTTCTTCTCGTAGAAGCGATGGGCAGCGACGAATTTGTCCGTCGTGCCGAGGAAGATATCGGTGAGGCCGGCATCTCTGGCGTGATCGAACAGACGCTGGAGAAGCCGCGCCGCCACGCCGTGTTCGCGGCCGCGAACCTCGGCGGCGACGAACATTTTGCGCAGCGCCGCCTGATTGTTGCCGATGTCTTTCAGCCCAAGCGTGCCGACGATCGCGCCGTCCTTGACGGCGACCCAGAACTCACCTTTGCCGGACTGGTAGAAATCCGGGATGACCCTGAGATCCGGCTGCGCATCGGCTGTGATGTCGATGCCGAACTCCTCGCGCTGGATCGGCAGGATCACCGACAGCACGTCATCAGCGTCGCCGGCGGCAAAGGCTCTGATTTCGATCTCCGCCATCGGTTTCCTCCCCGCCTCAGGTCTGCGTGCCGCCGACGGTGACCTGATCCATGCGCAGATGCGGCTGGCCGACGCCGACCGGAACCCATTGACCGGCCTTGCCGCAATTGCCGATGCCGGTATCGAGCTTCATGTCGTTGCCGATCATCGACACCCGCTTCATCGCGTCCGGGCCGTTGCCGATCAGCATCGCGCCCTTGATCGGCGCGCCGACCTTGCCGTTCTCGATCAGATAGGCCTCGGTGCAGCCGAAGACGAATTTGCCGGAGGTGATATCGACCTGGCCACCGCCGAAGGAAACGGCATAGATGCCCTTCTTCACCGAGGCGATGATTTCCTCAGGCGTCTTGTCGCCGCCGAGCATATAGGTGTTGGTCATGCGCGGCATCGGCACATGCGCATAGCCCTGGCGGCGGCCGTTGCCGGTGGGCGCCATGCCCATCAACCGGGCATTCTGCCGGTCCTGCATGTAGCAGACGAGCTTGCCGTTCTCGATCAGCACGTTGTAGCCGGACGGAGTGCCCTCGTCGTCGATGGTGATCGAGCCGCGGCGGTTGTCTATCGTGCCGTCATCGACGACGGTAACGCCTGGCGCGGCGACGATCTGGCCGAGAAGACCTGCAAAGGCCGATGTCTTCTTGCGGTTGAAATCGCCTTCCAGCCCGTGGCCGACCGCCTCGTGCAGCATCACCCCCGGCCAGCCGGAGCCGAGAACGACGTCCATCGTGCCGGCCGGCGCATCGATCGCTTCCAGATTGACCAGCGCCTGGCGCAGCGCCTCGTCGGCGCCATATTGCCAGCTGCCCTCGGCAATGAAATCGCCGAAGCCGATGCGCCCGCCGCTGCCATAGGAGCCGCTTTCCTGCCGCTCGCCGTCGCCGACCACGACGGAAATGTTGATGCGCGTCATCGGCCGAATGTCGCGGACACGATGGCCGTCGGCGCGCAGGATGTCGACGACCTGCCAGCTCGCCGCGACCGAGGCGGTTACCTGCCGCACCTTGTCGTCCTTGCCCCTGAGATAGGCGTCGATGTCCTGCAGGACCTTGACTTTCTCCTCGAAACTCGGCTGGCCGATCGGGTTCTGGTCGCCGTAGAATTTCTTGTTGGTGCCCTGGGGAGCGGCGGCATAGGTGCCGGAATAGCCGCGCGTCACCGCGCCGACAGCATCGGCCGCCCGCTTCAGCGCCGCCACCGAGAGATCGCCCGCATGGGCATAACCCACGGCTTCGCCCGCAACGGCGCGAAGCCCGAAACCCTGTTCGGTGTTGAAGCTGCCGCCCTTCAGCCGGCCATTGTCGAAGGTCAGCGCCTCGGCCTGGGCATGCTCGATAAACAGCTCGCCGTCATCAGCGCCGGAGAGCGCCTCCGCGACAAGGCCGCGCATCGTTGCTTCGTCGGCGTCGAAAAGCGTCAGGAGATCGGTGGTCATGATGGGGCTCCAATGGGCATGCGGTCGGGAATGCGCTTGCGCCTTAGATAGGGCTCCTGATGATAAAGAGTGAAGCCCTGCGGTGGAATATTCTTTGTGGGGGCGCAATCTTGAGAGATGGAACATCGTCAAGGGAGGATAAGCGCTGTCATCGCTGCGCTGGAAACATGCCCCTGCCGATCCCGACATGCTAGTCCAATTCGGGGCCGGACCGGTCACCCCATTCTCCGTCATCCTCGGCCTTGAGCCGAGGATCCATGCCTGCCACCCAGGATGCCGCTTGGATGCTCGGGTCAAGCCCGAGCATGACGGAGTGTGAGGAGGTTCCGGAGCAAGTGCAGCGATCGAATGACGCAAGACGACGTACTGCGCTTACATGCCCTCACGGCAGAGCGTCGAAACCTTCGGCGAAGCCCTTGAGGTCGACGGGGATGCCAATGCCTTCTTCCGGGGTCTGGAAGACGATGAAGGTGGCCTGAGCGCCGCTGCGGAAGGTCTTGAGCAGTTCGTCCTCAAGTACGACTTCGGCATAACAGCCGTCGGCGAAGCAGCGGACGAAGTAGGCGCGGCCGATGTCCTTGCCGTCGACATTGAGACCGAGGCCGTTTGGCAGGAGCACGCCGAGCGGCGCCAGCACGCGCAGGATCTTCGATTTGCGGTCGGCCGTCTTCAAGACGACGACGGAAAGCCCGACCTCCGGCCGGTCCTCGGCGATGACGTTCTGCATCAGCGCGCATTGCTCCGTCGCCGCGCCGGCCGGCTTGTCGCAGACGACAGACCAGGCGCCGTGATTGGATTTCACCGTGCCGGGCGCCTGCGGCTGGGTCTGGCCGGGCGTCACCTGGATATTCGGGTTGGCAGCCGGGGGCTGCTGCGCCGGGGCAGGGGCGGCCGGTGCTGGTGTGGTGGCTTGAGCCGGGGAAGGGGCGGGTTGCTGCGCGAAGACGGGCGTCGTCGCTGCGGCCGCGATGCTGGCAGTCACGAGAAGCGACCGCGCGAGGGAACGGAAACCCATGGAAACCTCTGGATATCGAATCATTGCGGCTATTGTTGAAGCTGCCCACCGGAAATGAAAAGCCCCACCCCGTGAAAACCGGGGGACTGCGGCAGAAATTGGACCTTTGTCAAATAATGTACGGGGGGCGGATCGGCCGGAAAGGGCATTTTTCATATGCCGATGAAAAACTTGGGATGTTTTGCCGTTCGGCCTGCCTGTGCTTTAAGCAAAAATGCCGCATAGACAATTGCGCCTGCCTGTTGCGGCAAATGCCAAACTGTGGTTTGAAGCGCTGAAGATGGCAAGGATTCTGCGTTCGATTTAGCAGGTCAAGCGCTCGAGGGAGATAATAAGGTGATGAAGAAGGCTTATGCAGCCCTGACCACGCTGGTCTGTCTGCTTTTTGCTTCCGGCACATATGCCGACCAGCCGACGCCGTGGCAGGCGACGCTGCAGCCGGCGGCGACGCCGATTATGCGGGAAATTCATTGGTTCGAACAATATACCCTGTGGTTTATCGTTCCGATCACGCTGTTCGTTCTGATCCTGCTCATCGTCGTCTGCTTCAAGTTCCGCGCCAGCGCCAATCCGGTTCCGTCGCGCACGAGCCACAATACGCTGATCGAGGTCATCTGGACCGTGGGGCCGGTCCTGGTGCTACTCTTCCTCGCCATTCCCTCGTTCAATCTTCTGACGGCGCAGCTGACGCTGCCCGAAAATCCTGACGTGACGATCAAGGCGACCGCCACTCAGTGGCAGTGGAATTATGAATATGAAGGGTCGGGCGACAGCCCGCTCGCCTTCGATTCCTACCTGTTGAAGGATCAGGATCGCGCCGCCGCCGGCAAGGAAGACAAGTCGGTCTATCCGCGACTTCTCGCCGTCGACAACGAGCTGGTGCTGCCGGTCAACAAGACGGTCCGCGTTCTTGTGACGTCTGCGCCGACCGACGTCATCCATGCTTTCGCCATGCCGTCCTTCGGCATCAAGATCGACGCCGTGCCGGGCCGCCTGAACGAGACCTGGTTCAGGGCCGAGCGCGAAGGCCTGTTCTATGGCCAGTGTTCCGAGCTCTGCGGCAAGGACCATGCGTTCATGCCGATCGCCATCCGCGTCGTCTCCGAGGACAAGTACAAGCAGTGGCTGACCGCAGCCGCCAGCGACCTGCCCGGCGCCTACAAGACACTCATGGCCGCAACCGATGGTCCCGCGAAGACCGTCGACGTTGCCGAAGCACAGTAATTAAAGGGGATCGGGACAATGGCTGGACCTTCCGCTCACGACGATCATTCTCACGCCCACCACGACCATGCGCATGATGATCACGATCACCATGATCACGGGCACAAGCCGAGTTTTGTCAATCGCTGGCTGTTCTCGACCAACCACAAGGACATCGGCACGCTCTACCTGATCTTCGCGATCATCGCCGGCATCATCGGCGGCGCGTTGTCGGTGGCCATGCGCATGGAGCTGCAGGAGCCGGGCATCCAGATCTTCCACGGCCTGGCCTCGATGGTCTACGGCTATGAGGGCGATGCCGCCATCGACGGCGCCAAGCAGATGTTCAACATGTTTACGACGGCGCACGCGCTGATCATGATCTTCTTCATGGTCATGCCGGCGATGATCGGCGGTTTCGCCAACTGGATGGTGCCGATCATGATCGGCGCTCCCGACATGGCCTTCCCGCGCCTGAACAACATCTCCTTCTGGCTGATCGTTCCGGCCTTCGCGCTGCTCTTGCTGTCGATGTTCGTCGAAGGCCCGGCAGGCGCTTACGGCACCGGCGGCGGCTGGACGATGTATCCGCCGCTGGCAACGAGCGGCACGCCGGGACCGGCGGTCGACCTGGCGATCTTCGCGCTGCACATTGCCGGCGCCTCGTCGATCCTCGGTGCGATCAACTTCATCACCACGATCCTTAACATGCGCGCCCCCGGCATGACGCTGCACAAGATGCCGCTGTTTGCCTGGTCGGTGCTGATCACCGCCTTCCTGCTGCTGCTCTCGCTGCCGGTTCTGGCGGGCGGCATCACCATGCTGCTGACCGACCGCAACTTCGGCACCTCCTTCTTCTCTCCGGAAGGCGGCGGTGACCCGATCCTCTACCAGCACCTGTTCTGGTTCTTCGGTCACCCCGAGGTCTACATCCTCATCCTGCCGGGCTTCGGCATGATCAGCCATATCATCTCGACCTTCTCGAAGAAGCCGATCTTCGGTTATCTCGGCATGGCCTACGCCATGGTCGCGATCGGCGCCGTCGGCTTCGTCGTCTGGGCCCACCACATGTACACGGTCGGTCTGTCGCTCGATGCGCAGCGCTACTTCGTCTTCGCCACGATGGTCATAGCCGTTCCGACAGGCGTGAAGATCTTCTCCTGGATCGCAACGATGTGGGGCGGCTCGATCTCGTTCCGCACGCCGATGCTCTGGGCGATCGGCTTCATCTTCCTGTTCACGGTCGGCGGCGTCACCGGCGTTCAGCTCGCCAATGCCGGTCTCGACCGTTCGCTGCATGACACCTATTACGTCGTGGCCCACTTCCACTACGTTCTGTCGCTCGGCGCCGTCTTTGCGATCTTCGCCGGCTGGTATTACTGGTTCCCGAAGATGACCGGCTACATGTACAACGAGTTTGTCGGCAAGCTGCATTTCTGGGTCATGTTCATCGGCGTCAACCTGGTGTTCTTCCCGCAGCACTTCCTCGGCCTCGCCGGCATGCCGCGCCGCTACATCGATTATCCGGATGCCTTTGCCGGCTGGAACTATGTTTCCTCCATCGGCTCCTACATCTCGGCCTTCGGTGTGCTGATCTTCCTCTTCGGGGTCTTCGAAGCCTTCGCCAAGAAGCGCATCGCCGGCGAAAATCCGTGGGGCGAGGGTGCGACGACGCTGGAATGGCAGCTGCCTTCGCCGCCGCCCTATCACCAGTGGGAACAGCTGCCGCGCATCAAGTAAAGCGTGCGTAAAACCGGACGCCGCATTCGAAAACGGCGTCCGGCGTAAGGAAATTCAGGACGGAATAATGACGGTTATCGACAATCACGAGGCGCTTGCAGAGGACGGCGAAATGTCGGAAGCGAGCGCGCGCGATTATTTCGAGCTCTTGAAGCCGCGGGTCATGTCGCTCGTGGTCTTCACCGCCTTTGCCGGCCTGGTGCTGGCGCCGGGCCACATCAACCCCGTCCTCGGCCTGATCGCGATCCTTTGCATCGCCGTCGGCGCCGGCGCCTCGGGCGCGCTCAACATGTGGTACGACGCCGATATCGACGCCGTCATGAGCCGCACGGCCAAACGTCCGATCCCGGCCGGCCGCGTCGCGCCGTCGGAAGCGCTTGCCTTCGGCCTGGTGCTGTCGGGCTTTTCGGTTGTCATTCTCGGCCTTGCCGTCAACTGGCTCTCGGCCGGCATCCTCGCCTTCACCATCTTCTTCTACGCCGTCATCTACACCATGTGGCTGAAGCGCTCGACACCGCAGAACATCGTTATCGGCGGTGCTGCCGGCGCCTTCCCGCCGATGATCGGCTGGGCCTGTGTGACGAATTCGGTGACGATCGAGAGCACCGTTCTCTTCCTGATCATCTTCCTGTGGACGCCGGCGCATTTCTGGGCGCTTGCCCTGTTCAAGATGCGCGATTATGAAGCCGTCGGCGTGCCGATGCTGCCGAACGTCGCCGGCGAGCGGGTGACCAAGCATCAGATCGTCGCCTATGCGGTGCTGACTGCAGTCTGTGCGGTGCTGCCGTCCTTCCTCGGTTTCGCAAGCTTCGGCTATGGCCTCATCGCCGCCGCTCTCGGCGCGATCTTCATCACCTGTTCCATCGCCGTCTGGCGCATGCCGGACGGCGATCTGAAGATGATCCCGGCCAAGAAGCTCTTCGCCTTCTCGATCTTCTACCTCTTCGCCGTATTTTCAGTCCTGATGATCGACCGGCTGGCTTCGGTCTTGGTTTCGCACGCTGGAGGTTGGTTCTGATGGATCTGGTCAAGCTCACCGAAAAGCAGATGAAGTCGCGCCGCAATCGCAACATCGCCCTCGGGCTGGTGCTGGCCGGCCTAGTCGTCCTCTTCTATGCAATCACGATCGTCAAGATCGGCGGGGGAATGGCCGGATGAGCGAAAGAGCCGCCGCACCAAGGAAGCAGGGCCGTAATAACGGCGCCGTCGTGTTGATGTGCCTGAGCTTCGTCTTCGGCATGGGCGCGATGAGCTATGCCGCCGTGCCGCTCTACCGCATCTTCTGCCAGGTGACCGGCTATAACGGCACGACGCAGCGCGTCGAGCAGATGTCGAGCGTCGTGCTCGACCGCAAGATGCGCGTCACCTTCGACGCCAATGTCGCCCCCGGCCTGCAATGGGATTTCAAGCCAGTCGAGCGCGAGGTCAATCCCAAGATCGGCGAAACCATCCAGGTGATGTTCACGGCCGAAAACCGGTCGAACGAAACCCAGCGCGGCCAGGCGGTGTTCAACGTCACGCCGGGCGAAGCGGGCGTCTATTTCAACAAGGTTCAGTGCTTCTGCTTTACGGAAACGGACCTGAAGCCGGGCGAGAAGCTGGAAATGCCGGTCGTGTTCTATATCGACCCTGAAATCGTCAAGGCGGTGGAATCGAAGGATATCCACACGGTGACGCTGTCATATACGTTCTACCCGAAAGAGGGTCAGAAGCCTGTCGCTTCGAATGAGGGTGGAGCGGTGAAGATTGAAAAGAAACTTTGATCAAGGCTCGTTTCCGGCTAAGCCGGGAGCGAAGTGAGGAAGACATCCGGGGATAGCCACATGGCCGATGCGCATCAGAAGAACCACGACTACCACATCATCGATCCGAGCCCATGGCCGATTCTGGCCTCGCTCGGCGCCTTCATCATGGCGATCGGCGGCGTCTGCTATATGCGTTACCTGAACGGCGGCTCCTTCAAGGTCGCCGGCGCCGAACTCGCCAATCCCTGGCTCTTCTTTATCGGCCTCGTGCTGGTTCTCTACGTCATGTACGGCTGGTGGGCCGATACGGTGAAGGAAGCCCATGAGGGCTCTCACACCCGCGTCGTCTCGCTGCACCTGCGTTACGGCATGATCATGTTCATCGCTTCGGAAGTGATGTTCTTCGTCGCTTGGTTCTGGGCCTATTTCGACGCCAGCCTGTTTCCGAACGAGGCGATCCAGGCCTCGCGCATGGCCTATACCGGCGGCGTGTGGCCGCCGAAGGGCATCGAAGTCCTCGATCCTTGGCACCTGCCGATCTACAACACCGTCATCCTGCTGCTCTCGGGCACGACGGTCACCTGGGCGCACCATGCACTGCTGCACAACGACCGCAAGGGCCTCATTCAGGGCCTGACGCTGACCGTGCTGCTCGGCATCCTGTTCTCCAGCGTGCAGGCCTACGAATATGCCCACGCCCCGTTCGACTTCAAGAATTCGATCTACGGCGCGACTTTCTTCATGGCGACCGGCTTCCACGGTTTCCACGTCCTCGTCGGCACGATCTTCCTGCTGGTCTGCCTGCTGCGCGCGCTGCGCGGCGATTTCACCCCGAAGCAGCATTTCGGCTTCGAGGCGGCCGCCTGGTACTGGCACTTCGTCGACGTCGTCTGGCTGTTCCTCTTCTTCTGCATCTACGTCTGGGGCGGCTGGGGCGCTCCGGTCGCCGCGGGCTGATCGGGAGCGATGTTCAAGCGAAAGGCGGGCCTCGGGTCCGCCTTTTCTGTTTTCGGCTCCACGCACCGTGATCGCAGGGCTTGATCCACAGCGCGGCCCCTGACGTCCCGCTACGATTGAGTGAGAATCACCAAGGTCTCCGGCAATACTCCGTCATACTCCATCGCATCCGCCGCTTGCTTGGACTTCATAAACTCCTCCAGGCGGCCCATGTCGGGAACGTCCATGACGAGGCCAACGCGGTTGGACGCCTGTGGATCGACAAACGTCCGAATGTTTGTGCAGCCGAGCGGCTCGAAGACCTCTTTGCGGCGCGGTGAAGTGAGCCAATGTTTGACGTCCTTGACGTCGTGGTAGGCCAATATGGTAGGCATAGCATCCTCCTCTCAAAGCCAAATGGAACACTACGCCGCGATTGATCACATTGATATTACCCGGATGGGCGGTGCCCATCGTCGTCGGCAAATGGCAAAGATGTCGATGGTCTCGTCGCTTTCGGCCCCAGCTTCGCACCTGGAAGCGATAATGGTGGCATTTGCCGCCGAACTCGGCGTCGATGCTCGGGTCAAGTCGGTCAAACCTGAGCCTAATGGAGAGTGGGACGTGCGATTGGTAAGAGGCGGACACTCATCCCATGCTTGGGCATCGACAAAGCGTTTGCATGTCGGGAGAGATCAAGAATGCTCCTCCGATTGATTGCAACTATATTCAAGCAGAAGGCATGCCCGGTGCCTGATTTTTGCAGATAAATCTCGTTTTGCTTGGCCTTGTGCCCGTTCGATTCGCGCGGGTGGCTGCCCCTCACCCTAACCCTCTCCCCGTCAAACGGGGAGAGGGGACGTGCCCTGCGAAAGGCAAGTGGGAACGGAGAGGTCGCGGCATATCCCCTTCGCCCCGTTTACGGGGAGAAGGGTGGCGGCAGCCGGATGAGGGGCCGGTCGCCCTGCGGGCCTCGACTACTAAACCTACAGCGGGAAACGGTTAATCGCCTTCCGATCCGCTGCCATGATGGGACGACTGAAGATTCTTCAACATGAGCGGGGTGCTTTGGCACGCATCGACAGTGACCCAGCCAAGCTTTTCGTAGAAATGGACGGCATACGGCGCGGCATGGGCCTCCAGCCGGCTGAGGCCATATTCTACCGCTAGTCTCTCGACCTCGGACATCAAAATCCGCCCGAGCCCCTGTCTCTGATATTCCGGCAGGATGGCGACAAGCCGCACAATACCGGATGCGCCATCCGAGAGATCGAGGCGCACCGTGCCGAGAGCGACGCCGTCTTTCCTCAGCAGGAGCGGTATATGGCTCGCTTCATACTCATCCGGATGGTTGTCGTCGTACCCGTCAAGGCCGCGCAGTTCGAACAATACGTGCCGTCGGACGGCGTGATAGGCCTGCCAATCCTCGCTCTCTTTGACCTGCCGAAGTTCAATGGCCATCATGATCGATCCTCTCTGAGACACCCAGCCGTCACCGACCGCCTGCGATCCGTTCGAAGGCCGAGGGGGTCGGTATGCCGAGGTCGAGCTGGTGGCGGATCGCCTCGGCGCATTCGAGTGCGGTCAGCACCGAGGTGTCGACCTCCATGTCGTAGATGCCGGGGCGATGAACCTCGTCCTGCCAGCGCTGCACCGGTTCGGGGACCGGTACGTCTTCGGTGGCGCTGAGATATAGCGTCTCGCGCCCCTCTTGCTTGATCTCGCGCCGCTGCATGATCGTCTCGATCGGACAGCGCACGCCGACGAACAGCACTGGAAAGCCTTGCAGGCGCCGGGCGCAATCGCCGAGAATGCCGAGCGGCTGCGAGTAGCTGTCGTGATGGCCGAGATCGGCCACCACGTTGAGCCCCAGGCCGGCATGAATGGCGATCGATTCATAAAGGGCTGCATAGAGGAACGGCACGAGTTCCTCGAGATCCGGGCGCTCGCCGCCCGGCCTCAGGCCGATGCCGGGCAGGTAGCGCTTCGGTGTCATATCATTGTAGCCGTCGACGCCGAGGTTGATCCACGGCCCCTCGAATTCGTCCTGGATTGCACGCGCAATGCTGGATTTGCCGCTTCTCGGCGCGCCGTTCAGGATGATAATCTGTCCGGCATGGCTGTCATTGGTCATCAGTCTTCTTCTTCTGTTTGGCGCGAATCGGTGAGGCGAAACCGCGCAGGCATTTCCATTCGGGATGCGAATACTTTATGGGAGAGTTAAGGCAGCATCGAAAAAGCCGCGGCCGCAAGTGGCCGCGCAAAGGAACAGCATGAGCGAGGACAGCGCGCATTTCCCCCCTCTCGATCCGGTGAAAACCGGTATTAAGGGCTGCTGCCCGCGCTGCGGCCATGGCAAGCTGTTCGATGGCCTGCTCGGCCTGAAGCCACACTGCGCCTCCTGCGGCCTGGATTATTCGTTTGCCGATTCCGGTGACGGGCCGGCAGTCTTCGTCATCCTCATCGTCGGCTTCATCATCATCGGCATGGTGCTGTGGCTGCAGGTCAATTACGGGCCGCCGATCTGGGTCCATATTCTTATTTTCGGGCCGCTGACAATCATCCTGTCGCTCCTGACGCTGCGCTGGTTCAAGGGCATCCTGATTGCCATGCAGTACCGCCATAATGCCCGCGAAGGACGTCTGAGTGACTGACATCGATCATGCCGTGGCGCGCCGCCGGCTGCCTGTCATAACCGGCATTCTGGTGCTGACTGCCCTTGCCATTCTGGTTGCGCTCGGCACCTGGCAGCTGCAGCGCCTCCACTGGAAGCAAGGCCTGCTCGCCGATATCGCCGCGCGCCAGGCTGCCGCGCCGGTGCCGCTCGCCGACATCGAGGCAATGGCCGCGTCCGGCGGCGACATCGAATACCGCAAGGTCACCGCCATTGGCCGCTATATCAACAACAAGGAGCGGCATTTCTTCGCCACCTGGCGCGGCCAGACCGGCTTTTACGTCTATACCCCGCTCGAGCTTGCCGACGGGCGCATCCTCTTCGTCAACCGCGGCTTCGTTCCTTATGAGAACAAGGAGCCGGAAATGCGTATGCAGGGCCAGCTGACCGATCAGCAGACGGTCACGGGCCTCGCGCGCGCCAAACTTGCCGGCAAGCCCTCCTGGCTGGTGCCCGACAATGACATCGCCAAGAACATCTTCTACTGGAAAGACCTCGACGTCATGGCCGAGAGCGTCGGCTTGGAGAAGGCGCGCGTCGTCCCCTTCTTCGTCGATGCCGATTCCACCCCCAATCCGGCCGGCCTGCCGATCGGCGGCGTCACCCAGGTGGATCTGCCGAACGACCATTTGCAATATGCCCTGACCTGGTACGGGCTTGCCGCCGTACTCGTCACCGTGGTGGCGATCTCCTGGTTCCGCAAGGAGGTCAAGACGCCTCCGCAATAGTATCGCTTCAATTCCCGGCTATATTGGGCTAGAGGTCGCTTGTCCCACGCGCGGGACGCTGCTGTTGAAGCTGGACGTTGCCAAGTTCTCCCGTCATTCCTGTGCTTGTCACAGGAATCCAGTGCGCCCAAGTCTTTGGGCGCGGAAGATGGATTTGAATGTTGACAGTCATTCACGGCGCGGACGCGCCGTGGCTGGATTCCTGTGACGAGCACAGGAATGAGGAAAACGGAACGGACATGACTATTGCGGCGAAACCTCCCTTGACGATCAGGCTCTGCGGCCCGCGCGGCTTCTGCGCCGGCGTCGACCGCGCCATCCAGATCGTCGTGCTGGCGCTCAAATCCTATGGCGCGCCGGTCTATGTGCGCCACGAGATCGTCCACAATCGTTATGTCGTCGAAGGGCTGGAGGCCAAGGGCGCGGTCTTCGTCGAGGAGCTGGACGAGATCCCGGCCGAGCATCGCGCCCAGCCGGTGGTCTTCTCCGCTCACGGCGTGCCGAAATCGGTGCCGGAGGATGCGGCGAGCCGCAATCTCTTCTATCTCGACGCCACCTGTCCGCTGGTCTCCAAGGTCCACAAGCAGGCGATGCGCCACAATCGCCTCGGCCGTCATGTCGTCCTCATCGGCCATGCCGGCCACCCGGAAGTGATCGGCACGATGGGGCAATTGCCGGAAGGTTCGGTTTCGCTGATCGAGACGATCGAGGATGCCGACGCCTATGCCCCCGCCGATCCCGATAATCTCGGCTATGTCACCCAGACGACGCTGTCGGTCGATGATACCGCCGGCGTCATCGACCGCCTGCAGGAGCGTTTTCCCAACCTGAGCGCGCCGGCGGCGGATTCGATCTGTTATGCCACGACCAACCGCCAGGAAGTGGTGAAGCAGGCGGCCCCCGGCTGCGATCTTTTCATCATCGTCGGCGCGCCGAATTCCTCCAATTCCAAGCGGCTCGTCGAAGTGGCGCTGAGGGCAGGGGCGAAGAAATCGATCCTGGTGCAGCGCGCCGCCGAGCTCGACTGGGACGAGATCGGCGCGATTTCGACGCTCGGCCTTTCCGCCGGCGCCTCGGCGCCGGAGGTGATCGTCAATGAGATCATCGAGGCCTTCCGCGCCCGTTTCGATGCCCGCGTCGAGCTGGCCGAGACGGTGCAGGAAACCGAAAACTTCCTGGTCAACCGCGAATTGCGCAGCATTGAGCTGACGGCGGCCGACATGGCCTTCGTCAACGGCTAGGCCGCCACCGCGTCCCGGTCATCACCATCCACAATACAGAGACGAGACCTCACTTGGCAGTCTATACCGATATCGCCGAAGACGATCTGAAATGGTTCCTGACGGAATATGATGCAGGCACGCTGCTCTCCTATAAGGGCATCGCCGAAGGCGTCGAAAACTCCAACTTCCTGCTGCATACCTCGAAGGCGCCGCTGATCCTGACGCTTTATGAGAAGCGCGTGGAAAAGAGCGACCTGCCTTTCTTCCTCGGCCTGATGCAGCATCTTTCGGCCCGCGGCCTTTCCTGCCCGCTGCCGTTGCCGCGCCGCGACGGCGCGCTGCTCGGCTCGCTCTCCGGCCGCCCGGCCGCGCTGATTTCCTTCCTCGAAGGCATGTGGCTGAGAAAGCCGGAGGCAAAGCATTGCCGCGAGGTCGGCAGGGCGCTGGCCGAAATGCATGTGGCCGGCGAGGGCTTCGAGATGAAACGTCCGAACGCGCTGTCGCTCGATGGCTGGCGGGGGCTCTGGGAGAAATCCGAGGCGCGTGCCGACGAGGTCGAACCCGGCCTGCAGGGCGAGATCCGCAGCGAGCTCGATTTTCTCGCTGCCGCCTGGCCGAAGAACCTGCCGTCCGGCGTCATCCATGCCGACCTATTCCCCGACAACGTCTTCTTCCTCGGCGACGAGCTCTCCGGCCTGATCGATTTCTATTTCGCCTGCAACGACTTGCTCGCCTATGACGTCTCGATCTGCCTGAACGCCTGGTGCTTCGAGAAGGATGGCGCCTATAACATCACTAAGGGCATGGCGATGCTCGAGGGTTACCAGAGCGTCAGGGCGTTGAGCGATGAAGAAATCGCCGCCCTGCCGGTGCTCGCGCGCGGCTCGGCGCTGCGCTTCTTCCTGACGCGGCTCTATGACTGGCTAATGACGCCGGAAGGCGCCATGGTCACCAAGAAGGACCCGCTCGAATATCTCCGCAAGCTGCGCTTTCACCGCCAGATCGGCTCGGCCGCCGAATACGGGTTGAGCCTATGAAACACGTCGATATCTTCACCGACGGCGCATGCTCCGGCAATCCCGGTCCGGGCGGGTGGGGCGCGGTACTGCGCTACGGCGAGGTCGAAAAGGAGCTTTGCGGCGGCGAGGCGGAGACAACCAACAACCGCATGGAGCTGATGGCGGCGATCTCGGCGCTGCAGGCGCTGAAAAGCCCTTGCGAAGTCGACCTCTATACCGACAGCGCCTATGTCAAGGACGGCATCTCCAAGTGGATCTTCGGCTGGAAGAAAAACGGCTGGAAGACATCGGACAAGAAGCCGGTGAAAAATGCCGAGCTCTGGCAGGCGCTTGAGGAAGCCCGCAACCGCCACAAGGTGACGCTGCACTGGGTCAAGGGCCACGCCGGCCACCCTGAAAACGAACGCGCGGATGAACTTGCGCGAAGAGGCATGGAGCCGTTCAAGAAGGGCAAGGCGGTTTCGTTTTAAGAGTGTGCAGAATGGCTGAGTTTGCATCTCCTCTTGCCGGGGATGTATGCGGCGCTGCCACGATTCTCCTTCTCCCCCAGCGGGGAGAAGATGCCGGCAGGCAGATGAGGGGGCGAGCGACGATAGGAGCGAGGCACTGAGCGCAAGCGAAGGGCAATCATGAAGGGAATGCCGTGCGGCCCCCTCATCCGACCCTTCGGGCCACCTTCTCCCCGCTGGGAGAAGAGGGAGCAAGCAGAGCCCTGGGGCATCCCAAAAAGTGACGTGAAGTGGGAGATAACCACCGCCACTAAAGGGTCTTCATACCTCTCACCCCATCTACTGCGTCACCGCGGCCTGAATCAGCCGATGCAGATATTCGAGCTTGGCCACGACGGGCGAGGAGAGCACGAAAGGGTAGGAATCCGGCTGGCCCATGCTGCGCTGGATGGCGTTGATCGCGATGCTGAGCGGCACCCAGGCGCTGACGAGCTGCTCGGCGCTCTTTGCCCTGTAGGGAAGGAAATCCACCTCGCCTGCTATTTCCTCGTGGCCGCGCGGATCGATGGCGATGCCGAAGGCGCGGGCGGTCTCCAGCGTATCGACGATGTGGAGGTAGTGCGCGAAGCATTCGGCGAAATCCTCCCAGGGGTGCGATGCGGCATAGGCGCTGATGAAATTATCCTGCCATCCCACGGGTGCGCCGCCGGCATAGTGTCTTTGCAGCGCGGCCGCATAATCCTGCCGCTCGTCGCCGAAGACGGCGCGGAAATCGTCGAGACCATTCTGATCGCGCACCAGCTTGTTCCAGATGAAATGGCCGGCCTCGTGGCGGAAATGGCCAAGCAGCGTGCGATAGGGCTCGTTCATCGAGCTGCGCGCCTGTTCGCGCGTGGCGTCGTCGGCTTCGGCGGCGCGGATGGTGATCAGGCCTTCCTCATGACCGGTCATCGCTGGCACGACATTGCCGTTGCCCTGCAGGGAATCTTCGAGGAAATCGAAAACCAGGCCGCCTTGCGGATCTTGGCCGCGATCGGGATGCGGCAGCTTCCAGCGTAGCAGCGAATAGAACAGATGACGCTGCGCCTGGCCGATGCGCCGCCAGCGATCGATGCCGTCCTGGGTGTCGGTATTCGGAACCAGCCGGTTGTGGCGGCAGGCGGTGCAGAATTCACCCTCGCTCTCGACGTCCACCAGCCAGTTGCAGATGTCGAGGCCGGCATTAGCGCAGAAGCGCACGTGCCGGTCGGGGTCTGAAACGAGCTGCCAGACCATTTCGTCGCGCGGCTCCAGCGCATGCATGGCAAGGTCGCCCGGGAGGAAGCCGAGACGGTGATTGCAGCGGACGCAGTGCCGGTTATCGAAGTGGACGACCTGATCGCAATTGTCGCAGGCAAAGAGTTTCATCGTTTTGATCTCTGCAAAGCAGGGGCGGATGAAAAATGCCCGCCGCGCGCGTGCACGGCAGGCATGGTTCATCCGGGCTGAGCTGGTGGTTCAGAGCCGGTCGACGGCGCCTTTGAGCTTGTCCTTGACCTTGCCTGTTGCGACCTGTCCCTTGCCTTTGGCTTCCTGGACGTCGCCCTCGGCCTGCATGTCGCGATTGCCCGTGGCCTTGCCGGCGGCCTTCTTGGTCTTGCCGGCAATTTCGTTTGCCTTGCCTGAAATCTTGTCGCTGGTGCTACCCATGTGTGATGTCTCCATGCTCGGCGTCGGACCTCTCGTCCGCGCGGGAAGGGAACGTCACTCGCACCTATTCGTTCCCGCGACCGTCAGGGAGCAGCGACCGTCAGGCGAGCCGCGACCGTCAGGCGTGGCCGGCTTCGGCCGAAAGCATGGCGGCGTTGATGCCCATGCCGGCGAGCGCCCGCTCGTATTTGTCGTCGAGGCTACGGTCGAAGATGAGTTCCTCATTGGCCGGGCAGGTGAGCCAGCCATTATTGGCGACCTCGTTTTCGAGCTGGCCAGCCGCCCAGGAGGAATAGCCGAGCAGCATGGTCGCGCGCTTTGGCCCGGCGCCTTTGGAGATGGCGCGCACGATGTCGAGCGTTGCCGTCAGGCAGATGTCGTCGCTGACCGGGATCGAGGAGTCGCTGGCATAATCGTCCGAATGCAGCACGAAGCCGCGGCCGCTCTCCACCGGGCCGCCCGTCTGGATCGGGAAGTCGCGCGCCCGCTGCGGCAGCACGATCGGTTCTTCCTGCTTGATCATGTCGAGATGCAGCAGCACGTCAGTAAAGGTGAGGCTCTGCGGCCGGTTGATGACGAAGCCCATGGCGCCGGCATCCGAATGCGCGCAGATGTAAATCACCGTGCGCGCAAAATTCCGGTCTTCCATGCCTGGCATGGCGATGAGGAACTGGCCATCGAAGAAGCCACGTTCCCGTCTGTTCTTCAGCGTCGATAAGGACATTGTTCCTCCTGCTGCCAGACCGCACAAGGCCCCGACAAGAGAAAGATGGGCCAATGTCACAAATCAATCAACCGAAAATGAAGATTTAAATGGGCGCGGCTTCTGGCGGCCGGAGAGCACTTTCGGTAAACCGTTGTTCCATGATGATTATTTTCATGGCCCCGCGCCGGCTTTTGATGGCGGTCATATCAGTGGCCGCTGCCCTCGTCCCTTTTTGTTCCGCAAAGGCGGAAATGAGCGCCTGGGCCGAGGCCGAGGGCGGCCGCATGCGCCTCGTGGCGCTGGCGCCCGATGCCGGCGGCAAGATCCGCGCCGGCCTGCAGATCGAACCGAAACCCGGCTGGATCACCTATTGGCGCGAGCCCGGCAACAGCGGCATTCCGCCTCAGGTCACCATTGCGCCGGCGGGCGGCGTCACGCTCGACGCCATCGGCTATCCCGTTCCGAAGCATTTTTTCAAAGGCGGAATCGAGGATATCGCCTATGACGCGCCGGTGACGCTGCCGCTATCCTTGACGGCGGCCGGCAAAGGTGGAGTCGAGATCGACGCCGCCGCCTTCATCGGCATCTGCAAGGATATCTGCGTTCCCTTCCAGGCGAAGTTGAGCCTGAAGCTCGGCCGCGCCATGCAGTCGCATCCGGAGGAAGAGGCCATCCTTGCGGCCGCTGATGCGACGCTGCCGAAGTCCCCTTCGGATGATTTCAAGGTGACGGCGCATGCGATCTCAGCTGATCGGAAGACGCTGTCGCTGACGCTCGCCTTGCCGGGCGACGGCAAGGGCGCCCCCGATATCATCGTCACCGGCCCGAGCGGTTATGCCTTCACCAAACAGAGCGGCGGCAAACGCGATGGCGCCACCTTCAAGACCGATATGATGATCGGCAGGCTGCCCAAGGATTACGACGTTTCAGGCAAGCGCTGGGGCGTGCTTGTTATCGATGGCGACAGGGCGATGGAGACCACGCTTGCCTTTGACTGACCGGCACTTATAGTCGCCACCATCCCCCGCGGCGCCCGCCGCAGAGCCGAACCAGCAATAGAACCCGAGGAGAAAACCATGACCATCGCGATCGGCGACAAGCTTCCGGCCGCCACCTTCAAGGAAAAGACCGCCGACGGCCCGGTCGAAATCACCACCGAGCAGCTCTTCGCCGGCAAGCGCGTCGTGCTCTTTGCCGTGCCGGGCGCCTTCACGCCCACCTGCTCGCTGAACCACCTGCCGGGCTATCTCGAAAACCGCGACACCATCCTTGGCAAGGGCGTCGACGACATCGCCGTTCTCGCCGTCAACGACTGGCATGTGATGGGCGCCTGGGCGCAATCCTCGGGCGGGCTCGGCAAGATCCATTTCCTCGCCGATTGGGACGCCGGCTTCACCAAGGCCGTTGGCCTCGAAGCCGACCTCTCCGCCGGCGGCCTCGGCCTGCGCTCCAAGCGTTATTCGATGCTGGTCGAAGACGGCGTGGTGAAAGCCCTCAACATCGAGGAAAGCCCCGGCCAGGCGACGGTGTCGGGTGCAGCGGCGATGCTGGAACTGCTTTGAGTATTGATTCCGAGGGATGAAAAGGGCGGCCGTTCGGTCGCCCTTTTGTTGTTTGGGGGCAAGCCTCGGAACGCCCGCCTCGTCCTTCGAGGCCCCTGCGGGGCGCCTCAGGAGGAGGCTCTCTGGAATGTCGGCGCTTGCCTCTCTGAGCCTCATCGTCGCCCAAACGAAAGGGGAGGCAGAGAACCGCCGCATCCACCAAAGTCCCGCTACCGCCTCAATCTTGCCGCAATCGTTATAACATAACCGTAATGTTATTACATTGTAGGATCAGCCATGCCGCGAAACCCCGATCGCCTTCCCATCAGCCTCATGGGACAATCGGCCTTATTGAGGGTAGTCGGCATCACATTGGTCATTGCCGTCCTCTGGCTCGCCATCCACTGGGCGGTGTTGCTGCCATGACGCCATTGATCCGTCTCGACGATCTCACCATCGCCTATGACCGCCACCCGGCCGTCCATCATGTCTCCGGCGCCTTCGCCGCCGGCAGCCTGACGGCGATTGCCGGGCCGAACGGGGCGGGCAAGTCGACGCTGCTGAAGGCGATCATGGGTGAGCTTCGGCCGGCCGAAGGCAGGGTCGAGCATCGGCTTGGCCGGGCGGAATTCGGCTATCTCCCGCAGGCGGCCGAGATCGACCGGCGCTTTCCGATCTCGGTCATCGACACCGTCATGCTCGGCGTCTGGAAGACGCGGGGAGCCTTCGGCCGTGTCGGCCCCGCCGATGTGAAGAGAGCAGGCGAGGCGCTTGCCGCCGTCGGCCTCGACGGTTTCGGCCGGCGCCATGTCGGGTCGCTCTCGGCCGGCCAGTTCCAGCGCGTGCTCTTTGCCCGCCTGCTGCTGCAGGATGCCGGCGTCATCCTGCTCGACGAACCATTCACGGCAATCGATGCCCGCACCACCCGGGATCTCGTCGAACTGGTCATCCGCTGGCATGGCGAGGGCCGCACCGTCATCGCCGTGCTGCACGATTTCGAGCTCGTCCGCGCCCATTTCCCGAAAACCCTGCTGCTCGCCCGCGAGCTTGTCGGATGGGGTCCGACCGCCGAGATCATGTCCTCCGCCAATCTGATGAAGGCCCGCGCCATGGCCGAGCGCTGGGACGAGGATGCCGCCGCCTGCGAAGCTGAAGAGGCGCCGGCGGCATGACGGCCTACGATCTCTTTCTCGCGCCCTTTGCCGATTTCGGTTTCATGCGCCGCGCCCTTGTCGCCTGCCTCTGCCTCGGGCTCGGCTCCGGGCCGATCGGCGTCTTCCTGATGCTGAGGCGCATGAGCCTGATGGGCGACGCCATGAGCCATGCGGTGCTGCCCGGGGCGGCGTTCGGTTATCTCGTCGCCGGCTCGCTATCGCTGACGGCAATGGGCCTCGGCGGCCTTGTCGCCGGCCTGTCGGTGGCGCTGCTCTCGGGCGCCGTCAGCCGCATGACCGTGCTGCGGGAAGATGCGAGCTTCGCCAGCTTCTACCTCGCGTCGCTGGCGCTCGGCGTGCTGATCGTCTCGCTGCGCGGCTCGAACATCGATCTACTTCACGTGCTCTTCGGCACCATCCTGGCGATCGATGCGCCGGCACTTTACCAGATCGGCGCGATCACCTCGCTGACGCTCGTCGTCCTCGCCGCCGTCTACCGGCCGCTGGTGGCCGAATGCTTCGATCCCGGTTTTCTCAGAGCCGTCGGCGGACGTGGGCCGGTCTACCATGTCCTTTTCCTGCTGCTCGTGGTGCTGAACCTTGTCGCCAGCTTCCAGGCGCTCGGCACGCTGATGGCGGTCGGCCTGATGATGCTGCCGGCCGCCGTCGCCCAGCTCTGGTCGCGCAGCCTGCCCGTGATGATGCTGATTGCGACCGCGACCGGCGCCGCCTCCGGTTATCTCGGCCTGATCGCCTCCTACCATCTCGAACTCGCCTCCGGCCCGACGATCATCATGACGGCGGCCCTCATCTACGCCTTCTCAATCCTTTTCGCGCCCTCCGGCATCGCCCGGCGCCTCTTTCCCCGCCCGCATCTGAAGGGCTGACTTCAAGGAGACTTCGATGATATCGCGCAGACTGCTTCTCGCCGCCGCTGCACTTCCCGCACTGGTGCTCTCGGCGGCACCCGCCTCGGCCGAAACGCTGAAGGTTGTGGCGTCCTTCACCGTGCTTGCCGATGTCGTCAAAGAGGTCGGCGGCGAGCATGTGAAGGTGACGAGCCTCGTCGGTCCGAACGGCGATCCCCACGAATTCGAACCGTCGCCCGCCGACGCGAAGAATTTGAAGGCGGCTGAAGTCACCTTCGTCAGCGGCGAAGGGCTGGAAGGCTGGATGGACCGGCTGATCACCGCCTCGGGCTATAAGGGCAAGCCGGTTACGGTTTCCGAAGGCGTCGTCACCCGCACCATGGAAGAGGATGGTTCTGAGATCACCGACCCGCATGTCTGGAACAGCCCCGTTAACGTCAAGGTCTGGGTCGCCAACATCGAGAAGGCACTGTCAGCGGCCGATCCCGCCGATGCCGCCGCCTTCAAGGCCAATGCCGCGAAATATTCAAAGACGCTCGATGAGCTGAACGCCTACGCCCATTCGAAATTCGACAAGATTCCCGACGACCGCCGCAAGGTCCTGACCAGCCACGATGCCTTCGGTTATTTCGGCCGCGAATATAATGTCAGCTTCCTTGCGCCGCTCGGTCTTTCCACCGAGAGCGAAGCGTCCGCCGCCGACGTCGCCAAGCTGATCGAGCAGATCAAGAGCGAGCGTGTGAAGGCCTATTTCTTCGAGAATTCCAACGATCCGCGCCTGGTCAAGCAGGTCGCCAAGGCAACCGGCGCCGAACCCGGTGGCGAGCTCTATGTCGAATCGCTCTCCGATGCCAAGGGCCCGGCGCCGACCTATGAGAAGATGTTCCGCTACAATGTCGATCAGCTCGCCGCCGCCATGGCGAAATCGAGCTAAGGATAGGGGCCTCGGGGTTCGTGTGCCGCTGCGCTAGCGGCGCTCGACACCCTTTGCCGCGAGGATGTCGTCAACCGAGGTCGAGGTCAGAAACTCCGAGAGCCGCCTGGCGGCTTCTGCATCCCGCAGATCGGCGCTGACGCCGATGGCGAAGTCGATGTAACTTCGCAGTTCTGCCGGAAATCGGCCGGCGAGCACGACTTCGGGAGCGGCGGCGAGAATCGAAGTCACCGGAACGACGGCCAGCTCGGCTTTCGCCTGGCAGACGGCCGACGCCGTCTGCCCTCCAGGTACGGCCACGAGCTTCGGCTTTACCTCATCGGCTATTCCCAGCCGATCCAGCAAAGCGGAGAAGTAGCCGCCGCTGGTTCCGTCACTGGCGTAAGCGATCGTTTCGGCGCTCTTCAATGCGTGTATGAATGCGTCGACGGATCTTATGTCCAGTGGCCGGCTGCCCGCCTTTGCCGCCACACCCATCCCGACTCGGCCAAACCAGACCTGGCTCCCTGCCTTGACCTTTCCCGTAGCAGTCAGATCCTGCACCATGGACGGATTGATGATGACGAGGTCGAAAGCTTCTCCGGCTTCGATCTGCTTCTTGACTGTCGGATTGACTTCCCACCTGACCGCAACGGTCAATCCCGTGGCAGTTTCGAACCGGGGAATGAGAGCAAGGACGGCGGGCCGGACCGCGATAGCGCCAAAAAGCTGGATCTGCTGATGCATGGCCCAACCTGAAATCGGTGGAACGATCGCCTTACGATACGGATACCAGCTGCATTCCGCAACTGCCGGCCGTTCTCACAGATTGAGGTCGAAGACCAGGATGCCGGCAAGGCCGCCGTCCGTCGAGGAAACGATACGCTCGCCGACGGTCACATGTTCGGGATGGACGAGATAGGCATCCCGCGCTTCGGCGCTTTCGAAGGTCACGGCAAAACCATCGACGAAGCCGGCATGCAGGCCTTCGGGCGAAACATTCGGCCCGTATTTGATATCGAATATGCCGGGGATGACCTGTTTCAATGCGACGATCGCGTCGAACAGCGATTGCTTGTCGTCCATCGTCATCGCCGTCTTCAGCCGCAGGAACACGCAGTGCAGGATCATTATGGTCCTCCCGATTTTCTTGAGAGGAGAATAGCGGCCAAAGCGGGGAGGGCAATGAGATTTATTTTTGACGCCGGTCGTTGGCCGAGCGCCGGAGGAGGACGGGGCCTACATCTGGTCGGTCGCCGCCATGTCACGATTATAGATCTTGCGGACGAGCTCGCCGGCGTGAGCACGGGCTTCGTCCTTCTGAGCCGGCGTCATCGGCCGACAGGTGTTCCTGAGGTTGGAGCGGTCGAGCACGGTGGCCGCACCCGAATTGGTGATGACGAGGTGCCAGCTGCAGGAGGCGACCCTGTCGACGACCACCGCGCCATGGCATCCGGAAGACAGGCAGAAAGCCACGGTCTGCTGCGCCCCATGATCGCCCTTCTGTGCCAGCGTCAACGCCGTCTGGAATTCCTGGGTCCATCGTTCACAATGCTTCACCCCGGGCACGCATTCCTTCATGACGGGATGGACGTCACCGGCCTGAAGCGGCGAAACGAAAAAAGCGCCGACCGAGAGGGCGAGCAGAAGCTTGAGCATCGGATTTTCCTTGTGCAAGCAATGAGAGGCGCACATCGCGGGCCGTTGGTCAATGGGCATCCATGAAAGGGCAGGGAATTACCCCAACAGTAGTCAAATGCGCCTCTCAGGTGGTGTTATCGAGAACGCTTTCGCGTCCCTCCGAGTGAAATCGGACACCCGCTGATTCTGCAGTTTAAGGAGGCACCGCTTGTCGCGCCGGAGATGGAGCTGTGGAGGTCGCAAGGTGAGCGAGTACTAACGCTTTGACTTTGTCGCCCTGACACCTGCCATGCTGGTCGAAATCTGAGCCTTGCCGGTGCAGGCAGGATACCGAACGCAGCTCAGGAAAGGACCATAACGCCCGGATCGTTCAAAAAGCCATCCATCCTTGCATACCGGACATGCCGGATAGCCTGCAGCGCAGGCACACCGAGCCTCGACCGATCCGTCCAGACGACGGGGAAGGCTCGCACCACAGGACGAGCAGGCAGGTAGCAGATTTCCGCAGTGCTCGACATGTTCGCAGCGATACCATGTTCGACCATCCTGCCCCCGCACGTCCAATAGCCGGCCACCACACTCCCCGCATGCGTGCGCAGCCTGTTCTGCGCCCGACTGGGCCGCGATGCCATATTCGGGATCCTTGCTGAGTTCGGTGACAAAAGAGGATGGTCGCGAGTTCGAGGCTATGATCGTCAAGGTATGACGGGCCCTTGTCATGGCGACATACATCACCCGCCGCTCTTCCGCATTCTCGAACAGCTCTTCTTCCGGCGAGACCAAGGCGAGCAACGGGTCATCGACAATCTCGGAAGGAAATCCCATCCGACCGCTGTCTGCGTTCAAGAGGACCACGTGATCGGCCTCAAGGCCCTTCGACGCATGGATCGTCTTGAAACTGAGGCGTAGTTGGGGAAACCTGCGCTGCAGGTCCCTCATGTCCGGCTCGAGAAATCGGTACCGCCCGAGCAGCAAAACGCTCGCGGTACCTGCAGGTCCAAGCTTGGCGGACAGTCCGGTAAGAACCTCGCGGAGCTTTTTCTCATCCTCGTTCTTCGGCGCCATCACGATCTTGATGGCCGCCTCGGTTGCTTTCCCTGCCGGAACAATCTGTTTGGAGATCTGGGCCGGGTTCTTTAGCACGAAGGTTTTGGATGCGAATGCGATCTGGTCGATCGATCGAAAGGTGCGGCCAAGATCGACCGTCCTGTGCACGCCGGTTTCCCCGTTGAAGGTCCCGCCAAATTCGTCGCCGAAGTGGCGCATCAGATGAATGTCGGACCCTGCAAAACGGAAAATCGATTGCCAGTCGTCGCCCACTGCAAAGACGCGCACGTCTGGGTGCTGGGCTTTCAGCGCCTTCACCAACCTGGCACGGCTTTGCGATATATCCTGGAACTCGTCGACGAGGATGTGGCGGAACGGGCTGACATACCGTCCCGTTTCAGCGTAGTGAGCGGCTCGCAGGATCATGTCTTCGAAGTCGATCCTTCCACCCAGCCGCTTTTGATATTCTGCGAAAACAGGTTCAAACACAGCAAGAAACGCCTTGGCGCGCCCACCGAGCGTCAATCGCTCGGACTTGCCGTCACAATCGGCGAGGCTGTAACCACCACCCTTGAACTTGCGCAGAAACGTTCCGAGCAGTTGCGAGAAGCTGTCGATCTGGTTCAGTTCAACAACCCGATCGAAGATCGTATCGGCGGGGCGAGGCTTCAACGTTACATGCGGGGCAAGTTTCTCTGCCAAGCCGGTGAGCAGACGCCCCTCCTGCCGCTCGTAGCTGTAGGTTTCGACGAGCCGGGTTTGATGTTCGGCGTGAACCTGGCGCTTCCAGGCCATGCCTGCCAGATACTCATCACGATTGACGAAGGGGGCCGTGATCAGCCGCTCGCTGCCATCAGGCATTTTCTGACGCCGCACCCCAAAATGCTCAATATAGATGCCGCTGTCAGTCAGCCGAAAGTCCGGGCAATAGTCGCGGCGTCCGGTCTCATGTATTTTGTGCTCGTAATCGGGTTCGTACTCGTACTCGATGCCGTTTTCGTAAAGCCAGTTGGCGATTTGCAGTTCTTCGTAGCTCTTGACCTTTTCCCCTTGCAGCGTGCGTAGATCCTGCTTCTCCATATGGCTGTAAAAATCGTGCTTCGTCTTGAAGTCCCATTCGGTCTTTGGCTCGACCAGAAAGTGCGCGAACCACCGGATGATTGCACTGGAGACTTCGGACAACGCGTGAACGAGATCCTTCAGGATCTGTTTGATCAAGTTCGTGAATTTCACGTCGTCGGTGGCGTGATCGGCCAACGGTGGCTTCGACCCTTCGACCATGCCGATGATGTCATAGGCAATCGCGTGGAAAGTTCGCGCCACGATCGCCACGCCCGAGCGCGCTTCGACCCGTTCTGACATCTCCTCAGCGGCATTCTTTGCAAATGCCAGCAGCAGAATTTCGTCCGGGTGGCGGATCCCGGCCTTGACGAGATAGGCAGCCTTGGCAGTGATGACACTGGTTTTTCCTGATCCGGCACTGGCTAGCACCAGCGTTGCGTCCTCGTCTACGACGACGGAAAGGCGCTGTTCCGGCGTCAGCGGTTTGCTCTCGATCGTGTCGAAAAAGTCCTTCCAGCGCTCGAGCTCGGCAGTGAGAAAGGTGACGATCGCATTCGCTCTGATTGCGCCAGGATCAGCAACGAACCTCCTGATAAGCGCGATGCGCTCGGCTGCCTCGGGCCCAATGGCATCTGGCTGCAGCTTCGATAGCAGCGAGACGTCAATGGCTCTCGCTTCGCTCAAAAGGGGAGCAATCTCGCAGGCGGCCGGATAGCGTGCTGGCTCGCTCAGTTTGACGATTGCCGTGTGAAGTCGACGCAAGCGATCTGCTTCGCGCTCGAGCGCCGAGAGGTTGAACGCGATCCACGCGGCTTTGACGTCTTCCGCAAATGCCTGTGCATCAGAATGTCCTACGCCACGAATGACGATGTCGTCGCGCTCCGTAGCGGTGACAGTCATGGTCGCACCAAGCATCCCCCGCCGAACGAATGGTGCTGACGATATTGCTTCCAGGGATACCGATGTGATCAATCCTCGGCGTGTAAGCCGCAGATGATCTCCGCCAAGTTCCACGAGTCGAAACGTCGTCCCGAACGGGTTCGCAAGCAGTCCAAACAATGGGCGTTGTTGCAATCGAACCAATATTGCGGCCCTTTTTATCGTGCGCCGGCGCAACCTGGTTATACCGGCGCCAATGACTCGACCAATACATCATGATTAGTAAAGATGACGCGCACGAGCCGAAAGCTAGCGGCCGAAGCGCCTGCGTCGAAGAGCGACCTCCCAGTCAGAGGCCCACCCTTCCTATTGCACTGTAGTGACGGATCGGGTCAGAGCGCTGAGACCGATCGCCTTCCCTCACGCCCGTTTCGTCAGCGGAAACCGGTCGCGAAGCAGCCGCAGCACCGAGTCCGATGGCATCGGCGGGCCGAAGAGATAGCTCTGCCCGTAGCTGCAGCCCATTTTGGCAAGCTCGATCGCGTCCTCGTTGGATTCGATCCCTTCGGCCACCACCTTCATCTCGAGCTCGCGCGCCATCGATATCACCGATCTGAGCACGGTCGCCTTCTTGTCGCTGCTGTCGCGAACCAGCGCCTTGTCGAGCTTGATCGTGTCGAAGGGGAAGCGGGTGAGATAGGCAAGCGAGGAATAGCCGGTGCCGAAATCGTCGAGCGCCAGCCCGATGCCGGCTTCCTTCAGCTTCTGCAGCACCAGGCGGGCCTGCTCCGGATTTTCCATCACCATGGATTCCGTCAGTTCAAGCTTCAGCCGCGACGGCGTGCAATGCGTCTTGGCGAGAACCGAACGCACGTCGTCATAAAGCTCATTGTTCAGCAGCTGCACGCTCGACAGGTTGATCGACACGAAGATCGGCAGTTCGCCGGTCTGGTTCTGCCAGCTCATCAGGTCGTTGGTCGCCTGTTCGAGCGCGAACATGCCGAGCGCCCCGATGATGTCGGAGGCCTCGGCAAGCGGAATGAATTCCGATGGCGGGATATTGCCGCGCTTGGGATGTTCCCAGCGCATCAGCGCCTCGAAGCCGGCGACCTCGACGTCCTCGAGCCGGGCGATCGGCTGGTAGACCATCGACAGTTCCTTCCGTTCGATGGCGCGGCGCAGATCGGTTTCGAGCTGCAGCCGGTCGGTGCCGAAGTCGCGGAAGGCCGGCTGGAACGGTTCGACGCGGTTGCCGCCGGCCCGTTTTGCCCGATACATCGCAAGCTCGGCGTCGCTGAGCAGCCCGCTGGCGCTCTCCTGCCGGTCGACCCAGGAAGCGAGCCCGATCGAGGCCGTCAGGATGATCTCACGACTGGCGAAATTGATCGGCACCATGATCGCCTTGCTCACAGCATCGGCAAAATCGGCGACCTTGGCCGGATTGTGCTCGGACACCAGGATGAGGCCGAACTGGTCGCCGGCAAGCCGCGCCAGTGTGTCCTGCGGCTTCATCAGACGGCGCAGGCGCCGCGTCAGTGCGATGAGGATATTGTCGCCGGCGGCCACTCCGAGGGAATCATTGACCAGCTTGTAGCGGTCGATGTCGATCACCATGACAGTCGGGCGCAGCGTCTCGCCGGCCGGAGCCAGCGCCAGCACCGACTGCAGCCGGTCGAGGAAGACCTGTCGGTTCGGCAGGCCGGTCAGATTGTCGTGCAGCGCATCGTGCAGCAGCCGCTCGACGGAATTCTTCTGCTCGGTGACGTCGACGATCGTGCCGACGCAGCGGATGATCTCGCCGTTGGAGCCGAGCACCGGCCGGGCGCGGATCAAGAGCCAATGGAAATGCCCGTCCTCGGCGCGGATGCGGAATTCGTGGTTCAGCCGGCCGCGGCGGTGTTCGAGCAGCACGTCTAGCGTGGCGCGGAAGCGGTCGCGGTCGTCGGGATGCAGCCGCGGCAGCCAGTTGCGCGCCGCTCCGTGCATGGTGCCGGGGGAGAGGCCGAGCTTGACCGAGACGTCGGGAATGGTGACGACGCGGTCGCGCGCCACGTCCCAGTCCCACACCATGTCGCCGGAGCCGGTCAGGGCCAGCGACTGCCGCTCGAGGTCGGAAAACAGCCCTTGCTGGAAGGCGCCGCCGGCAAAGGCGTGCTGCATGACGGTGAAGCCGATCAGCAGCACGATCAGCACCAGGCCGCCGCCGAGCGCCGGCTGGATGATGTCGTTGTCGAGCCGGCCGGTGACCGTCAGCCACGCCCCGAACAGCCAGACGAGCGTCAGCGCCCAGGCCGGCACCAGCAGAATGGCGCGGTCGTAGCGGTTGAAGCCGAGATAGATGATCAAAAGCAGGCCGGTCGCCGCCGTTAGCGCAAAGGAAAGCCGCGCAATGCCGGCGGCGATCGACGGATCGTAGATCGCCACGCCGAAGAGCAGGGCCAGGCCGAGCACCCAGGCGAGTGTGGCGTAGCCGAGATGCGCGTGCCAGCGGTTGAGGTTCAGATAGGTGAAGAGGAAGATGACGAAACTCGAGGCGAGCGCCACCTCGGCGCAGGCCCGCCATATTCGCTGGTCGGCCGAGGCGACGCTGATCAGCTTGCCGAGGAAACCGAAGTCGACGCAGATATAGCCGAGCACCGCCCAGGCAAGTGCGGCGGTTGCCGGCAGCATCGACGTGCCCTTGACGACGAAGAGGATGGTCAGGAACACGGCGAGCAGGCCGGCAATACCGAGCACGATGCCGCGATAGAGCGTGAAGGCGTTGATCGTATCCTTGTAGGCGTTCGGTTCCCAGAGATAGATCTGCGGCAGCTCCGGCGTCGACAGTTCGGCGACGAAGGTGATGACGGCGCCGGGGTTCAGCGTGATGCGGAAGACGTCGGCCTCGTCGCTCGGCTGCCGATCGAGCGCAAAGCCTTCGCTGGGCGTGATGGCGCTGATGCGCTGGGAGCCGAGATCCGGCCAGAACAGCTTGGAATTGACCAGACGGAAATGTGGCGCGACGATGACGCGCTCCAGCTGTTCCTCCGAGACGTTGGCAAGGGCAAACACCGCCCAGTCGCCCTGGTGGTTCTCCGAGCTTGCCCTGACCTCGATGCGCCGGCGGATGCCGTCGGCCCCGGCCGCCGTCGACACCTGGAAGGCCTCGCCCTGGTTGGCGTAGATCTCGGTCGTCGCGGTGAGATCGAGCGCGGTATCGTCGCGGGAAATCTTCACCGGTTCGGCCGCCTGGGCAACGCCCGCCGAAAGGGCGAAAACCGCCAGGAAAAGGGCTGCGATCACCGCGATCACTCGTCCGGACGGTGACTTGGGCAGCATGCTGTTTCTTGTCATCGGCTGTCGGTTTTCCTGCCTTTATCCGGTATCGGTGGCGAGCCGTGAGAACATCACGTGGTCGTGCCACTGACCGTTGATCTTCAAATATCCGCGCAGATAACCTTCCCGCTGAAACCCGGCCTTTTCAAGCAGACGCATGCTGCGCGCGTTATCTGGAATACAGGCTGCTTCAATACGGTGCAACTCAAGCCCGGAGAAGATGTAAGGAATAACCAACTGAAGGGCAGCGTACATATGCCCCTGGCCGGCATGACGTTCGCCCATCCAGTAGCCGATCATGCAGCTTTGTGCCGCACCGCGCCTGATATAGCCGATGGTGATGCCGCCGACGAGCGTCCGGTTTTCCTTGAGGAAGATGAACAGCGGGATCGCCTGTCCGGAGGCATATTCCTGCTTGCCGCGGATGACGCGGGCGCGATAGGCGCCCTCCGTCAGCTCGTCGCGCCGCCAGGTCGGCTCCCAGGGTTCCAGGAATTTGCGGCTTTCGGCGCGCAGCCGGTGCCACTGGTTGAAATCCTGGTAGCGCGGCAGGCGCAAGAGGTATTTCTCATTCTCCAGCTCCACCGCATCCGGCTGCCGCGACAGGAACCGAAACACCGATTTTGGCATCGATCACTCCCGGCAGACGGACGTCGGCTCAGCTGGCCTGCATCGTCTTCGGCGCGGGGACCGAAAGCGAGGCGATGATGTCTTCCATCGGCGCGAGTTGTTCCAGCGGCCCGATCGCCGAAAGCGTCGGCACCGTGTCGTAGAACAGCCGGCCGGCGAGGTCGGTCAGCCGTTCGATGGTGATGCCCTCCAGCCGTTCCATCATCTCCGGATTGGAGATCGGCCGGCCGTAGAGCATCATCTGCCGTGCGATCTGGCCGGCGCGGGCGGCCGGGCTCTCCTGGCCCATCAGCAGCTGGGCCCGAATCTGGGCGCGGGCGCGTTCGATCTCCTTCTGGTGGATCTCATTGGCCGACTTGTGCAGCTCGTCGATGATCACAGGCACCAGCTCCGGCAGGTTTTCGCCGCCGGTTGCGGCATGGATGCCGAAGATGCCGGTATCGGAGAAGCCCCAATGGAAGGCGTAGACGGAATAACAGAGGCCGCGGAACTCGCGCACTTCCTGGAACAGCCTGGAGGACATGCCGCCGCCGAGGATATTGGCGAGGATCTGCGAGCAGTAGAAATCGCGGGCGTGGTAGGGCTTGCCTTCGAAGCCGAGCAGAATCTGCGCATCCATCAGATCGCGCGGCTCGCGCACGCTGCCGCCGATATAACGCGCCGCTTCCATGACGGGCGGGGCGGATGGCGTGGTCGGCAGGCTGGCGAAACGTTGCTCGACCATGCGCAGGAATTCCTGATGGTCGACGGCGCCGGTCGCGACCACGAACATCCGGTCGGTCGTGTAGTTGCGGCCGAGATAGGTGCGGATCTGCTGCGGCGTGAAGGAGACGACGGTCTGTGGCGTGCCGAGGATGGCGCGTCCGAGCGTCTGGTCGCGATAGGCGGCCTCGGAGAAACGGTCGAACACCACGTCGTCGGGCGTGTCGTTGGCGGCGTTGATCTCCTGCAGGATCACCTGCTTCTCACGCTCCAGCTCCTCCTCCTCGAAGGCCGATTCCGTCAGGATGTCGGCGAGGATGTCGACGGCGAGCGGCACATGGTCCTTGAGCACCCGGGCATAATAGGAGGTCGTCTCGGTCGAGGTTGCGGCGTTGACCTCGCCGCCGACATCTTCGATCTCTTCGGCGATCTGGCGGGCCGTGCGCCGCGCCGTGCCCTTGAAGGCCATGTGTTCGAGCAGGTGGGCGATGCCGTGCTCGTCTTCCGTCTCGTTGCGCGATCCCGATTTGATCCAGACTCCGAGCGCAACGCTTTCCAGGTGCGGCATGGTTTCTGTGACTACTGTCAGCCCGGATTTGAGCCGGGTGCACTCAACTGTCATTGGCTATCTTTCTGCGCCTGCTGTCGTCTCGCTGCGGGCGTGCTGGCCGATAAAGGTTTCAACGGCTTTCAGCTCCGGTTTGATGATCTGGAAGCGCTCCTCCCTGTGCATCAGACCAGCAAGCCACGTCGGAAGCGCCGGGTCAATACCGCTGGCCGATTTTACGGCGACGGGGAATTTCGCCGGATGCGCGGTCGCAAGCGTCACCATCGGCGTATTCGGCTTTTCGTTCTTGGCCGCGACGAAGGCGCCGATCGCCGAGTGCGGATCGAGGAGATAACCGGTCTCGGCATGGGTCTTGCGGATCGTCTCGGCCACCTGCCGCTCGCTGGCGCGCCCGGCCCGGAACTCGCGGCGAATGACCTTCAGCGCCTCGGGAGCGATCTCGAAGCCGTTCGATTGCTTGAGGCTTTCCATCGCCGCGCGCACCTTGGAGGCGTCGCGACCATAGGCTTCGAACAGCAGCCGCTCGAAGTTCGACGAGATCTGGATATCCATCGACGGCGAACTCGTCGCCTTGACCGCCTTCATGTCGTAGCGGCCGGTCTTCAGCGTCCGCGTCAGGATGTCGTTTTCATTGGTGGCGATGACAAGCCGGTCGATCGGCAGACCCATGCGTTTGGCGCAGTAGCCCGCGAAAATATCGCCAAAATTGCCGGTGGGCACCGTGAACGAGATCTTCCGATCCGGGCCGCCGAGCGCAACCGCCGTCGTGAAATAATAGACGATCTGGGCCATGATCCGGGCCCAGTTGATCGAGTTGACGCCGGAGAGACGGACCCTGTCGCGGAAGGCAGCGTCGTTGAACATCGCCTTCACCAGGTTCTGGCAGTCATCGAAATTGCCCTCGACGGCGAGCGCATGCACATTTGACGAGGTCGAGGTGGTCATCTGCCGCTGCTGCACCGGCGAGACCTTGCCGTGCGGGAAGAGAATGAAGATGTCGGTGCGCTCGCGCCCGGCGAAGGCGTCGATCGCCGCGCCGCCGGTGTCGCCCGAGGTGGCGCCGACGATCGTCGCGCGCTCACCGCGCTTTTCCAGCGCATAATCCATCAGTCGGGCGAGCAGTTGCATCGCCACGTCCTTGAAGGCGAGCGTCGTGCCGTGGAAGAGCTCCATGACGAAGCTGTTCGGCCCGGTCTGGACGAGCGGCGCGATCGCCGGATGGCGGAAGGTGCCGTAGGCCTCGTCGATCATCGCCCGGAAGGTTGCCTCGGGGATCTCGCCATTGGTGAAGGGCGACAGGATGGTGAAGGCGATCTCCTGATAGCTCTTGCCCCTGAGCGCGCGGATCTGCTTCTTGGAGAAGTGCGGCCATTCCCTGGGAACGTAGAGCCCGCCGTCGCGCGCCAGCCCCGTCAAGAGGGCGTCGCAAAAGCCGAGGGAAGGGGCCTCGCCGCGGGTCGAGATATAGTCCACGTTCGTCATCCTTGATCTATCGCTGGAGAAAATCCGGCCGCTTGCTTGCCGGAAATCGAGAAGGCGCGGCGCTGCGGACATATGATCGCCGTTATCTTGTTGAAGTTGCCCGCATCCGGCGGCGAAAAGTGCATCAAAACGGCGCGTACCCAATCGATTTTTGTTTGAGCCGCTGATATAGACCATCGCCAACCGTCGTGAAAGGCCTCACGCAAAAGACATGAGGCCTCCAAGAAACGCTTGTGCAAGGGGTGGAATATCGTGCTCGGCAAGGTCTCGCGTCTCATCGTCTCCGCTTCTCTTGCCGCCCTGCTCGCCGGCTGCAATTCGCTCGGCATGGGCGGCGACAGCAAACCGGAGGCTGCGCCCACCCAGCCGAACGGCAACGCCCAGATCATGCCGCTGGCGCCCGCCAGTCCCTCGTCGAACAATCCTTCGATCGGCACGGCCACGACCGCGCAGGGCGCCGTCGCCCCGGTCGTCCAGGGCGCCTGCCCGCAGATCTTCATGCGTGACCAGGATTCGATCTTCCGCACCTATGCCAAGGGCAAGAAGGACGATCCGCAGCAGATCGTCGTCCAGGCCTCCTTCGGCGATTACACCCGCCAGTGCATGCTGAACGACACCAACCTGACGATGACGGTCGTCGCCCAGCTGCGCCTGATCACCGGCCCGGCGGGTGCTCCCGGCCCGGTGACGCTGCCGATCCGCGTCAGCGTCCTCGACGGCGAGAACGTGCTCTACTCCGAAGTCACCAAGTTCCCGACCGAAATCCCGGCGGGCTCACCGGGCACGCAGGTCATCTTCCGCAAGGAAGGCATCAAGATGCCGGTCGGCGCCGGCGCCCTGGTGCGCGTCAACGTCGGCTTCGACACCCAGCCGGCAAAGGGCAAGAAGAGCAGCTGAGGCGATATCGGCCCGTTTCCAGGGGCCTGGATGCTGACTTCCCTCATTCCTGTGCTTGTCACAGGAATCCAGCCACGGCGCGTCGGCGCCGTGAATAACTCACTTGTTGTTGAGGAAAGAGTCTTCCGCGCCCAAGGACTTGGGCGCACTGGATTCCTGTGACGAGCACAGGAATGAGGGAAGAGAGGGTATTGCCCGAAGACCTAAAGCACGCCTTCCCACGCCGCGAGCGCGGCAACCACACCCGGCAGGTCGTTCATGCGCGAGATCACCGTTTCCGCGCCGGCGTCGGTCAGTTTGTCGGCATGGGCGGGGTAGCTGTGCGAGGCGCCGGTGAAGCCGATGACGCGCATGCCGGCGGCGCGGGCCGCATGCACGCCGTGCACGGAATCCTCGACCACCACCGTCTTGTCGGGCGAGACGCCCATGCGGCTTGCGCCGTGCAAGAAGATATCGGGCTTCGGCTTGACGCGGTCGGCGCCGAGATCCTTGGCGGAGTAGATGTTGGGTGCGAATAGCGGCTTCAGGCCCACTTTGCCCAGCATCATGTCGAGGCGCTTCGTGCTCGAATTCGAGCAGATGCAGCGCTTCATCGGCAGCCTGGAGACGGCGAATTCGACGCCTGGGATTGCCTTGACGTCATTCGCCAGCCTGATGTCGAGCAGCTTCTCCGACTTGTCGAGCAGCGACGCCGAAAACGGGATGCTCGCCTCGCGCTCGATCTGCAGCAGGATATTTTGCCAGGTCATGCCGGCGAAGCGCTCGCCCATTTCCTCGGCGCCGATCGGATATCCGGCATCCGTCAGCAGCGCGGATTCGACTTCGGCCGCGATGATTTCGGAATCGACGAGCACACCGTCGCAGTCGAAAATGATGAGATCGAAGCCGTCCATATGTTCACGCTCTTGCTGGAAATCTGGTCTTGTCCGGGGATGTTGCGGCTTTACACGATGGCCGGGCAAAGCTCAACCTGATCTCAAGCATGGCTGCGATGCGGCAGGCGACCGGCTTCGTTGTCGCTGCTGGATGGTGATACTGGAGGGGCAGGGCTCGTCGAAGTTCAAGAAGACGAGCCCGATCCGGTTATTGTTCCGGTACAAGGATCTTCTTCTTAGTGGTGCTCATGACCGGCTTTTCGCCGGGCACGTGCGACATGGTGCGGGTCGTGCTTTCCAAGCCATCGCCGTTGACACTGGTCTTGGTGCGGGACTTGCTGAACGTGCCTTTGTCGACGGCCTGGGCCTTGGTCTGCGCCTTTAGCTTGTCGCCATTATCGTTGATATGAGTCTTGCTTTGCGCCTTTCCGTCGACCGTGGCCGCACTTCCGCCAGATCCGATCGACGATGTCGTGCCGCCATCGGTCTGGCAGACGCCTGCCGTTCCCACAGAGCTGGCGGATGTGCCTCCGGCCGAAGCGCTCCCCGCCGTTCCGACGGTTCCGGCCGCATTACACTCCTCCGCGAGGGCGGCCGGGCTCGATGCGAGCAGCGCGATCGAGGCGGCCGCGATAAGGTTGATAGGTTTCATTGCCATCTCCTATTTGTTCGGCTTGGTGATGGAGCAGGTTCCATCGGACCGTTTCGTGATGACGGTGCCGTCCGGCCGGGTCACGCTTGCCGTCGAGAAGCTGTCGACGCTTCCCGATCCTGCCGAGGAGCCGGCCGAGGCGGATGACGAAGTGGAGCCGGTCGAACCGCTACCCGTCGTGGTCGACGAGGACACGTGCCCGTTGCCGGCCGTGACGGTGGTTGACGTGTCTCCCGCCTGGGATTGGACGATCGTGCAGGTCGTTCCGTCGTCGAGTTTGATCTCCTCCGCCATGGTCTGTCCGGCGATCACGGCGAGTGAAGCCGACAATGCGAATATGGGAAATCTGGTCATTGCTAATCTCCAAGGGTTTGGCCGACGCCGCAGGGGCGCCGGCCGACGTCATCAGCAACCTTTGGTGCCGGCGGCGTCCTTCTTGACTTGGCCAGGTGCGCAGCCCTTCTTGCCTTTGTTGTCGTGCGAAGAGCCCGCGGCACTGCTGCCGGTGCCGACAGTACTGCCGGTCTTGTCTCCATCCGCCGACGATGCGCCGGTTCCGACACTCGAAGCGGAATTGGCATCGCCCGAACCCGCGGCCGAACCGCCGGTGCCCACGCTGCTGCTGGAGGTGCCGCCGCCGGCCGACGAGCCACCGGTGCCAAGCGTAGAGGCGGAACCGGATCCAGAGCCTGAGCCCGCGGCCGAGCCGCCGGTGCCCACGCTGCTGCTCGAGGTCCCGCCGCCAGCCGATGAGCCGCCCGTGCCAACCGTCGAGGACGAGCCGGGATTGCAGTTGGTCGCACCAGCCGGGCAGGTGCCCCCGGCAGAGCTGCCACCAGTACCGACGGTGCTGCTCGCAGTTCCGCCGCCTGCCGACGAACCGCCGGTTCCGACTGTGCTCGAGGACTGGGCGAAGCCGGACGCCGCCGTGCCGGCCAGAAGGGCGGCCGCCAATGCCAGATGTGTTACCTTCATCATAGGATATTCCTCCGATTGTTGGTCAGTTGCCGTCGCATCCGGAGTGGATGCACAGCTGTTTGACAAACGACGGGTTTACCCGGCTGTTCCTGTCATGGGACCTCAGTCTGACAAGGCGTCGGACCTTGGGCGGATCCGCGGGAGAGGGGGCGGGAAGCAAAGGGGAACCGCCAATCGGCGGTGGCATCGGGAACGACCGGTCATCGCGGCAAGCGCAACCGATTGGCCCTGAAGCGGCGGTGGCCGGCCCCGTCCTTCGAGGCCCCTTCAGGGCACCTCAGGATAAGGCCGGAGCGAGGTCGCTCCCGGAGGCTGCGGCCTGAGAGACATAATGTGCAAGGCTGAAGCGAGGGCGGCCAGGTAGCGCCCCCGGAGGCTGCGGCTTGCGAGACACCCAGGGCCGAGGCTGAAGAGAGGGTGGCCAGCCGTACGGCAGACCAGTCAGTTCCCATCCTGCCGGCCACACGGCACCCTGATCAGCCCTCATCCTGAAGGTGCGCAGGCGAAGCCGGAGCCTCGAAGGACGGGGGCGGGTGGGTGGAAAGCGTCGTTGCAGAATCGTAGCAAGCTACACCTCGACCGGAAATAACCTCAGAAACTGCCGGTCGCCTTCCGGGGTGAAGAGGATTGACCGGCTCTCGGCAGTGCGCCGCGCCCAGCCCCTGTCGAGGAAGCTTGAAAGCAGCGCCTTGCCAAGGCTGCCGGCAAGGTGGGCGCGCCTTTCGCTCCAGTCGAGACAGGAGCGGCAGAGCGGGCGGCGTGAGGATCTGAGATTGCCGACGTCGATGCCGATGCGGGCGAGATCGCTCTCGCCCTTTTCCGTCAGTGCCAGACCCTCTCCGACCGCTTCGATCGCGCCTGAGGCAATCAGGCTGTCGAGCATGCGCACGCCATAATCGCCGGCCAGATGATCGTAGCAGATGCGCGCCTTGCGCAGCGCCGGCTCCTTCGGACCGGGTCGGTGGCGCAGATGCCCGCGTCCGGCGGCAAAGCCCATCATGTTTTCGATCAGCCGGGCGACGGCCTCGTCGGCCAGCGTGAAATAACGGTGGCGCCCCTGCTTGCGCTGGGCAAGCAGCCCGCCGGCTTCGAGCTTGGCGAGATGGGTGCTTGCCGTCTGCACCGTGATGCCGCCGACGCCGGCAAGCTCGGTCGCCGTCAGCGCCCGGCCGCCGGTCAGCGCCGCCAGCATGTTGGCGCGAGCGGGATCACCGATCAGCGCGCCGATCTGGGCAATGTCTGGACCTTCCTTCATAGTTCGATCGTAACCGAAGCATCGCCGTCCGGCAATGTGCGAAAACGGGAAGCACAAAGGAGAACCCGATGATCACCTGCTTTATCCGTTATGAGATCGACCCCTTCAGGAAGGAAGCTTTTGCCGAATATGCCGAGAATTGGGGCCAGGCGATTCCTCGCAACGGCGCCGATCTGATCGGCTATTTCGCCCCGCATGAGGGCTCGGCGACGACGGCCTACGGCGTCTACAACATCGAAAGCCTCGCCGCCTACGAAGCCTATCGCGCCAGGCTGGCCGCCGACCCACTCGGCCGCGAGAATTACGAATTTGCCAGACGCGAACGCTTCATCCTCAAGGAGGACCGCATCTTCCTGAAAAACGTCTCCGCTCCCCACGTCAAGCTGGTGCTGCCATGATCGCCGTCATCTTCGAAGTCGTGCCCTATGTGGGCGAACGCCACAAATATCTCGATCTCGCCGGCGAGCTGCGCGCCGAGCTCGAAACCATCGACGGCTTCATCTCGATCGAGCGGTTCGAAAGCCTGACCAATCGCGGCAAGCTGCTGTCACTGTCCTTCTTCCGTGATGAGGAGGCCGTCAGAGAATGGCGTAACCGCGAGACCCATCGCGCCGCGCAGCAGGCCGGCCGCGGCGGCGTCTTCGCCGATTACCGCCTGCGGATCGCCAGTGTGGTCCGCGATTACGGCATGTTCGAACGCGACGAGGCGCCGGCCGACAGCCGCAGGGTTCATGACGCCGCCTGATGAGGGAAGGGGTGCCCGCCACAATAAATTCCCGAAATCGGCCAGCGCTTCAGGCTTTGGTAACTAAGTTAGGTAACCATAACGGAGAGTTAAGCGTAAAGCGTATGAGTGAGTATCAGAATGGCGTCAGTTTTTCCGCTTGCCGACCTCAAGGCCTCCGTCAAGGCGGACTCCTGGGTTGACACGATCATCAAGGGCGACTGCGTGAGCGCCCTTGAAGCCTTGCCCAATCACTCCGTCGATGTGATCTTCGCCGACCCGCCGTATAATCTCCAGCTCGGCGGAACGCTGCATCGTCCCGACCAGTCGCTGGTCGATGCCGTCGATGACGAATGGGATCAGTTCGCCTCCTTCGAGGCCTATGATGCCTTCACGCGCGCCTGGCTGCTCGCCTGCCGCCGCGTGCTCAAGCCGACGGGCTCGATCTGGGTGATCGGCTCCTACCACAATATCTTCCGCGTCGGCGCCACGCTGCAGGATCTGAACTTCTGGATCCTGAACGACATCATCTGGCGCAAGACCAATCCGATGCCGAATTTCAAGGGCCGCCGTTTCCAGAACGCCCACGAGACGATGATCTGGGCAAGCCCGAATGCCAAGGCCAAGGGCTACACCTTCAACTACGATGCGATGAAGGCCGCCAATGACGACGTGCAGATGCGTTCCGACTGGCTGTTCCCGATCTGCAACGGCAATGAGCGGCTGAAGGGCGAGGACGGCAAGAAAGTGCATCCGACCCAGAAGCCGGAAGCGCTGCTTGCCCGCGTCATCATGGCCTCGACCAAACCCGGCGATATCGTGCTCGATCCCTTCTTCGGCTCGGGAACGACGGGTGCGGTCGCCAAACGCCTCGGCCGCCACTTCGTCGGCATCGAGCGTGAGCAGGATTATATCGATGCGGCCGCAGCCCGCATCGCCGCCGTCGAGCCGCTCGGCAAGGCGGAGCTGACGGTCATGACCGGCAAGAAGGCCGAAGTCCGCGTCGCCTTCAACGTGCTTGTCGAAAGCGGCCTGATCAAGCCCGGCCAGGTGCTGACCGACGCAAAGCGCCGCTACAGCGCCATCGTTCGCGCCGACGGCACCGTCTCCTCCGGCGGCGAGGCCGGCTCCATTCATCGTCTCGGCGCCAAGGTGCAGGGGCTCGATGCATGCAACGGATGGACCTTCTGGCATTTCGAAGACGGGCAGTCCCTGCGCCCGATCGACGATTTGAGGTCCGTCATCCGCAGTGATCTGGCAAAGGTGGATTGAGCAGCGCCTTCGCGGGATCGAAATACCTTCTTCCGGTTTCCTCCAGTTGCGGAAGAAGGCCAAGGCGCCCGGGGCTTGAGCCTCGGGCGTCTTCTATTTGAGCTCGGAAGCGCGATAATCAGAAAGCGCGGTAGTCGGTGACCTCGACACGCGTAATCCGGCCATCTTCGTTGAAGGTGATCGTCTCCTCGCCCTCGCGGATCAACGGCTTGCCGGTCTGACTGTGGGTGGCGCGGAGTGACCAGACGGCGCGGCCGGAGAGAGGCGTCAGCCGCTCCACCAGCGAATCCTCCGCCGTCTGATCGGGATAATCGTCGAAATAGAGCCGGAAGGCGGCCATGATTTCTGCCCGCCCGGCAAGGCTGCCGACGCCGTTTGAGACATAGGTGGCGTCCTCGGCGAAATAGCCCTCGATTGCGGGAAAATCGAGCGCGTTGATGGCGGCATGGAAGCGCTCGATTTCCTCTGCCGGATCGAAAGCCATGGCCTCAGACCCTCAAGCCATGGGCGGCGAGATCGCTGCGCAGCTTTTCCGTGCCCGAAAACAGCACCGCGTTCCAGCCGAAAGCCTTGGCACCTTCGACATTGGCCGGCGCGTCGTCGATGAAGATCGTTGCGGCGGGATCGAGGCCGAAGCTCTTCGTATGCGTCTCATAGATCGCGATATCAGGCTTGATCAGGCCGACATCGCCGGAAACGGTGACGCCGCGCGGCCTCGTCAGGAACGGGAAACGCTGCTGCGCTTCGCGAAAAGTGTCGGAGGCGAAATTGGTGAGCATCGTGACGTCGCGGCCTTCCTCGATCAGTCCTTCCATGATCGCGACGCTGTCCTCATAGGCGTGCGGCACCATCTCATGCCAGTATTTGCGGAAGGCGCGGATATGCTCCTCGCGCGTCGGATGCGCTTCGATCAGCAGCGCTTCGGCGTCCGCCCAGGTACGGCCGCGGTCCTGCTCGACGTTCCAGTCATGGGTGCAGATATTGGCGAAGAACCAGTTGCGCTCGGCCTCGTCGGGAATGAGGCGGGCGAAGGGAAGATGCGGATCGTAATGAATAAGGACTTTGCCGATGTCGAAAACGATATGCTTTATTTCGGTGGTCATGTTTATGCCCTGGATGTTTTGAACGCGAAAGGAATAGCCGCTGCGATCGCTTTTTTCATGACGGTCGGCAAGGCCTGCGCTTCAAGATTTGTAACCGGCTCCCACCATCCGTCATTGGTGTCGACAGGGCTGGGGATGGCCGCCCGCCAGATCGACAGACGGAGTTCGAAATGGGTGAAGACATGGATGACGGTGCCGCTCGCCTGCCATCCGGCGGCGAAAGGAGCGGCCGCCGCCGATGTTTCGCCGTCGAGCCGCGCCGTCCAGGCTGTCGTCGGCACCTCGGTCATGCCGCCGAGCAGGCCGCTTTCGGCTCGCCGCCGGAGCAGGATCTCGCCCTCTCCAGTCACGGCGATGAAAGCCGCGCCGTGGCGCACCGGCTTTCCCTTCTTTGCCGCCTTGACCGGGAAGAGCTCGGGATCGGACGATTTCAGCGCCTGACAGGCATCGCGGAACGGACAGAGTGAACAGGCCGGCCGCTTCGGCGTGCAGATCGTCGCCCCAAGATCCATCATCGCCTGGGCGAAATCGCCGGGACGGCCTGAAGGCGTCAGCAGCGCCACTTTCGCCTTCATCAGCGGCTTGGCAGCCGGAAGCGGCGCTTCGATCGCATAAAGCCTTGAAATTACCCGCTCGACATTGCCGTCCATGACAGCGGCCTGCCGGTTGAAGGCGATGGCCGCGATGGCTGCAGCGGTATAATCGCCGATGCCCGGGAGCGATTTCAGACCCTCTTCGGTGTCGGGAAAGACGCCGCCATATTCCTTTGCCACGGCTTCGGCGCATTTCTTCAGATTGCGGGCGCGCGCGTAATAGCCGAGCCCCGCCCAGGCTGCCATCACCTCGTCGTTCTCGGCCGCTGCCAGATCGGTCACCTCGGGCCAACGCTCGAGAAACTTCTCGAAATAGGGTTTGACCGCCTGCACCGTCGTCTGCTGCAGCATCACTTCGGAAAGCCAGACACGATAGGGGTCGGATTTGACGCCGCGCGCCGCCATTCCGGGTGAGATGCGCCAGGGCAGATCGCGGTGGTGGCGGTCGTACCAGTCGAGGAGGGGCTTTGCCGAGGGCGTGTCGAGGGTCGTGATCGTCATGATTTGCCGGGATCGGGGGAAGTGCCTATACTTGGCGAAGCAATGCCGCGCGATCAAGTCGGTCCCGTCAATTCGCGGCGGCACCCAAGGTTTTCGATGAGTTATCCACGCAAAGGTGCAAAACAGATTTCCGAGCTGGCGAACGGGCTGATCGATCCCGTCCTTGCGCGGCGCGCCGGCATCAACACGGCGCTGCTCGGCTCCTGGAGCGAAATCGCGGGCGAGGATTTCGCCGATTGCACCCGGCCGGAGAAGATCGCCTGGGCCCGCGGCGGCGGCGATGACGGCAGCTTCCGCCCCGGCGTGCTGACGATCGCCTGCGAAGGCGCGCGCGCGCTTTTCCTCACCCATGCCCAGGGCGAACTCATCCAGCGCATCAACAGCTTCTTCGGCTTCGCCGCCGTCCACCAGATCCGGATTGTCCAGAAACCAGTCTCGCAAGCCCACCGCCGCTCTCGCCCGCCCGCGCCGCTGAAGGGCGAGGCCGCTCGCAAGCTCGAAGGCATGATGGCAGGCATCGAGGGCGACAAGCTGCGCCAGGCGATCCAGCGGTTGGGCACGGCGGTGATGGGGAAACAGGGGAGAGGGCGCTAGGGCGGGTTCTCCCGATCCATGTAGCTCCCCGTCAGCTGGAGCCATGGATCCCAGGCTCAAGGCCTGGGATGACGGAGATCGAGGAGGGCAACAGGCTGGAGGCGCCAATGCTGGCTGCCCTTTGGCCCATCGCGGCAAGCGCAATATGCGCAGAAGTTTCGGAACCGCTGCACATTTCCGGGCGAAAAAGCGTCCCGCTTCATGCCATTCGCGTCTCCTCAACCTCCGTCATCCCAGGCTTTACACTGAGCCTGGGATCCACGCGCAGTTCACGAGCAAGGCCGCTTCCGATCCGCGCCAGCCCGCCGGGGCGGGATGTCAAACTCTCTTGAACTGCAGCCTTCCACCGAAACTAAGAATCGCGCATTTCGAACGCGAGGTCGGCTCTTGGTCCCATCGCGGTCACAATTCTTTGAAGGAAGTTGCTGATCAGTGCCTTGTGAGCGGCCCTTAGCCGTTATATCGCACAATCATGCCGTCACTCTCATCACTTATGGGGAACCCATGCAGATGTCCGAAATGCAACTGACGAAACGCCGCCTCCTGGGTGGGATCGCCATCGCCGCAGCTGCCGCAGCGCTTGCCGCCTGCAACGACAGCAAGGACGCTGCCGATGCATCGTCTTCCGGCAAGACCATGGCCGACGGCACCAATGTCGATACCATGCAGACGGCGGCCACCTCGGCGGGGGACATGCCGCAATCCGACGGCGATGTCGACATGGCCGAGGTGCTGAAGCCTGGCGCGCTGCCCGAGATGGCGCTTGGCAAGGCCGACGCGCCGGTCAAGATCGTCGAATACATGTCGATGACCTGCCCGCATTGCGCCCATTTCCACAACACCACCTTCGACGCCATCAAGCAGAAATACGTCGATACCGGCAAGGCGCAGTTCATCATCCGCGAATTCCCCTTCGATCCGCGCGCTGCCGCCGCCTTCATGCTCGCCCGCTGCAGCGCCTCCAATCCGGAGCAGCTGAGCACGCCGGAACAGTATTTCCCGATGGTTTCGATGCTATTCAAGCAGCAGCAGGTCTGGGCCGCTGCCGATGATGGCCGCGCTGCATTGCTGCAGATGTCGAAGCTTGCCGGATTTACTGAGGATAGCTTCACGAAATGCTTGACGAACCAGAAGCTTCTGGATGAAGTGAACGCCACGCGGGAAAGGGGATCGAAGGATTTCGGCGTCAACGCCACGCCAACCTTCCTCATCAATGGCAAGCGCTATTCTGGAGACATGCCGGTTGACACCATGTCGAAGCTCATCGACAGCCTCATCTGAACCGGACCGTTCGACCATTACGGGCGACGGCGAAAGCCGTGCGCCCGTTTTTGGTTTTCAGAGCAGTTTGCGGGCGTGGCCCCCTCATCCGCCCTACGGGCACCGAGCGGGGTCGAGCCGCGGGTCTCGACCCGTCCTTCGGACCCCCGCTGGGGAGAAGGGGGAATCGAGACGTCGCGGCACATCCCCTTCGCCCCAGCGGGGAGAAGGTGGCCCGAAGGGTCGGATGAGGGGGCTTCCTGCCGTGGATATTTCCGCATGAAGTTCAACAAGCTGCGCCTGGTCGGCTTCAAATCCTTCGTCGAGCCGACCGAATTCATCATTGAGCGGGGGCTGACCGGCGTGGTCGGGCCGAACGGCTGCGGCAAGTCCAATCTCGTCGAGGCGCTGCGCTGGGTGATGGGCGAGAATTCCTACAAGAACATGCGCGCCTCCGGCATGGACGACGTGATCTTTTCCGGCTCGGGAAACCGCCCGGCCCGCAACACCGCCGAGGTGGCGCTCTATCTCGACAATGGCGAGCGGACCGCACCCGCCGCCTTCAACGACAGCGACGAGATCCAGGTCACCCGCCGCATCGAGCGTGAACAAGGCTCGCTCTATCGCATCAACGGCAAGGAAAGCCGCGCCAAGGATGTGCAGCTGCTCTTTGCCGACGCCTCCACCGGCGCCCGCTCGCCCTCGATGGTTGGCCAGGGCCGCATCGGCGAGCTGATCCAGGCAAAGCCGCAGGCCCGCCGCCAGCTCCTGGAAGAGGCGGCCGGCATCTCCGGCCTGCATTCGCGTCGCCACGAGGCCGAACTGCGGCTGCGCGCCGCCGAAACCAATCTCGAGCGCCTCGACGACGTCACCTCACAGCTCGAAAGCCAGATCGAGAGCCTGAAGCGCCAGGCCCGCCAGGCCAACCGCTTCAAGACGCTTTCGGCCGATATCCGCGCCCGCGAGGCAATGCTCCTGCATATCCGCTGGGTGCAGGCCAAGGAGGCCGAGGCCGAGGCCGACAGCGCCCTCAACCAGGCAACCGTTATCGTCGCCGAAAAGGCACAGATCCAGATGGAGGCCGCCAAGCAGCAGGGCATCGCCAGCCTGAAGCTACCGGAACTGCGCGAGGGCGAGGCGCGCGCCGCCGCCGCCCTGCAGCGCCTGCAGATCGCCAGGAGCCAGCTGGAAGAGGACGCCGGCCGCATCCTGCGCCGCCGCGACGAACTCACCCGCCGTCTCGCCCAGCTTGCCGAGGATATCCGCCGCGAGGAGCGGCTGGTGGCCGACAATGCCGTCATCCTCGCCAAGCTCGATGCCGAAGAAGCCGAAATTTCCGAGATCCTCGCCGATTCCGGCCGGTTTGCCGAAGAAACCCGCGAGGCTTTCGAAGGCGCTGCGGCGAAACTTGCCGACAGCGAGCGCATCTTCACGCAGCTGACGGCCGAGCGGGCGGAAGCCGCCGCCGGCCGCAACCAGCTGGAGCGCGCCATTCGCGATCTGACCGACCGCCGCATGCGCCTCGAACGCCAGATGCACGAGGCGAACGGGGAATTGTCGGCCATCGCAGAGAAGATATCAGGCCTGCCCGATCCGGACGAAAAACGCACGATCGTCGAAGCCGGCGAAATCGCGCTCGCCGATGCCGAAGCCGCCGCCCAGACGGTCGAGCAGGCGCTGGCCGCCGCCCGCCAGGCCGAGGCACTGTCGCGCGCGCCGGTCGATCAGGCCCGCTCCGGCCTGAATGCGCTGGAAACCGAAGCCCGCACCATTTCCCGCATGCTCGCTGCCGGTGCGGCCGCCGGCAAGTTTCCGCCGGTTGCCGAGGAGCTGAAGGTCGATCGCGGCTTCGAGACGGCGCTCGGTGCCGCACTCGGCGACGATCTGGAATCGCCGCTCGATGCCGAGGCGCCGGCCCACTGGTCAGACAATGGCGACGGCGCCGGCGATCCGGCGCTGCCCGAAGGCACCGTGCCGCTCATCGCCCATATCAGCGCGCCATCAGCTCTCACCCGCCGCCTGCGCCAGATCGGCCTGGTCGGGGAAGGGGAGGCGCGCTCGCTGATGGCGGCGCTGAAGCCCGGCCAGCGGCTGGTGACGAAAGAGGGCGCCGTCTATCGCTGGGACGGCCATGTCACCGGTGCCGACGCCCCGAGCGCTGCCGCGCTGCGCCTTGCCCAGAAGAACCGTCTGGCCGAACTCGAAAGCGAAGCGGCAATTGCCCGCGACGTGCTTGCCGAGGCCGAGGAGCGGCAGGCCGCCGCCGCCGAAGCGATCCGTGTCGAGGAGCGCAGGCTCGCGGAAGCCCGCGACATGAGCCGGCTGGCGGCGCGTCATCTCGGCGAAGCGCGCGAGGCGCTGGCTGCCGCCGAGCGGGCCTCCGGCGATCTCATCCGTCGCCGCGACGTCGTCAGCGAAGCTGCGAGCCAGCTGGGCGCGCAACTGGAAGAAATCGGCGTCCAGGAAGAAAATGCACGCATCGAGCTGGAGGAGGCGCCCGATCTGACGCTGATCGACGAGCGGCTGCGCTTCCAGCAGGCGGAGGTCGCGACCGATCGCGGCGCGCTCGCCGAAGCCCGCGCCCGCCATGAAAGCCTCGCCAGGGAAAACGAGGCCCGCCAGCGTCGCATCATGGCGATCGGCCAGGAGCGCGAGACCTGGCGCCAGCGGGCGGCAAGCGGCGAGGATCATGTCGCGACACTGCGCGAGCGCGAGGAAGAGGCGCGCGAAGAGGCGGCCGATCTCGAAATGGCGCCGGATGAATTCGACGACAAGCGCCGGGCCCTGCTCAGCGAATTACAGAAGGCCGAGGAGGCGCGCCGCAATGCCGGCGATCTTCTGGCCGAAGCCGAACGCATCCAGCGCGATGCCGATCACAAGGCGGCGACCGCGCTTTCCGAGCTTGCCGAATACCGCGAACGCCGCGGCCGCGCCGAGGAGCGCCTGGTCTCGGCCCGCGAGCGCCGGCAGGAAAGCGAAAGCCGCATTCGCGAGGCGCTGAACGTGCCGCCGCATGAGGCGCTTCGGCTCGCCGGCCTGCAGCCGATGCAGGCGCTGCCCGATCCGCGCGAGGTCGAGCGCGAGCTGGAGCGGCTGAAGATGGAGCGCGAACGGCTCGGCGCCGTCAACCTGCGCGCCGACGAGGAGCAGAAGGAGCTGAGCGAGAAGCTCGAAGCGCTGATCAAGGAGCGCGACGACGTCATCGACGCGATCCGCAAGCTGCGCGGCGCCATCCAGAGTTTGAACCGCGAGGGACGCGAGCGCCTGGTCGCCGCCTTCGACGTCGTCAACGGCCAGTTCCAGCGGCTGTTCACCCATCTTTTCGGCGGCGGCACCGCCGAGCTGCAGCTGATCGAATCCGACGATCCGCTGGAGGCCGGCCTCGAAATCCTGGCGCGGCCGCCCGGCAAGAAACCGCAGACGATGACGCTGCTGTCCGGCGGCGAGCAGGCGCTGACGGCGATGGCGCTGATCTTCGCCGTCTTTCTCACCAATCCGGCGCCGATCTGCGTGCTCGACGAGGTGGACGCGCCGCTCGACGACCACAATGTCGAGCGCTACTGCAATCTGATGGACGAAATGGCGGCCTCGACCGAAACCCGCTTCGTCATCATCACCCATAATCCCATCACCATGGCCCGCATGAACCGCCTCTTCGGCGTCACCATGGCCGAGCAGGGCGTCTCCACCCTCGTCTCCGTCGACCTGCAAACCGCCGAACGCCTGCGCGAGATTGCTTGAGATCTTGCGGCCCGGGCCTGTCAGCCTCCGGCTGATCCCGATCAGCCCGCCGATGCGGCCTGGAAGACCGCCAGCTGCGCGGCGAAGGCGCGTTGATAGGCCGGCCGTGCTTCGGCGCGGGCGACATAGGCGGCGAGGCTCGGATAATCGTCCAGGATGTTTGACGATTTCAGCCGCAGCAGCACCGAGACCATCAGCAAGTCACCGGCGCTGAAGGCGCCATCGAGCCAGTCGGCATCGCCAAGATGAGCGGCAAGGCTGTCCAGCCGCCTGCGGATGCTGCCCTCGAGGGCACGCAGGCGCTGCTCGTACCAGGGCTCGTCGCGCTCGAGAATCCTGGCGAGGCTGTGCTCGAAGATCGGCGTCTCCACCGTGTTGAGCGCGGCAAACATCCAGGCGATCGCCCGCGCCCGGCCATCGGCATCCCCAGGCAACAGGCCGCCATGACGCTCGGCGATATGGAGAACGATCGCGCCTGACTCGAACAGGGTGAGATCGCCCTCCTCATAGGTCGGGATCTGGCCGAAAGGCTGACGCGCCAGATGCGCCGGCTCCTTCATCGTCTCGAACGTGACGAGACGAACCTCATAGGGCTGGCCCGCTTCCTCAAGCGCCCAGCGAACCCGCATGTCGCGCGCCAGGCCACGGCCGCGATCGGGCGAACGTTCAAAGGCGGTAATGGTGATCGTCATCGTTTTCTCCATGGCTCGTTGCATTGAAGACGTGCGGCCAAACGGAATTCCGACAATTCTATCCGAGATCGTCGCCGGGCCAATCCACCGCATCCCCGGTCATTGGCTCGCGACCGGCAAACTCTCGATCGCCAATGGACGACAATGCAGCCGCGCCGCGGCAAATCCTCGGCCACCTCTTGCCGCTGCCCCGGAAACCTTCGATCAGATCGTTTCTGACCCCCATTTCTCCTCCGCCTCATCGCTTCAAGAGTTGTTCACGGCGTCAGGGCGATTGCTCACCGGCCGGTCAGGCCCCGCGCTCGGGACGGAGTCCGCACAAATCGCGCGCAATTTTCCCGCATTCGGCGATAAACACCAAAAAAGGTCGGCTGTCTTGCGGTCCGTACCCCATTTGGGTGATGCTCTTTTCCCTGACTTGCATTAGAAGTTGTTTCAACGCAACCTGATGACTTTGCTGAAGAGCGGGGCGGTCAAAGTTGCGGATTTGTCGAATTTGCGATGCGCTTTTCAGGTAGAGGGCAAGGACCTGGAAGCTGTTTGAGCAATCCCTGGAAATGCGAAGCGTCTCTTGAGGAGTTGCGGAAAACAAAGATCAGGGCGGTTCCATGAATCGCCCTGGGTTGAGGGACCCCCCGTCCGGTTTTCCTGGCCGGACGGAAACAAGGCTTTGCGGGACATTGTTGCAGTCCCGCAAAGCTTTTTTTATGCCTTCTTCCCATCGGGCGAAGTTTCATGCCTTCGGCAGCCACTCTCGCGAAAATTATTGTGCGGCGCAGCATTTTTGCCGCATTTGTCGATTTTCATTTCAACTCCAAGGCATTAAGCTGAGTGATCAGGCTAATGACCTGCCTGCTTCTCTTTCGTCATGCTCGGGCCTGTCCCGAGCATCTGCAACCGGCATAAGGCAGCAGATCCTCGCCACTAGGGCGGGGACGACGCCCGAGGAAAGAGCGAGGTTTGTCGGCAGCCGAGGGATCACGCTGATCCCAATCTGGTGTTGGGGGGAAGATGACCAAGTGGGTCTATAGGTTCGGCGACGGGCAGGCTGAGGGTGGCGCGCGCGACCATGAGATGCTCGGCGGCAAGGGCGCCAATCTTGCTGAAATGTGCGCTCTCGGCCTTCCCGTTCCGCCGGGACTGACGATCGTCAGCGATGCCTGCGATACCTATTATAAAAATGGCGGCCATATCGACGACCGGCTGAAGGCAGAGGTCCGCGCCGGCATAGCGGCGATCGAGGCGATCACCGGCCGCCATTTCGGCTCCACCAGCCAGCCGCTGCTGCTTTCGGTGCGCTCCGGCGCCCGCGTCTCAATGCCCGGTATGATGGACACGGTGCTCAATCTCGGCCTCAACGACGAGACCGTGCAGGCGCTCGGCCATGATGCGGGCGACGCGCGTTTTGCCTGGGACAGCTACCGCCGCTTCATCCAGATGTATGCCGATGTTGTCATGGGCCTCGGCAACGACGCCTTCGAGGAGATCCTCGAAGACGAGAAGGCCAAGCTCGGCCACGAACTCGATACCGAGCTCAGCGCCACCGAATGGCAGCATATCGTCTCCCTCTATAAAAGGCTGATCGAGGAAGAACTGGGTAAGGAGTTTCCGCAGAATCCGGAAGTCCAGCTCTGGGGCGCGGTCGGCGCGGTCTTTTCCAGCTGGATGAGCGCGCGCGCCGTCACCTATCGCCAGCTCCATAATATTCCGGAAGGCTGGGGCACGGCCGTCAATATTCAGGCGATGGTGTTCGGCAATCTCGGCAACGCCTCGGCGACCGGCGTGGCCTTCACCCGCAACCCTTCGACCGGCGAGAAGGCGCTCTACGGCGAATTCCTCGTCAATGCGCAAGGGGAGGATGTCGTTGCCGGCATCCGCACGCCGCACAGCATCACCGAGGAGGGGCGGCTTTCCTCCGGCTCCGACAAGCCCTCGATGGAAAAGCTGATGCCGGAGGCGTTTCGCGAGCTCTGCCGCATCTGCACCGAACTCGAGATCCATTACCGCGACATGCAGGATATCGAATTCACCATCGAGCGCGGCAAGCTGTGGATGCTGCAGACCCGCTCGGGCAAGCGCTCGACCCGGGCGGCGATGAAGATCGCCGTCGACATGGTCGATGAGAAAGTGATTACCGAGGAGGAGGCGGTGCTGCGCATCGAACCGTCAAGCCTCGATCAGCTCCTGCATCCGACGATCGATCCGCGCGTCAACCGCCAGGTGATCGGCACCGGGCTGCCGGCCTCGCCGGGGGCGGCGACCGGCGCCATCGTCTTCACCGCCGAAGAGGCGGTGGAGGCGGATGCCGAGGGCCGCAAGGTCATCCTGCTCCGGGTCGAGACCAGCCCGGAGGATATTCACGGCATGCATGCCGCAGAAGGTATCCTGACGACGCGCGGCGGCATGACCAGCCATGCGGCGGTGGTCGCCCGCGGCATGGGCATTCCCTGCGTCGTCGGCGCCGGCACCATGCGCATCGATCAACGCAATGAGCGGCTGCTCGGCATCGGCGTGACGCTGAAGAAGGGCGATATCATCACCATCGACGGCTCGGCCGGCCAGGTGCTGAAGGGCGAGGTGCCGATGATTCAGCCGGAGCTTTCGGGTGATTTCGGCCGCATCATGGGCTGGGCCGACCGCGCCCGGCGGATGACGGTGCGCACCAATGCCGATACGCCGGCCGATGCGCGCGCTGCCCGCTCCTTCGGCGCCGAAGGCATCGGCCTTTGCCGCACCGAGCACATGTTCTTCGAGGGCGAGCGCATCCATGTCATGCGCGAGATGATCCTGGCCGAGGATGAGAAGGGCAGGCGGCTGGCGCTCGACAAGCTGCTGCCGATGCAGCGCTCCGATTTCACCGGTCTCTTCACCGTCATGCACGGCCTGCCGGTGACGATCCGCCTGCTCGATCCGCCGCTGCACGAATTCCTGCCGAAGACCGATGACGAGGTGGCCGAGGTCGCCTTTGCCATGGGCATGGAGCCGCTTGCGCTGCGCCAGCGCGTCGACGCGCTGCACGAGTTCAACCCGATGCTCGGCCATCGCGGCTGCCGGCTGGCGATCTCCTATCCCGAAATCGTCGAAATGCAGGCCCGCGCCATCTTCGAGGCGGCGGTGGCCGCAGCCCAGGAGACCGGGGCGGCCGTCGTGCCTGAAATCATGGTGCCGCTGGTTGGCCTGCGTTCCGAGCTCGATTACGTCAAGGCCTGCATCGATGCCATCGCCGGCAATGTCATGGCCGAGGCCGGCATGAAGATCGATTATCTCGTCGGCACGATGATCGAGCTGCCGCGTGCCGCCCTGCGTGCCCATGTGATCGCCGAAGCCGCCGAATTCTTCTCCTTCGGCACCAACGACCTGACGCAGACCACTTTCGGCATCTCGCGCGACGATGCCTCGGCCTTCATCCCCACCTATCAGCGCAAGGGCATCATCGAGCACGATCCCTTCATCTCGCTCGATTTCGACGGGGTGGGGGAGCTGATCAGCATCGCCGCCGAGCGCGGCCGACGCACCCGCAACGACATGAAGCTCGGCATCTGCGGCGAACATGGCGGCGATCCGGCTTCGATCCGCTTCTGCGAAACGATCGGCCTCGACTACGTCTCCTGCTCGCCGTTTCGCGTGCCGATCGCGAGATTGGCGGCGGCGCAGGCGGTCATTGCAGCGACCAGGTAAGCCAGGCAGCCCTGCGGGCGCCCGGGCCGTCAGTGACGATAGCGCCAGCGATCGTGGTAGATATAGGGCCCGTTCAGATCCCAGGCCATGCGGTTCATCATCTCCGCACTCTCAGCCCGCGATTCGGCCCGCCGGTCGAGATCGATGCGCTGCAGGCAGGTGGCGAACCCATCCGTACCGCGGCGGAAACCATAGCTCAGGCACCGCTGCTCATCCGCCGCCCGCCGCTCCTCCGGCGTGATCGTCTGGCAGGCGGAAAGACCGGCGGTCACGGCGAGCAGGGCGAGGAGAAGGGAGAGGCGCATTGGGGTATTCCTTGCTTTTCCCTGAGGAAATGCCATTTGGGCGAGGGCGTCAAGCGAGCGAACGCCGAGATGGGTCGATGACGTGAATGGTGTGCCGTGCGGCCCCCTCATCCGACCCTTCGGGCCACCTTCTCCCCGCTGGGGCGAAGGGGTTATGCCGCGACCTCTCGATTCCCTCTTCTCCCCAGCGGGGAGAAGGTGCCCGTAGGGCGGATGAGGGGGCCGCCGACGCCGAGGCTAACCTCAAAAAAGTGAGGTGTGCAAAAGGGGACGTTTTGCTACGCCGCCCCGGCCGGATCCCCGATCGGCAGCAATGCCGGGTCAAGCGGCGGGTCTTGCGGGTTCTTGGTGTCGCCCGGGTCCTGCGCTGGTGTCAGCGGTGGTTTTTCCTGGGTGCGGTCGGGAACGCCGGGTGTCGGCGTCGGGCCGCGTGGGGTATCGGCATTCGGAATCGGGTCTCTGTTGGGCATGATCGCCTCCTTTTGAAAAAAGGAACGGCAGCCCGGGCAGATGGTTCCACTTTCGCCGCCCACCTATGCACAAGGGGCATTCCTCTGTATGAGGGGCTTGCAAATATTGGAACGAGCATGGCTATCCGCGATCGATTTTCGAAGAAACTGAACTGCCCGCAATGCGGCAATGCGGGTTTTGCCGAGGCTTCGGAGATCGATGATCCCAAGCGCAAACATCCGGATTTCAAGGTCGATCAGCTGCCGCGCGGCTTTGGCGTGCAGCGGGCTTCCAACCACCAGGAAAGCTTCATGATCAAATGCGAATGCGGTCGCAAATTTCCCTTCCGCAGCCTGGCGGAAGCCGCAGCCGAGCGGCGCTAGAAATCTCGGTCGAGCTCAGATCCGCTCCAGCACCTCGATGAAGGCATCGGCAAAGCGCACGAGATGGGCGGTCTCCTCATCGGGCGCCTGCATGCGGATTTCGGTGCCGTTATGGTCGAGCAGCGCCAGCACGACGCGCATGCTCCCGCCATCGGGAATGCGCAGGACGGCGATGCGGCGGCAATCCTCGATCAGGCCGGCGGCCGGCAGGTCGAACAGCAATTCGCCGCCGGAACGGCCGGCGGCCTGGCGAACCGCCTCGCAGAAGCCGGCATCGCCACCGGCATAACCTTCGAGCGACAGTTCGAGCTCGACGAGCTCCATCGGCAGCGCCGGTTCGGTGTGATCGATCCCGCCAAGCGCAGACGCCTGCGGCCTTGCTGCTATCTCGGGTGAAATCATCCCGTCTCTCCTGTCCGTGACTTTGGAGATGAAACCGCGGCAGAATGGCCTTTTTTTGACATATCAGCAAGGGCTTATGAAGTGGGCGGCCGATTGCCCGGCGGTCTCCGCCGAATTCCATCTGATATTCCGAGACAACAGTTTCAATTCAGCCGAATCTTGCACTAAACAAGAAGAAGGCGATTTGCGTGGTTGAGGACGCGGCGCTGACGAGCAACCGGTAAGTTTGATGGCCATCCGCTACGACCGCCCCGTTTCCAGCGCCGCCCGCTTTTCGCGGCTGCTCGGGGCATTTTCCCTGGTTCTGGCGCTCGCCGTGCTGATCGCCCATCGTTTCGGCGGGCTTGCCACCCCTTATCTGGTGCTGCTTTTGATCTTTGCCGCCGGCTGCGCGCTGCTCACCGCACTGCTCGCCGCGATCGGCCTGCGCAGTCTCTGGCTGACCGGCGCCGAGGGCGGGCTCGCCGCACTCGCGGCGCTGATCTATGCTGCCTTTCCGCTTGGTATCGGCGCCGTGGCCGCCGAACGCTACCTCAGCCTGCCTGCGATCTACGATGTCTCCACCGATCCGGTCGCAGCACCCGAGTGGCTGTCGCCGCCGAAATCCGACCAGATCTGGCTGAAGCGCAATCCGCTGGTGACGCCGGAGGATCGCGAAAAGCAGATGGAGGCCTATCCCGAACTGACCGGCCGGCGCTATGAAGGCGCGCTAGACCGCGTGCTGGAGGCGGTGCGCAAGGTTGCCAAGCAGAGCGGCTTCACGATCGTCAAGAGTACCGGCACGACCGAGCCGGACCGCGATCTCGAGGACGGGCCGGCAAAGCCCGCCCCCGGCGACGACGCCGTGACCGACGCGCCCGGCATCATTCCCGTTCCGACGCCGCGCCCCTATGACGACGACGTCGCCAAGCTGATCCGCGGCGCCAACGGCGTGACGCTGCAGGCGACCACCCGCACGCTGATCCTCGGCCTGCGCTTCGATATGATCATCCGGCTGCGCGAAGAGGCCGAAACCACCTTCGTCGACATCCGCGTCGCCTCCCGCTACGGCCAGCACGACCTCGGCCTCAGCGCCGAAATCGCCGGCGATTATCTGAAGGCGCTGGACGCTGAACTTTTGGGAATTGCGGGTGGGTGAGCAACGGTGGCGCGAAGCGCCAGCAATCGATCCAGTGAATCGATTGCAGTTGCGAACGCCCTGAGCCCAAGCGAAGGGCCGGGAGAGGGTGCGGCAGACGCGACCCCTGATCCGGCGGCGCAAAGCGCCAGCAATCGATCCAGCGAATCGATTGCAGTTGCGAACGCCCTGAGCCCAAAGCGAAGGGCCGGGAGAGGGTCCGGCAGACTCGACCCTGTACGGCGCCGCAAACTCGACGTTCCTGCGATCGTCCAAGCAAGCCTCCCTAAATGTGCCGCAACCTCTCGATTCCCTCTTCTCCCCTCGGGGAGAAGGTGCCCGTAGGGCGGATGAGGGGGCCGGTTGCGCTGATCTTTCCAAACAGCTGCGCATCGATCAAACGCGCTCAGGCGTCGCGGGATAGGTAGTGATGTGAGGATGCGCCGTGTGGCCCCCTCATCCGCCTGCCGGCACCTTCTCCCCGAGGGGAGAAGAGGACGTGCCGCGAACTCTCTGTTCCTTGCACCGTCTCGCATGGCTCGACCGCCTACGTGCCCCCTGCTGCCAAAGGCGCCGCCAATCATCCGGCTACGCCCTGCAACCTAGCGTCCAAGCTCGCCCACGGCGGCGATGATCTCCGTTGCAGTCGGGAAGATGCAAAGGCTGCTGGGGCCGTCCAGCTCCTCCATTTGCGCCCAGGCGATAATGCCGTTCGCATCGACCAGGAAGTGCCCGACGAGCTGGGTGGCGTGTTTGGCGAAGATCGCATGATCGGCTTGATCAAGCGCGAAGCGGTCCTTGGCGTTGAGAACCGTGTTGGCTTCCATCGGCTGGAGCGGTTCCGAAAACTCGCCGGTAGGGTTGATGCGCGCCGCCTGGAACTGCGCCATCGTCGCGCGATAAGGCCATTCGGGCCGCTCGCTGCTGCCATCGGGCAGGAACTCGGCATGCGGCACGCCATAGGCGCGATGCGTGCGGCAGTCGGGATCGCATAAGAGCGTCACCGGCGTCGGGCGGTGGCGGAAATACAGGCGAGCGCGCTCCACCGGCGTGTTGATAACCGCCACGGTCTCCACCCCGGCGGCGCTGAGGCTGGGCTCTATGCCGGCAAGCTGCTCGAGCTGGCGCCGGCAGAACGGGCAGTGCAGCCCGCGGAAGAAGCCGATCAGGAACGCGCGGCCGCTCAAATCGGCCAAGGAGACCGTGCCATCGAAATTGGCCGTGGCGAGTTCGAAGGCGGGCGCGGTGTTTCCGGGTTGCAGGGGGCGCTTCTGGTCTGCCATGGAATATTCCTTTCCCGGATCGTCTCAGGTGAAACGACCGAAATTGAATATAGCACTCGTCGCATGAAGACCCAGCGCCCGATGTTGAGATCGCCTGGAGTGGCCGGGCGTGCTTACCGCCTTGGTAGACGCCACAGACGCATCAGTTCGATCGGGGCCGAGATCTCCGCTGTCAATACGAATGGGTCTGTCGATCCTGAGCGAGTCGGCTTTCGGCTTTTGACGGGAAGACCGTGCCCCATGCCATGGATGGAATAGAGCGATACCGGGCGTGCGCCTGCGACGTTCCAGGAGGACAACTCGCCCCAGGGCTTCTTCTCGACACGAACGCTGCTTCGATCAGCAGAGTTCGCTTCAACCCATTGCTCGGCGCAAGCCCTCGCATTTGCCGGGTTGACCGTGCGATCCGCAGTCCCCTGCCAGATGCTGATCGGCGGCCAGGAGCGTTGGCCAGGGGAGATTTCGGCAATCCTTGCGCCCCAGCCATCCCAAGGCAGTGCCGCGCCGGACTTCATCGCATGCAGCGCTGACATTGCATCGCGCACGGCGCCGACCGGCATGCCGGCGACGATGGCGGCACCTGCAAACATATCTGGATAATTGGCGACCAACGAACCTGTCATCGCTCCGCCGGCAGAAAGGCCGACAATGTATACGCGCGTGCGATCGGCTCGATGTCGTTTGAGGGCATGGTCAATCATCTGCTTGACGGAAAGCACCTCGCCGCGATCGCGAGCGACCTCGCTCGGACGGAACCAGTTGAAGCATTTCTGAGCATTGTTGGCGTGGGTCTGCTGCGGGTAAAGCACCACGAACCCTCTCTCCCTGGCCAGTCTCGAGAAGCCGCTGGCGGCGTCCAGGCTTTCGGGCGTCTGCCGGCATCCATGAAGCACCACCACAAGGGCAGGCTTGCTTGGCAGATCGGCGGGCACGAAGGTCTTCATCACAAGCCTTCCGGGGTTGCTGCCAAATGCGGCAGTCGTCTGGAGCCTCGGTCGCTGCTGCCTGGCTGGCTTATGGCCAAGCGGACTCCATGCCTTCTCCAGCAGACGTGCGGCTCGCCGCCGCGTCTTCAACAATCTCGACAGCGATTTGGTGAAGCCGAGCTTCAAAGGGCCAGGCCTTCAAGCCTGGAAAGCAGAGCCTTCAAGCCGGGCTGTGCGGCATCTCGGACCGCGACTTTCAAAGGAAACCATTTCTGTTTGCGCATGCCCTTCTCCGGGAAATCAGGTTGCGCCTCGACGACGTGCAGCAGGTGAACGGTGACATGGTAGTGATGCGGCGAGCTGTCTTTGTGGTAGCTGAATGAACCGAAGGCTGTCGCCTCCACGTCGCCAACGACGCCCGCTTCCTCGAAGGATTCCCGCCTTGCCGCTGCAGATGTCGTCTCGCCGGGGTCGAGATTGCCTTTCGGAACGCCCCATCGTCCATTCCGACGACTTCCCACGAGAAGGATGCGAAGCTGGCCGCTTCCGTTTCTTCGGTAACAGATCGCACCGGCCTGCTGAACCTCGCGGACGGTTGCGATTGTCGAGTTTGATCGATCGTCACTGTGGAGCATGGCTGTTTTCGATTTTTCCTATCTTGCTTCAGAGCTGTAGCATCGAACCATGACAGTCTGGCCCGCAGCGGGAGTTCAAGTTGTCGCCTGAAACCGAAATCAAGCTCGACCGTCACAAGAAGCCCGCAATGCGGTTGTTGGTTCCGATCTTTTGCGAGCACCCGACAAGGCTGTGACGTCGTTCGTCGGCCGGAAGCATCTCCGCATCTAACCCGACTTGCCCATCTCGGCATCGCGCCACTGCTGCCATTGCTGTCTCAGCCTGCTCCTGGACACGCCTATCGGTTCAGCCAAAATCTCGACCTTGAGGATCCGTTCGGTGCGGAAGTGACGGAAGGCCTGTTTCGATTGGCACCAGGCGATCAGCAGGCTGTGCCTATCGGCATAGCCGAGAAGCACCGGCCAGACGATGCGGCTGCTCACCGTCCCATCCGCGGCGCGGTAATCGAGTTCGAGCTTGCGGCCTTGCCTGATCGCCAGCCTCAGCCGACGTGTGTCGAGTGCCGCATCGCCGCCTGCAGCCCCCGGTTTGATGCCGACCGCGGGCTCGGCAATATAGGGAAGCAGGTCCGGCGGCATAACCGAGGTGATCTTGGCCATGACATCGCTGGCGGCATTGCGAATGGCCGCATCATTCAGCCTTGCCACCATTTGAACGCCGAGCACGACGGCCTCGATCTCGTCGGGCGTCAGCATCAGCGGCGGCATGTCGTATCGCGGATCGAGCACGTAACCGAACCCCGCTTCGCCTTCGATCGGCACACGCTGGGCAATCAGATGGGCGATGTCGCGGTAGACGGTCCGCCTGGCGACCTCCAGTTCATCCGCGAGCTCGGACGAGGTCACCGGGCGGCTCGACCGGCGGAGAATCTGGATGATCTGAAAAAGCCGATCTGCTTTTCGCATGCCTGCTGACTCCTGCTGCCACAACGCTGTCAGCACGGCTGTGTCACAAAGGCAAGCAAAGAGATTGTCGCGCAGCCCTCGTGCAGCCAGGGAGAAGATCATGAAATTCGCATCCACCCGCCTCATCGCCGCTGATATCAACAGCATGGTGGCCTTTTATGAGCTTGTGACCGGCTGCCGCGCCGAGTGGCTTGCGCCCGTCTTCGCCGAGATCGTCACACCAGGCGCGACCCTCGCCATCGGCAGCGCGGAGACGGTGGCGCTGTTCCGCGAGGGCAGCGCGGAGCCAGGAGCCAACCGGACGGCCATTCTCGAATTCATGGTCGCTGATGTCGATGCGGAATTCGCCCGGCTCAAGGACCGGGTCACGGTGGTGCACCCGCCCAAGGATCTGCCATGGGGCAATCGGACAGTGCAGTTTGCCGATCCCGAGGGGACCCGCGTCGCCCTCTATACGCCCGTCACCGAGGCCGCCAGACAGCGTTTCGCCGGCCGTTGATCGACCGCCTGCGAAACCGCCTCCCACGCACCGAGAACGCCGCTTGCCCCTCATCCGGCTGCCGCCACCTTCTCCCCGTAAATACGGGGCGAAGGGGACATGCCGCAACCTTCTTGTTCCCCACCTACCTCACGCGGGGCACGTCCCCTCTCCCCGCATGCGGGGAGAGGGTTAGGGTGAGGGGCTGTCCCAGCACGAACCGGACAGCAGCGCGCTTGCCGCCACCCCTCACTCCAGCACCAGCCACCCCGAATACCGCACCACCAGCCCGGTCAGCCGCCCGCCGATTTCGACATGGAAATGGAAGCGCCCGTCGCGCTCCTCCTCGTAAGTGTCCCCACCCGGCGCCAGGAACAGCGGCAGTGGAATGCCGCAAAAGCGCCAGCCGCGCACCACGAGCCTGAGCTTCTGCCCCTCCGGCACCAGCGCCAGCAGCACCCGGAACGGCCCGAACACTTCGGCGAGCAGGTGGCGTTCGCGGCCGGTGCCGGCGGCCTGCCAGCTACGGAATGTTTTACCCCCGAAAGACCGCGTCCAGATCTCCCGGTCGCCCTCCGCGACGAAACGTACCGCGACCGGCACATCCTCGCCGGCGGCGGGAAAGCCGATGAGGCCGGCAATCAGCCGGGCGAGGAACCCGCTGCCGCGCTCGATCCGCGCCCGGCCGGAGGCAAGCCGGGTGCCGCCCGCATGGATCGCCGCCAGCGCCGGCGGCAGCTTCTCCCAGGCGTCGCCGAGGATGCGCCGGTAGAGCGGCTGGGCCTCTTCCTGGTAATCCAGCCGGATGCCTGAGGCGATGGAGAACTGGCTGAAGGCCGCTTCGAAATCCGCAAGCGACAATTCCCCCGCCGCCGGCCGGGCGCCGCTTTCCGGCCGCCGGCCTTCGAGCAGCCGGCGCACCAGCGCCTCGACGCCGAGGACCGGAATGAACGGCCCGTCATCACCTTCGGCAATCAGCGACCAGTCGGCCGTCAGCCGCCGCCCGTCATGATCGAGGCCGCCCAAGCGCACGAACATGCCGCCGCGATGGGCGCCGAGGGCGAAGCGATGGCTGGCCGCCTGCAGCAGACGTGCGAACGGCTTAAGCGAGGGCAAGAGCCCGATTTTCACCAGCCGGGCGGCGGCGGAAAGCAGCCGCTGCAGCACCTGCGGCTCGGTGCCGACGCCGGTGAAGGTGGATTGCAGCCCGGCAAAACGATCAGGCAGCAGCGCCAGGTCGGGTGCATCGACCAGCAGGAAAGCCCGGCCGGCGAGCGGCGCCACACCGGGCGGCGCAATCGTCACCCGCATCTCGTCGATCAGCCCGCGCCCCTCGGTGGGCTGCCCCTCGCGCAACACCGCCACTGGCTTGCCGGCATAACTCGCGATCGCCCTGACGACATTGAGGCCGATCTTGACATGCGCCGACGGGGCAATGCCGGCCGCGACACTTTCGACGCGGGAGAAATGCGGCGCCATCGCCTCCAGCGCCGCGAAGGAGAGGGCAGGCAGGCTGCTCAGTCCCGAGAGCACGAAGATGCCCTTTGCCTTCGCCTCAGCATCAAGCCCGCTGATGCCGGCAACGAAACCGGTGCTGTCGGCGAGATCGGCATAATCGATGCCGAGGTCGATGCAGGCCCGCACCAGCTTGTAGCCATCGCCGGTGAAGCTCTGGAACGGCCCGGAGGCATCGACCACGAGATCGGGCCTCAGCCGCGCCAGCTGCTCCCGGAGATCGCCGTCACGATCGAATACCACCGCCTGCAGCCAGGCGCCGAGATCGTTGCTGCCCAGCCGCCCGGCGCCGCCTTTCGGCGATCGCAGATCGAAGACGAAATCATCGGCCTTTTCGAGCGAGCGCCCGGCGATCAGCAGCCTGAGCCGTGGCTCCTCGGCGAGCAGCCGGGCGAGCCGGCCGCCGAAGCTGCCGTAGCCGCCGATGATCAGCAGGGAAAAGGTGCCGCCGCTCATGCGATGAAGCGGCCGCGCTGCTCCGGCGTCGGCACCATGCAGCTCTGGCGGCCGGCGATCTTCAGCCGGTTGCGGGCGATGAATTCATAAAGCGCGTCGGCGGCGCGCCGCGGCAGGAGCCGGAAGAGCTTCGCCAGCGAATAGGGAAAGCCGAGGCTCGCCACCATGCGGATCGTGCCGTCGGATTTGAAGAAGGCGCGGCCGCCTTCAATGAGGATATTGGTTTCGTAGTCGCGCGTATCGAGGCCGTAATGCCGGTAAAGCGCTTCGCCGAGCGGCGACTGCGCCGCGAGGAACCGGTATCGCCGCCGCCTGTCGTGCTTCAGCACGAATTTCACCCAGCCGGAGCAGAAGACGCATTCGCCATCGAAGACGATCAGCGGCCGGTCATCGGCAAAGGTGGGTACGGCGGGATCGGTGCGATAGCTGTAATCGGCGCGGCCCATGCTCATCTCCCCTACGCCTCTCCTTTACGCCGGCCGGTAGCTGGCGGCAAGCGAAGGCGGCCCATCCGCGACAATCGCGCCGCGCTCCACCAGATCCTCGATATGGGCGAGGAGGGAAAGGGCGGCCGCCCCATGCAGCTTCGGATCGGTATCGCGATAGATCGCCTTCACCATCTCCGCAATCTCCCGATCGCCGGCCGCGACCCGCGCCAGCACCGCCTGCTCTCGCCTGAGGCGATGCGCTTTCAGCGCCGGCAGGAAAGTCTTCGGCTCGTTGACCGGCCCGCCATGGCCGGGCAGCAGCAGGCCGTCCTCGCGCGCTATCAGCCTGTCGAGCGAGGCCATGTAATCCGCCATCGCCCCATCCGGGGGTGCCACGATCGAGGTCGACCAGGCCATGACATGATCACCGGAGAACAGGATGTCGCACCCCTCGAGCGCGAAGGCGGCATGATTGGCCGTATGCCCCGGCGTCAGCACCGCTGTCAGCGCCCAGCCGTCGCCCGATATCGTCTGCCCGTCGCCGAGCGCGATATCCGGCACGAACTCCATATCCGAGCTTTCGGCAAAGGGATTGACCTCGCCCTCCCGCAGCCGCCGCGCCGGCCCGTGCGGCCCTTGCCCCACCGTCACCGCCCCCGTTGCCGCCTGCAGCCGGCGGGCAAGCGGCGAGTGATCGCGATGGGTATGGCTGACGAAGATATGCGTCACCTCCCGCCCGCCGATCGCCGCCATCAGCGCTAGATAATGCGCCTCGTCCTCCGGCCCGGGATCGATGACGCCAAGCGAGGAGGCGCCGACGAGATAGCTGTTGGTGCCGAAAAAGGTGAAAGGCCCGGGATTTTCCGCCGTGATGCGCAAGATATCAGGAGCAACCGGCACGGCCCGCCCATAGGCCGGCTCGAAAGCAAGGTCGAATGCGGGGCTTTCCATGCGGAACGATGATCTCAGGTTGATAATATCGCCTTATGCTAGCACGCCGCCCGCCGCTTCGCGCGCAGAAATCTGCCGCAGGCGCAACTTAGTCATTGTGACAGGCAAAGAGCTTTGCTAATCAGGCGTCGATTTCCAGCAAGCGGTTCGCCGCTCAAGCTCTGGTGGGGCGTAGCCAAGCGGTAAGGCAGCGGTTTTTGGTACCGCCATCCCCTGGTTCGAATCCAGGCGCCCCAGCCATTGTTTGTTTTTTGTCTTCTTCCTGATTTGCGGCCTCAACGAAGCGGCTCGCCGTCTTCTATGTCAGCGTCATAAAGATAACTATAGAAGTGTATTTATATCTTTACGATTGTATCGATATCACTATGATCATGAAGATATCTATATGAGGCTTCTATGGCGCGACCAAAACCAGAAAGCGCTCTCCGATTCCCGCTTTCAACTGTTTTCGGGAACGAAGCGAATGTGCGGGTGATGCGGGAGTTGTCGCTTCACGGCGGGCAGTTGAGCGTTGGCCATCTCATCAGCAGAACCAGCATATCCCGCCCGCCCATACTCGCCGCTTTGGCAACCCTCGCGAGTCTTCGGATCGTGACCGAAGTTGGAAGCGGATATGCCCGTCTTTTCAGCCTCAATCGAGACTCCCCGTTTTTTGCCCCGGTGCAAGCCCTGTTCGAGACAGAGGAACGACGCTTTGCCGATATCCTTGCCGCGGTGAAAGAATGCGCATCCCTCTTTGGCGACAAGGTTGTGGCGGCATGGATATTTGGTAGCGTCGCAAGGCGGGAAGACAACACCTCAAGCGATCTGGACGTGGCGCTGATAGCTGATACGCCAGACATCGAAACGATACAAAACGGCAGCGTCGATTTTCTGGCCGCCAAGGGAAACGAGCTGTCGTTTTCGCCGTCAGTCAACACCCTGTCCATCACTGACCTGAAACGATTGCGCCAAAGCGACGATCCCCTATGGAAAGCGTTTCTCAACGAAGGACTGGTAGTGCTTGGGCCTCGTCCGGAATCGATACGGATGTGAAGGAGATACCTTGACCAGAAGCGGCCCTTCGAAACCGTCCGACCCTCGTCACGGTGCAAATCGCCTGATCATCGCCAGAGGATTTCTGGAGTCCGCCAAACTGCAAATCAGCAGTGCGCAGGCCGGAACACTCGGAAACCCGATTGCGGCGACTGTGGTCAACGCAGCCATCGCCTATACGGACGCACTGACGGCAACCTTCGCTAACAAGATCAACCAAAACGATCACGCGGCGGTCATCAAGACTTTGCGGGATGCCTTGGGAAACCGACTGCCGAAATCTCAGGAAACCAGGCTCACTCGCATTCTGGGGAACAAAGACTTGGCCCAATACGGCGGGCGTTTCATGCTGCTATCCGACGCAGAATCTCTGTTCGAGCAGTTGAAGGAATATGCAGAGTGGGTGGAAAACGAGATGGCCCGCCGCTGACCTGGCCTGCAGGCAGTTGCTGCGTCTCGGCGTAGCCAAGCGGTAGGTCAACGGTTTTTGGTACCGCCATCCCCTGGTTCGAAGCCAGGCGCCCCAGCCAGTCCATTCACCCTGCCGCGCTCTCGTTCAATCCTCTGATCACCTCGACCAGCTTCTTCGTCTTCTCGAAATCGAAGACCTGTTGCGGTCCTTCCGGCGCGACGTCGATGAACGGGCTCTCATAGAGAAGGGCGGGGTCCATGACACCCCTTTCGGTCAGGTGCTCGATGACCATTTCGATGAATTCGATCTGGTCGGCTGTTGCTCCACTGTCGGAGATGAAGTCGGAGAAGGCCTCGGCGACCGCCGCTCGATCTAGGCCGACCAGCGAACGAACGAAGGCGCCGAAACCGTGCGCCACTTCCGTTGCCTTCTCCAGGTGCTTGGTGTCGCCGATGCCGGCGGAAAGCAGCATGGCCTGCAGTTCCTCGACGTCGGTCGGCGTCAGTGGCCTGCCGTGGCGCAGCTTGGCGATGGCGATGTGGTCTTCGTGCTCGCGCAGGAAGTGCCGGGCTTTGCGCTTGAAGCGGGCAAAATCGACTTCGCCGATCTCCGGCAGATCGATATTGGCACCGAGGCCCAACTCGTCCTCAAAATTGGTGTAGACGATCTTGCGCTTGCCCTTCTCGATGTGCTGGACGAGGCCGCGAAGCCTCAGCCGCACCAGTTCGAGCTGCGGCACGGTGATCCCTTCCCACCAGGGATCGGAGAGGATGTCGAGGATCAGCGGATGCTGGGCGGCAATGATCGGGATGGCCGTCTGTTCATCGAGCGCCGAGGCAATCTCGATCAACTGCTTCTTCAGCCGGTCGAAGCTCTTTGAGCCCTTGAGCAGTGCCAGCTCCAGCCCAAAGATCAGCAAGTCGAAGCGTTTCGCCTCCTCCGGCTCGCCCTTCACTTCGCTCGGAAGCGGCGCGACCTCGTCAAGCAGTTCCTCGCGCACGGCGTCGGTGAGCTCGTTCCAGGCGTCGGCGGCTTTGTATTTTTCGACAGCGCGCCGTTTTCCGCGCACGATGAAGTTGTCGAGGTTCATGCCGGCCACGTAGGTCCGCAGCGCGTCGAGCGTCTCGTTGCGGATTGTCACCTCGTCGAGCGGCTTACCGCCGCCAGCATCGTAGCCCTCCTGTCGGGGTTCGGCCACGCCAGGGGCATCGAGCCTGTGCTTCTCGTCGAGCGCACGGACGATGTCGAAACGGGCGGCAAACAGGCGCTCGTTCAGGCTCTTGCCGTTACGGCCGTCGTCCGGCTGCGGGTTCTGGCGGAAGAATTCGAGGTTCTGGCAATAGTCGAAAACACGGAAGAATTCCTTGTCTTCGCCGGGGCCGAAGAGATCCGGGCAAAGACGCGTGCCGCGCCCAATGATCTGCCAGAACTTGGTCTTCGATCGGATCAGCTTGAACAGCACCAGGTTGACCACTTCAGGCACGTCGATGCCGGTGTCGAGCATGTCGACGGAGATGGCGACATGCGGATTGCCGTCCTTCTTCGAAAAGTCGTCGATCAGGCTCTGGGCATATTCCGTCTTGAAGGTGATTACGCGGGCGAAGTGGCCGGCAAGATGCGGATAGGCGCGATTGAACCGCTCCTCGATGAACTCTGCATGATCCTGGTTCTTGGCGAAGATGATCGTCTTGCCGAGCCTGTCGCCGCCGGCGACCTTCAGGCCTTCCGTCATCACATGCGCCAGCACCTTGTCGACGGTGTCGGCATTGAACAGCCATTTATTGACAGCGTGGCTATCGACGCTGTCGGGTGGATCGCCATCCTCCTCGTCCCATTCCAGCATGTCCCACTGCTCTTTCTCGGTTTCGGAAAGATCGTCGTAGCGGATGCCCTCGCGCTGGAATTTCAGCGGCACGGAGACCGAATGCGGCGGCACGAGATATTCGTCCTCCACCGCCTTGTCGAGCGAATAGGCATCTGTGGGAACGCCGTCCTCAAGGTCGAACAGGCCATAGGTGTTATGGTCGATCTCATCCTTTGGCGTTGCGGTGAGACCGACGAGCAGGCTGTCGAAATAGTCGAAGATCGCTCCATAGCGCTGATAGACCGAGCGATGTGCCTCGTCGATGATGACGAGATCGAAATGGCCGGGGCCGAAACGCGCTTGCCCCGCTTGCCGTTCGTCGATCAGGTTCATCATCGTCGGATAGGTGGAGAGAAAAACACGACCCTCGGCATTCTTCTCCGTCACCAGATTGACGGGCGAAGTCTCCGGCAGCTGCCGCTTGAATTCGCGCACGGCTTGGTTCACCAGCGCCACCCGGTCGGCGAGGAAGAGCACGCGTTTCACCCAGCCGGCGCGCATCAGAAGATCGACCAGTGCGATCACCGTGCGTGTCTTGCCGGATCCGGTTGCCATGACCAGCAGGCTCTTGCGCTGCTTGTGGGCCTCGAAAGCCTCGGCCACACGCGAGATGGCGCGGGTCTGGTAATAGCGGCCGGCAATCTGCTTGTTGACAGCCAGACCCGCGATCGGCTTGCGGCTCAGGCGACGCTGGATCATCAGCGCCAGCTCGTCTTTCTTGTAGAAGCCGGAGACGGCACGCTGCGGATAGGCGGTGTCGTCCCAGATCCAGTGTTCGTAGCCGTTCGAGGTGAAGATGACAGGCCGCTGGCCGAACTGCCTTTCCAGGCAATCGGCATAGAGTTTCGCCTGCTGCTGGCCGGCGCGCGGATCGCGCTTGGTGCGCTTGGCCTCGATCAGCGCCAACGGCTTGCCGTCGTCGCCCCACAGAACGTAATCGACGAAGCCCTTGCCCTCGCTGTTCGGCATGCCGCCCACGGGAAACTCGCGGTCGCGAGGGCTATCCAGCCTCCAACCGGCTTCCTTGAGCAACAGGTCGATATAGAGGTCGCGAGTCTCGGCTTCCGAATAATCGTGATGATCGGGCTTCGCCTCGTTGTCGCGGCGGGCGGCAGCCACTTCGGCGCGCAGCCGTTTCAGCTCGGCATCGAGATCGGCCTTGTCACGCAGCATGGCCTCGAAGGCGGCATCCTTCGCCTCCATCTCGCCCTTCATGCGGGTAAGCTCGGCGAAGGCGCGCTTCACCACGTCTTGCTTGCGGCTCAGATGCGCGGTGTCGAAGGCGAGATCGTCGGCGGGATGGTCCTTGCGCGCATAGGTGCGGGCCAGCCAGAAGCAGAGATGGAACAGGTCGCGCACGGCATTGGCAGCCTCGGCAGGCTTGGTTTCGCGGCTTTCATGAACGGCCTGATTGCCGATCTTGATGATGATGCGAGCCTTGGAAAACACCGCCTGGCCGGCGAGCTTCTGGAAGCTCGGCTCGTGGATCAGCGCCGAGATATTGCTTTGATAGGGAATTTTGAGCGAGGGATCATGCTTGTAGGCCCATTGCACGGCGAGTTCCACCGCACGCCGCGCATAAAACGCGCCCGCCCGCGGATCGCCCTCCGCCAGAGCCTCCGCCCGCTTCGCGCTGTCGAAGATCTCGGGAAACTCGGCGGCGAGGAAGGCGAAGTTGGACATGAAGCCTCAAAGCTGACCGGAGAAGGCACGATGCTGGAGAGAGGAGAAGGCCATATCTAGCGAGCTACTTTGTATCTTTGAAAACCGCATCTGACACTCAATGTTCTCTATTTTATTGCGAAATTCCATTTGTGTTTCAATTGCTGGAGCAGGAACTATTAAGTCTTCGATTTGGCTCTTGGTGATCGCTTGACGAGTAGCGCCGCCTTCGCCAATCAAGAGAAGTTTTCTTTTAAATGAAGGCGCCAGCAAAAGCGCTTCCAAATAATAACTGTCCAACGCGGCCTTCGGCCGAATGATAGCCACATGCTGATTGACGCGAGCCGCCACCTTCAGCTTTGGCGCACGGCACACTCGTGCGATCGAAGCGCCCGTGATATTTAGAAGAACATCGCCATCTTCAACGATTACGTTGTTTAGTTTTTTTGCCTGATTGTCATCTATAAATGCAAGGCCATCAGTTTTGAACGCTCCATCACGAACGTTCATACTGCGTATTAGGGGTATGCCAAAAGGCTTATAACTGGCGTCACCGCCTTTGGGCGTTGCTCCACTACCAACCTTTGATACTATGGAACCTAGTGGCTTTGCTGGGAGCCCCATTGGGTTGCTCACAGGATCTCCGAACATCTCCAGAAAGATCGATTGTCTCAGGCTATCGAGCAGCGCGATCGCCTGGCGACGTTTCTGGCGCAGCTGATCGGCCTTATCCAGAATCGCCGCAATCCGCTTCTGCTCATCGAGGGGCGGAAGGGGGATTTGTAAATTTGCGAGATCAGCTTTCCCTATGCCCGGCACGGTGGCTCCATCCGCGAGCCCAGCAATTCTTTGTTCCGTGTGGCGAATGAAATTGAAAAGATAGGATTGAAGAATCCTTCCTTGCTTCGGTCGTAAGGCCATGAGTTGACGTCCAATTGCGGCATCACAGCCTAAATTGGATTTGCCAACGCCAGCGCCCTTTACCGTAACCAAAACATCCGTGGTCTTCGCAAATACCTTCGGCGCAATCGTCCATTTTGTCACAAGTGGACGAATTTCACCGAAATCGGCAGGACCCGTCAAATAGGCCGAACCGTTAAATTCCGAGTTATAGAGATTTGCTTCGATATGCTGGCCGGCTACAATATCTACGGCTTCGCCAAGTGCTTGAAGATTCACAGCATCTCCTCCAGCTCTTTCAAGCCTGCGGCAATTTCGTCCTCCAACTCCAGCAGTTCCGCAATGATCTCCTTCGGTGGACGATGTTCAGCCGCCTCGTGCACCACTTCCTTGTAGCGATTGAGCGACAGGTCATAGTCGAAGCCGACGATATCCTGGCGGCTCACCGTAAAGCTCTGCCCGGTGCGCGGGTTTTCGCGCTCGCGGCCATTTCGCTCGGCCCAGCGAGCGACGACATCCGGCAGGTTGTTCTTCGCGTGCTCGTCCTCGGTGAGCTTTTCCTTTGGCGCCGCGCCGAATTTCTCCTCTGGCATCAGCATTTGACGCTTGTCGTCCAGGCTCATGCCGTCGGCCTGCAGATCGTAGAACCAGACCTGATCTGTGCCGCCGGAATTGGTCTTGGTGAAGAAGACGATCGCTGTGGAGACGCCGGCGTAGGGCCTGAATACGCCTGATGGCAGTTTGATGATTGCATCGAGCTTTTGGTCGTCCACCAGCATTTTCCGCACCGCCTTGTGCGCCGTGGACGAGCCGAACAGCACGCCATCCGGCACGATAACCGCCGCCCGACCGCCGGGCTTCAGAAGCTTCAGAAACAACGCCATGAACAGAAGCTCGGTCTTCTTGGTCTTGACGATGGCGAGCAGGTCGCTGGCAGTCGTCTCGTAATCCAGTGAGCCGGCAAAGGGCGGGTTGGCGAGAACAAGCGAATATTTATCGGCATCGTCGCCATGGCTGGAGGAAAGCGAATCCCGGTAGCGGATATCGGCGCCCTCGACCCCGTGCAACTGCATGTTCATCGAGCCGATGCGCAGCATGGTCTGGTCGAAATCGTAGCCGTGGAACATGCCTTCGTGGAAATGCCGGTTGAGCGCGGCGTCGCGGAACAGTCCCTTGTGGTGCTCGCGCAGATATTCGCCGGCCGCCACCAGAAAGCCGCAGGTGCCGCTCGCCGGGTCGCAGATCACATCCTGCGGCGTCGGCTGCATCAGCTCAACCATCAGCTTGATGATGTGGCGCGGCGTGCGGAACTGCCCGTTCTGGCCGGCCGAGGCGATCTTGCCGAGCATGTATTCGTAGAGATCACCCTTGGTGTCGCGATCCTCCAACGGAATTTCCGCCAGCATGTCGACCACCTTGGCGAGCAGGCCGGGTGTCGGAATGGTGAAGCGCGCGCCCTTCATGTGTTCCGAATGGGAGGTGCCTTTTTCTGCCATCTCGCGCAGGAATGGGAAGACATTCTCAGAGACGATGAAGAACATCCGTGCTGGATCATCATTCTTGAAGCGCGACCACCGCAGCATGGCGTAGGTGATCTCTTCTTTGACTTCGCCGGTGTCCTCGTTACGCACGGTGCGATAGACACCTTCCGGGAAGATCACGCGCCTCAGCGGTCGGTTCAGAAGGTTAGCCTCATTTTCCGCTCGGGTTTGCGCTTCGTCCAGGCCGCGCATGAAGAGCAGATAGGTGATCTGCTCGATTACCTCGAGCGGATTGGCGATGCCGCCGGCCCAGAAGGCATTCCAGACCAGATCGACCTTCGTGCGAATTTCACCTGTGAGCATGCTTATTCCTTCATCAAATCAGTGCGGGAGACATTACCCGGGAGATTATAAGGCGCAAGCGCCGAGGTCGGTCTGATGGCTGGCATATTCACAGTTGCATGGCCGCTGACGCCCATTGGCTCGCCGTCGATCCCGCAAGCTTCTCCGCCAAGCGCATCCAGAGACCCGGCATCATACACCTCCGTTGCCATCGAATGGTCATGCTGCCCTACATCGAAATCATAAGGGCGTGATATGACCAGTGAGGATTTATGCGCTTGTTAGCTTTCCTGCGTGGGTTCTAGGATGAGGCGAACGCATACCTAAGAAATGGGAGGGGCAATGGATATCTCAGAAGAACAGGCGCGGTGGTCCGCAATGACTTCGCGTCTGGTTGATGCGGGATGGGCGGAAGAGCTAAATGCGGCACTCCAGCTCGAAGCTCGCAATCTCAGTGTCATATCTCCGTTCCTCAAGCAGAAGGCCATCAGGCGCGTCTTGTCGCACACCCCTCAGTCGGTGCGGGTAATAACACGCTTCAATCTTGCAGACTTTGCGGAAGGAGTAAGCGACATCGCAGCGATTAGAAGCTTGCTGATCGCTGGTGCGAGGGTGCGCGGGATTCGGAATCTTCACGCCAAGGTGTATGTCTTCGGTTCTCGGCGCACAATCGTGACATCCGCCAACTTGACGGAGGCCGCGCTGACCAGAAATCATGAGTTCGGTCTCGTTTCCGACGACGCAGAAATAATCTCCGCATCTACTCGTTATTTCGATGCACTCTGGTCGCGCGCCGGAACAGATTTAACGGCAAGGCAGCTGGATGAATGGGAGCAAACGGTCACGATGCACCTCGCCAGCGGAGGACCGCGCTTTCGCCTCGAGACGTTAGCGGATTATGGCACCGATGCTACAGGGGTTCTTTACTCCGGCGCACCGACAATTCCAGCTCCAATTCCCCAGGCTGAGCAAGCGTTCGTGAAATTTCTCGGCGAGGGCAGCAATAGGGTTCCTCTGTCCTTTTCGACGCGAGATGAAATCGACAGTGCTCTTTGTCATTGGGCGCTTGCATATCCGGCCACCAAGAGACCCCAAGCAGTCAAGGAAGGCGCGGTGATGTTCATAGGCCGGCTGACCTATGATCCAAAGCCAGACATCAGGATATTTGGCCGCGCCACGGGGATGCGACACGTGCCTGGACGTGACGATGCCTCGGCAGATGAAATCGCGCAACGGCCATGGAAGAACACGTGGTCACGATATATACGTGTCCATCATGCGGAATTCGTTGCGGGAACGATGGCTAATGGAGTCTCGCTCAATGCATTGATGAACGCTCTCGGTCCGGATGCATTCACCTCGACACAGCGAAATCAAGCTCGCGGCGAAGGTAACACGAACCCGTACAAAGCTTATCGGCAATTGGCGGCAGTCGAGCTCTCGCGCGAAGGGCAGCTTTGGCTAAGCGAGCAGCTACAGAGGGCTTTGGAGGTACATGGCAGTGTCCCGCAGGGGGAACTGAACAAGCTTGGGTGGCCGAAGCTGCACGAAAACTTGATCGCTACTTTGGCATAATCCACCCTGACTGCTCGAACCGCCTCTCGTTTTGGATCGGCTGCTCAAGCCGGTAGCACTCCTGCGCCTCAGTCATGCCATCCAAAGAGACGAATACCTGTGAGTTCAACCAGCCTCTCCACCAGCGCCTCCTGAAATCCAACATCATTCACCTCCGCCGTCGCCTCCCGCTGCTGGCGGTGATACCAATACCCGCCGCTCACCGTCGCGGCGTCGTCCTCGCTCGTCGCAAGCCATGTCTGCGTCAGATGCCCCATCTCCAGATCATCCGGCGCGCCGGCGCCGCCCATCTTTGTTGGCACCCAGCCGGGGTCGACGGCGTTGCTGAGCACGTCAGGCCAGTGGCGGGCGATGGCGGCGGCGAGGGTGGCGATGTAGAGCTTGCTTTCGGAATAGGCCTGACTGGCGCTCCATGGCCGCTTGTTCCAGTCGATATCGTCAAGCGCGCTGCTGCCGCTGCGGTGCATGCCGCTGGTGAGATAGATCAGCCGGTGGGGCCGCGTGATCCAGGCGGTGAGGAGATAGGGGGCGAGCGTGTTGACCGCCAGCGTCTTGGCGTGGCCTTCCGGCGTTTCGCCGCGGCTGCGCTCGAGGTAGATGCCGGCATTGTGGATGACGGCGTCCATGCGGCCGATGGCGTTGACCTGTTCGGCGATGGAGCAGGTTTCCTCGGCGCTGGCGAGATCGCCGATGACGAGGCCGAGGGCGGCGGCTGAGGTCTCGGCGATGGCCGCGGCGCGCTCGCGGGAGCGGGCGTGGAGGACGACCTCGTGGCCTTCGCGGATGAGGGTGCGGGCGGCGGCGAGGCCGAGGCCATCGGTGGAACCGGTGATGAAGATGCGGCTCATGGGGGTTCCTTTCGCGGGGCGGCGTGGGGGGAGTGAAGCAGGTTCCGGTTGGGGGCTCAATGCGGGAGTTGGGGGGTGGGTTCCTGGGGTTTGGTGGATTTGTAGCCGGTTCGGACCGATCAAGACCCCTCCCCACAAGGGGGAGGGGCTGCCCAGCATCACCGCTTTGCCCGAGATCATCTCGTCGTTTGCCGATCTGGAGTTTTGGAGATGCGGAGCGGCAGGTTAAGCCCCTCCCCCTTGTGGGGAGGGGTTTGGGGCGGGGTCTTTGCCCCGCGAGCGGGGCCCAAGGACGGTTCGAGACCGTGGCTCGACCCCGGTCAGTGCCGGCAGGCGGATGAGGGGCTTTTTTCTCTGTGATATCAGTGTGCCGACGCTATCTCCCGTCGGCATCATCGATGATGGAGGAGGGGCCTCGGCGGAAAACGGCGACGTCAGCCCGCGCTGTCCGCCTCTAAACTTCAGCCACCGCCGCTGCGCTCCCGCCGCTCACTCCACCCAACACCACCTCACATCCCCTGCCGCCGCCGCTCCGCGCCTGCCGCGATCGTCTGCACCAGCTCGTCCACCTCTCTTGCCAGCCGCTCCAGTGGCAGGCCCACAAATCGGCCTTCCAAACTGATGCTGACCACCCCATGCACCGCGCCGAACAACGTGCGGGCGCGGATGGCGCGGTCCTCGGCCGGCATGTCGGGCTGCAGTTCGGCGAGCGGTTCGGCGATCACGTCCATCAGGAAGAGGTGTTCGTCGAGGTGCCATTGCGGCGTCGGGCTGGTGGCGGGGGGGAAGTGGTCGAACAGCGCCTTCCAGAGATTGCGGTGCTCCACCGCGAAGGCGAGGTAGCCCTGGGCGAGGTTGCGCAGGCGATCGGTCGGGCTTTTGCTTTTGGCCTCGTCGAGCGTCAGCCTGGCCTCCAGCGCCTTCAGCGTCGCGGAATTCACATGGATGACGAGCTCGGCGAGGTCGGTGAAGACGGTGTAGAGGCCGCCGAGCGCGCAGCCGGCGTCCTGGGTGATGTCGCGGGCGCGCAGGTTGGCCAGCCCGTCGCGGGCGATGCGTTCGCGCGCCGCCTCGATCAGCCGGGCCTTCAGGTCCTCGCGTTTTTCTTCTCGTCTGCCGGCCATTAACCACTTCCCTTCGAATTTTTGAACGACGTTCAAAATTTATCTTGAACGTCGTTCATGATTCTGCCATAACTCATCTCGTGAACAACGTTCATAAACCGGAGGACAGAAATGTTCAAATTGATTTCCACATTGCTGCGGGGCAGGGCGCATGATGCCGAGCAGGCTTTCGCCGATCGTCACGCCGTGCCGCTGCTGGCCCAGCAGATCCGCGATGCCGCGCAATCGATCCAGACGGCGCGGCGCAGCGTCGCCGTCGCCATCGCCCAGAACGAGCAGGAGAAGGCGCAGCATCAGACGATCCTTTCCCGCATCGCCGATCTCGAGACCCGCGCCACCGCGGCGCTCACCAAGGGCAATGAGGGGCTGGCGCGGGAAGCCGCCGAGGCGATCGCCTTTCTCGAGGCCGAGCGCGATGCGTCGGAACAGGCGCAAAGCCAATTCACCACATCGATCGCCAAGCTGAAGGGCATCGTCAGGGATGCCGAGGCGCGGCTGCAGGCGCTGCAGCGCGGCGAGCGGCTGGCCCGTGCGACGCAGGAGGCGCAGAAGCTCGATGTCGCAGTCGCCGGCCCCGGCCTTGCGACCCTCGACGATGCCGAGGAGACGCTGGCGCGGCTTCGCCTGCGCCAGAGCCAGAACGAGCTGACGGCGGCGGCGCTGAAGGAGATGGAAAGCGCCACGCGGCCGGCCGGCATCATCGAAAAGCTTGCCAATGCCGGCTGCGGCGCGCCGCTCACCTCATCGGCCGATGACGTGCTCGCCCGGCTGAAGAGCCGCATCACGCCGGCCGCCTGATCTCATTCCATCCAGCCATTCAATCATCGAACCAAGGGACTTGAGAACCATGAACGACAGTTTCCAGAAACATTCCGCCAGCTGGGTCAGCTTCTCCTACATCTCCTTCGGCGCCGCCGCCTTCATGCTGGCGCTCGGCCTCTACATGATGCCGCTCGATCTCTGGGGGAAGGGCTATCTCGCCATGGGCATATTGATGCTGGTGCAGACGACGGTGAACATCACCAAGACGCTGCGCGACAATGCCGAATCCGAGAAGCTGATCCGCAAGGTCGAGGATGCCCGCACCGAAAAGCTGCTGGTCAAATTCAATCGTAGCGATGAAGATTGATCTTCCTTAACCACATCGCAGAGTTGTTATCGCATTCAACTTTTGCGTAACAACTCTGTGGCCTGCTCTGCCGATCGAAAGAGGGTCTCGCCGTGCAACAGAATCTGATGACTTCGAGGAAATTCGCGCCGCTGTTCTGGACGCAGTTCCTGACCGCCTTCAACGACAATTTCCTCAAGAATACGCTGGTCTTCCTCATCCTCTTCAAGATGTCGGCAAGCGAGGGCGCGGCGCTGGTGACGCTTGCCGGCGTCATCCTCATCGTGCCCTTCCTGCTGCTCTCGGCACTCGGCGGCGAAATCGCCGACAAGCACGACAAGGCCAAAGTGGCCGAACTGCTGAAGCGCTCGGAGATCGCTGTTGCCGCACTTGCGGTGGTGGGCCTCGGCTTCTCCACCATCTCAGTGCTGATGGCCGCGCTCTTCGGCTTCGGCATCGTCTCGGCGCTGTTCGGGCCGATCAAATACGGCATCCTGCCCGATCATCTCGAACGCCGCGACCTGCCGAAGGCCAATGCCTGGATCGAGGGCGGCACCTTCATCGCCATTCTCGGCGGCACGATCATCGCAGCGCTCGCCTTCTCCAGCGGCGACAATGTGCTGCTCTTCGGCTCGATGATGATGGGCCTGTCGCTGCTCTGCTGGCTTTCGGCCCGGATGATCCCGCCGACCGGCTCCAAGGCGCCGGATCTTCAGATCGACCGCAACGTCATCCGCTCCAGCTACACGCTGGTCATGGAAATCCGTGAGGACAAGCGGCTGTGGCGTTCGGCGCTGATGAACTGCTGGTTCTGGCTGGTCGGCGCCTTCACCCTCTCCATCCTGCCGACCATGGTAACCGAGCTGCTCGGCGGCTCCGAGCTCGTCGTACCCGCGTATCTCACGGTGTTCGCCATTGCCGTCGCCGTCGGTTCCGGCATTGCCGCCTGGATGTCGTCTGGCCGCATCGTGCTCTTGCCGGCACCCGTCGGTACGGCGCTGCTCGGCCTCTTCAGCCTCGATCTCGCCTGGAACCTCTGGGGCCTCACTTCGACGTCGCACGCGACGACCATCCTCGATTTCTTCGCCGGGCAGAACACCATCCGCGTCGCCATCGATCTCGCCGGCATGGCGATCTCCGGCGCCTTCATCGCCGTGCCCACTTTCGCCGGCCTGCAGAGCTGGGCGCATGAGGATCGCCGCGCCCGCGTCATCGGTGCCGCCAACGTGCTCGCGGCGCTGTTCATCACCGTCGGCCTCGGCCTCGTCGCCGTCATCCAGGCGCTCGGCGCCTCCATTCCTGAGATCCTGATCGGCCTCGGCGTCGTCAATTTCGCCGTCGCCTGGCTGATGCTGAAGACCCTGCCGACCAATGCCTTCCGCGATTTCATCTCCATCCTGTTCCGCGCCTTCATGCGCCTCGAGGTCGAGGGGCTGGAGAATATTAAGAAGGCCGGCCCGGCGCCGATCATTGCGCTCAACCATGTCAGCCTGCTCGACGGCGCGCTCGCGCTCGCCATCACCGAGGAGGAGCCGGTTTTCGCCGTTGATTACAAGATCGCCCAGGCCTGGTGGGTGCGCCCCTTCCTGAAAATGTGCAAATTCCTGCCGCTCGACCCGACCAAGCCGATGGCGACGCGCTCGCTGATCAAGGTGGCGCAGGAAGGCAACCCGATCGGCATCTTCCCCGAAGGCCGCCTGACGGTGACCGGCACGCTGATGAAGGTCTATGACGGCGCCGCCATGGTCGCCGACAAGACCGGCTCGATGGTGGTGCCGGTCAAGATCGACGGGCTGGAGAAGACCTATTTTTCCTATCTCGACGACGGCAAGATCCGCCGCCGGCTGTTCCCCAAGGTCAAGGTCACCATTCTCGAGCCGGTGAAGCTGGAGGTGCCGCCGGAGCTGAAAGGCCGCAAACGCCGCACGGCGGCGGGTGCAGCACTTTACCAGGTGATGTCGAACCTGTTGTTCCGCACCGCCGATACTTCCTCGACCGTGCTCGAGCGCGTCATCCGGGCCGGCCACGAATTCGGCATGGGCAAGCTTGCCGTCGAAGATCCGGTCACCGGCCGGCTGACCTATGGCAAGCTCTTGACCGGGGCGACCGTGCTCGGCGCCAAGTTCCGCGCCCGTTTCCCGGAACAGAACCTCGGCGTCATGCTGCCGAATGCCAATGGCGCCGCCGCCACCCTTCTCGGCGTCATGAGCGCCGGCAAGGTGCCGGCCATGCTGAACTTCACCGCCGGTGCCGCCAATATCCTCTCCGCCTGCAAGGCGGCCGAGGTGAAACACGTGCTGACCTCGCGCGCCTTCGTCACCCAGGCCAAGCTCGGCCCTGTCATCGAGGAGCTGGAAAAGCAGCTGACCATCGTCTGGCTCGATGAGCTCAGAGCCGAAATCTCATTCAAGGACAAGCTCGTCGGGCTTCTGCGCAAGGCGCGGCCGCTGGTGAAGCGCCGGGCCGACGATCCGGCCGTCATCCTCTTCACCTCGGGTTCGGAAGGCACGCCGAAGGGAGTGGTGCTGACCCACCGCAACATCCTGTCGAACGCCGCCCAGGCCGCCGCCCGCATCGATTTCCACAGCGGCGACAAGGTGTTCAACATCCTGCCGGTCTTCCATTCCTTCGGGCTGACGGCCGGCACGGTGCTGCCGCTGATCTCGGGCGTGCCGGTCTATTTCTATCCGTCGCCGCTGCATTACCGCATCGTGCCGGAGCTGATCTATGTCTCCAACGCCACGATCATCTTCGGCACCGATACCTTCCTCAACGGTTATGCCAGGACGGCGCACCCGTACGATTTCCGCTCGATCCGCTACATCTTCGCCGGCGCCGAGCCGGTGAAGGCGGCCACCCGCCACACCTATATGGAGAAATTCGGCCTGCGCATTCTCGAAGGCTACGGCGTCACCGAGACGGCGCCTGTTATCTCCATCAACACGCCGATGTACAACCGCTCCGGCACGGTCGGCAAAATCCTGCCGGGCATGGAATGGAAGCTCGAGCCGGTGCCCGGCATCGACGAGGGCGGCCGCCTGCATGTGCGCGGCGCCAATGTCATGGCCGGCTACCTCCGCGCCGAAAAGCCCGGTGTGCTCGAGCCGCTCGCCGATGGCTGGCACGACACCGGCGACATCGTCACCATCGACGAGGACGGCTTCGTCAAGATCCGCGGCCGGGCCAAACGCTTCGCCAAGATCGGCGGCGAAATGGTGTCGCTGGCGGCAATCGAGGCGCTCGCCGCCGAACTCTGGCCCGGCGCGCTCTCGGTCGTCTCGTCGCTCCCCGACCCGAAGAAGGGCGAGCGCCTGGTGCTGCTGACCGAAGCCGAAACCGCCACCCGCACCGAATTCCTCGCCTTCGCCAAATCCAAGGGCGCGATGGACATGATGGTCCCGGCCGAGATCACCATCGGCAAGGTGCCGGTGCTGGGCTCGGGCAAGGTCGATTTCGTCGCCGCGCGGAAGCTGGCGGAGGGGGCGGCTGAGAACGAAGAGGCGGCGTAGCGCGGGGTTTTGGCAGGCGCAACCGGAGAACTTTTGCGCGTGGGTAGACCCCTCCCCAACCCCTCCCCACAAGGGGGGAGGGGCTAACCTGGGGCACCGTCTCGCTCCTTCCGAAACGCCAAAGATTTGGAATGCGGGTGCGGCAAGTTAAGCCCCTCCCCCTTGTGGGGAGGGGTTGGGGAGGGGTCTTGAGACGGGCGCCGGTGGAAATTCCAGGAGCAAACCGACATGGCCGACACCGAAATCTTCGACGGGCACAATGACGCGGTTCAATTCATCGCGGAATACACCTCCTCCGGGCGCGACTTTCTGATGCGGTCTGAAACCGGGCATCTCGATCTGCCCAGAGCCCGCGAGGGCGGCCTGGCCGGCGGCTTGTTCGCGCTGCATGCGGCTCCGGAGCATCCGCCGGAAAATGACCTGATCATCACTGAGAACGGCTACGAGGTCATCTATGCCGAGAGCCTCGATCCGCTTTGTGCCCGCCGGCAAATCGAGGCCCAGCGTCTGGCGCTGGAGAGATTGATCCGCCGCTCCGACGGTCGGATGCGCCTGGCGGTCGATGTCGATGAGATCGCCGCCGCCAGAGCCGAGGGCGCCTTTGCCGTCGTGCTTCACATGGAAGGGGCCGAAGCGCTGGATAGCGAGTTCGACTATCTCCACCGGCTCTATGCGGCGGGCCTGCGCGCGCTCGGGCCGGTCTGGAGCCGCCCGAACATCTTCGGCTTCGGTGTTCCCTTCGCCTATCCCAAGTCGCCGGATACCGGCCCCGGACTGACCGGGATCGGCAAGGACCTGGTGAGGACCTGCAATCGGCTCGGCATCATGATCGATCTGGCGCATCTGAACGAACGCGGTTTCTGGGACGTGGCGGCCTTGAGCGACGCCCCGCTCGTCGTCACCCATGCCTGCGCCCACACCATCTGCCCCTCGACCCGCAATCTCACCGATCGGCAGCTCGACGCCATCCGCGATACAGACGGCGTGATCGGCTTCAACCTCTCGGTCAACGACATTCGCGCCGACGGTCATCTGAACGACGATACCCCGCTCGACCACATCGTTCGCCATATCGAGTATCTGATCGACCGCGTCGGCGAAGACCGGGTCGCCCTCGGATCGGATTTCGACGGCGCGGTGATGCCTCGCGGGATCAAGGATGCGAGCGGCCTGCCGCATCTGTTCGACGCGATGCGCAAATGCGGGTTCGACAGAGAGAGCCTGTCGAAATTCGCTTTCGACAACTGGCTGCGTGTGTTCGGACTGACATGGAAGAGCGGGCCGTGATCGCGAAGCAGATGCGGCTTTTGACGGAGCTCTATCGCGCCTGCGAGGTGCCAATAGCTGCCCCTCACCCTAACCCTCTCCCCGTTCTGACGGGGAGAGGGGACGTGCCCTACGAGACTTCGGTGAGAGACCGAAAGGTCGCGGCTTGTCCCTTCGCCCCGTTTACGGGGAGAAGGTGCCGGCAGGCGGATGAGGGGCTGCCCTCGCCGCCCCGGCAGCGCCGCGACCGCGTCGAACACGCGGGCGGTATAGGTGAGCGCGGCGCCGGCGTTGAGAGCGATCGCCACGCGAGCGCCTCGGCGATTTCGCCCTCGGACGCGCCGAGTTCGACGACCTTCTTGGCGTGCACGGCGATGCAGCCGTCGCAGCGGGTGGTGACGGCGAACGACCATTCCCTCTTCGACAGCGGCACCGCGGCGCTGGCCTGAGGTTCAGGCTTTGACGCTTTCGAGATGCCAGACCTTGGCGACGATCCGCCAGCCCTCGGCGCCCCTTGCGAAGCAGAGGTGGTCGATGAAGACATTGGCATGGATGCGCAACCGGACCTTCACCGTGGCCGCCTTCGGCGACAGCCAGTCGATCAGGATGATTTCGTCCTCGCGATCCTGCGCCCGGCTCGCCGGAGACACCCGCTTGGCGATCACCTGGCGGTAATCGGCGATCGGATCGACCGTGATCCTTCCCTCATCTGCGTCAAACAGGGTGCAGGCGGGGTGAAAGACCTGGTCGAACAAGGCGAGATCGCAGGCATAGAGGGCATCGAAATAGGTCTGGATCGCATCCAGCAGTTCGGTATCGCGGCGCATCGTGTTTCCATAGCTGTTGTTGGCGGGAGAAATTCGCATGGCTGCAGCAGGCGTTGCCAGGGGCGGAACTGCCAGATAGCGATGCGTTCATGCCAAAGCATGCGGCCGGTCGGTATCACGCCAGCAACCGTCTCGACCGCCGCTTTCCCCAGATGCGTCAGCCTGCCGGCGCCGGCTTCTTCTGCCCGAGACCCAAAACAAGCGGCAGGGTGAGCGCGTAGACGGCGACGACCGAGAGCCAGATGGCGCCCGGCCATTCCCCTCGGACGAGGAAATAGATGCTGGAGAAGCCAAGCGGCGCGACAATCGAGGCGAGGCTGACGGCCGAGGCCAGCACGCCCTGGAACTGGCCCTGGCTGTTTTCGTCGACCTGCCGGGTTGCCAGCGACTGCAGCGCCGGCACGCCAATGCCGCCGAGCGTGAAGACCGGCATGATCGCAAAGATCATCCAGCTCCGGTCGGCAAAGGCCATGACGGTAAGGGCGATCGAGACGCCGGCAATACCGGTCAGGATCGCCCCGCGCTCGCCGAGCAGCCTGACGGCCGGTCCCGGCAGGAAGGCCTGGGCCAGCGTCTGGCATATGCCGAAGGCGCCGAGCGACAGGCCGATCGCAAGCCCGTTCCAGTGAAAGGCGTCGCTGCCCCACAGCGCCCAGCAGGTGCCGTAGGCCTCGCCGGTGGCGCTGAAGAGGAAGAAGAGGAAGATGACGGGCAGCAGGCTTTTGATCTCGAGCACGGCGCGCAGCGGCTTCAGCGGATTGAGCGCTTCAAGGTCGATCGTCTCGCGGCTGCCCGGCCGCGATTCCGGCAGGACGAAGAAGGCGAGCAGCAGGTTGGCGCCGTTGAGTGCGGCCGCCGCGATGAAGGGCAGCCGCAGCCAGTAATCGCCGAGCACGCCGCCGAGCACCGGGCCGATGATGAAGCCGAGGCCGAACATGGCGTTGAACAGGCCGAAGCGGCGGGCGCGTTTCTCCTCCGGCGAGATGTCGGTGATATAGGCTGTGGCCACCGAGACGTTGGCGCTGGTCAGCCCGGCAATCGCCCGGCCCAGGAAGAGCAGCAGCAGGTTAGGCGCCAAGGCGAGAAACAGGTAGTTGATGGCGGCACCCGCCAGCGAAATCAGCAGCACTGGCCGCCGGCCGAGCCGATCGCTCAGCGCCCCGAGCACTGGCGCGAAGATGAATTGCATCACCGCATAAAGGGCGGTCAACGTGCCGATATAGGGGGCGACGTCGTCGCTATGGGTGATGTCCTGCAGCAGCGACGGCAGGATCGGAAAGATGAGGCCGATGCCGATGGCATCGAGGACAATGGCGGTGAAGATGACGACAAGGGATCTGGTCATGGGTGCGTTCCGGGTCGACGCGAGCGCACGCGCCCACAGAGCGGGCCGATGGCTCACGATGAGGCCTGATCTGGTCAGGCGCTGGTTTCAGGGAGGTGCTGGCCGAACCATGGCTGAAGCGCATGGCCGGCGTGTACTCGACCGCCTGGACGACCCATTCGTCCACCTATTTACTCCGCCACTGAGCGGATCAAGGGAGGCAGTCGCTTTTCGCGACGGGCAAAGACATACGCCGAATGGTTGCGTGCGGCAAGTCTGTTTTGAGAGGGTGAGCGACTGTGGCTGCGATGTCGACGGGCAAAAGCTTCGAACCCGACCAAGACCCCTCCCCAACCCCTCCCCACAAGGGGGAGGGACTTAACCTGCCGCACCCATTTTCGATATTTGCGACGTTTCGAGTGGAACGAGGCGGGCACTCCGGGTTAGTCCCTCCCCCTTGTGGGGAGGGGTTGGGGAGGGGTCTTTCACAGCCGGATGAAGGGGCGGGCATGGGAGCGTCCCGCCTGCCAAACGCGCGAACATCCCCGCAGCCATAGCAATGACGCGTTTCGCCTGTCGTTCGGCGCATATGAGGTTGTCTTGCCGGAACAGTCGCTTCACCATTAACGGCAACTTCAGCTCCGGAAACAGACAGGCAGGCAATGACAGATATCGCGCAGATGCAGGAACAGCGATTGATCGCCCTTCGACAGACCGCGTCGGGTGCGCCGAAACTGGCGTCCAACCCGTTCTTCGGCGTCGGGCCGATCACCGACGCGACGACCGACGAAGCCGATAGCCGCCTGCGGCGCATCGCCTTCGACGCCTGGATCGAAAAGACCTATCGCAAGTTCGACGACCGGGGCAACGATATCGGCGGCTTCACCACCGCCGAGATTTCCCGCAGCATGCATCGCGGCTATCCGGCCGACAAGATCCTGACCGATATGATGCGGGCGATCCACCGCTATTTCGGCTTTCCCAAAACCAACCGCATGGCGGTCGGGCTCGGCGGCGGCCATAGCGGCTTCACCGTCTGCATCCAGCATCTGATGAATGCCAACGACGCTTCCCAGCGCGTCTATGTCGATACCCCTCGGCCGGAGAGCGATCCGTCCAAGACCGCCGGCTTCTTCCGCCAGTCCTGGGCGACGCAGTTGATCGAGATGCAGCGCTTTGCCGAAAAGGGCTGCGAGAGCCGCATCCATTTCGCCGCCTCCGAGGGCGTGATCCCGACGGCGGCCGAACTGACGGCGCTCGGCGTTTCGATCTTCGTCGGCGTCGGCCACGAAACGACCGGGGCGAACGCCTATACCAGCGGCGAAATCCACGAATTGTTGAACTGGCTCGACGGCGATCCGGCCAACCGCCATGCGGTGTTCGACGCCACCTCGATGCTCGGCGCCATGCCCTGGGAGCCGGAACTGGTCAGCGCCGTGATGGCGAAATGCTGCCTGTTCATGCCGTTCCAGAAGGCGATCGGCGGCATATCCGGCTATTTCGTCGCCTCCTTCACCCCGCATGCGCTGGCGCTGATCGAGAAGAATCTGCAGGATCCCGCCTGGGCGATCCCGCGGCAGCTGAAGATCGCGCCGCCGATCGATCCGCGCCAGCCATTTTCGGCCAAGCGCTCCGTCGATGCCGGCCCGTTCTACGATGCCGCCGAAGACCGCATGCTCGGCGGCGTCATCAACACCTACAGCGCGCTCGCCTTCGCCGAGACCACCTTCGGCCTGCTGCAGTCCGAAGCCCGGGTCGGCTCCGTCGTCGAGCTCAACCGCCGCTCCGCCGCCAACCGCGCCGTGATCGACGAATGGGTCAAGTCGCATCCGCTGCTGTCTTTGACCGTCACCGATGCCGAACGGCGTGGTGCGGCGGTGACGCTGCTGAAGGTCGAGGACGCCGATATCACCGATGCCGCGATCCATGCCCGCATCATCGCCCGCTCCAAGCAGCTGCTCGGTTATGAGGGCATCACCCATCCGAACGGCGAATATGAGCCCGGCCTCGACGCGGCCCGCTACGTCAATGCCTTTCCGGGCACGCCAGGCGATTACCGCGCCTGGGTCGGCGGCATCCGCGAGCCCGATGATGTCGTGGCACTGCTGGAAAATCTGCAATACGCCTATCTCAGGGCCAAGATCGTCGTTCTCGAAGAGGAGCTGGCAAAGAACGGTGTGACCTTCGAGGCGCCTGTCAAGGCCGATGGCGCCGTGCGCAAGGACGATCCGAACCGCGCCTATACGGTGCTGATTGCCGATCTTGTCGGCTTGCGTTTCGGCGCCGACGGTGAGCCTGATTACAGCGAGGTCAAGGCCTATATCGAGGAGAGGGGCGGCGTCTTCCATCTCGGTCCGCTCGGTGATCGCGCCGGCCTCGAAAAAGGCCGGATCCATTTCTTCTACCAGCCGAACCTCAGCACCGAGGCGGAGATCCTGCCACAGACCGACAAGGGTCAGTACGACGCGCTGATTGCGGCGGCGACGTTCATCCCGAAGGCTGCGGTCTTCCCGCTCGGCGGCGTACGCATCGGCGCCGGCACCGGCAATATGGGCTCGGCCTCCTGGGGCGGCGGCAACGGCGAGGGCGGCACTGCGCCCCTGATGAACACACCCGGCATCAACAGCCGCGCGACCGCCCAGATGGCTCTCAAGGCGATCCTGAAGGTCGTTCCCGACCTGCCGGTCGACCGGTTGCACCGGATGGTCGCCAGCGGCGATTTCGACACCGGCCGCCAGCTGAAGGATTTTCCGACGGCAAAGCTCGAGGGCCGCAAGCTCGCCGTGCTCGGCTACGGCAATATCGGCCGTGAAGTCGCCAAGCTCGCCAAGGCTTTCGGCATGAAGGTGGCGATCTATGCCCGCGAGCATCACAAGCGCTGGATCGAGGCGGAAGGCTTCGACTATGCCGCAAGCCCGGTCGAAGCAGCTAGCGGCGCCGACGTGCTCTCTGTCCATATCGGCCTCGGCCGCCTGGATGCGTCGACCGGCGTCTATTCCAATGCCGGCACCGTCGATGCCAAGGTGCTTTCCGCCATGAAGGACGGCGCCGTGCTGGTCAATTACGATCGCGGCGAGGTCGTCGATACCGATGCGCTCGATGCGGCGCTGTCGTCGGGCAAGATCGGGCATGCGGCAATCGACGCCGACCTGTTCAGGGATGCGGCGACCGGCACGCTCAGCGGCCCGATGCTGCCCTACCTGCCGCTTGATGAGCGCCACAAGGGCAAGCTCGAGCTCTTGCCGCATGCCGCCGCCGATACCGACCACCCCTCGCGGGTGACCGGCGCCAAGCAGGCGGTCGACCAGATCTTCGACGTCATCCGCTTCAAGTCGGTCGTCAATCTCAAGGGTGACCTGCCGGAGGGTTACGTCTCCGCCGGCAGCCGCACGCCGGCCGGCATCGGCAAGGTGACGAAGCAGGTGGTCGCCGAGGCCGGCGGCAAGGCCGAGCTGCTGGAGGAACTGCGCCGGACCTCGGAAAAGATCGCCGCCATATCAGGCGCGCTGTCCGCCGTCTCCGACCCGGCTCACCGCGCGCGGATCGTCGAGCGTTACACCGCCCTTTTGGTCGAAAACGCCGACCGGCAGCGGGCGCTTCTCGATGAGCTCGGCCTTTACGGGCCGGCGGAGGGGTGAACTTAGCGGCCGGCGCTTCGCTTGCGTCCGTCCGGTTGCGACCAAGCCAAAACCCCTCCCCAACCCCTCCCCACAAGGGGGAGGGGCTAGGATGCCGCACCACTTCAGATAAGCCGTACCGTAGCATTCCGCAGAACAGTAACGGCCAGCAAGACCTCTCCGTAGTCGCCGCCGAAGCCGCGCCTTAGCCCCTCCCCCTTGTGGGGAGGGGTTGGGGAGGGGTCTTAGGCTCATACAGTGTCCCGTTGTTCGGGCTGCGCATAGCCCCAAACGAAAACAGGCGGCACCCTGGCCGCCTGTCTCCATATGCCGGACGAACCGTCCGTTACTTCTGTTCGGGCGCCAGGAATTCGGCGCAATAGGACGGGCCGTTGACGCCGGGAATGTCGGCGACGGTGCGGATGTCGCGGATCGTGTAGTCGGAATTGGTGGTGATTTCGGCCTGGCAGCGCAGATAGGCGGTGCGGGCGGCGGCGATCTGCTTGCCGCGCTTGCCGTCGGCGCCTTCGGCGTATTTTGCCGGAATGCGCACGGTCTTGTAGCCGCCGCGCCAGGTATAGACGGTGGTGGCGCCTTGCTCGCTGTCACTGATCGGCGGTCCATAGGCGGCAAAGAAGATGCCGGCCGATTTGCCGACCCAGCGGGCCTCGATCGGATTGCCGGCGGAAGGTATGGTCGTGCATCCGGCAAGCGCAATTGTAAGCCCGGCCGCGGTAATGGTGCGGAGTTTCATCGTGTCGTCCCTGATCTCTAGCGCAATGGCTGCGAAGCCGCCGTCGCGGCGGTTTCGCCTGTCCCGCCGAGCCCTTTAGCGCGGAACCCGGCAAAAGAAAATTGCCCCTTTTGCACTTCCGTGCGATTTGCTCCGAGTGTGTCTTTTTGCTGCAGCGGCCCATTCCGGCCGCTGTCATCAACCCGTCAAAAATTCCCTCGGTTTTTTGAAATTTGGTGCTTGTGCAACCAGATAGGCTGTTCTATAGAAGCGCCGCTGGTCACGGAGTGTAGCGCAGTCTGGTAGCGCACCACGTTCGGGACGTGGGGGTCGAGTGTTCGAATCACTCCACTCCGACCAGTTGTAAATTACTGATTTAACTCACGTAATTTACCACTTTCCCGAAAGTCTACAAAGCTTCATTTTCATCTATCGGACCGATTGCGGCCCCATTGCGCAGCGTACGGATTAGAATGCGTTCGTTGCCGCCTGTTGGAAGTCTGGACTTGCGTGCAAATAAGTCCGCTCAAATTCTTCCGACGTCATACCCAGAGATGCTGCCGCTGCTCGATATACCCGCTTGCGCAAGCCACGTAGCGCGCGTATGCCGCAGGACGTGCGGCGTCACATCGTCACTGAAGCTGGCGGCATCCCGAATCGTCATGAAGGCTTTATGCGGCTTGATGATCTTCTTCCCGGCATATGTCATGACATAGCGGAGCGTTACCTGTCTTCCTGCAGTGTCGATCGCGGTATTGGCCTTGTGCCAATATCGCAGGAACCGGAGAAGGCGAGGCGGAACCTTGCCGCCGGCCAAGCCATCGGCAGTGTTCGAAATGCTGCCGCCAAGGGTGAGGCGTTCGTCGATGTCGATTTTAATGTCGCGCGCCTCGAAACCCTTCTCGGGAAGGGGGAGACGCAGAAGCTTGTCCAGGCGTTGAAGGATGAGCAGAAAATCGCACAGACCAACGCGAAGCTCTTCGCCGGGTCTCCGACCGCTCTGCGGCAGGCTGCGAACAAGTTGACCGAGGTCACCACACCGACTGTTTAAGAGGCCCTGGAAATCACGATCCGGCCAAAGGGGAGCTGCTAACGCTGAGGAAGCGCCGAACTAAGGATGAAATGTTACGGCGATGCAATATAAAAACACGCCTACAGCCATCGTCACCCCCAAAGGGCGTTCAAGGCGGTTGAACCGATGCCCCCAGACAGCCTCGTGGAACATCGCGATTATGCCGAAACCAAGCACTTCACCGAGAACCACGGTGGCGAATAGGTCCATGCCAGTCTGAGCTTCAAGATCACCTCCGAGGAAGAGGAAATAAGCCAAGAGCGACATGGGGATGGTTGCCACCCAACATATATGCTGAAAGCTCTCATCATGTGGCGCGCGGCCTTCGGCTTGGTCTCTTTTGAAGAAGTACCAGCCGCCAATGCCCCACACAGCCGTTACAACGGTTGCGGCTGTGACTGTAAGAAAGGTGAAATTGGGGGCGGTCATTCGCCGCCAAAATAGGAGAAAACGACGATGGAAGCAACAGTGAACCGTAAGCTCAATAACAGGTGGTATTAACCATCACCCCGTTGCGCATTGAGGTGCAATTCACTGGGCGTCTCATGCTCATCTGGTGCGTCTGGTTCATCGGGGCAGAGCCCCATTCCGGCGCGATGTCCTTCGGCGGCACTTCGGGCGGCACTGCGAACGCTCAGACCCTATCGGCCGCGAAGGCCCTTGACCCATCACATCACGTTCAATGCTGGCCGAGGTGAATCCCCGCAAATCCAAGGGCGATGAAAATCATACCAAGAAAGTCAATCGGCTGTGAGCCTCAGACTGGGCAAGAACAAAGGATTTCCATTGCTAATTTAGCATGTTGTAATATTGTGGATGGGAGTTGTTTCATTGCCGTAAAACCAGGTGCGCAAGCCGACAACGTCGGCTGCGTGGAGGGATTTTTATGTCTCTACGCTCTCATGGTACAGCAGCTTTTTTCCTTCTTCTCCTCTGTTCAACGATGATCCCGGCGGCCGCCCAGACGGCCAAAAAAGCCTCTGTCGGCGGCAAGGATTTTGATGCGGCGGCAGCCGCCCAAGCCAGACGATTCCTGGAGGAGGGCCGCGAGACATTCCGCTTCGACACGTTCGGCAGTGAGGACTTCTGGGGAGGCAAACTCAAGCTTCACGAGGCCATCGCGGGTGAGAAGCTGGGTGGCAAGGGGCCGGGACTCAGCCCCAAAGAGGCTCTGGAGCTCGGTCTGAAGGTCGATCTCAACGCCGTCCCTAAGGACGTCGCCGCAGCGCTCAATAAGGCCAAGGTCGATCTTGACGATCCGGCGAGCACGCTTCTGCTGCTGAAGGCCAATGCCGTTGTCGGGGTAACCGGATTTTTCGGCGACGACGGCAAGACGCTGACGTCGGTTGGCATCCAGTGCGCGGTGTGCCATTCGACAGTCGACGACGCCTACGCTCCCGGCATCGGCCGTAGGCTGGATGGCTGGCCCAACCGCGACCTGAACATCGGTGCGATCGTCGGGTTGGCGCCTGACCTCACGGCATTCACCGAGATGCTGCAAATCTCCGAAGCCGACGTGAGGAAGGCGGTGGCCGCCTGGGGGCCTGGCAAGTTCGACGCCGAGCTCAACCTGGACGGAAAGGCATTCCGCCCGGACGGCAAGACGGCCGCAACGCTCAATCCCCCCGCATTCGGATTGGCGGGCGTGAATAACCATACCTGGACCGGGGCCTGGGGGAACGTCAGCTACTGGAACGCCTATGTCGGCAATCTCGAGATGCACGGAAAAGGCGTGTTCTACGATCCGCGGCTGGACGACGCCGAGAAGTATCCGGTTGCAGCCAGGACAAAGCAGGGTCACAAGCAGGACGGGGAAGACCGGATCACCGCCAAACTTCCGGCGCTGCATTTCTATCAGCTATCCCTGCCCACCCCGCAGCCGCCAGATGGCACATTCGACAGTGCGGCGGCGGAGAAGGGAAAGGCCCTCTTCAACGACAAGTCCAAGTGCGCCGCTTGCCATGTGCCGCCGCTCTTCACAGAGCCCGGTTGGAACCTTCATACGGCGGACGAGATCGGCATAGACGATTTCCAGGCGAAGCGATCCCCGGATGGTCGCTACAGGACAGCGCCGTTGCGGGCCCTGTGGAACATGGACAAGGTCCACAAGGGCGGCTTCTACCACGACGGCCGGTTTGCCACCCTCGAGGACGTCGTCGAGCACTACAACGATCATTTGAAGTTGGATCTGAGCGCTCAGGAAAAGGACGATCTCATCGAGTATTTGAAGTCGATCTAAGTGTACCTATCCGTGCGCTCCTTTAGGGAGGATAGATCATGAACCAGCGTCGTAACGGGGGACATCGCGGATCGGCCCCGAACCAAAAGCTATCTCGCCGAAAACTTCTGAAAGTCTCGCTCGCCGGCGCTGTCGCCGCCAGCACCGGAGTGCTGGCGTCCTGCATGACAAGTCCGTCATCGCCGGCGGCGCGCGTGGGAACAACGCCCAAGCGCGAGGCACGATATCAGGACTCGCCGAATCGTGGCCGCCGCTGCGGCGGATGCACCCATTTCATGGAGCCGAACGCATGTGAGATCGTCGCAGGCGAAATCAGCCCTAATGGCTGGTGCCGCTTCCATCAGCCGAAGCCCGCCTGAGCGGCCGATCGCCGGCCACAAAACCGCTCCGATCCCGCCGGATACAAGGTCGTACGGGTCATGTTCGACAAAGGCGAACCAACGGGCAAGGAAGATTTCCTCACGGGCTTCTTGAGCGACGATCACCAGTCCGAATACGGGCGGATCGCGGGACTGGCGATAACGCCGGAGGGCTCGCTGCTGATCTCGGAGGACACAAACGGGGTGATTTATAAAGTCAGCTATAAGGGTGGCGTTAAGTGAGCCGATCCGCTGCGCCGATCTTTCTGACGCTGACGTCCTCGTCCGGACCGGCATCGGGACTGATGCATTCCCTCTTGTGTTCTGAACAGGCTTTCTGAAGGCGCTGTTTCCAGGCTGCGGATGCGCGCCTTTGGACAAGGCGATCTCGTCACTCTCATCATGGACGAGTGTCGAGTATGTATTCGCCCTGAATGTGTCGTCCCAGACGAATGTGCGGAAGCGCTGTTCTCCCCCCGGTGGGTCGCTTCGTTGATCTCTGCGAGATATGCTTGCCTGGCCAGCGTAAATCGAACGCAGCGCCAGATGGGGGCCAGCCCCTAGCAGCCGCACGGAACGGAAAAACCCCGCAATTTGGCGGGGCCGTGCGCGATGGAAAGGCGGAGCTGCCGCGGTAACAGCACTCAAGCTCCAAGGATAAAAACGGGAAAAGGTCCACCCGTCTCCGAGATTCAACTTGATAAAGAAAGCCCCGCGAAAAGCGGGGATTAAGAAAGGGGGTGTTTCCTTGGCGTTGCGCGTCTAGGCGCTGTACAATTACTTTACACAAATCAATATTTATTGCAATGATTAATACGATCGTGAATGCTATTCTGGCGGCTATATATACATGGATAGCCGCAAGATTGTAGTTATTCTCCAAGTGGCAAATTATCTACAACTCAAGACTGATATGTATTCGGTGGGCCCTCAGGCGAGATTTGCTACCCTCCTGTCTCCCGCGCGTTAGGGGGTCGACCTAGAAACTGGTCGCCACGTTTTCTGGCTCTCGCACGTCTGGCTGCCGGCAAGTTGATTCGCCCAGCGACAATAACATGTGAGATAGTCACTCAACCGGAACGAGTCCCGACGTCGCTCGTTGAGTCGCGTGTTCCGCGTGAGGGGGCTGCATCATGAGCAGGCGACGAAGCTTCAAGCCGGTGAAGATCACCATCAATGGCAAGACCAGGACCGTTTATAACGTCGTCCAGGCAGGCAATACCTTGCTCAACGATTGGCCGGAGCAGACGCCGGCGGTCAAGGCTGCCGAGCTGCTGGTGCTTGATGTCTTCAACGATGTTGCCGAGCCCGAGCAGGTGCGGCGGGCGTTCATTACCGCGGCAAAGGCGAGCGACATCAAGTTCAGCTCCTGACCTGCGGCGCTTGGAAAAGCATCCGCTCACTTCCATGACACCTGCTCCTGATTGTCGAGATCGCGATTCTTGAGTTGCGGCTCCATCCACGCGGCCGAGAGGATCGCGGCCAGGAAACCGAAGGCGATGCAGGTGACTGCTTGAATCCGCCAGGAGACGAAGGTGACGGGCGTCGGAATGATGGGCTTCTCGGCGCATTGGCCGGGCCGGCAGGTGCAGCCGGAAAAGGCTTTGATGACGCAATCGGCGGACATTTTAGTTTCTCCCTCAGGCGTAAAGCTGATCGCCATCGGTGATGCCCATGATCTCGCGGGCGTAGCGGTAATGCGCCTCGACGCTGGCGGTGGCGCCGCGCAGCCATGACGGGCCGCGGACCGAATGTTCGGGGCGGCCGAGATAGGCAAAGCCGAGGGCGCCCATGCGCTGGGCCTCGTTGGCCATATAGGCATCGCAGTCATCGAGCCCGCGCACCGCATTCCAGCGGGTGTCCCGCCGGCTCTGCTCGGTCTCGATCTTGCGGATATGCTGCATTGCTCTGCCCTCTCGTGCCGGCTGGTCGGCCTATCGAGAAAGGTATATAACATACCCTAGATCGTCAATCGCAAAAGGTATAAAAAATACCTGAATGGTTGACGGGGTACGAATCGTAGGCGTATGTCTCAGCCAAGTGATTGGGCGACCGGGTGCAACTCCCGAGCTGACGAAGCCCAGCGGCGCGGGAAGCGAAAGTCCTTAAGTGCGCTGTCAGAAAATCAGGACGAGGGCGAAGCGAATGGCCCCTCTGGCACGTGTCCCATCCCGGCTCCGGCCTTCAGGACATGGCCAATGCTCTCCCGGCTTCATGGGTTTTGCTCATGGGGTAGGGGGAAGCTTTGGCCGGAACCCTCCCTCACCAGCCTTCAGGAACTGGAAAGAGATGGAAGAGAGGGAGTGAGAGAGATCAGGATAGCACAGGCGGGCGGGCGGCGGCGATGATCCGCTCTGCTTTGCGGCGCGGCTTTCAGATTTTACAGCTGCGCTCGAAGCGTTGTTTGCAGGCGCGTCGGTCCGCGAGGTCGTTGCAGGCAGTTTGACCGCGGCGATTGGAGCGCCGGGTAGAGCCGGTTTCGGCCACGCGAGAGGTTCACCTCAAAACAGGATCGCCCCCGCTGAGAAAGCGATGATCAGCACGGCAAGCGTCACGAAATGGAACCAGATTCCGCCGGCTCATGAGGACGGGCGGATCATCTTGAATCTTTTTGCGAAGTGGTTGGAATTTTGCTGGAGCGGTAAGCGTTACATCGCGGAATTGGTTGAGGTTTTTGGAAGAGTGTGGACTCTCACATCTCGATCACCGACCGCCGGACGCGGCCGACGATGGTGACGGCGCCGTGGAATTCCGGCGGCGGCACGTCCTCGTAGGAGGCGGGCTGGAAGGGCGGATTGTCGTTCGGGCGATAGCGCTTGTAGGTCGCAGCCCCGGTCTCGTCGGCGACGACATAGAGCGCGTTCGGCGCCAGGCGCTTGTCGCGGCGGTTGACGAAAATGATCGAGCCTGGCGGCGAGATCTTGTTCATCGAATTGCCCTCGACCTCGAGCGCGATCCAGTCGCCGTCGGGGAGATCGAGCGCGGCGACGGTCGGGAATTCGGAGAAGTCGGTGATCGGCGCCTGCTCGGTCAGCTGGCCGGCGCTGACCCAGGAGATCTTCGGCACGTCGGCGACGGAAACCGGCCGCTCCTCCGGATCGAGCGCATCGCCGGTTCCGAACTGCAGCCAGTTGAGATTGACCCTGAACGCCTTGGCATATTTCTTCGCGTCGGCGATGCCGAAGCCGTTCCGGCCCGACTCGTGCGCCTTGTAGACATTGGCGTTCCAGCCGAAACGATCGACGATCGCCTTCGGCCCCGCAAAGCCTGCGTTCTTCCTGGCCATGACCAGACGCTTTGCGCGTTCTTCGCGCTCAAATTGTTCCTGATCTTTCAACATGATATAAATTATACCCTAAAAAAAGGTACATGTAATGCCCTAAATCGCTTGACGTGCGAGGTATTTTACGTACCCTTATGGCCATGACAAGCACCGCCATCATCAACAACAGACCCCGGCTTTCGGGCCTTGCCTGTGCCCACTACATCGGCTGCCCGCACTGCGGCAGGGCGCTGTCGATCGCCGAGGTGATCGAGCGTCATTGCGAAAATTGCGGCCGGCAGACCGAACCGGAAGAGATGCGGCAGACGCCGGTCTTTCCCGGTTCTGAGCCGCTCACCAAATCCGACAGCCTCACTCCTCCCTGAAGGCTATCGGCAGCTGGCGTCGTCGCGCTCCCTCGGCGACGCCAGCCTCTTCCACAAGTTTGACAATGAACGATCTGGCCGGCGCCCGCTCGGCGGGGAGGGCCGGCTGCGGATCGAAATGAGAAAGAGGATCAAGCGATGAGCATCGCTCCTGCGCATCGAGGCACTGACATGAACGCCCTCGAGCTCTTCCGCTCCGGCCGGGACTATATCGAAATCTCAGCCATCCTCGGGGTGTCGGTGCCTTCGGTGGAAAGCGAGATCCACCGGCTTCGCAGCGCCGAGAAGGGCGACACCGCCCAGCACGACCATGCCGGCCGGCAGCTCAGGCGCTTTGCCGGCCGCGCCGCCAGGCCGGGCGCCCCGGTCAATTTCGCCGGCGGGCGGCCGAGGCTGCGGGTTTGAGGGCGCAGACACGCCTCGAGCAGGAAGGCAATCGCATGGAAAAGGAAGAGATGAACAAGAACATCATGGAGATCCTGAGCCCGGTGCTGGGGCAGGAGCTGGCGGCGGCGATCATCGAGCATCGCAGCCGCACGCTGAAGAAGCCGCTGACGGCCTATGCGGCGAGGATCCAGCTCAAGGAATATCTGAAGACCGGCAACCCGGTCGAGGCCGCCGAGATGCAGATCCTGCGTGGCTGGCGGGCGATCAAATCCGATTGGTATTTCAATGAGAAGGCGAGGGAAGCCGGGTCGATCAATGCAAGCGTGGGCAGAAGGACAACGGTCGATGCCGCAAGAGATTTCCTCTCCGGTAAAGATCATAGCGGGGATGCTTTCGGGCTTTCCGGCCTCCGCCGGCATTGATCCCGACATGCAGATCCGCGCCTATCTCGTCGCCATCGACGGCATTCCGGCAGAAGCGCTCTGGCGCGCCGCCAAGCTGTTCCTGTCCGGCAAGGTCAGGGACCATAACCGCGCCTTCGCCCCGAGCGCGGCGAGCTTCGCCGAAATCGCCCGCCAGCAGCAGGCGGCGATGACGGCGCAAAGCCGCCCGCGCGTCGAATCGCCGCCCGAACAGCCGCAGCCGAAGGTCGCCGCCTACAAGATGCGGCTGCTGAGACAGGCGGCAAACGGCAGCCGCAGCGCCAAACGGGCGCTGGCTGAGATGTTTCCCGACAACCCGGTCATCGCAAGGGCCGCACGAGACGCACAGGAGGCAGTGGGATGAGAGATCTGTTCTGGACGGAAGACAAGATCGTCAAGGCGCAGAAGCTCTGGCAGGAGGGGTTTTCGGCGCGTCAAATCGCCGAACTCTTCGGCTCGAAGAAGAACACCGTCATCAACATGGCGCACCGCAACCGCGACAGGTTCCCGCCGAGGCAGGATGCCCGCAAGCAGCTTACGGTCGCCGGCCAGGCGCCCGCGCCGATCCGCCATCCCGACCGTGTCAGGCGGGTGACGCTGTCGGGCGCCGAGGTGACGATGCCGCGCGTGCCGACCATCGACGGGCCGGCGTCGTGAGTGCCGTCACCCCGCGCGAGCGAGAAATCATCGGCTGGATGGCGCAAGGCAAGACCGCCGCCGAGATCGGCACCATCCTCGGCATCTCGCCGATCACCGTCAACACCCACATTGCCAACGCCAAGGCGAAACTCGGCGTGTTCAAGGAGACCGCCCTGGTCGCCGCCGCACTTCGAAACGGCATCATTCAATAGGAAGGATATCAGCATGGGCGGCAAGGCCACCAAGGTGAAGATACAGCGGGCAAACAAGGGCGCCGGCCGGCCGCGCAAGGCCAATGTCGAGCGTTTCCCTTGCGGCAAGATCAAGCCCTTCGAAACCGAGAAGGAGAATATCAGCGTGGCGATGGCGGCGCGCCGGCGCATCCACGGCTTCGGCAGGACGGTGGCCGACGAGACCGTCAGAAGCCCCTATGCCGGTTATACCCTCGGCCGCATGTTCCTCGACGGGCTGATCACCGACGAGCAGCGCCAGGCCGGCGACGACTATGCCGAGGTCATGGCCCGCTACCACAAGACGACGGGCATTCCGGCCCCGAGCCCGAGGGCCCAGTCGCTCTTTGCCGTCAAGGGCCACGAAGGCGAGGTGACCGAAAGCCTCGCCGACCGCGCCCGCAAGGCCAGCAACCGCATGATGGAACTGCAGGCCGTCCTTCTGCGCTGCGAGGACGGGCCGCAGGTGCGCAGCACCGTCTATAACGTGGCGGTAATGGATTACGAACACCTGCGCCAGATGCCGCCGCAGCAATTGCTGTGGCTGCGGCGGGGGTTGATTGCGCTGCGCAGGGCGAAGGGGTGAGGGAGGAGGCGAGCGTGTTGGCGCTCCCAAACATTACACCCAGATCGCTATAGCAGCGGCGTGCCGTGCGGCCCCCTCATCCGACCCTTCGGGCCACCTTCTCCCCGCTGGGGAGAAGGGGAGAATGCCGTTTCTCCCTCGACTCTATCAGATGGAGTGCCTTCGAACAGGCGGTTCAACTGGGTACGGCAAGCGCACCTTGCTCCCTCTTCTCCCCTCGGGGAGAAGGTGGCCCGAAGGGTCGGATGAGGGGGCTGCACGGTACAGCGCCAACGACAATCAGTTTATCCAGGGCGCCTATGGGCTGCCGCTCCAATCAGAAGTGGGCAAGAATGCGGGCGCTCCCACATACGTGGACGCGCCCTAGCTTTGATCGGAGTGGGCCGCACAGAGTATCGAAGTGCATGGCTGTGTTATAAGCACCTCCGCACGGCCCACGATACTTACGATCGGCGAAGCCCGTTGTTCCCGAGCCGACGGTGTATTTTGGATGCGAGGCGCGTCAGAACGATTTGAACGACGGCCAGCGGCAACGGTTTCAACATGGAAGGAGCCGGCCTTTCATGCCAAGTGCAGCTGCTGCGTCCTGTGGGGGCGATGACGATCCGGCGCGGCACGCAATGGGTCGCCGTCGTCATCGAAGGCGTGATTGATGTCGTCATGATCGCGGGAAGGGAAGTGACCCATTGCGTGCAGCAGACGAGCTGTAGCGCGGCATTCTTACGGGCTCTTTGCCGGGACAATACCGATCCGTAAGGATGCATCCCTCGGCTTGCGATGGCGCAGCTTACGAAAATGTATGGTTCAGGCGAAGTCCCGGTGAGGTTGGCAGCGCAGGCTTGGCGCCGTCATTGCCAAGTCGAGGCCAGCTCTCATGAACATGCGTGCCGCACCCGCCGCCCTTATGCCGGCCATTCATCCGGTCAGCCTGCAGGTGAATACCTACCTCATCAATCTCGACCGCGCGCCGTTGCGCCGGTTTCGAATGGAACGGCTGCTGGCAGGCTTCGGCCTTGCCTATGAGCGGGTGGCGGCGATCGACGGGGCTGGGCTGAGCCTGCCGCATCCCGACTTCGACGAGGCATCCTATGTAAGTCGGCACGGCCGTCGGCCAAACCCTTTCGAGATCGGCTGCTATCTCAGCCATGTCCAATGCGCCAGGCGCTTCCTCGGCAGCAATGGCGAATTTGCCCTCATTCTCGAAGACGATCTCGACTTCGACGATGATTTCGCCGAAGTGCTCGATGCCGCCCTTCGCCATCAGGCAGAGTGGGATATTCTGCGGCTGTCGACGGTCAATTCCGGGCGAAAATACCGGGTCGAGCCGCTGACGGGCGCCCGCTCGCTCGCCATCGCACTGACCCGCGAGAAGGGCTCCGGCGCCTATCTGATCAACCGCAAGGCGGCCGGCTGGATTGCCGGGGTGCTTCTGCCGATGCGGCTGCCTTATGATCTCGCCTTCGACCTGGAGTTCGATGACGGTCTGCGCGCCTGCTTCGTCGATCCGCTGCCGGTGAGCCAAAGGGCCGATCCCTGCTCGCAGATCCAGGCGGGGCTTTCGGCCTACCGGCTCGGCCGTCGCCGGCCGTGGAGCGTGCTGCCATTTCGCGCTGCGGCCGAAATCCGCCGTTTTGTCACCCGCTTCATCAGGCTCGCGGCATGGCGGCTCAGGATTTCTCGGGCATCAGTGGGAAGGCGATCGAAACGCGAAGGCCGGGACGATTGTCCGCCAGCGCAATCTCGGCCGAATGCAGCTCGGCGATCGCCTTGACGAGGCTGAGGCCGAGGCCGCTGCCCGGCGTCGTGCGGCTCTTGTCGATCCGGTAGAGGCGCCGGAAGACCTTGTCCCTTTCCTCAGCGGGAATGCCGGGGCCGGTATCGGTGACCGAGAGAATGGCGCGATCTTCCTGGCGGCGGAGCGACAGTGTGATGCGGGTTCCGGCCGGGCAGTGGTTGATCGCGTTCTCCACCAGGTTGGCGATCATCTGCGTCAAGAGATCGCGGTCGCCCCAGATGACGGCGGGCGCACGCGCGGCAATCCGGAACGACTGCCCGGCATCTTCGGCGACATCGATATAGACCTCGGAGATGACGCTCAGCACGGCGTCGATATCAATTGCCTGGAAGCGCTCCTTGCGGGCGCCGGCCTCGATCTGGGAAATGCGCAGCAGCGCCTCGAAGGTGGCGTTGATCCGGTCGCTTTCGTTTCGCGCTTCATCAAGCAGAGCCGAAACATCCGCCTGCTGCTCGTTTCCGGCCACGGCGGCATCCAGTGTCAGGCGCAGCCGGTTGAGCGGCGTTTTCAGATCGTGGGCGATATCGGCGCTCACCTGCCGCATGCTCTCGACCAGTCTCTGCAGCCGCTCCAGCGCCGCATTGATCTGGATCGCCACCGTATCGAGGTCGTCGCCGTTGCCGCTGATCGGAATGCGGGCGTCGAGCGCGCCGTGGGAGACGTCGTTCATGGTGTTGGCGACCCGATCCAATCGCGCCTGGGCGCGAACGGCGAGAAAGACGCCGCCGCCGATCGCCGTCGCCACGACGATGGCCGCTGCCCACTCGAAGCTGACCAGCACGATCCGCAGCATCTCGTCGGCATCGTTGAAGTTCTCGGCGACGACAAGGCTGTAGGGGCCGATCGTCGACACCTGCATCCGGTAGCGTTCATGCCCCTTCAGCCCGACATCGCGCGAGGTGACGGTATAGACGCCGTTCGGGATGCGAGGGGCTGCGAAATTGCCGGCAAGCTCGGTCAGCGAATAGAGCCCGTCGGAGGTCGACTGGAAGCTTGCATAATTGTTCAGCGTGTTGATCAGATCTTCGGTGTCGCCGGGCTGATAGGTCGAGACAATCAGTGAATTCATCTCGCTCAGCGACTGGTCGACATCGCGGCCGAGGCCGAGGCGTAGCATGTGATAGATGATCGCGCCGCTGAAGACAAAGGCGACGACGAAGAGCACGCCGAAGGTGACGGCGAGGCGGAACGGCGTGCTCCTGCGCAGGCTAGAGCATGATGCCGAAAAGTGTGCGCGGTTTTCGGACGACATCATGCTCTTACTCTTTGAATTGCGAACAGGATTTGAGATTTTCACGCCGATGGGCCTGAAATCATCCTGTTCGAGGCGCATGCAGGCTGTATCCGGTGCTGCGGATCGTGTGCAGAAGCTGGGCCTGGAACGGCTTGTCGACCTTGGCCCTGAGGCGGCTGATATGAGTCTCGACGACGCTGGTCTTCGGATCGAAGTGGAAATCCCAGACCCGCTCCAGCAGCATCGTCTTGGTGATCACCCGGCCTTCGCCGCGCATCAGCACCTCGAGCAGGGTGAACTCGCGCGGCTGCAGCTCGATCACCTGGCCGGCACGGCGGGCCTCGCGCCGGATCAGATCGAGCTCGAGATCGGCAACCTTCAAGACCGTGCGCTGCTCCTGCACCGGCGGGCGCCGGCCGAGCGCATTGACGCGCGCCAGAAGCTCGGAGAAGGCGAAAGGTTTGGTGAGATAATCGTCGCCGCCGGCCTCCAGCCCCTCGACCCGGTCGTCGACGCCGCCGATCGAGGTCAGGAACAGCGCCGGCGTGCCGACCTTGGCAGCCCTGAGTGAACGCACGATCGCCAGGCCGTCGAGGCCCGGCAGCATGCGATCGACGACGATGACGTCATAGGCCTCGCGCTGCGCCTGAAACAGCCCGTCGCGGCCGTCGGCGATGACGTCACAGACGTGCCCCGCCTCGGCGAAGCCCTTGGCGATATAATCGGACGTCTTGGTATCGTCCTCGATCAGCAGGATTCGCATCGGCCGCTCCCGGCATGCCTGGAGTGGCCAGATCTAGCCGAGTGGGCGGCCCGGCGGCAACTTACGGATTGGTAAGGCGATGGGCGGGGAGTTCGCCGGCGACTGGGTCTGCGTGTCCGGGCTGTACCCCGGTACAGCCCGGGCTGATGCCTGACAGAATGAACCGGGTTGATGGTCGACAAGTCATAGTGTGTCGGAGGGAGGGCTTCCGATGCCATTTGTGGA
>NZ_JACIFV010000015.1 GCF_014197535.1 Rhizobium aethiopicum
ACCTTCATGCCGCGGATGCGGCCGTTCGACTTGGCCCAGTCACAGAGCTTGCCGAGCGGGATGGGGGTTGAATCGATCAGCCGCAGCATCGCGGTGCCCTCACGACGCATTTTGCGGCCGAGCTGGCTAGCCAGCAGCGCGAAGGTCTCGGCAAAGATGCCGGCCGGCCGCCGCCTGTTGGCATCCGACAGCGTCGAGCGCTGCAGCCGGCCGCAGCCGAGATGATAATGATGCTGAGCATTGGCGTTCCAGCCTGCTTCGAGCGCTCGCAGGCTGCCGGCAGCCCCGAACTGGGCATAGATCAGCGCCACCAGGTGATCCCAGCTCTTGAAGCATTTGTCGTAGGCATCGCCGTCGTGCCGATCGACGATCGCCTGGAATTGACGCCGATCGAGGCTTTCAATCAACTGCCCGAAAATGCTAGGCGTAAAGCGCATGCTCCGTTCCTTTTTCTGAGTCTCGACAACCAGAAAATAGACGGAAAACCTCCGTCTGACGGGGCATGCGCCTGCGGCATTTCGATTCACCCAGAACTTTCCCCGGACAGCCCTGCCACAAGGGGGAGGGGCTAACACGCTGCGCCAACTGCGCAGACGTCAGCCTTTCTGCGGATGCAAAGGGTAAAGCGGATGCGAGGGTGAAGTGGAAAGCAGGGGCCGGCATGTAAGCCCCTCCCCCTTGTGGGGAGGGGTTGGGGAGGGGTTTTTGACACGCCACCCGGCATGCGGGCGAGAGCACCATCGCAAAAAATCCCGCTCATCCCGCAGCCTGTCATCCGGCTGTCAGAGACAATCAATACGTGACAGCCGATGAATGATGGCCCCGTGCCCGACGGCAAGATGCCGAAAAAAGAGCGCATGCGTTTCGTCAGCGCCGAACAGGTGGCGCAGCTGGCGGGCGTTTCGCGTTCCGCCGTGTCTCGCACCTTCACGCCAGGCGCAAGCGTGGCGCCTGCAACGCGCGAAAAGGTGCTGCGGGCGGCTGAAGAACTCGGTTATCACGTCAATGATCTGGCGCGTGGCGTGCTTGCCAATCAGAGCCGCCTCGTCGGCATCGTCGCCACACGGCCGGAGGTGGGTTTTCGCGCGCATCTGGCCGCCGCTCTTGCCAAAGCCCTGATCCGACGCGGCAGCATTCCGATCCTCATCAACACCGGCCAGGCGGAAAACGAACTGCTCGCCGCTCAGAAGATGCTGATCGGCCACCGCGCCGAGGCGATCATCATCCTGTCCGGCTCGCCGCCGGCGAGTTTCCTCGAACTCGCCCAGCGCAACGGCCAGCCGCTCATCGTCATTGGCCGTTCGGAGCCCGACGCCGACCATGTGCGCGCCGGCAATTCAGAGGCCTCGCGCAAGGCGGCGACGGTCTTCTATGAAAGCGGCAGGCGTTGGCTGGCGGTGATCGGCTCCAATTCGGGAACGCCTGCGATCGTCGAGCGCGAAAGCGCCTTCATTTCGGCAGCCGAGTCGCTCGGTGCATCCGCTGTCGTCGCACGCGGTGGCGATTCGGATTATCAGGGCGGCGTCACCGCCGGCCGCGCCCTCTTCTCCGAAAGAATAAAGCCGGACGCTATCTTCTGCGCCAACGACCTGATCGCCTTCGGATTGATGGATGTCATGCGCCTGGAAGCGCGGCTGCGCATTCCGGAGGATGTCGCCGTCATCGGTTTCGATGACGTGCCGGAATCCTCCTGGCTGAGTTACCAGCTGACCACCTTCCGACAAGACCCGCTTATTATGGCGCAGCGCGCCGTCGATCTGATGGAGCGGCGGCTCGAAAACCCGGACTCGCCCCCGGGCTACGAACGCGTCATCCCGGAACTCGTCATCCGCCAGAGCTTCAAGCCTTAGCTTTTCGCAGACGCCATCCTGTGGCAAGAAGGATCTGGCAATCGAGGCGTTACGTCCTTTGCGCGTTTGCGCGGCGTCGTCAGAGAGGAAGATCGCTGCAGATGAAAGGAATTCGCCAGCTCGCCGAGCACCTCGACATTTCGATCGGGACGGTGTCCCGGGCGCTGAACGGCAAGCCGGATGTCAATGAAGACACGCGCCGGCGCGTGCTCGCCGCCGCAGAGGAGCTCGGTTACGTCGCCAACCAGTCGGGTCGCAGCCTGCGCCAGGGCGTGACCAACGTCATCGGGCTGATGCTCGAAGTCAGCCGCGAAACGGTCGAAAACAGCGACGACTTCTTCCTCGGCGTCACCGACGGGCTGCAGAGCGTCTTTTCCCGCCATAAGCTCGATCTGGTCATGCTGCCCTGCCCCGACGACGAGGATCCGCACGAATATCTAAAGCGCATGGTGGCGCGCCGCCTCGTCGACGCGCTGATCATCTCGGCGACGCGGCGCACCGACCGGCGCATCGAGCTTCTGGAAAAGGCCCGCATCCCCTTCGTGGCGCTCGGCCGCAGTGCGTCCGGCGGCAGCTATACCTGGATGGACCTCGATTTCGAAGGTGTGGCGGCACGCGGCGTCGACCGTCTCGTCGCCAAGGGCCACCGGCGGATTGCCGTAGCCGCTCCCTCCTCCGATATCAATCTCGGCTATATCTTCCTCGACAGTTATCGCCAGGCGCTGAAACGGCACGGCATTCCTTTCGACCCCGCCCTCATCATCCGTGTGAAGTCGAGCGAACAGGGCGGCTATCAGGCCGGCCACGAATTGCTGATGATCGAAGAGCGGCCGACCGCGATCATCCTTATCCACGAACTGATGGCGATCGGGCTGTACCGGCGGCTTGCGGAAGCCGGCATCGTGCCGGGGCGCGACCTTGCCGTCGTCGGCTTCCGCGAGGAGCCGCGCACGCATTTCCTGCAGCCGTCGCTGACCTCCTTCCGGATGTCGTTGCGTGATCTCGGCGCTCAGCTCGGCGAAACCCTGCTCGCGACCATGCCCGCCTATGCCGATCATTATCCGCAGGGCGCCCGCAACAGGATCTGGCCGCTGGAGCTCGTTCCAGGCGAAAGCGACGCCTTCACGCTGACCGGCTGAACCCCGTCACACGGGCGAGGTCTGCCGAGTGCGGCCTGTTTCCGGTTACTCGGCGGCAGCGACGGCGGTGCGGCGGCCGATCGTCGCCTGGGTGAGCACGAAGGCGGAGAAGGCGCAAAGCGCGATGCCGGCGGCCATCGGAACGGCGGTGCCATCGAAGAACAGGCTCGATATGACCATGGCGACGGCGGCGATCACGAAATGCAGCGTGCCCATCAACGACGAGGCGGTGCCGGCGATCGCGCCGTGATCCTCAAGGGCAAGCACAGCGCTCGTCGGAATGACGAGGCCGAGGAAGCCGTAGCCGATGAACAGGAAGGTCGCCATAACAGGCAGCTGGTTGAAGCCTGAAGCCATCACCACCGCCATGACGATCATGGCCAGCGCAAAGGCGCTGACGGCAATCCGCATGACACGCACCAGGCCGAAACGCTCCCCGAGCCAGCCCGTCGCCTGCGATACCGCGAAGAAGGAGACGGCATTGATCGAGAAGGCGAAGCTGTATTCGGTCGGCGTCAGCCCGTAATGCTGGATCAGCACGAAGGGCGAGTTGGCGAGATAGACGAGGAAGCTCGAAATGCCAAGACCGCCGATGAAGGTCAGCGTCAGGAAATTGCGGTCGGCGAGCAGCAGGCGATAGGCCTTCATGGCGCTGCCGAGGCCGCTGCCGTTGCGCTCCTCCCCCGGGCGGGTTTCCTCGAGCTGGGTCGAAAGCAGGACGAGGCCGATCACTGCGGCACCGGTCACGGCCCAGAATACGCCGCGCCAGCCGGAGAGTTCGATAACGGCGCTGCCCGTCAGCGGCGCCAGGATCGGCGATATCGAGAAGACCAGCATCAGCAGCGACATCAGCCGCGCAGCCTGGACGCCGGTATGCATGTCGCGGACGATGGCGCGTGGAATGACCATGCCGGCGGCACCACCGATGCCCTGGACGAAACGGAAGGCGATCAGCGTTTCGATATCGGTCGCAAATGCGCAGCCGATCGAGGCGAGCGCGAAAAGACCGATGCCGAGATAGAGCGGCAGCTTGCGTCCCCACATGTCCGACAGCGGCCCGTAGACGAGCTGCGCAAGCGCAAAGGAGATGAAGAAGGCGAGCAGGGTCAGCTGGGTGACGCTGTTATCGGCATGCAGGTCCTGGCCGATGGAGGGCAGCGCAGGCAGATACATGTCAATGGCAAAGGGACCGATGGCCGACAACAGGCCGAGAATGAGGGCAATGCGAAAGAAGGAAGCCGTCATAATGGTGATCTTTCGTAAAAGCGCAGCGGAGGCGCCGGATCGTCGCTCCGCGCTCTTTGGAATCGACGCATCGTGCTCTCCGAGCCGATGCGCTGGGTTCAATGATGATCGTTCGCGCGAAGACGAAGTTGGGAGCTCATATCTCCAGCGGCTGAACCAAGAGTGTCAATAAATTTGGACACGCCTGTAAAACTAGACGCCATTGTCTAAACCGTCAAGACGTCTTATCTTCGCTCCATGAAAGACAGCATGATACCGGCAGTCCGGATGGCGGGGCATACGCAACGTGGACAATGCGCCAAGCGTATGTCGATCCTCGACGCCGCCGCCGATGTCTTCTGCCGCCAGGGTTTTGCAGCCGCCAGCATCGACGAGATCGCCGCCGTTGCCTGTGTCTCCCGCCAGACGATCTACAATCATTATCGGGAAAAGGAGACGCTGTTCGTCGCCGTCGTCGAAGATGTGATGAACCGCGCCAACGCCATGCTCTTTTCCGTGCTGTCGACCTTTCCTGACAGCGCCGACGATCTGGAGGACGGTCTGACGGCGTTTGCGGTGCGCCTCAACAAAAACTGCATCTGCAATCATGACGGAAAATTCCTGCGCAAACTGGTGCAGACGGAGGGTGAGCGATATCCGCACCTCTTCGAAAGCTGGCGCCAGCAGGGGCCGGGCAAGCTGACCACTGCGCTTTCCGCGCTTCTCGCGCGCCTCGCCCACAGTCAAGCGCTTGCTATCGATGATTTCGACGTCGCCGCCCGGCAGTTCGTGGCGCTCGCCAATGCCGACCTGCAGATGATGACGCTGTTCGGCGGCACACCCAGCAATGAAGAACTGGAAAAGGCGGCGCGCAATGCCGTGCGGACCTTTCTCAAGGCCTATGGCAACCCGAAGGCCGAAAAGGCCGGCGGAGAGCCGCAGCTCGCGGCCATACTAGGCTGATCTCCCCTACGATCACGTAAAGACCGTCATCTGGGCCGGCACGACTGCGAAGCGGCCGACACGGCGCGCGGCAAGATATTTCAGCAGCTGTTCCACAAGCGAAGGCATGACCGGCTTCTGGACGACGCCGACCGCTCCCCTGACGCCGCCGGCGACGGTCTCGGGATTGCCGGTCATGAAGACGACGGCGAGACCATGCTCTTCCGCCAGCCGCCTGCCGAGCTCAGGCCCGGTCCGGCCATCGGCGAGATTGACGTCGACGAAGGCGATATCGGCGGAGGGCGCCAGCCGCAGCGCCTGTTCGCGATTGTTCGCAATGCCTGCGACCTGCATGCCGATCGCTTCCACCGTCGCGCCGAGATCAAGCGCGATCAGGAATTCATCTTCGACGATCAATACTCTCTGATTCATGAGATCATCTCGTTGGCAGCGCCGCACGACATTGATGGCCATGATCCGTCCTCTTGTTACGCACATACTTCGAAAGAAGGAGCCACTCGGCAGTCTGCCCTGCCGAAACTCATTGTCGTAACGGGAAACCTGACGATATGTTCCGCGGTGAAACGCGATTTTCGTCATTTAACCTGTTGTTAACGTTGATAAATCCTTAACACGGAGCCGACAAGGCAAAAACCCGCCGCTCAATCCTTGTTGAATTTCAACCGCCTACTTCTGGATGAGAGCGGGCAATGATACGATCGGATTATTCCATGGGGCTCGGCGATTGAGGATCACGTTGCGAAGCAAACTTATCGTCCTGATCATCGTGGCCGTCAGCCTGTTCGCCTATACCAAAGTGATGGCCAGGATCGGCTCGGGCTCGCCGCCCGCGGATGCACCGCCGGAGCAACGCGCCGACCTCATTCGCGTTTATAAGTCCGAACGCCGCATGGTCCTTTTCAGAGGCGACGCTGCGATCTCGACTTATCAGATTTCGCTTGGAAGTGCTGCCGATGCAGGCCCCAAGCACCGCGAAGGCGACGAGAAAACACCGGAAGGGCGTTACGAAATAGACTGGCGCAATCCGAAATCGGTAGCCCATCTGAGCCTGCACATTTCCTATCCGAATCCGAATGAGCGACATGAGGCCGAAGTGAACGGCTATCCGCCCGGCGGCAGCATCATGATCCACGGGCTGCCCAATGGCTGGGGCCTGCTCGGAGAGGCCCATCGACTGTGGGACTGGACGGATGGCTGTATCGCGGTCACCGATGCGGAAATGCGCGATATTTGGGCCCGCGTTCCCGACCACACACCCATCGACATCATGCCTTGAGCAACTGCGATCCGTACCGGATCAACCTCCGAAACTGAGCGGGCTCAAATCAGCCCTTGGTCTTCCCGACGAGGACCGGCTGGCTGCGGTAGTCGGCGGGAAACAGCGACTTCAAATTCTCGATCTTCGGCAGGTCGTTGTAGACGATATAGGGATAGGTCGGATTCCGCGTCAGGAAATCCTGGTGATAGGCCTCGGCGGGATAGAAGCCGGCGGCATCGGACACCTTGGTGACGATCGGCTTCGGGAAGACGTGCGCCTTGTCGAGCTGGTCGATGTAGCGCTCGGCCACCTCTCGCTGCCCGGGAGCGGTGACGAACAGCGCCGAGCGGTACTGGGTGCCGCGATCCGGTCCCTGGAAATTCAACTGCGTTGGGTTATGGGCCACGGCGAAGAAGATCTGCAGCAACCTGCCGTAGCTCACCTTCTTCGGATCGAACCTCACCTCGACGGCTTCGGCGTGACCGGTCGAACCGGTGCTGACGGTTTCGTACTGTGCCGTTTTAGCCTCGCCGCCGGCATAACCGGAGACGGCGCTCTCGACGCCCTTCACATGCTGGAAAACGCCCTGAACGCCCCAGAAACAGCCCCCGGCGAAAATGGCGATCTCGGTACCGGACCCTGCGGTTTCGTCAATGGCCGGCGGCGGAATGACGACCGCTTCCTCGGCGGCACACGCCATGCCCCCACCTAGCAAGACGACGGCAGCGACGAGGAGCGAGTTAAGGTTGGAAGAGATGGGCATTGTGCTACCTCCTAGGGTCGCCCAAATCCTTGCCCATCCTTGTAAAAGCGGCAAATCACAAGACGTTCACTCACGCCGATGTGAGAACCCAATGAAAGCGTGTGTTTGAAGAAGAAACAGCGCTCAAGTTGAGTTGACAATCTCGTGAGGAGTGAGGAGAGTGCCGCCGGTCTGAGCCAGCATTCCGGGGGGAACCTATGTCCGTGCGCTCGTTCTTTGCTTTCGCCACAATCGCATTTTTTTCCGCATTCGCCGTCGGCCTTCCAGCCGCCGCTGCGGAGACCAAGCGTGACATCCAGACGATCAAGGATGCCGATTTCTTCGGCTTCGATCTTCGCACCGAGCAGAACGTCTCGCTCGACCAGTGCAAGACCTCCTGCATCGGCGACAAGAGCTGCAAGGCCTTCACCTACAATCCCAAGGTGAAATGGTGCTTCCTGAAATCCGATTTCAAGACGATGAACGCCTTCCCCGGCGCCATCGCCGGCAAGATCGTCGAGACGGCAGCCCAGAAGGAACCGGATATCGGCGCCGCACCGCGCCCGGCTTTTCTGAGCAACGACCTCATCCAGCAGGCCCACGACTTCAGGGACAATCTTGCCCTGACAGACGGCCAACAGGGCCAGGGCGCCGACAGCCTGACGGCCAATGCCCGTCTCGACATGACCGCCAACAACCTGACCGACGCGCTGGTCGCCTTCCACGGCGCGTTGTCGCTCACGCCAGGCGATGCCGATCTCTGGCTCGAAACCGCCCGTGCCGCGATTTCCTTCGGCAGCACGGAAAGCAGCGTCACCGGCCAGGCCGTGGTCGACGCGCTGAACGGCTACGAGCTGACCCGCACCAAGGCCAAGCGTGCCGAGGCGCTCGCCGTGCTCGCCACCGCTCTCGAACGAAACGCCAATTACCGCCCGGCGCTCGACGCCTACAAGGCGAGCCTGGCGCTGGTTGCCTCCGACGAGGTGCAGAGCGCCTACCTGCAGCTCAAAACGACGCAAGGCTTCCGCATCACCGAACACACGGTCGACGCGGACAGCGCCACGCCGCGGGCCTGCGCCACCTTCTCCGAGTCGCTGGTCAAGACCACCGACTACACGCCCTTCGTGACGCTGAACGGCGAGGCCCCAAAGGCGGTCGAGACCAAGGACAAGCAGATCTGCGTCGAGGGTCTGACACACGGCCAGACCTACAAGATTGCCTTCCGCACCGGCCTGCCGTCATCGGTCGACGAGACGCTCGATGCGCCTGTTACCATCGACGTCTATATCAAGGATCGCAGCCAGATGGTGCGCTTCACCGGCGACAGCTTCGTGCTGCCCTCGACGGCGCGCCGCGGCATCCCGATCGTTTCCGTGAACCTGACCTCGGCCAATCTCAAGCTCTACCGCATCGGCGACCGCGCTATCGCGCCGCTCTTGACCAACTCGCAGTTCCTGACCCAGCTCGACGGCTACAGCGCCCAGACCATCGAGGATCAAAACGGCGAACTCGTCTGGCAGGGTGCGATCGAGATCGCCAACGAGCTCAACAAGGACATCATCACCAGCTTCCCCGTCGACGAGGCGCTGCCCGAGCGCAAGCCCGGCATCTACGTGATGACGGCGACGGCGCCGAATGCACCGGCGCAGGAGTGGGATTCGCAGGCGACGCAATGGTTCCTCGTCTCCGATATCGGCATCAGCACCTATGCCGGCACCGACGGGCTCAACGTCTTCACCCGTTCGCTCGCCTCTGCCAAGCCGATAGCAGGCGTCGAATTGCAGCTGCTTGCCAAGAACAATGAGGTGCTTGGCACGGCAACGACCGACGAAAACGGCCGCGCCACTTTCACCGCCGGCTTGATCCGCGGCACGGCGGCGCTGACGCCCGCCGTCATCGCCGCCAGGAACGGCGCCTCGGATTATGTCTTCCTCGATATGACACGCGCCGGCTTCGATCTCTCCGACCGCGGTGTTACCGGCCGCGCCTCACCCGGCGCGATCGACGTGCTGACCTTTACCGAACGCGGCATCTACCGCGCCGGCGAAACGGTGCATGCGCAGGCGCTTGCCCGCGACACCGACGGCAACGCCATCGAGAACCTGCCGCTGACCTTCATCTTCAGCCGGCCGGATGGCGTCGAAGATCGCCGGATGGTCAGCCAGACCAGCAATCTCGGCGGTTATTCCGTCGATTTCGCCACCCAGGAAAACGCCATGCGCGGCACCTGGACGATGAACATCTATACCGATCCGAAGGGCAGCGCGATCGCCAGCAAGAGCTTCCTCGTCGACGATTTCGTGCCCGATCGCACCGACATGGAGATCAAGACCGAGGCCAAGGAGATCGGCCCGGACACGCCGGCGAACATCACCATCTCAGGCAAATATCTCTATGGCGCTCCGGCCGTTGGCCTGACGCTCGAGGGCGATGTCGTCGTCAAGCCGACGCGTGAGAGCGCCGCCTACAAGGGTTTCTTCTTCGGGCTTGCCGACGAGGAAGCGAGCGAGGATTCGCGTCTGCCGATCGACGGGCTGCCCGAACTCGACGAAAACGGCGAAGCTTCGACCGACGTCACAGTCGGCGACCTGCCGGCAACGACGCAGCTGCTCAACGCCACCGTCTATATGCGCATGCAGGAAGCGGGCGGGCGTGCCATCGAGCGCTCGCTTGTCCTTCCGGTGAAGAGCGAGCGCGCTTCGATCGGCATCAAGCCGGAATTTTCCGACGAGCTGCCCGAGAATTCCGTCGCCAACTTCGCTGTGATCGGCGTCAATGCCGCCGGACAGAAGCAGGAGACGAAGGGCCTGCGCTGGAAATTCTACAGCCTCAACCGCGAATACCAATGGTATCGCGAAGGGACGGCCTGGAAATACGAGCCGGTCTATACCGCCGAGCAGATTTCCAACGGCAGTGTCGACGCGACGATGGACGGCGGCAAGATTTCCGTGCCGGTGACCTGGGGCCGCTACCGCCTCGAAGTGGAAAGCCCTGACGCCGACGGCCCGACCTCCAGCGTCGAATTCGACGCCGGCTGGTTCGTCGCCTCGACGTCGACCGAAACGCCGGACGGCCTGGAAATCGCCCTCGACAAGGACAGCTACAAGATCGGCGAAACCGCCAAGCTGAAAATCACGTCGCGCTACGGCGGCGAACTGATGGTGACGGCCGGAACCGAAAAGCTCGTTGCCGTAGAGAACGCCACGATCGGCGAGACCGGCGGCGAGATCGACATCCCGGTCACGGCGGACTGGGGCGCCGGCGCCTATGTCACGGCAACGCTCTTCCGCCCCGGCGACGCGCAGGACAGCCACATGCCGATGCGCTCGATCGGCATCAAGTGGCTGAAGGTCGACCCCGAACAGCGCGCGCTTGATGTGAAGCTCGATGCGCCGGAAAAGATGCTGCCGCGCGGACCGCTTAATATCAGCCTGCAGGTGGCGGGCGCCGGCGCCAACGAGGATGCCTATGTGACGGTTGCCGCCGTCGATGTCGGCATTCTCAACCTGACGCGCTATGAAGCGCCGAATCCGGAAGACTGGTATTTCGGCCAGCGTCAGCTCGGTCTCGAGATCCGCGACCTCTATGGCAGGCTGATCGACGGCTCGCTGGGCGCGACCGGCAAGCTTAGGACCGGCGGCGACGGCGGTGCGATTGCGCTGCAGGCAAGCCCGCCGACGCAGAAGCTCGTCGCCTTCTTCTCCGGACCGGTCAAGCTCGACTCCGAGGGCAAGGCGAAGGTCTCCTTCGACATTCCGCAGTTCAACGGCACGGCGCGCGTCATGGCGGTCGCCTGGTCGAAGACGGGTGTCGGCCACGGCGTCAAGGACGTCATCATCCGCGATCCCGTGGTGGTGACCGCAAGTCTGCCGAAATTCCTTGCCCCTGGCGACAAGGCCAATCTGCGCCTCGACATCGCCAATACCGATGCGCCGGCCGGCGATTACAAGCTGCAGCTGACCGGCAATGACGCGGTCGGCATCGAGCAGGCTTCGGCCGCCCAGACGATCCGCCTCGAAGCCGGGGCGAAATCCGAACTGACGCTTTCGCTCATCGGCAAACAGCCGGGCGCCGGCAGCGTCTCGATCAATCTTTCCGACGCCTCCGGCCTTTCGCTTGATCAGACCGTCGATGTACCAGTGCGCCCCTCATCCCTGCCGATCACCCAACGCAGGGTGCTGGCGCTGAAGCCGGGGGCCAAGCTGACGGTCGACAAGAACCTGTTGGCCGACAGCGTGCTGCCCGGCGCCTCGATCAGCGTCAACGTCACCCGTTCGGCGGCCTTCGACATTCCGGCGCTGCTAATGACGCTCGACCGCTATCCCTTCGGCTGCGCCGAGCAGACCACCAGCCGGGCGCTGCCGCTGCTCTACTTCGCCGAAGTGGCGAAGCAAGCCGGCATCGAAAACGACGAGGACGTGCACAAGCGCGTGCAGGATGCGATCTATCGCGTGCTCTCCTACCAGGCCTCGGCCGGCAGCTTCGGCCTCTGGGGTCCGGACTCCGGCGACGTCTGGCTCGATTCCTACGTCACCGATTTCCTGACGCGGGCCCGCGAAATGAAATATGACGTGCCGGAAAAGGCCTTCGTGCAGGCCCTCGAAAACCTGCAGAACACGCTCTCCTACACCACCGACATCAAGGGCCAGGGCGACCAGATCGCCTATGCCATCTATGTTCTTGCCCGCAACAAGAAGGCCGCGATCAGCGATCTGCGTTATTACGCCGATACGATGATCAACGACTTCCCGACGCCGCTTGCCAAGGCGCATATCGCCGCCGCATTGGCGCTTTATGGCGACGCCCAGCGTTCGAAGAACATTTTCATCGACGCGCTGCAGATGTCGCAGCAATCGATGGTGTCGCGCGTCAACCTCTCGCGCACCGACTACGGCACGATTCTGCGCGACGGTGCGGCGATCCTGGCGCTCGCCGCCGAAAGCCGGCCGGTACCGCCTGTCATCCCGGATCTCGCCAAGGCCGTTGCCAAGGAATGGGGCCGCAGCAAATACAAGAGCACCCAGGAAGAGGCTTGGATGCTGCTTGCCGCGCGCGCCCTCCAGGGCGGTGATGACGGACTGAAGATCGATGTCAACGGCGCGGCGCATAGCGGCGCCTATATGGCGCGCATGACCGGCGATGCGCTCGCCGATCATCCGCTGACGCTGACCAACCAGACGAACGACTCCGTCTCGGCTGTCGTCACCATCGTTGCCGCCCCCACCGTGCCGCTGCCGGCCGGCGGCGACGGCTTCCTGATTGAGCGCAGCTATTACACGCTCGACGGCGAGGAGGCCAATGTCAGCGAGGCGCAGCAGAACGAACGCTATGTGGTCGTCATCCACGTGCGCGAAACCAATGACTGGCAGTCGCGCATCGTCATCACCGACCTTCTGCCGGCCGGCTTCGAGATCGACAATCCGAACCTCGTCGACAGCGCCCAGATGACGAATTTCGACTGGATCGGCGAAATATCAGCCGCCCATACCGAATTCCGTTACGACCGCTTTGTCGCCGCCTTCAACCGCGCACCGGGCGACGAGCGTGAATTCAACGTCGCCTATGTCGTACGCGCCGTCACCCCCGGCACCTACGACCATCCGGCCGCAAGCGTCGAGGACATGTACCGGCCGGAGCTTTCGGCCCGCACGGCGACCGGCAAGATGGAGGTCGTAGCAGCACAATAATGAGGCTGTGGCACAAATTCGCGATCGGCTCCGCCGCCGGCATCCTGCTTGCCGGCGCGGCTCTCTTCGCGCTCGACGCCGCCGACCGGGCTTTTCCACCGCCGCTCGACAAGGCTGATGTGGTTTCACCGGAGGTGCTGGATGCCGATGGGCAGCTGCTGCGCGCCTTCGCGACGCCGGAAGGCCGTTGGCGGCTGAAGACTGTAGTCGCCGATGTCGACCCGCAATTCCTGCGCATGCTTGTTGCTTACGAGGATCAGCGTTTCTACGATCACGTCGGCATCGATGTCTGGGCGCTCGGGCGTGCCAGCCTGCAGTTCGTCCGCAACGGCCGCATCGTCTCCGGCGCCTCGACGCTTTCGATGCAGGTGGCCCGACTGATCGAGCCGCGCGCCGAACGCTCGTTTTCGGCAAAACTTCTGCAGCTCGCACGCGCCGTGCAGATCGAACGGCGGTTGTCGAAGGAAGAGATCCTCGATCTCTATCTCACCCATGCGCCCTATGGCGGCAACCTCGAGGGGGTGCGCGCCGCAAGCCTTGCCTATTTCGGCAAGGAGCCGCGCCGCCTGACGGTGGCCGAGGCGGCGCTGCTGGTCGGCCTGCCGCAATTGCCGGAACGGCGTCGGCCGGATCGCAATCTGAAGGCGGCGCAGGAGGCGCGCAAACGCGTGCTCGATCGCGTCGCAGTGGCCGAGGCCGTCGGCGATGGCGAGGCGGAACGAGCCGAAGCTGTCGCCATTCCGCCGCGACGCCTGCAATTGCCTGCCTTGGCCGCCCATCTCGGCGAAGCCGCATTGCGCAAGGAGCCTCTGGTCCTCAAGCATCGGTCGACGTTGAAGAAGCAGGTGCAGCAGGGGCTGGAATCCGTGGCGCGCGCCGCGGCGATGAAACTCGGGCCGAAGCTTTCGCTCGCCATGGTGATGGCGGATGCGCAGACCGGTGCGATCGTCGGCGAGGTCGGCTCGGCCGATTATTTCGACGCCAGCCGCTCCGGCTGGATCGACATGACCCGCGTCAATCGTTCGCCGGGCTCAACGCTGAAGCCTTTCATCTACGGGCTCGCCTTCGAGCAGGGCCTCGTCTCCCAGGAGACGATCATCGAAGACCGGCCGGCCGATTTCTTCGGCTACCGGCCACGCAATTTCGACATGAGCTATCAGGGCGACGTCACCGTCCGTGAGGCCTTGCAGCTCTCGTTGAACGTGCCGGCCGTCAAGCTGCTCGACGCCGTCGGGCCATCGCGGCTGCTGGTGCGCTTCCGCCGCGCCGAGGTGCGCCCGGCCCTGCCGCCGAACGAGACGCCCGGACTGGCGATCGGTCTCGGCGGCGTCGGCCTCACGCTTAAGCATCTGGTGCAGCTTTATACGGCGCTCGCCAATCGCGGCCAGCCGGCACGGCTCGGCGACGGTGTCACCGGCACACCGGGCAAAATCGACGGCGAACCGCTGTTGGAGCCGATCGCCGTCTGGAACGTAGCCGATATTCTCTCCGGCGTCATCCCACCGGCCGGCGCGCCGCAGCGCGGCATCGCTTACAAGACCGGCACGAGCTACGGCTATCGCGACGCCTGGTCGGTCGGCTATGACGGCCGTTACGTGCTCGGCGTCTGGGTCGGCCGGCCTGATAACAGCGCCGTGCCCGGTCTGACCGGCTATGGCACCGCCGCGCCGATCCTGTTCGAGGCTTTCGCCAAATCCGGCATATCAACGACGCCCCTGCCCCGCCCGCCCGCAGGCGCCGTGCGCATCGCCCAGTCCGAATTGCCGATCAGCCAGCGGCGTTTTGCGCTCAATGCCAGCGGCCTGCTCGTCGCCTCCGGCCGCGAGCCCGCGCCGCAGATCGTCTATCCGCCCGAGGGCGCCCATATCGATCTCGGCGCAAAGGGGGGCGATCTGTCGCCGCTGCTGTTGAAGCTGCAGGGCGGCCGCGCGCCCTTCCGCTGGCTTGCCAACGGCAAGCCCTTGCCCGATCTCTCGCGCCGGCGCACCCAGCAATGGCTGCCCGACGGCGGCGGCTATTCGAAATTGACCGTCATCGATTCAGCCGGACGCGCCGCAAGTGTGGGCGTTTTCATCGATTGAGGAACCAAAGACCGGGCACAACCGTTGGAAAGGGTCTCCCTCCAACGTCAGACGGCCTCATGACTCTTCCGACAGCGACCTACCGGATACAGTTCCGCAACGGCATGACCTTCGATCGTGCCTGCGACCTCGTTCCCTATCTCAAGACGCTCGGCATCAGCCACCTCTACGCCTCACCGATCTTCACCGCCGTCAGCGGCTCGACTCACGGCTATGACGTCACCGACGCCAATGAGATCGATCCGGCGCTTGGCGGCCGCGCCGGGTTCGACCGGCTGACGGAAAGCCTCGCCTCCGCAGGCATGGGATTGGTTCTCGACATCGTTCCGAACCATATGGCCGCTTCGCCTGAGAACGCCTGGTGGCGGGACGTGCTGGCCTTCGGTCCGCAGAGCGCCTATGCCAGCCATTTCGACATCGACTGGAGCGAACCGCTGACCCTGCCGCAGCTCGGCCAGGATTTCGAAGAGGCGCTGGCTTCAGGCGAACTGCGCCTCGTCCTCGACGAGACGCACGGCAACTTCGCCTTGGCCTATTTTCAGACGCTGTTGCCGGTCAAACCCGGCAGCTACGGCGCGATCGCAAACCGGCTCGACGATCTGGTCGCAACGCGAATGGCGGAGGCCGCGGCTGCGACGTCAGGCGAGGACTTCGCCCGCGCGTTGCGCGACATTCTCTTCGAGGGCGGCGATCGGGCGCTCCTTCGGGAGAAGCTCGAAGACGTCTCGTCCGATCGCGATTTCGTGAGAAGCCTGCATGAGGAGCAGCATTGGCGGCTGAGCCATTGGAAGGAAGCGGCGCGGCATCTGAGTTACCGCCGGTTTTTCGAGGTGACCGGACTGGTCGGGACCCGCGTCGAAGATCCCTCGGTGTTCGAGGACATGCATCGGCTGGTGCTCGAACTGGTGCGCCATGGCAAGGTGCAGGGCCTGCGCATCGACCATGTCGACGGGCTTGCCGAACCCAAGGCCTATCTCGACAGGCTGAGGTCAGCAGTCGGGGCCGACACCTACATCGTCGTCGAAAAGATCCTCGGGGCGGGCGAGAGCCTGCCGGAGAGCTGGCCGGTCGCGGGCACCACCGGATATGAATTCATCGCCGCTCTCGGCGAGCTCTTCATCGACGCCGGCGGCCTGCGGATATTGGACGATGCCTATCGCGGCCTCGCCGGCGAGGCCGGCGATCTCGATGAGGGCCGGCGCCTTGCCAAGCGACAGATGGTCGAGCGCAATTTCGCCGGCGAGACCGGCAGGCTGGTTGCGATGGCGGCGAGCATCTTTCCCGAAATAAGCCGAGAAGAGATCGCCACCGCCATACGCGAGCTGCTGATCGCATTCCCCGTCTACCGCACCTATGGCGACGGCGGTCCGCTGAGCTGGCAGGATTCGGCCGTCCTTGCCGCGACCGCATCGCAGGTCATGGCGCAGCTCGACGACCGGCGCGCGCTGGATCACGTGCTGAAGCTTCTTGAAGGCAAGATCGAAGGGGATGCGGCGCATGAATTCCGGATCCGCTTTCAGCAGCTGAGCGGGCCGGTCATGGCGAAGGCGACAGAGGATACGCTGTTCTACCGCTATAACAGGCTACTTGCCGCAAACGAGGTCGGCGGCGAACCCGGAAAGGCGCCTGAGGGGCCGGACGGCTTCCATCGTCGCATGGCCGAGCGGGCGCGGCTGCAGCCGCATGGGCTTTCGGCAAGCGCCACGCACGACACCAAACGCGGCGAGGATGCGCGCGCGCGGCTCTATGTGCTGAGCGAGGGTGCCGATGTTTTTGCTCAGGCGGTGGCGCGTTGGCGTGACATGAATAGGCCGTGGCTGAAGGATCTGCCGGACGGTGCAGCACCCGAGCCGAATACCGAATGGATGCTGTATCAAGCGCTCGCCGGCGTCTGGCCGGAGGATTTCGACAGAGGACAGATAGAAGAGCTTCGCGCCCGCTTTACCGATTACGCTATCAAGGCGGTGCGCGAGGCGAAATTGCGCAGCGCCTGGAGCGAACAGGATGACGCCTACGAGGAGGCGATCACGGCCTATGCGGCGGCGCTGGTGTCGCCGGACAACGACGCCTTTCTGGACGATTTCGAAAGGGTGCTGCAGCCCTTCATTGCGGCCGGCTACGTCAACAGCCTGTCACAGACATTGCTCAAGCTGATGGCGCCTGGAATTCCCGACATTTACCAGGGCGCGGAAGTTTTCGACTTCAGTCTTGTCGATCCCGACAATCGCCGGCCGGTCGATCATGCCAGGCTGAAGGCCTGGCTTGATGAAGCGGGACCGATCGCCAAGCTTCAGGCGGCGGCCTTGAAGCAGCGCATCGTTACAATTGGGCTGCAGCTGCGCCAGCGGCAGCCGGTGCTCTTCGCCAAAGGCGATTATCTGCCGTTGAAGACGACAGGCAGCCGCCGTGATCACGTGCTGGCTTTCGCCCGCGTGCACAACAGCGAATTCGCGATCACCGTCGCCCCGCGGCTGATGTTCGGCTGGCTCGATCCCGGCGTGCTTTTTGCCGGTCCGGAGTTCTGGGAAGACACGGCGATCGCGGTGCCCTCCCCTCTTCACGGGTTGAAGGCGGATCTCGTGACCGGAAAAACAATAGAGCCGGGAGGCAGCATTTCGGTCGCCGCACTGCTCGGGAGCCAGCCGCTCGGGCTGATCAGCCCGATCTGAGGATCGGGCGCGATTTGAGGATCGGGCGATGCCGCCGTCGCGCTGCGCAGCGCGGCGTTTTCGAAAAAATCGATGTCGTCAAAATTAGCGCTTGACCTTCCAGTTGCTGGAAGGTGGATAAGCCTCTCCAACTGCCCTTCGGGGCAAAGGAGATAGTCATGGATACCAAACACGAACACCATCACCACAGCCACGGCGACGGTCACTGCCATTGCGGCCATGATCATCAGGAGAAGGCGGCCGAACTGGTGGTCCGCGATCCCGTCTGCGGCATGACGGTCGATCCGCAAGCCGGCAAACCCTCGTTCGAACATATGGGTCGTCTCTATCATTTCTGCTCCGAGAGCTGCCGGACGAAGTTTGCGGCTCAGCCGCAGGATTACCTGACGGCGAAGGATCCCGTCTGCGGCATGGCCGTTGATCGTTCGACGGCAAAATACTTCGTGAAATTCGAGGGCGAAAAATTCTACTTCTGCTCGGCCGCTTGCCAAACAAAGTTCGAGGCCGACCCCTCGGCCTATCGCAACGGCGCCCGTCCGGCGGCAAAGCCGGCGCCGAAGGGTACGCTTTATACCTGTCCGATGCATCCGGAAGTCGTCAGCGACCGGCCTGGCGACTGCCCGAAATGCGGCATGGCGCTGGAGCCGATGGGCATTCCTCCGGCCGACGAAGGAGCGAATCCGGAACTTGTCGATTTCGTCAGGCGGCTTTGGGTCAGCGCCATCCTTGCCCTGCCGCTGCTGGCGCTCGGGATGGGACCGATGCTCGGCCTGCCGCTCCGGGAAGCGATCGGCGAACCGCTGGCGACCTATATTGAGCTATCGCTGGCAACGCCGGTCGTGCTGTGGGCCGCCCTCCCCTTCTTCCGCCGCGCCTGGGCGTCTGTCGTCAACCGAAGCCCGAACATGTGGACGCTGATCGGCCTCGGCGTCGGCACCGCCTATGTCTACAGCGTCGTCGCTACGCTTGCGCCCGGTCTTTTCCCGATGAGCTTTCGCGGCCATAGCGCCACCGTGCCGGTCTATTTCGAGGCGGCCGCCGTCATCGTGGCCCTGGTCTTCGTCGGCCAGGTGCTGGAATTGAAGGCACGCGAGCGTACCGGCTCGGCGATCCGCGCTCTGCTCGACCTCGCGCCGAAGACGGCGCGGCGCATCGATGCCGATGGCAGCGAGCGCGACGTGCCGGTAGAGGAGATTCAGACCGGCGACCGGCTGCGCGTGCGCCCGGGCGAGCGCGTACCGGTCGACGGTTCCGTCCTCGAGGGCCAGTCGACCGTCGACGAATCGATGATATCGGGCGAGCCTCTGCCCGTCGAGAAGACGACGGGCGACGGGCTGACCGGCGGCACGATCAACAAGAACGGCTCCCTCGTGATGTCGGCCGAGAAAGTCGGCGCAGACACTGTGCTGTCGCGCATCGTCGACATGGTCGCCAAGGCGCAGCGTTCGCGAGCGCCTATTCAGGGCGCGGTCGACCGGGTGTCGGCCGTCTTCGTGCCCGCCGTCGTCGCCATAGCCATGCTTGCATTCGTCGTCTGGGCAGCCATCGGACCGGAGCCGAGCCTGGCAAACGCGCTGCTTGCCGCCGTCGCCGTTCTGATCATCGCCTGCCCCTGTGCGCTCGGCCTTGCGACACCGATGTCGATCATGATCGCGACCGGGCGCGGCGCTGGTGAAGGCGTGCTGATCAAGGACGCCGAAGCGCTGGAGCGCTTTTCCAACGTCGACACGCTGATCGTCGACAAAACCGGCACGCTGACCGAAGGCAAGCCTGTGCTCACCGACATCGTCGCCGTCGGCGGCGTCGAGGAGAACCGGCTGCTGTCGCTGGCCGCGAGCCTCGAGCGCGGCTCCGAGCATCCCCTGGCCGAAGCGATCGTTGCCGGCGCCGAAGAGCGCGGTGCCGCCTTCGTGGAGGTGAGCGGCTTCGAGGCGAAGACCGGCAGGGGAGTCCAGGGCATAGCCGACGGCACAAAGGTGGCGCTCGGCAATGCGGCGCTGCTCGCCCATCTCGGCGTCGATCCTTCGGCGCTGTCGGAGAAGACCGAAGCCCTGCGCGGCGACGGCAAGACGGTGATGTTCGTGACGATCGACGGCAAGCTTGCCGGTCTCGTCGCGGTCGCCGACCGGGTCAAGCCGACGACATCGGCCGCGATCAAGGCGCTGCACGACAGCGGGCTGAAGATCATCATGGCGACAGGGGACAACGAGCGCACGGCGCGGGCGGTGGCGAAAAGCCTCGGCATCGATGAGGTCCGTGCCGACGTGCTGCCGGAAGGCAAGAAGGCGCTGATCGAGGAACTTCGCGCCAAAGGCGCCGTGATCGCCATGGCCGGCGACGGGGTCAACGACGCCCCGGCTCTTGCGACCGCCGATGTCGGCATCGCCATGGGCACCGGCGCCGATGTTGCAATGGAAAGCGCAGGCATTACCTTGGTCAAAGGCGATCTCAACGGGATCGTCAGGGCGCGGCGGCTGGCGGAGGCGACGATGCGCAATATCCGCCAGAATCTCGGCTTCGCCTTCGGCTACAACGCGCTCGGCGTGCCGGTCGCTGCCGGCATCCTTTATCCCGTTTTCGGCTTGCTGCTCTCGCCGATGATCGCGGCGGCGGCGATGAGCCTCTCGTCCGTATCGGTGATATCAAATGCGCTGAGACTGCGCTTTGCAAAATTATAGGAGACGGCAATGAATATCGGCGAAGCATCTGAGCGGTCCGGCCTGCCTTCGAAGACCATCCGCTACTACGAGGATATCGGCCTGATCCGCCCCGAAAGGGGCGGAAACGGCTATCGGGACTATGCTGCGGCCGATGTTCACAAGCTGCGCTTTCTGCAGCGTTCGCGCGGCCTCGGCTTCTCCGTCGAGGAATGCCGGCAATTGCTGGCGCTTTATGAGGACAAAGCCCGGGCGAGCGCCGATGTCAGGGACATTGCCGAGACGAAACTCGGGGAGATCGACCGCAAGATCCGCGAGCTCACGGAACTTCGCCGCACACTCGAGCATCTCGTGCATGCCTGCCATGGCAACGACCGGCCGGACTGTCCGATTCTCGAAGAGCTCTCGGACGGTCGCTGACCGCCTTAGAAACGCCGGAAGGCTAGCTGAACGTCCTGAAGGGAGCCTGCTCGGCGGGTTCGTCCTCGTCGCCGTCATCAAGCACGCCTTCATCGAGACGATGCTTGATCGCAAGCGCGTAGATCACGTCGAGAATATTGCGGTCCCTGAGATGAGGATCGGTCAGAGCGAGAAGAGAAGCCCTGACGATCTTCTTGCTGGTGGCTTTCGAGCACCGCGCCTTGACGAAATCATAGAGTGCCTCACCCGTCAGCCCTTCCATGGCGCCGTCCACGAGAGCTTCGTAGACCCGCTTCTTTTCCTTCATTCTTTATCTTCCCCTGCAAATCAGCGGCGTGATGATCTGTCATGTAATTGTCATAAACAATCGCCGATTTAGGGCGCACATGTGCTCGCGGGTGCTATTTCCCTCCGGTTCTTCGGCGGCAATCCGGCCGGCATGATTTTTTTATGCCGCCGGGAATAAAATCCGCCGCGCTTGCGTATACTCAAGCATGGAACGCAAAGACCGCCCCTTCGATGTCATCGGACAGCTTGCAGCGCTGAGGCGCTACGCTCGCGCGCTGGTGCGCAACTCGGATGAGGCGGAGGATCTGGTGCATGATGCTCTGGTGCGCGCCTTCGAGAAGAGAAAGAGCTTCCGAAGCGGCGGTAATCTGCGCACCTGGCTGCTTTCCATCCTGCACAATGCCCATATCGATCGTCTTCGCCGGAATCGGTCGCTGACGCGTCGCCACGACGAAGCGGTTGTCGAAGCCGAGCAGTCGCTGCCGGCCGGCCAGGAACATGCCGTGCGCCTGCAGCAGGTGCGCGACGCCTTCTTCGACCTGCCGGAGGAGCAGCGCGAGGCGCTGCATCTCGTTGCCATCGAAGACCTTTCCTATCAGGAAGCCGCTAATGCGCTCGGTATTCCGATCGGCACGCTGATGTCGCGCATCTCCCGCGCCCGGGCGCAGCTGCGCGAATTCGAGGAGAAGACGCCGCGCGTTTCGCATCTCAAATTAATCGGAGGGAGCGGCAATGAAAGCAGTTGATCCGATCATCGATGCCGATCTCGACGCCTATGTGGATGGCGAGCTCGATGTCGCCCGCCGTATTCAGGTCGAGTCCTATCTCTCGGAGAATCCAGCGATTGCCGCTAAGGTTATGGCCGATCTCAGCATGAAGGGTGAGCTGCGCCTGGCGCTTGCCGGCGAAAATGCCTTCGGCCGTGCCGAGACCCGCGATGCCGCTCGCCGGCTGGAACGCGGCCTTTCCTATGGCCGCATCCTCCAGTCCATGCAGCGCATCGCCGCCGTCGGCATTCTGGTCACCGCCGGCTGGGTGGCGCATAATTCCTTCGGCGCCTTTTCGGCGACCGAGGTGGCTGCTTCCGTTCCGGCCCCCGCCTATGTCGAGGATGCCGTCCGCGCCTATCAGACCGCGGCCCTGCGCGCCTCGATGCCGTCGCAGACCCCGACCAGCTATAGCGCCGAGGACATACGCGCCGCCACCGCGATCGTCATGCCCGAATTGCCGAAAGACTGGAAGATCGCCGACGTGCAGATATTCCCGTCCGAATTCGGCCCGAGCGTCGAGATGGCGATCAAGTTGGCCGATGGAAAGCGGCTCTCGCTTTTCGCCGTCCGTCCGGGAGCCTTCGAGGTCCGGCCGGTCAGCCATCTCGCACTCGAAAAAGCGGAAGCCGCCTATTGGCAGATCGGCGAGGTCGCCTATGCGCTGATCGCCGACGATAGCGGACTCAATCTCGATCAGGCGGCCGAACGACTCGCCCGTTCGCTCTACTAGTTCAAACCGAGGAGATCAGCATGAACCCGATCAATCCCCGATACGGAGCCGTCGCCGGCTCACAGGCCCTCTTCGACGAGGGTCTGCGCCAGCATATGCTGCGCGTCTACAACTATATGGGCCTTGGGCTCGTCATAACGGGCATCGTTGCCTTCATCGTCGGCTCGACGCCGGCGCTTTATGTACCGATCTTCGGCTCACCGCTGAAATGGGTGGTGATGCTGGCGCCGCTCGCCTTCGTCTTCTTCTTCTCCTTCCGCATCCAGACGATGTCGGCGAGCACCGCCCAGATCACCTTCTGGGCCTTCTGCGCCGTGATGGGCCTGTCGCTTGCCTCCGTCTTCCTGGTCTTCACCAAGACGAGCATCGCCCAGACCTTCTTCATCACCGCGGCCATGTTCGGCTCCATCAGCCTTTACGGCTACACGACCAAGCGTGACCTCTCGAAGATGGGCTCGTTCCTGATGATGGGCCTCTTCGGCATCATCATCGCCGCCATCGTCAACATCTTCCTGGGCTCGAGCGCGCTGCAGTTCGCTATTTCGGTGATCGGTATCGTCGTTTTCGTCGGTCTGACTGCCTACGACACCCAGAACATCAAGGAACAATATTCGGAAAATTACGATCAGGAATCGAACCAGAAGCTTGCCGTCTTCGGTGCGCTCTCGCTCTACCTGAACTTCGTCAACATCTTCCAGCTTCTGCTCAACTTCACCGGCGAGCGGGAATAGGATCGCGCTTCTGGGGGCAATGGAAGCGCAAGAGCGTCCGGTCTGCAATCTGTGACAGGATCGCAGACCGGGCGTTCACTCTCAAAGACACGGCCGGACGTCGACCCGGCCGTGTTTTTTATTTCAGATGATGCCCCATGCGCGATAGCGGCCGCGGCCGGTGATTTCACGAATGCCAATCTCGTTGACGAGGTTCAGCGCGCCGCGCGGCGTGATGCGCAGATGACGGGCGATCATCGCTGCCGATACCATCGGCCGCGACAGGATGAAATCGGCAAGCTCCGGCAGGCTGCTGTTCGAGCGACGGCCGCGAAAGCGCAGCTCCATTTGCGTGCGGGCCAGCGACAACCGATCGATTTCCTTGAGGCCGGCCGCCGCAGCCAGCTGCATCGCTTCGAGAAAAGCTTGCAGCCGCGTCGCCCGGTCGCGGGCCCGACGCCGCTCGTGGCGCACCAATTTCAGCCCGCCGTAAAAGGAAAAGAGATGCGAAGCGACCTTGCCGCGGGCGCGCAGGTAGCTTTCGACCAGAAGCCCGCCGAGCCAATGCTGACGCCGCAAAGGCTCGATCCTGTCCCAGGCTTCGAACAGGATGACGGCGCCGAGAACCGGCGGCAGGCTGTCGGCCAAGGGCAGCACGCCCCGCCACTCCGCGAGCCGCTGCTCCTCATCCCATTCCTCGTCGCCCAACAGGCCGAGAGGGTCATCGTTGCGCTTGACTGGAGATATTGCGGCCGCCTCGCCGGACGGCGCTTTGCCCGTATGGATGTCGATGAGCTTCTGCGAGCGGGCAAGAATCGCATCGATCTCGGCCAACTCGGCAGCGAGCGGCGCATCTTCATTCTCGCCCTCTTCGTCGGCCCCGACCGCAATCGCCTGGCTCTTGGCCTCGTGAGTGATGCCCTCCCCTTCCCCCGCGGTCGCGGTCAGCGTTGCCAGCCCCGAGGCGCCGAGCGCCCAGGACGGTTCGCCGGTCCAGATGCGCCGACGCGTCCGCAGCACCGAATGGGCGATCGTCAGTTCGTGGCTGGGAGCGCGGCTATCCATATGCGCGTCGTGCAGAACGAGGTCCTCGACGTGGACGAGCTCGCCGGCGACCCATAGCGCACCTGCGGCATCGAAGAAGTGGCTGCGTTCGGCAAATCCCTCACCAACCGACGAGCGCAACACCCGCTCGTCCAGCCGCGCCACCGCATCCTCCGCCGCGGCAAGCAATGGCAGCAGGATTTGGAGCATTACACCGTCGATATCGTAGCGCATTGTTAAGCTTTGCGGTTTTTCACAAATGGAAGCAAAAGGGCAGTTTTCTTCCGCCATCTATGACATGGTTAACGGTTCGTTTCAACAAAGTGCGGGAAGGAAGCGAAGAAGATGGCCGATGGCCGATCCACAATCCCTTTAACCGCTGCGACTGGCGCGAAGCTTTTGGGCCGTTCATCCCGTTTTTCTCGCCATCGGGGGACCATTGGCCCGCATCAACGCCATCAACATCGGACCGAGCGAGAACTCACCGCGCTCCGCTCGCCGCGTCAGATCACGCAGGTAGCCGCCCGCCGAATTGATATGGCCGCCGCGTTCCAGAATGCAGGCGATCACAGTGGCAGCATTTTCCGGCCCCATGACATCGCAGGCCTGCTGATAGGCGCTGGGGCTGACGCCGAGGGTTGAACGGACGACGACGGCGGCGGCCATCAAATCCCGCCAGCTGCCGATGCCGCCGCCCGGCCCATAGGCAACAATCTCGGGGCAGGCCTGCAGCACCATGGCAAGGGGGAAGGATTTCGGCGGCTCCCGCCGCGGCCGCGGTTCTTCCTCCGGCTTTGCGCCCTGCTTCGGTTCGAAGCTTGGTTCAAGTTCAGATATGGGGTGTGGGTTTGAATTATGTATGTGCCAACCGTTTCGGCTGTCATTGGCGTCTGTTTTTTTTGCTTTTGTCTTCGATTCCAGCGTCTTGACGATTAGTTCGCGGAAGGCTTCGAGATCGGTCAGCAGGTTCTGGAGCTCCGCGGTCGACGGACGGCGCGGCAGGCTTGCCGAGAGGCGATTGAAATGCTGCTGCATCTCGATCCATTCGCCGGCAATTTCTTCTTCCAGCGCGATCTCGATGAGCTTGGTGATGTCACGCCGGCAAAGGCTCAGCCGCTCTCTCAGGCGCTTCCATTCGAGCTTGTCGGCCAGCACCTGCGCCGCCTGGGCTTCGATCTCGCGAGCGCGCACGAGGAGTGGCGCCAGGCTGAAGCCGAAGGCCTCCCCGAGCCCGCCCTCGCCGTTGCGGCGGGCAAACCGTTTTCCGTTCGGACTGTCCCGCCGGATGATCAGGCCGGCCTCCACCAGCATCGCCAGGTTTCGGCGCAGCGTGGTGCCGGCCATGCCATGGGTGCGCAGTGACAATTGCTCGTTCGACGGAAAGACCACGAAACCGTTGGCCTCGGCAATCTCGTTCTTCGGATAGAAGGTCAACAGCGCGTTGAGAACGGCAAGCGCCCGGTCGGACACGCCGATCATGCTCTTTGCTTCGCAGAGCGCGCGAAAGATCTTCCATTTGTCGACCGATGCGTCCGGATCGACTTTGCTGGCATTTTCCTGGCTTGCCAGCATGCCAAACGTCATCGATCGCCGCCCAAAGGGCGTCGATACATATTGAGGCTCCATGTCCCTCACCTTTTTTCAAGGCAAAAGAAATCTACCACCCAAAAGGATGCCGAAGATGCTTGACACTGATTCGAGGAAGTGCGATTCTCAGATTGTCCAGATATGAGAAAGGCTTCCGCGACGGCAACGTTCGGAGGCTTTTTTCTTTTGCGGCTTACTCTCCTGCTTGCAACTTGCCGGCCTGATAGGCTTCGTAAAGCTCATCGAGACGGCGTGAAATGTAAGCGCCGAAATCCGGCGCGTCGCCGGTTTTCAACGCGATCGTGAAGGAATTGCCGGCGCTCTTGATTCGGCCGGCAATCTTGCCGCCGCTCTTCGGCTTCCAGTCATATTCCGTGGGCTCCGGCTTCGCATCTTTCCTGGCAACTTCGGCGACCAACAGCTCGAATCGGCGGTCGCTCTCCTCCGCCTTGAACCGATCCGAGGCGATGAGCTTCGCAAGCCGCGCCACCGTCGTCCCATTCCAGTCCTGGGCAAGCGCCACCCACTTGCGTCGTCCGATACCGGGTGCGTCCCCCACCGACCTGATGATTTCGGCCGGAATGGCCTTGGCGACCGACAACAGTTTCGATAGCTCGGTCTTATCGGTGGACAGCGCCTTCATGATAACGGGACGCTCAAAGCCCTTGAGCTCGAGATTGAGAGCAAAGACGGCACGTTCGATATAGGAAAGGTTCCGGCGCGCCGAATTCTCGATGCCCTGCGCAATGACGACATCGGTGTCGTCGAGCTGACGGACGATCGCCTGCACCTTACGCCCGAGCAGCTTGACGGCCTGCAGCCGGCGATGGCCGTAGGCGATCTGGTAACGCTCGCCGTCTTCGGGATGGCGTCGAACAAGGATCGGCACTTCCTGGCCATTGTCGGCAATCGACTGCACCAGCTCGTCCTCGCGATCGAGCGGCTGGTCGGCAAGGCGATCGCGGACGAAGGATGAATCGATCAGGTCGGGATCGAGTTCGACGATGCGCTCGCCGGAGAGCAAAGCCTCCTGCATCGCCCTGCTCTCCTCCTCCATGCGGCCAAGGGTCAGCGCCATTGTCCGAACCGGACCAGCCGATCCGCGCGAAGAAGGCTCCTCGTAGTTGGCCGCGGCCAACTCCTGCGCTGTATCGTCGAAAAGACCTTTCAGGCGATCGCGTCTGCTCATGTGCGGCCCCAGGCTTTGTGAATGCCGGCAAGAACCTCGCCATTGGCAGCGTTGACCGATTCCAGCGCCCGATCATAGGTCGAGCGGCGCACCTGCCCCTTCTCGATTTCAAAAAGCGTCTGTTTTGTCAGGCCGGCATCCGCGATTGCCGTCGATTTGAGAATGGTTGCCGTCAGCACGTCGTCGCCGAAGAGACTCCGTAGCAGCGCAACAATCTGCGACTGCGGCGCATCGAAGGGTTCGTGGCGGGTGACGACATATTTGATGAAGTCGTGCTGCAGGTCGCCGCCCGCCCTGCGAACCACGGAGAGAAGATCCGAGGTCATCAGCAGGAACTGCGACATGGAGGCGACATCGACCATTTGCGGGTGGATGGTGATGAGCAGCGACGTGGCGGCGCAAACGGCACCGAGGGTGAGGTAGCCGAGCTGCGGCGGGCAGTCGATCACCACCACGTCGTAATCGGCCTCGACCTCGGCAATGGCGACGCCGACGCGACGGAAAAACAGCTCGGCCGGTTTCTGGCGGTCATTGAGCGCCCGCGGCGTCTCATGCTCGAACTCCATCAGTTCGAGATTGCCGGGCACCAGATCGAGTCCGTCGAAATAGGTCTTGCGGACGATCTCCTTCAGCGGCTTACGAGCTGCATCGTAGCGAATGGCACCATACAGCGTATCGCCGTCTGAAAGATCGAATTCCGGCTGCACACCCAGCATGGAGGAGAGCGAGGCCTGCGGATCGAGATCGATCGCCAGCACCCGGTAACCCTCCAGCGCCAGATATTGCGCCAGATAGAGCGTCGTCGTCGTCTTGGCCGAACCGCCCTTGAAATTGGTGACGGCGACCGTCTGCAGCTTTTCGCCGGGGCGTCGCCACGGGAGGTAGCTCAGCGCATCCTTCGGCTTGAGATTCGCCATATAATGGCGCAATTCATTGATCTGCCCGAGCGTATAGGAGCGTCGACCATTCGAGGAAAGTTCCGGCTGCGGCCCCTTGCCATCCAGCGAAAGCTGACGAAGATACCCGTCAGAAACGCCGATCATTTGGGCGGCTTCGCCGGAAGAGAATGTGCGCAGCGTCTTCTGCGCAAGCGGCGGAAACAGCTTGTCGCGGAGGAGCTTCAGCTGCCGCGAAAGCTGGTTCGCATGCCGCTCGATCCGCACGTCTGTCGTCGATACGCTAATGTTGTCCAAAACACCCAATCCTTTTCGATGCGCTTTTCTGTCAACATAGCGTCAAAAAGCGTATCGAAAGTGACACGATTCGGGATTTACGGCAACAATAGGGGTCAAGCCGCCGTGGCGCGCGAGTTGGCCGCGGCCAACTCCCTGCCCCGCCCTTGCGGCCAGCCCGGTTTTTCGGCAATACCGCTTGGCCACACGGGGAAATATCCGCTTGAAGCATATCAATATCATCGGAATCGGCACGGGCAATCCGGAGCACGTCACCATACAGGCGATCAAGGCGATGAACGCCGCCGAGGTGATCTTCCTGCCGCTCAAGGGCGCCGGCAAAGAAGAGCTCGCCGAGATCCGGCGGGAGATCTGCGAGCGTTATGTCACCCGCTCAGGCGTCCGGATCGCGGAATTCGAGGTGCCGCAAAGGCAGACCGCAGACAGAAGCTACTCACAAAGCGTCGATGCCTGGCACGGCGAGATCGCCAATATCTATGGAGAATTGATTTCGGGGCTGCCGGACGGCGGCACCGGCGCCTTTCTCATCTGGGGTGATCCCAGTCTTTACGACAGCACGATCCGCATCATCGAACGCGTGCGCCAAGCAAACAGCATTGAATTCGACTACAGCGTCGTTCCCGGCATCACCAGCATCCAGGCTTTGGCGGCCAGCCACAAAATCCCGCTCAACCTCGTCGGCAAGCCGGTCGAGATCACCACTGGGCGGCAGCTGGCGCGGGATGGACTTCGCGGCGGCAGCACGGTTGTCATGCTCGATGGCGAACAGGCTTTTGCGAAGATCGACGATGCCGACGCCGAGATCTTCTGGGGCGCCTATCTCGGCACTCAGGACGAGATCATCCGATCGGGGCGGCTCGCAGACATCGCGGCCGATATTCAGGCGCTGCGGACCGAGGCGAGACAGCGGCACGGCTGGATCATGGACATATATCTTTTACGCAAGGGACGCGACTTCGAGGAATAGCCGCCGCCGTCATGTTTTGCCGCACAGGCCGCGATCATGTAAGGGATGATCAGAGGATTGAGAATGGGCACGAAGGCCGCCAAGGCAATCGACAGGACAGACGAGGCGGATCTCGATGATCGGCCGCCGGCGAAGCAACGCCCGCGCGGCGCCTGTCCGGCCCTTGCCGCACCGATGCCGACCGGCGACGGGTTGCTCGTACGACTGCGTCCGGCCGGTGGCGCCTTGACGCTGGCGCAATTCTCAGCGCTTGCCCGCTCGGCTGCGGAGCATGGAAACGGCATCGTGGAAATCACCGCGCGCGGCAACCTGCAGATCCGCGGACTACGGGCCGAGACCGTGAGACGTCTCACCGCCGATATTGATGCCGCCGGGATCGCCGTGCCGGACGGGCCGGCCATCGAAATATCGCCGCTGCACGGCATCGATCCCGAGGAAACGGGCGATCCGGAAGCGCTGGAAAAAACCTTGCGCAGCAAGCTCGCAGAGCTGCTCGCCTCGCCGCGGCTCGCGCCGAAACTCTCGCTCATCATCGACGGCGGCGGCGCATTCGGTTTGTCGGCGCTCTCGGCCGACATCCGTATCGTCGCACAGCCCGGCGCACAATGGCTCGTGACGATCAACGGCGACGGCGAGACGGCAACGCCGGTCGCGAAGGGCCCCATGGAGACAGCAATATCAGCCGTTGGCGAGATTCTCGATCTTCTGGCGGTGGGGCAGAGCAGGCGGGCGAGGGACATCGATCCGGCCCTTCTGCGGGCGCGGTTTCCCGCTATGGACGCCATCCGATTTCGTCCGTCGCATCAAGAACAAACGCCGCTTTCCGGCTTGCACCGACTGAAGAACGGGAAACACGTGCTTGGCGTGCGGCCGGAATTCGGCCAGATGAGGGCGCCCGATCTGACCGCCCTGCTCGACGACGCAAAAACTCATGGCGCAACAGCCATCCGGCTTGCGCCCGGCCGCGGCTTCTTCTTCACCGGCTTTCCGGCAGATGCGGCGCCGGCTCTGCAGATCACCGCGAGCAACCTTGGCTTTACCGTGCAACCCGGCGAGAAAAGCGAATATGTCGCTGCCTGCGCCGGCGCCGGCGCCTGCGGCTCCGCTTTCTACGAGACGAGAGCCATGGCGCGCCGCCTCATTGCCGCAGCACCCGTTCTCTTCGACGGATCTCTGACGATCCATCTCTCCGGCTGTTCGAAAGGCTGCGCCCATGCCGGGCCGGCGCTGACGCTGACCGGATCGGCGGATGGTTTCTGCCTCGTCATCAACGGCCTTGCCTCAGATCTACCGGATGAACGGATCGCTGGCGGTCGGATCGATTTCGCTATAGAGAGGCTCGCCCGGTCCATCGAAGACAACAGGAGCGCTGGCGAATCGGCCGCCGCCTGCCTTACACGGCTTGGCGCAACCAGCGTTTCGAAGGCGCCGCGACAGGAATAGGAATGCCAGACTACGATTACATCCGCAGCGGCGACGCGATCTACGAGCGTTCCTTCGCGATCATCCGCGCCGAGGCAGATCTTTCGCCTTTCACCGAAGACGAGGCTGAAATCGCCGTTCGCATGATCCATGCCTGCGGGCTCGTGGAAGCGGCGAAGCATTTCGTCTTTTCCACCGATTTCGTCAGCACCGCGCGCGACGCGCTGAAGGCCGGCGCGCCGATTTTCTGCGATGCGGAAATGGTGTCGCACGGCGTCACACGGGCGCGGCTGCCGGCGCTGAACGAGGTGATCTGCACGTTGCGCGATCCCGCAACGCCGGAGCGCGCACGCGAGATCGGCAATACACGCTCGGCCGCCGCCATGCATCTCTGGCTCGATCGGCTCGGCGGGAGCATTGTCGCGATCGGCAACGCGCCGACCGCGCTCTTCCATCTTCTCGAACTCCTGCGCGACGGCGCGCCGAAACCGGCGGCGATCCTCGGCATGCCCGTCGGGTTCGTCGGCGCGGCGGAATCGAAGGATGCGCTGGCGGAAAATTCCTATGGCGTTCCCTTCGCCATCGTGCGCGGCCGGCTCGGTGGCAGCGCCATGACGGCGGCCGCCATCAATGCGCTGGCGAGGCCGGGCCTATGACGACACCAGGCCGTCTCATCGGCGTCGGCACGGGTCCCGGCGACCCGGAGCTTCTGACCCTCAAGGCCGTGCGCGCCATCGAACGCGCGGATGTCATCGCTTACTTTGCCAAGCAGGGCAGGGGCGGTAACGGCAAGGCGATCGTCGAGCCGTTGTTGAAACCTTGGGTCACTCTGCTGCCGCTCTACTATCCCGTCACCACCGAGATCGACAAGAATGACGAACGCTATCAGAGCCTGATTACCGAGTTCTACGACCGGTCTGCAAGAGACATCGCCGGGCATCTCGACGCCGGGCGCACCGTCGCCGTTCTCAGTGAAGGCGACCCGCTCTTCTACGGCTCCTATATGCACCTGCATGTCAGGCTTTCCACGCACTACCCTACCGAAGTGATCCCCGGCATCAGCGCCATGTCGGGCTGCTGGTCGCTGGCCGGCATGCCGATTGTCCAGGGCGACGACGTGCTTTCCGTACTGCCCGGTACGATGGCCGAGAGCGAACTGACGCGCCGCCTTGTCGATACGCAAGCTGCCGTCATCATGAAGGTCGGCCGCAATCTGCCGAAGATCCGCCGGGCGCTTTCGGCAGCCGGCCGGCTAGCGGACGCCGTCTATGTCGAGCGCGGCACTATGGCGAATGCGGCGATGGAAAAGCTTGCCGACAGGAGCGACGGCGATGCGCCCTATTTCTCGCTCGTGCTGGTGCCGGGCTGGGAGGGCAGCCGATGAGTGGCAGGCTTTTCGTCATCGGCACCGGTCCCGGCAATCCCGAGCAGATGACGCCGGAAGCGCTGGCCGCCGTCGAGGCGGCGACGGATTTCTTCGGCTACGGACCTTATCTCGACCGGCTGCAGCTCCGCTCCGATCAGCTGCGGCATGCGTCTGACAATCGGGAGGAGCTCGACAGGGCAGGGGCGGCGCTTTCCATGGCAGCGGATGGCGCCAACGTCTGTATCGTCTCCGGCGGCGATCCCGGTGTCTTCGCCATGGCCGCTGCCGTCTGCGAGGCGATCGAGAATGGGCCGGCGGCGTGGCGCGCCGTCGATCTTACCGTGCTGCCCGGCGTCACGGCAATGCTGGCGGTGGCCGCAAGAGCTGGGGCGCCGCTTGGCCACGATTTCTGCGCAATATCACTATCAGATAACTTAAAGCCTTGGAATATCATAGAAAACCGGTTGGGTCTGGCGGCAAAAGCGGGCTTCGTCATCGCGCTCTATAATCCGATCAGCCGGGCGCGGCCGTGGCAACTCGGCGAGGCTTTCAAGCTGCTGCGCGACTATCTGCCGGCAACGACCCCGGTGATTTTCGGGCGCGCGGCCGGGCGGGCAAACGAGCGCATTGCGGTGCAGCCGCTATCGCAAGCGGATGCATCGATTGCCGATATGGCGACCTGCATCATCATCGGCTCCACCGAAACGCGGATCGTCGCCCGCTCCGGCAAGCCGGACCTGGTCTACACGCCACGTTTCATGGCGGGGGGAAAGAGGTGATCGATCGCCGCAAGCGCCGCCTCGACGGTTTCGACCGATGTGATGATTGGCGACGGCGCACGCGCCACCATCATCACCTCGATGCCGAGCAGGCGCGCCGCCTCGATCTTTGCATAGGTGGCCGTGCCGCCGCTGTTCTTGGCAATGATGACATCGATATGATGCCGCCTCAGCAAAGTGCATTCGCTTTCCAGCGTAAAGGGACCGCGGTCGAGGATGTATTCGACATTTGCAAGCCGAAGCGGCCGTTCGACGGGATCAACGCTGCGGATGAGATAGTGATGTTGCGGCGCCGCTTCCGCGTGGTGAGCGCCCTGCCGGCCCGACGCCAGGAAGATACGTCGGGGAGATTGGCCGAGTGCCGCGATGGCCGCCGGGATGCTCTGCACGTCCCGCCAGCGATCGCCCGGCAGGCGTTGCCATTCGGGGCGACGCAGAGCGATCGCAGCGACAGCGGCAGCCTCGGCTGCGACGGCGGCATTTTTGGAAATTCGTTCGGCGAAAGGGTGCGTGGCGTCGATCAGCAGGCCGTAGCCGCCGGCTTTCAGAAGATCGGCCAGCGCCATGGCACCGCCGAAACCACCGATACGGACCGGAACAGGCTGCACGGCCGGTTTCTCGGTACGTCCGGCAAGCGACAGCAGAACATCGCAATCATCACGCGCCGCGAGCGCTTCGGCGAGCAGGCGCGCCTCGGTGGTGCCGCCGAGGATCAGGATGCGAAGTCCCATGTCTGATGTCTTTCCCACTTGCAACAAGCGCTGGCTGACTATTATCGGCATCGGCGAAGATGGTCCAGCAGGGCTGGGCGAGGAGGCGAAGAGGCTGATCGCGACCGCACCCACCGTCTTCGGCGGAGCGCGGCACCATGCGCTTGCCGCATCGCTGATATCGGGCGAAAAGCTTGCCTGGCAGAGTCCCTTCGAGCGCTCGGTCGATGCCGTCCTTGAAAGGCGCGGCACGCCTGTCGTCGTGCTCGCCTCCGGCGATCCGTTTCTCTATGGCGTCGGCGCAACCCTCTGCCGCCGTGTCGCGGCCGAAGAGATGCGTGTCATTCCGGCGCCTTCGGCCTTCAGCCTTGCCGCGTCCCGGCTCGGCTGGCCGCAGCAGGACGTGACGACGATCTCGCTGCACGGACGCCCGCTCGACCTAGTCCGACCGCATCTGCACTCCGGGCGGCGCATCATTGCTCTGACCTCTGATGAGAAGGGACCCGGCGCGCTCGCAGCCTTGCTTGTCACCACCGGCTTCGGTCAGTCGAGACTTACCGTGCTAGAAGCCTTGGGCGGTGCGCGGGAACGGCAGAGATGCGTCGTGGCGGCGCATTTCGATCTCGCTGACATTGACCCTCTGAACGTCTGCGCGCTCGAGATCACGGCAGGGGAGGGGGCTCGCATCCTGTCTTTTGCCGCGGGTCTCGAGGATGATTTGTTCGAGCATGACGGTCAGATCACCAAACGCGAGATCCGGGCGATGACGCTTTCGGCGCTTGCGCCACGTCACGGCGAACTGCTTTGGGATGTCGGCGCCGGCTCGGGATCGATCGGCATCGAATGGATGCTGTCTGATCCCAGCCTGAAGACGATCGCCGTCGAGCAATCGCCGCAGCGGGCGGCGCGGATTGCCCGCAATGCATCCGCCTTCGGCGTGCCGCATCTCGCCGTCGTCGAGGGTTCGGCGCCCGATGCGCTGCGAGGCCTGCCGGAACCGGATGTGATCTTCCTCGGCGGTGGCGGCAGTGAAGCTGATGTCATCGACATTGCCATCGCCGCGCTGAAGCGGGGAGGGCGGCTCGTCGCCAATGCCGTGACGCTTGGCATGGAAGCGGTATTGATCGCCGAGCATGCAAAACGCGGCGGCTCCCTCACACGGATCGAAATATCGCGCGCTGCGCCGCTCGGCAGCATGAGCGGCTGGCGGCCGGCGATGCCGGTAACGCAATGGCGCTGGACGAAAGGATAACGGGATGACGGTGCATTTCATTGGCGCGGGACCGGGCGCTGCGGATCTGATCACGGTGCGTGGCCGCGATCTCATCGCCCGCTGCCCGGTCTGCCTTTATGCCGGCTCGATCGTCTCGCCGGAACTGCTGCAATATTGCCCGTCTGGCGCGCGCATCGTCGATACTGCCCCGATGTCGCTCGATGAGATCGAGGCGGAATATCTCCGCGCCGCTGCCGCCGGCCAAGACGTCGCCCGGCTCCACTCCGGCGACCTCTCCGTCTGGAGCGCGGTGGCCGAGCAGGTGCGCCGGCTGCAGAAGCACGGCATCGCCTATACGATGACCCCGGGTGTTCCGGCCTTTGCCGCTGCGGCCGCAGCACTCGGGCGCGAACTGACGATCCCGGCCGTCGCCCAAAGCCTGGTGCTGACCCGCGTGTCCGGCCGCGCTTCGCCGATGCCGAATGAAGAGACGCTGGCGAAATTCGGCGCGACGGGCGCTACACTGGCGATCCATCTGGCGATCCATGCGCTGAAACAGGTGGTCGACGAGTTGACGCCGCTCTACGGCGCAGACTGCCCGGTCGTCATCGTCGTCAAGGCCTCCTGGGCGGACGAGCGCATCCTTTCCGGCACGCTCTCTGATATCGAGGCAAAGGTTGCGGCTGAACCGATCGAACGCACGGCGATCATCTTCGTCGGACCGTCGCTCGCGGCGGAAGATTTTCGCGAGAGCTCGCTCTATGATCCGGCCTATCAGCGTCGGTTCAGGGGCCGGGAATAACGTCTCACGATCGGCCGCTCGCCAGCGGCCGATCGTGAAGAGAACGTGCGTCGGGCCTCAGACCCGCGCGGTCAGATAATCCATGCTGGCGCGCAGCGCAGCGGCCGGATCCTTGACCGCATGAACTTCCGCAGCAAAAGGTTCGAAGGAGAACGGGCCCTTATAGCCCGCCTGCAGCAACGCCTTGATCTGCCCGGCATTGTCGAGCCGGTCGTCGCCGTCCACGAGCACGCGATGGGAGTCACGCATATCGGCAACGGAAACCGAGGGATCGCTGACGCCGGAAATGTGCACGAGGCCGGCGAGCTCGGGGAAGGTTGCTGCTTCGCCGGCAAGGTGATGGTGGAACGTGTCGTGGACGAGCTTGAAGGTCGACTGCACGCCGAGTTCCCTGATCGCCTCGGCCGCCTCGGTCTTCGAACGCAGCGAGCAGATCTCGAAACCGAGCGGCTCGACGAGGCCGATGATGCCGGCTTTGTCGAGCATCGGCTTCAGTGCTGCCAGGGACTGGCGCAGATTGGCCCGGCGTTCGCCGTCGGCGCAGCCTGTGCCATCGTTCTTCGGAACGAGGACCAGCGCCTTGGCGCCACAGGCGGCGGCATAGTCGATCAATTCCCTAGCTTCCCTGGCGCGGGTTTCGTTCCATTCGTTGAAGCGCTGCAGGGCGTTGATCGAAATGATCGTCAGCCCGTGGCGGACGGCGGCTTCTCTGATCGCTTCGGGTTTGGTGCCGTCGAGAATGGCATTGCCGGAAAGGTCGTTGCGGATCTCAACGGAATCAATGCCGAGCGACTTTGCCAGCGCGAAGAAATCGTCGACAGCAAGCGACGGCGCGGCCATGTGGTTGAGGGCAAAGCGGATCGAAGTCATGACGGGTATATCCTCCTCGTCTCCGCGACAGAAGCGGAGCAGTACTCGTGAATGGGCGAGCGAATCTCTATCCGAATTTGCCGGGCAATCCATCCGTCATTGCCGGCGCCCGCCCTCATTGCTGAAAGAATTTCAGGCGGAATGATAGAATTCCATCACTCCTCAGATATTCTCGGAAATATAGATATTGAAAGGCAGGAAGGATTGGCCGGGAACGGCAGCCTCACCATGTTCTATCGCGCCGAGCATCAGCGATAAGAGCTCCTTGCAGAGAGCGGGCAGGGGAGTGGCGACCACCATGGTGACGATGTCGTCGGCGAGACCAGCCTTGCTCTCCGGCGTCAACTCATTGACGACAAGCACGATCCGGCCGCCGACATCCTCTTCACGGAACGCCGAAATCGCCCCCTCCATGCCGCCGCCGCAGACATAAAGCCCGACGAGGTCGGGATGCTTCTGCAGCAGCGTCAGCGTTGCCTCATGGGTGATTTCGGCGGTCTCCAGGTTGATCAATGTTTCGACGACATCGAATTCAGGCGCATTCTCCCGGAAATAGGAGCGGAAACCGATCTCCCGCAGTTCATGGCCGTGGAAGCGGTGACTGCCGACAAAACAGGCGACCTTGCCTGGCCTGTGCGCCGTGCGCGCAATCATCCACGCGGCGGTGCGTCCCACCTTGCGGTTGTTGACGCCGACATAGGCGTCGCGCACGCCGGTGGCGAGATCGGAGAGCAGCGAGAAGACGGGAATGCCGCGCTCCTTCAATTCCTCCACCGCGGTCGTCACCGCGGGATAGTCCGGGCCGACGACGGCTACGGCCTGATTGCGGGCGCCGAGCGATTTGATCTTCTCATTGATGGCGGCAGGGGTCGTCGCAGACGGGTATTCGATCTGGACCTGGAGACGGGCGGTGGTGACGGCGCGCGCCGCTGTTTCGATTTCGCGGGCGAAGGTCTGATAGAAGGCCTGCGTCGGCTTCTGCAACAGGAAGGCGAGCTTGTATTGCGGCAGATCTTCGAAGACGCGCTGGCGGATGAGGCCGACCGCGTGATAACCGATCTCCTGCGCCGCATCATAGACCCGCCGCGCCGTTTCCTCTCGCACACGATGACGAGCGTTGAGAACGCGGTCGACAGTGGCGACGCTGACGCCGGAGGCGCGGGCAAGATCGGAGATGGTGGGACGGCGCATGGTGTTCCTGATGTATTCGCTCATGGATGCGAGCCATTCATGATGGCTTTTGATAGATTACATCAAGCCTGCATTGAGCGTCGCCCAAAGTCAACCTATTCTCCGGGCAACGGCATAGGGAGGCGGATAATGGCGAGCCAGACAAAGAAACGTGACTACGACCTGCTCGGTGAAAGCGGCCGCACCGCGGTGGAGACGGGACTGGCGGCTGCCGAATGGTATCACACCGAGATTCCGCGCAAGGAGATGAAGGCGCTGATGCAGCGCTCCGATGCGCCGGCCATCCGTGACACGGTCATCTGGCTCGGCAGCATGCTGGTCTTTGCCAGTCTCGGCATCTATTTCTGGGGTTCCTGGATCGCGCTGCCCTTCTTTCTCGCTTACGGCGTGCTCTACGGCTCGGCCTCCGACAGCCGCTGGCATGAATGCGGTCACGGCACCGCGTTCAAGACGCGCTGGATGAACGACGCCGTCTACCAGATCGCCTGCTTCATGATCATGCGCAATCCGGTGACCTGGCGCTGGAGCCATACGCGCCATCATACCGATACGGTCATCGTCGGCCGCGATCCGGAGATCGCCGTCATGCGGCCGCCGGATCTCTTCCGGCTAATCCTGAATTTCTTCGGCATCCTCGACGTCTGGCATACCGCCGTCGACATGCTGCGCAACGCCTTCGGCGTCATCAGCGCGACGGAGAAGACCTTTATTCCGGAGATGGAACAGCCGAAGGCAATCCGTTTCGCCCGCATCTGGCTGGCGATCTACGTCGTCACCATCGCAGTTGCCATCGCCATGGGTTCGATCCTGCCGCTGATGCTGATCGGCCTGCCGCGCCTCTACGGCGCCTGGCACCATGTCCTGACCGGCCTCCTGCAGCATGGCGGCCTTGCCGACAACGTCATCGATCACCGGCTGAACAGCCGTACGGTCTATATGAACCCGATCAGCCGTTTCATTTATTGGAACATGAACTACCACGTCGAACATCACATGTTCCCGATGGTGCCCTATCACGCGCTGCCCCGGCTGCACGCCATGATCAAGCACGATCTGCCGGCGCCGAACCGGTCGATCTGGTCGGGCTACCGCGAGATGATCCCGGCTTTCCTGCGCCAGTTGCGCAACGAGGATTATTTCCTGAAGCGGGAATTGCCGGCCACCGCGCGGCCCTACCGCGAGGAATTCCACAGCGAACTCGCCCCGGCGGCGCAATAATCACAATCGAGGGAGGTTAAAGATGAGCGGAAACTGGATCGAAGTCTGCGGCAAGGACGAGATCGACGAAGAGGATGTCATCCGCTTCGATCACGGCGGGCGCACCTTCGCGGTCTACCGCAGCCCCGACGACGAATTCTTCGCCACCGACGGGCTCTGCACGCATGAACATATCCATCTCGCCGACGGGCTTGTCATGGATGAAATCATCGAATGCCCGAAACATAACGGCCGCTTCAACTACAAGACGGGCGAAGCCAAGGGCGCGCCGGTCTGCGTCAATCTCAAGACCTATCCGGTGAAGGTCGAAGGCGGCTCCGTCTTCATCGCTGTCTGAGGAGGCGGATGTGGCTCATTTCGTCATCCTCGGTGCGGGCGAATGCGGTGCCCGCGCCGCTTTTGCTCTGCGGGAAAAAGCTTTTGCCGGCGAGATAACGCTTGTCGGCGCCGAACCCCTTCACCCTTATGAACGGCCGCCGCTTTCGAAGGCCGCTGCCGCCGATGCCGGCGATCCGAAATTCATCGCGGCTGCGGAAAAATACGCCGAAAGCGGCATCAGGCTGCTGACCGGTCTTGAAGCCAGGGATTTCGATCCTGCCTCCCGCACCGTCATGCTTTCGGATGGCACTGCGCTCTCCTACGACAAGCTTCTGCTGGCGACGGGGGCGGCCGCGAGATCGTTCCCCGGCGCTCCGGAAGGCAATCCGCATATCCGTTCGCTGAGGACGCATCACGATGCGGCCGCTCTGCGCGAGGCGATGAAGCCGGGGCGGCATATCGCCATTATCGGCGGCGGCTTCATCGGGCTCGAACTTGCCGCGACGGCGCGCCTGCTTGGCGCCGACGTCACCGTTATCGAGGGGCTGGAGCGCGTGCTGAAACGCGGCGTGCCGGAGGAGATCGCCCATCTGCTCACCGAACGCCACCGCGCCGAAGGCGTCGATATCCGCTGCGGCGTCTCGATCGAGGTGTTGACCGAGGAAGACGGGAAGGCCGTCGTCAAACTGTCGACTGGCGAGGCGGTAGAGGCCGATCTCGCCCTCGTCGGCATCGGCGCGCGGCCGAATGTCGACATCGCCGAAAGGGCGGGGCTTGCAATCGAAAACGGCATTGCCGTCGATACCTATCTCCGGACCTCGGCGCCGGATGTTTTTGCCGCCGGCGACTGCTGCTCCTTTCCGCTGCCGATCTATGGCGGCCGGCGTGTCAGGCTCGAATCCTGGCGCAATGCCCAGGAGCAGGGCACGTTGGCCGCAGCCAACATGCTCGGCCTCGACGAAGCCGTTTCATCCGTGCCGTGGTTCTGGTCGGATCAATACGACATGACGCTGCAGATATCAGGCCTTGCCGAAGGGGCGGTGCTGCATCTGCGCCGCGACCTCGGACCAGACGCCTTCATTCTCTTCCACCTCGATGCCGATGGCCGCTTGGTCGCTGCAAGCGGCATCGGACCGGGCAATGCCGTGGCGCGCGACATCAGACTTGCTGAAATGTTGATCGCGGCTGGCGCCCATCCGGACCCTGCCGCGCTGACATCAAGCAAGGTCAAGCTGAAATCCCTTCTGGCCGCCTGAGCCTCCCGATATTTTCAAAGGAATTGATGATGAAAAAACATAAGCGTGCAACCGTTGCCGATCTGCTTGCGGAAAAGGGCAAGCGCCAGCTGACCATGCTGCGCGTCACCTCGCTCGAGGAGGCCGAAGCCGCTGAAAAGGCCGGGATCGACATGGTCTCTGTACCACCGTCGCTGCTCGGTCCGGTCTTCCGCGAGATCGCCCCCACGCCCTTTGCCATTCCCGGACTTGAATATGGCGACCATGTCTCGGCGGAAGATTATCTGCGCGCCGCCTTCGCGGCGCTGAAGACCGGCGGCGATGCCGTCTATTGCGCCGCGAGCCTGCAGACGATCCGGCGCCTGCGAGACGAGGGCATCCCGGTCTGCGGCCATCTCGGGCTGATTCCCTCGAAAGCCACCTGGACCGGAGGCTTCCGCGCCGTCGGCAAGACGGCAGCAAGTGCGGCCGAGATCTGGCGGCAGACCAAAGCGCTCGAGGAGGCCGGCGCCTTCGCCGCCGAAATCGAAGTCGTGCCGGGAGATGTCGCCGCCGCCATCAGCAGCAACACCTCGATGCTGATGATCTCGATGGGCGCGGGCAGCGGCTGCGACGCTCAATATCTCTTCGCCGACGACGTGCTCGGCGCCAATCGCGATCATTATCCCCGCCATGCCAAGGTCTATCGCAACTTCGCCGCCGAACATGACCGGCTGCAGCGCGAGCGCATCGCCGCCTTCACCGAATTCGCCGAGGACGTCAGGACCGGCGCCTATCCGGAAAAGCGTCACTGCGTCGGTATCGACGAGGCCGAACTGAAGATTTTCCTCGACCGGCTGACTAACGAGACGGACAAGCGCTGACGCCTTCCCGGCGACTCCCTTCTTCCCAGCGGGAGAAGGGGAAAGTTGCATTGGCTTCCGTCGCCGGCTGTGGCAGGAATGATCCATTCGATTCATTCGGAACGGAGTATTCGCCCCCCTGTGACGATCGGCTTTGCGCATGCGGAACTGATTGCAGTGCTCGTCGCGGTGACGGGGGATGAGCCGCGCGTCATGACCATCCGCTCCGGCAACGCGCTACCGTCGGGCCCATTCGAAATGGGCCATCGTACCCTGCAATCGGGCTTGCGCGAATGGGTGCAGGAGCAGACGGAACACCCGGTCGGCTATCTCGAACAACTCTATACCTTCGCCGATCGAGACCGGAACAACGAGATTCTTGGCGGGCGGACGATCTCGATCAGCTATCTCGGCCTCGTCAACGAGCAGGCCGGCGCCGGCCGGCCGGGATGGCACGGCTGGTACGACTATTTTCCCTGGGAAGACCATCGGCAGGGCAGGCCGGCCGTGCTGGACAAGATCGAGGCACGCCTCAGAAGCTGGGCGGATGCCGATCCGGCCCGGCGCGACCATCGCCATCGCCGCGCCGATTTCACCTTCGGCCTCGACGGCGGCGGCTGGAATGAGGATCTGGCCCTGCAACGCTATGAACTGCTTTATGAAGCCGGCCTCGTGGCCGAAGCCGGTTGCGGGGTCGAGGCCAATCTCGGCCGGGCGATGTTTGCCGATCACCGCCGCATTCTGGCGACCGGGATCGCCAGGCTCCGCGCCAAGATTAAATACCGCCCGGTCGTCTTTGAACTGATGCCGGAGAGTTTTACGCTTTTGCGGCTGCAGCGCACGATCGAGGCTCTGGCGGGGCTGACGCTGCACAAGCAGAATTTCCGCCGCCTGATTGAACAGCAGGAACTGGTCGAGGAAACCGGCGGAACCGAAAGCGAAACCGGCGGCCGGCCGGCCAAGCTCTTCCGCTTCCGCCACACCGTGCTCGAAGAACGGGCGCTCGCAGGAACGAAATTACCGCTCTCCCGCAATTGACATATGCTCATAACGAGAATATGTCTTTGCCTATGATATGCTCAAATAGAGTATAATTAGGAGCCGGTCATGAATCACCCAGTTTCCGCATCCTCGCTCTACAACCGCGTCAGCCGCGTCATCCCCAAAGCCGAATGGATGTCGTTCGCGGACGACGTGGACGCCATTCTCGAGCTCAAGCGCCGCCGCAATGCCGTCATTCTCGCTCACAACTATCAGACGCCTGAGATTTTTCACGGTGTGGCCGATATCGTCGGCGACAGCCTGGCGCTCGCCCGCAAGGCTGTCGAGGTCGATGCCGATGTCATCGTGCTGGCCGGCGTGCATTTCATGGCCGAGACCGCCAAGCTTCTGAACCCTGGGAAAACCGTACTGATCCCCGATCTCGGCGCCGGCTGCTCGCTGGCGGATTCGATCACCCCGGAGGATATTGCGCTGCTGCGCCAGGCTCATCCCGGCGTGCCCGTCATCACCTACGTCAATACCTCGGCCGCGGTGAAGGCCGCCTCCGACATCTGCTGCACTTCGGGCAATGCCAAACAAGTGGTGGAGTCGCTCGGCGTGCCGAAGGTGCTGATGATCCCCGACGAATATCTGGCACGCAACGTCGCCCGTGAGACGGACGTCGAGATCATCGCCTGGCATGGGCATTGCGAAGTGCATGAACTCTTCACCGCCGACGATGTCCGCCAGCTGCGTGAAAGCCATCCCGGCGTGACGGTGCTCGCCCATCCGGAATGTCCGCCGGAGGTGGTGGCGGAGGCCGATTTCGCCGGCTCCACCGCTGTGATGTCGGATTATGTCGGCAGACAGAAGCCGGCGCGCGTCGTGCTGCTGACCGAATGCTCGATGAGCGACAACGTCGCAGTCCACCATCCCGACGTCGAGTTCATCCGCCCCTGCAATCTCTGCCCGCATATGAAGCGGATCACGCTTGCCAATATCCGCACCGCACTTGAGGAAAATCGCCATGAAGTGAGGGTCGACCCGGCCATCGCTTTCGCCGCCCGCCGTGCCGTCGAGAGGATGCTGACGATATGACCGAGATCCTCAAGCAGTTGGCCGGCCGCACCGTCATCGTCGGCAGCGGCCTCGCCGGGCTGATGACGGCGCTGACACTGGCGCCGGAACGCTCCATCGTCGTCACCCGCGGCGCCCTCGGCGCCGAGACATCGAGCGCCTGGGCGCAGGGCGGCATTGCCGCCAGCATCGCCGCCGACGACAGCGCTGCACTGCATCTTGCCGATACGCTTGCAGCCGGCGACGGGCTCTGCGACCGGAGCGTCGCCGCCGGCATCATTGCGGAGGCGCCGACGGCCATTGCAGCACTGGAACAAGCCGGAGTCCGCTTCGACCGTAATGAAGCCGGGAAACTCTCGCTCGGATTGGAGGCCGCCCATAATCGCCGCCGTATCGTCCATGCCGAAGGCGACGGCTCGGGTGCGGCGATCATCGCAGCGCTGGTGCGTGCCGTGGCGCGCACACCTGCCATTACCGTGCTCGAAGGCTTCGAGGCGCGACGGATTTTGATGGACGGCGAGCGCGTCGCCGGGCTGCTCTGCGCGACCGCAAGCGGCGGGGCCGCGGTTCTTCCGACGACAAGGCTGGTGCTCGCCACCGGCGGGATCGGCGGGCTTTATGATGCGACCACCAATCCGATGGGCAATTTCGGTCAAGGAATTGCGCTCGCGGCAAGGGCGGGTGCCGAGCTTGCCGATATGGAATTCGTGCAGTTTCATCCGACGGCGCTCGATTCACGCCGCAGTCCCCTGGCGCTTGTCAGCGAGGCGGTGCGCGGCGAGGGGGCCTTGCTCGTCAACGAACGCGGCGAACGGTTTATGGCTCGCATACCGGGCGCCGAACTTGCGCCTCGCGACGTGGTAGCGCGCGCCATCAGTGCCGAGATCGCTCGCGGCGGCCGCGTCTTTCTCGACGCTAGCAAGGCGCTCGGCAGCCGCTTTGCCGCACGCTTTCCCGTCATATCAGCCCTTTGCGGCGAGGCCGGCATCGATCCGGCCAAAGACCTTGTGCCAGTGCGTCCGGCCGTGCACTACCACATGGGCGGCGTCGCGACGGATGACAATGGCCGCAGCTCGGTCCCCGGCCTCTGGGTCGCCGGCGAGGCCGCGTCGACCGGTCTGCACGGCGCGAACCGGCTTGCCAGCAATTCGCTGCTCGAGGCGGCGGTCATGGGCATGCGGGCGGCGCGCGACATATCGGCTATGCCGGCGGGCGGCACCGGCGCCATCTTCGCAGAACAGCTGCCGGCGCCCACCGACGCATCCTCCATTCGCACGATCGTCTCGCGCCATCTCGGCGTATTGCGCAATGCAGATGCCCTTCACGGAACAATCGCCGCGTTGCTGCCACTTGCCGAGGGCGACGGTCCTGCCGCCGATCCGGCCATTGTCGCATTGCTGATCGCCGTCTTTGCCAGCCTGCGGATGGAATCGCGCGGCGCCCACGCCCGCACCGATTTTCCCCTGAAGCTCGCCGATACGCAGCGCCGCCGGATGCGGCATTCCCAAGCGCTGGAGATTGCCCGCGCCACACCACCCTATTCGCTGGCCAGGAGCGCCTGACATGAGCCTCGCCCCCCTTCCGCGTCTGATTATCGAACGCCCGGTGCGGGCAGCCCTGCTCGAAGATCTCGGCCTTGCCGGCGACATCACCTCGGCATCGGTCATTCCCTCAGATCACCGCTCCACGGTGGTGATGGCCGCCCGCCAGCCCGGCGTGATCGCTGGCCTCGATACGGCCGACCTCGCCTTCACGCTCGTCGACCCCGAAATCGTCATGCGCCGCCACATCGCGGACGGCGATGCGGTCAAATCAGGTGACGTCATCGCTACCATCGAGGGTCCTTCGCGCGGACTCTTGACCGGTGAGCGCACCGCGCTGAATTTCCTCGGCCATCTCTCCGGCATCGCCACCGTCACGGCCGGGATTGCCGCCGCCATCAGCGGCACCAAGGCCTCGGTCGCCTGCACGCGCAAGACGACGCCAGGGCTGCGGGCGCTGGAAAAATATGCAGTGCGGGCCGGCGGCGGCATGAACCACCGTTTCGCGCTTTATGACGCGGTGCTGATCAAGGACAACCACGTGGCCATATCAGGCGGCGTTGCCGAGGCGATCCGGCGGGCGCGGGCCTGGGTCGGCCATCTGGTGAAGATCGAGGTCGAAGTGGACAGGCTCGATCAGCTGCAGGAAGCGATGGCGGTCGGCGTCGATGCCGTTCTGCTCGACAATATGACGCCGGACCAGCTGCGCGAGGCCGTCGCCATCGTTGCCGGGCGGGCAATCACCGAGGCATCCGGCCGGGTGACGCCGGCAACGGCCGCTGCAATCGCCGCTTCCGGCGTCGACCTTATTTCGGTCGGTTGGCTGACGCACAGCGCACCAGTGCTGGATATCGGCCTCGATTTCGTCGAGCCCGCCGGCGCGGCTTAAACCAGCGCCAAATAGATCGCGCCGATGCTGTGATCGATCAGGATCGCTTGCTGTTGGTTGCGGCTGTCGAGGCCGCAACGGCTGGAATAACGGATCCAAATCACGTCGGGGCGCAAAGTGTTGGCAAGCATTTCCGGCCGCTTATGTGAGAAAATGCAAATATTCGGTGTAAAAACTTCTTTTTGCGCTATGCGCGGGCCTATTATCGCTCTAACATGTTCCTGAGCGACCGGTGCACATGCGCGTCTGGTCTTCAGGGGTGAGAAGCGGGATGCAACGGACATCAGGACAGATGTCGACGAACAGGCTTTGCCTGCTCGGAAGACCGCGACTGCTGGCAGCGGGGAGGGAACTCCCCTTGCCGGAGAAGTCTTATTTTCTCTTCGCCATGCTCGCCGCCGAAGCCAATCTCGAACTCGACCGGGAAACCGTCAGGCGGCAGCTCTGGCAATCGGAAGCCCCGGAAAAACGCGCAGGCAGTCTGCGCCAGCTGCTGGCGCGCATCGAGCAAAGCATTCCCGCCGACCTTCCGCCGCTGCTGAAAGCGACCCGAACCCATATCGGCCTTGCCGACGGCTGGGAAGTCGACGTCCATATACTGAAGCAGAAGGGGCCGCTCGCGGCCGAAGACGGCGACATTCTGAATGGCGAATTGCTTGAAGGCGCCAAGTCGCCGACGCAGGGCGCCGAAGACTGGCTGACTTTCGAGCGCCAGCGCATCGATGAATTGCGCGCCGCCCATCTGACGCGGCTGGTGGAAACCGCTGAAGACAGATCGGATGAAGAGCAGGTGGTCTTTGCCCGTCGCCTGCTGGAGCTCGACTCCGCCAGCGAGACGGCCTATCGGGCCCTGATGCGCACTTATGTCAGGATGAACGATCCGGCCGCGGCCCGCCAGTCCTATTTGAAGTGCAAGAGCCAGTTGAAGGAAGAGTTCGACACCGAGCCGGAGGAAAGCACCACCGCGCTCGCCCGCGAACTCGGCCTGATCCCAGCAGCTCAGGCCGCAGCGACCGAGCGTCCGTCGGCAGCGCCCGACGGCTTCGCCGATCTGCTCGGCCAGCCGCGGATTATCATCCTGCCGCCGGAAAGCATTTTCACCGACCCGCTAATGGAGCGCGTCGGCAGGGCCCTTCTTGAAGACGTCACCATCGGCCTCAGTCAGCAGCGCGGCTTCAAGGTGATCGCAGCCCATACGAGCCTCGAAATTCTCAGCCGTTCGGTAGATCCGGCCCGCGCGGTGCCCCGTGCGCTCGACCTCAGCTTCGACTATGCGGTCTACGTCACCATCCAGGGCCGCGACGAGGATGTCTATGCAACCTGCCGTCTGACGAGGACGACGACGTCGGAGGTGATCTGGGCTCTGGAACTGCCGCTGGTCATGCAGAAGATCAGCGAATCCTTCGCGCATCTGACACGGCGCATCGTCTCCTCGCTCGCCGACACGGTCGAACGCCACGAGCTGGCGATGCCGATCGGCGAGGCGCCGCCATCCGCTTACCGTCTCTATCTCGAAGGCAAACGGCTGATCGCCCAGACAGACCTCCAGCATCTGCGCCAGGCGCGCAAGTGGTTCAGATCCTCGCTCAATCGCTACGAGAATTTCTCGGCCGCCCATGCCGGCGTGTCGCGTGCGCTCGGCATGGAATGGCTGATCCGCGGCATGCAGGACACTGACCTGCTCGACGAGGCGAATGGCGCCGCCCGGCTGGCACAGCAGTCCGACCCGAACAGCGGCCGGGCCTACCGCGAGCTCGGCTTCGTGGCGCTGTACCGCCGCCGTTTCGACGAAAGCCTGGACTATTTCCAGCAGGCCCAGGATCTCAATCCCAACGACGCCGACATCCTCGCCGATTACGCCGACGCGCTCTGCCACTACGGCGATTTCGACAAGGCGCTGGATCTGAACAATGCGGCTTTCAAACTCAATCCGCTGCCGCCAGATTATTACTACTGGAATCGTGGCGGCATCCACTTCGATCGCGGCGAATACAACCAGGCGATCGAGGCGCTTGAGCCGGTGCAGTCGAAACAGGCGACCGCTCGACTGCTGGCAGCCGCCCACGCCATGGCGGGCGATATGAAAAAGGCCGGCAAATACGCTAACGTCGTTCTAGAAAATTTCCCCGATTTCCGCAGCGAAGACATCCGCCATTTCGTTCCCGACCGCGATCCCCGCTATACGGAAACGCTGATTCATGGCCTCCAACTGGCCGGACTTCCCTGATTGCATGGCCTTTTAACGAAGCCTGTAACGGTTAAATGACGCAGACAATGTTCCTCTGCAATGGTTAACGGCAGCCGGCTGCCTATCCCATTGGAGATGGACAATGAAAACCACTGTTGAAACCCATGCAGCAATGCCCTCCCAGCCACGCTTCTCAGCCGCAGCCAAGGCTGCGATGAAGCAGGACGAACTCAACGTCACGGCAAATGCTCTCGAAAACCTGACCCATGCGCTGAAGTTCCGCTAAGGGGCGAGATCGGTATGTCCGCCTTCGCCGATCTTGAAACACTAGCCGATGATCTCAAACGATCATCGGCAGGCGTCAGCGACTATCACGACCGTGCAATCACGCCGGCGCAGACACTTGCGGCCATCAGGCCGCATCTGCGCGAATTCGGCATCACGCGCGTCGGCCTGCTGACCGCTCTCGACGTGCTGAACATCCCCGTCGCCTTCGCGACGAGGCCGAACAGCCACACGCTTTCGGTTTTCCAGGGCAAAGGCATCGACAATGATGCCGCCATGGCCTCGGCCGCCATGGAGGCGATCGAGACGCGGATCGCGGAAAATGCGCCTGCCGACCTGACGCAGGCGACGGTGGAGAGCATGCGGGCGGAACGCGCCGCTATGATCGATCTCGATAATGTAGCACGCTGTGCGCCCGATGAAATCGGCGGTGACCCCATCCCCTGGTGCTCCGGACTCGACATCCTGTCCGGCAGCAGCGTCTTCGTCCCCTGGTGGCTTGTCGGCCTCGACCATCGCGGCGAGCGGCCGCCGGGCTTTGAGCAGTCGAGCGATGGGCTTGCCTCCGGCAATACGCCGGCCGAAGCGGTCCTGCACGGACTTTGCGAGCTGGTGGAGCGCGACGCCTGGGCTCTGACCCAGCTGAAATCGCCGCAGCGCCTCAAGGAGAGCCGCATCGACCCCGCCTCCTTCGGCGATCCGGTCATCGACGTCATGACCGACCGGATCACGCGCGCCGGCATGCGGCTGCTGCTGCTCGACATGACCACGGATATCGGCGTTCCGGCTTTTCTGGCCGTCATCATGCCGGGCAATCTTTCCGACCGCGTCGACGCGCGCTGGTCGCATGTCTGCGGCGGCTGCGGCTGCCATCCAGATCCCGTGCGCGCCGTGCTGCGCGCCATCACCGAAGCGGCCCAGAGCCGGTTGACCGCGATCGCCGGCAGCCGCGACGATTTCTCACCGCGCATCTATCAGCGGCTCGACCGGAGTGCGGCGATGCAGCAGCTGGTCGAACTCTGCGAGAGCGACGGCCGGATGCGCGCCTTTCAGAGCCGCCACCGCCGTGCCGCGACGATCCAGGAGACCATCCGCCACATAGCCGACCGGCTGGTGGCGAGCGGGATCGAGCAGATCGTCGCCGTGCCCTTTGCCCATCCGGCTTTGCCGGTCTCGGTCGTCAGGGTGATCGTGCCGGGCCTGGAGGTCGATATATCAGGTCAGTACGTCCAGCTCGGCCTGCGCGCCGTCAACACCATGAGAGGAGCCCAATCATGAAGGTTCTGTTCGTCGGTCCGAGCCTTGGTGGCGGTCTTGCCGCAGCGAGAAACATGTCTCCCTGCATCGATTTCCGCCCGCCCGCCGCCCGCGGCGACATCCTGAAGGCGGTCGAGGATGGCGCCACCGCGATCGGCCTCGTCGACGGCTATTTCGGCGAGCTGCCTTCGGTCTGGCACAAGGAAATTCTCTACGCGCTCGAACATGATGTCGCCATAGCCGGCGGCGCCAGCATGGGCGCATTGCGAGCTGCGGAATGCGCTCCGTTCGGCATGGTCGGCCTCGGCTCGATCTTCGAAGATTACCAGTCCGGACGGCTGCTCGATGACGAGGCCGTTGCGCTGGTCCATGCGCCGCAGGCGCTTGGCTGGCTGCCGCTTTCCGTCCCCTGGGTCGATTTCGAGCCGACGATCGATGCGCTTTATGCCTGCGGCGAGATTTCCACGGGTGAGCGCAAGAAACTGCTGCTCTCCGGCCGCTTCCTGCATTTCTCCGAGCGTACCTATGCGCGCGTGATCGACGAGTGCCATTTCCGCAAGCCGCGCCGCGACCACCTCCTCGCCGCTCTCCGCAAGAAACGGGTTGAGCGCAAGCGCGACGATGCGCGGCTGGTACTGGAGTGGCTGCACCGCGACGAATTCGCGCCCGTCAACCGTGACTGGCGCTTTGCCGCAACCTCGCATTGGGAGCTTTTGCACGCCGAAGTCACACGCAATGTGACTGCTGTAACGCTAGAATAACGGTCTCGGCGAAATGATGCAGTACTGATGGAATCTGAGGCTTCACGGCCAAAGGGGCGGGAACAATGTTTGAACAACATAACGAAGGTACAGGCAGTGAATACGCAAGGATCTTCCGGCTGCTGTCGGCAGCCAAGGAGGAGGCTGAAAAGCTTCAGCTGCGTAACCTGATGCACCTGACGAACATGGCACTGCTGCAGGTCGTAATCGATTGGGACGGCATAGATCCGGACAGGGAGCTTGACGTCAACCTCGAGAAACTGCTCGGCAGCAAGGCCAAGATCGCAATGAAGGACGCTAGCGAGAATCTGATCCTGATCGATCGCCATTGACCTTCATGCCGTCCGTTAGGACAACGTGAAGGAGATCCGGCCTATTCGGCCGCTTCACCGTCGGCCTGTTCGGTGTGAGCGATTGCCTGAACAAGCTTCAGGATCTTCTTGCGAAGAGCTTCGTTTTTGATCGAGAAGAACGCCGCATTCAAAAGGACACCCTCGCGCGAGATGACAAACTCCTCGCTGGGAGCGGGGTTGTCGTTAGCCGTCTCAGGCGTGGACAGGTCGTCAAAGAACGTCCTGACGTCGACATTCAGCGCGCCGGCGATTTCAACCAGCATGCTGGCGGAAACGCGGTTGGAGCCTTTTTCGTATTTCTGGATCTGCTGAAACGTTACGCCGACACGATCGCCCAATTCCGTCTGCGAAACTTTGCGCAGCAGACGCTGTATGCGGATCGTCTTTCCGACATGAACGTCCACTGCGTGCGGTTCTTCTTTCATTTGTTTTTCCCTCCTGAGGACACGGACATGAGGTTATTCGCCATATCCGTGTCTGACAACTTGTAACTGAGACACACAAAGCTAGCAATTGTTTGGCTATAAGTCGTCCCAAACCGAAACATTGCATCGCTTCATATTAGCAGCAGCAAAAAACATGCCAAAGTAGCACTTTTGGGGGGTACATCATCCGATTTCAGGGTGCGGGCATGGTAGTTTGCTGCGGACCTTTCAGCCAAAGGATCGGGACGGCGTAAACAAAAAGTTACAAGGACCAGAGGCGCTGGGCATTGGCGAAGAGCAGCTTGGACCGCTCCGCCTCGCTGCTGCCGGAGATGACGGCGTGGGTCGCTGCAACCCAGGTGGAAAGGCCGCCGCCGAGCGTGCAGACCGGCCAGTCGCTGCCCCAGACGACACGATCCCAGCCGAAACTTGCGATGACATGTTCGATATAGGGCGTCAGCGTCTGTGCTGTCCATGTCTGCGCATCCGCATAGGCGACGACGCCTGATATCTTGCAGATCACGTTCGGCCGGCGGGCGATCTCCGAAATGCCGGCCTTCCATGGCTCGAAGGCATCGGAGCCGATATCGGGCACGCCGCAATGATCGAGGACGAACTGAACGTCGGGCGCGAGATCGACGAGAGCGGTGACGCGACCGGCCTGATGCGGCAATGTGCAGAGGTCGAAGGTCAGGCCGCTGCCACCGATGCGCCGGATGTTGTCTCGAAACAGGACGCCTTCCGAGACGGTGTCGGGCACGACATGCAGCACGCGGCGGAATCCCTTGACGAAGGGATCGGCCTTCTGCCGCTCGAGATAGGCGGCAAAGCCTTCCTCCTCGGGACGGCAGGAGACAATCGCCCCGGCAATCAGGTTGCCTTGCCTTTTGGCGAGAGAGGCAATGTGATCGGTCTCGGCCTGCATGACGGCCGGATCGACATCGACCTCCATATGCAGCGCCGTCGTAATGCCGCAGCGCCGCGCCTCGGCCGCATAGGTCTCATAGAGAAAGTCACGATCGAGAGCCGGCACGCCAGAGAGCCAGGGATAAGAAAGCGCCGACCGGTCGATGATGTGCACGTGGGTGTCGATGAGCACGTTTTCCTCCTCCAGGATGGCTTTGCCGCACCCTATTTCTCATGAATGGATTATTCAAATAGAAATTCCCAAGCTCCTCCCACCTGTTCAGCCGGAATTGACGACATCCGCTCCGGCCAGCAGCGAAAGCTGAGCGGCGGTCTTCTGTATCAGCGTGATTGTCTGGGTGATGTCGGGAGCAGACGGCGCGTTGACAAGAGCAATGAAGGGGCAGGTCAGGGCGGCGATGCAACGTCGATCCGGCCCGAGAACCGGCGCCGACAGATTGTAGACGCCGGACGTCTGAGCGCTCGCCATCATCTCGTAGCCACGCTCGCGGATCTGGTGGAGACGATCGTAGAATTCGGCGCCGAGGTCTATATCGGCGCGGTTGCGCGCATGCTCCGATATCATCATCTCCCGCTCCTCGTCGCTGCGGAAGGCGAGCAGTACATGCCCCGAGCCAGTGTCGAACAGGCTGATATGGGCGCCGATGCGGATCGAGAAGCCCCAATAGTCCGGCGCTTCCTGCTGGGCGATGACAACGGCGGCGCCCCGGTCGAAGACGGCGAGATGATTGGCCTGGCGTGTGCGCTGGGCGAGATCGCGCATTAGCGGCGTGGCGTAGGAGGCAAGCCGGCGCACAGGCGCATGCAATTGCGCAAGGCCGAAGAGCTTCAGCGTCAGCGAATAGCGATCGCCATCCAGCCGGGTGACGTAACCGCGACGCACCAGCCGGTCAAGCATGCGGTAGAATTCATTGGGACTGCGGTCGAGCCGCTTGGCGATCTCAGCCTGGGTAAGGCCGCTGTCGACGCCGGCGAGCAGCTCCAGGATATCGAGGCCCTTGTCAAGCGCAGGAGCGCGATAGCGGTCTGACTCGTCGGTCTCCATTCCTTCCTCCTGTGAATATTATTCTGCATATACGCAGAACCACCGCCGGCAAAGGAAAACTTCACGCTTGACCCTTGGCCAATCGTCTGTTTGTCTATAAACAGACAAATCATAATTGAAGACAGCCGATCAGCAGAAACGACGAGAGGCGAGGCTTCGTGCCTTGGTCCAGACCGGACGAAACGCGCAACGAGAGAAAATGGCAGGCTCTGATGGACGCCCTATTCCATCACCGCTCGGCCTTCGGCAAGATAACCGCATGCATCGTCTCATGTAGACAATCCAGAAGAGGCCCGTGACATGACAAACAGACTTTCCGGCAAGACCGTTCTCATCACCGCGGCCGGCCAGGGCATTGGCCGGGCGACGGCGGCAGCCTTTGCGGCGGCCGGCGCCAAGGTCCATGCCACCGACATCAACACCGATGCGCTGGCGACCCTTGCCGCGGAAACCGGCGTCTCCACCCATAAGCTCAACGTGCTCGATGGGGATGCAGTCACGGCGCTCGTCGCCGAAATTGGCACTGTAGACGTTCTGTTCAACTGCGCCGGCTTCGTCCATGCTGGCTCGATCCTGGAAATGCCGGATTCCGACCTCGAATTCGCTTTCGACCTCAACGTCAAGGCGATGATCCGCACCATCCGGGCGGTGCTGCCCGGCATGCTCGAACGCAAGGACGGGTCGATCATCAACATGGCCTCCGTCGCCTCCAGCATCAAGGGCGTGCCGAATCGCTTCGCCTATGGCGTCACCAAGGCGGCGGTCATCGGTCTTACCAAATCGGTCGCCGCCGATTATGTTGCTCAAGGCATCCGCTGCAATGCCATCTGCCCAGGCACAGTGGAAAGTCCATCCTTGCAGGACCGCATGCGCGCCCAAGGCGATTACGATGCGGCACGCTCCGCCTTCATCGCCCGCCAGCCAATGGGCCGGCTCGGCACGCCGGAAGAGATCGCCGATCTCGCCGTCTATCTCGCCGGCGCTACCTACACTTCGGGCCAGGCGATCGCCATCGACGGCGGCTGGACGATCTGACGTCGGCTCGTGACGCCGCCGGCAGACCGCCGGCCGAACCGGCTATCGCAATTGGCCCATAAATCGGGAGGAACAACATGACCCGCATCACCGACCTTCGCGTCTTCGATCTCCGCTTTCCCACCTCGCAAAGCCTGGACGGATCCGATGCGATGAATCCCGATCCCGACTATTCGGCCGCTTATGTCGTTCTCGATACGGATGTCCCGGGCCTTGCCGGCCATGGCCTGACCTTCACCATTGGCCGCGGCAACGACATCTGCTGCATGGCGATCGAAGCGATGCGCCACCTCGTCGTCGGGTCCGATCTCGGCGAGGTTCTTGCCCATTCCGGCAAATTCTGGCGGCATCTGACCAGCGACAGCCAGTTACGCTGGATCGGCCCGGAAAAGGGCGCCATTCACCTGGCGACCGGCGCGGTCGTCAACGCCGTCTGGGATCTGCTCGCCAAACAGGCCGGCAAGCCGGTCTGGCGGCTCGTCGCCGACATGTCGCCGGAAGAGATCGCCGATATCGTCGACTACCGCTACCTCACCGACGTGCTGACGCGCGATGAAGCGGTCGCTGTCCTCAAGAAGGCGGAAGCCGGCAAGGCGGAACGGATCGCCATTCTCGAAAAGGAGGGCTACGCCTGCTATACGACTTCGGCCGGCTGGCTGGGTTATGAGGACGAGAAATTGCGCCGGCTCTGCCAGGAAGCGATCGATGCCGGCTTCAACCATATCAAGATGAAGGTCGGCCGCGATCTCGACGACGATATCCGCCGTCTGAGGATAGCCCGCGAAGTGATCGGTCCCGATCGTTACCTGATGATCGACGCCAACCAGGTCTGGGACGTGGGTCAGGCGATCGACTGGGTCAAGGCGCTTGCTTTCGCCAAGCCCTTCTTCATCGAAGAACCCACAAGCCCCGACGATGTCGCCGGCCACCGCAAGATCCGCCAGGCAATCGGCCCGGTGAAGGTCGCGACCGGCGAGATGTGCCAGAACCGCATTATGTTCAAGCAATTCATCGCCGAAGGCGCGATCGACATCGTCCAGATTGATTCCTGCCGTATGGGAGGGCTGAACGAGGTCCTCTCTGTCCTGCTGATCGCCGCCAAGTTCGGCCTGCCGGTCTGGCCGCATGCCGGCGGCGTCGGCCTCTGCGAATATGTGCAGCATCTGTCGATGATCGATTATGTAGCGGTGTCGGGCACCAAGGAAGGCCGCGTCATCGAATATGTCGATCACCTGCACGAACATTTCCTCGATCCCTGCCGGATCGAGAACGCCGCCTATATGCCGCCGACGCTGCCGGGATTTTCCATCGAGATGAAGCCGGCTTCGATCAGCAACTATACGTTCCGGGGCTGAGGAACCAGTGCCAGCGGCGCGCTCGTCCCCGCCAGAACCCGGAGAAGGAATTCGCGGCTCTCAAACCAGCATCGACTGCTGGGCGAAGATACCCGCCATCGCGCCTTGCCATGATGCCGTGGTGACCGAGGGCATTCCGGGATTGGCGAGGTCGCCGGCGGCGTAGATGCCGGGGATGCTGGTCTCGCGGCGCTCATCGACCTTGAGGGCGATGCCGCTGGGCGTATCGACTGTGGCGAGCCCCAGTGATTCATGCAGGCTGGCGGACGGCTTGTTGCGCGGATGGGCGAACAGGATGTCGACCGCAACATCGGGGCCGGTATCGAGTTTGACGGTGGCGCCATGGCCACCGTGATGGGCGATCCCGGTGACCCGGCCCTCGACAACAGGTATGTTGCGACTTGCCAGATCGGCCCGGATATCGGGCGGAATGTCGTGACCATCGGCGAACAGCGTCAACCTGTCGGTCCAATCGTGGAAAAGCCTGGCCTGGTTGTGCGACTGCCGGCCGGACCAGACGAGGCCCCAATGCTGGCCGGCGACTTCAAAGCCGTCGCAATAGGGGCAGGGCACGATGGAGGTGCCCCAGCTTTCGGCAAAGCCCGGAACATCAGGCATCTGGTCCGCGATGCCATAGCTCAGGATCACGCGGCGCGCCTTGAGGCCTTCGCCATCGCTAGTGAGGACTGAGAAGTTGTCGATGGCGCCGGAGACACTTTCGGCCCGGCCACTGACCAGCTTGATCGTGGGATAACGCGCCAGCTGCTGCCGCGCCTCGGCCAGGATGTCCAGCGGCGGCTTGTGATCGTGGCCGAGCAGACCATGCGAGTGGCCGGCGAAGCGATTGCGCGGCAGGCCGGTATCGAGAACGGAGACCTTGCGGCGGGCACGGCCGAGCTGCAAAGCGGCGGCGAGACCGGCAAAGCTGCCGCCGATGATGATGACGTCATCCATGGTAATGGGCTCCGTGTTGCGGATGGAGGACAGGATAAAATCCACTCTTGACTTGCATATTTTTGATACTGCATGGTATCGTAATGCTTTAATAAAGATACTGTCAAGGATCATAATTGCCGTGACCGAAAATAGTCGAGGCCGGCGCGGCCGGCCAGCCAACGAGGCGCTAGGCCAAACGATAGTCGACGCAGCATACGAACTCTTTGTGGAATTGGGTTTTCAAGCGACGACATTGGACAAGGTCACCCAGCGAGCGAAGATATCCAAGCTCAGCATCTATCGGCACTTCGAGAACAAGGAGGCACTGTTCAGCGCGGCCGTCGCCGCCCGCTGCCATCAGTTTGCACCACAAGCCCTTTTTGAAGGTGTCGACGGTTCGGCCGAAGATCAACTCATGGCGGTGGGATCATCCCTCCTTCGCACGCTGTTGAGCCCGGACGTCCGCAGTGTCGAAGCCATGGTCATGGCCGACAAGACGAATCAAAAGTCGTTAAGCAAGCTCCATTACGACGCCGGCCCCGCCCATGTCATCGCCCAAATCGAGGCCCTGTTGTATCGGTTGCACGCGAAGGCGGTTCTGAACGTGCCCGATCCTCTCCTATCCGCCCGCTTGTTTGCCGCGCTTTTCAAAGGGTCCGATCTCCTGATTATCGCACGCTTCGATGAGGCGAGAGCAGAGGACGACAACGAAATTGAAGCCTATTGCCGGTCAGCTGTCGCCATGTTCATCGCCGCGCACGGTCGCAACGACCAAGCGGGGGGATAGTCAGGTTAAAGAACGGATCACAACAAGGATCATGGCATGACAGAGAAAGATGTTTATCAGGAAGCCGACTGGAATGGCCAAAGCGGGGAGCGCTGGGTCGCCCACCAGGCCCGACTCGGCGCCATGCTGGCGGTGTTCGGCCAGGCCGCGATCAAAGCCGCCGCGCCCGCGACGGGCGAGCGCGTGCTGGACGTCGGCTGCGGCGCAGGCGAGTCGAGTCTGGCACTGGCCACCCTCGTCGGCAGGCAGGGCCAAGTGGTAGGCGTGGACATATCCGAGCCGATGATTGGCAGAGCGCGCGCCCTTGCGCCACAGGATATGTCGGTCGTGTTCCGAGTAGCCGACGCCAGCAGGGCCGAACTGCCCGAGGGCGCGTTCGACATCCTGTTCTCGCGTTTCGGGGTGATGTTCTTCGATGATCCGACAGGAGCGTTCGCGCACATGCGCCGCGCGCTCCGGCCGGGCGGACGAGTCGCTTTCGTCTGCTGGCGCGGCGTGGCCGAGAACGATTGGATGCGCCTGCCGATGAGCGCAATCAAGGGCATCGTCCCACAGGCCGCGCCGCCCGGTCCCGAAGCGCCCGGCCCGTTCTCCTTCGGCGACCCGGAACGGGTGGCGCGCATCCTGACGGCGGCCGGCTTCACCGATACCGCTATCGCGCCCTTCGATGCGTCCGTTGTGTTTGGCAAGGGTCCGACGCGGGACGCGGCGATCGACGACGCGGTGGAGATGACGCTCGAGGTCGGCCCGCTGTCGCGCGTGCTCGCTGATCAGCCCGACGACATACGCGACCGCGCCTCGGTCGCGGTTCGTGCCGCCTTCGCGGGCTGCCCCGGTGAGCGGTCGGTGATGATCAACGGCGCGACATGGATCGTCACGGCGCGCAATCCGGCAAGCTGACAGGGATTGACCGGCGTTATGGCCCTCAACATGGCGCGGCGGGCAGAGCCTTGTTTGCGATCTCGCGACTGGGGAAAAAGAGCAGCAACGACGCCGATCGCCTGAGTAAATATCTCGCGCGCTTCGGCCTCAGATTCGAGGATATCAGGAAAGCCGGACAGGGACTTTTTCTACTCTAGTCTTCTCGCCCCTCGATATATCCCAATATTCAACCTGCCCGCGAACACCGAACGCCACTGAGAGAGCAATGGGTTCTGCCGAAAGCGGTTTCTTTATCTCGCACCCAATAAAGAAGCTCACGTTTGAATTTGGATCGATTTCTGACTCTTCGATTCTGAAGCAAGTTGCAAAACGCAATCGATCGATTTCTCCGGATTCTGTAAGATATTTCCTTAATATATCCATCGCTTGCTCTTCCGGGCTCTTATGTGACTGGAGAGTTTCCCCATATATATAAATGACCGACATGAAAAATACGAAGAATAATACTATCCATCGATATAGAGCCTTACCAGACGGAAACTTCATTCTGTACCTGTAGATGAGACTGATTTACGAGCGCACCGCAACAAGCGAAACTTGCAGAGTTCAGCCTTTAGTTTCAAAATGCTTTGGTTACTCGCCCATGTCAATGCCAGCATAACATGTATTTAGAATAATTTTGGCGGATTACTCATAGGCCACGAGGATACGTGTCTTGCTAAAATGCAAGAATTAGCAATATTGAATATAAAAACTCTATCGAACACACCTGTCAAAGACGCTGCTGCCACTCTCTCCGAAATACAGAGCCTGTCCCGTTAGGACGAAAAACAGCCAGCCGCGGTTGTCAGGCCGATACGGCTACGGCAGCGACCCGCGCAAGCGGACGCCCCTGAACAACTCCTCGCGTGCCAAGAAGTATCCAATCGACAAGGTACTCTGTCCTTAGTGCTATCTCGTCGGATGCTGCTAAATGCGGTCAATCGCCGATCTTTGTGCCGACACGGCTGCCCTCATGCACCATCCTTTTGAGCGCTCGCCGCCATATGTCTGAGTTCGTCCCAGAGGCTTTCCGCAAAACTGCGCAGAACGGTGAGCTCGAAGCTGTTCTCGCCGGTGCGGACGATCTGCACGGAGATATGGCCGACCATCGTCATCGCCGAACTGCCTTCCGCAAAGACGGCGGGATCGAGATCGACGGCGGTGCCCTTTGAAAGAAGCAGCCGCGAGGAGCGGCCTGATATGCCGATGCGCACGCGTCCGTGGCTCTGGTCCATGACGAAGGCTTTTCCCGCGAGTGCTGCCGCAAGGGCGGCAAGGCTGGCAGGCGAGAGCGGCTCATCGCCGGCGACGAACCATTGGCGGAAGCCGGCCTTGCGGATCGAACTGTTGGTAAAGCCGGCTTTGGCCAATTCCGCGGCGAGTGCCGCCGGCTCAATCGCGCCGATCACGTGCAGGAGATGGCCTTCCGGCAGGGCCTCCAGCCGGATGCTTGCTCCGGAAGTGCCACTATATGCCGTCCCGGCAAGAACCGGTTTGTGCTGGGGAAGATCAGGCATGGAGCTTCTCGTTTTCACGATCGATGAAGACGGGATGGCAGAGCACCGCATCGGTGAATTCATTGCGCAGGCCGTTCCAGACCGTCACCTTTTCGCCGATGCGCTCGGGTCCGCGCCGGACGAGGGCCAGGCCGATCGTATGGCCGAGGCTCGGCGAGAAGGCACTCGAGGTAACGTAACCCTGGTCGTTTTCGAGCGTCGCCGCGGCGCCCTCAGCAAGGATATGCGAGCCGGTGCGGAAGCCGCTTGCCGGATTGAGCGGCTTGACACCGACGAGACGCGGGCGCTCGGGATCCTGCAGGCCTTCGCGGGCGAGCATCGCCTTGCCGATGAAATCCGGCTTGGTTGATGACACCATGCGGCCGAAGCCGAGATCGCCGGGTGTTACCGTGCCGTTGATCTCGGCATGGGTGACGTGGCCCTTTTCGATGCGCATGACGCCGAGCGCTTCGACCCCATAGGCAGAGATGCCGTGCTTCTCGCCTGCCGTCATGATGGCGTCGGCAACGCTTTCGCCGTAGCCGGCCGGGACGGCGAGTTCGTAGGCAAGTTCACCGGAGAAGGAAATCCGGAAGAGCCGGCCTTCAAGGCGGCCTGCGAATAGCGACACATTGCGGGCACTCATGAAGGGGAAGGCCGCATCGGAAAGATCCTCGTCGACGATTTCCGAGAGGATCGCGCGCGACTTCGGCCCGGCAACCGCCATCTGCGCCCATTGATCGGTCGAGGAGGCGAAGCAGACGTCGAGTTCCGGCCAGAGCGTCTGCGCGCAGAATTCGAGATGGGTGAGCACGCCGGCGGCAAGCGCCGTCGTCGTCGTCATGAAGAAATGATCGTCGCTGAAACGGCTGGTGGTGCCGTCGTCATAGATGAAACCGTCCTCGCGCAGCATGATGCCGTAACGCGCCTTGCCGACGGCAAGCTTGGCAAAACCGTTGCAATAGACGCGATCGAGGAAGGTCGCGGCATCGCGGCCGAAGATTTCGATCTTGCCGAGCGTCGAGACGTCGCAGAGCCCGGCATTTTTGCGGATGTTCAGCACCTCGCGGTCGACGCTTTCGCGCCATGTCGTCTCGCCGGCGCGCGGGAACCAGGAGGAGCGATACCAGAGGCCGGTTTCGACGAAGACCGCGCCATTCTTTTTCGCCCAGCCATGCAGCGGCGATTTGCGCGCCGGCTGAAAGTCCTTGCCCCGCGATGCCCCGGTCAAAGCGCCGAAGGAGACAGGCGTATAGAAGGGCCGGAAGGTCGTCGTTCCCACTTCAGCGGGCGACACGCCGCGCGCCTTGGCAAGGATGCCGATGGCGTTGATGTTGGAAAGTTTGCCCTGATCGGTCGCCATGCCGCTTGTGGTGTAACGCTTGGCAAGCTCGACATGGCCGTAACCTTCGCGAACGGCGAGGCCAAGGTCTTTGAGATGCACGTCGTTCTGGTAATCGACGAAAGCCTTGCCCTTCGACCCCTTGACCGACCAGAGCGGCTTCGTGCGTTGAGCCGTCTCGGTGGCGGAGGCAAAGGCCGGTTCCGCGGCGAGGCCGATTGCCTTCAATGCGGCGGCAGCCTTTGCCGCGCCATCGCCGAGGCAGGCTGCAGTCTGCGCAAGGCCGGCAGCCGAGCCGGCAACGGCAAGACCATCCTGCGCAGCCGGCGCCAGAAACGCCGCAGCCTCGTTCGACCATTGCGGTTTGCCGCCGCGATGGCAGGCAAGATGGATGATTGGGCTCCAGCCCCCCGACATGGCAAGCGCATCCGCCTCGATCCGGCGAAAACCGTCTTCGGTCTCGACCTTGACGCCGCGCAGGCGCTTGCCGCCGAACGCGTCGATCACCCGGGCGCCCTTCAGCACCTCGGCGCCGCCCCGCCAGCTCTTGTCGCCATCGGCGCGGCTGTCGACGATCGCCGCAACTCGAAGGCCGGCGGCTTCGAGGTCGGCGGCGGTGTCATATCCGGTATCATTGGTGGTGAAGATCACCGTGCTTTGGCCTGGCGCGACCGCCTGCCGATTGAGATAGCTGCGCATAGCGCCTGCCATCATCACGCCGGGAATATCGTTGCCGCCGAAAACGAGCGGCCGCTCCTCGGCCCCTGTCGCCAGGATCGCCTGGCGGGCGACGATACGCCACAATCGTTCGATCGGACGCTCGGGATCGGGCAGCGCCACATGCTTCTGCACGCGTTCAACGGCGCCGAAAACATTGTCGTCGTACCAGCCGAACACGGTCATGCGCGGCAGGCGGCGCACATTCGCCAGCCCTTCGAGTTCGGCCAGCAGCTCGCCGAGAACAGCGTCCGCCGACTTGCCGTCGACAGCGCCGCGGGAAAGCAGGCTGCCGCCGAATTCCGGGCCTTCGTCGGTGAGGATGACGCGCGCGCCGGCGCGCCCCGCCGTCAGCGCTGCGGCAAGGCCGGCAGGGCCGGCGCCGATCACCAGCAGGTCGCAATGCGCCCAGCATTTCTCATAGGCATCGGGATCGGCTTCGTAGGAGGCCCGGCCGAGGCCCGCCGCCTTGCGGATCACCGGCTCGTAGAGCTTTTCCCAGAGGGCCGCCGGCCACATGAAGGTCTTGTAGTAAAAGCCGGCGCTGAGGAAAGGCGAGAGCAGGCCGTTGACCGCACCGACATCGAAGCCGAGCGAAGGCCAGCGGTTCTGGCTTTTGGCCGTCAGCCCCTGGTAAAGCTCGATCATCGTCGCGCGCGTGTTCGGCTCGGTGCGCCCGCCGCTGCCTGTCGTTACCAGCGCGTTCGGTTCGGCGGCCCCTGCCGTCAGGATGCCGCGCGGGCGGTGATATTTGAAGCTGCGGCCGACAAGCTGGATACCGTTGGCCAGCAGCGCCGAGGCGAGCGTGTCGCCCGGATGGCCTTCCAGCGCCTTGCCGTCGAAGGTAAAGCCGAGTGTCGCGGCCCGGTCGATGCGGCCGCCGGAGGAAAGACGGAAGCTCGTCATGCCGGTTCTCCGCCGAGCTTGGCAAGGGCGGCATCCCTGACCCCATGCACCTTATGGGTGACGGTATCGCGCTCGACGATCAGCCAGCGGCGGCAGCCGGAGGAATGGTGCCAATATTCGCTGTGGCGGCCCTTCGGATTGTCGCGCAGATAGACATAGTCGTACCAGGCATCCGCGCCGGCATCCGGCGCCGGCCGGACAAGCTTCGCATCGCCGCGGATCGAGAATTCCTCTTTGGGCCGGGCGCCGCAATGGGGACATGAAATCAGGCTCGCCATCGTCTAAATGTCCTCAGTGCAGATTGGGCTGGGCGCCGACGCCCTTTTCGTCGATCTGATAGCCGCGCGCGAAACGGTCGAGCCGGAAGGCGCGCGCCGTCTGATGCGGCGTGTTGCGGGCGATCAGATGGGCGTAACAGAAGCCGGAGGCGGGTGTGGCCTTGAAGCCGCCGTAACACCAGCCGGCGTTGAGATAGAGATTATCGATATGGGTGCGGTCGATGATCGGCGAGCCGTCCATGCTCATGTCCATCACCCCGCCCCAGGAGCGCAGATAACGCACGCGCGACAAGGAAGGGATCATCGCCACCCCCGCCTCGGCAACATGTTCGACCGAAGCCAGATTGCCGCGCTGCGCATAGGAATTATAGCCGTCGATATCGCCGCCGAAGACGAGGCCGCCCTTGTCGGATTGGGAGACGTAAAAATGCCCGGCGCCGAAGGTGACGACGTTGTCGATGAAAGGCTTCAGCCCTTCGGAAACGAAGGCCTGCAGCACATGGCTTTCGATCGGCAGGCGAAGGCCGGCCATATCGGCGACGACGGTGGAATTGCCGGCCGCCGCCAGCGCCAGCTTGCCGCAGCCGATGAAGCCCCTGCTGGTCTCGACGCCGGTCACCTTCCCGTTTTCGGTGCGGATACCGATGACTTCGCACTGGGTGATGATGTCGATGCCGCGGCCGTCTGCGCCGCGGGCATAGCCCCAGGCGACCGCGTCGTGGCGCACCGTGCCGCCGCGCGGCTGGTACAAACCACCCATGACCGGGAAACGGGCATTGTCGAAATCGAGGAAGGGAAGCTTCCTGCGCACCGCCTGCCTGTCGAGCAGCTCGGCATCGACGCCGTGCAGCCGCATGGCGTTGCCGCGGCGCGTATAGGCGTCACGCTGCGCGTCGGAATGAAAAAGGTTGAGCACGCCGCGCTGCGAAACCATGGCGTTGAAGTTGAAGTCCTGCTCCAAGCCTTCCCAGAGTTTCATCGACAGTTCGTAGAAGGGATTGTTGCCCGGCAGCAGGTAGTTGGACCTTATGATCGTCGTGTTCCTGCCGATATTGCCGGAGCCGAGATAGCCCTTTTCGAGCACGGCGACATTGGTGACGCCGAATTCCTTGGCAAGATAATAGGCGGTGGCAAGACCGTGACCGCCGCCGCCGACGATGACGACGTCGTAATGCGGCTTCGGCGCGGGGTCGCGCCAAGCGGGCGCCCAGCCCTTGTTGCCGCGAAGGCCGTTGAGGAAAATCGAAAGAGCGGAATAGCGCATGGGTCAACCCGAAAAGAACGACTGCATGATGACAGAAGGGATGTGATTGACTTGCGCAATTGGGACTTCAATGATTAGAAAAGAGACATGCCCTCAGCGGAAACTAGGCCCGATAGCAGAAGTGTCCAGGAGATCGGCTTCATCCTGATTCCGGGATTCGCGCTGATGTCTTACGCTTCGGCGACCGAGCCGCTCAGGGCGGCAAACCTTCTGGCGGGGCGCGAGATCTATCGGCTACGGATATTCTCGCCGGATGGCGCATCGGCGCTCTCCTCCTCCGGCGTAAGCGTACCCGCCGAACCTCTGCCCGTCAGAGGCTCGGGGCTCGGAACGGCCTTCGTCTGCGCCGGCGGTTCGCCGCGCGACTGGCGGTATCCGGGCGTGTTTGCCTGTTTGCGGCAGCTGTCGCGCGAAGGTGTGAGGATCGGCGGAATCTCGGGCGGTCCCTATCTGATGGCCGCCGCCGGTCTGCTTGCCGGCCGCGACTTCACCGTCCATTGGGAGCATGCGGCAGCCCTTCTCGAAGCCTTTCCGGATCTCACGCCGCGCCAGGCGCGCTTCGTGATCGACGGCAACCGCATCACCTGCGGCGGCGGCATTGCGCCGCTCGATATGATGCATGTGCTGATCGCCGAGCGGATGGGGCCGGATTTCGCCCGCCGGGTCAGCGACTGGTATCTTCACACGGAGGTCAACGAACCCGCCGCTCCCCAGCGCGCCTCACTCGCCGAGCGCTACGGCGTCCACCACCCCGGCCTGCTCAATGTTCTCGAGCGGATGGAAGAGACGATCGAGATGCCGCTCGACCGCGCAGCCATGGCGCTCATCGCCGGTGTCACTCCCCGTCACCTCGACCGGCTCTTTTCAACCCATCTCGGCACGACCTTTCTCGATCAGTATCACAGGATTAGGCTTCAGCATGCCCAACGCCTGCTGAAGCAGAGCCCGCTTTCCATCTCTGAAATCGCGGTCGCCACCGGTTTTTCCAGTTCGAGCCATTTTTCCCGCATGTTTCGATCCGTCTACGGTACGGCTCCGAGTGAGGCGCGGCGCGATTGAGTTTTCTTCAAGGTTGAGGAAATTTCACTACCACGATAGGGTTGCCTTCAGACAAAAGAAGGCGGCAGCGGAAAAATCCATGAAATCCAAACATGAAGCGGAAAAGCAACCGGAACCGGCGCATGGCGGACGCGCTGCTTTTTCTCAGGACCCGCACGCTGTCCGGGAGCCGAAGGAAAACAACCTCGAAATGGCGATCGGCCATGAGGTGCGCGCCTACCGCAAGAAGCTCGGCATCACCGTCACCGATCTCGCGGCCGCAACCGGCATTTCGCTCGGCATGCTATCGAAGATCGAGAACGGCAATATCTCGCCGTCGCTGACGACGCTGCAATCGCTGTCGCGGGCGCTCGGCGTGCCGCTGACCGCGTTTTTCCGTCGCTTCGAGGAGCCGCGCAATGCCGTCTTCGTCAAGGCGGGGCAGGGCGTCGAACTCGAGCGGCGCGGCACCCGCGCCGGCCACCAATATAATCTGCTCGGCCATATCGACAACAATACCAGCGGGGTCATCGTCGAGCCCTATCTGATCACGCTGACGGCCGATTCCGACATCTTCCCGACCTTCCAGCACGAGGGGATGGAGTTTCTCTACATGCTCGAAGGCGAGGTCATCTACCGCCACGGCGACCAGCTTTTCCAGATGCAGCCGGGCGACAGCCTGTTCTTCGACGCCGATGCGCCGCATGGGCCGGAACAGCTGGTGAAACTGCCGAGCAGGTACCTCTCCATTATCAGCTATCCCCAGCAGAATTCGCGAAGCTGACTTGCCTTAGAAGAAAAGTTTATTCCTGCCAGTTGATGTCCTTTCATAGACCTGCTAGTCCTTTCTCAACATGAAAGGAGGCACAGCCTATGTGCGGCATTGTTGGATTGTTCCTCAAGGACAAGAGCCTTGAGCCTCAGCTGGGAAACCTGCTCTCGGATATGCTGATCACCATGACGGATCGCGGGCCGGACTCGGCCGGTATAGCGATCTATGGCGGCTCCGCAGAGGGCAAGGCGAAAATTACTATCCAGTCCAGCAATCCAGGCGCGGACTTCGACGGCCTCGCCGCTGACCTCGAGGAAGCCGGCATCAAAGCCCATGTGTGGATCAAGAGCACGCACGCGGTCATTGAGCTTGATGCCTCCAAGCTTGGAGCAGTGCGCGAGGCGCTCGAACGGATTCGCCCGGCAGTCCGTCTTATGGGCTCGGGTGAGAGCGTCGAAATCTACAAGGAAATCGGTCTCCCAAAAGATGTCGTGGCGCGGTTCGGTGTCCGCGCGATGAGCGGAACCCACGGCATCGGCCATACCCGCATGGCGACTGAATCCGCCGTCACCACGCTCGGCGCCCATCCGTTCTCGACCGGCGCCGACCAGTGCCTCGTGCACAATGGCTCGCTGTCCAACCACAACAATCTGCGCCGTGAACTGGTGCGCGAAGGCATGATCTTCGAGACCCAGAACGATTCCGAAGTCGCCGCCGCCTATCTGACGGCCGAAATGGCCAAGGGCAAGGATCTCGGCCAGGCACTGACCGGCGCGCTCGACGATCTCGACGGCTTCTTCACCTTCGTCGTCGGCACCAAGTCCGGCTTTGGCGTGGTGCGCGACCCGATCGCCTGTAAGCCCGCCGTCATGGCCGAGACCGACCAGTATGTCGCCTTCGGTTCGGAATACCGCGCGCTGGTCAACCTTCCCGGCATCGAGAATGCCCGTGTCTGGGAGCCGGAGCCGGCAACCGTTTACTTCTGGGATCACGACAAGGCCGCCTGAGGGGCGCCCGAAAGCCAAGAGCCGTCGCAGACCGTCTTCCCGGCCCAACGAGGAATCAATGCCCATATTCGATCTTTCCAACACCCCTCTTCGCGAACTGAACAGCGCGCTGCACGCCCTTGCCGAAGGTGCCAACGACACGGAATTCGAAGTCATCAACCCGCGCGGCAGCCATGCCGTCGCCGTTGGCATCGACAGCCCGGTCACGGTCGCCGTCAAAGGCTCGGTCGGCTACTACTGCGCCGGCATGAATGACGGCGGCAGGGTGACGGTTCATGGTTCGGCCGGCCCGGGCGTTGCCGAAAACATGATGTCCGGCACCGTCGTCATCGAGGGCGACGCCAGCCAATATGCCGGCGCAACCGGCCGCGGCGGGTTGCTCGTCATCAAGGGCAATGCGGCATCGCGCTGCGGCATTTCGATGAAGGGCATCGACATCGTCGTTCACGGCAGCATCGGCCACATGTCGGCTTTCATGGGACAGTCCGGCCATCTCGTCGTGCTCGGCGACGCCGGCGATGCGCTGGGGGATTCGCTCTACGAAGCCAAGCTGTTCGTCCGCGGTGAGGTCAAGAGCCTTGGCTCCGACTGCATTGAGAAAGAGATGCGGCCGGAGCATCTGGAAAAGCTTGCCGAACTGCTCGAAAGGGCGGGGGTCACCGGCGTCAGGCCCGAAGAGTTCAAGCGCTACGGCTCGGCTCGCAAGCTCTACAATTTCAACATCGACAACGCCGACGCGTATTGAGGCGAGGGACATCCATGAGCTATCACAACCCCTATACCCCGCCCCGCAAGTCCGCGACGTTCGACGATTATACGCTGGCCGAAATCCGCCGTGCGGCGGCCACCGGCATCTATGACATCCGTGGCGCCGGCACCAAGCGCAAGGTTCCGCATTTCGACGATCTCTTATTTCTCGGCGCCTCCATCTCGCGTTATCCGCTCGAAGGCTACCGCGAGAAGTGCGACACGACAGTGGTGCTCGGCTCACGTTTCGCCAAGAAGCCGATCACGCTCAAGACACCGATCACCATTGCCGGCATGAGCTTCGGCGCGCTTTCCGGCAATGCGAAGGAAGCGCTCGGCCGCGGTGCGACGATCGCGGGCACCTCGACCACCACAGGCGACGGCGGCATGACGGATGAAGAACGCGGCCATTCGCAAACACTGGTCTACCAGTATCTGCCCTCCCGCTACGGCATGAACCCGAAGGATTTGCGCCGCGCCGATGCAATCGAAGTCGTGGTCGGCCAGGGCGCCAAGCCCGGTGGCGGCGGCATGCTGCTCGGCCAGAAGATCTCTGACCGCGTCGCCAATATGCGCAATCTGCCGAAGGGCATCGACCAGCGCTCGGCCTGCCGCCATCCGGATTGGACCGGCCCCGACGATCTGGAAATCAAGATCATGGAACTGCGCGAAATCACCGATTGGGAAAAGCCGATCTACGTCAAGGTCGGCGGCGCGCGCCCGTATTACGATACCGCTCTTGCCGTGAAGGCGGGTGCCGACGTCGTCGTGCTCGACGGCATGCAGGGCGGGACCGCGGCGACGCAGGACGTCTTCATCGAGAATGTCGGCATGCCGACGCTTGCCTGCATTCGTCCGGCTGTTCAGGCGCTGCAGGATCTCGGTATGCACCGGAAGGTGCAGCTCATCGTTTCCGGCGGCATCCGCTCCGGCGCCGACGTTGCCAAGGCGCTGGCGCTCGGCGCCGACGCCGTGGCGATCGGCACGGCAGCGCTTGTGGCGATCGGCGACAACGATCCGCGCTGGGAAGAGGAATATCAGAAGCTCGGCACCACGGCCGGCGCTTATGACGACTGGCACGAAGGCAAGGATCCGGCCGGCATCACCACCCAGGATCCGGAGCTCGCAAAACGCCTCGACCCGGTCGCGGCCGGCCGCCGCCTCGCCAACTACCTGAAGGTGATGACGCTGGAGGCCCAGACGATCGCGCGTGCCTGTGGCAAGAACCACCTGCACAATCTCGAGCCGGAAGATCTCGTCGCACTGACGATCGAGGCATCGGCCATGGCGCAGGTGCCGCTCGCCGGCACCAACTGGATTCCCGGCAAGGGAGGCTTCTGATTTCTACCGGCCGGGCAAACGTCCCGGCCGTGTCATATCCATAACCAAAGTGTCTCCAAGAAATCCAAAGGGGAACGAGAATGACACTGGACCTTGCTGCTTTTGCCAGAGACAAAGGCATCAAATATTTCATGATCAGCTACACCGACCTGTTCGGCGGCCAACGCGCCAAGCTGGTTCCGGCGGAAGCGATCGCCGATATGCAGAGAGATGGCGCCGGTTTCGCGGGCTTCGCCACCTGGCTCGATCTGACGCCTGCCCATCCCGACCTGTTTGCGGTTCCCGATGCTTCCTCCGTCATCCAGCTCCCATGGAAGAAGGACGTCGCATGGGTTGCAGCCGACTGCGTCATGGACGATCGGCCTGTCGAACAGGCGCCGCGCGTGCTGCTGAAAAGACTGGTCGCCGAGGCTGCGAAAGAAGGGCTCAGGGTGAAAACCGGCGTGGAGCCGGAGTTCTTCCTGATCTCCGCCGACGGCTCGGTGATTTCAGATCAATTCGATACCGCCGAAAAGCCTTGCTACGATCAGCAGGCGGTGATGCGCCGCTACGACGTCATCGCCGAGATTTGCGATTACATGCTCGAACTCGGCTGGAAGCCCTATCAGAACGACCACGAGGATGCGAACGGCCAGTTCGAGATGAACTGGGAATATGACGATGTTCTGAAGACGGCGGACAAGCACTCCTTCTTCAAGTTCATGGTCAAGTCGATCGCCGAAAAGCACGGCCTTCGCGCCACCTTCATGCCGAAGCCATTCAAGGGCCTGACCGGAAACGGCTGCCACGCCCACATCTCGGTTTGGGATATCGATGGCAGGGTCAACGCCTTCGCCGACAAGGAAATGCCCTTCGGGCTCTCCGCCCAGGGTAAAACCTTCCTCGGCGGCATCATGAAACATGCCTCGGCGCTGGCCGCGATCACCAACCCGACGGTCAATTCCTACAAGCGCATCAACGCGCCAAGGACGATCTCGGGCGCAACATGGGCGCCGAATACCGTCACCTGGACCGGCAACAACCGGACGCACATGGTGCGTGTGCCAGGCCCCGGCCGCTTCGAACTGCGGCTGCCCGACGGCGCTGTTAACCCCTATCTCCTGCAGGCGATTATCATCGCCGCCGGCCTTTCGGGAATTCGATCGCAAGCCGATCCTGGTCGCCACTACGATATTGATATGTATCGTGACGGGCATACTGTGACCGACGCTCCCAAGCTGCCTCTCAATCTTCTCGATGCGCTGCGCGAATACGAAAAGGATGAAGAATTGCGAGCGTCGCTGGGGGCGGAGTTCTCCTCCGCCTACCTCAAACTGAAGCATAGCGAGTGGAACACCTATTGCTCGCACTTCACCGAGTGGGAGCGGAGCACCACTCTGGATATTTGAGTTCCCAGCCGCATCCGCGGCCATCTCCCCGTGCCACGGGCACGGGGTCTTTCTCCTTCGTTCGGATCGTCCCATGACCCAGTACATTCTTACGGTATCCTGCAAGTCGACGCGCGGCATCGTGGCGGCGATTTCGAGCTATCTGGCCGACAGGGGCTGCAACATCATCGATAGCTCGCAGTTCGACGATCTCGATACCGGCAGGTTCTTCATGCGCGTCAGCTTCATTTCCGAGGAGGGTCTCTCCGGCTCGGCGATCAGCGCTGATTTTTCTGCCGTCGCCGCGCCCTTCGCAATGGAGTACGACTTCCACGACAGCGAGAGCCGCATGAAGGTGCTCTTGATGGTGTCGCGCTTCGGCCATTGTCTCAACGACCTGCTCTACCGCTGGAAGATCGGCGCCCTGCCGATCGACATCGTCGGCGTCGTCTCCAACCATTTCGACTACCAGAAGGTGGTCGTCAACCACGACATCCCCTTCCACCACATCAAGGTGACGAAGGAGAACAAGCCGCAGGCCGAAGCCCAGCTCGTCGATCTCGTCGATCAGACCGGCACCGAGCTGATCGTGCTCGCCCGCTACATGCAGGTCCTCTCCGACCAGCTCTGCAAGCAGATGTCGGGCAAGATCATCAACATCCACCACTCCTTCCTGCCGAGCTTCAAGGGCGCCAACCCTTACAAGCAGGCCTATCAGCGCGGCGTCAAGCTGATCGGCGCAACCGCCCACTACGTCACCGCCGACCTCGACGAAGGCCCGATCATCGAGCAGGACACCGCCCGCATCACCCATGCGCAGTCGCCCGACGACTATGTCTCGATCGGCCGCGACGTCGAAAGCCAGGTGCTGGCGCGGGCCATCCACGCCCATATCCATCACCGCACCTTCATCAACGGCAACCGCACCGTCGTCTTCCCGGCCAGCCCCGGAAGCTACGCATCCGAGCGCATGGGGTGAGGGGGTCATCGGTGTCGGACAGATGCTATCGAAGTTTTGGAAATGCACGTCGGATGGGCTTGCCACGACGCGAAAGGCTTATATAGTCAAGAAATAAATATTCCATAGAGGAAAATAAGAGGGAACGGAAATGGCTTTATCATGGCGTTTCTCCGTGTTGGCGGATCGGCATCGCGCTCTGGGATCGAAGCTTGAGGACTGGAGCGGCATGGGAACCGCCTGGACCTACGAGAAGGACATGTCGGAAGAACATGTCGCCGTTCGCACCAAGGCCGGCATCATGGATGTCTCGGGGCTGAAGAAGGTGCACCTGGTCGGCCCGCACGCCATCGCCGTCCTCGACTACATCACCACCCGCGACCTGACGAAGATCTATCCCGGCCGCTCGGTCTACGCGACCATGCTGAACGACCGCGGCCACTTCACCGACGATTGCATCGTCTATCGCACCGGCCCGAATTCCTGGATGCTGGTGCATGGCTCTGGCTCCGGTCACGAGGAAGTCGTCAAGCAGGCGGCGGGCCGCAATTGCGCGGTACTCTTCGACGACGACCTGCATGACCTGTCGCTTCAGGGTCCGCTTGCGGTCGACTACCTCGCCAAATATGTGCCCGGCATCCGCGACCTCAAATATTTTCACCACATGCAGACGACGCTGTTCGGCGCGCCCGTGATGATTTCGCGCACCGGCTATACCGGCGAGCGCGGCTACGAGATCTTCGTGCGCGGCCAGGACGCCGTCATGGTCTGGGACAGGATCGTCTCGGAAGGCAAGGAGATGGGCATCATCCCCTGCTGCTTCTCGGTCCTCGACATGCTGCGCGTCGAAAGCTACCTGCTGTTCTATCCCTACGACAATTCGCAGATGTATCCCTTCGCCGACCAGCTGCCCGGCGACAGTCTCTGGGAACTCGGCCTCGACTTCACCGTCAGCCCCGGTAAGACGGGATTCCGCGGCGCCGAGGAACATGCGCGTCTCAAGGGCAAGGAGCGTTTCAAGATCTTCGGCATGCTGATCGACGCCGACGGACCGGCCGATCTCGGCGATGAGGTCTTTGCCGACGGCAAGAAGGTCGGCGTCATCACCTGCCCGAGCTATTCGTCGCTGACGAAACAATCCATGGCGATCGCCCGCCTCGACGTTGACAAGGCGGCGCATGGGACGAAACTCGAAGTCCGCGGCAAGACCGTGAAGGCAAGCGCCACCGCCCACACGCTTCCCTTCGACGATCCGGACAAGAAGAAGAGGACTGCCGTGGGTTAAGGAGCACGCGCATGCTCGTTGCAGGCATCAAGAGCCGACCAGTCTACAAGGGCCTGACCATCCAGCCGCGCGCCCGGCGGCATATTTTCGCACTCGAAGGGGAGGGCGCCAAGGCTCTCCTCGACCAGCAGCCGGCGCTTGACGAAACGGCGCTTTCCCGCAGCGAAATCCTCTATGTCGCCCGCGGCTCTCAAGGGTCCGGCCTGGACGAGACGCTGCGCGGCCTCAGCGCAGACATGTTCTTCACCGCGCCGACGATCGCAACGCTGCTCTTCCGGTTGAAGGGATCGCTCGCCACGGCCCATATGGGCACTCGGCTTTATATCTCCGGTACGGAGGGCTTCATCGGCCAGGCGATGCTCGTGGCGCTCGACTACGGTATGGACCACGCCTCCATCATCACCGAGCATCGCGGCTCGCTGGCCAGACGGGTGCAATGCGTCCATTGCAAGGGCATCACCGACGACGTCACCACAAGTCCCTTCGCCTGCAGCCATTGCGGGCTGACGCTTCTTGTCCGCGATCACTATTCGCGGCGGCTCGCCGCTTTCCAGGGCGTCAACATCGACGCGGAAGAGCCCGGCAGCGCGCCTGAACCAGAGGAGTTGTTCCTTTGAGCGGCGGCACTGAAATTCCCGTGCGCGTAGCGCGGATCACTCCGATCGCCGAGCGCGTCAAGCGTTTCCGCTTCGAGCGCCTCGATGGCAAGCCGATGCCCTATTTTTCCGGCGGCGCCCATATCATCGTCTCGATGAACGATAGCGGCCATATGCGCCGCAATGCCTATTCCCTGATGTCTCCCCCGCACGACTGCGCGGCCTACGAAATCAGCGTGCTGCATGTGGAGGATTCACGCGGCGGCTCCACCTTCATGCATGAGAAGGTGAGCGAAGGCGACGAGCTGAAGGTCAGCTATCCCGTCAACCTGTTCCAGCCGGATTGGCGCGGGCGCAAGCATCTTCTGATCGCCGGCGGCATCGGCATTACCCCCTTCATCGCGATGATGGAGCAGTTTACCCGCGAAGGTGCCAATTTCGAACTGCATTACGCCATCCGCACGCGCGACCGCGGCGCCTACTGGCGCGAACTCCTGGAGCGCTATGGTCCGCATCGCGTCAAGATTCATTGTGACGCCGAAGGCAGTGCCATCCCGCTGACGCGTCTGCTCGACTGCCAGCCGCTCGGCACGCATCTTTATGTCTGCGGCCCCTCCGGCATGATCGACGGTGTGATGAAAGCGGGGCTCGATGCCGGCTGGCCGGAGCAGAACCTGCATTCGGAACGGTTCCTCTCATCCTTGCCCGGTAAGCCCTTCACGATCGAGCTTCTACGCTCCGGCAAGACCGTGAAGGTCGGCCATCACGAAAGCATGCTGGAGGCGATCGAGGCGGCCGGCGTCGACGCCCCCTTCCTCTGTCGCGGCGGCGCCTGCGGTCAATGCGAAACGGCGGTCGCCGTCTGCGAGGGCAAACTGCTGCACAACGACGTCTATCTGACGAGCGAAGAAAAGGCATCCGGCAGCAAGGTGATGATCTGTGTTTCCCGCTTCGAGGGAAACACGCTGCATCTTGATCTCTGACGGCATCGGAAAAAGGAGACCGGACATGGCTATCGCCTTCAAGCAAGAAACATTCCGGAACGATTTCAGTTACCGGAACAGTCCGGGGAACATCCGTCGTTTTCCGTTCCCCTTCGACCGCGACGAATACATGTATTCGGTCAACATGGAGCCACATGTGCGCGGCCGGGCGGGAACCGTCTACGAAAACCTGATCGATGTCGACGAGCATTACGTCGCCGAGATGCACGACCGGGCGCTGGTGCTGAAGGAAGATCCGCTGCGCTACCAGGCCCTGCCGCACATGATGAGCGCGCAATGGGACACGCTCGAACTTTTCATGGAAGAGCAGGCGGCGGGTTACCCCGACCATTTCACGCTGATCCGCAACGGCGACCAGTGGCGCTGGATCAACCGTCCGCTCGGTATCGACGACAGCTTCACCTTCGGAGATGCTTCGACGCTGCCCTATGAGCCCTTCGAATATATCACCCGCCAGGCCCAGGGCGATTTCTGCATCGTCGATCAGCGTGACGGCAATCTGTGGATGGATGCCGGCATGGTGACGACGCAGGCCGACTGGTCGCTCGATTTCGACATCGGCATGAACTTCATGGAATGGCACGGGCCGGTGCCGCTCGCCCATCAGATCGGCGTCTTCGACCGGGCGCTGAAATTCCTTCTGAACCTGCAGCAGGGCAAGCCGACGCGGCGCTTCAACTGGACAATGACGATCAATCCGCGGCTCGACACCAGCCCGGAAAACTATCCCAAATGGGGACCTGATCGTACCACGGTGACGCCGGACAATGTCGGCGAGAAGGTGCATCTGCGCGTCGAATTGCAGAGCCTCTGGCGCCTGCCGCGCTCCAACGCCATCCTCTTCGTCATCCGCTGCTACATGATGAACATGGGAGAACTCGTCACCGTGCCGAAATGGGCGCGGCGCTTTCCGCGGGTGCTGAAGACCCTGCCGCCGGAACTCATCGACTACAAGGGGCTGACCCGCTTTCGCGAGACGACGATCGACTGGCTTGCCAAATATGACGACGGGGCGCCGACAAGTCCCGGTATTTATCCGGACTGAGAGAAATGCCTTAACGATTTGAATTTCTGGATGATTTTGGCTCGAGGAGTTATCCAGGAGATGATGCCATATAATCAAGAGGGGAATGCTTCATGACAAGAGTAGCCGTCATCGGTGCCGGTCCGTCCGGGCTGGCGCAGCTGCGCGCCTTTCAATCGGCTGCCCAGAAGGGTGCCGAAATCCCGGAGATCGTCTGCTTCGAAAAGCAATCGGATTGGGGCGGGCTCTGGAATTATACCTGGCGCACCGGCCTCGACGAATATGGCGAGCCGGTCCACGGCAGCATGTACCGTTACCTCTGGTCGAACGGCCCGAAGGAATGTCTCGAATTCGCCGATTATTCCTTCGAGGAGCATTTCGGCAAACCGATCGCCTCCTATCCGCCGCGCGCCGTGCTCTGGGACTATATCAAGGGCCGCGTCGAGAAGGCGAATGTCCGCCATTGGGTGCGCTTCAGCACGCCGGTGCGCATGGTCCGCTTCGATGAGGCCACGAAGAAATTCACGGTGACGGCGCATAACCGCATCGAGGACCGGATGTATGACGAGGAATTCGACTATGTCGTCGTTGCGAGCGGTCACTTCTCGACACCAAACGTGCCCTATTTCGAGGGCGTGAAGACGTTCAACGGCCGCGTCCTGCACGCCCACGATTTCCGCGACGCGCTCGAGTTCAAGGGCAAGGACATCCTGATCGTCGGCCGCAGCTATTCGGCCGAAGACATCGGTTCGCAATGCTGGAAATACGGCGCGAAATCGGTGACGACGAGCTACCGTTCAAAGCCGATGGGCTTCAAATGGCCGGAGAATTTCGAAGAACGGCCGCTGCTGACCAGGCTCGAAAACCGCACGGCGCATTTCCTCGACGGGTCGAGCAAGGAAGTCGACGCCCTGATCCTGTGCACCGGATACCAGCACCATTTCCCCTTCCTGCCCGACGATCTCAGGCTGAAGACCGCCAACCGGCTGTGGGCCGACAGTCTCTACAAGGGCGTGATCTTCGACAGGAACCCGCAGCTCTTCTATATCGGCATGCAGGATCAGTTCTATACCTTCAACATGTTCGACGTGCAGGCCTGGTGGGCGCGAGACGTGATGATGGGGCGCATCACCTTGCCGTCGGAAGAGGAGCTGAAAGCCAATTTCGACATGTGGCGCGCCCGAGAGGAGACGCTCGAAGATGCCGAGCAGATGATCTGGTATCAGGGCGACTATGTGAAGGAACTGCTTGCCGAAACCGATTATCCCTCCTTCGACATCGAAGGCACCAACAAGACCTTCATGGAGTGGGAACATCACAAGGCCCACAACATCATGGGCTTCCGCGATCATGCCTATCGATCGCTGATGACCGGCAACATGTCGCCGACGCACCACACGCCCTGGGTCGAGGCGCTCGATGATTCCATGGAGGAATATCTGCGCAACTGACGAGACGGGCCGCATTGCCGGAGCAGGGTATCTGTCTACTCTGTTCTGGCAATTGCGACCGGCCTTTGAAGCATGTCGCGCAAAACTGTGCAGCGGTTTTGCGATCACGACATGCGTCAGCACAAAGGAGACGGCATAAATCCATCTGCAACTCATCTCTTCGGACGTGGCCTTCATGGATTTTCAGACAAGCATACTCGGGCGCATGAACGGTTTTCTTTACCGCTGCCGCGCCGACGAAAACTACACGATGCTCGAGATGACCAACGGCATCGAGCGCATCTTCGGTTACCCGGCCGACGAGATCATCGGCAATCGCGCGCGGACCTTCACCTCGATCATGTACGAGGAAGACGTGCCTTTGATGGACGAGGTGGTCGGGCAGGCGCTGGAGAAGCGGACGGACTGGACGATGGAATACCGCATCCGCCACGCCAAGGGCCATCTCATCTGGGTGACCGAGACCGGTGGCGGCATCTGGGACGAGAAGGGCGAGCTTCTCTATCTCGAGGGCAGCATCATCAATATCGAATCGCTCTATCAGCGAATCGACGAACAGACCGCCGACATGCGCGTCACCGCCTCGAAGACCAACGAGATCCTGCAATCGCTGCGCTACCTGAAGCTGCTCGCCGTCAATGCCGGTATCGAGGCGGCCCGTGCCGGCACGGCAGGGTCAGGCTTTGCCGTGCTTGCCGCTGAGATGCGCACCCTCGCCAACTCTTCGGAGGAGGCCGCACGCGCCATTTCCAACGCGCAACGCAAGCCGGATTGCTGAGCGCTACGCGAGCAGCGGCAGATTCGCGGCTCACGTCGATAGCCCGCATTATTAACCGTCCCGCGCGAACTGCAATATCGTGATTTTCCAATGATTTGCAGAAATCCTTCGGGTGAAGAACCTCATCGCATTATCGGTAATGTTAGGGCCGCGTTAACTTTTTGTTAACCATACTAGCGCTACACATGGTCAACGATTTCTTCACATAGATGACCAAAGTGCTAACAGACGCTCGCTCTATCCGCATCAAGGGCCGCTCTTTCCTGGCGGTCATGCTGTCCCCGGACCTGCCGATCGATGATTGGTTGACCAGACTGGACGATCTGGCTGCCCGTTCGGCCGGCTTCTTCCTGGGTCGGCCTGTCGTTCTCGATTTGACGGACCTGCAAATCGACCGGCCGCAGCTGAAGGACCTCATCGCCGAACTTGCCAAGCGCAATGTCAGCATCATGGGGATCGAGGGCGCCCGGCCCTCGATTCTCGGCGCAGGTATGCCCCCTGCGCTCAAAGGCGGCCGCTCCGCTTCCGATATCGAGGTTCAGGCGAATGAGCCTGCCGATCCGGTCAGCAAGCCGGCAACGCCCGAGATCCGTCCGGCGACAACGCAATCCATCGTCATCAGGGAACCGGTGCGCTCGGGGCAGTCGGTGATCTTCCCGGAAGGCGACGTCACCATCGTCGGCTCGGTCGCCTCGGGCGCCGAGGTGATCGCCGGCGGCTCCGTCCATATCTATGGTGCGCTGCGCGGGCGAGCCATGGCAGGCTCCGTCGGAAATGCATCGGCGCGGATCTTTTGCCGCAAGCTCGAGGCCGAACTCGTCGCAATCGACGGCATCTACAAAATGGCGGAAGACATGGCCCCCAATCTTCGTGGACAGGCTGTTCAGCTCTGGCTCGAAGAGGACGCGATCATGGCGGAAAAACTGATCTGACCCGGCTACGGCCACGGCAAAGGAGAGAGAAATGGGGAAAGTGATCGTCGTCACGTCAGGTAAGGGCGGGGTCGGAAAGACGACCTCGACCGCCGCATTGGGAGCGGCGCTGGCGCAACGCAATGAAAAGGTCGTCGTCGTCGATTTCGACGTCGGCTTGCGCAATCTCGACCTCGTGATGGGCGCAGAACGGAGGGTCGTCTACGACCTGATCAACGTCATCCAGGGCGACGCGAAGCTCACCCAGGCCCTGATCCGCGACAAGCGGCTGGAGACGCTGTTCCTGCTGCCGGCCTCTCAAACCCGCGACAAGGACAATCTGACGGCCGAGGGCGTCGAGCGCGTCATCAACGATCTGAAGCGCTACTTCGACTGGATCATCTGCGACAGCCCTGCCGGGATCGAGCGCGGCGCGACACTTGCCATGCGGCATGCCGACGTCGCTGTGGTCGTTACCAACCCGGAAGTCTCGTCGGTGCGCGATTCCGACCGGATCATCGGCCTGCTCGATGCCAAGACCGCCAAGGCCGAACGCGGCGAGCGGATGGAAAAGCACCTGCTGCTCACCCGCTACGACGCCAACCGCGCCGAGCGCGGAGACATGCTGAAAGTCGACGACGTCCTGGAGATCCTGTCCATTCCGCTGCTTGGCATCGTGCCTGAGAGCATGGACGTCCTGCGCGCCTCCAACATCGGTGCGCCGGTCACGCTGGCGGAAAGCCGCAGCGCGGCTGCGATGGCTTATTTCGATGCCGCTCGCCGGCTCGCCGGCGAAACCTTGCCGATCACGATCCCCGAGGAAAAGCGCAATCTTTTCGGCAAAATCTTCGGACGGAGGGCAGCATGAATATCTTCCGTCTTTTCAACAAGCAGAGAACGGCACCCGCCGCCCGCGAACGCTTGCAAGTGCTCCTTGCGCACGAACGCTCATCGGCAGGATCGGACCTTGTTTCGCTGCTGCGCGAGGAAATCCTTGCGGTCATCGCAAAGCATGTCGAGCTCGACCACGACAAGGTGCAGGTGACGATCGATCGCAACGAGTTTGTCTCCACGCTTGAGATCGATGTCGAAATCCCGCTGAACGCGGCCGTGCAGGCAGCTTGAGGGCAAGATTCAGGAGGACGGCGGTCGCGCTGACGATCGGCGTCTCCTGATCCGCGAAGCAGGCGCTACGAGCGCGGCCGCGTCTTCTGCGGGTCGTAATGCGACAGCGGCACGATTGTCGCCGGCAGGCGCTTCTGGTGGCCGTCGAGCTTCCCGATCTCGACTTCAGTGCCCGGGCTTGCATGCATCACGTCGATGCGGGCGAGCGCGATTGTCTTGCCGAGAATAGGCGAGCGCGTGGCGCTGGTGACGACACCGACTTGGGCGCGGCCGATATGGATGCAGTCACCATGGCCGACCGCCTCGTTGGCCTTTATGTCGAGGCCGACGAGCAGATGGCGCGGGTGCTCCTTGCGTCGGATCAGCGCCTCGCGGCCGATGAAATCGTCCTGCTTGGATTTCAGCGGCACGGTGAAGCCGATGCCGGCCTCGAACGGATCCGTCTGGTCGGTGAATTCGTGATGGGCAAAGATCAGACCCGCCTCGATGCGGACCATGTCGAGTGCCTCCAGCCCCATCGGCTTCAGCCCGTGCGGTTGGCCTGCTTCCCAGACGGCATCGAAAACCGTCAGCGCATCCTTCGGATGACAGAAGATCTCGTAGCCGAGCTCGCCGGTATAGCCCGTGCGCGAGATCACCACCGGGGCACCCTCGAATCCGCCGATGCGACCGACGGTGAAGCGGAACCATTCGAGCTCGCCGATCGCGGGCTGGCGCGGCGCCGTCCAGATGATTTCCTTCAGGATATCGCGGCTCCTGGGGCCTTGCAGCGCAATATTGTGCAGCTGGTCAGTCGACGATCGTACCCAGGCCTTGAAACCCTTCTTCTCGGCTTGCTCACGCAGCCAAATGCCGCTGAAATCATCGCCGCCGATCCAGCGGAAGTTCTTGTCGCCGAGCCTGAAGAGCGTGCCGTCATCGATCATGCCGCCATTTTCGTAGCACATCGCGGAATAGACGACCTGGCCGGTCGAGAGTTTGCGCACGTCGCGCGTCAGGCAGTATTGCAGCAGTTCCTCGGCGTCCGGACCCGTCACCTCGAACTTCCTCAAGGGCGAGAGATCGATGACGGCGGCGCGCTCGCGACAGGCCCAGTATTCCTCGACCGGACCTTCGGACGAGAAGCGGTTCGGCAGCCAGTAGCCGCGATATTCCGTATAATCTCGCGTCAACGCCGAGAGGCGGGGATGGAAGGCGGTTTCGCGCGTCAGTTCGGCTTCGGCATCTGGGGTCATGCGATAGGCTACCGCTCGTGAGAATTTCTCTTTTCCGGAAAAGGTGCGGACGTGGATATCCGTCGGATCCCAGCCGTTCGCCGCATCGATATCATCGGGGCAGGACGATGAGACGCAGACGAGATCGGTCAGCGCCCGCATCAGCACGTAATCGCCGGGACGCGACCAGGGCTCGTCGAGATAGAGCTGGTTGTTGTGGTCGATATTGGTGTTGTAGAAATAGTTCAGCGCTTCCCAGCCCTTGCGCCCGGCAATGCCGTAAGGCGCCAGCGCCGCGTTGAAATTGTCCGTGCAGTTGACGTGGCCGGGATAACCCATGTCGTCGTAATAGCGTGAATTGCAGGCGGTCGCGAAAGCGTCGTGGCGGCCGACGGTATCCTGGACGATCTCGACCAGCGGCTCGAAATCCCGGTCGAAGGCCTTGGAAGGCAGGCCCGGCATCGGATAGCTGCGGCCGAGCAGCGTGCGGGTGACGGTCGAATCGAGCGCAAGATCGAGGCCCTTGTCGACCTTGCGTGCGGCAAAGGCCTGGAAATCGGTGCACTGGCGCCCATAGACGTCGATGATCTGGATGAATTCACCCGCGCGCACGAAATAGGCGGCTGCGCTCGCCGCCCGGATGCGGATATCCTCGATCGGATCGGCCGCCGGTTCCGGCAGGGCGGCAGCATAATCGCGGATCAACAGGCTGCGCTTGATGCGGATCTCAATCGGCGTCGCCGTATCCTGTGCCTCCGGCGACATGGCGCCGGCGGGTGCCGCAACGATCAGCAGACCCTTCATGGCAATGGTGAACTCCGCCTGGCTGCCCGGCGTCGATCCTGCCCCGAAGATGTGGAGCGCTCCGGCCCCTGCGAGATCTGCGCCGCGCCGCTGAAGTGCCGCGCGCGTGCGGACAGCACTCTCATCCTCCGCCTGAAGAATGGCCTTCAAACCCTCGGCTGAATTGCTGAATGCCGTTCCGAGACCGGCTGCCTGGAAGCGACCTTTTTCGTCAAGGAAGGAGAGCTCACAAATCTGCCCGCCTTCGCTGTCGATGACGCTCACGCGGTCGCCCGCCTCCACGCGCACGACGACCGATCCGCCACCCTTTGCCCGGTAGCGTTCAGTGCCCTCCGGCAGGGCTGGAATCCCGGGATAACGGACGAGGCTCGGAACGACCGTTCGGAGCCCTGGCATAACAGGATGAAGTTCTCGCATTCTACCCTCTTGGGGGATCGGCATGCCCTTCGGCATACGCCCACACAGGTTACAAAATGCCTGTGGAAAGTAAAGTCATGTTGACTAAAAAGAAAATATCTTCACTATGCATCAAGAGTTCAGACTCGGAGAATCCGTCGGGAGTGCGGATCGCAAAAATCATCCGAGCGGGCTTGAGACTGTCAGGGAGACACGCTCAGGGAGACGTACAGAGATACGTCCGGAACAATCGAATGGGGAATTTCGCCGATGACAGATGTTGTGGAGGCCGGAATTGCATCCGGCACCGAAGGTAAACTTATACGCGCACTCGACTGGAAGGGCGCATTCTGGGTGGCTGCGGGCGTGCCGCCTCTCGTTCTCTTCTCCATCGGCGGCATCGCAGGCACGACCGGCAAGCTCGCCTTCGTCGTCTGGATCATCTCGATGGTGATGGGTTTCCTGCAATCCTTCACCTATGCCGAGATCGCCGGCATGTTCGGGAATAAATCGGGCGGGGCCTCCGTCTACGGCGCCACCGCCTGGCTGCGCTATTCGAAATTCGTCGCGCCGCTGTCGGTCTGGTGCAATTGGTTCGCCTGGTCGCCGGTGCTTTCACTCGGCTGCGCCATCGCCGCCGGTTACATCCTCAATGCATTCTATCCAATTCCGGCAGCCGATTCGCAAATGGTCCTCGACTGGATCGCCGCGCATGCCGCTTCCGTTACGGCCGACAGCCCCCGCGTCGCCGAATATATTGCAGCCCATGCCGGCACGACGCCTGATGATGCCGTCAAGGCGCTGCTCGGCGCCGACGGCGTCGCGGCGCTTACGCCGGCGATCCGCAGTTGGTCGCTCGCAAGCTTCAGCATTCCATACCTCGCCACCGCCAACATCAACGCCACCTTCTTCATCGGCGGCATCCTGATGCTGATCATCTTCGCGATCCAGCATCGCGGCATCTCGGAAACCGCAAGCGTGCAGAAGTGGCTGGCGATCATCGTGCTGGTGCCGCTGCTGATCATCGGCCTCTACCCGATCATCAGCGGCCAGGTCGTCGCCGCCAACGTCACCGGCCTCTTGCCGCCGACGGCCGCCTATACTGCCTCCGACGGCACCTGGAGCAACGGCGGCTGGACGCTCTTCCTCGGCGGTCTCTACATCGCCGCCTGGTCGACCTACGGCTTCGAGACGGCCGTCTGCTACACCCGGGAACTGAAGAACCCGAAGACCGATACCTTCAAGGCGATCTTCTATTCCGGCCTGGCCTGCTGCCTGTTCTTCTTCCTGGTGCCATTCGCCTTCCAGGGCGTTCTCGGCCATGCCGGTATGCTCGCCCCGGGCATCGTCGACGGCACGGGCGTTGCCGAAGCGCTCGGCGGCCTGATCGGCGCCGGCCGGGTGATCACCCAGCTGCTCGTCGTATTGATGATCCTGGCGCTCTTCCTCGCCATCATGACGGCGATGGCCGGCTCGTCGCGCACGCTCTACCAGGGTTCGAAGGATGGCTGGCTGCCGAAATATCTCGACCATGCCAACGAGCACGGCGCCCCGACGCGGGCCATGTGGACCGACTTCGCCTTCAACCTCTTCCTTCTGGCGATCGCTTCGGATGCCGGCGGCTATTTCTTCGTGCTTGCCGTCTCCAATGTCGGCTACATCATCTTCAATTTCCTGAACCTCAATTCCGGCTGGATCCACCGGATAGATTCCGGCCATATCGAACGCCCCTGGAAGGCGCCGAGCTGGCTGATCGGCCTCAACACCGTGCTCGCCTTTGTCAACGCGCTCTTCCTCGGCGCCGGCGCCAAGGTCTGGGGTTACTCCAATGCGCTCTGGGTCGGCTTCATCTTCGCCGCCCTGATCCTGCCGGTCTTCGCCTATCGCCACTATGTGCGCGACGGCGGCAAGTTCCCGGCAGGCGCGATGGAGGATCTCGGCCTCATCGGCCAGGATCTCGGCGTCAGGAAAGCCGGCATGCTGCCCTATCTCGCACTTGTCGGCGGCCTGGCAATCGTCCTTTTCGCCAATTGGTTCTTTCAGCTTCCGGCTTAAAATCGCCTCCCAAGCAGAAAAGCCGCCAAGCCGCCATGGAAACATGGCGGCTTTTTCATGCGCTGATTCTTTGATTTGATCCGATGAGGGTCAGCCGATCCGACCTAGGGGCAAACCCATTCTACCACCGTCAGACAATGGTCTCGCCGCCGTCGACGACGAGAATCTGCCCGGTCATGTAGGACGAGCGGTCCGAGACCAGGAAGAGAATGGGCTCGGCGATTTCGGAGACATCAGCCCAGCGTCCGAGCGGCACCTTATCGGCGACATAGGCCTCGATCGCGCCGCGGCCGCCCATCTGGGCGATGAAGGGTTCGTTGAACGGCGTATCCACCCAGCCCGGGCAGAGCGCGTTGACGCGGATGCCGAACCTGGCGTAGTCGCCGGCCATCTGCCGGGTCATCGCGATGACCGCATGTTTCGTCGTCGTATAGGCAATCATCTCGCGATCGTAGAGTACGCCCGACGAGGAAGAGGTGTTGAGGATGACGCCGCGGCCCGCCTTCTTCATCAGCGGCATGACGAAGCGAGCCGCCATGAAATGCGCTCGGACATTCAGGCTCCAGGACCTGTCGAAACCCTCGACGGCCACCTGCTCCAGATCGCCCGCCACCTGTGCGCCGGCGTGATTGTGGAGGATGTCTATCCGGCCGTGACGTTCGGCGACCGCAGCGATGCCGGCTTCGAGTGCCGTGTCGTCGGTGACGTCGAGAACAAGGCACTCAGCCCTGCCGCCGGCGGCCTCAATCCGGCCGACGGTTTCGGCGGCACTGGCGGCATTCAGGTCGGCCACGACCACGAAAGCACCTTCTCCTGCCATGATCAGCGCGCCGGCCTGGCCGATGCCCGACCCCGCTCCGGTGACGATCGCGACGCGATTTTCAAGAATCATCGGTGTTTCCCGTTCAGTTTGTTGTTTTCTCGCGCATCAGAAAGCGCGCGATGAGGATCAGTCCCAGCGATGCGACAAGCACCATCGTGGCGATGGCGTTGATCTCCGGTGTCACGCCACGACGGATCGAGGCGAAGACATAAATCGGCAGTGTCGTGTTCGAGCCTGCGACGAAAAAGGCGATGATGAAATCGTCAAAGGAGAAGGTGAAGGCGAGCAGAAAACCTGCCAGGATTGACGGCAGGATCTGCGGCAGCACGATCTGGCGAAAAGTGGTGAAAGGCGTGGCGTAAAGATCGCTCGACGCTTCGACGATGTCACGGCCGAGGCCGGCGATGCGTGCTTTGACGATCATTGTCACCAGCGCCATGGTGAAGAGGCCGTGGGCGGCGATGATCGAGCCGTAGCCGAGCGAAAGCTTTGGCGCTTGGTCGCCTGGCCAGACGGCGGCGATCAGTGGATTGACGAAGCCGAAGACCTCGACCAGAGCCACCAGCGTCGCAATGCCGATGACGACGCCGGGAACGACGATCGCCGCAGCGAACAGCCCGTCGAAGACCGCTCGCGCCCGGGCGCCGAGCCGCTCCATGCCGATCGCCGCCATCGTGCCGAAAATGGCGGCCAGCCCGGCACTGGTAAAGGCGATGGCCAGGCTGTTCTGCAGCGCTTCCATCAGGAAGGTGTTGGCGAGCGCCTTACCATACCATTGCGTCGAGAAGCCGGTGAACTCGCTGGCATTGCGGCCGGCATTAAAGGAGAACAGCACGACAAGCACGATCGGCGTGTAGAGGAACAGGTAGACTGCGGTGACCAGCGCGCGCATCAGACGAGATCCACCTGGCGGGTACCGGCAACACGCCAGGCGATGCGCATGGCGATCAACAGCACGATGACGACGACAACGACGAGGGTGACGGCGATTGCAGAGCCGAACGGCCAGTTGCGCGACTGCAGGAATAGGTCGACCAACGCATTGCCGATGAAGAAGACTTTGCCGCCGCCAAGCAACTGCGGGATCAGATATTCGCCGAGCAGCAGGATGGTGACCAGGGCGATGCCGGTCATCACGCCTGGAAGCGACAGAGGCAGCGTGATGCCGAAAAAGGTCGAAAGCGGCCGCGCGCCGAGATCGGCGGAGGCCTCCAGAAGGCGGCGGTCGAGCTTTTCCAGGCTGACATAGATCGGCATGATCATCAGCGGCAGGTAGCCGTAGACGATGCCGAGCAGCACGGCGCCCGGTGTGTTCAGAAGCCTGACATTTTCGATGCCGACCACCTCCAAGAGATGCGGAATGCCGCGCGCGCCTAAGATGTACATCCAGGCGTAGGTGCGCACGAGAAGGCTCGTCCAGAAGGGCACGACGACGAGGGAAACCAGCAGCAGCCGGTATTTGGCGCCCGCCTTGACGGCCAGGTAATAAGCGACCGGATAGGCGACGAGCAGGCAGGCGAGGGCGCCGATCGGCGCAAGGATCAGCGTGTTCTTGAAGGCTGCGGCGCGCGAACCGAGATTGGCAAACTGCGCAAAGGTAAAAGCCGCCTGATACCCACCTTCGGGCGCCCGCTCGCCGAAGGCAAAGACGATGATGGCGATGAAGGGCAGCACCAGGAACACGAACAGCCAGATGCTGGCCGGACCGACAAGAGCCGCGGTGACAAGGCGCCGATTGGTGGCAGGAGCAAAAGGCATCGAAAGGTTCTTTATCCGCCGATTCTAAGCACGAGACCGGCCCCTCGCGCCAAGGCGGCGGGGCCGGAGTTGGGAACGGCGATCAAGCCGACTTGAAACGCGCCATCAGCTCCGCCCGGCCGGGATCGGTCAACGTCACCGCCGCGCCGAATTCCAGCGGCGTCAATGACGCCTCGTCCGGATAGACGATCTTGTTCGCTGTGATCTCCTTCGGCAGCAGCGCGATGACCCGGCTGTCGGTCGTCGGCGCACCATTGGCGATGTGCTCCTTGACGGCATTGGCCGGATCCATGAGGTAGTTGAGCAGCGCGTAACCCGCCGCCTTGTTCGGCGCGTCCTTCGGGATCGCGTAATAGTCGGTCCAGATCTCGCCGCCGTCGGTGCCAAGCACATAGGCGATCTCGGGAACGTCACGGTTGAGCTGCGCCCCGTCATTGGTCCAGCACATGGTGAGCCAGGCGTCGGTGGCGCGCATGGCCGGTTGGTAGTCGCTGTTGATGGCGAAAAGGTGCGGTTTGACTTTGATCAGCAGTTCCTCGGCCTTGGCGAGTTCGTCCGCCTTGATCGAATTGAAATCGTAGCCGAGCGACACCAGTGCGCTGCCGATCGTCGTCAACTGATAGTCGTGCACCATGGCGCGGCCGTCGGCTTCCGTCTGGGCGATGTCAAAGAAGTCCTTCCAGCTCGAAAGCTTGGTCTTGATCTTCGCGGTATTGACCGAGAACCCGGTCGTCCCCCAGTTCTTCGGCACGGCATAGGTCTTGCCGTCGATCATGCCCTCCTTGGTGAAGCGCGGATTTTCCGTCGCTTGGCTGAAATTCGGGATCTTGGAGAGATCGAGTTCGTCGATCAGGCCGAGCTTGTGGTGGGTGGAGATCGTGTAGTTGGTCGGCACGAAGAGCGACCAGCCGGAGGCGCCCGCCTGGAGCTTGGCCAGCATTTCTTCGTTGGAGCCGAAGACGTTGACCTCGACGGCAACGCCGGTCGCTGCCTTGAAATTCTCGAAGGTCGCAGGATCGTGGTAATTCGGCCAGGTGGCGATCGACATCTGGGTGCCGAGGTCCTCGGCGTAAGCGGGCGTCGACAGCGCACCGGGGAAACGCGATAGCACCGCGGTCGCAAGTCCGAGGCCGGTGACACCGAGGAAGTGGCGGCGGCTGACCGAGCCGCGCTTCAGGCGCATGAACTCGTCCATGAAGCCTTCAGGGGTAATAGGCAGATGATCCTTGTAGTCCTTGCTCATGATGCTGTTCCCTTGTTCTGGTTTATGCATTCGATGCTGAAGAAACTTGGGCCGAAGAAACCTCGCCTGGAAAGATGTGGGCCATATCGGGATCGAAGCCGAGGAAGACCGCTTCACCCGGCTCGACAAGATCGCTCTCATTCATGCCGCGCCGGTCGGCGGTGACGAGGAAATCGCCGAGACCAGGAACGGTGACGGCATATTCGGCCGAGGAGCCGAGGAAGATGCGGTGCGTGACCGTGCCGGCAAAGGACGTGCTGCCGGCCGCAGTCCGCGTCAGCCGGATCGCCTCGGGACGGATCGCAACGATGACCTCGCCCGTCGCAAGGCCGGGCCGGGCACTGGCCGCAAGCGCCGAACCGTCGCCAAGACGCAGCGTCGTGCCGCCGGCTTCCATCGTCGCACCGATCCGGTTGGTCTTGCCGACGAAATCGGCGACGAAAAGATCGGCCGGGCGGTCGTAGACCTCCTGCGGCGTGCCGAGCTGACGAATGCGCCCGGCGCTCATGACGCAGACGACGTCCGCCATCGACAGCGCTTCTTCCTGATCGTGGGTGACGAGCACGAAGGTGATGCCGAGCTCGCGCTGCAGCGTCTGCAATTCGATCTGCATGGCCGAACGCAGCTTCTTGTCGAGCGCGGCCAGCGGCTCGTCAAGCAGCAGCACCGAAGGCCGGTTGACGATCGCCCGCGCCAAGGCCACCCGCTGCTGCTGGCCGCCGGACATCTCGTGGATGCGCCGCTTGGCGAAACCGCCGAGCCGCACCATCTCGAGCGCCTCAGCCGCGCGGCGATTTATTTCAGCCGCCGCAATCCTTGGCCGCATCTGCCGCAAGCCATAGGCGACGTTCTGTTCGACGTTGAAATGCGGAAACAGGGCATAATGCTGGAACACCATGTTGACAGGGCGGCGATAGGCCGGAACGCCGTTCATCTCCCGCCCGTCGATCAGCACGGCGCCCTCGCTCGGCTGCTCGAAGCCGCCGATCATGCGCAGACACGTGGTCTTGCCGCAGCCGGAGGGGCCGAGCAGAGCGAGGAAAGCGCCCTTCGGTACATTCAGGTTTATGTCGGTCACGGCGGTCACCGCGCCATAATTCTTGGTGACCGAACGGAATTCGATATCGTTCGTCGAAGCGGATGCCACGCGTCTGTTCCCTGCGGTTGGTTGGTAAGGGCAGTCTAGCGCTGCCTTTTTGCCACCGTCGTTGGGGAAAGAGTAAGCCGGGGCCCTCGGCGCGGTATATACCCCGAAAGAGGTATTCTGCCTCACATCTCTTCGTGGAAGGTGTATATGAAACTTAGCGTATTCCGGCTGAGACTGTTTGGGGAGGCTATTGATGAGCATTGATCTCGAGGCGCTGTTTCAGGCTTTCGACGTCACCGTCGGAAAGCCCGCCATGGCGGATGCGGAGTTTGGAGAGACGTTCCGCCGGATGATGGCGGCGCTGGTGCGCTTCGATTATGTCGTGGTTTTTGCCTATCGCGGCAAGGAGCGGCCGATCGATCTCTACAGCACCTTCGATCCAGACGAAAATGTCGTTTTCGTCACCCTCTATCAGGTCGGTCCCTACCTACTCGATCCGTTTTACCATACCGCCCGCGCGCGCCGCCCGGGCGTCTTCCGCATGCGCGAGCTGGCTCCCGACCGCTTCTTCTCCAGCGAATATTACCGGAGCTACTATGTCCAGACGGGACTTGCCGAGGAGATCGGCTTCTTCGTGACACTCGACGACGACATCACCGTCGTGCTGTCGCTGATGCGCCGGGAAAAGACTGGCCCGTTTCCGCAGGCTGAATTCGCGCTTCTGAAAAAGGCCGAACCTTTGGTGGCGAGCCTTGTCCGGCATTTCTGGCCGGGGCTCGGCGCCCGCTTCGACGCGCAACGCGATGCCGGCTTGCGAAAGGGGAGGAAAAGCGGTGCGGCGGCGCAGGCGCTGCAGCCGGCCGACACTGTCTGGCGCGACCTCAAGTTGACGAGCCGCGAAACCGCGATCGTCGATCTGGTATTGCAGGGACATTCGTCGGAATCGATCGGCCTCAGGCTCAACATCTCGACGGGCACGGTGAAGGTCCATCGCCGCAACGTCTACCGCAAGCTCGGCATCTCCTCGCAGACGCAGCTTTTATCGATCTACCTGAAGACATTGGGCAGCACGGGCGACCGACCAGCAGCCCAAAGCACGAGTCGATAAGCCTCAACTCGGACAGCCTGTCCGCTTCGGCATGAAGCAGACAGGCTTCGTTCAGTTGCGGCCGGAGGGCTCAGCGGCCGCCTTCGATCTTGCGGTGGCGCTGATTGGTGCCGCCCTTGCCATAGGGATAGTCCAGAGGTTGCGGGGCGCTGACCTCGTTGAGCCTCACCATCTCCTCCTTGGAGAGCTCGACCTTCATCGCGCCGAGGTTGTCGGCGAGCTGTTCGGGCGTGCGGGCGCCGAGGATGACCGAGGTGACGGCCGGCTGCGCCGCCGTCCAGGCGAGCGCTACCTGCGCCATGCTGACACCGCGGGCTTTGGCGATCTCCTCGACCGCGCCTATGATCGCCCAGGTGCGTTCCTGAGCGTTGCGCGGCGCATAGGATTCGCTGCCGCGATTGGGGTTCTCGCCAAGGCGGGTGGCGCCGGTCGGCATCTCGTCGCGCTTGTACTTGCCGGTCAGCCAGCCGCCGCCGAGCGGCGACCAGGGCAAGAGGCCCATTCCTGCATCCTGACAGGCCGCGACGATTTCGAGCTCGATGTCGCGCGCCAACAGGCTGTATTGCGGCTGTAGCGTCACCGGACGCGTATAGCCGCGCGCCTTGGCAATCTCAGACGCCTTGGCGATGTGCCAGCCGACGTAGTTGGAGAAGCCATAATAGCCGATCTTGCCTGATGAAACCGCATCGTCGAGGAAGCGCAGCGTCTCCTCGATCGGCGTCAGCGCGTCCCAGGCGTGCATCTGATAGAGGTCGATCTGTTCGAGGCCGAGGCGGCGGAGCGAATCGTCGAGCGCCTGGCCGAGATGGCGGCGCGACAGGCCGATATCGTTGGGACCGTTGCCCATCGGAAAACGCCCCTTGGTGGCGACGATTGCCTGGCGTGCTTCGGTCGGACGCGCCTTCAGCCAGCGTCCGATGATCTCTTCCGACTTGCCGGCGCTGTAGACGTCGGCGGTGTCGATGAAATTGCCGCCCCAGGCGAAATAATCGTCGAGCAGCTTGTGCGAGGCCGTTTCGTCAGCCTCCGCGCCAAAGGTCATGGTGCCCAGGCAATAGGCGGTGACGACGGTCCCGCTCGGACCGAGCTTGCGATAATCCATGTCTTCCTCCTCATGCGGATACCCGCGGCCGACGCGCAAAATCGTCGGGTAGAAGCCGGGGCTCCTGCAATCAATGACAATATCGTGCTTGAAGCGGCCTCTGCCGCTGGATGAGGTACAGCGCCCCGGGCTGGGTAGCGCGGGGGCGAGGGCAGAATAACCAATCCCATCCGTGCGACAAGTGGGAAAAAATATTTCCGCCTGCCGTCGCGGCCGGCAGCCGCTATGGATTTCCCGACGACGCGCCGACGATCCGGTCGGCTGCGGCAACGCCGGTCTCGTAAGCGCCATGCGCGGTCGAATAACGCGAGCGCGAACAGGCTTCGCCGGCAAAGAAGATCCGCCCGTCATGCGGCGCGGCGAGCACCTCGCGCAGATCGGAGGCGCCCGGTTGCGCATAAGAATAGGAGCCGCCGATATACGGCGTCGCGGCCCAGGCCGAAATCGCCGCGACAGACAACTGCTTGCGGATGTCAGTGCCGAATTGTGCCGCCAGCTCATCCGCGGCGAAGGAAAAGGCAGCCTCCGACCCCGCCCGCTCCAGATCATGGGCGAGATCGCCGGCAAAATAGGCTTCGATGACTGGAGCGCCGAACGGCCGCAGCTGATAAGTGCCGGTCGCACCGCGACTGGTCGAGCCGAGCATATGCGTATCCACCGGCAGCGCCTCCGGATCGGCGAGGCTGAGGAAGAGCTTGTCGGCGAGCCCCAGCGGCAAGCGAGCTGCCGCTTCGATCTTGTCGGGCAGGGGAGGGTCGAAGGCGATCCTGCCGGCGGCAAGCACATTCGTCGAAACGGTGACAATCACAGTCCGGGTGGTGATCACTCCCTGGTTCGTCTCGATGCTGATACGGCCGGCATGGCGGTGATCGACGCGCATAGCTTCGACGCCGAGCTTTGACCGGACCGGCGCGCCATAAAGCGAGATCAATGTTCCGTAGCCCTGCCGCACACGCCAGTCGGGACCGGCGCCGGGATCATATCTGTTGTAGTCGGCGATCGACGAGCGCTCCAATTCTGCGCCGGTGATGTAAGTGCCGATCGCCCGGATCTGGCCGTTCCAGCGACTGCCGGGCAGGAGCTTTGCTGCCAGGTCGCTATCGTTGCCTTCATGGCTTTCGAGGCGTTCGAAATAAGCGCCGATCGCCTGCTGCGCGGCCTGGGTCTCCGCATCGTCGCGCCGAAGCCGCCGGCCGCCGTTCCAGGGCGCCGGCGAGCGGTCGACCGTCAGTCCGACCTCGCCGGCAATCGCCGTCCAGGCATTGGTCCGCGCCCCGTGCAGCCAGCCGCAACCGAGATCGAAACCCAGATCGCCGGTTCCGGGCAGCCCGACCGTCCAGGCTCGGCCACCCAGACGATCGCCGGCTTCGAGCAGGAGGACGGAAAGACCGGGACGGATGGCGAGCAGGCGGCGGGCAGCGGCAATACCGGCAGCACCGGCGCCGATGATGACGACGTCTTCGTCGGCGTCCTTGATGTCGTCACGAGGCATGGTTTCTCCTTCCGCCGCTGACACTCAGCTAAACTTTCCTGTCCATGAAAGGCAAGGGCTGGGCATGGCGCGCCGCGGGCGATGGATTCGCCCGCGCCTCCGTGACATACAAGTCCCATGAGCGTGCACAGAGATTCGCAACTCGACATGTTTGCCAAGGCGTCGCCCGCGATGGCCGAAGCACGCGGCCCGGCGCGCCGGCGGCCGTCACCGCCAGCGGCCCGCTGCGATGAAGACATGGCGCGCGCACTTGAGGAGAGCGGCAATTATCGCATCCTGAGGAAACTCGCCGCCCGGCCGGTCGCGGCAGCGAGACGGCCGGGGTTTTCACGGCTCGGCGTCATCGTCGATACGGAGACGACAGGGCTCAACCACCGCAGCGACGAGATCATCGAAATCGGCGCGGTCGCCTTCACCTTCAACGATGACGGCGCGGTCGGCGATGTGGTCGGCATCTATGGCGGCCTGCAGCAGCCGTCCAGGCCGATCCCGCCCGACATCACCAGGCTGACCGGGATTACCGACGTCATGGTCGAAGGACAGATCATCGACATGGCGTCGCTGAGTGCCCTGATTGAACCGGCGGACCTCATCATTGCCCACAATGCCGGGTTCGACCGGCCGTTCTGCGAAGCCTTCTCACCCATCTTCGCCGGCAAGGCCTGGGCGTGCTCAGTTTCGGAGATCGACTGGAGCGCCCGCGGTTTCGAGGGCACGAAGCTCGGTTATCTCGTCGGCCAGGCCGGCTATTTCCACGAAGGCCACCGCGCGGTGGACGATTGCCACGCGCTCCTGGAGATCCTCGATCGACAGCAAGGCGACGGTGAAAGCCCCTTCGCCGAGCTTCACCGCGCCAGCCAACGCTGCCGCATCCGCATCTTTGCCGAACACAGCCCGTTCGAGATGAAGGATCATCTGAAGGCAAGGGGCTACCGCTGGTCTGATGGAAGCGATGGCCGCCTGAAATCCTGGTGGATCGAAGTCGGCGAAGACGATCTCGGTGACGAGCTTTCCTATCTGCGTTCGGAAATCTATCGGTGGAAGGAGGCCGATCCGCCGATCGTCCGGCTGACGGCCTTCGATCGCTTCAAAGCCTGACGCCGGCTGCTGCCCGTCAGAACCCATGCATCTGTCGCATAGGTGCAGTGAAGCATTGGCGCTGCAACAATCAATGGTCCCGTATTATATACAGCGCATCGAAGCAAACGAAGCGCCAAGGACTGGCAGCTAGGCTTCGAAAGCCCAAGGAAAGGGGATCATCATGAACGTAGCACGCTCTTTCAACAATTGGCGCAAGTACCGTCAGACGGTCGCTGAGCTGGGCCGTATGTCCACGCGCGAACTGGACGACCTCGGCATCGGCCGCGGCGACATCCGCAACGTTGCGCGCGCAGCCATCGCCCGCTAACAGCCAGACAGACCACCATTTTCGAGACTTGCCCAGCGCCTGCTTCCTCCCGAGCGGGCGCTTTGCTTTTTTGCTTGCCCGTCAGATGGCGAGCTGCCCGCTTTTCGCATAACGCATAGCTGCCCTGCAAAGAAATGCCTATCATCTGAGCAGGAAATAAGTATGATTATTTCATCGAAGCGATGCACCTCCTCCCGCATCCCTTCGAACATGCAGGCGCCCCATCCTCCTCCCAGGGTCGCTTGCGGGAACGGCAGCACTCCTCCTCCCAGCTGTCGTTCGGTTTTTATCGAAAGCCTGCCGCACCTCCTCCCGCGGCAGGCTTTTTTCGTTTTGGCCGAGGAATGTCCGGCCACGCCGAAGGCGGCCGCTTGCGATCGCTTCAAGTCTGCTCAAGCGAGTACCGGACAAACCTGTTGACACTAAACTTGTCGTACAACTATGTAACCAGACGGATACCGCCGCAGCGGAAGACGCCTGATAGACCGGCCTTGCGCAATAGCGACGATGCGTGACGACAACGAAGCTGAAGGAAAACTGACATGCAGATCGACGTGAGGCACGCCTCCCATCCCGAGGCCGTGCGCGCATACGACACCGAAACGCTGCGGCGTCACTTTCTGGTCGAGGCCGTCTTTGCGGGCGGTGAGATCCGGCTCACCTATTCCCATTACGACCGGATGGTTATCGGCGGCGCCACGCCGCTTGGCACCGCGCTGACGCTGACGGCGCCGACGGCGATCGGCCAGGAAACCTTCCTTGCCGAGCGTGAACTCGGCGCTCTGAACATTGGCGGCGCCGGCCGCATCATCGTCGACGGCGCCAGCTACGACCTTGCCAAATATGATTGCCTCTATGCCGGCAAAGGTGCCAAGGACATCCGGTTCGAGAGCGCCGATGCCGCCGATCCGGCGAAATTCTATCTGGTCTCCACGCCGGCGCACCAGACGCACCCGACCGTGCTGCTCACCCGCGAAAAGGCGCGCCACCTGACGCCGGGCGAAGCCGCGACTGCCAACAAGCGGTCGATCTACCAGTTCATCCATCCGGAAGTCTGCCAGTCCTGCCAGCTCACCCTCGGCTTCACCATGATCGAGGCGGGCAGCGTCTGGAACACCATGCCGGCTCATACGCATGACCGGCGCATGGAAGCCTATCTCTATTTCGATCTCGAATCCGACCAGCGTGTCTTCCACTTCATGGGCGAGCCGCAGGAGACCCGGCATATGTTGGTCGCCAACGAGCAGGCGGTGATCTCGCCGCCCTGGTCGATCCATTCGGGCGCCGGCACCAAGAATTACAGCTTCATCTGGGCGATGGCCGGCGACAACAAGAGCTTCACCGACATGGATCATATCGCCATTGCGGATCTGAGGTGAGCACCGTGGCAAATCCCTTCGACCTCTCCGGCAGGACCGCCGTCGTCACCGGCGCCAATACCGGCATCGGCCAGGCCATCGCCGCCGCCCTGGCCGAGGCCGGCGCATCGATCGTCGCGGTCGGGCGCTCTTCGATGGAGGAAACCGAGGCGCTGGTGCAGCAGGCCGGAAGCCGTTTCCATGTCATCAAGGCCGATCTCGGCACCATCGAGCCGGTCAAGGGGATCATCGCCGAGACGATCCAGACCTTCGGCGACCTCGACATTCTCGTCAACAATGCCGGCATCATCCGCCGTGCCGATGCGCTCGACTTCACCGAGGAAGATTGGGACGCAGTGATCGACGTCAACCTGAAGACGGCCTTCTTCCTGTCGCAGGCGGCCGGCCGTCACATGGTCGAGAAGGGCAGGGGCAAGATCATCAACATCGCCTCGCTGCTCTCCTTCCAGGGCGGCATCCGCATCCCGTCCTACACCGCCTCGAAAAGCGGGCTTGCCGGGCTGACGAAGCTGCTCGCCTGCGAATGGGCCGGCAAGGGCGTCAACGTCAACGCCATCGCGCCGGGTTATTTCGTCACCAACAACACGACGGCGCTGCGTGAGGATGCCGATCGCAACGCCGCCATCCTGGCCCGCATTCCGGCCGGGCGCTGGGGAACGCCGTCCGAACTTGGCGGTGCCGCCGTGTTCCTGGCATCGCCGGCATCCGATTACGTGCACGGGACGGTGCTGCCGGTCGACGGCGGTTGGCTGGCGCGGTGATCGTTTTCGCCGACTGACGAAGCACAGAGTCTCGACTCGCGTCGTCTTTGCCTTTCCGGTCGGCATGCGCTAGCAAAAGCATACCGGCCGGCGCAGCCGCCCCGAAAGGCAGGATTTGACAAGGGATGACGGACAAGGACAACGCGCTCTTCAGCACCATTCGGCAGCCATCGAACCTGCGCAGCAACCTTGCCGATACGCTGACGGCGCAGATCGAGTCCGGCGACCTCAAGCCCGGCCAGCGGCTGCCGACCGAACAGGCGATCATGGCGGCAACCGGCGTCAGCCGCACGATTGTGCGCGAGGCGCTCGCCACCCTGCGCGCCAAAGGACTGATCACCACGCACCAGGGCCTCGGGGCCTTCGTCTCGGACGATCCGACACCGAGATCCTTCTCCATCATTCCCAATGATCTGCAGTCGATCGATGAGGTTCTGCGGGTGCTGGAACTGCGCATGGGGGTCGAATATGAGGCGGCCGGTCTTGCCGCGCTGCGGCGCACGCCGGAAGATATCGACCGTATGCAGGACCGGCTCGATGCTCTCGACAGGGCGCTGGAAGAGGGTGGATACGGCGCAGAGGAGGATTACGCCTTCCACCGGTCGATCCTGGTCGCGACGCAGAATTCCTACTACGGCCGCCTCTTCGATACATTCGGCAACCTCATGGTGCCGCGGCAATGGGCGCGCTTGGACAAGATGACGGCTGCGGAGCGCAAGCGCCATGCCGCTCGCATGCGCAGGGAACACCATGCCATATTCACCGCGATCCGCGACGGCAACGAAGCGGCGGCGCGGCGTGCCATCCGCAGCCATCTGTCGAAGAGTGCTGCGCGATTTGAAGAACTGCGCGACGCGACCGGCCTGTCCTGAACGTTCGCATCTTGAGGGCGTTGCGTGATTTCCCCGCTGAATAACGCAAATGACGAAAGGCGTTACATGACGCCCTCGTCAGATAGCCAAATCCGCAATTGGCCGACCGGCTTGAAACCCAGTTTCGTCATTTCGTCTAGTGGTTCATCACGCTCGTATCCGACAAGCGGCAGATCGGGTGAAAAGGCGACAGTGGCCAACGAGGTGGCATCCCGGAAGACCTGCGGCGTGCCAGCCAAGCTAAAGATATTGGAGATTCCGACAGCCTCGGGTGATCGATTTACGATGCAGCCGGCGTCAAAGCCGTCACCGGCCCATCGGCCATAGATATGTATGTCGGGATCGGAAAGCAGAGCCAGTGTGAAGACGTTGGCATCTGTGGGGCTGCCCGACTCTTTCCACGAATATTCCCAGCGCTCCAGGGCCGCCCCGTCGCGAATGCGTGCCCAATCTTGCGGCGCATGCGCTGAAATTCTGTGAGGTTCAGCCCAAATCCATGATGCGGAGAACAACAACCGGAACCCTTTGCCGACGAGATCGAGCCTGGAAAACCCGTCTTTGAAATCCGGGCGCCGTCCCAGCCGATCTGTCAGCCGATCGATTTCAACCAGCTGTTCCTCCGTTGCATCCGGGTCGAGTGTCGTCATGCTGGAATAGTATGGCGGTGCGATCGCGTCGCTTGACCAAAATGCGCTGGTGCGTTGATCAGGCAGTCCATGGGCACGGAAAACCGCCTGATACAGATCTGCATTGTTAGCGGCACAAATACGCGCCTTTTCGGCATCGGAACGGGCCGTGTGTTTCAGGATTTTGCTTTGTGAGGAGTTGTCTATCATAAGAAACTCTGTTGCTCGGGCGGCGCGGAATCCCCCATTCTGCGAGGGAACACGGGGCCACATAGGATGCTCTCCAGCCGTTCTCTCTTGCCGCTGTTTAGGGTTCTCTCAACGCTATTCCCCCGTCTTCGGCTTCCTCAGCCGCCGCCAGGCGGCGTGATCCGTCTGCAGATCGACGGCGGCATGTGCCGCAGGCAGGAGCGGTTTGCGCCTGCGCCGGCCGAAGCGTCGTTTGAAGCCGAGGATATTTTCGACGAAACTCCTGGTGTAGAGGCCAGGTCCACTCGAATAGATGCGCCATCCACCGTCGACGGCGATCTTTCCGGTCTTGATGCGCGCCCAATGCTGCGCCGCCTGATAACGGTCATGGAAAGCCGCGTCGCTGCTGCTGAAATAGGTGTTGCGCTGGCGCAGTGAAGCATGCGGCAAGGCCGTCGTGACGGCGATCGGATTGACGACTGATATCGCCTTCCACAGCTCCTCTGCCGAAGCCTCCAGCGCGAGCGTTTCGCAATAGCGCAGATGCGCATGCACATACATCAGCCCGATCTCGCGGCCGAAGAAGGAGGAGGATTCGGCCCGGCGAAACAGCGTTTCGGGCCCGCCGGCGTAGGTCGCCGGCTTTTCCATCAGCCGCACGCCATCGGGGAAGAGCAGATGCTCTTCGATCAGCCGCATATGATGCCGCCTCTGCGTCGGCGTAAACAGCTTGCCGAGCATCGCCTGCGTCATCGAGATCAGCGAGAAGGAAAGGCCTGTGCGTTTATCGCTCGGATGCAGCAGCAATTCGACGCCGTTATGGGCGGGATCGAAGATGCCATAGCCGGCGACGACGCCGTCGCGCACCAGATGTCGGTTGAAATCCCGGCGCATCGCGGTTGCGATCTTCCGCAGAGCCTTTGCCTTGCCGCCCTGGCCGCGGCGGCGCAGGATGGCGGAATAACGGACGAACTGCTCATAGAGCAGGGCGACGGTCCAGCTGCTGACCATCCAGTCGCGCAGATGCGGATCGGCCGGCTGCAGTGAGTCGTTCCAGTCTCCCTCGCCATAGCGGATCAGATGCGTTCCCGGGATGAACTGTGTGCGGACGGTATCGAGCAGCTTCTCGACATGGGTCGCGACGGCATCGGGATGGGGCGTCTTCTGCATGGTCTTTTCGTCGCGCCAGGATACCTTCTCATCGAGAATGGCGAGATCGCCGGTCGCTTCGATATAGTCGCAGAGCGCCTTTAACGGCCAGACGATGACGTCGCCGTGACTGTCACCCGCCCGGATGTTGGCATAGGGCTCCAGCATGAACCATTGCGGCCAGTCGCCTTTTTCCAGATATTGTTCGCTGAAGACGGTCTTCACCACCTCCCTGGCTTCGCGGTCGTGCTCATAGGCAAGCAGGAATTCGATCGGCCCCTGGCAGGCGTCGCGCGTACCCCAGGCCGCACCCGTATATTGTTCCAGGCCGTGCGGCACGCTTAGATGGACGATGGCGTCATGCGCGAGCCAGGGCAGGAGGGTTGCCTGGGCGGCGAGATCGGGTGAAGGACTGTCGATCCTCATGCCGCGCACGGTGTTGCGCCAGAATGACGATGCCGGCGCAAGCATGGCCTCATCGGTGAGGCCGGCCTCATACCGGCTCGCCAGCCGTTCGGCTTCTTCGGCATCGGTCATCGAGCCAACGACGGCAAAGGAGAACGCCCGCGTTGGCAGGGACTTGAGCGCGATGAAGGCGCCGTTGCGCGCAACGCCATCGGCATAGAGCAACTCGTCGCCGCCGATCTCGTCGATTGTATCCGGCGTCGAACTCACCAGCCAGTAGACGGCTTCGGGATAACGCTCGCCCCAGAGCCAGGCCGGGTCCGGCCGGAAAGAGATGCGTTTGCGGCCGGGATCGAATTCGATGTTCCCGCCGGCGTCATATTCGCGCTCCCCGAGCACGATATGACCAAACACCAGGAAGCGGCACGGCTTGCCTTCCACGGACACACTCCATTGCATCGCCGCATCCTCGCCGGAAGCGATCGCCGTGACGATGATCCTGCGATCCGGGCACTCATAGATCCAGCGGCAGTCGCTCAGCCCCATCTCGAAAGCCGACGGCACCGCCAGAAGCTGCCAGCCCGCGCCGAGATCGACCATGATGCGCAGCCCGCTGGCGCGCGTCAGATTGTAGGGATCGCGGGATACCGAAAAGAGCTTGTGGAAGGACGTATTGCCGATCGTCAGCTGCGCGGCGAAAATCCCTTGCATCCAGCAGCTGGCGGCAAGGGTGGTATCGTCGAGCAGCATGTTTTGACCGCTCCGCACGATGGCGCCATGGCGCCGCGCGACGATGAGTTCCTTGTCGCGCAGAACGACGTGGCGGTTGAGCACGCCGTCCGGCACGAAAAATGAAAGAAGCTTTCCGTGCGCGCGCTCTTCCAGGCTCCGCTCCGGATAGAGCTTTCGGATCGCCTTCAGATCCAGCGACTCTGCCTCCAGCAGGGGCGCATCCTGGAGCAGGCTGCGAGCGGCCGCGGCCGCCTCCGGATCGGCGGCTGCACTCTCCGGCACCTTGATATCCTCGAGCCGCGAGAGGTCGGCATCGCTTGACGCCTCGGAATGATCGGCGGCGAACAGGGCAAAGAAGGTCGCAGCCGCGCCGTCTGCGGACACGGAAAGCGGTCTCGACTGAATGGCCGGACAGGCCGTCTCCTGCTGCCGCCGTTCGCTCGGCAGGCTGGTGCCGAAGGGACCGACCAGCAGGTCGCCCTGTCCGTGCTTCGCCTGCACCAGCTGGATCGCATCCGTGGCATAGGCGGCCGCGCCATTGAAGCAACCCTGGATGAGCCAGGGATTGCGGGGGCCCGACTGCTTGAGATTTTGCCGATTCATGACGACGGGGCCGTATGTCTCGTGATCGGCGATATGGTGATCGACATATTGCGAAGCATAGGCCTCGCTGTTCATCAGGAAACCGCGATCGCCGAGACCGACGTCCTGGACGAGCACCAGATCCACCGGCAGCGTTCCCTTCTTCGGATGCTTGAGCGAGACGCGCCAGAACCAGGCCGTTTCGGAAGCATGAAGCTCGAGGCGGACGGTGTAGCTGACATCGCCGGCCTTGCCGCTCCAGGAAAAGCTCGTCGCATCGTGCCCGAAGCGGCCGTCGGCGCGAGGGCCGACGATCTCGACGACATCAGGCTTGGCGCCGCCGATGCGCAGGTAAAGGCGGCTGATGCCGCCGTAGAGCGGCGAGCCCTGGATCTGATTGATCTGCACCGCCCCCTTGTCGTCGGCATATTCGATGGCAAACAGCGTGCCGTTCGGCAGCGCCGATATCGACAGGCCGGAACCGTTGCTAATGGCGAGAAGACCCAGCTCTTCGCGTCGTGGCATTTGCAAACTGCGCTTGAGGTTCAGGGCCATTGAGATCTCGTCGATTGGTGTCCGCGGGGGAATCAAAGGATGGCTCAAAAAGATTGAGAGAAATCTTACCGGTGACGGGAAGATCGACAAGGTGGCGCGACCGATAGACTCACATCAGAGCGGATCAGAAAACGAGAGGACTGGCATTTGACCCCGGTCGCGGCGGCGCAGATGGTTACCGCCACTTCTCGACGAGAAATCCCGATGATCCCTGAACGGGATCGGTATCGGGCAGGGGTACCGAGGAGATTTTCGCCAGCATTTCGCTTGAAGCAGCCGAAGTCTGAATGTCGGCATGCTGCCCTTTGGGATAAGCCCCGATGACTTCGAACTCCGCCGTGCAGCCGAGGTTTTGGTGCCCGGTTCCGGCTGGAAGCACCAGACAGTCTCCCGCCGCGACTTCGAGCGCTCGACCGCCGGGGCCGCCGATCAGCAGTGTGGCGCTACCACGTGCAATGCCCAGGACTTCGTGAGCACCGCAATGGTAGTGCTGATAATCGAAGACACCGTTCGTCCAGATGCCGGTCCAACCATTTGCCGCGAAGCGGCTTTTGAAATCAGCAGGATCATCATCGGCAAAAAGCTCCCGATAGAGCAATACAGGCAGACGGGGGTTGTTCGGGACCCAGCCGCTCGGTTCGAAAATGATCGTCTCGGTGTTCATACCGACCTCCCAATGCCAATGGCTTCAAAAGCCAAACTTTTGGCGAGCGCCGGCGGTTCCACAATGGACTGGGCTTCGTCAGCGACGGTCTTCGCCCGGCGCCGGCCGCCTGGCGAAGGGGACTGAGAGCAGGGCGCAGCCGGTCAGGATGGCGACGACCATCCAGGCTTCGTTGATCGCCTGAACGCTGGCCGCGGTCTGGACCAGCGGATCGAGCGTCGCCATGGTATCCGCATCGAAGCTGCCGCTATGTGTCGATATCACCTCGGCAGGCGCGCCGACAAATGTGGCCGCCTCGATGTCGCCGGCCTGGAGGCGCGCCCAGAGGTCTTGCCCCAGCGGCTCCGAGCGTGTGTAGATGATGGTATCGATCAGCGCGATGCCGATGGCGCCGCCGAGATTGCGCATCAGATTGAAAAGCCCGCTCGCATCGGGAACGCGATCGGCCGGAAGCGTGCCGAGCGCCAGCCGGGTCGGCGGCAGCAGGCAGAACATGATGGCGACGCCGCGCACCACCTGCGGCCAGAACATTGCGTCGTAATCCGAGCGCGGATCCTGAAACGCGCTCATGCCGACGCCGATCGCAAACAGGGCGAAACCGGCGGCCGACAGCAGCCGCGCATCCATGCGCTTTTCCAGCGCGACGGCGACCGGCGCGGTGACCAGCTGCGCGATGCCGGTGACCAGCATGGTCACGCCGATCTCAAGGGCGTCGTGGCCCCTGATGAAAGCGAGAAAGACCGGCATGAGATAGACCGACCCGAAGAGGCCGATGCCGAGGATGAAGCTCAGAACCGAGCCGACGAGAAAATTCCGATCGCCGAAATTACCAAGATCGACGATCGGCCGGCGCCGGCGCAGCGTTCGCGTTATGAACGCGCCGCCCGAGACAAGGCAGACGGCCAGCAGGCTCAGCACATAGGCCGAGGTCCAGCCGCTGGTCGGCGCCTCTTTGAGGCTGAGTTCCAGCGCCGTCAGCGCTGCCGCCATCAACAGGAGCGACAGACCGTCGAGATGCCTGAGTTCGGACGGATCGACCGCCTGCTTCGGCAGGAAGCGGGCTGCCATAATTGCCGATGCAAGTCCCGGAAGGATATTGATCAGGAACAGCCAGTGCCAGGAATAGGTTTCGGTCAGCCATCCGCCAACGATCGGGCCGACGGTGGGCGCAAGCACCGCCAGCACGCCGGCAATCGTCGTCGCGAGCGCTTGCCGCTCGTTCGGAAACAGAATGAACACGGCTGAAAACACCGAGGGGATCAGCGTTCCGCCGGAAAAGCCCTGAAGCACCCGCCAGGCGACCAGCGCGCCGAAGCTGCCGCTGGCCGCACAGCCGGCGGACGCCGTCACGAACAGGCCGATGGCCACGACGAACAGCCACCGCATCGTCAGAAGCCGCGTCAGCAGGCCGGTCAGCGGGATGGCGACTACCTCGGCGATCAGATAGGCCGTCTGTATCCAGCTCATCTGATCCGGACCGATATCGAGCGCCGACTGGATGGTCGGCAGCGATGTCGCCACCACCTGAACGTCGAGGATCGCCATGAACATGCCGACGCACATGGCCAGGAAGCCGAGCCAGACGATGGCGGGCCTTCCATCAGGACGAGCAGCTTCAAGTCGTTCCGACATGCGAGGATCCCGCCAGCGCGGCATTGTCTGCATCGGTGAGAAATCTAGGACTTTCATGTTTGCGATCGAAACGATCGGCATGTCAACCGCCACGCTGCGGCGAAAAGCTTACAACGCGCACAGACCGGGGAGATCGCCACCAGCCGGGCATTGGTCGCCTATGCCCGAAACGCGACCGAGCCTGACCGGGAAGGCCAGGCTCGGTGTTCGATCGGCGAATTTGGGCCGGACGTTCTATGCGCCCGGCTCCCTCTGCGTCGGCCAGGATTAGCCGCGGAAGAGCGACAGGATGTTCTGGGACGACGAATTCGCGATCGACAGCGACTGGATCGCAAGCTGCTGCTGGGTTTGCAGGGCGGAAAGCCTGCTCGACTCCTCCTCCATGTCGGCATCGACCAGGCGACCAACACCCGAGTCGATCGAATCGGACAGCGCACTGACGAAGTCTTCCTGCAGTTCGATGCGGGTCGAGACCGAACCCAGCTGTGCACCGGCCGAGGTCATCGCCGATAGCGCGGATTCGACGGTCGACAGCGCCGACTGGATCTGGCCGGTGGTAAAATCGGTAATGTCGAGCGAGTAAACGGAATCGCCGTTTGCATCAGCCGTTCCGAGGATACCCGTGGAGGTTTCGATCGAGCCGCCGCTCATGCCGAACAGGACGTTGCCCATCGAGCTGGTATCGAGAGCATAGTCCGTCATTTTCACCGAAACGGCGCCGGAGCCATCGCGGACGAAGGACGATACGACGCTCACGGTGCCATCAGCACCGGCGACCCAGTTTTCGCCGGAGAAGGAAGCCGACTGGGCGATGCTCATCAGCTGCTCCTGCAGCTGGCTGATTTCTTCCTGGACCTTGGACTTGTCGACACCGTCTTCGGTCGCGGCCACGAGCTTGGCTTTGATCTCGTCGACGACGTCGATCGCGCTGTCCATTGCCGTATAGGCCGTATCGACCTTTGCTGCGCCGAGGCCAAGGGCGTCGGACACGGCTGACAGCGCCTTGTTGTCGGACCGCATCGTGGTCGCGATCGACCAGTAGGCGGCGTTGTCGGATGCGGTGTCGACCCGGTAGCCGGTGGAAACACGGTTCTGCGTCGATTCGAGATTGGAATTGACGGTGCGCAGCGTCTGAAGGGCTGCCATCGCGGAATTGTTCGTATTGATGCTGGTCATGGAAATGTCGCCTGATTCGGAAGTTGATCTATTGCATCCCGGGGGACATCCGGGCCGTGGCGAGCAGCCTCATGCTTATCGACCCCCTCTTCGGGGTGGTCAATTCGCCACCGTTGAGGCAATTATGGTACTTAAAGGTACTTTAATGGTTAACGCGAATGGGCGAGCCGAGATTTTTTCCCAAATTGCGACACCCCGCCGACGCCATCGGGAGAATTTGTCCTGGTGCCGGGCAGCAGAAATTCCGGATGGCCGATTGACGGCTCGGCGGCAAACTGGCTATCACTATTAAATCAATTTGATTGACTTCAACTGCCGCTCCGATCCCGGTGGCCGTGCCGGAACGCCCAAAAACCTCGTTTTTCCCAAGGAAGAGTAATCAATGTCGACACCGCGACCGAACGCCCTGCGGCTTGAAACCCTTTGGAACCCACCTGCCGAGGGCAAGGAATTCTCCTATGTCCTGCGCCTCAGGAACCTCGGCAGCGAACCGCTTTCGAATTTTTCGCTCTGCGTCAGCGGCCCGGGCCGCGTCGATCCCGCCGGGCGGGTCGAAGGCGCAACGGTGTCGCAACGGCTTTCGAACTTCACCGAATTCCAGCCGCCGGCCAACTTCGTTCTCGGCGCAGGCGACACTTGGACGATCTCCGTCTATGCGCTCAGCTGGCAGTTCCGTCACTGGACGGACGGCGCGACGAGCGCCTATCTCGCACAGTCCGATGGCAGCACCATCGTGCTCGGCGTCGAGCCGACACGCTCTTCGGTCAGCAATGCGCCGCTGAAGCGCGGTGCCGAGATCTATCCCGTTCCCGTCAACGCGCCCGTTGCGGTATCGATCATTCCCTGGCCGAACCGCGTCGCCGTCGCATCGCGCCGCCCGCTGCCGGCGGGTTTTGCGCCGCAGGCGCAGAGCCCTGAAGGGGAGGCGGCGGCGAAAAGTTTCGCGGCGCTGGTGGAGCATCTCTTCGCGGTCGAAGGCATCGTGCGAACCGAAGCCGAAGGCGCGGTTCGTGTCGGCCTGAAGGAGGCCGCCACCTTCGGGTCGGAGGCTTATCGGCTGAGCTTCGAAGAAGAGGCGATCACGATCGAGGCAAGCAGCCACACCGGCTTCCTTTACGGCCTCGTCACGCTCGGCCAGATCTGGCGCGGTGCCAGGCTGCATCCCGGCGTCTTCCAGTTTCCGGCATCCGGCGAGATCGTCGACGAGCCGTCGATGGGCTGGCGCGGCCTGCATCTCGATGTCGCCCGCCAGTTCTACGGCGCGGCCGAAGTCAAGAAGCTGTTGGCGGTGCTTGCCTGGAACAAGCTCAACCGCTTCCACTGGCACCTTTCCGACGACGAGGCCTGGCGCGTGGAGATCGATGCCTACCCGACCCTGACCGAGATCGGCGCCTGGCGCGGCCACGGTCTCGCCGTGCCGCCGCTTCTGGGTTCGAGCCCGGCCAGGACGGGCGGCTACTACACCAAGCCTGTCATCCGCGAGATCGTCGCCCTCGCAAAGAACTTCGGCATCGAAATCGTGCCGGAGATCGACATGCCCGGACATTGTTATGCCATGCAGCAGGCCATACCGGAACTGCGCGACCCGGCCGAGAAAGGCAGCTATCACTCGGTCCAGGGTTTTCCCGACAACTGCATCAATCCGGCACGCGAGCAGACCTACCAAATCGTCGAGACCATTCTTTCCGAACTCATCGAGCTCTTTCCGTTCAAGACGATCCATCTCGGCGCCGACGAGGTTCCGCTCGGCGCATGGTCCGGCTCTCCGGAAGCGCTGGCGCGCCTCAGCGCCATCGCCGGCGACGAGGTTGCCGATGCGCATGCCAAGCGGCTGAACGTTGTCACCAACACCCATGGCGCCGACGACATTCACGGCTCAGGCGCCGCCATCCTGCAGGCGGAATTCCTCGAACGCGTCCAACGCTTCCTGGCGAGCAAGGGCTGCGTCACCGGCGGTTGGGAGGAAGCGGCCCATGGCGACGTCATCGACAAGTCGAAAAGCTATCTCTGCAGCTGGCGCAATGTCGAGGTTTCGGCCGAGCTCGCCGAACGCGGCTATCAAATGGTCGTCTGCCCCGGTCAGGTCTATTATCTCGACATGGCGCTGAGGACGGACTGGGATGAGCCCGGCGCCAGCTGGGCAGGAAATTCGGACGCGGAAAAGCTCTATAATTTCGATCCGGTCGGCGGCTGGACAGCGCGCCAGAAACAGCAACTGCTCGGCATCCAGGCCTGCATCTGGTCCGAACCGATGACCGATCGCGCCGTCTTCGACCGTCTCGTCTTCCCACGCCTTTCCGCACTTGCCGAGACCGGCTGGACGAAGCCCTCGTCCAAGTCATGGGACCGTTTCAAGGCGCTCGCGGGGCTGATGCCGCTGCTCTACGGGTTGCAGGAGTCGTAGCGCCCGGATTGGCAGGAAGATGATCTGAGGGCGATCCCTTGCCGTCGCAGGAGACGGTGACGGCAAGGGTATCGGCGTTGCGTCAAGGTGAGCTGTCAGAGGCCGGTTCATCCGTCGCGGGCGGCTCACATCCGGCTGCAACGATGCGAATAGGACGGGTCCCAACAGGAGCGCCAGTCGCGCGGTCAATGGTGACCGGATCAATCTCGGTTCCGGTCTCGGCATCGAAGAAGCGGGTGACCGCGCCGCCGCCGCGGTGCTTGCGGCCCCAGGCGCCGATCGCAAACAGCACCGGCAGAAAGTCGCGGCCGGCTTCCGTCAGCACATATTCGTCGCGCGGAGGACGCTCGGAATACCGGCGTTTTTGCAGCAGCCCTTCCTCGGTCAGCGATGACAGCCGACCCGTCAGCATGGTCGGGGCGATGCCGAGGCTTTTTCGAAAATCATCGAAACGGGTCAGCCCGGCATGGGCGTCGCGCATGATCAGCATGCTCCACGCATCGCCGACAAGCGCCAGGCTGCGGGCGATCAGGCATGGCTGTTCCGAAAGATTTTTCATGTCGATATCTTTTTAGTAGTGACTTGCTATCATTTTGATAGTAACAGCTTGCGCATGGATATTCCACGATAAAACGAAGGCGACGTCGATGAGTAAGAGAGAACGCGGCATTGCCCTGGTCACCGGGGCTTCCTCCGGCATCGGGCTGGCGACGGCGAAAGCGCTGCGGCGCGACGGTTACCGTGTGTTCGGCACCAGCCGAAAGCCGATCGCCGACACCGCCGATGGGATCAGCATGCTGATATGCGACGTCATCGACGATCAATCCGTGCAGAGCACCGTCGACGAGGTTCTCAGCCGGGCAGGGCGGATCGATCTGCTGGTCAACAATGCCGGGATCGGTCTGCTCGGCGGCGCCGAGGAATCGACGATAGCGCAGGCGAAAGCCGTGTTCGACGTCAATGTCTTCGGCACGCTGCGCATGACCAATGCGGTGCTACCGGTGATGCGGCGGCAGCGCAGCGGCCGGATCGTCAACCTCAGCTCGATTCTTGGGCTGATCCCGGCGCCCTTCAATGCGCTCTACGCAGCGACCAAACACGCGATCGAAGGTTATTCGGAATCGCTCGACCATGAAGTGCGCAAACAGGGTATCCGCGTTGTGCTCGTCGAACCCGGTGTCACCCGCACCTCCTTCGAGGAGAACATGACGCGCCCCGACCGGCCGCTTGCCGTCTATGATGCGGTGCGCGCCGACGCGGAGAAGCTGATGCGCGAGATCGTTTCGAAAGGCGATGCGCCCGAGGTGGTCGCCGCAACTGTTATCCGGGCTGCCAACGCGGCCTCGCCCAAGAGACGCTACACGTCCGGGAAAGCAGCCGGACAGGTCCGCTTCATCCGCCGTTTCCTGCCCGAGTCCTTCGTCGACAAGAGCCTCCGGAAATTCAATCGGCTTTCCGATTGAACCTCGTTGCCGCGCCGCCGGCTCCTCCCAGAAACGAAAGTTCGTCCCATGAAAGCATTCCTGATCGATCGTTACAACAAAGGCGGTGCCCTCAGGCTCGGCCAGAGCCCTGAACCGCCGCTGCGCGAAAATGACGTCATGGTCGAGATCCATGCCGCCAGCGTCAACCCGCTGGATGCCAAGATCCGGGACGGAGAGTTCAAGCTGATCCTGCCTTATCAGCTTCCGTTGGTGCTCGGCAATGATGTCGCCGGCGTCGTGGTGCGAGTGGGCGCCAAGGTCCGCCAATTCAAACCCGGCGACGAGGTCTATGCGCGGCCCGGCAAGGACCGTATCGGCACCTTTGCCGAGTACATCGCCATCGACGCTGCCGATATTGCGCTGAAGCCCGCCAATCTCGGCATGGAAGAGGCCGCATCCATTCCGCTTGTGGCACTGACCGCATGGCAGGCGCTGGTCGAGCGCGCCAAGCTGCAGAAGGGGCAGAGGGTGCTGATCCATGCGGGCTCCGGCGGCGTCGGCACCATCGCGATCCAGCTTGCCAAACATCTCGGCGCCCATGTGGCGACGACGGTGAGCACAGCGAACGTCGATCTGGTGAAAAGCCTCGGCGCCGACGTGGTGGTCGATTACAAGAAGGACGACTTCGAAAAGCTGCTGAACGGCTATGACGTTGTGCTGAACAGCCTCGGCAAGGAGACGCTGGAGAAATCGCTCGCCGTCCTCAAGCCCGGCGGCAGGCTGATCTCGATATCGGGTCCTCCCGATCCCGATTTCGCCAGGGAAAACGGCTTCGGCTGGTTGCTGCAGCAGGTCATGCGCTTCTTGAGCTTCGGCATCCGGCGGAAATCGAAACGCCGGGGGATCGACTATTCCTTCCTCTTCATGACGGCAAACGGCGCGCAGCTCGGCAAGATCACCGCGCTGATTGAGACGGGCGCCATCCGCCCCGTCATCGACCGGACTTTCCCATTCGAGAAGACCAACGAGGCGCTGGCCTATGTCGAAACGGGACGCGCGAAAGGCAAGGTCGTCATCGCTGTGAAGTGAGGTGAAGGCGCATCACTGTCGCTGCCGGTAGGCAGAGGGTGTAACGCCTGTGCCGAGTTTGAATGCGCGTGTCATGTGGCTCTGGCTGCTGAAGCCGCAGGCCGAAGCGATCTGTGCGATCGGGTCCGTGCCGCGCAACATCGATTTGGCGCGCTCGACACGCCGGTGGGCCACCCAGCCATGCGGGGACACGCCGTAGCTTGCCCGGAACATCCGCTGAAAATGAAAGGCGCTGAGCTGTCCGATCGCCGCCAGATCCTGCAAGTGGATCGTCTCACCGAGATGAGCCTCGATATACTCCAGGCTGCGGCGCCTCATATGAGGAGCGAGGCCGCCGCTGATCGTGCAGGGGCGCATCCCTCCATAACGCGGATCGACCCAAAAATCATTGACCGTCTGCGTCATCGCTTCTTCGGCCAGCAGATGATCACCCGCCAACATCGCTTCGGTCAGCTGCCGAAGCGTATGCGCCACGACGGGTGCATCGGCGAAGGTCACTTCGGCAACAGCCATAAGCCTGGAATCGCGATCGAACGTCTCCGCAAACATCCGGCGCATCTGATCGTCGGGAACATAGAGATGGACGAAGTCGAAGGGATCCGTGATTTCCCATTCGGAGGAGTGCCCCTGTGGCATGACGCACAAGGCGCCGGGCCGGCCTTGCGCGGCGGGGCTGCCATCCAGGCGGCGCGTTCCGGCGCCACCGTTGAGATAAAGGCTGAACGTATGTCCGTCCGGCCGCTCATAGCTCATCCTGTCGCTGCCATTGCTCCAGAGAGCTGCTGATCGCCCGAAACCCAAATCGATCGACTGCGACATCCGCGCAGAGGGAGATGCGGACAAAAACCTGAAAACCGAGAGACGGCTATCTTTCACCAATTCTTCCCCACACGTGCGAAGCCTTGCCAACAATACCGGTGGACGGCCCACGTGGCGAGTGGGAAGTCCGGGCAGATCCATTTCATAGCAAGAATCTGCAAGAGACCGGCTCACGGTTGGTCTATCGCTCGAGAAAACGAGGATCACTATCCATGGCAAATGCCGCTCTCTTCATCGCGACTGTCCTCATATGGGGCACGACCTGGATCGCCATTGCGATGCAGGTCGGTCCCGTGCCGGTCCTGGTCTCGGTCTTTTACAGATTTGCGCTCGCAGCCGTGATCCTTGTCGCCATCCTGGCTCTCATGCGGCGGCTGAATCTCCCTGCCTTGCGTGACCAACCTTTCATTCTGGCGCAGGCGCTCTGCCTGTTCAGCCTCAATTTCATCTGTTTCTACACTGCAGCCGGCTTCATTCCCTCAGGGCTGATCTCGGTCATCTTCTCGCTGGCAACGATCTACAATGCCGTCAATGCCCGCCTGTTCTTCGGCGACCGCATCACCGGCCGCACGCTCCTCGCAGCAGCGCTCGGAGCCACCGGCCTCCTCCTGCTTTTCGGAGAGGAGGTTGTCGTCGATTTCGATATGGGCACTTTGAAGGGGATCGGGCTCGCAGCGCTCGGCACGCTGTTCTTCTCGCTCGGCAACATGGCATCACGCCGAAACAGCGCGGCCGGAATCTCACCGCTGACAGCCAATGGCTGGGGCATGACCTATGGCGCGATCATCCTCCTCTTGCTGATCGCCGTGACGCAAACGCCGGTGGTGGCGCCGCCCGACATCACCTATCTCACCGCCCTGCTTTATCTCGCGGCAGTCGGATCGGTGATCGGCTTCACCACCTATCTCATGCTGGTCTCCCGCATCGGCTCCTCGCGCGCTGCCTATGCCACCGTCCTGTTCCCGATCGTCGCCCTGTCCTTGTCGACGATCTTCGAGGGCTACCACTGGACCAGTCTCGGCCTGATAGGCTTGGCGCTGACACTTCTCGGCAACGTGGTGATATTCGCACGACCTCTGCCCCGTCGCGCGCGGCAAGAAGATGCGAGGCTGCCGGCAGGCGGCTGAGATGTGTCAGCCGACCGGCTTTTGCAGGACGTCGAAGCGCGGATTGGTTTCCGAAAAGATCGGCAGGGCGGCTGCGCCGAGGATCGCTGTATCCTTGCCGGTCATACCGATCATGATGCGGGGCAACGTCCGCTTTAGGCCGGGATCGAGCGGATCGTGCAGCGGTTCCAGCCGTTCGGCCAGCCGGCGCATCAGTGACGTCGGGATGCTGCCGCCGAGCACGATGGTCTGCGGATCGAAGGCGAGCTCGAGAAAGTCGACTGTCTGCCGCAGCGGCTGGACGGCCTGATCGAGCCAGGCATCCAGACCGTCGCCGCCCCTGGCGATCAAGGCGTCGAGATCGTCGGGCGAAAGCTCCTCCGGCTTGACGATACCCATGAATTCGTAGGCGACCGAGGGCGAGATGTAGCGATCCAGGCAGCCGCGCTTGCCGCAGCTGCAGAGCCTGCCATGCGGCTCGACGATGATATGGCCGATCTCGCCGGCATTGTTGCGGCTGCCCTTGTAGAGATGGCCGTCGAGAAACATTCCGGCGCCGATGCCGCCGCCGCCGGCGAGAAACAGATAGACGAAGCTGGCCAGACCGCGGGCGACACCGTGAAGACGCTCGCCGATCGCAGCCGCCGTCGCATCGTTCTCGACCAGGACCGGCACTCCTACCCGTTGTTCCAGTGCATTCCCGACCGGAAAATCCTGCCAGCCCGGCAGGCTGTGCGGGCTGAGGGACGTGGTGCCGCCTTCGGCGTAGCGGCCGGGCAGGGCGATGCCGACACCGAGCAGCCTGCTCCTGTCGAATGCGAAGCCCTGCTGAAGTTCCTCGGCAATTGCCTGGAGAGCCGGCATCGCTCTTTCCGGATCGGGGTGTTCGACCTGGTGCTCGATGCGGGCGCAAACGGCGCCCGCGAGGTCGGTCAGCACACCGCTGGCGCGTCGGCGGCCAAGCTCCAGGCCGATCGAATAGGCTCCTTGCGGATTGATGCTGTAGGGAATGATCGGCTGGCCTCGCGCCAGCTTCTGCGCCTCGGCCGCAACGAGAAGGTGCGACCGCTCCAGCTCCTCGACGATATTCGAGACGGTCTGCGGCGTCAGCGCCGTCATCCGGGCGATCGCAGCCCGCGACAGCGAACCGTGGGTGCGGATAGCCTCGATCACCACGCGCCGGTTGTGAGACTTGGCCTGCTCGAGATTCGTGCCGGAGATCGCCTTCATGTCGCCTTCAAGGGAAGTGAAGCATCACCCTTGTCACAAGACGGACGCCGATGAAAGCCAGATTTTGGCCTTTATCGAACCTCGGCGTCGACAGGCGCAACGGCATTTCGTCGCTGTAGCAGGCCGAGGATCGTAATCCCCGATAGGCCGGTGAAGGCGCTGAGGACGGCAGTGCCGGAATAGCCGGCCATTGCCGTGCCGGCGGCAAAGACCAATGCGCCGATCCCGGCGCTGGCAAAGATGTTGACGGAGATCAGCGCGCTGCCGAGCCCCGGTCGATCGGCGATCAGATCCTGCAGATAGGTGATCGGAATGCTGATGATCGCCGCCGCGCCGATGCCGGCGAGCAAGGTCAGCGCATAGAGGTGCCACGGCTCGGAGGAAAGACCGAGAAGGCCGAGGAACACGGCATAGATGATGGTGCCGGCGGCAAGCGCCGTCATCTGGCCGGTCTTGCGGGCAATGCGCGACCAGACGATGATGAAGACGACCTCCGGCAATGCGATGATGCCGACGAGAATACCGACATCGCTGAGCGCGCCATGTGCCGCCCCGGTGGCGATCAGCGGCAAAAGGGCGTCGTTGAGATGGAGCGTGCTGGTGATGAGTGCCACCCCGAGGACATGCGCCGAAATCCGCGGCGAAACCACCTGGCGAAGCGCGCCGAGGTAGGTGAGATGATGGGTCGCGGCCATCTCCGTTCCCGCCCGCTTCGGCAGGGCGAAGACGATGATGCCCTGGCATATCAGGCACGAGATGGCGGCGAAGAGATAGGCCGGCAGCATGCTCGATGCACCCGAGAGCACAAGGCCTGTTATACCGGGGATCAGCACCCAGGAGAGCGAGATCATGGCGCGCACGCCTGAATTGGCCGTCACCATGTCGCTTCGGTTCATGCCCTGCATTGCCGCACGCGCATTGGCGAACAGCAGCGAATTCAGCGCCCCGTAGATCGGCAGCGGCAGCAATCCGCTGATGATGAAGATTGCCGCTGTGGGAAAGGCGTAGACAATGCCGTAACCGACGATGCCGAAGATGCAGGCGCCGATCATCGCCGAGCGGTATTCGCCGAGCCGATCGGCGAGATTGCCGAGCAGGACACTGACGACGACATTCACCGCCGCCGACGCAAAGGTGAGGACGGAATAAAGACCGTCGCTCAGCCCCAGTTCGCGAATGCCGACGACCGAACGATAGGGCGCCGTCATCGCTCCAGCCATTCCGAAAGTGAAAATGGCGATCATGCTGGCGCGGATCGCCGGATTACGGAAGACGTCGGGAAAGAGGCGGCTCATGCGGTCGATCAATCGTAAGGGAAAGAGGCAAGAGCGGCCGGCGGGCAAGTCCTGCGGAGATCTTCAGTAATGTTCCGATTGCGAGAAGGTCCGCGCAAGCTCGGCCTGGCCGGCCGTGAGGCCGCAATCCACCGGCAGGCAGACGCCTGTTATCGCTGCTGCCAGCGGCCCGGCAAGGAAGCCCACGGAATTGGCGACGTCCTTGGGATCGACGACGCGCTGCAGCGGATACCAGCGGCGCGCTTCTTCGAACACGTTGGGATTGGCGCTCGCGCGCGCTTCCCAGGCCTGCGTCTTCACCGTGCCGGGGGCGACGGCGTTGGAGCGGATGCCGAACTTGCCGTATTCGACGGCGACCAGCCGGGTGAAATGCAAAAGGCCAGCCTTGGCGGCGCTATAGGCCGGGTGGCCGAAGACATGCAGGCCGTTGACCGAGGCGATGTTGACGACCGAACCCTTCGTGGCCTTCAGCATCGGTTCGAAGGCGCGGAAACATAAGAATGGCGCCTCGAGATTGAGCGCATTGTCGGCCCGCCAGATCTCGGGCGTCGTATCGTGCAGGCTGGTGGCGCGGGCGGCGCCGGCATTGTTGACGAGGGTTCGAACAACGCCGATGCCGGCAGCGCGTTCTGCCAGTTCGGCAATGCTCGCCTCGCTGGTCACATCGCAGCCGACGGCAACGAAACGCTCCGCCGCGCCGAGCTTCGAAGCCACCGCGGTGGCGGCAGCCGCATCAATATCGGCAAGCAGTACGACATCATGGTCCTCGGCGAGCCGCGCGGCAATCGCCGCGCCGATATCGCCTGCAGCGCCCGTCACGACGGCGATCGATTGGCTCATTTGTTGTCGCTCCCGTTCATATGCTTCAGTCTCCAAGCAATTGCCGGTCGTCGCCGTCGCGGTGGAGGACGAGCTGCTGCTTGATGCGCCGCAGCGTCACCGTCGCCTTCGGCTGAATGGCGTAGGCGACCAGGCTCGACAGGATATCGACCATGGCGATGTAGGCGATGCGCGTCGAGGTCGGCCGATAGATATTGTTGCCCTCCGGAAGATCGATCGGCACGACGATTTCGGCGGCCTTGGCGACAGGGCTGTTCGTCTGCGTCAGGGCGATCGTCTTCACCTTGGTGTCGCGGGCAAGCTCGAAGGCCCGCACCAGCTCCATATTGCGCCCGGAGAAGGACGAACCGATCAGCACGTCGCCCGGTTTGGCGGCCGCCGCCATCATCAGCTGCATGCTGTGGTCGGAACTGGCGGTGATGCGAAGGCCGAGACGGAAGAGGCGGTTCTGCAGTTCGTCCGCGATCATCGACGAATTGCCGCCCGAGCCGAAGGCATAGATCATATCTGCCTTGGCGATATCCGAGACGGCGGCCTCGACCGCGGCAAGATCGAGCGACCGGTGCAGGAGGAAGAGCGCGTTCTGCGCCTTGGTGATGATATCCTGGGCGACATCGGCCGGATCGGTGCTCTTCGATTCCGGTTTCAGATAACGTACGCCGATATGGGCGGTGCGGGCGAGCTGAACCTTGAAATCGGAAAAGCTTTCGCAGCCGAGCCGGCGGCAAAAACGGGTGACGGTCGGCGGCGACACCTCGGCCCGCTCCGCCAGTTCGATGATCGAGGCATTCACAGCGAATTCGAAGTCGTTGACGATGATCTCCGCGATGCGGCTTTCGGAGGGAGAAAGCCGGCCTTTGTCTTCCTGCAATGTCGAAAAAATATCCAAACCCGTCCCCCCGATGGCGCCGTCAATCCTTCTTCTTATAGGCCACGCAGTCGATCTCAACCTTGCAATCGACCATCATCGACGATTGCACACAGGCGCGCGCCGGCGGATGTTCGCCGAAATACTCCTGATAGATCTTGTTGAAGGTCCAGAAGTCACGCGGATCGTCGAGCCAGACGCCGACGCGTACGACATGCTCGACGCCGTAACCGGCTTCTTCCAGGATCTCTAGAACATTGGCGATCGTCTTGTGGGTCTGGGCGATGATGTTGCCCTCGATGATCTCGCCATCTTCCATCGCAACCTGGCCGGAAACATAGAGCCACCCGTCAGCTTCGACGGCGCGCGCGAAAGGCAGCGCCTTGCCGCCGGCGCCGGTTTGAACAGTGCCATAGCGCTTGATAGGCATTCAAAGTCCTTGCAAATTATTTTCTTGATAAGTTGACAAATGACCATAGAAAGCAGAATTTGACCAGCGAAAAACACGTTTTATGAAAAGAATTTCAATCCGGGGCAGCCATGCGCGATCCTTTCCAGAATCCTTTCCCGACCGATAGCGCCCGCCGCGCCATCTGGGAGATGCTCGTTTCCCGCGATATCGATGCCTTTCTGGCCGCCGACTGGTCGATGGTCGAGCATGACTTCGTGGAAGAAGGCTTCATCGGCATCGACGGCCGGAAGGAGACCAACCCCGACAAATGGCGGCTGGCTTTCCCGACGCTCAAAGCCTACCGCCAGGAGTGGCTGAGGCAGGCGAAGGATTTCGCCGAACAGAGTTTCGCCGAAGATGCGCGCACCGCGATCTTCACCACGACGACGCTCGAAGATATCGAGATCGAAGGCGACACGGCGCTGGTGCGCAAGAAATTCGACGGCGGCATTACCAAGTCCGACGGCACCCGCGACGTCCTGCAATGGCAGACGCTCTATTATTGCCGGCTTCACCAGGGACGCTGGAAGATCTCAGGTTTCACCGGCTACCTGCCGAACCCGATGGGGTAAGGCGGGGCCTGCAACACGAAGGCCACTTTCTTGCGCATATTCACGGCAGCACTGGCGACCGAGACCAACACCTTCTCCCCGATCTGCGTGGATCGCCGCGCCTTCGAAGCCTCGCTTTATGCCCCGCCCGGCCAGCATCCCGAAACGCCGACGCTCTGCACCGCGCCGATCACCGTCGGCAGATGCGTCGCCAAAGAAAAGGGCTGGGAACTGATCGAGGGAACCGCCACCTGGGCCGACCCCGCCGGTCTCGTCAACCGGACCACCTATGAGGAACTGCGCGATGAAATCCTCGGCCAGCTGACCGCCGCAATGCCGGTCGATGCCGTCGTCATGGGCCTGCACGGCGCCATGGTGGCGGCCGGATATGAGGATACCGAAGGCGATCTTCTCCAGCGCATGCGCGCGATCGTCGGGCCCAATGTGCTGATCTGCGCCGAGCTCGATCCGCACAGCCATTTGACCGCAAAACGCGTCGCGGCGCTCGATTTCGCCGTCTATTTCAAGGAATTTCCGCACACGGATTTCGTCGACCGCGCCGAGGACCTCTGGCGCATCGCGGTGGACACGCTCGAAGGCCGGATCAAGCCCGTCATGTCGGTGTTCGACTGCCGGATGATCGACGTCTTCCCGACATCGCGCGAGCCGATGCGCTCCTTCGTCGACAAGATCATGCAGATCGAGCGGGATGATCCCGAGATCCTGTCGATCTCGGTGATCCACGGTTTCATGGTCGGCGATGTTCCAGAGATGGGAACGAAGCTGCTTGTCGTGACCGACAACAAACCGGAAAAAGGCGCGGCGCTGGCGCGCGAACTCGGCCTCGAGCTTTTTTCCAAGCGCGGCACCTTCATGGTTCCGCAGATCGACGAGAGGCAGGCCGTCGCGCGCGCGATGGCCGCGACCGCATGGCCCGTCGTCATCGCCGACGTCTGGGACAATCCGGGCGGCGGCACCGCGGGAGATGCGACTGTCGTTCTCGCAGAGCTCATGGCCCGCGGCGTCACGAGCGCGGCGATCGGCACCATCTGGGATCCGATGGCCGTCCAGATTTGTTTTGCGGCAGGCGAGGGGGCGGAAATTCCGCTGCGCTTCGGCGCCAAGTCAGCGCCCGGCACCGGCAATCCCGTCGACGGCACCGTCAAGGTCGTCAAGCTGGTCAGGAATGCCGAAATGCAGTTCGGCGAGAGCCTGGCGCCCTTCGGCGATGCCGCCCATATCGTGCTCAACGGTATCGACATCATTCTCAATTCGACGCGCGCCCAGAGCTTCGATCCGAGCCTGTTTTCGGTCATGGGTATTGACCCGACAAAACAGAAGATCCTGGTGATCAAATCCACCAACCACTTCTTCGCGTCCTTCTCGAAGATTGCGGCGGAAATCCTTTACTGCTCCGCCGGAACGCCTTATCCCAATAATCCAGCGACGACGCCGTACCGGCGGGCGCCAAAAACCATCTGGCCGATCGTGGCCGATCCCCATGGGACAGAACGCGGAGCCGCCTAAATGCCTGATGCCAGCTTCGCCGTCGTTGCCAAGGCAGGTGACAGGATCGCCGATCTCTCGACGCCGCGCCCTGTCATCGACGAAGACCGGCTGGCTGCAAACATCGCCCGCGTTCAATCCTATATGGATCAGCACGGGCTGAACTTCCGCCCGCATATCAAGACGCACAAGATCCCGGCGCTCGCCGTCGCGCAGGTCGCCGCCGGCGCCAAGGGCATCAACTGCCAGAAGGTCACCGAGGCTGAAGTCTTCGCCGAAGCCGGCTTCGGCGACATCCTGATCACCTTCAACATCCTCGGACAGCAGAAACTTGAGCGCCTGGCCAGGCTGAACGACAAAATTCCGGCCTTGAAGGTCGTCGCCGACAGCGAAGTGACGGTCGACGGGCTCGCCGCACATTTTTCCGGCCATAAGCCGCTGACCGTGCTGGTGGAATGCGACACCGGCGCCGGCCGCTGCGGCGTGCAGACGCCGGAGGAGGCGGCCTCACTCGCCAAACGCATCGCCGCAGCCGACGGCCTCACCTTCGGCGGCATCGTCACCTATCCGAAGCCGCAATCGGCCGCCGCCGTGGAAGCCTTCATCGCTGAAACGGTGAGCCGCCTGCAATCGGAAGGCATAAGCTGCGCCATCGTCAGCAATGGCGGAACGCCAAGCCTGTTCGAGGCGCATCTCGTCACCTCGGCAACGGAACACCGCGCCGGCACCTATATCTATAACGACCGCCAGATGGTGCGCATGGGCCATTGCACCGAGGACGATTGCGCCATGCATGTGCTGGCGACCGTCGTCTCCCGCCCGAACGCCGACCGCGCCGTCATCGATGCCGGCTCAAAGGCGCTGACCTCGGATCTTCAGGGTTTCAGCGATTACGGCCTGATCGTCGGTTATCCCCAGGCGCGCATCACCAGCCTGTCCGAAGAACACGGCGTGATCGATCTGTCGAACTGCACCGGTCCCCGGCCGCAGATCGGCGAAAAGCTCTTCATCATCCCGAACCACACCTGCGTGGTGTCCAATCTGTTCGACACGATGGTGTTTCACCGGGGCGGCGTCGTCACCCGCGTCGAAGAGGTCGCGGCCCGCGGCCTCGTCTGGTAGGGGCCGGTTTCGGGCGAGGCGAGATGGCTCTGATCGCCGAAGGCGCGGCTACCGGTGGATTGCTTGTGATCTCGGTAACAGCAAGCATGTTGTCGCTAATATCGCAAGACGTATGCGCGGCGAACGATTTCTTTGTGCCATTTGTGTACAGGCCGCTTCCAAGCGGATCTCCGCGATAGCCCCGTCACAAAACGCAGGCAGTCAACCTCACCTACCGCTCAACTTGTGATTGTTCTGCTTATTGTTATACGGCGAAACTCTGATTGAGGCCGGTGGTGGCAAATGTCCCGTCTGCTTCCTACAAGCCCTAACTAAAACTGATGTTCAACTTGTCTTTGTACACGCCGATCCGCTTTCGCGCGCGATCGACCACGTCATCAAAGAACAAAATCTCCGAATACGTCTCGCCGAGTTGTTGCCGCGACGCCGGGTCACGCAACTCCCCCGATTGGAACCAGCCTTGGCCGACCGGAAATTGGGTCCAGCCCGGCCCCATCCGCAGCGGGTTCAACCTGTCGCCGATCAAGTAGCAATAGAAACGCTTTAGCTTCCCGCCAGATTTCGCAGCGAGCAGATGTGCGTATTCAGTCAGATCACCGATGTGGTCATCCATCGAGACGCCCGGCGCCTTAAATTCAACGATGATTGCCGACCCTTCTTGACTGAACAGTGCTATGTCAGGGCGCTTCTTGCTGTTGTCGTCGGTGCGCTTGGCAAGAATCTCTTGGAAGCTCTCATCGATATCCTCATCGAAGACTTTCTCGCCTCCATTCCAGGTGATATTGGCCAACGGCATATCCGATGAGATGTAATCGTAGTAGTGATACTCCTCGCTCAATAACCAGATATCGTGATCAGACACACCGGCGCTGTCCTTTTGCATCGGGAAAAAGATGCTGTGGATGATGCGTTCATCCTTGCGCCGTTCACCTTTCTCCACCGCCTGAACCAACAGTTCCTTTTTGCAGGCGAGGCTCAGAATCTCCACGATTGCTGTTCGGCGAACAATCAGCTGCGATAGGTTCGCCATATCGAAATTCTTAAGCGACGCCGTATACTTCCAAGATAGCTCGTGAACCTTGATTCTGAACTCCTCCGAGTCCGGCTCGGCCTTCAATATTTCTTCCTTGAGTGAGAAAATCTCCGCCGTTTCGTCGATTACACGCTCTTGATACTTTTTTAGGACGCGTTCAACAACCGCCTTAGCTGGCTCCCCATACCGAATCCGAGTCGTAGTGTCGGCGAGCATCGCCTCGTTCAAGCCGAACTGCTCGCTGATTTCATTAAGTACCTCCTCCTTGTTCCAGTCCGCTGGCACGACCATCTCTTCGATTATCGGGTCGATCGCTGCATGGATGTCAGCGTATGAAATTCGATCGGATGAAAACATGTCCGAGGGAAGCTCGGCCGGGACGTTCTCGAAGTCGTCTCGCTGCTCATTGACTCGATTGTCCAGAAACGCGCTCTCCACGAGCACGATATGGTGGAAACCACTGACTGGATTATTCTGCTCGGCTCGGGTGCGAAGATAATGCGCCGTGATGTCTCGGACCGGCGATGACTTTGCGCACAGTGCGATCGCGTTCTTGGGAAGGTCATACTGGCTCGGATCGAGCCGGTAGTGCGAAAGGTTGAACGTTTGGAACGTGTTGAGGCCGTTGCCGGTTTGAGGGTCCCGCTCCTCGACCTCCACAGATCGCTGCGCCGTCACCTCGGGCAGATTGATTCGGCGCAGGTACTCGGTCTCCGCCTCCTCCTGATCCCAGCGCTGTGACGTGAAGGTGATCTCGAAGTCGCCAAGGCGGGTTTGAAGTCCCACCAAGCGCTGAAGAAATGCGACCAGCATTTCCCTTTTCAGGGCATGTGCGGAATATAGCGCGCTTGGCGCTTCCCCGTGCAATACCCGGGTCCGCGCGAAGTCCTTAAATTCGCTCAGCCGAATCTCTGTACCGATATCGGTTTCATTGCCGACGCTGTCTGCGAAATCACTGAAGTCGATCTGCTTCTGTGGTTCGGCATACTGCATTTGCCGACGCACAATGGCGTCCTCGCCTCGGAAATTACTGTCAATCGATAGCTGGGCGAAATGGTGGAAGAACTGGATTCGGCCCGCGCCCTTGCACTGGGCGATGCCGGGAATGTCCAAATCGTCCTTGTAGGAGGTATCCTTGGTCAGGAACGCCCGAAGCTGAGGATCGCCGAGGCCACAACCATTGTCTGTGCATGAGATGGCAAGCCCCTCAAGGTCTCCGAGGAGATCCCCGCGCAGGAACTCAACTTTAATGACCACCTTCAACTGCGCCACAGACGGCTCGGCGTTCTTGCGTATCAGGAAGGAATCTATCGCGTTGGAAAGAAGCTCTTCAAAAACGACATACGGGTTCGAGCTGAGCTTCGTGTTCTTGATGCTGCCCCTGATATCAAGCGTCATTGCCGTTCGATCAATGCCCCAAAAGAATGTTGCGCATATCATTGGCCAGTACCGACTACGCGCGTCAAGGTACCGCGGCTTAATTTATCTATGCTACCCTTGTTCCTCGTCCCGCTCCCTATCTCAGCGTCGCACGATGACGGATGACGGGCGGACTTTAGAGTATCTCGGACAACGCAAATGTCCGAAAGGGGGCGAAGCAGTCTTTAAGCGATCAAACCTTAGATGGCCGACACCGAGTCGGTCGCCTCAAGCCGCCGTCGGGTTGATCACGTTCATATCGATTTCGGTCAGTTCCACGCGCCGCTCGAAGGCAATGCCGGCCTCGTCGAAGAGATGGCAATCGGCGGCATTGATGCCGGTTGACACAGGTGCGTCGGGGCGAATGCCGACACTGCCAGGCAGCATGGCGCAGAAATTCTCTCCCTCGCCATTGAGCGAGGCGTAAGCGACGGTATTGGCGCCAAGCCGCTCGATGACCGTCGGCGTCACGGTGAAGACGATGTCGCCGCCGTTGAGCTGGATATGCTCCGGGCGGATGCCGAGCGTCAGGGTCTTGCCGGCCATGCCGTCGCGCGGCGTCACCGGCAAAACGGCCGTCTGCCCCTTGTAATCCACTTCGACGCCAGCGGCGCTGACGCCTTTGCAGATTACCGGCAGGAAGTTCATCTTCGGATTGCCGATGAAGCCGGCGACGAATTGGTTGGCGGGCTTGTGATAAAGTTCCAGCGGCGCGCCCGTCTGCGAGATATTGCCGGCGTCGAGCACGACGATGCGGTCGGCCATCGTCATGGCCTCGACCTGGTCGTGCGTTACATAGATCATGGTCGCCTTCAACGCCCTGTGCAGCTTGGCAAGCTCGATGCGCATATCGGCGCGCAGCGCGGCATCGAGGTTGGATAGAGGCTCGTCGAACAGAAAAATCTTCGGTTCGCGCACGATGGCGCGTCCGATCGCTACACGCTGGCGCTGGCCGCCGGACAGCATGCCGGGTTTCTGCTGCAGCCGCTGGTCGAGATGCAGGATGCGGGCGGCATTTTCGACCTTGGCCTTGAGCTTTTGCTCTTCCATTTTCTCGACGCGAAGGGGGAAGGCGATGTTCTCGAAGACCGACATATGCGGATAGAGCGCGTAGGACTGGAACACCATGGCGATGCCGCGCTTGACCGGCGGCAGGTCGTTCACCCTGACGCCATCGATGACGATGTCGCCCGCCGTCGTCGCATCGAGGCCGGCGATCATCCGCAGGAGCGTGGACTTGCCGCAGCCGGACGGACCGACGAAGACGACGAACTCGCCATTCCGAACCTCGAGCTGCACGCCCTTCAGAACCTCGTAGTCGCCATAGAACTTCTGGACTTTGTTGAGAAGAAGCTGACCCAAAAATCTGTCTCCGCCGGCGGCCTTCGTCGCATGTTCATCATAAGGGGAGGGATCGCGGATTGTCTCCTCCGCGATCCCAAGGCGTTGAAGCAAGCTTACTTGAAGGCTTCGATTTCGCCAGCCGCCTTCTTGAGCGCGGCCTCGGGTTCGGCCTTGCCCGTAACGACGGACTGGATCATTTCGATCATCGAGTTCTGGAAGCCCTTATAGTCGGTGAAGAGCGGTTCCGGACCACCATAGTCGATGCCTTCGATGAGCGGCTTCCAGTAGGGGTCCTTGGCGACGAACTCGTCGACCTTCTTCGAGGGCCGCAGCGGGGTGAGGCCGGCGCCGCCCTGCAGTTCGTATTCCGACTGAACATCCGGCGAGGTGATGAACTTGGCGAATTCGGTCGCCTTGTCTTCGACGCCGGATCCCTTGAAGATCGCCAGGCTGTCGGTGATCAGCAGCGTGCCGGGGCCCTTGGCGTCGGGACCGAGCGGCAGCGTCGTGATGCCCCAGTTGATCTTCGTCTCCTTCAGGCGGGAGGCGGCGCCCGATCCTGCCTGGATCATCGCGACCTTGCCGTCAAGGAAGATGGCGCGGACTTCGTTCTGCTCATAGGCCGTCGGGCCTTCCTCGGAGTAGGGAACGATATCCTTGTAGGCCTTCAGCGCAGCGAGAATCTGCGGGCTATCGAGCGTGATCTTGCCATCGGCGTCGGTCACCGCACCGTTGTTGGTGTAAACCCAATGCATGAACTGGTGCATGGTGTTGTCGAAGGTCTTGGCGGAAAGACCGAAGCCCGGAATGCCGGTCTTTTCCTTGATGGTCTTGGCCATCTCGATTTCTTCAGCCCAGGTCTTCGGCGGCTTCTCGGGATCGAGACCGGCCTGCTTGAAAAGATCCTTGTTCCAGTAGAGCGCCTTGGTGGAGAAGGCGATCGGAACGCCCCACTGGTTACCCTCGAAGGTTACCGTGTCGACGATATGGGGGTAATAGGCCTTCTTCTCCTCGTCGGTCATCGGCACCGGAACGATGAGGTCGTTCTGGGCGAATTCCTTCAGCGTACGCGAGCCGACATAGGCCATGGCAACAGGCGTGCCGGCGGCGGCAAGCGTCGTTGCCTTGTCCTGGCACTGTGCCCAACCGACGACCTCAGGCGTGACCTTCCAGCCCGCGTTCTTTTCTTCCCACTGCTTGATGTATTTGGTGTGGACCGGATCGATCGTGTCGCCGCAATAGATCCAGCTGATTTCCTTGTCGGCCGCATGGGCAGTGACCGCGGTCAATGCCGTCGAACCGAGCAGGGCGAGCGCCATAAGGCCTGTCTTGATTGCTATGCTCACGTTGTGACTCCCAATGTGGTTGTTAGCTGTTCACTGATTATTGCTCTTATTGTTTCACCGCACCGGCGGTCAGACCGCCGACGAGATAACGCTGAAGGAAGAAGATGACGACCATCGCCGGCGCGATGCCGACGAAGGAAGCCGCCATCAGTTCGTTCCAGATGACCTCCTGCTTGCCGAAGTAAGCAAAGAGCCCCACCGGCAAGGGCATGTATTCGCTCTTCGAGTTGAACGTCAGCGCGAAGATGAATTGCTGGGCGTAAGCGCCGATGAAGGTGGTTATGGCGACGACGATAATGCCCGGCATCGCAATGGGCAGGATGACGCGGCGAAGCGTGTAGAAATGGCTGGCGCCATCCATGAAGGCGGCTTCGTTGAGCTCCTGGGGAATGCGGATCATATAGGTGCGCAGCAGCCAGATCGCCGACGGGATCAGGAAGGCAACACCCGGCACGATCATGGCGAGATAGGTGTTGAGCACGCCCATGCTGCGCATCAGCCGGAAGAGCGGGATCAACAGCACGGCGCCGGAGAACATGTTCACCGTCAGGAAGGCGCCGAGCAGGATGCCCATGCCCTTGAATTCGAACTTCGCGAAGGCATAAGACGCCGGAATGACGAGGCAGAGCACGATCAGCGTGACGATGATCGAGATGAAGAAGGAGTTGAAGATATAGCGCCCGAAGCCCGGCACGCTGATCCACATCGTCCGGTAGGCTTCGAACGAGCCGTTCTCCGGCCAGAAACGATAGGGCGAGGAGAAAAGCTGGGCGAGCGGCTTCAGCGATACCAGGAAGCCCTCGACGAAGGGCGCCAGCACGAAGAACAGGAACACCGCGATGCCGCAATAGATCAGGATGATTTCCCACCAGCGGTAACGGTCGATCATGGCAGCACTGCTCATGCGCGCTTCTCCGGGTTGAGGCGGCGGGTGACGCGGAAATAGGCGAAGCAGAAGAGCGACAGGAAGATGCAGATCAAGACGGCGCGCGCTGCACCTTCACCGTATTTCTTCGAGCCGATCGCCGTCTGGTAGGTGTCGATGATCATCGTCGTCGTCTCGCCGCTCGGGCCGCCCTGGGTCAGGATCCAGATGATGTCGAACGAGTTGAAGGTGGCGATCAGCGACAGCATCGACATGGTGATGATGGCGGGCACCATCAGCGGCAGGGTAATGCGGCGGAAGCGGTACCAGCGGCCGGCGCCGTCAGTCCAGGCGGCTTCGTAGAGATCCTTCGGGATCGACTGGATTGCCGCCAGGAAGTAGATCGTCACCAGCGGCACGCCGATCCACACGTCGGTGACGATCGTCGCCCAGAAGGCGGTGCTGCCATAGGCGAGGAAGGCGACCGGGCCGTCGACGAGGCCGAAGCGCTGCAACAGGCCCGAGATCATCCCGAACTGGCCGTTATACATCCAGCCCCACATGAAGATGCCGATCGCCATCGGCACGATCCATGGCGGCATGGTCAAAAGCCGGAACAGCGAGCGGCCGGGCACGGCGGCATTCAGCATGCAAGCGCCGAAGGTGCCGATCACCATTTTCAAAGCGACGGAGAAGAAGGTCCAGACGAAGGTGCGGAGGATGACCTCGGCAAAAGTGGCGTTGAAGATCTTCTCGTAATTGATCCAGCCGACCCAATTGGTGGTCTTCTTCAGCGACGCATCGGTGAAGGAGAGAATGAAGGTGTCGACGAGCGGATAAGCGACGATGGCGAGAACATAGAGAACGGCCGGAAGGAGGAGGATCCAGGCGAAGATGAAGGCGCTTCTTTGAACACTCATCTTGCCGCCTTCCTCAAGCCGCTCTGGCGTGGAGGGCCTCGTCGAAGCGGTCCCAGACAGGACGCAGGTCGACGACCGATTTCTTCATCCTCGCTTCGTCCATTGCGAGAGCCAGAATGCCGGCTTCGAGCGCATTCAGCGTGGAGACGGGAAGCTCGAGCCCGGTGCGCACGCTTTCGAGCAGGTCGCTCGCCATCTGTTCGTCGGCGCCGTAATGCTGAGAGAGTTCGGTGGCGGCATAGGTGTTCTCGACCACCTTGTTGCCGGTCAGCTGTTCATGGACGTTCAGATAACCGCGAACGAAATCGCCCTCGGCCATGCCGCGCGAGCCCATGATGGCGAAACGGCGGAACTGGTCGGGTACGTTGAGATTGGTATGGAAGTTCATGCCGACGCCATTGGCATATTCGACGATCGCCACCTGATAGTCGATGATATCGGCGTCGCTGTCGAAGACCTTGTCGGAGCCCATCCAGCCACTCGGCTTGCGGTGGAAAAGCTCGAGGTCGTTGATGCCCTCGCGCGCTGGGTCGTTGGCCGGAGTGAAGCTCTTGCGGCCGCCGAAACTGGCGACCCGTTCCGGCCGCGCGCCGACGACGCCATTATAAAGGTCGAGGTCGTGGCAGCATTTCTCCAGCATGAAGCTGCCGGAATAACGCTCGTAGCGGCGCCAGTCGCGCATGAAGAAGGCGCCGTGATAGGGCTCGATATGTTCGGACGCCTCGATCGAGACGATCTGGCCAAGCTTGCCCTCGGCCTGGATGGCGCGGAGATCCTTGTAAAGAGGAGAATATCGCAGCACCAGACCGACCATCAGCCGCTCGTGGCCGAACTTCGCCATCAGATGGGCAAGCTCGATGCTTTCCGCGATCGTCGTGACGATCGGCTTTTCGCAGAAGACCTTGAGACCGGCTTGCAGCCCGAGCTTGATATGGTCGAGATGCATGTGATTGGGGGAGCCGATCATCAGCAGATCAAGCTTTTCGGAGGCGAGGAGCTCCTCCGGCGAGCCGTAGACCTTGCCGGCGGAAATGCCCTTTTCCGTCAAACCCGGCAGTCCCGCAGGGTCGGGATCGACGTAACCGACGATGTCGAAGCTGCTATCGATCGCTTTGAAGACGTAGCCGAGGTAGCCGAGCCGGAATCCGAGCCCGATGATGCCCACTTTCATGCCGATCAAGTTCCCGATTAAGTAATTTATTTTCTTTAAGTTGGGACAAAAATCGGGAGGCGTCAATAGAAAACGGGCCACGAGACGTGAGCATGAAATTAATTTTCATAATTCGGGAGGCGGCTTTCGATAAGCGCCGTCAGTGGCGAGAATGCCCAGGCAGCGGAATGGAGCAGGCGCGTGTTTGAAGCCCGGCGCGCAGAAAACAGGCTTGATGGCAACTAGCGGCAACTTCGCCGGCAAGCTCACGCAAAACTCGCGAAATGTTGAAAAGTCGAGCGCGCTTGCGTGTGTAGGATGGGCGAGAACCCGAGGCCAGGAGGAGCCATCATGACCCGCATGACAGCCAAGGATTTCCCACAGGAACTGCTCGAACTCTACGATTATTACGCGCATGGAAAGATTACCAAGCGCGAGTTTCTCGACCGCGCCGGCAAATTCGCTGTCGGCGGCGTGACCGCAGCCGCCATTCTGGCGTCGCTGAGCCCGAATTATGCGCTGGCGACCCAGGTCGAGGCCACCGATCCGGATATCTCCGCCGAATACATCACCTATCCCTCGCCGAAAGGAAATGGAGATGTCCGCGGCTATCTCGCGCGTCCCGCAAAGGCCGCCGGCAAGGTCGCGGGCGTGGTCGTCGTTCACGAGAACAGGGGCCTGAACCCCTATATCGAGGATGTGGCGCGGCGCGTGGCAAAGGCCGGCTTCATCGCATTAGCGCCGGATGGGCTGACGTCGGTCGGCGGCTATCCCGGCAATGACGAGAAGGGGCGGGAGCTCCAGCAGAAGGTCGATCCGGAAAAGCTGATGAATGACTTTTTCGCGGCGGTCGAATTCCTGATGAAGGGTGATCTGACCACCGGTAAGGTCGGTATAACAGGCTTCTGCTACGGCGGCGGTGTCGCCAACGCCGCGGCTGTCGCTTATCCGGAACTGGCCGCGGCCGTGCCTTTCTACGGCCGGCAGCCGCGCGCCGAGGACGTGCCGAAGATCAAGGCGCCGTTGCTTCTCCACTATGCCGGGCTGGACAAGGGGATCAACGAAGGCTGGCCGGCCTATGAAGCCGCGTTGAAAGCGGCCGGCAAGACATACGAGGCCTATATCTACCCCGACGTCAATCACGGCTTCCATAATGACACCACGCCGCGTTACGACGAGGCGGCAGCCAAGCTCGCCTGGCAGCGAACGATCGACTGGTTCAGCAAATATCTCGCTTGAAAGGCCGTGGCGGCGGGGAGCCACCCCCGCCAGCTTGGACAGGTCGTGCCCGGCTACTGCGAACGGTCGACCTTGCGCCGTTCCCGACTGATGATCATTCCGCCGACGATGAGAACAATACCGCCGGCGTTCGCCCAGAGTGAACCCGGGACGCCGCTGATATAATCAAACGCCACCCCGGTTACCATCTGCCCGCCGATGATCAGCAGAGCCGAATTGATCGCGCCGATCCGCGCAATTGCCCAACTGCCGGCGGCCACGAAGACGACGCCGAGCGGACCACCCAGATAGGCATACCAGGGCGCCGCGGCGGCGCCTGCGGGAAGCAGGCTTCCGACGAAGAGACCAAGGCAGGTGAGGACGACAAAACCCACGGCGTGATTCCAGAAGGATGCGATCAGCGGACTCGTCGAGATGCTTAACCGCCCATTGAGCTGACGGCTGAGGCCGACGAGCACGCCGCCGAGGCAAGCAAGCAGAATGAAGAGCGTCACGCCGCACCTCGCCCGAACAATATGATCAGCGCCGCCCCCGCAACGACGAGGCCGAGTGCCGCGATGTCGCGTGCATCGGGGTGCCGCTTGCGCATGCCGAACAGTCCCCAACTGTCGGCCGCGACGCTGAAGACGACCTGGCCTGCCAGGCCGAGAGCCAAGGTGCCGGAGAGCCCGAGCGGTGAGTTGACCGCGGTCGAGGTCAGCATGACCGTTGCCGCGCCTGATATGCCGCCGAAATAGGCCCATAAGGGCGCCTTCAAGGTCTTTTCCTGCCTTGGCATTCGCCGCCGGTGAACCAGCAGGAGAAGTATGACGGCGGCGATGATGCCGGTGCCGTGAGCGGTCCAAGAGGAGAACAGCGGATTCCCGTAGCGTGCCAGCTCGCCATTGAGGTGCACCATGAAAGTTAGGAGCCCACCCGTGGCGAAAGCGCCGGCAAAGTAGATCGGATGCGGATTTCGTGCGGCGTCGATGGTCATTGCAGATCCCGTCAGCGAATCGATTGCGGCTAATGTTTTCAAATTGCCACTAAGGCCATTCATCGGCATCTTCAGCAAGACGCGGTGTCGTCATAGCCTGGCAGGCACGGAGGACGCGATCCTAAGGATCCAGCCACGTTGATCGCGTTTCTCCTCGATGCAAACGCACCGATCGTCAGGTCGGGGAGCGTCGGCGATCATAAGAAGATACCGCCGGCCATCGTCATGCGTGCTTTTCTGAAATGGAGGAAATTTCGCCGGATGTGGCGGCGTTCTTCATAGCGGAACCGCTCTATGATTACCGCAAGTCGCTTCCGCTTTCGGCAATTGTGCGGTAGCCTGTCCGTTCGTTCACATCCGGCGAAGGTTTCGCCGTGAGCCCGCAGATGTTGAGTACGGGCGAAGTTGCGATCGTCCAGAGTTTCGGAACAGTTTCCGTCATCCGTGATCCGGCTAAAATGCGATATGAACGGAACAAGCATGCCTGCAATTGGGTTTCGAACCTTAGCGTTTAAAAGGAGGAGCATCATGCCTACGGTTGCCGCGACGCCCATTACTCCGCCCGATCAGCACGTCGTCACCGCGCGCGAAGCCATCGAGCCGCTGTATGAGAAGCTCGAACTTCAAACGGAATCGCTGGTTCTTTCTGCAGCACTCGAAGCAGGATGGTCTCCGGACGAGGCAACGGAAGCGCTGGCGGCACTCAGACTGCAGGACGCGCTGTCCATCCTCGACGAACGGTCCGGCCAGTAAATTCGAGGAAAAATCGACGAGGGCGGCTAAGTGTCTCAAGATCGCGGCGGGGGCTTTGCCGATCTGATCTTGGGTGGGCGATCAATCCGGTCGTGTGCGATCCGACCAATGGCATGCCCGTATGCCCGGTCCCGCCGTCGAGGATCGTCCTAATGCAGTAGTCATCTCGATTCCTCACAAGCTGGCGTAGAGAGCAATTCACGCCGGGAACAATAGTTCAACGACCGTTCCTTTGCCCGGCGCCGAGGCAATGCGAGCGTCGCCGCCGCTCTGGCGAACGAAGCCATAAACCACGGCCAGGCCAAGACCTGCGCCACCTTCCGCTTCGCGGGTTGTGAAATAGGGTTCAAAGGCTTTGTCAACGGCCTCTGGTGTCATTCCGATACCGTTGTCCGTAACGCTGACGCTGACGCCCGCCTCGCTGCTGGAACAGCGGATGAGGATCGTTCCGCCAGCCGGCATGGCTGCAGCGGCGTTGAGGCAGAGATTGAGGATCGATTGTTCGAAGAGCGCTGTATCAATGACCACTGTGGGCAGGTCGTCGGCAATATTGAAGGCAAGCCGGCATGTTTCGCCAATGGCTATTTCCAGCACGTCGGCCATGCCGCGCAGAACAGCGCCGATCTCCACCGGTCCTGGACGGATCGGCTGCTGGCTGCCGATGGAAAGCATGCTCCCGGCCAGCGACCTGCCGCGGTCGGCCGCCTTTCGGATGCGAGCGAGGTGCCGCTTCTGCCGGTCGTTGAATCCGGTTTCGCGCTCCAGCAGGCCGAGGCTGCCTGTGATGATGCCGATCATGTTGCCTACCTCGTGGCTCACCTGGTGGGTCATGCGCATGATGCCGTCGAGCCGTTGGATCTTTGCTGCCTCCGCCTCCTGCCGGTCCATGTCAGTGATATCGCGCGCCAGCAACACGATGCCGCCATCCGGTTGGCGCGATATCGACACTTCCGTCACCCGCCCAGCGTCAGAGCGGTGGCGCAGTACGGACCTGTCGGAGAGCAGACCGGCGTCGTTCTCGGCCGGCAGGAGTGCCGGATCGATCTCTGGCAGCGGCGTCACGAAATTGCGAAGCGGCAATTTCCTGGCCGAACCAGACCAGCCGACCAACTCGATGACGCGGCGGTTCATGGTGATCGGCCGGCCGCGCGGATCGAACAGCGCAATGCCCTCGTTCATGCTGCGGAAAGTGGAGCGGATGGTGCGGGCGGCGGCCTCCGCAGTGCGCCGTAGCCGCGTGACGCGTTCGACGCTTTCCCGGAATGCACGGAACGCTTCGAGCAGGCGCACCAGCTCGGTTTCCGTGCCGTCATAGCGCGGCGCGTCAACGTCCTTGCGCCCTTCTGCCAATGCATTCATGCCGTTCGAAAGCGCTACGATGCCGCGTGAGACACGCATGACCGAGCGGATCGAGACCACGGCCATCGCCAGCACCAGCAGCGAGGCGACGGCGACGATGACGAGGATGCGGCTCAAGGCATCGGAGGTCGAGACGAGGTCGTCGCTGAGGCCGCGGGCGACGGCCTCACTTTGGGTTTCAGTCGCGTGCGACAGATCGCGGGAAACACTATGCAGGCGCGAGACGGCAGCGCGGATGGCGAACATTTCGAGGAGATAACGCGTCTGCGCCTCGAAGACCCGTTCGTATGGGGCAAGTTCGGCGGCGCCGATCCGGATGTCCGGCGCGGCGCGTTCGAGGCGCGGCGCGGTCTCGGACACGTAGCGCCGCCGCAATTCGCCGAGCTGGAAGAGGCTGTCCGAGTTGGAGGCGGATTGCACGATGGCATTCAGCCGACTGCGGAGATCGGCATCGGCGATGCCGCTGCCGGTCGCAATTTCGCCAAGCGCTGCGGCAGCCTCGGCCTTGTGCTGCTGGGCGGATTCCGCGTCGCCTGCAAGCGCCGTCGTCTGCGTTCGGATCGTTTCCAGCAGATCGACGATGCGGCTGCCGGTAAAGCTATTCGCGGCAGCCTCGTCGTTTTCAGGTTGCATGGCGCGCAGCAATGCATCGACCTGCACGACGACCGAGCGGCTTTCGCTGGACACCCGATAGGGCGAGGTCGCATTCATCAGGAAGGGTGCGCTGGAGACGAGATCGGAAACCTGCCGCGAGACCAGCGAAGCCTTGGCAAGACTCGAAAACGCCTGCAAGCCATAGGCGGCCATCTCTTGGCGCGCCCGCTGCAAGCCGTAGATGGCGATCGTTGCGAGGCTGAAGACGAGCACGCAGATAAAAACAATGGCGAAGGGCAGGCGAAAGGCGATGGAGGATAGGAACGGACGGCTGATCACCATGCGATCTCGCCCTCGTCAGTGTCGAGAACATAGCCCTTGCCGCGGCGCGTTTTGATATGGCGCGGAAGGTCTGGATTACGCTCGATCTTGCGACGCAGGCGCAGCACGAGCACGTCGACATTGCGGTCGATATAGCGCTCGCTCTCTGCGCCCAGCCGGTCGAGGATCTGGGCGCGGCTGACGGGTGTGTTGGGGGTTTCAGCAAGGATTTCGAGCAGCGCGAATTCGGCGCTCGTCAGCGACTTGGCTGGGTCAGTGCGGCAGGTGGCGCGGCGGCTCTTGAGATCCACTGACCAATCGCCGAGTCTAAGGGATGCGGGTTCGTGCTCTCGCTCGCTTTCGCGCTCCGGCTTCAGTGAAGGGATGGTCCGGCGCAGTACGGCCTTGATGCGGGCCGTCAATTCGATCGGCTCGAAAGGTTTGACGACATAGTCGTCCGCCGCCGTTTCAAGGCCGAGCACCCGGTCCACGGCGCTGCCGGCAGCCGTCACCATGACGATGCCAATATTGGTCTGAGCGCGCAGGCGCTGCGCGAAGGTGCGGCCGGAAGTGCCGGGCAGGTTATGGTCGACGAGCACGAGATGCACGGTTTCGCGCGAAAGCACGATTGCTGCTTCCTCCGCCGACGGTGCGGTGAGAGGCATCCAGCCCTCCGCCTCCACGAGGTCGGAGATCAGCTCCGCCATGTCCGGATCGTCCTCGACGATCAGAATGCTGATCCTCTCATTCAACACATGCACGTCCTCCCGCATCCATTATAGGCAGGGCTGTCACGATCTTCAAAGCGGGCTCGTGTTATGCGCTTTGTCACATTTGTAACCTTTGTCATTTTTGAGGGTTCGCCGCCGGCAAAGCTGTAAGAACCGTAACCATTCTTCGATTGCGCAAGGCAGCAGATGTGACATCCTGATTGCGGAGATTGGGACGCAGGGTCCGATGGGAGGGAATCGTGAGAGGCATCACCGCTTTCACCGCGGTCGCGGCTTTGTGGCTGGCGAGCACCGGCACCGGCATGGCTGCCCCGTCACTCACCGTTTTGTGCGGTGTGGACGAGATGTGGTGCGCTGCGATGAAGACGGCCTATGAGGCAAAGAGCGGGCACGAAATCTCGGTGACCCGCAAGAGCACCGGCGATATCCTCAATCAGATCCGCGCCGAGAAAGCAGCACCGACCGTCGACGTATGGTGGGGCGGCACGGGCGACACCCATCTGCAGGCCGGTTCTGAAAATCTCCTCGAACCCTACCAGCCTGCCCATGAGCGCGACATGCTGCCCTGGGCGCAGAATTTTTTCGCCATGTCCGGCGGCCGCTCGGCCGGTATCTATGCCGGGGCGCTCGGCTTTGCCTACAATGCCGATCTCTTACGCGAGCTGAAGCTGCCGGCGCCGACCTGCTGGAAGGACCTGACGGATCCCGCCTATCGCGGCCGCATCCAGAGCGGCAATCCGAATTCTTCCGGCACTGCCTTCACGACGCTTGCGACATTGGTTCAACTCTTCGGCGAGGACGAGGCCTTCCGCTATCTCGCAGCGCTCAACCGCAATATCGAGCGTTACACCCCCGCCGGATCCGCGCCTATCAAGGCGGCGGCGCGCGGAGAAACGCTGATTGGCATTTCCTTCATGCATGACGCCGTCACGCAGAAGCAAGCAGGCTTTCCGCTTGTGATCGTCGCGCCCTGCGAAGGCACCGGCTATGAGATCGGTGCCGTGAGCATCATCAAGGGTGCGAAGAACATCGAAGAAGCAAAGCGCTTCGTCGACTTCGCACTGAGCCCTGAAGGACAGGGTACGGGAGCGGCGTCCGGCCAGAACCAGGTGCCATCCAACGCGAAATCCAGCCTGCCGATCGCAGCGCCTGACATTTCGATGATCAAGATGGTCGACTATGACTTCGCCACCTTCGGTTCGCCGGAAGAACGAAGTCGACTGCTCCGCAGGTTCGATGCCGAAATCGCCGCAACGAACTGATCGAGCAATTAGACAAACCGCAATGCGACATCGTGAACGCGCCGCCGCGGGCAGGCCGACGGCCCCGCTGTGTCTTGTTCATGCGAAATCAAACCCAGGCAACAGGAGGATGCCACTATGAAAACCAAGACCCTTTCCCTCATGCTCTTCGCCGGCACGGCGCTCGCGGCGCTACCAGCGCAGGCGGCTGGCGAACTCAACCTCATCTGCTCGGCCGACGTCGTCATCTGCGAGCAGATGAAGGGCGATTTCGAGAAGGCGCATAGCGACATCAAGGTGAATATGGTTCGCCTCTCGTCCGGCGAGACCTACGCCAAGGTGCGCGCCGAGGCTCGCAACCCGAAGACCGACATCTGGTGGGCCGGCACGGGCGACCCGCATCTTCAGGCAGCATCGGAAAATCTGACGCTGGAATACAAGTCGCCGAAGCTCGATGAACTCAACGACTGGGCGAAGAAGCAGGCCGAAAGCTCCGGCTACAAGACGGTCGGCGTCTATGCCGGCGCGCTCGGTTGGGGCTACAACACGGAAATCTTCAAAACCAAGGGCTATAAGGAGCCGGTCTGCTGGGCCGACCTTCTGGCGCCGGAATTGAAGGGCGAAATCCAGATCGCCAACCCGAATTCTTCCGGCACCGCCTATACGGCGCTCGCCTCGCTCGTGCAGATCATGGGTGAGGACCAGGCCTTCGACTACCTGAAGAAGCTGAACGGCAACATCTCGCAATATACTAAGTCCGGCTCGGCACCCGTCAAGGCGGCTGCACGCGGCGAGACGGCACTCGGCATCGTCTTCGTGCACGACGCGGTGGCGCAGACGGCGGAAGGTTTCCCGGTCACGGCGATCACGCCCTGCGAAGGCACCGGCTATGAGATCGGCTCCATGTCGATCATCAAGGGTGCACGCAACCTCGACAATGCGAAGATCTGGTACGACTGGGCGCTGACGGCGGAAGTCCAGTCCCGCATGAAGGATGCAAAGTCCTTCCAGTTGCCTTCCAACAAGAGCGCGACCATCCCTAAGGAAGCGCCACGCTTCGAGGACATCAAGCTGATCGACTACGACTTCAAGACCTATGGCGACCCGGCAAAGCGCAAGGCACTGCTGGAACGCTGGGATCGCGAAATCGGCGCCGCCGCCAACTGATGTCCTGACAGGCGGCGCCTGCCTCCACAGGCGCCGCCTTCCTACACTCAAAAACAGCGAGGTCAGCCATGAGACATGGCAATCGCAGGCTGGACGTGGTCCTGCTCCTGGGCGTGGTCGCATTGACCCTGTTGCCCTGGTATCGGATCGAGAACGGCTTCTTCGGGCTCGGTTGGCTGGCCGGTTTCCCCCTTTCCACGGAGGCCGCCCCCGGTCTCGTACAGATCTTCGCGCATGACCGGCCATGGCTTGCCGCTGCGCTCGTGCTCCTTCTCCTGGCGGTCGCGGGTCGCGGCATGGTGGATCCGATGCGCCGCGGCGCCATGCTGGCCTGGACCGGCGCGATCGGCGTTCTCTTCCTCTCGCTCCAGGGCCTCGCCATCGGCTTTTCCGGCTGGAACTGGACGGTGAGCGACATGCTCTTTGGTCCGCTCTCGAACGGCCAGCCCGCCATGGGGGCGGGTGCGGTGCTCTCTTCCATCACGTTCGTGCTGCTCTTCGCCTTCGGGCTTGCCGAGCGCGGCGTGATGAAGGGCGATGCCTTTGTCGTCAGCGCAATCGCGCTGCTGGTCTTCCTCGTCGCGGTCTTCGTCTTCTACCCGATCGGCAGCATGTTCGTCGGTTCGGTGCAGGATTTCGACGGCTCGTTCAATGCGGATAACTTCATCCACAACATCCAGGATCCGAGCATCTGGAGCCTCAACTGTGTAATCGGCGCCGGCCGCTGCGGCGTCGCCTGGCGCACGCTGTGGCTAGCCATCATGACCGGCCTCGGCTCGACCTTGCTCGGCCTTGCCTTCGCGCTCGTCGCCACCCGCACGCGCTTTCCTTTCAAGAAGGGCCTGCGGCTGCTGACGATCCTGCCGATCATCACGCCGCCCTTTGTCATCGGTCTGGCGCTGACGCTGCTCTTCGGCCGCGCCGGTGTCGTCACGCAGGGGCTGTCGCAACTGTTCGGCCTAGAGCCCGGTCGCTGGCTCTATGGCCTTACCGGCATCTGGATTGCGCAGGTGCTGTCCTTCACGCCGATCTCCTTCCTCGTGCTGATCGGAGTCGCCGAAGGCGTCAGCCCGTCGATGGAAGAGGCCTCCACGACACTGCGCGCCGACCGTTGGCGCACCTTCTCGCGGGTGTCGCTGCCGCTGATGAAGCCCGGTCTCGCCAACGCCTTCCTCATCGGCTTTATCGAAAGCATGGCCGATTTCGGCAACCCGCTGGTGCTCGGCGGCAGCCATGGCGTGCTTTCGACGGAAATCTTCTTCGCCGTCGTCGGCTCGCAGAATGATCCCTCGCGCGCTGCCGTGCTCGCCATGGTGCTGCTCGCCTTCACGCTCTCCGCCTTCCTCGCCCAGCGTCTGTGGCTGGCGGGCAAGAACTTTGCCACCGTCACCGGCAAGGGCGACAGCGGATCGCATATCGCCCTGCCGCGCGGGCTGTCGATCGGCATTCACGCCGTCGTCATCCCCTGGATCCTTTTCACGCTCGTCATCTATGGCATGATCCTGATCGGCGGCTTCGTGAAGACCTGGGGCCTCGACAATTCGCTGACGCTCGACCACTACGCCAAGGCCTTTTCGATCAGCTTCGAAAACGGGATTGCCTGGACGGGTGTCGCCTGGAACTCGTTCTGGACAACGATGGAGATCGCGCTGGTCTCCGCCCCGCTGACAGCCGCAGTCGGTCTACTTACAGCCTACATCATCGTGCGCCAGAAATTCGCCGGCAAGAATGCCTTCGAATTCGCCCTGATGATGAGCTTCGCCATTCCCGGCACGGTCATCGGCGTCAGCTACATCATGGCCTTCAACCTGCCGCCGCTCGAGATGACCGGCTCGGCGCTGATCCTGATCGCTTGCTTCGTTTTCCGCAACATGCCGGTCGGCGTGCGCGGCGGCATCGCTGCGATGAGCCAGCTCGACAAGAGCTTGGATGAGGCCTCGCTGACGCTCCGGGCCAACAGTTTCCGCACGATTCGCAAGGTCATCCTGCCGCTCCTGCGTCCTGCCATCACTGCCGCGCTCGTCTATTCCTTCGTGCGTGCCATCACCTCCATCAGCGCCGTCATCTTCCTCGTCAGCGCCGAGTACAACATGGCGACCTCCTACATCGTCGGCCTCGTCGAGAATGGCGAATACGGCGTGGCGATCGCCTATTCCTCCATGCTGATTGTCGTGATGATCACCGTCATCGCCGGCTTCCAGCTCATCGTGGGCGAGCGGCGCCTGCGCCGTGAAAACCGCGTCGCCGGCCTCGCCACCTCCGCTTCCTCTCGTCAGGAGAAAATCGCATGATCAACCAAAAAGCCGGTTCCGTCGTCTTCCAGAACGTGCGCAAGACGTTCGGCGCCTTCACCGCCATTGCCGACCTGTCGCTCACAATCGAGCCCGGCACGCTCGTCACCCTGCTTGGCCCTTCCGGCTGCGGCAAGACGACGACGCTGCGCATGCTTGCCGGCCTCGAACATCCTTCGGCCGGCAAAATTCTCATCGGCGGCAAGGACGTCACCATGCTGCCGGCCAACGAGCGCGATGTCTCGATGGTGTTCCAGTCCTATGCGCTTTTTCCGCATATGAATGCGCGCGACAACGTCGCCTATGGCTTGGAATCCTCCGGCCTCAGCCGCAAGGAAGCACGCGAGAAGGCGGAGGAGGGGCTGGCGCTCGTCGGTCTTGCCGGCATGGGCCACCGCCTCCCCGCCGAACTCTCCGGCGGCCAGCAGCAGCGCGTCGCCGTCGCCCGCGCACTGGTGCTGGAGCCGCAGGTGCTGCTGCTCGATGAGCCGCTCTCAAATCTCGATGCACGCCTGCGCCGCAAGGTGCGCACGGATATCCGCCAACTCCAGCAGCGCCTGGGCTTCACGGCCGTCTATGTCACGCACGATCAAGACGAGGCGCTTGCCGTGTCCGACCGCATCATCGTCATGAAGGACGGCGAAATCGCCCAGTCCGGCGCCCCGCGCGATCTCTATGAAGCGCCGGCTTCCGCCTTCATCGCCGATTTCATGGGGGAAGCGAATGTCATCCCATGCGAGGTGGTCGGCATCGATGGCGGCGATGCTGAAATCCGCATTGGTAGCTTCAGGCATCGCGTGCCGGCGGGCGCGGCGACGCCGGGCGCGGCAAGCCTTGCCGTACGACCCGGCGCGATCGCGCTTTCGGAAGGACGCGGGCAGGGGCTTGCCGGCCGCATCCTGCACTCGGCCTATCTCGGAGATCATGTCGAGTACGAGGTCGAAACCGACGTCGGCACGCTCTTCATCGTCGACCATGCCGTCGACCGCATCCTGCCGGTTGCTTCCGACACGACACTCGGCTTCCGAAGTCGCGGCATTGCTCTTATCAGCGCGTGAGAGCTCTCCGGCGAAGCTGTGAGACGACTGGCGTTCGATCCCGGTCTACCAAAATGAACGCGCCTCCTGGAATCTCCGCTTCAAATCAATGTCCCACCCGTCTGAAGGAATAGGAATGATTGATATTCTGTCGCTCGAAAATGATTTCGAGGCTGTTATTTTTGATTGCGACGGTACACTCGTTGACACGCCGCCTATTTATGCGGACGCATGGATGGCCGGCCTTTCACTTTCCGGCAAGCCGATGAACCGGGATTGGTATCTGCTGCGGGCAGGCATGTCCGAAGGCGTTCTTATGGACGCCTTCGAGCGAGATTTCGACGTCGTGCTTGATCGCGAATCCGTGATCGCCGCCATGCGATCGCACTTTCTCCAGAATGTGCACAAGGTGCTCGAAGTTGGTGCGGTTGCTGCAACCGTTCGCCGGTTGGCGGGCTTGCTTCCAATGGCCGTTGCATCGGGCGGTTCTCGTGAGATTGTGACGGCGACGCTGGAAGGGACGGGTCTGCGGACGTATTTCGATCACATTGTCACGATCGACGACGTGGCAAATCCAAAGCCGGCGCCAGACCTGTTTTTGCAGGCGGCCGGTTTATTGGGAGTAAACCCGGCCCGGTGCGTCGTGTTCGAAGATAGCGAACAAGGCCTTGAATCGGCCCGACGGGCGGGTATGAGCGCCATTGACGTGAACTGCATCGATGCCCATGAGCAGCAATGCGGCATGAACAGAGGCGACAGCTTGCAGATCAATGCCTGAAAATTCGCTTGTACGGTCGCTTCGCTCGCCTTCGCCTGCGGAGCCTCGTCTGAAACAGCCAACGACAAGAACCATCACATGGAGTACCAGCATTATGCCGTACGAGACGGAACTTGATACACGCTTCGCCCTCGCCAAAGCCATTGCGCAGGAGGCGGGCGCCATGGCGCTCGATTATTTCAACGGCCGCGAGACGCTGGTGATCGAGACGAAGCGGGATTTGCAGGATGTCGTTTCAATCGCCGACCGTGACGTCGAGACGCTCCTGCGACAGCGCGTGGCAGAAGCCTTTCCTGCAGATGGATTTCTTGGTGAGGAATACGGTTATCAGCAAGGGCAGTCGGGATTGACATGGGTGGTTGATCCGATCGACGGAACGGCGCCCTTCGTCAATGGCATGCCAACTTGGTGTGTATCGATTGCCGTTCTGCACCGCGGCGTGCCGGTGATCGGCGTGATCCATGTTCCCTGCGCTGATGAACTCTATGCAGCGGCAGCAGGCATGGGCGCAAGCCTGAACGGCAAGACTCTGAACCTCGATCCGTCGCGGACTTTGCAGAATGCGATAACCGGCATCGGCTGCAACTCCTATGTCACGCCGGAACGGGTAGGTGCAATTGTCTCTGCCCTGCTCGGCAAAGGTGGAAATTTCATCCGCAATGGCTCCGGTGCGCTGATGCTCGCCTATGTGGCCGCTGGCCGCCTTGTCGGCTATTACGAGCCCCACATGCGTGCCTGGGACTGCATGGCGGGCTACTGCCTCGTCAAGGAGGCCGGTGGAACCCATCTAGCCTTCCCGGCCGAGGGTGAAGCCTTGTTGCAGGGCCATCCGGTGCTGGCGAGCAATCAGACAGTTTATGGTGATTTGCTGGCAATCCATACCGGCTGAATCTTGTAGACAGCCCAGAGCAGGTCTCTGGCGCGCTTCGCTCAAGCAGAGCCAGGATCTGTTCCTCAAGTTCGATTTCTTCGGCGTCACGGCAATCGTCCTGGTTCTCAGTTTTGAGCGTCAAATCCAACCCAGCCGCTCAGATGGAGCGACCAATGTCATCAAAAACGCGACGAACTCACTCGTGAGCCGGGTTACAACGTGCGCGTTCGCCCGAATGACCGCAACAGCAGATTGAGAGACACGGCAACCTTGTCGATGTCGCGAACGTCTCGCGAATAGCGACCGGTGTAGAGTTTTACAATCATCCTGTCGCGAGCAGAGCCGCTGAGTTCGAAATACAAGTGCAGGTAATAGGCTTGCTTGTCGCCGCCGCGACTTACGCTCCTTCGTCGTTGGGTGATCTGTCCGAGCTCCGCTTTGATCGGGGCGAAGCCAGAAAGTTTCAGCATCGCCGATTTGGATTGAAATCGCGCCATATCAGGGACTGCAACGACCGCCTTGTCGAGTGCCAGACTGACGACTTGGCCGGGGACATTGTCGACAATAGCGGGCTCATCGAGCTTGAACGCATGAAACAGGCGCCGAGGTTTCTCAAAGCAGATGAGTGACGCGATGAGCAGGACGACGATGTTGATCCCTGACCACCAGGCCGCGACCGGCGAAAACTGGCCTTGTACATGCGACGTTTCCGGTACGATGTTGACCAGCAGACCAACCACGGTGATCGTGATCATGCTTGCGATCCAGGCGAAGCTGTAGCGGTCGAACTGGTTCGCCTCGTTGCCACTGCCCTTTGGCGTCACCCTGAAAGGCTTGCCAAATGGCCTCACCAGGCTGGAGACCACGGTCGGCAACATGCGGAATGTCGCAAAGGTCCCGACGGCGCTGGAAACCACAGGCAGATAGCGCGTCGGCGTGATCCAAAGCATGAGGAGAAAATACGCCGCCAGCAGCGGCACCTGATGAGACACATAATCGGCTATATCAGTAAAATAGAGCGGAAGCAGGCCGAACCAGAGATAGACGACGGGGACGAGCAATATCGTGAAGCGGACCAGATACTGCACCAGCCATGATGCCGGCAGGAACATGATCCGTTGAAAGAGCGTCAATCCCGGGCCGCGCAGCGGGCCATTATACAGGTAAAGGGTTTGAATACCCCCCTGACACCAGCGTTCGCGCTGCACAAAATAACCGGTCAAATTTTCGGCGGCCAGTCCCATCGATAGCCGCTCGTTCAGGTAGCGCGTCTTGTAGCCTTTGTTGAGCATCGAAAGAGTTGTCAGCAGGTCTTCTGTGATCGACTCCGTCGGAAAACCGCCAATTGCGTCGATCGCTTGCCGCCGGGCAATCGAGCATGACCCACAGCAGAAACTGACGTCCCAGGCATCTCGGCTGGGCGCAATCTCGTCGAAAAACAAACGCTGCTCGTCCGGCCAGATATTCTCCAGGCCCAGGTTTGATTGCACCGGATCGACATTGAAGAAATGTTGAGGCGTCTGAACAATGCCGATGCTTTCGTCGGAAAAGAAGGGCAGCGTTCGGCGAAGGAAATGCCGATAGGGAACAAAATCGGCGTCGAAGATCGCAATAAATTCGCCCGAGCTGACCTTCAGCCCATTGTTCATATTGCCGGCTTTGGCATGGCTGTTGTCGGCGCGCGTGACGTGGATGACGTTCTTTTCTTCGCAATAGGCCTTCAGCCAATCCCGGCGTTGATCGTCAAGCACATACACATTCAATTTGTCCGCAGGATAATCCAGCGAGCGGGCGCCGATGATGGTTCGCTCGAGAACATCGAGCGGCTCGTTATAGGTGGGAATGAAAACATCGACTGTCGGCAGCTCACGTTTGTCGCGCGCGAAGAAAACACGACCCAGCCTGTCCGTTTCCGCGCTCCGGTCGACATAGCGGCTCATCAATACCAGAAAGAGGATGACTTCGACGCAGGCCAGAACCTCGACCACAAAGAGGATCCAGACCCAGTAGAAACTCGCACCGTCATTCGGATAGGGAAGCACCGTCTCGGTCAAGCGCCAGAACATGTATCGCAAGGCGAATGCTGCGACGAACGCGCAGGTCACCGCCCGTGTCCAGGTGTGATGCCGCGACCAATTGAACGGCCCCAGAAAGAAGAAGGCCAGAACGAGAAAGGTCGGAACCAGCGCTAAAAAATACTGAACCACAGGCTTTTGACCCAGTTGGACACGTTGATACCATGCTTGGAAAACCGTACCTGCACTGTGCGCCCCACCTGGCAGGAATTCGCAAAGTCGCCGTTCATGAAGGACGGATCGAGGCGAACGCGAATGCGGGCATTACGCTCGGTCGACGGCGGCAAACTGGCGGCAAAGGAATCGGTCTCGACCGAAGCCGAACTGCCTCTGGCAGAAATGACCGTTCCTTTGAAGACATCGCTGCGGCCGAACAAGCGCACCTGTGCGACAAGTCCCGGATAGATCTCGTCGTAATTGACCTCGGGAACGAGGATATCCACAAACAGCTCTCGACAGTCGAGGAGGCGCATCAACTCGTCGTTCAGCACCACGTTGGAACCGTCGACGATGCTCCTGGTCCAAACAACGCCGTCGAACGGCGCTATCGCGGTTGCGGACTCAAGGCTGCTGACGCGATCTGCCTCTTTGATCAGCTGCTTTTGTACTTCGGTGGCTCGTGTCTCGTTTTCCGCGATGCGTGAGTTCAAGTCGTTGATGCGAACGACAACCTCGTCTTCACGCTGTCGCGAATAAGGCACGTCATTCTGTCCGTCGCCGAAGACAAAGATACCCTGGCGGACCGCATTGAGCCTTTGTTCCAATTGATCGACAGTCAAATTGCTGATTTCGACCTCGCCGCCAGTCGCAGCTCCGGCGGCCCGCGCGACCTCGACCAGCTTCTGCGTCAGAATGCCTTTTGACTCGAGCTCCATCCGGCGGTTCAGGTCGACCTGCGCGACCAGATCCTGAGCTTGCGACACTTCGACTTTTTTCCGCAGGATTTCAACTTCGCGCTCGAGATTGGCAATGGTGGTCTGCCTGTAGATTTCCAATCTGGCAGACAATTCCTCGCGAAGCGCGGAGAGCTCTTCCCGTTCCTTTTTAAGGGCCGCGACGCGGTCGAGCGCCGTGTTGCGATCTGCCTCGAGCGAAGCGAGGATTGCCCGATTGACGCGCGTATTTCTGATTTCTGCGAGGGGTTGCCCCGCCTTGACCGGGCTGCCGACCTTGAGGGGTTCTTCGGCAATCGTGCCGTCGATTGGCGCATTAACGACAGCAAACCGGGCATTGACCGTGCCATCAAGGCTGGTAAAGCCGGTAATCGTCGGCAATGACACGACGGTCACGAGTGCCAGCAGCAACAGGCCGACAACGATGCGTGTAATGCGATGATTCCAGATCATGTCGGCATCCGAAGGTATCGCGACTGCAGCCATCCGTCCCTATCGAGCCGGCACAGACGGATGCAACTCATTATTGCATAATTTAGCGCATGGAAATTTATAGGCAAGTGACGTCGTGAACCTGCTACAGAAACAGTTCGGCTCTGGACGAAATGCCGCCGACCGGGCGTGGCGCCGGCGGTGCAGGCCATGTGGTCAAGCCGGCGCGGCGGCTGACGTGGTGGGTCAGGGGTAGAGCGTAGGCGGTAGGGAGTGATTGAAATTACCGCGCCTAGCAAGGCCGCCATGTCATCGAGACAGAAACAGCAGAGCGGTTCAGCTTTTCACGAAAGCCCAGAACCGCTCTAACCTTTTTTATTTACGCAATTTCCAGCAAAAGCGCTTCGCGCTTGGCCTGAGAAAACCGCTTCTCACTTTTTCCGGAACTGCTTTAATTCGGTCGAAGCTTTTTGGTCGCGATCAGCATGACGAGATCTTCCGAGGCATCTGCGAGCGTCAATGCCAACTCGGCGGCCGACCATCCACGCTTCTGCAAACTGACGAGCATTTCCACCATTGCGACTTCGACTTCTCGTCTGCAGCTCGAAATCGGCTTCAATTGGATAACGTTCTCATCACATGCGGTAGTCATCTTAGCCTCCTCTGCCACATGAAAGGGCAGCGTCAAAGAAATTCGACAATGGGTGGATATGATAGGGGTTGCGTGCAAGCCTCGAGCCTTTACGCATCGACACAGATGGCCTCAGCTGCGCGCAACCCCTCGCGCGCCATTATTTGCCGATGTCCGGCATCAGGAGCGTCTCGCATGAATCTGCACGATGGGCGGTAGAATCTTTCCTGGCGCACCCTCAGGATAATTCCTGTTGCAAGCCAAGGCTTGCGCAAAGCGCACACGACTATTTCTCCGATAGTTCACGACCTATCCTCCCATGTTTGCATCTTTTGTTTTGAATGAGTGTCTTTTTACGTTGACGGCGCCTCGACACTACATTGCACCGGCAGTTGAGTATTTTGGAAATTTCCGAACGTCTTTCGGAATTAACCATTGCTTATTTAGATATATGAACGGGACGCAATTGTCGTTATCGCCGAATCCAGAAAATTATCGGTCCGTCCATTTCTGCTCGCAGAGGAATATGATAAGGCGATTATGCACGTTAAGCTTTAGCCAGTTCGGCTTTATTGGATGGCTGTTGTTTGCTTCAGTTTCAACAGTCCGGATCGGCTAATCCGCTGGAGGATTTGGATGGTTACGGAGTCTGGAGATGATCCCGCTGCGCGACCGGAATGGCCGGCGCACCTGGAGCGGCGGCGCTGGCCGCGCGAACCGCCTTCCCAGAGAGAACATCGGGTGGACGTTCCACCGGCCCTGGTGCCCCTGCGATTTTCGACGCACGAACTGCCACCGAAAGACCAGTTCCAGGCTTGGAGATCACATGTGGCGCCCCTTATGGATGTTCATCTGCCGGAAGGAAAATCGGAGGGCGACGGTTTTCTTGCGGAACAGACCGGCTGGCATCTCGGCGATATCCTCATCGTTCAGCAGCGCGCGCAGGCGTGCAGCTATATTCGCGATCAGGCGATGCTGCGATCGAGCCCAATCGATCACTGGAACGTCGGCATACTGCGCAGCGGCCGGGCCTGGACCGAGGCCGATCGGCATGTAACCGAGACCGGCCCGGGTGAGATATTTTTCAGGTCTCTTGGTTATCCGTACCGCGGGCGGATGACCGATTCAGTCGCTGTGCTCGTCTTCCTGCCCTATGAACTGTTGACCCGTGACGCGAGCCTTCTGCAGAACGCCAACAATACCGCCTTCTCCGGTAGCCTGGCTGAATTGCTGGTCAGCTATATCAACGGCCTGGAAGCGAACCTGAGCAGTTTGACAGTGGAGGAGGTGCCGCGGATCATCCGGACGATCGGCGATATGGTCGTTGCATGCGCTGCATCCTCCACAAGTTCTGACCGCGGTCACGAACAGACCAATATGGGACTGATGGAGCGGGCGCATCGCTATATTCACCTCAATCTTCATTCAGATAGCTTGACGCCTGAGGTCATGTGCCGTGCGCTGGGGATCTCGCGGACGCGGCTCTACCAATTGTTCGAAACGAGCGGGGGCGTCTTCAATTACATTCGCAAACGTCGCTTGCTGCAGGCCTATGCGGATCTTACGAACCCGACCGACACCAGGCCGATCTCGGAGATTGCCGAGGCCACTGGCTTCGACGTTGCAGCCAATTTCACCCGCGCGTTCAGCCATGAATTCGGGCTCAGCCCGCGTGAAGTCCGAAAGACCATAGCAACCGAGCGCCCGGCCATCCCAGCAACACGTTCCATGCGACGTGTCGGGACAACGATCGGCGACTGGCTGACGCTGGCACATTGATGCGGGAAGGCGAAAAAACAATTTTCTTGGTATTTTCAAGTATTTATTCAGATACTGTTGCCATCCGTCTTTAAGTTCCATAACACATGTTATGCCAGATTCGCCTGTAGCGGCTATTTAGTAATGCGACAGTTGGGCCAGTTAGAGATGCGACAGTCTCGCCTCTCGACGTGCTGGTCAATACCAACGTTGGGAGCAAGGATGGCGACTTCAGCCTGGTGGAGACCATGAGCGTTCGGAGTCGTGATGTCCTGTTTGATCACCATGT
>NZ_JACIFV010000016.1 GCF_014197535.1 Rhizobium aethiopicum
ATGAATGTTCATTCGCGGCGATCCCTCCGACTCGAGATGTGGTAGCTCCAGTCTCCTCGATCCGCTCCGAATGGACAACCTCCCGAAAGCTCACAGCAGAGCCTGACAATCGTCAGTGGTAACGGACTCAGGCGAAAACCCGCTTCGGTCGAAACTCGCCCTGGCCGATTTCGCCGATCGCGATCAGCCTGCCGCGTGCCGTCGCATAGGCTTCGCTTTCAGCAATCGGCGCATCGCGGCCGCGCACCAGGATCGGATTGCCCATCTTCAGCCGGTGCGCCTGATCTTCGTTGATGACGAGATGAGGCAGGGCCGACAATGCTTCGCAGGTGTCGATGAGCAGCGCGTCGAGGGCGGCAAGCCGCTCGTCCATATCCTCGATCGCTTCGAGTGCCACGAGGTTTGCGAGCGGCACCATGGCGTCTTCCGAAAAGGGCGCGACAAAGGTGCGTCGCAGCCCTGATATATGGCCGTAGCAGCCGAGCTCGCGGCCGAAATCGCGGGCCAGCGCCCTGACATAGGTGCCCTTGCCGCATTCCACTTCGAAATGCGCGGTATTGGCGTCCGGGCAGGCAAGCAGGGTCAGCCGGAAGATCTCCACCTCGCGCGAGGGGATCTCGACGGCTTCCCCTTCGCGCGCCAGGTCGTATGCGCGTTCACCCGCTATCTTGATGGCGGAAAACTGCGGCGGGACCTGGCTGATCGTGCCGATATATTTTGGCAGGATGTCGCGGACCTGCTGTTCGGTCGGACGCTTGTCGGATGTCTGCGTGACCTCGCCTTCGAGGTCGTCGGTCGCGCGCTCCTCTCCCCAGCTCACCGTGAATTCATAGATCTTGCGGCCGTCCATTACATAGGGAACCGTCTTGGTCGCGTCGCCGAGCGCGATCGGCAGCATGCCGGAGGCGAGCGGATCGAGCGTGCCGGCATGGCCGGCCTTCTGCGCCTTGTAGAGCCACTTGATCTTGGAAACGGCTTCCGTCGAGCCGAAATCCACCGGCTTGTCGAGAATCAGCCAGCCGGAAATCGGCCGGCCCTTGGGTTTGCGTGGTTTGGACATCAGTCTCTTCTGTTATTGTTCGTCGTTGTCGCCGTCGAGATCTCGGCTCACCTCGGGCGAACGCAAGAGCTCGTCGATCTTCTTGTAGTTGTCGAAGCTGGTGTCGTCCCGGAAGCGCACCTCCGGCATGTATTTCATCTGCCGAAGCTGCGGCCCGAGCCGGCCGCGGATGAACTTCGCATGGCGGTTTAATGCCTCGATGACGATGCTGTGGTCGGAAACGCCGAGCGGTGTCACATAAGCCGTGGCGATCTTGAGATCGGGCGACATGCGCACTTCGGAGATCGAAATCACGGTCGCCTCGATGATGTCGTCACGCACTTCGCCGCGCTGCAGCACCTGGGTGATCGCGGCGCGGACCTGTTCGCCAACGCGCAGCATGCGCTGCGAAGGCGCGGATGATGTTGGTCTGGTCATTGTTATCTCTGTTTGCCGATGCGGCTGGGAATCGAACCCGTCAAAGGAGAGCGTCCATGACTCTTTTGGCTGAAAAGGTCAAGCCGGCAGGTAGAAAAGCCACCCGCCGGAGAGCGGATGGCTTTTGTCAAGCTGCTGGAACGCAGAGGATTAGAGCGTGCGCGTGATATGTTCGACGCGGAAGCACTCGATGACGTCGCCGACGCGCATGTCTTCGTAGTTTTCGAAGGCCATGCCGCACTCCTGGCCCATCGGCACTTCGGAGACTTCGTCCTTGAAGCGCTTGAGGGTCTTGAGCTTGCCTTCGTGAACGACGACGTCGTTGCGGATAAGGCGGACGCCCGCCCCGCGCTCGACCTTGCCTTCGACGACACGGCAGCCTGCGACCTTGCCGACCTTGGTGATGTTGAACACCTCCAGGATCTCGGCATTGCCGATGAAGGTCTCGCGCCGTTCCGGCGACAGCAGGCCCGACATCGCTGCCTTCACGTCATCCACGAGGTCGTAGATGATGTTGTAGTAGCGGATCTCGATGCCCTGGCGTTCGGCGAACTGGCGCGCCTGCGCATTGGCGCGAACGTTGAAGCCGATGATGGCCGCGTTCGAGGCTTCGGCGAGCGAAATATCCGACTCCGTGATGCCGCCTGCGCCCGAATGGACGATGCGGGCACGGACCTCGTCGGTTCCGAGCTTTTCCAGCGCGCCGGCAATCGCTTCGATCGAACCCTGCACGTCGCCCTTGATGACGAGCGGGAACTCCTTGATGCCGGTGCTCTGCATCTGCGTCATCATCTGTTCCAGCGAACCGCGCTGTCCCGACTGGCGGGCAGCCGCCTTGTCGCGGGCAAGACGCTGGCGGTATTCCGAGATTTCGCGGGCGCGGCTTTCGCTCTCGACCACGGCGAACTTGTCGCCCGCCTGCGGCGTGCCGGAAAGGCCAAGCACTTCGACCGGCATCGCCGGCGGTGCTTCCTTCATATGCTCGCCCTTGTCGTTGACGAGGGCGCGCACACGGCCCCAGACATCGCCTGCGACGATGATCTGGCCCGGCTTCAGCGTACCGTTCTGAACGAGAACCGTGGCAACCGAGCCGCGGCCGCGGTCGAGCTGGGCTTCGATGACGGTACCTTCCGCGGTGCGGTTTGGATTGGCCTTGAGGTCAAGGATTTCCGCCTGCAGCAGCACGGCTTCGAGCAGCTTGTCGAGGTTCTTGCCTGTTTTGGCCGACACTTCGACGTCAAGCGTTTCACCGCCCATCGATTCCACGAAAACTTCGTGCTGCAGAAGCTGGTTGCGCACCTTCTGCGGATCGGCTTCGTGCTTGTCGATCTTGTTGATTGCAACAATGATCGGAACACCGGCCGCCTTGGCGTGATTGATCGATTCGATCGTCTGCGGCATGACGCTGTCGTCAGCCGCCACGACCAGGATCGCGATGTCGGTCGACTGCGCGCCGCGGGCACGCATCGCCGTGAAGGCGGCGTGGCCGGGGGTGTCGATGAAGGTGATCTTCTGGCCGTTCTGCTCCACCTGATAGGCGCCGATATGCTGCGTGATGCCGCCGGCTTCGCCGGCAACCACGTTGGCATGGCGGATGGCGTCGAGCAGCGAGGTCTTGCCGTGGTCGACGTGGCCCATGATGGTGACGACGGGCGGACGCGAAACGCGGTCGCCTTCAACGTCGGCGATGTCAAAGATGCCGAGTTCGACGTCGGATTCAGAGACACGCTTGACGGTATGGCCGAATTCGCCGGCGATGAGTTCGGCAAGGTCGGCGTCGATGACGTCGCCCGGCTTCATCATCTGGCCTTCTTTCATCAGGTACTTGATGACGTCAACGGCGCGTTCGGACATGCGCTGCGACAGTTCCTGAATGGTGATGGTCTCAGGCAGGACGACTTCGCGGGAAATCTTCTCGCGAGTCTCCTGCATCTGGCTGCGGCGGAACTTCTCCTGCCGGCGGCGCATCGCCGAAAGCGAACGGCTGCGGCCGGCGTCCTCGCCGTCCACATCGGCAGTGGTAATCGTCAGTTTGCCGCGGCGGCGCTCGTCATCCGTCTTCGGACGGGTCGTCACCGGCTTTGCGGGTTCGGGGCGAACGACGCGGCCGCGCACCGGACCGCTGCGCGAAGCGCCACGATCGTCATCGTCGCCGTCATTGCGACGGCCCCGAACGCCAGCCGGCGCGCCGGGCGCCGGGCGAGCGGCTGCTCCGTCGGCATCGGGCCGGCGCGCTGCCGGCGCGGGTGCTGCCGGGCGCGGCGTCGTGTTCGGGCGAGCCTCAGCCGTAGCGGGAGCCGGCGCTGCAGCAGCGGCAGCCGGTTCGGCGGCAGCAGCGGCGGCCGCTTCGGCCTGCCGGGCTGCCTCTTCGACGGCTCGGCGTGCGGCTTCCTCCGCCTCGGCTGCCTTGCGGACAGCCTCTTCGGCGGCGCGGCGCTTTTCGTCCTCGGCGCGGCGGATCGCATCCTGGGCGTCACGTGCCTGGGATTCGGCGAGCGCACGGCGGCGCGCATCCATTTCCTCAGGCGACAGATGGTTCAGCACGACAGGGCGCGGGCGATCGTTCGGACGCGGCTGCTGATAGGACTGTTGCGGACGCTGGTTGCCTTGGCCGCCGCCCGGCTGATGAATCCGCGGCGCCGGCGTCGACTGCTGCGGACGCGCCTGAGCAGGTGCTGGCGCCGGTTCGGCTGCGCGAACCGGGGCTGCGGGGACCGCAGGCGTGATCGGCTTTTCGTCTTCCGGGCGCATCGGGCGCCGCTTGCGGGTCTCGACCACGACCGCCTTGGTGCGACCCCGACCCATATCCTGGCGAACGGTACCCTGGCTCATCCCCGATGGTTTCAGGGTGAGAGTCTTCTTGCCCGTTACGCTGAGTGTCTTGTCGTCGTTACTATCGGTCATTCGTTCCCGTTCCTTCGGACAGGGAGCGATGACTAGATCAGACCCTGTCGTTCAAATACTGTCGATCAATGAGAATGAGACCGGCCGATGCCGGTGACCGCCTCATTGTTGTTGCCGGCCAGCGCCGCCCGCTGCCCGGGACTGACCGCCAATACGGTACTGTTCGAGCATCTTTGCGCGCTTCACTACACCCTCACCCGCCTGCCCTGCAAGCACTGCGGCATGGATAAAAGCATTCTGGCCCATCAGGCCTTCCATTTCGCTCTCCGAGAAGAAACGGTAGGAAGGTATCTCCTCCTCGGTCTCCATTCCGAGGTGCCAGGCCTTGCGGGCCTGGTCGATTTTTCGCACTCCATCATCCGCTGCGTCAGTGGCGTGGAACACCGCAAGGGCTGCTCCACTTCTGACCGCGGCATCCACTTTCGAGGCGCCGCTGACGAACTGGCCGGCCTTGCGCGCCATGTTCATCATCTGCATCACTTGCGCCGCCAGCAGTCGGTCGACGCTTGCGCCGAGATCGTCCGCTGCCTTCACTTCCGCTTTCAGCGCCCGGGCGAACAGCTTTTTCGCCACCGCCCTGTCGACCAGCGACCGGTCGGCCTTCACCCAGCAGCCGCGTCCCGGAAGCTCGCGCTTCAGGTCGGCGACGACGGTTCCGTCGGGAGCCGCGACGAAGCGGATCAGCTCTTCCGGCGATCCGCTTTCGCGCGTCACGATGCACATGCGTCCGTTCACGTCATACCCTGCAAGATCGTCGTCCTCGGGATGAACGTTCGGCTCATGCGCGGTCATCATGCTTCCTGTTCGGCTTCGGTGACCTCTTCTTCGGTCCCCTTCGCCAGGTCCTCTTCGGTGATCCAGCCAGCCGCGAGGCGGGCCTGCACGATCATCTGCTCGGCCTCGACACGCGAGACGTCGAACTTCGAGAACAGGCCTTCGAACTTCTTCGTTTCGCCGTTCTTGCGTTCGCTCCAGCCGACGAGGTCATCGGCCGCACAACCGGCGAAATCCTCGATCGTCTTGATGCCGTCCTCGCCAAGCGCCACCATCATCTGGGCGGTCATGCCGTCGATCTGGCGCAGCTCGTCCTCAACGCCGAGCGCCTTGCGCTTCTCATCCATCTCGGCTTCGAGACGCTCGAGGAATTCGCGGGCGCGCTGCTGGATTTCCTGCGCCGTCTCTTCGTCGAAACCGTCGATCGAGGAGATTTCGTCGAGATCGACATAGGCAAGTTCTTCGACGGCGGCAAAGCCTTCCGACGCCAGAACCTGGCCGACCATCTCGTCGACGTCGAGCGAATCCATGAACAGGTTGGTGCGTTCGTTGAATTCCTTCTGACGGCGTTCCGATTCCTCGGCCTCCGTCATAATGTCGATATCCCAGCCGGTCAGCTGCGAAGCGAGGCGGACGTTCTGGCCGCGGCGGCCGATCGCAAGCGACAGCTGCTCGTCGGGAACGACGACTTCGATGCGCTCGGCGTCCTCATCGAGAACGACCTTGGCCACTTCCGCCGGCTGCAGGGCGTTGACGACGAAGGTCGCCGGGTCCTGGCTCCAGGGGATGATGTCGATCTTCTCACCCTGGAGTTCGCCGACGACGGCCTGGACGCGCGAGCCGCGCATACCGACGCACGCGCCGACCGGATCGATCGAACTGTCGTTCGAGATCACCGCGATCTTGGCGCGCGAGCCCGGATCGCGGGCGACCGACTTCACCTGGATGATGCCGTCGTAGATCTCGGGCACTTCCATGGTGAAGAGCTTCACCATGAACTGCGGATGCGTGCGCGACAGGAAGATCTGCGGACCGCGCTGTTCGCGACGAACATCATATACGTATGCACGGACGCGATCGCCATAGCGCACGTTCTCGCGCGGGATCATTTCGTCGCGGCGGATGATGCCTTCACCGCGGCCGAGATCGACGATGACGTTGCCGTATTCGACGCGCTTGACGGTGCCGTTGACGATTTCGCCGACGCGATCCTTGAATTCGTCGAACTGGCGGTCGCGCTCGGCTTCACGCACCTTCTGTACGATCACCTGCTTGGCGGACTGTGCGGCGATGCGGCCGAAATCCATCGGCGGCAGCGGATCGGCGATGAAATCGCCAAGAGCTGCGTCCGGATTGCGGTCGCGGGCAAGTTCCAGCGGGATCTGCGTCGAATAATCCTCGGCCTTGTCGACCACTTCGAGCAGGCGTTGCAGACGGATTTCACCGGTCTTCGGATTGATGTCGGCCCGGATGTTGGACTCGGTGCCGTAACGGGAGCGCGCCGCTTTCTGGATGGCATCGGCCATTGCGGCAAGCACGATCTCCCGGTCGATGACTTTTTCGCGCGCCACTGCATCTGCGATCTGCAGAAGTTCGAGCCGGTTCGCACTGACTGCCATTGTTTTGTTTCTCCGTCTTTACTCCAGGGTTCCCGTCCCTGCAGCGGTCTGTTGATCGGTTATTCCTGGTCGTCTGCTTCGTTCTGGTTCGCGGCCTGCGCTTTCGCCAGCTTGTCGGCGCGCAGCGCATCACGGATCAGATCGTCGGTCAGAATGAGCTTCGCATCGCTAAGCGCCGTGAAGGGAATGATGACCTTCTGCTCTTCCCCGTAGGCGACCTGGTCACGCTCGAGCGTGAATCCATCGGCGTCTGCTTCGACGATCTTGCCGCGGAAGCGTTTGCGGTTGCCGATCATGATCGACGTTTCGCACTTTACAAGGTGGCCTTGCCAGCGGACGAAATCGGATTTCCGCACCATCGGACGGTCGATGCCGGGCGAAGACACCTCGAGATGATACTCTTTATCGATCGGATCTTCCACATCGAGGACGGGAGAAATCGCCATCGAGACTTCTTCGCAGTCCTGAACCGTCATCGTGCCGTCGTTGCGCTCGGCCATCACCTGCATCGTCGCGCCGTTCTGGTTCAGCATGCGCACGCGGATGAGCCGGAAACCCATGCCGACGAGAACGGGTTCGATGATATCGGCAAGACGCTGGTCGAGCCCGGTTTCGGTAATCAGCCGCGGCTCAAGTTCGTTGTCTGCGTTTGTCATGTCCGACAAGCGGCGCTCCTCGCAATTTCAAGCTGTTCAGGCGATCGAGCTAATAAAAAAGAGCGGGTCCTTGCGGCCCACTCTTCATCAAGCGATCAAGAATTTGAGAGCCATATAGTCGGGTTTTTCCGAAATTGCAAGGTCTGCGACCGATTCCGCCAATTCATGCCGGGCGAGGGGAACGGACCTATGGCCAGCGATCGTCTTCCGCATATATTGCCGGTGGCACACAATAACAAAAACGGGAGACATCGTGGGCTATACATCGTCGACACTGGCGCCTTTGCGGCACGATACCTACCGCACCATCTGGTTCGCCAGCCTTTCCTCGAATTTCGGCGGCCTGATCCAGGCGGTGGGTGCCGCCTGGATGATGACGACGATTACCGCCTCCGAGGACATGGTCGCGCTGGTGCAGACCTCAACGGCGCTGCCGATCATGCTGTTTTCGCTGATATCGGGGGCGTTGGCCGATAATTTTGATCGCCGCCGGGTCATGCTGACGGCACAGTGCATGATGCTGACGGTTTCGGCCTTGCTGACGGCGTCAGCCCTTCTCGGTTGGATCACGCCCTGGCTGCTGCTCTTCTTCACCTTCCTGATCGGCTGCGGCACTGCGCTCAACAACCCTTCCTGGCAGGCCTCCGTCGGCGATATGGTACCGCGCGCCGATCTGCCGGGCGCCGTTACGCTGAACAGCATGGGTTTCAACATCACCCGCAGCGTCGGCCCGGCGATCGGCGGCGTGATTGTGGCGGCAGCGGGTGCTGCCGCGGCCTTTGCTGTGAACACCGCAAGTTACCTCGCCCTGATTTACGCCCTGCTGCGCTGGCGCCCGAGCACGCCCGTCCCCACCTTGCCGCGCGAAGCGCTCGGCAGCGCCATCTTCGCCGGCCTGCGTTATATCTCGATGTCGCCCAATCTTGAAAAGGTCCTCGTACGAGGCCTGGTTTTCGGTATCGGCGCGAGCTCGATCCTGGCGCTGCTGCCGGTTGTCGCCCTCGACCTCGTTGCCGGCGGTCCGCTGACCTATGGCTTCATGCTCGGGGCCTTCGGTATCGGCGCGATCGGTGGTGCGGTGCTGAGTGCAAGAATTCGCCAGGCGCTGTCAAGCGAGACGATCATCCGCCTCGCCTTTGCCGGCTTTGCATTGAGCGCCGTCATCGCCGCCATCAGCCCGAGCGCCGTCCTCACATCAGCCGGGCTGCTCATTTCGGGCGCCTGTTGGGTCTCCGCACTTTCGCTCTTCAACACCATCGTCCAACTGTCGACGCCGCGCTGGGTGGTCGGGCGCGCGCTGTCGCTCTATCAGACCGTCACCTTCGGCGGCATTGCCGGTGGCAGTTGGCTCTGGGGTGTCGCGGCGGACCGCTATGGGGTCGCCGATGCGCTGCTGATGGCGTCGGTCGTCCTGCTGCTCGGCATTGCGATTGGCCTGCGGTTTTCGATGCCGGCCTTCGCCTCGCTCAATCTCGATCCGCTGAACCGCTTCACTGCGCCGGCCTTAAGCCTCGACATCACCCCGCGCAGCGGCCCGATCGTCATTCAGGTCGATTACGAGATCGCCGACGACGATCTGGCGGAATTCATGGCGCTGATGGGCGAGCGCCGCCGCATCCGCATCCGCGACGGCGCCCGGCATTGGGCGCTGATGCGCGATCTCGAAAATCCCGGCCTCTGGACGGAAAGCTACCATACGCCGACCTGGGTCGAATATATCAGACACAACCAGCGGCGCACCCAGGCCGATGCCGAAAACATCGACCGGCTGCGAGCGCTCCATCGCGGTGAAGGCCCGCCCCATGTCCACCGCATGATCGAGCGCCAGGCCATCCCGCCAGGCGACGATGTCTTCCACAAGGCGCCGATCGATCTGCATCATTGAGAGCAGCCATGTACAGTTTCAGGCTCGCCCGTCTATCCGATCTCGCCGCCATCGTCCGGCTTCTCGCCGATGACGATCTCGGCGCCGCCAGGGAAATCGTCTCCGATCCCGTCGATGCGCGTTATCTCTCGGCCTTCGCGGCGATCGAGGCGGATGCCAACCAGTTGCTTGCTGTCGCGACCGACGCCTCCGACCAGGTCGTCGGCTGCCTGCAGCTGAGCTTTCTTCCCGGCCTCTCCCGGACCGGCATGTGGCGCGGGCAGATCGAAAGCGTGCGTATCGCAAGAGAGTGTCGCGGAGCGGGCCTCGGCGCGCAATTCATCGAATGGGCGGTCGCCCAATGCGTCGAGCGCGGCTGCGGCCTCGTGCAGCTGACATCGGACAAGACACGGAAAGACTCGATCCGCTTCTACGAAAAGCTCGGTTTCGTCGTCAGCCATGAAGGGCTGAAACGCAACCTCTGAATCCGGCTATTTCAGTCTGCCCTTCATGCTGGCTTCGGGAAAGCATGTCGGCTTCATGCCGTTCTTTGCCTGCCACTGGCCGATCGAGCGCCGCGTCTTATAGCCGGGCAATCCGTCGGAGCCGCCGACGTCATAACCCTGACGCTCCAGCGCCTTCTGCATGGCGGCGACATCCGAACGCAGCATCTTGCCGACATCGCCCCATTCGCCTTCGAATGCGTCGCCGTTCGAGGCGATCCGGTCGGCGAGGTTGCCGATATAAAGCGCGTAGAGGTCGGAGTTGTTATACTCCTTGATGATATAGAAATTCGGCGTGACGATGAATTCCGGGCCGTCGCGGCCGGCCGGCACCAGCATCATGCCCTGAGCCTTCATCTCACCTGAGGGAAAGGCTTTGCCGGAGATGCGCTCGATGCCGAGCGAGGCCCAGTGCGAAAGCGGCTTTGCCAGATCAGGCCCCTCCTGCGCGCAGGAGACCGCTTCGGGTATCGACACCTCGAAGCCCCAGTCACGATCGCGCTGCCAGCCCTTCTTGACCAGATAGTTGGCGATCGAGGCGAGCGTATCCGGCACCGAGGTCCAGATGTTGCGGTGGCCATCGCCGTCGAAATCCACCGCATATTTCAGATAACTCGTCGGCATGAATTGCGGCTGGCCGAGCGCGCCGGCCCATGAACTCTTGAAATCGGCAGGCGTCACGTCGCCGCCGTCGAGAATATGCAGTGCCGCCACCAGCTCGGCGCGGAACATCTCCTTGCGCGTCGACATGAAGGCCTTGGTCGCCAGCACTTCGATCGCCGATTCCGGGATCTTCGCGGCGCCGAAGCCGGTTTCCCGGCCCCAGATGGCGAGCACGATCGAGCCCGGCACGCCATAGGTCTTCTCGATCCGCTTCAGCGTCGAGCTATATTGCGCGGCAAAGCCGCGTCCCGTTACGGCAAGCCTCTGCAGCCGGTCCTCGTTGAAATAGGGGCCGGGCGAGGAAAATTCCGCCTGCGTCTGCTTCTGTTCTTTCGGCGGCGGGAAACCGGGCGGAGCGAGATCCGGCAGGTTCCAGTTCAGCGTGATGCCTGAGAAAGCGGCCTTGAAGGTCGTCTCGGAAATACCGCCCGCCTTTGCTTCGGGCCAGAGGTCCTTCTGCACCCAGTTTTCGAACTGTGCCTCGACATCGGCTTTCGATGGGGCTGCGTATGAGGGGAGAGGAAGGAGGGCAGTCATAGCAGCAAGTGCGAATATAAGCAGCCGCCGAGCCACACCCCCCTCTGTCCTGCCGGACATCTCCCCCACAAGGGGGGAGATCGGCTGGGGGCGCCGTCTTGCCCAAATGAAGCGCCTAAGATGGTCGAAGCCGCCTGGCGCACGATCAAGATTTTGGGAGGCCTGCGCCTCTTGTCGATCTCCCCCCTTGTGGGGGAGATGTCCGGCAGGACAGAGGGGGGTACGCTGCCACATACGCAACCCCCTCATATCGCCGTCCGCGCCCGTAGCGCCGCCGCCAGCGTGCCCTCGTCGAGATAGTCGAGCTCGCCGCCGACCGGCACGCCATGCGCCAGCCGCGTGATCTTCACCTCAAGTCCCTGCAGCTGATCGGTGATGTAGTGCGCCGTCGTCTGCCCCTCGACGGTGGCGTTGACGGCGATAATCAGTTCGCGGATGCCGCCTTCGCCGATCCGGTCGATCAGCCCGCGAATATTGAGATCGTCGGGCCCGATCCCGTCGAGCGGCGACAGCGTGCCGCCGAGCACGTGATAGGCGGCGTTCATTGCGCCCGCCCGCTCCAACGCCCAGAGGTCCGAGACGTCCTCGACGACGATGATGACGGATTGATCGCGCTGCGTATCGGTGCAGACGGTGCAAGGGTCGACCGTATCGACATTGCCGCAGCGCGAGCAGATCTTCACCTTGTCATAGGCCTCGCCCATCGCGTTCGATAGCGGGCCGAGCAACTGGTCCTTCTTCTTGATCAGATGCAGCGCCGCCCGGCGGGCCGAGCGCGGCCCGAGGCCCGGCACCTTCGCCAGAAGCTGGATGAGTTTTTCGATTTCGGGGCCGGTGACTCGTTTTGCCATGCGCCGTTCTTAACTGATATGGAACGAAAACGGAATCGCGGAAGGATCGGCCGTCGCATGAAAATCCTGGCCCTTTGCACAGGCAACCCGGAAAGGCTGGCCTGCAAAAGTTACAAGACCGGCATCTTCAAGCGGCCCGTCAACGGCGCGGTGATGATCGATGCCGAGGGACTAGTCGGCGATGCCATCTGCAACCGCAAACACCATGGCGGCGTCGACCAAGCTGTTTATATCGAGGGATCGCTGACGCTCGACTGGTGGAGCAGGGAGCTCGGCCGACCCCACGAGCCCGGCACCTTCGGCGAAAACATGGTGATCTCGGATCTCGACAATCGCGACGTTGCCGTCGGCGACCGGTTCATATCAGGCGATCTCATCCTCGAAGTCACATCGTGCCGCATCCCCTGCGCCACTTTCGCGGCCAGGATGAATGACGCGAAATTCGTCAAACGCTACACCGTGGCCGCCAGCCCCGGCATCTATTGCCGCGTCATCAAACCCGGTGTGGCCAAGGCCGGAATGCCGGTGGAGCATCAGGCGTTTGTTGGAGAGAAAGTCACGATACCGGAGCTGATGAAAACATTTGGCCGGCAGCTTTCGGAGGCGGACCGGTCGCGATATCTCGCTGCTCCCATTCACTATAAGCTGCGGGCGATGCTGGAAGCGCAGCGTTAAGAGCGGCGTTCTGCAGGTGTCGCCGGCCCGATAGCAGCATCGGCTATCGGAACCGCAGTCAATATGATTATCAATTGTCTGCTATCAAAACGGCAGCTTGAAGCCGGGCGGGATCGGCAGGCCGGCGGTCAGCGCCTTGGTCTTTTCGGCGGCGAGCGCCTCAGCCTTGTCCTTGGCGTCCTTGTGGGCGGCAACGACTAGATCCTCGAGGATCTCGACATCGTCCTCTTTGAACAGCGACGGGTCAATCTTCAGGCTCTTCAGGTCGCCCTTGCCCGAAATGACGACGGTGACGAGGCCGCCGCCGGCCTTGCCTTCGGCCGTGAGCTCGGCGATCTCCGCCTGCATCTGCTCCATCTTGGCCTGCATTTCCTTGACTTTGCCCATCATGCCCATGATGTCGCGCATCGTCTCACTCCTTCTTGAAACCTTAGAATTCTATGTCGTCGCCGGGCAGAATGTCGCCTTCTTCGGATTCGGCGGCAGCCGGCGGCTTGGCCTCGCCTTCCTCTTCCGGTTCCGGCGCCCGCACGCGCACGTCGATGATCTTTGCGCCGGGAAAATGCGCCAGGATCGCCGCCACGTCAGGGTCCTGGCGGGCATCGATGACATGCTGTTCCCGGGTCCTGGCCTCTGCTTCCACCAGCGTCGGCTGGCCTTCGTCGCGGCTGAGGCTAACGATCCAGTGGATGCCGGTCCATTCCTTCAGCTTGACGGCAAGCTCGTTGAGCAGCGTCGTCGGCGCGCCTTCGGTCAGGCTGACGTCAAGCCGGCCGGGCTCGATCCGCACCGGGCGCACGAAATTGCGCACCATCGCCTTCAGCTTCGCGTCGCGCTTCTCGGTGGCGAGATTGACGATATCGCTGACCGAATTGACCTTGACGAGCGGCTTCGGCGCTTCCGCCGGTTTCGCCTCTATCCGCCCGACAGGCATGGTCTCGGGCTGGCTGCTCGGCACGGCGCGCAGCATTGCCACCGGCGCCGAAGGCTGCGGCTTGCTCGGCGCGATATCAGGCGCGCGTGCCGCGACACTGCTTTGATAGGGAACCCGCGTGCCGCCGCCTCCGCCGGAAGGCGGGGAGGAGGGGCGCGAGCCGGCATTGTCGCCGGAAAACTCCGCAAGCCGCCGCGCCGCATCCTCGGGCGCTGGCAGATGGGCCGCGTGCGCGAGTCGGATCAGCACCATTTCGGCTGCACCCGCCGTGCGCGACGAGCCTTCCGTTTCGGGAATGCCCTTCAGCAGCATCTGCCAGATGCGCGACAGCGTCGTCACCGCAACACCCCTAGCGAATTCCGCCGCCTTGGTGCGCTCGATCTCGCTCAGAGAAGGGTCGTTTGCCGCATCCGGCACATATTTCAGTCGCGTCACCAGATGGGTGAAATCGGCAAGATCGGTGAGCACGACCACCGGATTGGCGCCAGCCTCATACTGGCTCTGGAACTCGCCGAGTGCACCGGCCACGTCGCCTTTGACGATATGCTGAAAGAGATCGACGATCCGGGCGCGGTCGGCAAGGCCGAGCATGCCGCGCACCGCTTCCGTCTGCACGGCGCCTGCGCCATGGGCGATCGCCTGGTCGAGCAGCGACAGGCCGTCGCGCGCCGAGCCTTCGGCGGCGCGCGCGATCATAGCCAGCGCGTCGCCTTCCGCCTCGATGCCCTCCTTGGCCGCGATTGTCGTGAACAGCCCGACGAGATCCGACGCGCTGATGCGGCGCAGGTCGAAGCGCTGGCAGCGCGACAGCACGGTGATCGGCACCTTGCGGATTTCGGTGGTGGCGAAGATGAACTTCACATGCTCCGGCGGCTCTTCGAGCGTCTTCAGCAGGCCGTTGAAGGCCTGCGTCGACAGCATGTGCACTTCGTCGATGATATAGACCTTGTAGCGCGCCGAAACCGGCCGGTAGCGCACCTGCTCGATGATCTCTCTTATATCGTCGATACCCGTGTGTGAAGCGGCATCCATTTCGATCACATCGACATGCCGGCCTTCCATGATCGCCTGGCAATGTTCGCCGGGAACACGCAGGTCGATCGTCGGCTTGTCTATTTCTGCCGTCTTGTAATTCAACGCCCGCGCCAGGATGCGCGCCGTCGTCGTCTTGCCGACGCCGCGCACGCCGGTCAGCATATAGGCCTGCGCGATGCGGCCGGTCTCGAAGGCGTTGGTGAGCGTGCGGACCATCGGCTCCTGGCCGACCATCAGGTCCGTGAAATCCTTGGGGCGGTATTTGCGAGCCAGCACCCGGTATCCGGTGCCCGTCGAGGCGGCATCTTTTGATTGTCGCTCGGTGTCGCTCATCGCCCTGCTTGTCGCCCGGGATCGTCGGGCATTTCGTGGAGAGAAGGTGGGAGGCTGGCACGATGACCCGTGCCGGGCTCGTTAGGGCTGCTTCCTTCCGGACCTGACCCGGTTGGCGAGTGGCTCGTCCACCACCAACCTCCCGGATGCACATATCGGCAATATCGTCATCAAAAGCAAGCCAACATCCAAAAAAACTGCTAGTCGTAGGAAAAGACAGGAGGAATGCCCTTTGGACGGTTTTGTGCTCGACCCCCGGCTGGAAAACGACAGCGTCAGCATCATGATCACCGGTCTCTGTGATCTCAGATTGTCGAGAGATGCCCGCTGGCCCTGGCTCATTCTGGTTCCGCGCCGGGCTGGTATTACCGAAATCTTCGAGTTGACGCCGCTCGATCAGGTGCTGCTCGCCTTCGAGACCGAGCTCGTCGCCAAGGCCTTAAAGAACATTACCGGTGCTGCAAAAATCAATATCGGGGCTCTTGGCAATATCGTCCGCCAGCTTCATGTTCATGTCATTGCCCGCTTCGAAGGCGACGCCAACTGGCCGGGTCCCGTCTGGGGTTTCGGGCGCGCGGAGCCTTACGAGGACGCAAGGAGAGACGAATTCACAGCAAAGCTGCGGGAAGCCCTTTCATCATGAACCATTCGCTTTTCGATTCGGATGTGCCCCATCCGGAACCCAGCAATCTCACTGCCTTTGCCGCCAACGACCTCAATCGCGATTCCGAACACCGCGACGAACATTCCGTCGAAAAGGCGCTGGCAAAGGACGGTACCCATATCTTCGCCTTTGCCCGGGACAAGCTGGTGCTGAAACATGACGGCCAGGTGCTCGATCCGCTGTTTGCCCGTTACGAACTGCAGGAATTGCAGCCGAATTGGGACGAGACGGTGCTGCTCGGCTACCGCAAATCAGGCGAGCCGCGCCTTGCCGTTCCCGTCGGCATCGACGTCGACGATCTCACCAGCCAATACAAGCCCGCCGACGGCCGCACGCTGTTCCGCGAGATGCTGATCGACGAAGTCCTGCTCGGCGAATTCGCCCAGGCCGCAAGCCTCATCCGCTGGAATGGCGACAACCGATTCTGCGGCCGCTGCGGCGCGGCGATGGAGATTCATATCGGCGGCTACAAGCGCGTCTGCGCCGCCTGCGAACACATGATCTTTCCTCGTACCGACCCCGTCGTCATCATGCTGACGATCGACGAAACGCGCGATCTCTGCCTGCTCGGGCGCAGCCCGCATTTTGCGCCCGGCATGTATTCCTGCCTTGCCGGCTTCGTCGAACCCGGCGAGACCATCGAGAACGCCGTGCGCCGGGAAACGCTGGAGGAATCCGGCATCCGCACCGGCCGCATCCGCTATCACGCCTCGCAGCCCTGGCCGATGCCGCATTCGCTGATGATCGGCTGTTACGCCGAGGCCAAATCCACCGAAATTACGCGCGACGAGACGGAACTCGAGGATTGCCGCTGGTTCACCCGCGAGGAAACAATCGAGATGCTGGAACGCCCGAGTGCGACCGGCAAGGCCTCTCCACCGAAAGGGGCGATCGCCCACCGCCTGATGCGCGACTGGGCGGAGTGGAAGCGGTAGCGCCATGCCGGTCGCCCGCTCGGAACGGCTGCTGACGCTGCTCCAGACGCTTCGGCGTTATCGGCGGCCGGTGACCGGAACTGTTCTTGCCCAGGAAACCGGCGTCAGCCTGCGCACGCTCTATCGCGATATTGCCAGCCTGCAGGCCCAGGGCGCGATGATCGAAGGCGAGGCGGGCATCGGTTATGTGCTGAAGCCCGGCTTCATGCTGCCGCCGATGATGTTTTCCGAAGAAGAGCTGGAAGCCCTGGTGCTCGGTTCGCGCTGGGTGGCCCGCGCCGCCGAGCCGCGCCTTGCCGGCGCCGGCGCCGATGCGCTCGCCAAGATCGTCGCCGTGCTGCCGGCCGACATGCGTGAAACGGTCGATTCGGCGACACTCTTCGTTGGCCGCAAGCGTCAGGACGAGGACAGGGCTGATGTTTCGGCTATCCGCAAGGCGATCCGTCTGGAGCGCGTGCTCGAACTGCATTACGGCGACGAGCAGGGTCGGATCTCCCGCCGCCGTGTCTGGCCCTTCGCGCTCGGTTATTTCGAGCATGTGCGCATCATCATGGCCTGGTGCGAACTGCGCCAGGATTTCCGCCATTTCCGCACCGATCGCATCATCGATATGGCGGTTCATGAGATGCGTTATCCCCGCCGCCGCACAGCGCTCCTAAAGGAATGGCGCGAGACGCAGGACGTGCCGCTGGAGACCTGAACGCTGCTGCCATAAACTGTCAGCAGGGAGAGTTATTATCAGTCTCACTTCACTACAGCGCCGCGCGTCTTCGGACGCGCAAGGACGCTGTGACATCCAGGTTTTGCGCATCGTGCCGATGCGCTTGGGAAGGAGTACTGATCATGGTAACGCCTCCAATCATTCAACAGGCCGGCGATCGCTTCGCCACCGACAGTTTTGCCGATATCATTTCAGCCGAAACTTTCGCCGACGTCCGGCAGTCGGCAGGCTCCGGCCTGCTGCGCCTGGCTATGAGCTTTTTCCGGATCTCCGAGCCGAGCCGCTCAAAACTCGATATCGAAGCCATACCGGATTCCTGCAAGTGCGACCTCGGTTTCATTGATGGGCGCAACCCGCGCCTCCATGATCGGTTCCCGCTCTAAAATCTGATTGTCCAGCTCATTCACTTGACGAGAGCTGGCGTTGCTTTCGCAGCGCCTTCTGTTTTCTGCTGCCATAAACTGGCAGCAGGAGATCTCGCAGGCCCCAACTTACAGCAACGGGAGAACCGCAATGATCAGCCCCAATCTGATAATCCTTTATGTCAAGGATCCGGCCGAGAGCGCCAGCTTCTATCGGAACCTCCTGAACCGGGAACCGGCCGTGGAAGCGCCGAATTTCGTCGCCTTCCCGCTCGATGGCGGCTTCACCCTTGGTCTCTGGCGGCGCAGCAAGGTCGAGCCGCAGCCCTCCGCCATCGGCAATCGAGGCGAAGTGGCCTTCATGCTGCCGGGAGAAAATGCCGTCGCCAGGCAATATGATGACTGGCGTCAGCGCGGCCTGCCGATTGCCCAGGAACTGACCGAACTCGATTTCGGCCCGACCTTCGTGGTGCTCGACCCGGACGGGCACCGGCTGCGCGTCTGCGAGCCGGATAAATAATAAGAGAGCGCGAGGTCTGTTAAAGCAGGCCTCGCATCACATGCCCCTTGTAGACGCCGAGGATGCGCACCTTCTCGGAGAAGAAACGCAGCTCCTCCAATGCTCGGCGAACGTTCGGATCGTTCGGATGGCCCTCGATATCGGCGTAGAATTGCGTCGCCACGAATTTTCCGCCGAGCTGATAGCTTTCGAGCTTCGTCATGTTGATATTGTTCGTGGCAAAGCCGCCGAGCGCCTTGTAGAGCGCTGCCGGAATGTTGCGGACGTTGAAGACGAAGGTGGTGACGACCTTTTCCTCAGCCGAATTGCGTTGCGCCCATTCCTCCTCGCGCGACAGGATCACGAAACGGGTGACATTGTTTTCCGTATCCTCGACATTCTCGGCGACGATCTCCAGCCCGTAAAGATCGGCGGCAAGGCGCGGAGCAAGCGCCGCCATTGAGCGATCGCCGGTTTCCTTCACGAGTTTTGCCGCCCCGGCCGTATCGCCGGCGATGACAGGCTTCCAGCCGTGAGCGCGCACAATCTTGCGGCACTGTCCAAGTGCGTGGATATGGCTGTGCACCGTCCGGATCTCATCCTTGGTGACTCCGGGCAGCACCATCAGCTGAAAGCGGATCGGCATGAAATATTCGCCGATGATATGCAGCCGCGATTCCGGCAGCAGATGGTGGATATCGGCGACGCGTCCGGCAATCGTGTTCTCGATCGGGATCATCGCGATATCGGCGTCGCCATTGTCGACCGCCGTGAAGGCATCCTCGAAAGTCTGGCAGGGCAGCGGCTCCATAGTCGGAAACATGTCGCGGCAGGCCATGTCCGAATTGGCGCCGAATTCGCCCTGGAAGGCGATCCTGTTGGTCTTGATGTTCATGATAGTCCCGTCAGTTCTGCCGTGCAGAGAGGATTCGCCGCGCTTTTTCGAGGTCGGCCGGAGTATCGACACCGAGCGGAACCGTGTCAACGATCTCGGCATCGATGCGCATGCCGGCCTCCAGTGCCCGCAATTGCTCCAGCGATTCGCGCCTTTCGAGCGTCGACGGGCCGAGCGAGACGAACCGCTCGAGCGCAGCGCGCCGATAGGCATAGAGGCCGATATGATGGTAGAGCGGCCCCTTGCCGTAAGGCGCCGTGGCGCGAGTGAAGTAGAGGCCGCGCAGGCGGGTGTCGGAAATCGGCGAGCCGATGACCTTGACGATGTGCGGCGCGGTCTTGTCCTCCTCATTATCGATTTCGATAGTCAGCGTGCCGATATCGACTGCTTCGTTCTCGAGGGGTCGCAAGGCCGCCCGCACCGTTTCAGGCTCGATCGTCGGCAGGTCGCCCTGGACGTTGACGATGAACTTCGCCTTGCCGTCCGGATCCACCTTCTTCAGCGCTTCGAAGATACGGTCCGAGCCGGATTCATGATCCTTGCTGGTCATGACGACTTCGAAGCCGGCGGCAGCCACGGTATCGAACACCTGCGGGTCGTCGACGGCGACGACGACCCGGCCGATTTCGGCTTCTTTTGCGCGCATCGCCACCTGCACGATCATCGGCAGTCCGCAAATATCGGCGAGCGGCTTGCCCGGAAGCCGAGTTGAAGCCATCCGTGCCGGGATCAATACGAGCACGTCGTCGAAATTTGAATCACGCATTGTTCGGGCCTTCTATTCCGGGCTGAAAAGTGTCAAAAAGTCTCACGCATAAGACCATTTAGACAGTTGCAACGAACAGTCAAAAGACATAGGTTCCGCGCGATTTCAAGATGGTCCGGTTCTGGTCTGCCGGCTGCAAGGGGAGCATTGCAGATGAATTCATACGTCAATACGGCCGTGGGGGCGCTGCTCGGAACGATTTTCGTTCTGATGTCGGTCTCCATCGCGTCCGAGGGGATCTTCCATTCCGAAGCGCCGGAGAAGGAAGGTTTCGCGATCGTTGCGGAAGAGGCGCCGGCCGCCGGTGGCGAAGCTGCGCCGGCCGCTGCCGTTCCGATCGCGCAGTTGCTCGCTTCTGCAGATGCCAAGGCCGGTGAAGCGGTCTTCAAGAAGTGTCAGGCCTGTCATGACGGCACCAAAGGCGGACCGAACAAGGTCGGTCCGAACCTCTTTGGTGTCGTAGATCGCCCGATCGCCTCGCATGAAGGCTTCGCCTATTCCTCTGCGATGAAGGATTTCTCCAAGGGCAGCAGCGAGAAGTGGACTTTTGAGAATCTCAACAAGTTCCTGCTGGCGCCGAAGAAGGACGTTCCCGGCACCGCGATGGGCTTTGCCGGTCTGCCGAAGGATCAGGATCGCGCCAACGTCATCCTCTACCTGCACACGCTGGCTGATTCGCCGGTGCCGCTGCCGGATCCGAAAACAGCCACGCAGTGAACGGCAGGATGATCGCATTCATGGAAAAGCCCGGCTCGCAAGCCGGGCTTTTCTTATTATGCCGAGACCCGCTCAGGCCCCCAGGAAATAAGCCCAGAGCGAGACCGTGATGGCGCCGAGCGCCGTTGTCACCGTGATCGTCGAGGCGGCGAGGCTGTGACCGACGCCAAACCGGTTGGCGATCAGCCAGGCGTTGACGCCTGTCGGCACCGACGAGGTCAGCACGATCGCTGCCGTCCATGCAGGGCTGAGGCCGAGGAGATGGCTCGCCGCCCAGACGCAACCGGGCAGCAGCAGCAGCTTTAAGCTCGAGGTGACGCTGGCAATGCCGAAATTGCCGGAGACGCCGTATCTCTCCAGCGCCATCCCGAGCGAGATCAGCGCCGCCGGACCGGCAATGCCGGCGATCTGATTGACGACCGTCGCCAGCGTCGCCGTCATGGTAAGGCCGGAAAGATGCATGGCCATGCCGGCTGCAAGCCCGATCACCAGCGGATTGCGTATGAGATTGATGACGATCTGGCGAAGCACGAACACCATGCTGCGGTCGCTTTTGCCGGCGATCTTGCGCTCCGCATGCTCCATCAGCACTGTGCCGGCGACCATCATGACAGGCAGATGCACGGCAAGCAGGATCGACAACGCCACCAGCCCTTCGTCGCCGATGGTCCGCTGAACGAGCGGCAGCCCGATGAAGACGTTGTTGGCGAAGGCTGAGGAAACCCCAGCGAGAACGCCGATCCGTTCATCGCGGCCGAAAAGCCGCGTTGCGGCGATATGCCCGGCCGTCCAGGTGATGGCGACACCGGAGAAATAGACGATCCAGAGCCGGAAAGGCGAGGCGCCGTGGAAATCCGCTTCGGCGATGGTGCGGAAGAGCAGAAGCGGCACGGCGATCTTGAAGACGAATTCGCTGAGCGCGTCGCCGACATTCGAGGTCATCAGACCGCTACGAACGATCACCCAGCCGATGAGGATCAGGATGAAGATGGGAAGGACGTCGAGAATGATGGCTGACATGAGGCGGGATGCTCTGCGGGGAGGGGAGTATCCGACCTCTACAGCATCGACCCGAAAATCGGAATCGATTTTCGGTAAGTCCAATGCGTAGATTTGAAGAGTGAGAGCGTCCTGTGCGTCCGAACGGCGCTCGACCAGCAAAGGGCAAGCGCCGCCCGCTCCGGCCGCTGAGCTCTCCGCAAAGCAAAAAAAGCGGGCACAGCCCGCTTTTCCGCTCCGGCCTTGCCGGAGGGATCACGAAGCTGCCAGTTCATCCGTGGTCAGCATCGCGCCGGTAAGATCGAAGGGATCATCCCTCGGGCGCCCGGCTGCAACTGAAAGCTGCTCATGCCGGTCTTCCTGCGAGTACTTGTAGATTTCGAAGATGACAGCGGCATGACGAATAAGCGGCACTTTTGCGAAGAAATAGATGCGCTATTCACCATTTGTCCTTCCAAACCGCGGAAATTTCGCTAAGACCGAACCCCGGCTATCACAAATCCGGGACCCCCCATTCCATGACAAGATTCGATGTTCTGACGGTCGGCAACGCAATCGTGGATATCATCGCCCGTTGCAACGACCAGTTCCTCATTGACAACCAGATCACCAAGGCGGCGATGAACCTCATCGACGCCGAACGTGCCGAACTGTTGTATTCGCGCATGGGACCGGCACTGGAAGCCTCCGGCGGCAGCGCCGGCAACACGGCGGCGGGCGTTGCCAACCTGGGCGGCAAGGCAGCCTATTTCGGCAATGTCGCCGCAGATCAGCTCGGAGACATCTTCACCCACGATATCCGCGCCCAGGGCGTCCACTATCAGACGAAGCCGAAGGGCACCTTCCCGCCGACGGCGCGTTCGATGATCTTCGTCACCGAGGATGGCGAGCGTTCGATGAATACCTATCTCGGCGCCTGCGTCGAACTCGGTCCTGAGGATGTCGAGGCCGATGTCGTTGCCGATGCCAAGGTCACCTATTTCGAAGGTTATCTCTGGGATCCGCCGCGCGCCAAGGAGGCGATTCTCGATTGCGCCCGCATCGCCCATCAACACGGCCGGGAAATGTCGATGACGCTGTCCGACAGTTTCTGCGTCGACCGGTATCGCGGCGAGTTCCTCGATCTGATGCGCTCCGGCAAGGTCGATATCGTCTTTGCCAATCGCCAGGAGGCACTGTCGCTTTACCAGACCGACGATTTCGAAGAGGCGCTGAACAGGATCGCCGCGGACTGCAAGATCGCCGCCGTGACGATGAGCGAGAACGGCGCCGTCATCCTGAAGGGCCGGGAGCGTTATTACGTCGATGCAATCAGGATCCGCGAAGTCGTGGATACAACGGGCGCCGGCGACCTGTTTGCCTCCGGCTTCCTCTATGGCTACACGCAGGGACGGTCCCTGGAGGATTGCGGCAAGCTCGGTTGTCTCGCCGCCGGCATTGTCATACAGCAGATCGGCCCACGCCCGATGACGTCGCTTTCCGACGCCGCCAAACAGGCGGGGCTTATTTGAAGGCTTCGCCGGGATAGGCGCCCCAGATTTCCGACTGCGCCACCCAACCCGCGGCGCCGTCGGTTTCTGCGTGGCACCAATCGCCGTTGCATTCGCCGATCGTCAGCATCACGCCGGGTTCGAGCTTGGCGACGATCGAGGCGGAGGGCTGCGCCTCGCGGCGCAGATTGACATAGACGCCCTTGCCCTTCGTCTTCATCCAGGGTGCCGCGATCGCCGCGCGCTGGCCTGATAGCAGCGACTGATTGACCCAGCCTTCAGTGCCGTCGGCATCGCGGATGCGGCGCCAGTTGTCGTATTCCTGGATGACTTCCACCGGCAGGCCGGATTTCAGATACATCCACGATACGGCGAAATCCGTTCCGGGGCCGATGCGCAGGTTGACGCGCTTCGATTTCAATGTGACGAAGCGCGGCAATGGCAGGCCGCTCGGCCCCTTGGCCGCTTGCGCATGAGCAAATTCTAAGGTTCCCATGGATGCGGCCAGAGCGATCGCGAGGGCGAGGCAGGACTTCAGGACTTTGCTGCGCATGGAGGCTTCCGTTTGCTCGAATTCGCGGGCAAGCCCGGCCTGCACGCGCTCCGGGCTTTGACATTCCCCGGCTGCACCACGAGTTTTGTTTGTCTTCGCGTGCGGGTCTGGTAGAAATTGCCCGGAACGGGAAAATTATCACCCCTCTTGGTTAAAGACCTCTGAACAAGGCATCGCAGGCAGCCATGACAGCGAAGAAAAAACCGAAGGTCTATATCACCCGCAAACTGCCGGATGCCGTCGAAACCCGAATGCGGGAGCTCTTCGATGCCGAGCTGAACATCGACGACGCGCCGCGCTCCGTTCCCGAACTTGTCGCCGCTGTGCGGACCGCCGACGTGCTGGTGCCGACGGTCACCGATCGCATCGATGCGGCGCTGATCGATGAGGCGGGACCGCAGATGAAGCTGATTGCCAGCTTCTCCAACGGCACCGACCACATCGACGTCGAGGCGGCGGCGCGCAAGGGCATCACCGTCACCAACACGCCGAACGTCCTCACCGAGGACACTGCCGATATGACGATGGCGCTGATTCTCGCGGTTCCGAGGCGGCTCGGCGAAGGGGCGCGGATCCTGACCGACAAGCCGGGCGAGTGGGCCGGCTGGTCTCCCACCTGGATGCTCGGCCGGCGCATTCACGGCAAGCGGATCGGCATCGTCGGCATGGGGCGAATCGGCACAGCGGTGGCCCGCCGCGCCAAGGCTTTTGGCCTTTCGATTCACTACCACAACCGCAAGCGCGTCAATCCGGCCGTCGAGGACGAGTTGGAGGCAACCTATTGGGAAAGCCTTGACCAGATGCTGGCCCGCGTCGACATCGTCTCGATCAACTGCCCCTCGACACCGGCAACCTTTCACCTGATTTCGGCGCGCCGCCTAGCGCTGCTGCAGCCGACGGCCTATCTTGTCAATACGGCGCGCGGCGATGTCGTCGATGAAACCCAGCTGATCAAGTGCCTGAGGGAGGGCAAGATCGCCGGCGCCGGCCTCGACGTCTTCGAGAACGAGCCTGCCGTCAATCCGAAGCTCGTCAAGCTCGCCAATGAGGGCAAGGTCGTGCTGCTGCCGCATATGAGCTCGGCGACGATCGAAGGCCGCATCGACATGGGCGACAAGGTCATCATCAATATCCGCACCTTCATCGACGGCCACAGACCGCCGAATCGGGTGCTGCCTGGCCGCTGATGCGCGTCAGCGTGTAAGGCTCTTCCGCATCTCGATGAAGGTCGTTCTGGCAAAACCGGGATGGGCCTTCTCGGCGGTTCTGGAAAATCCCCAGGCGGCAAAGACGGCGTGATTGTCGGTAAGCTCGATGCGTGTCTCCAGCCGCAAGGCGGCAAGGCCGAATTCTGCAGCCGTCTCCTCGGCAACTGCCAGCAAACGCCTGCCGAGGCCCTTGCCTTGCGCTTCCGGCAGAACGGCGAGCTTGCCGACATAGAGACAATCGGCCTCCGGCCGCAGGAACAGGCAGCCAATCAGCTTTCCATCGCCAATGACAATGTAACCGATCTCGGCCTCAGCCTTCGCGGCCAGCGTCTCCGCCGTCAGGCTGAGCGCCGACGACGGCGGATCGATCCTGCCGTTCATCGAAGCGAAGGCGGTCAGGATGAGGGCGAGCAGCTCGTCCCAGCGCGTGAAACTCGGATCGAGGCGGATAATCCTCATCCGGCTTGCCTGGCGCGGCGGCGCTTATAGCGCACGGTTTCGAACCGGGCCGAGAGTGCGTCGTAAAGCAGCAGCCGCCCGATCAGCGGCTCGCCGGCGCCGGTGATGAGCTTGATCGCCTCCATCGCCATCATCGTGCCGATGACGCCGGTGAGCGCGCCGATAATGCCGGCTTCGGCGCAGCTGGGAATCAGGCCCGCCGGAGGCGCCTCGGGAAACAGGTCGCGGTAGCCTGGGTTGGGCGCTCCGTCCTCGGCCGTCTCATAAGGTTTTAGCACCGTCAGCGAACCGTCGAAACGACCGACGGCACCGGTGACGAGCGGGATACCTGCTTCCTCCGCCGCATCGGCCGCGGCATAACGCGTCTCGAAATTGTCGGAGCCGTCGATCAGGAGATCGAAGCCGGATAACTGACGTCGGGCAGTCTCGCGAGAAAAGCGTTCCTCGAAGCGGATGAGCCGCACATGCGGGTTGAGCCTGGCAATGGCCAAGGCGGCGCTTTCGGTTTTCAGCTCGCCGATCGTGCCGGAATCATGGATCACTTGGCGTTGCAGATTGGACAGCGACACCCGGTCGTCGTCGACGATGCCGAGCGTGCCGATACCGGCGGCGGCGAGATATTGCAGAATCGGCGCACCGAGCCCGCCGGCGCCGATCACCAGCACGCGGGCGGCTTTGAGTTTCTGCTGGCCTGCGCCGCCGATCTCGGGCAGCAGGATATGGCGTTGATACCGGGCAATTTCATCGGGGCTGAGAGGTTCCATGGCGGCGATCGTAGCATGGCCGCCGACATCGGGAAAAGCGACATCGGGAAAAGCGGTCTCCCTCATCCGAACACCCTTCCGTCCGCAACCGTAAAGAACTGCGCCCTGTCGCCGAGGGCCGAGAACATTCCCCGATCCGTTCCGGTCATGAAGGCCTGGCCGCCCAATCCATCGACGAGGTCGAACAGCGCGGCGCGCCTGTTCTCGTCGAGATGCGCGGCGATCTCGTCGAGCAGCAGGATCGGCGCATGACCGGTGAGATTGCCGACCAGCCGCGCATGGGCAAGCACCAGGCCGACAAGCAGCGCTTTCTGCTCGCCGGTGGAACACCGCTCCGCCTCCATCGCCTTTTCGCGGTGGTGGACGATGAGGTCGGTCCGGTGCGGTCCCTCCAGCGTGCGCCCCGCGCCGGCATCGCGGTAGCGGCTCTCGGCGAGCATCGCCGCGTAGTCGTCCTCGAGGTCGACCGATGGACGCGAGAACTGGCCGTCCATGAAGCCCGAGAGCTGCAGCGAGACCGATGGGAAAGGCGAACTCTCCAGTGTTTCCTCGGTCAGCCGGGTCAAGAGGCCGAGCATCTCCTGCCGGGCGAGCGCCATGGCGATGCCGAGGCTTGCCATCTGTTCTTCGATACCCGCAAGCCAGGAAGGGTCGAAACGGCCTTCGTCCAGCAGCTTGTTGCGGCTGCGCATGGCGCGCTCGAAATCGCTGGCGCGGCGGCCGTGGGCAGGATCGAGCGACAGCACCAGCCGGTCGAGAAAGCGCCGGCGGTCGGAGGAGGCGCCGGTAAAGAGCCCGTCCATCGCCGGTGTCAGCCAGAGAAGACGCAGGTGATCGGTCAACTCGTCGGCGGTTTTTGCCGGGGTGCCGTTGATGCGAAGCCGGCGGGCTGTGGTCTCCTCGCCCGCTTCTATGCCGGTTCCGATCTCGACTTCGCCCTCCATGCCGTCAAGCGCCGCGAAGATCGAAAAGCCACCGGCCGCCCCGACGCGGGTAATATCGCCATAGGCGGCTCGGCGCAGGCCGCGGCCGGGCGAAAGCAGCGAGACCGCCTCCATGAGATTGGTCTTGCCGGCGCCATTGTCTCCGGTCAGCACGGCATGCCGACCGTCGAGACTGAGGCTCGCGGCCGCATAATTGCGGAAGTCTGTCAGCTTCAGACGCGAAAGAGAGACCTTATGCGGCATTGCGTATCCGGGTTCGTGAAGCGTGACAGCTAAGCCGAAGCGGCGCGGATGGCAAGCTCGCCCCTTCGCGCCGCGGATCGCGCGCGCTTCACCGCAAGCATCGTAAACATGAAAGATTCCGGAACTTTTCGGTACTGTTTTTCAGAAATCCGCAAAAAATACAACCGCATCAGAGGCGTCCGAGATTGGGCGTCAGCCGGCCACAGTCATCGTCGGCGTTCTCGGATCGCCTGCGTGGCAGGGCTTCTGCGACATTCCTCGGTGGCTGCTGACGTAACGTAATGCCCAGAAAAAGTCGGTTGAATTTTGCAACTGCCGGGTTGCGTTATCCCGGGAAAACGATATGGTGAACAAAAGGTTCATGTATAAGAGAGTGGTGAAGTGGCAGATCCGGTCGATATCATTGTTGGTCGCAACATCAGACAGCTTCGCGCCATTCGTCGTGTTTCCCAGCTCGAGCTCGGTGAAGCACTCGGACTGACTTTCCAGCAGATCCAGAAATATGAAAAGGGAACGAACCGCGTGTCAGCCAGCAAGCTGCATCAGATCGCGGTCTTTCTCGGTGTCGAGATCTCCGCCCTCTTCGAGGGGACGGATATATCGGAATTCGGCGGCCGTATCGAACTCAGTCCTGATGCCTATGCCCTTGCGCTGAGCTACGACAAGCTGAACTCGGCGGCAGGCAAGGAAGCGGTCAAGACCATCCTTACACTCATGAGCGGCGAAGCGGTCGATAGCGCCGCCTGATCCCGCTGAAGCGGTCAGCTGACGTCGGGAGAAGCAAGACTTCTTCAGAGGGACGACCTCCGAACCATGTCGGGGGCTGCCTGTCCCCAGCGGTAGACGCATTTCGCGACGCGCTGGTGAATCAGTGAATCTCGCACCCATGCAACGCCGTCAGCAGCTCGTCCTGCGTCTGGTGGCCGGCATGGTAGAGGTCGATCGCGATACTGGCGATGGAAAGGCCCTGCTGGCTGCGAAGCTTGATGTTGCGCTCGGCACACCATGTGTAGATGGCGCCGGCGAGAACGTCGACATCTTCGGACTGAGAGGAAAAGGCTGGCGCCATGATGGATACTCTTGCTTCGTGGTCCCCGTTAGAGCGCCTGCGTCCAATGGACACGCCGGAAACGCTCTGTCGCTCTGAAACTGCGCATCACCCCCCGGACATCGATTCCGAGCTCCTGGGTCATGCGCTGACGGCAGAGATTGGAGTCATTTTAAAAACTTGCAAGCGGCATCATCGGGCTGCGTTAACGCAAGTTCCTGTTCCGATCGGGCGCCGTGTCGATCTGGAACAGTTTGCGCGGCAGATCTGGAACAGACCGCCTGGCATGAACTGCCCATGTCCAAAATCAGGATTTGCGGGCGCAAAAAAGCCGAAGACGTTTCCGTCCCCGGCTTTCGCGATTGCCTATCGACCGACGGCTCAGCCTTCGAAGAATTCCTTCATCCGGGCAAAGAAACCCGTCGACTCCGGATTGTTCTCCTTGGAGGAAATCTGCTCGAATTCCTGCAGCAGTTCGCGCTGACGCTTGGTGAGCTTTTGCGGTGTCTCGATCTGGATCTGGATATAAAGGTCGCCCGTCTGCGCCGAACGCAGCACCGGCATGCCCTTGCCCTTGAGACGGAACTGTTTGCCGGCCTGGGTGCCCTCAGGCACGCTCACCCGCGATTTGGTGCCGTCGAGCGTCGCCACGTCGAAGGTTCCGCCGAGAGCAGCCGTCGTCATCGAGATCGGCACGGCGCAATAGAGATCGGCTCCGTCGCGCTGGTAGAATTCATGCGGCTTCACCGACAGGAAGATATAAAGATCGCCGGCCGGTCCGCCGCGAGCCCCGGCTTCGCCCTCGCCCTGCAGGCGGATGCGCGTGCCGTCCTCGATGCCGGCGGGAATATTGACGGAGAGCGACCGCTCTTCCGTCACCCGGCCCTGGCCGTGGCACTTCGGACACGGATCGGGAATGATCTGGCCGCGGCCGTGGCAGGTCGGGCAGGTCCGCTCGATCGAGAAGAAGCCCTGCGCCGCGCGCACGCGGCCCGTGCCCTGGCAGGTGCCGCAGTTCTTCGGCTGCGTGCCGGGCTTGGCGCCCGAACCCGAACAGACGTCGCAGGTGATGGAAGTGGGAACGCGGATCTGCGCCGTCTTGCCCGAGAAAGCCTCTTCCAGCGTTATTTCCATATTGTAGCGAAGATCGGCGCCGCGCTCGCGGCCTCCCGCAGAGCGCTGGCGCGCCCGTCCGCCGCCCATCATCTCGCCGAAAATATCTTCGAAGATGTCGGAGAAGCCTCCGCCGGCAAAGCCGCCGCCACCGCCGCCCATGCCGCCGTGCTCGAAGGCTGCGTGGCCATAACGATCATAGGCTGCCCGCTTCTGCGGGTCCTTGAGCATTTCATAGGCTTCGTTGATTTCCTTGAACTTCCGTTCGGCTTCCTTGTCATCCGGGTTCTTGTCCGGGTGATATTTCATCGCCAGCTTTCGGAAGGCGCTCTTCAGCTCTTTCTCGTCCGCCGATTTGGCTACACCCAGAGTTTCGTAAAAGTCCGCTTTTGCCATTAAGGATTAAACCCCGGAAATGGATTTCCGGCTGCCATGGTGAGCAGCCGGATCAGGTGTTGAAGCATAACCACGCCGCCGCGGATTACGCGGACTTCTTGCGGTCGTCGTCCTTGATTTCCTCGTAGTCGGCGTCGACGACATTGTCGCCGCCTTCCGCGGAGGCATCGGCAGCAGCACCGCCTTCGGCCTGCTGTGCTTCATAGATCGCCTGGCCGAGCTTCATGGAAACTTCCATGAGCGTCTGGGTCTTGGCCTTGATGTCTTCGGCGTCGGCTTCGGTAGCCTCGGTCGAGGACTTCAGCGCGGCGATCGCATCCGAGATGGCGGTGCGGTCGGCTTCGGAGACCTTGTCGCCGTAATCCTTCAGCGACTTTTCCGTGGAGTGGATCAGGCTTTCGGCCTGGTTCTTGGCTTCCACGGTCTCGCGGCGCTTCTTGTCTTCGGCAGCGTGGGATTCGGCATCCTTCACCATCTTTTCGATGTCGGCGTCGGAGAGGCCGCCGGAAGCCTGGATGCGGATCTGCTGTTCCTTGCCGGTGCCCTTGTCCTTGGCCGAAACCTGCACGATGCCGTTGGCGTCGATGTCGAAGGTGACTTCGATCTGCGGCACGCCGCGCGGCGACGGCGGCAGGCCGACGAGGTCGAACTGGCCGAGCAGCTTGTTGTCGGCAGCCATTTCGCGCTCGCCCTGGGACACGCGGATGGTGACGGCCTGCTGGTTGTCTTCCGCGGTCGAGAAGGTCTGGCTCTTCTTCGTCGGGATCGTCGTGTTGCGTTCGATCAGACGGGTGAAGACACCGCCGAGCGTCTCGATGCCGAGCGACAGCGGGGTGACGTCGAGCAGCAGAACGTCCTTGACGTCGCCCTGCAGAACGCCGGCCTGGATGGCGGCGCCGAGCGCAACCACTTCATCCGGGTTGACGCCCTTGTGCGGCTCCTTGCCGAACAGCTGCTTGACGACTTCCTGGACCTTCGGCATGCGGCTCATGCCGCCGACGAGAACGACTTCGTCGATTTCGGCAGCGGTGACGCCGGCGTCCTTGAGGGCTGCCTTGCAGGGCGCGATCGTACGCTGGACGAGATCGTCGACCAGGCTCTCGAGCTTGGCGCGGGTCAGCTTCAGCGTCAGGTGCTTCGGGCCGGAGGCGTCAGCCGTGATGAACGGCAGGTTGATTTCGGTCTGCTGCGAGGACGACAGTTCGATCTTGGCTTTTTCTGCGGCTTCCTTGAGGCGCTGCAGGGCAAGCTTGTCGTTCTTCAGGTCGATGCCGTTGTCCTTCTTGAATTCGGCAACGAGATATTCGACGAGGCGCATGTCGAAGTCTTCACCGCCGAGGAAGGTATCGCCGTTGGTGGACTTCACTTCGAAGACGCCGTCGCCGATCTCGAGGATCGAAATATCGAAGGTGCCGCCGCCAAGGTCGTAGACGGCGATCGTCTTGCCGTCCTTCTTGTCGAGGCCGTAGGCGAGAGCGGCAGCGGTCGGCTCGTTGATGATGCGGAGCACTTCAAGGCCGGCGATCCTGCCGGCATCCTTGGTTGCCTGGCGCTGCGCGTCGTTGAAGTAGGCGGGAACGGTGATGACGGCCTTCTCGACCTTTTCGCCGAGATAGGATTCGGCGGTTTCCTTCATCTTCTGAAGGATCATCGCGGAAATCTGTGCGGGCGAGTAGCCCTTGCCATTGGCTTCGACCCAGGCGTCGCCATTGTCGCCCTTGACGATGGTGAAGGGAACGAGATGCTTGTCCTTCTCGACGGTCGGATCTTCGTAGCGGCGGCCGATCAGGCGCTTCACCGCAAAGAGCGTGTTCGTCGGGTTGGTGACCGCCTGGCGCTTGGCCGGCTGGCCGACGAGGCGCTCGCCATCATCGGAAAAGGCCACCATGGAAGGGGTCGTGCGCGCACCTTCCGCATTCTCGATGACCTTTGCGTCCTTGCCGTCCATGACTGCGACGCAGGAATTCGTCGTTCCAAGGTCGATACCAATTACTTTTGCCATGTCATTCTCTCCTTGAAGCAAGCTGTCGGAACCCCCAGAAGGCATTTCCCTGACAGCCCCTTACGGGATGGGTCTACTTGAGATTACGCAATCGTGATTGCGGTGATGCGGCGTATATAAGGAGCGGTTTTCTGGACTGCAAGGCGGGAAATAGCCCGGAATCCAGCAAAACGAATGTGTTGCCTTCAATTTTCGCAGCAGCCGGGAAAGCGGTCGCCCGATCCCCCGAAAGCGTGCGATTTCTAGGATATATGGCTTGCGCCGGGCATGCAGCACGGAATCTCATTGACCCATGATCAAGTCGAGCAGGGTCGTGCGCCGGGGCTGCACCGAAGAGGTCGTCTGCGGCCCACCGACATCGCCGGGCGGCACGATGCCGTCGTAGCCTGAACCGCCGCCTTCGGCAACGTCTGCAGGCGGAACAGGGCCGTTGCCGGGGCCTGCCCGCTGTTGCCGGACAGGCGCCTGCGGATAACGCTCGGCATTCTCGCCGCCGCCGAACACGCCGGAAATGATGCCGCCGATCGTCGTCGGTGGCGGCACTTCGGCCGTGACCGGCTGCCCGCCGTCGGGCGCTGCCTGCGCCATCGGCTGGCCGCTGTTCGGATTGTCGATCAGCTGGCCGTTGCCAAAGAGCGGCGCCGGCGAAAGACCCTTGTGGGCGGCGATCATGAATTCCTTCCAGGCCTTGGCTGGAAGACCGCCGCCGGTCACCTTCTTCATCGGCTTGCCGTCGTCATTGCCGAACCAGACGCCGGTCGTGAGGTTGCTGGTGAAGCCGACGAACAGCGCGTCGCGCGAATTCTGCGTCGTGCCAGTCTTGCCCGCCGCCTGCCAGCCGGGAATCTTGGCACTCTTGCCGGTGCCGTTTTCGATGACGCCCATCATCATCGTGTCCATCTGCGCGGCGATCTGCTCGGAAAGCACGCGCGGCGGACTGTCGTAGGTATTTTCGTAGAGAACCTTGCCCTCGGCGGTCGTCACCCGGCGGATGACGTGCGGCGTCGCCTTGTAGCCGCCGTTCATGAAGGCGGCATAGGAGGCGGTCAGTTCCATCAGCGACACTTCGGACGTCCCGAGCGCAATCGAGGCGTTCGGCTGCAGCTCGCTTTCGATCCCGAGCCGGTGGGCGAGTTTGATCACCTGATCCGGCCCGTCATACATCACCAGCTGCGCGGCCACCGTGTTCAGCGACTTGGCGAGCGCGGTGGCGAGCGTCACTTCGCCATTGTATTTCTTCTCGTAATTCTCCGGCGTCCAGTCGCCGATGCGGATCGGCGCGTCGTTGAACACCGAAAAAGGCGTCAGCCCTTTTTCCAGCGCCGCGGTATAGACGAAGGGTTTGAACGAAGATCCCGGCTGGCGCTTGGCCTTGACGGCGCGGTTGAACTGGCTCGTCGCATAGTCTCTGCCGCCGACGAGTGCCCGGATCGCCCCGGTGCCGTCGATCGAGACCAGGGCCGCCTGCGACGCGTCGAGCTTGACTCCCTCCTTGTCGAGCACGTCGACCAGCGACTGCTCGGCCTTCTTCTCCAGCGATTTGTCGATCGTCGTATCGACGACGATGTCTTCCTTGACGTCGCCGATCAGGCCCGGCAATTCGTCCATGACCATATCGGCGACATAATGCCCGGCGCCCGACCAGTAGCTCTTGGCCGAAGCCGGGGTCTGCGACATCGCTGTCTTGACCTCGGAATCGGTGATGAAACCCTGCTCGCGCATCGCCGCGAGCACGAGCTGGGCGCGCGCATTCGCCGCTTCCGCGTCGCGGGCCGGCGAAAGCCGCGAAGGCGCCTTGAGCAGGCCGGCCAGCACCGCGGCCTCGCCGAGGTTTACGTCCCGCGCCGATTTGTTGAAATAGCGGCGTGAGGCCGCCTCGACGCCATAGGCGTTCGATCCGAAGAACACCCGGTTGAGATACATCGCAAGAATCTGGTCCTTGGTGTATTTCTGCTCCAGCCAGAGCGCCAGCAGCACTTCCTGCACCTTGCGTTCCAGCGTTCTCTCGGGGGAGAGAAAGAGGTTCTTGGCAAGCTGCTGCGTCAGCGTCGAGCCGCCCTGCACCATGTGGCCGGCCGTGAAATTGGTGACGATCGCCCGGCCGAGGCCGAGCGGATCGACGCCGAAATGCGAATAAAAACGCCGATCTTCGATGGCGATGACGGCTTCGGGAATATAGGGCGACATGTTTTCGAGCGACAGCGCCTCGCCGCCGGTGGCGCCGCGATTGGCAATGACGCTGCCGTCGACGGCGGTGATCTTGACGTTCGGCGGCCGCTCGGGGATCGCCCACGTGCTGGCGCTCGGCATGCGCGAGCCGTAATAGAGGACAAGCCCGGCAACGCCGATGCCGGCCCAGATGAAAAGCACGACGCACCAGTAGACGACGCCGCGCAGGAAGCCGAAAAGGCCGCCGCCTTCACGCTCCCGCGGCTCACGCCGCCGCTGGCGGGCGGCACGCTGCGGCGGGGGCTTGGAGCCGCCGCGCCGCGCGGATCTGCTTCCGATGACGCGGTCGTCGGCGTCGAGCGAAAATTCATCATCGTCGCGGGCCGGACGGCCGCTGAAGGACGGTTCGATTCTGTCGCCTGATTTGCCTCTGCCTGCCATCGCGGACCGGTCGCATCCCCTGTTCGATCGCGAAGCCCACTTCGCATAACGGCGCCCTGTTACAGCGCCCGGCGTCTCCTCAGACGCGCGAAGGACGCTGTAGCACTTTGAAGTGTTGCATAATTTTGTCCTTAAACTGATTTCGGTTTAAGGACCTATGCGCGATCATCCGAGTGAACTGTAATTGCGGCGATTTAACGGGGTGTTAAAGGACGACAAGCGATGAGAGCCGCACTATCGAAGCCGCGCAGTCATGACCAGGGCCGGGGCGCGGTGCGCACGATTTTCGAATTAGGAATTAATGCGGCGAGCGGAACCAATAGGCTCGACGACTGTTTATGGAGAAGCGGGACAGCCCCTCACGTCCCGCGAATGATCGGCCGTCTCCCCTCAACGCGCGCCGATCGACATCAGGCCCGGTGCATCCCCCCAAGGAGCGCCGGGCTTTTTTGTGGCTCCGCTTTCCAGTGATTCTGTCGCAGAAAGGGCGGCATCGCTGCCGCCCTCGATGTTTCAGTCGCAGGCGGGATCGCCCGGGCGGCAGACGAAAGGCGAAGCCCGGGGGTCGGGACGATTGTAGGTGTCGGCCTTCCCGCCTCTGAACTGCGGCAGATTACGGAAATTCGTGTCGGTTTCCCGACGCTCGGGCCGGCGGACTTCCTCTCTGCGATCGTTGTCGCGCCAGTCCCGGTTGCGATCCCGGTACTCGCGGGCCCGGTAATCCCGGTCCCGGTCCCGGTCACGGTCGCGGGAATAATAATCGCGGTCGCGGTCACGGTAATAATCGCGGTCGCGGTTGCGGTAATAATAGTCCGGGCCGCGGCTCCAGCGGTCACGCTCGCGATAGAAATCGCGATTGCGGTAGTACCGGTCCCAATAATTGCCGACGCTGAAGGTGACCATCGGAATGCCCAGCGGGCGATAATATTCCGGACCCACATAGACGCGGCGTTGCTGGTAGACTGCCTGCACGTACTGGCCGGAGACCCAGCCGCGGCCGCCATAGAATTCGACGTCGCACCAGTTGACGTTGGAAAGGCAGCCGCGGATTTCGACGGACGAACCGGCGGGTATGACGGCGACGGCGGGATACCGGGTGCTCGGACCGGCACGCATGTTGACGTTTGCCGTCGAGTAACCCTCGGCGGCCTGCGCCATTGCCGGAGCCAGCACAAGTAGCGCGGCCGCGGCTATTTTGACGATGAGGTTTCTCACGCTTCTCACTCCTCGTTGGCGTGTTTTTCAGGCAGCGCTCGGCTGCGTTTCCTTGGCATATGGCATCTGGAACAAAAGATAGAGCGATCGCCGGAATTTGTTAGGGCGTCATCATTCGCTTTGTCTTTCAAAACCTTATAGGTCGAGCGCGATGAACGCAGCTTGAACGGGGGGAGATTTGTGCTCTCATTCGCTTCGACAGGGCGCATGAACCGACAGGACGCGCGGAGCGTCTCCGGCACGTCACGCTGTCCGGCAATCGAGGTCCGATCCTGATCGACAAGTTAACCTTTTGTTAACCTTTCGGCGGCAGTCTCACATCAATACCCGCTTGCTCCTTGACCACGGATGAACTGGCACCGAGCCGGGCGGATGACGAAAGGCCGGGCAACCGGCCTTTTTGTTTTCTGGTTTTGGCGCCGATAGGGCGCGTCATTGCCCTTCAGCCGGCGAGCGCCTGAAGGATCCGCACCCAGGAGCGGATGCCCTTATGGTAGGAGACAAGCTCGTACTTCTCGTTCGGCGAATGGATACGGTCATCGGCGAGGCCGAAGCCGACGAGCAGCGATTCCATGCCGAGCATCTTCTGGAAATCTCCGACGATCGGGATCGAGCCGCCCATGCCGATGACGATGGCAGGTTTCGGCCACTCGTCGGAAAGCGCCGTCTTCGCCTTGGTCAGAACAGGCGAATCATAGGAGAGATGAATCGCCGGCGAGCCGCCATGCGGATGGAATTCCACCGAGCAGTCGCCCGGAATTTTCGACCTGACATAGCTGCGGAAAGCCTCGCGGATGGCAGCCGGATCCTGGGTGCCGACAAGCCGGAAGGAAACCTTGGCCGAGGCCTTGGCGGCGATGACCGTCTTGAAGCCTTCGCCGGTATATCCGCCCCAGATGCCATTGATTTCGGCCGTCGGCCGCGCCCAGGTGAGTTCCAGCACCGACCGGCCCTTTTCGCCGGAGGGAATGGAAAGGCCGACTTCACCGAGGAAGCTCTCCGCCGTTTTGCCGAGCGTATCCCATGACGCCTTGATGTTGTCGGGCGTTTCCTCGACGCCGTCGTAAAAGCCCTCAAGCGTGATGCGGCCGGTCTCGTCATGCAGGCCGGCAAGCGCCTCGACGAGAATATGGATCGGATTGGCCGCAGCGCCGCCGAAGAGGCCGGAATGCAGGTCGCGGTCGGCGGCCGTCACGACCACCTCCTCGCCGACGAGGCCGCGGAGTGCCGCGGCGATTGCCGGCGTATCGCGGTCCCACATGCCGGTATCGCAGACAAGCGCATAATCGGCCTTGAGTTCGGCGGCGTTGGCTTCGAGGAAAGGCTTCAAGGACGGTGAGCCCGATTCCTCCTCGCCCTCGAACAGAATGGTGATGCGGCAGGGAAGTGCGCCATTGATCTCCTTATAGGCGCGGCAGGCTTCGACGAAGGTCATCAACTGGCCCTTGTCGTCGGAGGTGCCGCGCCCGGTCAGGATCTTGCGGCCATCGCCGACATCCTTGATCGATGGCTCGAAGGGATCGTTTTCCCAAAGCTCGATCGGGTCGACCGGCTGCACGTCGTAATGGCCGTAGAAAAGAACATGGGGCGCGTCGGCGGAAGCGCCGGCATGGTGGGCGACGACCATCGTATGGCCGGGTGTGTCACGCACCGAGGCGGCAAAGCCGAGGCTTTCGAGATAGGCGACCAGCCATTCGGCCGCCTTCCGGCATTCGGTCCGATAGACGGGATCGGTGGAAATCGACTGGATGCGCAGAAGCTCGAACAGCTTTTCGAGGCTCGAGGAAAGGTTCTCATCGGCGCGCGCAAGCACCTGTTGTAGATCCGTCATTTTCGACTCCTTTTTGAAATTTGGCCGGACGATAGACCAAACGAGGAAGGCAGGCGAGGCGGAAAAGCAAAATGGGCGGCGCGAAAGCGGCCATATCCAGATCGGGTGCAAGAAGATTGCCGGATAATATAGAAGAAGCTGCTAATTCAATTTACAGTTATTTAGTACAACCTAAATAGTCTGACAGAATTCAGCTGTTCGGGGGGACGGATGTTTTCGGTCATTACATGTATTCGCGACGATCACGATTGGCGGCTGGTACTCGCGGCCGCCGCGGTTTGTCTGATCGGCGCGATGGCAGCAATGCTGCCGCTTTCGCGCGCTCAAGGATGCGATGCCGGGCGCCGCAGGCTCTGGATCGCCGCCTCGGCTTTCGCCTTCGGCACCGGCGTATGGGCAACGCACTTCATCGCGATGCTGGCCTATGACGGCGGCATGCCGATCAGCTACCAACTGGGGCTGACGGCGCTTTCCTTCCTCCTGTCGGTTGTCGGTTCGTGGGCGGCGATCGTCGTCGCTTCGGAGAGCCGCGGCCAGTTTTCGCGCATCCGCGGCGGCGTCCTGATGGCGCTCGGCATCGCCTCGATGCACCTGACCGGTATGCAGGCGATCGAGACACAGGCGGTCATCGTCTATGATCCCTACATGACGCTGAGTGCGGTTCTGGCGGGGGCGCTGCTGTCGAGCGCTGCCTTCTACGCCTTCTTCCAGTGCAGGGGCCTGAGGCGGCTCCTCACCTCGTCCGTCATCTTCGTTCTTGCAATCTGCGCTCTCCACTTCATTTCGATGGCAAGTATCACGCTTGTGCCGGATCCCGGCAAAGAGGTCCCGGCGATGGTGCTCGATACCAGCCTGCTGGCAGCGATCGTGGTGGTAGCGGCGACGGCTCTCATTCTGACCGCTATCGCGGTGGTCTTTATCGACAGCCATCTGACGGATCTGAGAGGGCTCGCCAATGCCTCGCAGGAAGGGTTGCTGATCCTGCGCGAAGGCAGGGTCATCGATGCCAATGAACGGTTCCAAACGCTTTCCGGCTGGAAGCTTGCCGATCTTGTCGGCAGGGCGCCGTCCGTTGCTTTGACCGTCAACCAGGGGCAGAACAGGCCTAGCGAGACCTTGCTCAGCACCCGCGGCGGCAAGGAGATCGCCGTCGAAGTCAATACCAGCAGGATCGTCTATCGCGGGCACAATTGTGACGTGCTGGCGGTGCGCGATCTGACGGAGCGCCGGCAGGCCGAGGAGATGATCGAACATCTCGCCCACCACGATGTTCTCACCGATCTTCCGAACCGGTCGTTGTTCGATACGCGCATCCGCCAGGCGCTGCAGATGGCCGAACGAAAAAGCAGCAAGGTGGCCCTCTTCTATATCGATCTCGATCGGTTCAAGAGCGTCAACGATATTTTCGGCCATGCCGAGGGCGACCGAATTCTCCGCAAGGTTGCCTCGATCCTCCGTCGCGTCGCCGATGAAAGCGATACGATCGCCCGTCTCGGTGGCGATGAATTTGCCATCATTCAGCCCGCCGGACAGCAACCGGCGGCCGCGCAGAAGCTCGCAGCCGCGATCCTCGACGAATTCGCCGCCGAGATGGATACGGCACGCGACCCCACAGCCGTCGGCGTCAGCCTCGGCATCGCCCTTTATCCGGCCGACGGACGTGATGTGGACGAGATCTGCAACAATGCCGATATCGCACTCTATCGGGTCAAGCACGGCGGCCGCGGCAAGGCCTGTTTCTTCGACGCGGAAATGGACGAGGCCACGCGCGCCCGCCGCCAGATCGAAAGCGAACTGCGCCACGCCATCACCCGCAATCAGATCCATGTCAGCTATCAGCCGATTTACGGCGCACTTAGCGGCGAGGTCAGCGGTTATGAGGCCTTGATGCGCTGGAACCGGCCGGGGCACGGCATCAGCGAGCCGGATGTCTTTATTCCGATCGCCGAGGAAAGCGGATCGATCGTCCAGCTCGGCGAATGGGTGCTGCGCGAGGCCTGTACAGAGGCTGCGCGCTGGCCGCATCCGCTGACGATCGCCGTCAATGTCTCGCCGGTGCAGTTCATGTTGCCGAACCTTTGCGAGCGGATCGAGGCGATCCTCGAGGAAACGGAGCTCGCGCCCGACCGGCTGGAAATCGAAATCACCGAGGCCGCTCTCATCCGTGACCGCGATCGGGTGATGGCCACGCTGCAGCGCCTGCGCAGTCTCGGCGTTCACATCGTCATGGACGACTTCGGCACCGGTTTTTCCTCGCTTTCCAACCTGCGAACCTTCCCGTTCGACAAGATCAAGGTCGACCGCAGCTTCACCGGCATGCTGGAACATGACGCGGCGTCACGTTCGATCGTGCGCGCCATCATCGGTCTCGGCCACAGCCTCGGCATGCCTGTCGTGACGGAGGGCGTCGAAACCGAGACGCAGCGCCAGATCGTCCTCGAAGAAGGCTGCGCACAGGTGCAGGGCTTTTTGCTCGGCAAGCCGGATATCGAGCCGAGCATCAAGCTCGCCGCCAAAAGCCTTCTGTCCTCGACGGCCGACGCTGACGTGTCGCCGCCTCCGTGGCGGCGATCTACGCGTCTTGCCGGTGAATAATCTCGATCAGAGCGTCTTGGCGTTTTCCAGCAGCCGGCGGATATATTCGAGCGTCAGCTCGCGTTCGAATCCGCGAAAGCCTTTGAACAGCGCGAGGTCCGCCTCACGCGCGGTCTCGATCGCCTCAGCCTCCATTGCACGCGCCTTCGGCGTCAGGAAAATCAGCTGCGCCCGCTTGTCGGACGGATGCGGCCGGCGCTCGATCAGCCCGTCGCGGACCATGCGCGAAAGCGTATTGGCCATGGTTGCCTGTTCGATAGCGACTCGGTCGAGAAGCTGTTTCTGGGTCAGCCCATCCTCGGCCCAGAGTTCCAGCAGGATGGGAAACTGGCCGGGAGAGAAACCAAGTCCGACCGCACGCTGGTGCAGCGAGCGGGCAAAACCTTTCGCCAGCTGGCTGGCAAGGTAAGCTCCCGAATCCATGCGGTTAAATCCCATGATTGCAAGTTAGGCTCAAAACCGTGCCGGAGACAATGCAGCAAATCGCAGAGGATGCTGCAAAAAATGCAAGCCGCGATCAGACCTGCGCGAGCCTGGAAAAACAAAAGTCGCCATGACCTGGAGGTTGGCCATGGCGACTTTAAAATGGGGACAAAGGCCCGGAGAGGGGGATAAGGCCTTTGTCCAAGCCTGATGCGGCGGGGGACAAGCCGGTAATCAGACCCGCGACGCGATCAAGCGCCGGTGACATGCATTTGTGGCTACGAATGTGGTTTTTCAAGGGTCACGGTACGTTACAAATCGGTAACAGTTTGGTGAGCGGAAATCCTTTCCGCTCTTGGCGCACCGAACTTTATATGGACCTGGTTTCCTGCCCGCGCTATCCATGCACGCATGAAAAATGGCGATCATCTCTTCCTAGTCGACGGTTCCGGTTTCATCTTCCGGGCGTTTCACGCATTACCGCCGCTGACGCGCAAGACCGACGGTCTGCCGGTCGGCGCCGTTTCCGGTTTCTGCAACATGCTGTGGAAGCTCTTGAGGGATGCGCGCAACACCGATGTCGGGGTAACGCCGACCCATCTTGCCGTCATTTTCGACTATTCCGCCAAGACCTTTCGTAAGGATCTCTATGACGCCTACAAGGCGAACCGATCGGCCCCGCCGGAAGAGCTCATCCCGCAATTCGGCCTTATAAGAGAGGCGACCCGCGCCTTCAACCTGCCCTGCATCGAGACCGAAGGCTTCGAGGCCGACGACATCATCGCCACCTACGCCCGCCAGGCCGAGGCCGCGGGCGCCGATGTCACCATCGTTTCCTCCGATAAGGATCTGATGCAGCTCGTCACCTCCAATGTCCATATGTATGACAGCATGAAGGACAAGCAGCTCGGCATTCCCGACGTTGTCGAGAAATGGGGCGTGCCGCCGGAAAAGATGATCGATCTGCAGGCGATGACCGGTGATTCCGTCGACAATGTTCCCGGCATTCCGGGAATCGGCCCGAAAACCGCTGCCCAGCTCCTTGAGGAATATGGCGATCTCGACACGCTGCTCGATCGCGCCACCGAGATCAAGCAGGTCAAGCGCCGCGAGACGATCCTCGCCAATATCGAGATGGCGCGACTTTCGCGCGAACTCGTGCGGCTGCGCACCGACGTGCCGCTCGATCTCGATCTCGACGCGCTGGTGTTGGAACCGCAGAACGGCCCGAAGCTCATCGGCTTCCTGAAGACGATGGAATTCACGTCGCTGACCCGACGCGTCGCCGAAGTCTGCGATTGCGATGCGAGCACCATCGAACCGGCGGTCGTCCCTATCGAGTGGGGCAAGGCGGCCCATGGTCCCGATCTCGACGCGGCCGAGCCGGAGCCCGTTGCCGGCGGCATCCCGGACGTATCGGGCGAATCGGTGCCCGTGCCGCCGCGCGCGAAGGCAAAGAGCGGCGTCGAAGGCGCTTTTTCGCCGGCCGATCTCGCCAAAGCGCGGGCCGAGGCATTTGCGACGCTGCCCTTCGATCATTCGAACTACGAGACGATCCGCGATCTGGCGACGCTCGACAGATGGATAGCCGATGCGCGCGACACCGGCCTTGTGGCTTTCGATACCGAGACGACGTCGCTGGATGCGATGCAGGCCGAGCTGGTCGGTTTTGCGATGGCGATCGCCGACAATGTCAGCGATCCCACCGGCACGAAGATTCGCGCCGCCTATGTGCCGCTCGCCCACAAGAACGGCGTCGGCGATCTGCTCGGCGGCGGCCTTGCGGAAAACCAGATTCCCATGGGTGACGCCTTGCCGCGGCTGAAGGCATTGCTAGAGGATGAATCGGTCCTCAAGGTCGCCCAGAACCTGAAATACGACTACCTCTTGATGAAGCGTTACGGCATCGAAACGAAGAGTTTCGACGACACGATGCTGATCTCCTACGTGCTCGACGCCGGCACCGGCGCTCACGGCATGGACCCGCTCTCGGAAAAATTCCTCGGCCATAAGCCGATTCCGTACAAGGACGTGGCCGGCAGCGGCAAGGCGAACGTCACCTTCGACCTGGTCGATATCGACCGCGCCACCCATTACGCCGCCGAAGACGCCGACGTGACGCTGCGCCTCTGGCTGGTGCTGAAGCCGCGGCTGGCGGCGGTGGGGCTGACCAGCGTTTACGAGCGGCTGGAGCGGCCGCTGCTGCCGGTGCTGGCGCATATGGAAGCGCGCGGCATCACCGTCGATCGGCAGATCCTGTCGCGGCTGTCCGGCGAACTGGCGCAGGGGGCGGCGCGTCTGGAAGACGAGATCTACCAGCTCGCCGGCGAGCGTTTCAATATCGGTTCGCCGAAGCAGCTGGGCGATATCCTGTTCGGCAAGATGGGCCTTGCCGGCGGCAGCAAGACGAAGACCGGACAATGGTCGACCTCCGCCTCGGTGCTCGAGGATCTCGCCGCCGCCGGTTTCGAGCTCCCGCGCAAGATCGTCGACTGGCGCCAGCTCACCAAGCTGAAATCCACCTATACCGACGCGCTTCCGGGCTATGTCCATCCGGAGACCAGGCGGGTCCATACCTCCTATTCGCTGGCTTCGACGACCACAGGGCGCCTGTCCTCGTCCGAACCGAACCTGCAGAACATTCCGGTGCGCACCGCAGAAGGCCGCAAGATCCGCACCGCTTTCATCTCGACGCCGGGTCACAAGCTGATCTCCGCCGACTACAGCCAGATCGAACTGCGGGTGCTTGCCCATGTGGCCGAGATCCCGCAGCTGACCAAAGCCTTCGAGGATGGCGTCGACATTCACGCCATGACCGCGTCGGAAATGTTCGGCGTGCCGGTCGAAGGCATGCCGGGCGAAGTGCGCCGCCGCGCCAAGGCGATCAATTTCGGCATCATCTACGGCATCTCCGCCTTCGGTCTCGCCAACCAGCTGTCGATCGAGCGCTCGGAAGCCGGCGATTACATCAAGAAGTATTTCGAGCGTTTTCCCGGCATTCGCGATTATATGGAGAGCCGCAAGGTGATGGCGCGCGACAAGGGTTATGTCGAGACGATCTTCGGCCGGCGAATCAACTATCCCGAAATCCGCTCGTCCAATCCGTCTGTGCGGGCCTTCAACGAGCGTGCGGCGATCAACGCGCCGATCCAGGGTTCGGCTGCCGACGTCATCCGCCGAGCGATGATCAAGATGGAGCCGGCGCTCGCCGAAGCCGGTCTTGCAGAGCGTGTGCGCATGCTGCTGCAGGTGCATGACGAGCTGATTTTCGAGGTCGAGGACGAGGGTGTCGAAAAGGCGATGCCGATCATCGTCTCGGTCATGGAAAACGCCACGATGCCGGCGCTCGAAATGCGCGTGCCGCTCAAGGTCGATGCCCGCGCCGCCACCAATTGGGACGAGGCGCATTAACCGCCTCCCCAAAACGAAAAAGATTTTTCCGTTTCTCCTAACTCACTGAAATCACGACCATGTACCTCCCCAGGCCGTATCGGAACGATACGGCTGGAAGGAACTTATTAACCTTCCTTTTCTATCCCGGTAGGGTCGTAATTTGTTAGGCATGAGTGAGTAGCGGACGCATGCGTTTTCCCAGAACCAATTTGACGGATGCCGCAGATTTTTCCAGCGGCATTGATACGGAGCTTCCGGAGGAAAATCCAGGCGAGAGGCCGCCGGCACCGATCTGGCAGAGCAACTTCTCGCTCGCGCCGAATGTTCGCTTCACCCGCACGCCCGAAACGCTGATCAGCCGCCGCCGCCCGTCGAACGAGCCCGTTCGCAGTGAACCGGAAGCGGAACAGCAGGCGATACGGATAGAACCGGTCGCGGTCGACGTGCCCTTCGATATCTACCTGCCAGAGCCCGCTGAACCTGCCGTAGTGCAGGCTGAGATCGAGACGCTCCAGCCGCCGGCGGCCGCGGTGGAGGCTCCCACCCTGCGCGTCGCTTCCGAACTGTCTTCGATTTCCGATTTTGCCTTCTGGGAAGTCATGGCCTTCGAGGAGGGCGAACCGGTGCGCGTGCCCTCGATCATTCTTCCGAAGATCGAGACCGCGCCCGAATCGATCACCTCGCTGTTTCGCGTCATGGAATGGCGTCCGGGCGCGCTGAAGCCCGCTCAGGCGGCATCCCGACCGGTCCAGCCACCGGCTGCAGCGCCCGCGCCGGTAGCTCCGCGCCCGCCGGCGGTGATTTCCCTGGAAAGGCCCGTGCGGACCCGCGAGGCGGCGATTACGCCGGCGCAGCAGGTCGCGCCCCAGACTGCGCCGATGCCTCAGGTCACGCCGGTGCCTCAGGCCGCCCCGGTGTCTCAGACTGCCCTCGTGCCTCAGGCCGCCCCCGTGCCTCGGACTACGCCCCCCGTCGCCGCGGTCCTGCCGTCGCCGCGCCTTGCGGCGAGGCCTGAAAAGATCGATGCATCAGGTTATGAATTCCCGCCGCGCGCTCTTTTGCAGGAGCCGCCTGAACGTCTCGGCGAGATCATGTCGCAGGAGACGCTGGAGCAGAATGCCGGTCTTCTGGAAAGCGTGCTTGAGGATTTCGGCATCAAGGGCGAGATCATTCATGTCCGCCCCGGCCCCGTCGTCACCCTTTATGAATTCGAGCCGGCGCCCGGCGTGAAGTCGTCGCGCGTCATTGGCCTGGCCGATGATATCGCCCGCTCGATGTCGGCGCTGTCGGCCCGCGTCGCCGTGGTCCCCGGCCGCAACGTCATCGGCATCGAGCTGCCGAACGTCACCCGTGAAACCGTCTATTTCCGCGAGATGATCGAGAGCCAGGATTTCGACAAGAGCGGCTATAAGCTGGCGCTCGGCCTCGGCAAGACCATCGGCGGTGAGCCTGTGATCGCCGAGCTCGCGAAGATGCCGCACCTGCTTGTCGCCGGCACCACCGGATCGGGCAAATCGGTCGCCATCAATACGATGATCCTGTCGCTGCTCTACCGCATGACGCCGGAGCAGTGCAGGCTGATCATGGTCGACCCGAAGATGCTCGAACTCTCCGTCTATGACGGCATTCCGCATCTGCTGACGCCCGTTGTCACCGATCCGAAGAAGGCGGTCATGGCGCTAAAATGGGCCGTGCGCGAGATGGAGGAGCGTTATCGCAAGATGTCGCGCCTCGGCGTGCGCAACATCGACGGCTATAACGGCCGCGTCTCCCAGGCACGCGAAAAAGGCGAGACCATCCACATCATGGTCCAGGTCGGCTTCGACCGGCAGACCGGCGCGCCGATCGAGGAAAGCCAAGAGCTGGATCTTGCGCCGATGCCCTATATCGTCGTCATCGTCGACGAGATGGCCGATCTGATGATGGTCGCCGGCAAAGAGATCGAGGGTGCGATCCAGCGTCTGGCGCAGATGGCGCGTGCCGCGGGCATTCACCTGATCATGGCGACCCAGCGCCCCTCGGTCGACGTCATCACCGGCACGATCAAGGCGAATTTCCCGACCCGCATTTCCTTCCAGGTGACCTCGAAGATCGACAGCCGCACCATCCTCGGCGAGCAGGGCGCCGAGCAGCTGCTCGGCCAGGGCGACATGCTGCATATGCAGGGCGGCGGACGCATCGCCCGCGTCCACGGTCCCTTCGTCTCCGATGCCGAAGTGGAGAAAGTCGTTGCGCACCTGAAGACGCAGGGTCGCCCCGAATATCTCGACACCGTGACTGCCGACGAGGAGGAAGAGCCGGAAGAGGAAGACGCCAGCGCCGTTTTCGACAAGAGCGCCATGGCCTCAGAGGATGGCAACGAGCTTTACGAACAGGCGGTCAAGGTCGTCATGCGCGACAAGAAGTGCTCGACCTCCTATATCCAGCGCCGCCTCGGCATCGGCTATAACCGCGCTGCTTCACTGGTCGAGCGCATGGAAAAGGAAGGTCTTGTCGGCCCGGCAAATCATGTAGGCAAGCGCGAGATCGTTTCCGGGCGGAGCGACGGCGATTGATTGACAATTACCGAAGTGCGCAACGCCCTTCGGTCTCATCTTCTCAACGTGGCCAACCCCACCGTTTCATTGACGAAGGCTGATTTTCCGCCGGTATAGAAATCCCAATCGCCGTCTGCCTCCGCGGCCAGCCGGCGTTTCAGGTCGGCATAGGCTTTGGCTCTGTCGGGATGGGCTCTGAGATAATCGCGAAACAGGATGCGTTCTTGATGCGCGCGATTGTCGGGGCCGCAAAGATAGAGTCTGAAACCATGACACTCGCGATTCCGGGTAAAGACCCAGCGGCCGTCTCCATGAGGGTCGCCGTGAAAGATGAAGTGGGCGGCGCGTGCCAATTCGATTGCTGGCGGTAGCGCTTCATCGGATATTGCGACGACATCGAGGTCGATCTTCGGCTTGGCCGCAAGGCCGGGCACCGATGTGCTGCCGATATGGTCGATGGACAGCACTAGGTCACCGAGCAGGACGGAGACTTCGGCGCTGATTTTGGCAAAGAGCAGCGGCCAGGAAGGGTCGTAATCAACGACTTTGATGGCGCGCATCCTGCCTCTCTACTGTGTCGAATTCACTTCGGCCAGCAATCCGTCCAGGATCGCGATCATCTTCTGTTCGGCTTCTTCAAGCGAACCGCTATTGTCGAGTTCCGTCACGTCATAATCGCCGCGCACAGTGAGCGGCCCGCGGGCAAGCCTGGCCATGATGTCCTCATGTGTCTCGCGGCCGCGCGCTTCGAGCCGGCTGGCGAGCACGTCCGGGCTGGCCGTGACATTGATGACCTTCAGCCGCGGGAAAGCGGCCTGGAAGCGGTGAAGCGCCGAGCGCGAGCCGTTGGCCACGACGACGTGGCCTCGCGACAGCGCCACCGAAACTTCGGCCGGAATGCCGTATCTCAGGCCATGCGCTTCCCACCAGACCGCGAAGGAGCCTGACTGCTCCATGGCGGCAAAGCCCTCGAGGGAGACGGAAAGATGATCCTCGCCGCCGGCATTGCGGTGGCGGGTGATGACGCGGCGGGCGAAATGCACGTTATCGCGGCCGGAAAAACGCCGCGCAGCGAGGTTCATCAGCGTGTCCTTGCCGGCGCCGCTCGGCCCGACGACCACGACCATGATGCCGCGCTCGGCTCCGGCTGCTGCATGGGGTTCGTGCGGGGTCATGCGACACGGCGTCCCTGGCGCCAGACGGAGCGTGTCACCGGCACGCCATGCGAGCGGTGGACGCGGACGAGGTCGGCGCGCAGTCCGGTCGCGATCCGGCCTCGATCGTCAAGGCTGACCGTGCGGGCGGGCGTCGACGTCACCATCGCGATCGCTTTCGGAAGGCTGATGCTCTCCACCTCGTCGGCGAGGATGAAGGGTGCATGCAGCAGGCTGAGCGGCACGTAGTCGGAGGACAGCACGTCGAGCACGCCCATTTCGGCGAGATCGCGGGCGGCGATGTTGCCGGAATGGGACTTGCCGCGCACGATGTTCGGCGCGCCCATCAGCACGCTCATGCCGTGCTCGTGCGATGCCCGGGCGGCATCGAAGCTGGTCGGAAACTCGGCAAGCCGCACGCCATTGTCGATTGCCTCATCGACATGGGAGAGCGTGGCGTCGTCATGGCTTGCAACCGTGATCCCGCGCTCGGCGCAGACCTTGGCGATGGCGTTTCGATGCGGAGTCGAATTGCGCGCCGATTCAGCTTGGCGCTTGGCGACGAAACGGGCGAACGCCTCGTCGCTCAGGCCCCGCTTCTTCTGGTAGTAGAAGATATATTGATCCATCGTCTGAAACTGCCGCTGGCCGGGCGCGTGATCCATCAGCGAGACGAGCCGCACGTGCGGATCCTTTTCGAAATCGGCGAAATGTTCGAGCACGTTGTCGGCCGATACCTCGCAGCGCAGGTGGATGAGGTGCTCGGCGCGCAGCCGGCCTTCCTTCTCCGCCGATTGGATGGCGTCGGCCATCTCGCGCATCTCGCCATGTTCGAAACCGCCGTCCTCGTCCGCGCCCATGCGCAGGCAGTCGAAGACCGTCGTGATGCCCGATGTGACGATCTGGGCGTCATGCGCCTGGACGGCAGCCGTCTTGTGCCAGCGGATGCCCGGGCGCGGCTGGTAATGGCCTTCGAGATGGTCGGTATGCAGTTCGACGAGGCCGGGAATGACGTAGTCGCCTTCGAAATCTTCGCCGGCTACTGAATTGCCTTCGGAGATATCGGCGATCTTGCCGTCGCGAATAAGAATCGAGCCTGCGAGGATGTCATCCTCGAGTACGATGCGGGCGTTGGAAAAAACGGTCTCTTTGCTCATATCGTCAGGTCTTTCAGCTTTTGGCGCCTGCCAGTGGCAGCCAGGAATGAACTTTGAACGGGGCGCCGCGCGTCTCCTCGATGAAGACGGCGAGGCCGGAAATCGAAAGCGGCCGGCCGGTGAAACCGGCAAAACGCTCCGCCAGGATCGCCTTCATGACCTCGGCGCGTTCGGCGGGTACCTGGCCGCTCAGCGTCATGTGAAAACCGAAATCCTCCATGACGTAAGGATATCCCCAGCGTTGCAGATTGATACGCTGGCTGTCGCTGAGCTTCTCCGGGTTGCGTCGCGCGATATCGGTCTCGGAAGGCGTAGCGCGGAACGGTTCGAAGGATTTTACCACCTTTGCGGCGAAATCCTGAAGAGGTTGGTGAAGAGAACCGGGAACCAGTGCAAAAAAACGGCCAAGCTGGCCGAGCACGAGTTCAGGAATCTCGAAGGCCGGGGTGCGCGCCGCGAAATCCTCGGCAAAGGTGATGAGATCCCTTTCGGTGACGGAAGCGGCAAGCGAAAACGGCGCCTTGATCGTCGCGTGAAAGCCGTAGCGGCGCGGGTCGGCGGTCAACTCGAACTGTTCTGCCGCACTGAGTGTCTCATGGTCGGGTGCAGGATAGATTTCGCCGGTGAAAGCATCGCGACCGAGCCAGAGCGAAGCCGCGCCGGTCAGGGGATCATCCTTCGGCGGCGAAAAATAGAGAGCGTAGCGCAAGGCTTTTTTCCTGGGAATCGTCGAAACGAGGAGGGCAATGTTCAGTGATTTGGCGGCGAACCGCAAGCAGGCTCCCGGCTAAAAGATTTCCGTGACAGAATGATGATGGCGGGAGCGCCGCCACCGCCCCTTATCGACCGGTCAGTGCGCCTTCGTGCCCATCAACCGGTGGCGCAGCGCGTTCGAAGCGGCGTCGAACAGGAAGACGACGATCAGGATCAGAATGACCATATAGGCGACGTTTTCCCAATTGGCGTTGGTGCGCATCGCCTCCCAGAGCTTGAGGCCGATGCCGCCCGCGCCGACGGCGCCGATGATCGTGGCGCCGCGCACGTTCGATTCCCACTGGTAGAGCGTCTGGCTGACGATGACGGGAACGATCTGCGGCATGATGCCGTAACGGTGGACAAGCACCGTTTGAGCGCCGGTCGACTTGATGCCTTCCCGCGGCTTGTTATCGATATTCTCGAGCCCCTCGGAATAAAGCTTGCCGAGCGTGCCGGTCTCGGTGAGGAAGATCGCGCCGCTGCCGGCAAGCGGGCCGGGGCCGAAAGCGCGAGTCAGGAACAGCGCCCAGATCAGCATGTCGACCGAGCGCAAGAAATCGAAGAAGCGCTTGAGGATCTGGTTCAGGAGGCGGTTCGGCGTGATGTTGCGCGCCGCCAGGAAGGCGAGCGGGAAGGCGGCAAGCGCGCCGAGCAGCGTTCCGAGAAAGGCCATGATGATCGTCTGGAAAAGCTTGGTCCAGACGTCGCCATGCTGCCATTCGCTGTTGTTCCATATATCCTCGAAGGCGAGCGATAGGTTGGTCTGGTCGGGCTTGATGCGCGGGCCGGAGACAATAAGGCCGATGACTTCGCTGACCGGCTTGTCGAAGAAGGCGGACTGCGTGTCGAAGAGGAAATTCGCCCAGCCGAGGAAGCGTTTGCGGACCTTCACGCGATCGACGGAAATGCTGACGTCGCCGGCAAAGCCGAGATCTGCGAGCACGTTGTCGTCATAGACCGTCATCCAGCTCGGCACCGGCCCGACCACCTCAGGCGCGCCGCTCGAGAGTTCGACGGGGATGCTGATGCCGTGCGCGGTCACGATCGTTTCGCGCTTCGAAACGGTGACGCTGCGGCCGGTGCCGCTGACAGAAACGGTGATGCTGCCATCGGGATTGTTGACCACCCAGTCCGGGTGCGGATTGTCGCCGAGCGGCGAGAAGCGGGGATAACGCACCTCGATCGAGCCGTCATCCTGGATGCGGAAGTCCGCCTGGACATCGTAGCTCACCCATTGGCTGAGATAGATGCCGACGCGCTCCCAGTGGGCTTCGGCAAGCAGCTTTGGCAGGTCGAAGAACCAGACGGCGTAAAGACCGTAGAGCAGCGTTGCAATGAGGATCATCAGCCCTCCGAAACGCTGGCGGAACGACCGGTGAAAATATTCCGGATAGCGCGCTTCGATCTCATGCATGCGGTTTGCGTCGATCACCGTCATGGCGGCCTCAATGTTGCAGAAGGAAGGCGTGCTCGCCGACAAGACGGCGGCGCAGCCATGCGGAGAACTGGTCGACGGCGACGATCGTGACGAAAAGTAAGAGAACGAGCGCCATCGTCTTGGCGCCGAAGCCGCGCGAGATCGAAAGTTTCAGCTCCTCGCCGATACCGCCGCCGCCGACGGCGCCGATGATGGTCGAGGCGCGCACGTTGATCTCCAGGCGCAGCAGGGCATAGGAGGTGAAATTCGGCAGCACCTGCGGCAGGGCGGCGAAGCGCACGCGCTCCCACCAGTTGGCTCCCACTGCCTTCATCCCCTCGTGCGGTTTCATGTCGATGTTTTCGGCCACTTCATAGAAGAGTTTGCCGAGCGCGCCGATCGTGTGCAGGGTGATGGCGATGATGGCGGCGACCGGCCCGATCGACAGGATCGCCGAAAACAGGCCGGCGATCACGATTTCCGGGAAGGCGCGCAGGAATTCCATCAGCCGCTTGGTGAAGACGCGCAGCGGCCACGAACTCGTCAGGTTGCGCGCCGCAAAGAAGCTCAAGGGCACGGCAAAGACGAAGGCGATAATCGTCGAGATCAGCGCCACGTTGATCGTCACGATCATCAGCTCGAAATATTCCGGAATGTAGAAGGCGCCCCAGACGTAGACGCGGCCCTTGTCGAAATTGAATTCCTCGCCGCCCTTGTCGTTGACGCTCGCTATGTCGAAAAGCGCGTGCCAGACGTCGTTCCAATCCTTGGGAATGAGCCAGCTCAGGAAGTCGAAGAGGTGCGGCAGGCGTTCGAAGAAATGGCCGGCATTGCTCTCATCGGCAAAGCGGACGGAGCTCAAGAAAGCCGCGATGAGGATAACCAGGCCGAGAATGGTGTAGAAGCGGCGCCTGGCGATCATCCGATCCCAGGCGGTGCCGATCTCCTGCGTGCTCTGCATGTGCGGCTGTGTGTCGGCAATGGTCATGGACGCTCCGCCCGGTTACAAACAAGGGGCGGCCGTTACCGGCCGCCCCGCATTGAAAAGGCGATCAGCCGCCGATGGCCGCCTTGCGGACTTCGACGACAGCATTGTAGAAGTCGTGCTTGACGGGGGCATAGCCCTTGTAGTCGCCACCTTCGACAGCCGAGAAGCACTTGTGATCCTTTTCCGGCAGGGCCGTGAAGAAGGCTGCGAGCTTCGTCTGCCACTCTTCGCCCAGCGCGTTGCGCACCACGAGCGGGCCGTTCGGGATCAGCGGCGAACGCCAGACTTCGACCAGCTTGTTCGGATCAACCGCGCCCTTGTCGACTTCCTTGCGGAAGGTGCCGGAGGTGTAGCCGTCCTTGAAATCACCGATGCCCGAGGAGTCGTCGACGGCAACGTCGACCTTGCCGTCGTAGGCGGCAAGCAGGTTGTTCTCGTGGCCGCCGTTGAACTGGGTCGAAGCGAAGAACTTGTCGTTCGGCATGCCCGTGTCCTTCGGGATCTGCGTCAGCGGAACGAGGTAACCGGAGGTGGAGTCCGGATCGGCGTAGCCGAGCTTCTTGCCCTTGGCGTCCTTGATGGTCTTGATGCCGGAGGACTTCAGCGCTAGGCCGATCGAGTGATAACCCGTCGAACCGTCCTTCTGCTGCGTCGTCAGGATCGGCGTGACGGCCTTCGGGTCCTTGAGGTAGACGGAGGCGTAGCCGGAAGCGCCGAGTTCGGCGAAGTCGAGCGTGCCGCCGAGCAGACCCTGGATAACGCCGTCATAATCGGCGGCCGGGAAGAGCGAGACCTTCTCGAAGCCGAATTCCTGCCTCAGATGGTCGGCGAGGCAGGCATAGTTGCGCAGGCGGTCGGTTTCGTTTTCGCCGCCCAGGATGCCGATGCGGAATTCCTTGAGCTCTGCGGCATTGGCGGCGCCGGCGAGCGCGAACAGCGCCGTTGCCGCAAAGAGTGCTTTCTTCAACATGCGTTCTCTCCTATCGACCGGTGTCCCCGGTCTTCCCGTTACGAAGAAATGTGCCCTTGACGCGGGCGTTCGATCGCGGCCGTCCCGCTCAGAGGCCGGCCAATGCCAGCGGTTGGGCGCCGGCGGATTGATTGTCTGCCCTCTCGGAAGCGATATTGATGGACGTCGACGTCATGGTTTCGTCGATGCCGGCGCCATCCTTGTCCGTCCCGTAGATTTCCTTCACCGCTTCGGCGGTCAGCTCCGAAGGTTTGCCGTCGAAGACGACGCGGCCGCCGGCCATGCCGACGATGCGCTCACAATAGTTGCGGGCGGTGTCGAGCGTATGCAGGTTGGTGATGACGGTGATGCCCTCACGCTCGTTGATGTCGCGCAGCGCATCCATGACGATCTTGGCGTTCAGCGGGTCGAGCGAGGCGATCGGCTCGTCGGCGAGGACCATCTTCGGGTTCTGCATCAGTGCGCGGGCGATCGCCACGCGCTGCTGCTGGCCGCCGGAAAGCGTGCCGGCCGGCTGCAGCGCCGTCTGCTCGATGCCGAGGCGCTCAAGCGCGGCGATCGCATGCACGCGTTCCTCGCGGGTGAAGATGTTGAGGAGGCTCAGAAGCGTCGAGCGGTGATTGAGGCGGCCGAGCATGACATTTGTGAGAACATCGAGGCGCGGCACCAGGTTGAACTGCTGGAAGATCATCGCACAGTCGCGCTGCCAGTTGCGCAATGCCCGGCCGCGAAGCCCGGAGACCTCGACGCCGGCGAAATGAATGGAGCCGGCGCTCGGCTCCTGCAGACGGTTGATCATACGCAGCAGCGTCGACTTGCCGGCGCCGGAGCGGCCGATGATGCCGACCATCTGACCCTGGGGAATGGTGAGCGTCACGGCATCGACGGCGAGTTTTTTTCCGAAACGACGTGTGACATCCTTCAGCTCGAACATCATGCTCTTCCCTTGCACTCCACGCCTTGATCAGCATCGCATTAGTCCCGCTTCATGAACCTCCAATGTCATATTTGTGTAAGAACTGTCACAAAACTCCGCCCCGCGGAGGCGGCATCTAGCTCTCGTAGCGGGCCAGAAAATCTTCCGCGCTTAGGTTGCGGAAATCCTGCAAAGCCAGGCGCAACCGGTCGTGTCGCCAATCCCACCAGGAAAGCCTGTCCATGCGTTCGCCGATCTCTTTCGGGAAACGTTCGCGGATCAGCTTGGCCGGCACACCGCCGACGATCGTGTATGGCGCAACGTCCTTCGATACGACCGCGCCGGCCCCGATGACGGCGCCGTTGCCGACGTTGACGCCGGGCAGGATGGTCGCGCCATGGCCGACCCAGACGTCGTGGCCGATCGTCACCCGGTTTGCGCGCCGCCAGGCGAAGAAATCCGTCTCCATGTCGGCGTCCGGCCAGTAATCGGCGGCACGATAGGTGAAATGATGCAGGGTCGCGCGCCAGGTCGGATGGTTGGTCGCATTGATGCGCACGGCGGCGGCGATATTGACGAACTTGCCGATCGTCGCGCACCAGACGGCGCCATCCTGCATGATGTAGGAATAGTCGCCGAAAGTGGCTTCGCTGATGCGGCAGCGTTCGGAGACCTCCGTATAGCGCCCGAAAGTGGAGTCGCTGACATCGGCCGTTTCGTGGATATAGGGCTCGATGCCCAACTGGCGGCTCATGCGGCGATCTTCCGAGGAGAGAACTGCTGGACGTCGAGGATGCGGTCGGCGACGGCCTCGCGCACTTCCTCGTTGTGGAAGATGCCGAGAAGGGCGACGCCCGCCTTCTTCTTCTCCGCGATCATGCCGACGACGACGGCGCGGTTTTTCGCATCGAGCGAGGCTGTGGGTTCATCGAGAAGCAGGATCGTATGCTCGGTGATGAAGCCGCGGGCGATGTTGACGCGCTGCTGCTCGCCGCCGGAGAAGGTGGCGGGCGGAAGCTGCCAAAGCGCCTCCGGCAGGTTGAGCCTGGCAAGCAGGGCGCCTGCCTTTTCGCGTGCAACGACGATTTCTTCGCCGCGCGCCACGAGCGGCTCAGCCACCACGTCGATCGCCGCCACGCGCGGTACGGTGCGCAGGAATTGGCTGACATAGCCGAGGGTATCGCGGCGAACTTTGAGCACGGTGCGCGGATCGGCGGCGGCGAGGTCAACGATCCGCCCGTCGTGGCGGATGAGGATCTGGCCGGTGTCGACGGCATAATTGCCGTAGATCATCTTGAGCAGCGAGCTCTTGCCGATGCCCGAGGGGCCGCCGAGCACGACGCATTCGCCTGACGACACCGAGAAGGCGACGTCGGAGACGACGGGCAGCCTGATGCCGTCGCGCAGGTGCATGGTGAAGCTCTTCGAGACTTCGGAAACGACGAGGGGCGTTGGCATGATTTGGTTTTCCTGGTTTCTAGCTCAGACCTGCAGGATCGAGGAGACGAGCAGCTGCGTGTAAGGCTCTCTGGGATCGTCGAGTACGCGGTCGGTGAGGCCCTGTTCAATGACGGTGCCGTCCTTCATCACCATCATGCGGTGCGACAGCAGGCGGGCGACGGCAAGATCATGGGTGACGATGATCGCCGAGAGGCCAAGATCGTTGACGAGGCCGCGCACCAGATCGAGCAGACGCGCCTGCACCGAAACATCGAGGCCGCCGGTCGGCTCGTCCATGAAGACCAGACGCGGACCGGTGACGAGGTTGCGGGCGATCTGCAGGCGCTGGCGCATGCCGCCGGAAAAGGCGCGCGGCTGATCGTCGATGCGATCGGCGTCGATCTCGACGCGTTCGAGCCAGTCGATGGCGGTGGAGCGGATCTTGCCGTAGTGCCGGTCGCCGATCGCCATCAGCCGTTCGCCGACATTGGCGCCGGCCGACACGGTCATGCGCAGCCCGTCGGCCGGGTTCTGGTGCACGAAGCCCCAGTCGGTGCGCATCAGGAACCGGCGTTCGGCCTCGTTCATATGATAGAGGTCGCGGTAGCCGCCGTCGCGCATATGGTATTCGACGCTGCCGGTCGTCGGCATCAGCCGGGTGGAGATGCAGTTGAGCAGCGTCGTCTTGCCCGAACCGGATTCGCCGACGATGGCGAGCACCTCGCCGGGCCAGAGCTCGAAGGAGACGTTCCGGCAGCCGATGCGCTTGCCGTAGAACTTCGAGAGGTCGTTGACCTTGAGCAGCGGTATATCGGTCATTCTGCAGCCTCCCGGGCCAGCATTTCGCCGGCATGCCCCTGGGCCCGACGGTCTTCGCAATGGTCGGTGTCGGAGCAGACGAACATGCGCCCGCCCTTGTCGTCGAGGATGACCTCGTCGAGATAGACATCCTCTGCGCCACAAAGCGCGCAGGGCCTGTCGAAGCGCTGGATCTCGAAGGGATGGTCTTCAAAGTCCAGGCTGACGACATCTGTATAGGGCGGCACGGCGTAGATACGCTTTTCGCGGCCGGCCCCGAAAAGCTGCAGCGCTTCCGATCGGTGCATCTTCGGATTATCGAACTTCGGCGTCGGCGACGGGTCCATGACGTAGCGGCCATGCACCTTGACCGGATAAGCATAGGTCGTGGCGATGCGGCCGTTGCGGGCGATATCCTCGTAGAGCTTCACATGCATGAGGCCATATTCCTCGAGCGCATGCATCTTGCGCGTCTCAGTCTCGCGCGGTTCGAGGAAGCGCAGCGGCTCGGGGATCGGCACCTGGTAGACAAGCACTTGGCCGGGCCCGAGCTTCTCTTCCGGGATGCGGTGACGCGTCTGGATGATCGTCGCCTCGCTGGTGCGCGTCGTGACCGCGACATTGGCGACCTTTTGGAAGAAGGCGCGGATCGAGACAGCGTTGGTCGTGTCGTCGGCGCCCTGGTCGATGACCTTCAGCACGTCATCAGGCCCGATGATCGAGGCCGTCACTTGCACGCCGCCGGTGCCCCAGCCGTAGGGCATCGGCATCTCGCGTGAGGCGAAGGGCACCTGATAGCCAGGAATGGCGATCGCCTTCAGGATGGCGCGGCGGATCATCCGCTTGGTCTGTTCGTCGAGATAGGCGAAGTTGTAGCTGGCGAGATCGCTCATTCGGCGGCTTCCTTCATGTCTTCGCCGCTGCTGCGGGCGGCTTCGAATTCGCGGCGCATGCGGCGGACGAGGTCGAGTTCGGCCTGGAAGTCCACATAATGCGGCAGCTTCAGGTGCTCGACGAAACCGGTCGCCTGGACATTGTCGGAATGGGAAATGACGAATTCCTCGTCCTGGGCCGGCGCGGTGATGTCCTCTCCGAGCTCTTCGGCGCGAAGCGCCCGATCAACAAGCGCCATCGCCATCGCCTTGCGCTCGCTCTGGCCGAAGACAAGGCCGTAGCCGCGGGTGAATTGCGGCGGCGCCTTGGCCGAGCCCTTGAACTGGTTGACCATCTGGCATTCGGTGATCTGGATCGTGCCGAGAGAGACGGCGAAACCGAGCTCCGGCACGTCGAATTCCACCTCGACTTCGCCGATGCGGATCTCCCCGGTGAAGGGATGGTTGCGGCCATAGCCGCGCTGGGTGGAATAACCGAGCGCCAGCAGGAAGCCTTCATCGCCGCGGGCAAGCGCCTGCAGGCGCAGATCGCGGGTCATCGGAAATTCCAACGGCTCGCGGGTCAGATCGCCGATCTCGTGATCTTCGGGCATGTCGCCGTCGGCCTCGATCAGGCCCTCTTCGCCGAGGATTTCGGAGACGCGCATGACGCGGCCGGTCTCGGCCGGACGCTGGGCCGGCGCCTCGACCGCTTCGTCCTCAAGCAGCGACGGATCGAGCAGCCGGTGGGTATAATCGAAGGTGGGGCCGAGCAGCTGGCCGCCCGGCAGGTCCTTGTAGGTCGCCGAAATGCGCCGTTCGATCGTCATGCCAGCCGTGTCGAGCGGTCTGGAATAACCGAAGCGCGGCAGCGTCGTGCGATAGGCGCGCAGCAGGAAGATCGCCTCGATCATGTCGCCGCGCGACTGGCGCACGGCGAGCGCTGCAAGTGTGCGGTCGAAAAGCGAGGCCTCGGCCATGACGCGGTCGACGGCGAGCGCCAGTTGTTCGACGATCTGCTCGATACCGATCGCCGGCAGTGAACGGTCGCCGCGGCGGCGGTCGGCGAGCAGCCGATGGGCATTGGCGATGGCGGCCTCGCCACCCTTGACGGCAACATACATGAGCTCAGATCTCCGTTGCTGTGATCTTGGTGGTGCGCGGCAGGCAGACGAAGCGCGTGCCCGAGGTCAGCACGATGTCGATGCCGCGCGGAAAGAGCGCACGGTTCTCGGTCCAGAGCCTGAGGAAGGTCTCCGGCAGCCCCGCCGGCGCAATCTCCACGACGCTCTGGATGCCCGGACCCATCAGCGCCAGCCTGCGTCCGCCTTCGAGTTCGGGAAGTTCGATGACAACAGTCGTCGAACGGTCGGGATATTCCTGCGTTCCTGACGCAAACAAGCCGAAGGAGCAAAGCGCGGTGCCCGCCTCAATGAAGGCAAAACGCGCATCGGCCTTTTCGGCTGTCAGGGGCGCGCCAGTGTGGAAGCCGAGCCACTCCGGCGTGGCGGATTTCGCCAGTCCCGAGGTAAGCCAGACTGATGTGTCGTGGTCGCAAAGGGTGAGCGCGATCGCGCCGGCGGCAATGCCGAGCGGCGCCGGCGGAGCGATACCGGCCGCAACAGTCTGAATAGCGCCGGGACGGGCCATGCCGTCCATCAGCATCTTGAAGACGCTCTGCGCATGGAAAACAGGGTCGGCAAAACCGCCGGTCAAAGCTTCTGTCGCAAGACCCATCAGTTGTCTCCCCGCACCATGGTGAAGAAATCGACGCGGGTTGCCGCTGTCTCATCCGCCTTGCGGAGCTCAGTGGCGGCGATGCGCGCGGCAATCGGCGAAAGCAGTGCCTGTTCGACGAAGTCCCTGGTCGTCTCCTCCTGCCAGAGCGCGTCGAAGACCGCCGCAAGACGGGCCTTCTCCCGGTCGGTGCCGAGCGCCTGCGCATGACCGATGGAGCCGGACTCGAGCCGCACCGTCGCGCGTGTCACCGTCACCTCGCCGAGATTGAAGGGAGCTCCGCCGCCGCCGATGCGACCGCGCACCATCACCAGCCCCGTCTCCGGTCCGCGCACCGGACAAGCCACGGGCTTTTGCGGCAACGCATCCCAGGCTGCCTGGAGTTCGCTCCGCTCCGCTCGCGCCAGCAGATCGGCGGCGCGTTTGCGCTCCGAGACCGTCTGCGACGCGGCGTCTGTCTTGTCCGCTGATGTCATCGCTGCTTTCCTTCAAATGTCTATTGATATAGACAACTATACAAGCTATACCTAGCCTTAAATCGGTGTCGTGACAAGCGTGTGACATCGTGGGGCAAGGCAGCGGCAGAATGGCAGGACTGAAGCAGGTGCAGAGGCAGACAGGTGTGGCACTCTGGCGTCAGATCGCCGATCGAATTCGCGAGGCGATCGGCAACGGAGCCTATGACGAAACGGGAATGGTGCCGCCGGAAACGGTGCTGGCGCTGCAATTCGGCGTCAACCGCCATACGGTGCGCAGCGCGCTGGCGGCGCTGGCGCAGGAGGGGATCGTGCGTGCGGTACAAGGTCGCGGCACGCTGATCGAGCGCAAGGAGCGGCTGAACTTCCCGATTACCCGGCGCACGCGCTTCACCGCCGGCATCGGCGATCAGGCGCGCGAGACGCGCGGTCTTCTGCTCGATGAGGCGCAGGAGGAGGCGAGTGCCGAGATCGCCCGCTGGTTGGGCCTGAAACAGGGCGAGCAGGTGATCCGGCTGGAAACATTGCGCCATGCCGACAGGCGGCCGGTTTCAAAGGCCACGAGCTGGTTTCCCGCTGAACGCTTCGCGGGGATCGGCGAGGCCTACCGAAAGCATGAATCGATCACCAAGGCTTTCGCCGAGCTCGGGCTGGCGGACTATATCCGGGCGACGACCGAGGTGACGGCCGCCCATGCTGCTACAGCCGACCTGGCCGATCTGGAACTCACCCCCGGTGCGATCCTGCTGATCGCCAAGGCAATGAACACCGATCTCGACGGCGTGCCGGTGCAATATTCAATCAGCCGTTTCGCAGCCGACCGGGTGCAGTTCACGATCGAGAACTGAGGCCAATAATTGAGGCAAGGCGTGCCGACCGCTTCCGGCGGCACGCCTCACCGAATTAGTGTGCGCCGGACATATCGCCCAGAACTTCCTTGGAGGCCACGGTGGAATCCGCGTTCAGCTTGTAAACCATCGGAACGCCGGTCGCGAGGTTGAGGGCAAGCACGCCTTCTTTGGTCAGCTTGTCGAGCACCATGACCAGCGAGCGCAGCGAATTGCCGTGGGCGGCGACCAGCACCTTTTCGCCACGCAGCACCCGCGGCAGGATTTCCGTGAGGTAGTAGGGCCAGACACGCGCGCCGGTGTCGCGCAGGCTCTCGCCGCCCGGCGGCGGTACGTCATAGGAACGGCGCCAGATATGCACCTGTTCCTCGCCCCATTTGGCGCGCGCATCATCCTTGTTGAGGCCGGAGAGATCGCCGTAGTCGCGCTCGTTCAGCGCCTGGTCGCGGATCGTTTCGAGATCGGGCTGGCCGACCTTGTCGAGGATGAGCTTCAGCGTGTGCTGCGCGCGCACCAGCGCCGAGGTATAGGCGACGTCGAACTTGATCCCGTATTCGGCAAGCGCGGCGCCGCCGGCTTTGGCTTCCTGAATGCCGAGTTCCGTCAGGTCAGGGTCCTTCCAGCCGGTGAAGAGATTCTTCAGGTTCCAGTCGCTCTGGCCGTGGCGAACGAGGACGAGGGTACCGCTCATGAATATGCCTCCGTAGTATCCTTATTGGGAAGAAAGCCCGAGCACGTCGAGCATGGAATAGAGACCCGGCTTCTTGTCCCGCGCCCAGAGCGCCGCCTTGATGGCGCCGCGCGCGAAGATCGAGCGGTCGGCCGCACTGTGCGACAAGGTGACGATTTCGCCTTCGCCGGCAAAAAGCACGGAATGCTCGCCGATGACCGAGCCGCCGCGCAGCGTCGCAAAACCGATCATGCCCGCCTCACGGGCGCCAGTGTGACCGTCGCGCACCCTCACCGATTTCGACGCAAGATCGATATTGCGGCCCTTGGCCGCGGCTTCACCGAGGAGAAGGGCGGTTCCGGAAGGGGCATCCACCTTGTGTTTGTGGTGCATTTCCAGGATTTCGATATCCCAGTCTGCGGGATCGAGCGCCCGCGCTGCCTGCGCGGCCAACACGCTGAGCAGGTTGACGCCGAGGCTCATATTGCCCGACTTGACGACGCGGGCATGGCGTGCCGCCGCGGCGATCTTCGCGTTGTCCTCGGTCGAGCAGCCCGTCGTGCCGACGACATGAACGATGCGGGCCTGAGCGGCGAGGCCGGAGAATTCCACGGTTGCGGCAGGCGCGGTGAAGTCGACCACGCCTTCGGCATGCAGGAAGGCCTGGAGCGGATCGTCGCCGATGATGACGCCGGTCGGCCCGAGACCGGCGATTTCGCCGGCATCCCTGCCGACGAAGGGCGAGCCGGCGCGCTCGACCGCGGCATGCAGCACCACGCCCTCGATGGAATGAATGAGCCGGATCAGCGTCTGCCCCATGCGCCCAGCTGCGCCGACCACCACCAGTTTCATCGCAGCATCGCTCATGTCAGTCTCACCAGGTTAGTATGAATCCGAGGCCGAGGGCCTCTGCAGGTTGTTGAGGCGAGCGTAAAGACCGTCGCTGACCTTCGCAAGCGTCTCATGATTGCCTTCCTCGACGACCCGGCCCTGCTGCATGACGACGATCTTGTCGGCGCGCACGACGGTCGAAAGCCGATGGGCGATGACGACGACGGTGCGCCCGGTCATCGCCTCGTCAAGCGCCTTCTGCACGGCGGCCTCGGATTCGGTGTCGAGCGCGGAGGTCGCCTCATCGAGCAGCAGGATCGGCGCGTTGCGCACCAAAGCCCGCGCGATCGAAAGCCGCTGGCGCTGGCCGCCCGAAAGCGTCACGCCGTTTTCACCGACCGGCGTATCGTAGCCCTGCGGCTGCGCCGAGATGAAGTCATGCGCATAGGCGAGCCGGGCCGCCTCCTCCACCTCGGCATCGGTCGCTTCCGGCCGGCCGTAGCGGATATTGTCGCGGATCGTGCCCTCGAACAGGTAGGGCTGCTGCGAGACATAGGCGAGCTGCTGGCGCAGCGACTTCTTGGTGATGTGGGCGATATCCTGTCCGTCGATCAGGATCTCGCCTTCACGTGGATCGTAGAAACGCGGAATGAGGCTGATGACCGTAGATTTGCCAGCGCCCGAGGGGCCGACGAGCGCCGTGGTCGCCCCGCCCTCGGCGACGAAGCTGACGCCGCTGAGCACGCTTTCATTGCCATAGGCGAAGGAAACATTGCGGAATTCGATGCGCGCCTGTGTCACCGTCAGCGGCCGGGCATCCGCCAGATCGCGCTGGCGCGGCTCCATGTCGAGCAATTCGTAGATCATCCGCGCATTGACGACGGCGCGCTCCATTTGCACCTGCAGGCGGGCGAGACGCCGGGCCGGGTCATAGGCAAGCAGCAGCGCCGTCACGAAGGAGAAGAAGGCGCCCGGGGCCACATTGTAATAGATCGAGCGATAGGCGGCATAGGCCAGCACGCTGGCGACGGCAAAGCCCGCGAAGCTCTCCGTCAGCGGCGAGGTGCGTTCTGAAAGCCGGGCAATCCGATTCGCCCGGTTTTCCGCGGCCGTGATGAGCTTGTTGACCTTGTTCTCCAGCTCATCTTCCATCGTGAAGGCCTTGACGATGGCAATACCCTGGATCGTCTCCTGCATGGCCCCCAGCACGTGGCTATTCAGATGCACGGCCTCGCGGGTTGCCGAGCGAAGACGTTTGGAAACATAACGCAGTGCATAGAGCAGCGGCGGCGCCATGATGAAGACGGCGAGGCTGAGCAGCGGGTCCTGGAGGACCATCACGCCGATCAGCGAAACGAAGGTCAGGAGGTCGCGCACCGTCGAGGTGATCGTCAGGTTGAGCACGTCACGGATGCCGCTGACGTTCTGGCTCACTTGCGCGGCGATATGAGCCGAGCGCGCCTCGCTGAAAAAGCCGACTGAAAGCGTCATCAGATGCGCATAGAGGCGGCGCTGATAGCGGGCGACGATATTGTTGCCGACCTTGGAAAGCGCCACGGCCTGGCCGTAGCTCGCAAAACCGCGCAGCACGAAGGCGATGAAGATCGAAAGACAGATGATCCAGACGACGTCGGCGCGGCGATTGGCGAAAGCCTCGTCGATGATCGCCCGCATGATCCAGGCGGTGAATGCCGTCGAAAGCGCCACGACCACGAGGCAGGCGATCGCGAAGACATAACCCCAGAGATGGTCGCGGCCGTTTTCAGCGATGATGCGCTTCAGGATGCCGGTGACTGTATCGCTGCTGACGCTCTGCTTTCTGCTTTCCACGGCTTCCAAATATCAAGCTTCCTGTCCGAGACTGAGCGCGTCGTCAACGTGGCGCGCACTTTGGCCGGCTCTATAAAGAGTTGGGACTGGTTTGGCTAGACCGCGGCGCGGCCCGGAGGGACGCGCGCTGGGCTCAGCGCCGCCAGCGGCGGCCTTCCGTCGATACGCCGAAATTGGCAGGCATGCGCGCATAGGAGGAAAGCCCTGCGAGCGCCGCCAGCGGATGGGTCACCACATAGGTCGGGATGGTGCGAAGCAGCGCACTATGCGGCGCCTTGTCCTCGAAGGCTTGCCGGAATTCTGGTCTCTTCAGCGCCGGCAGGATCTTTTGCGAGATGCCACCGGAGAGATAGACACCGCCGCGCGCCATGAACACCATCGCCATGTCGCCCGCCACGCGGCCGAGATAGGTGGCAAACAGCGAAACGGTCTCGACGGCGGTCTTGTCACTGCCATCAAGCGCATGTGAGGTGATATCGGCCGGATCCTTCATCGTCGGCTGGATGCCGTCGACCACGCAGATGGCGTTGTAGAGATTGACGAGGCCGCGTCCACAGAGGATCTGTTCGGCCGAAACACGGCCTTCAATCGTCTCGATATGCGGAAAGATTTCATAATCGCGCTTGCTGCGCGGCCCGAGATCGATATGGCCGCCTTCGCCGGGAACCGGGATCCAAGTATGCTGGGCATGCACAAGCCCGCCGACGCCGAGACCGGTGCCAGGTCCGAGCACGACGCGCGAGGCGATCATGTCGCCGGTGGCGCTGCCGATGCGTTCGCGGTTTTCATCCGACAGGGCGGCGATCGCCAGCGCCTGCGCCTCGAAATCGTTGACGACGAGCACGTCTTCGATGCGGAGGCCCTCGATCATCGTCTTTGGCCGCACCACCCAGTCGCAATTGGTCAGAGGGATCTCGTCGTCGTTGATCGGGCCGGCGACGGCGAGGATCGCCGAACGCGGCTGCACCGCTGTTTTGTCGAGCACGCCCTTTTGGATCGCTTCGTCGATCGTGGCGAAATCCGCCGTGCGCACGTTCGGAAACTGCTTCGGTTCGGCATAGGCATCGGTCAGGATGGAGAAGCGGGCATTGGTGCCGCCAATATCGCCGATGAGGATCGGGAAAGGAAGCGGAGCGGTGCTGTGGCTGGGTTTGGGCATGGCCGGTTCCGTGCTGATCAGGCTTCGAGTGTAGGAAGGAGCTTTATGGCGGTCGCGTGGTTGAGCGCCATCGGAATGTCGTAGACGATCGCAAGCCGCATCAGCGCCTTCACGTCGACATCATGCGGCATCGGCGTCAGCGGGTCGACGAAGAAAATCAGCGCGTCGACTTCGCCGGTTGAGATCAGCGCGCCGATCTGCTGGTCGCCGCCGAGCGGCCCGCTTTTCAGCCTGGTAACGTCGAGATCGGGAGCGGCATCGAGCACGCGACCGCCGGTGGTACCTGTCGCGACGATCTTCCAGCGCGAGAGAAGGTCCTGATTGGCGCGGGCGAACGCCGCCATGTCGTCTTTCTTCTGGTCATGCGCGATCAGCGCAAGGCACTTGCTGCCGGCCATGAAGTGAATCTCCGCCCCAACAATTCAATCGATTTGATCGCTTTATACCAAGTATTTGCGATTTGAAAGACAATGCGTCCGCCCCTTCATTGGATCGCCGGCTTGTCGTTCGGGACCGGGCCGACATCCGGTAACCCCTCGTCGTCATCCGCCGGCGCGGCTGCCGGAGCGGCGGCCAACGCGCTTACGGCGGAAGGCCCGCCATAGGTGGCGGCCTGCATCGAAGCGACGGAAGCGGCATCGAGCACGGCAGAGCAGGCCTTCGGCAGGTCGGAGACCATCATCTCACGCGGCGGCTTTGGCGGCTTGGCGCCGGGTTTGGGCGGTTTCGGCGGCGCCCAAGGTGCCGGGGTGAACCAATAGGCGAGCGACTTGTCGCAGCCGTCTCCTGAGGCGACGGGAGCTTGCGGCGTACATCCGGCAGCACCGGGCGGGCATTTGATGCGGATGTGGAAATGCGAGTCATGGCCGTATATCGGCCGCAGCTTACCAAGGTTGGTGCGGTCGCCGGTCCAGGTGTCGCACATCTTCTTCTTGATCGCCGGATTGACGAAGATGCGCTCCACTTCGGGATAGCTCGCCGCCAACATCAAAAGCCGCGCCCGCGATTCCGTCCATACCTTCGGGTTGACGGTGAGGAACTTGTCCTTCTGCAGCATGCTGGTGAAGGGCAGGTCCTCGCGCTCCTCAGCCGTCATGCGGTGCGCCGGCATCGGGGTGAACCAGATATCGGCATCGAGGCCGATCTGGTGCGAGGAATGGCCGTTGAGCATCGGCCCGCCGCGCGGTTGCGCGACATCACCGACGAGGATGCCCGGCCAGCCGGCATATTTGACCGCATCCTGCGAAAACCGTTCCAGAAGCGCAATCATCGCCGGGTTGCCCCAGCGGCGGTTGCGTGAAAGCCGCATCGCCTGCCAGGTCGGCCCGTCGGTCGGCAGCGCCACCGCGCCGGTCATGCAGCCCTTTGCATAAAAGCCGATCGGCTGCGCCGGCCCCTGCGTTGGCAGGCTGACGCTTGCGAACAGCGCCTTGGCGCTGCCCGGGCTTGGCGTTTTCTGCTCGGCGACGACATCGCCGGCGGCAAGGCCGGCCCCAATCGCGCCGGCAAGCGCCAGTCTGCCGAATGTTCTGAAAGCCTGAGCGAAGCCGAAAGCCATGCTGTTCCCTTACGTCGATGCCGAAGTGATTTGCACTCGAATCTATCGTGAAAAGCGATTTTGGTGAATCGATGATTTGGCGGTCGAACGCAGCAGGAGACGGGGACGGATCGCCGCAGCGCCCAAGCATTGGCGTTCCTAACGGGGCTGGCGGCTCAAAATTTCGCGAGCCGGTCAAAAACCAAACTCTCTCCTGTTTTTCGCCCCTATTTCTCGTATTGTCGAATCCATCAATATTCAGGGGAATGCGTGAATGGCGACTTTGTGGTCGAAAATCGCTCTGTTTCTATCGCTTACGGGTGTTTTGACGCCTTTGACGGCAATGGGTGAAGAGCAGCCGTTTCAGATCGGAAGCTCGGTAATCAGCGAAATGAAATACAAGCCGGGCTTTGCTCATTTCGACTACGTCAATCCAAATGCCCCAAAGGGCGGAGATCTGCGCCTTTCCGCGAGCGGTGCCTTCGACACCTTTAATCCGCTGCTTGCCAAAGGTCAGACGGCGGTAGGTCTGACGCTCGTATACGATACGTTAATGAAGCCCGCCGATGACGAGCTGCTTGTGTCCTATGGCCTGCTCGCCGAAGGGCTGTCCTTCCCTGCCGACGTCTCGAGTGCGACCTTCCGGCTGCGCCAGGAGGCGAAATGGGCGGACGGGCAGCCGGTAACGCCCGAGGATGTCATCTTCAGCCTTGATAAGACCAAGGAGCTCAATCCCGCCACCGCGAACTACTATCGCCACGTGGTAAAGGCCGAAAAGACCGGCGATCGCGACGTCACCTTCACTTTCGACGAGAAGAACAACCGCGAGCTTCCGAATATTCTCGGCCAGTTGGTCGTCGTGCCGAAACATTGGTGGGAGGGGCAGGGACCGGATGGCAAGCCGCGCGACATCTCAAAGACGACGCTCGAACCAGTGATGGGTTCAGGGCCCTACAAGATCGCGTCCTTCTCGCCCGGAGCGACGATTCGTTATGAACTGCGTGACGACTATTGGGGCAAGGATCTCAATGTGAATGTCGGCCAGAACAATTTCCGCAACGTCATCTACACCTATTTCGGTGATCGGGACGTCGAATTCGAAGCCTTTCGCGCCGGCAACAGCGACTTTTTGCAGGAGACGACGGCTGCCCGCTGGGCGACGGGATATGATTTCCCCGCCGTCAAGGAAGGTCGCCTCAAGAAGGAAGAGGTTGCGAATCCGCTGCGCTCCACCGGCATTCTGCAGGCTCTGGTACCCAATATGCGGCGTGACCTCTTTAAGGACGAGCGCGTCCGCGAGGCACTGAATTACGGTTTCGATTTCGAGGAGCTGAACCGCACGGTTGCCTTCAACAGCTACAAGCGCATCGACAGTTATTTCTGGAACACCGAGCTCGCCTCCTCCGGCCTGCCCCAGGGTCGTGAACTGGAAATACTGCAGAGCATGAAGGACAAGGTTCCGCCGGAGGTTTTCACGACACCCTACACCAATCCCGTTGGCGGTGATCCGCAGAAGAGCCGCGACAACCTCCGAAAGGCGATTGCTCTTCTGAAAGAAGCCGGCTGGGAGCTGAAGGGCAATCGCATGGTCAATACCAAGACCGACCAGCCAATGAGTTTCGAGATATTATTGTCGAGCCCCATATTGGAGCGCTGGGCAGTGCCTTATGCCAGCAATCTCAAGAAAATCGGCATAGATGCGCGAGTTCGGACTGTCGACGCTTCGCAAGCTGTCAACCGCGAACGCAGCTTTGACTTCGATATGATCTGGAATGTCTGGGCGGAGACAATGAATCCGGGCAACGAGCAAGCCGACTATTGGGGATCAGGCTCTGTCAACCAGCAGGGTTCTCGCAACTACGCCGGCATTGCCAACCCAGCCGTCGATGAGCTCATCCGCATGATTATCTTCGCGCCGAACCGCGATGAACAGGTCGCTGCGATCAAGGCAATGGACCGGGTATTGCTGGCAAATCACTACGTCATCCCGCTATTCTACCGCGACACCGTTAATATTGCCTATTGGAACACAGTCACGCATCCTGCCGAATTTCCGGCCTACAGCCTTGGTTTCCCCGATGCTTGGTGGTCGACCTCGGCAAAATGAGCGGGCTTGCAATGCAGGGGCTCTGGGCTCCAAATGGCACGAGCGAATCACGACAAGCCGGCGGGGCCGGCAAGGGAAGGCTGGCGGATTGAGCGGCATTGGACTGAACGGCGTGCAGACAAGAAATACTTTCCCGGAGGCTGAAGGCTGATGGGCGCCTATGTCATTCGCCGCCTGCTTTTGATGATTCCGACCATTGTCGGCATCATGGCAATTTCCTTCATCGTTGTTCAATTTGCACCCGGCGGCCCGGTCGAGCAGGTGATTGCCCAGCTGACCGGCCAGGCCGACAGCGCCGATCAGCGCCTGTCCGGCGGCGGCGATCTCCTCGGTGGCGGCGGCAGCGACGAAGGTTCGAAATATCGCGGCGCTCAGGGGCTTGATCCGGAGCTGATCGCCAAGCTCGAAAAACAGTTCGGCTTCGACAAGCCGCCGCTGACGCGCTTTGGCGAGATGATGTGGAATTACATCCGCTTCGATTTCGGCGAGAGCTTCTTCCGCAACACCTCCGTGCTCGACCTCATCAAGGAGAAGCTGCCGGTGTCGATCTCGCTCGGCATCTGGATCCTGATCTTCTCCTATGCGATCTCCATCCCGCTCGGTATCCGCAAGGCGGTCAAGGACGGATCGACCTTCGACGTCTGGACCTCGGGCGTCATCGTTATCGGCTATGCCGTTCCGAGCTTCCTCTTCGGCATCCTGCTGATCGTGCTTTTCGCCGGCGGTTCCTTCTACGACTGGTTTCCGCTGCGCGGCCTCGTTTCCGACAATTTCGGTGAGCTCGCCTGGTGGCAGAAACCACTCGATTATTTCTGGCACCTCACTTTGCCACTGATCTCGCTTTCGCTAGCAGCCTTCGCCACCACGACGCTCTTGACCAAGAATTCCTTCATCGAGGAGATCAAGAAGCAATATGTCGTCACCGCCCGCGCCAAGGGCTTGAACGAGCGGCAGGTGCTTTACGGCCATGTTTTCCGCAACGCCATGCTGATCATCATCGCCGGTTTTCCCGGCGCCTTCATCTCCGCCTTCTTCACCGGCTCGCTGCTGATCGAGAACATCTTTTCGCTCGATGGCCTCGGCCGCCTCGGCTATCTCTCGGTGGTCAACCGCGATTATCCGATCGTCTTCGCGACACTCTATATCTTCTCGCTGCTCGGTCTCTTCGTCAGCCTGATTTCCGATCTGATCTACACCTGGATCGATCCGCGCATCGATTTCGAGCGGAGGGATGTTTGATGGACGCCGCCGCAAATCCCGCCACCGCAACTCCGGTGAAACCGCCGCGCAAGGGTCTGCTGTCGCCGACCAACATCCGCCGCTGGCAGAATTTCCGGGCGAACGGCCGCGGCTACTGGTCGCTGTGGCTGTTCCTGCTGCTGTTCGTGCTCAGCCTGTTTGCAGAATTCCTCGCCAATGACCGGCCGATCATCGCCTCCTACAAGGGCGAAATCCTGTTTCCCGTCCTGATCGACTATCCCGAGGAAAAATTCGGCGGCTTCCTCGCCGAAACCGACTACCGCTCCTCGGTGATATCGGACGAAATCAACGCCAATGGCTGGATGATCTGGCCGCCGATCCGCTATTCCTACCGCTCGGTCAACTCGGACATTCCGCATTCGGCGCCCACCGCGCCCTTCTGGCTGATGACCAAAGAGGAACGCTGCTCGGGTTATCCGCAAGGGGCGAATGATCCCGGCTGCACGCTCGGCAATCTCAATTGGCTCGGCACCGATGACCAGGCGCGTGACGTGCTGGCGCGCGTCATCTACGGCTTCCGCATATCGGTGTTGTTCGGCCTGGCGCTGACCATCTGCTCGGCAATCATCGGCGTGACGGCAGGGGCGGTGCAGGGCTATTTCGGCGGCTTGACCGATCTCTTGCTGCAGCGCTTCATCGAGATCTGGTCGTCGATGCCGGTGCTTTACATCCTGCTCATTATCGCAGCCGTCCTGCCGCCCGGCTTCTTCGTGCTGCTCGGCATCATGCTGCTCTTCTCCTGGGTCAGCTTCGTCGGTGTAGTGCGCGCCGAATTCCTGCGCGCCCGCAATTTCGAATATGTCCGCGCCGCCCGTGCGCTTGGCGTCAACAACCGCACCATCATGTGGCGCCACCTGCTGCCGAACGCCATGGTGGCGACGCTCACCTTCCTGCCCTTCATTCTCTCAGGCTCGATCACGACGCTGACCTCGCTCGATTTCCTCGGCTTCGGCATGCCGCCCGGCTCCCCTTCGCTCGGCGAAATGATTGCTCAGGGCAAGACCAATCTGCAGGCGCCCTGGCTCGGGCTGACGGCCTTCTTCGCCATGTCGATCATGCTTTCCCTTTTGATCTTCATCGGCGAAGCCGTGCGCGACGCCTTCGACCCGAGGAAGACGTTTCAATGAGTGACATGACAGAACCGCTCCTTTCCGTCCGCGATCTCTCGGTTGCCTTTCATCAGGGCGGCGAAACGTCGCTTGCCGTCGATCGAATCTCCTTCGATATCGCCAAAGGCGAGGTCGTAGCGCTCGTCGGCGAATCCGGCTCCGGCAAATCGGTCTCGGCCAACTCAATCCTGCGGCTTCTGCCCTATCCCTCGGCAAGTCATCCCTCCGGCGAAATCCTGTTCAAGGGCAGGGATCTCTTGAAGGCATCGGAGCGGGCGCTGCGAGAGGTGCGCGGCAACGACATCACTATGATCTTCCAGGAGCCGATGACCTCGCTCAATCCGCTTCATACGATCGAGAAGCAGATCGCCGAGATCCTCGCCCTGCACCAGGGGCTTACCGGCCAGCCGGCGCGCGAGCGGGTGCTGGAACTGTTGAACCAGGTCGGCATCCGCGAGCCTGAGAAGCGGCTAAAGGCCTATCCGCACGAACTCTCCGGCGGTCAGCGCCAGCGCGTGATGATCGCCATGGCGCTTGCCAACCGGCCGGAACTGCTGATCGCCGACGAACCGACAACAGCGCTCGACGTCACGGTGCAGGCGCAGATCCTCGAGCTTCTGCGGCAGTTGAAGGCCGCCCACGGCATGTCGCTGCTGTTCATCACCCATGATCTCGGCATCGTCCGCAAATTCGCCGACCGCGTCTGCGTCATGACCAAGGGCCGGATCGTCGAAACCGGAACGGTCGAAGAGGTCTTCGCTAATCCGAAGCACGAATATACCCGCCATCTTCTCGCTTCCGAACCGCGCGGCGAGCCGCCGCTGGCCGATCCGTCGAAGCCGGTGGTGATGGAAGGGTCTGACATTCGCGTCTGGTTCCCGATCAAGGCGGGGCTGATGCGCCGCGTCGTGGATCATGTGAAGGCGGTCGACGGCATCGATCTTTCCCTGCGCGCCGGACAGACGCTCGGCGTCGTCGGTGAATCCGGCTCCGGCAAGACCACGCTCGGCCTGGCGCTCACCCGTCTGATCTCTTCTCAGGGACGGATCGCCTTTGTCGGCAAGGATATAGCCGGCTATTCGTTCAGCGAAATGCGGCCATTGCGCAACCAGCTGCAGATCGTCTTTCAGGATCCTTACGGTTCACTCAGCCCGCGCATGTCGGTCGGCGATATCATCGCCGAAGGGCTGAAAGTGCACGAGCGCTCATTGACGGCAGAGGAGCGCGACCAGCGTGTCTGCTGGGCGCTGGAGGAGGTCGGCCTCGATCCCCTGACCCGCTGGCGCTATCCGCATGAATTCTCCGGCGGACAGCGCCAGCGCATCGCCATTGCCCGGGCCATGGTGCTGAAGCCGCGTTTTGTCATGCTCGACGAACCGACCTCCGCGCTCGACATGAGCGTACAGGCGCAGGTGGTCGACCTCCTGCGCGATCTGCAGAGGAAACACGACCTCGCCTATCTCTTCATCAGCCACGACCTGAAGGTGGTGAAGGCGCTTGCCAACGACGTCATCGTCATGCGGTTCGGCAAGGTGGTGGAGCAGGGGCCGTCCGCGGAAATCTTCCGCGCGCCGAAGGACGATTACACCAAGGCGCTGATGGCGGCCGCCTTCAACATCGAGGCGGTGCCGACGCCCGCCGTGCAGCAGTAAAGAAGATCATGTCAGTTCGTCCTCCCGTCCTGGTCGATATCAAGTTCAATCCCGAAGGTGTCGCCCGTGTCCTGAAGACGGCTTTTGCCGATCGCGGCAGCATCAATCTCGCCGATCCGGTCGATCGCGCGCGTGATCTCCGTGCCGTCGAATATGCTCTTCTCTGGAAGCCGGATGCCGACCTTTTCAGCCGGGCGCCAAACCTCAAGGTCATCTTCTCGGGCGGCGCCGGTGTCGATCACATCATCGGCATGGCCGGCCTGCCTGATATTCCAATCGTCCGTTTCGTCGACCGCAGCCTGACGACCCGCATGAGCGAATGGGTCGTCATGCAGTGCCTGATGCATCTGCGCGGGCAATATGCCCATGACATCAAGCAGCGGCGGCGCGAATGGGCCAAATTGATCGCGCCGGAAGCGGCGGAGGTGACCGTCGGCGTCATGGGGCTCGGCATTCTGGGCCAGGATGCGGTGGCCAAGCTGAAAGTGATGGGCTTCAACGTCATCGGCTGGTCGCGCACCCGTAAAGCCATTGACGGCGTCGAGACCTTCGACGCGGGCGAACTGGACAGGTTTCTTGCCAAGACCGACATTCTGGTCGGTCTCTTGCCGCTGACGCCTGAGACGACGGGCTTCTATGATAGCGGGCTATTTAAGAAGCTCCGCCGCGACGGTGCGCTCGGACAGCCGGTCTTCATCAATGCCGGCCGCGGCAAGAGCCAGATCGAGGCCGACATCGTCTCGGCGGTCAGGGAGGGGACCCTCGGCGGCGCTTCTCTCGACGTTTTCGAAGTGGAGCCGCTCGCCACCGACAGCCCCTTGTGGGAAATGGAGAACGTCTTCATCACCCCGCACGACGCGGCGGTCTCCGAAGAGAACGCGCTGTTCCGCCATGTCGAGATGCAGATCGCCCGTATTGAGCGCGGCGAGCCGCTGCAGTTCGTGATCGATCGCGCCGCCGGTTATTAGATTTAAGCGGCATCTCGCGCCAAAGCTGCGGCGGTTTGGCTATTCCCAAGACCGCGGCACGTGTCAGCCCGGAACCTTCCAGACGGCCACCCGTTTTCCTTGCGAAGTTCTTTGCGGCCGGATCGGCCGCCAAGGCAGCGAAGGAGACGATGATGGCGCATCAGACCGAAACACGCTGGGAAAAATCCGACGGAAAGCTTCACAAGGAACAGCAAATCCCGCCGGTCAAGGCAAAGCAGGGGCGTATGGGTTATCGTGTCCTGACCGTGCTGCTCGTGGCGCTGATCCTTGCCTTCGTGGTCTGGATTCCAGTCGAGATCTGGGGCCGCCGCGAGGCGAACGAGGTGGCGCCGCAGCAGCCCGGCCAACAGCTCCAGCAGCAGCAGTCGGACGCAGCACCCGCGCCGACCATGCAAAATGGCAATGCGGTCCCGACCGAGACGCCACAAACGGCGCCGGCCCCGAATACCGCTCCTGTGGCCCCGGCTCAACCTCCGGCCCAATAGGCGTTCGACAGGTGATCTCCCGCATCCCGTCGCCACCATGCGGCGGGATGTTTATGTTTTGTCTGGACTTCCTCCGCCGATTTTTCGATAAGAAGGCGCACGAGCCGGTTTCGTGCGCCGGCCCGGAACTTGGCAGCACTCGGGAATTTGGCAGCACCTGACCGGAGTGGACAGGGGCAGGAATCTCATGGCCAAGACCGATATCGCGAGACGCGTCTACAATCACGCCTGGAAACTCGACCCGATCATCCGCAGCCTGATCGATACCGACTTCTACAAGCTGCTGATGCTGCAGATGATCTGGAAGCTCTATCCTGATGTGAACGCCTCCTTCACCCTCATCAACCGCACCAAGCGCGTCCATCTCGCCGAAGAGATCGATGAGGGCGAATTGCGCGAACAGCTCGACCACGCCCGCACGCTGCGGCTCTCCAAGAAGGAGATGATCTGGCTGGCGGGTAACAGTTTCTACGGCCGTGCGCAGATCTTCGAGCCCGAATTCCTGGCCTGGCTGTCCAACTTCCAACTTCCCGAATACGAGCTGTCGAAGAAGGACGGGCAATATGTTCTGGACTTCCATGGGTCCTGGAAGGAAACCACGATGTGGGAGATCCCGGCGCTTGCCATCGTCAACGAGCTACGTTCGCGTTCGGCGATGAGGGCGCTCGGCCCTTTCACGCTGGATGTGCTCTATGCCCGCGCCAAGGCGAAGATGTGGTCGAAGGTCGAGCGGCTGAAGGAGTTGCCCGGCCTGCGCATCTCCGATTTCGGCACCCGCCGCCGCCACAGCTTTCTCTGGCAGCGCTGGTGCGTCGAGGCGCTAAAGGAAGGTATCGGTCCGGCCTTCACCGGCACCAGCAATGTATTGCTGGCGATGGATTCCGATCTCGAGGCGGTCGGCACCAATGCCCACGAGCTGCCGATGGTGGCCGCCGCCCTGGCGCAGACCGATGAGCAACTGCGCAACGCCCCTTACAAGATCCTGCGCGACTGGAACAAGCTCTATGGCGGCAACCTGCTGATCGTCCTGCCGGACGCCTTCGGCACCGCGGCCTTCCTGCGCGACGCCCCCGAATGGGTCGCCGACTGGACCGGCTTCCGTCCCGACAGCGCGCCGCCGATCGAAGGCGGTGAAAAGATCATCGACTGGTGGAAGAAGATGGGCCGCGATCCGCGCCAGAAGCTGTTGATCTTCTCCGACGGTCTCGATGTCGACGCCATCATCGATACCTACCGGCATTTCGAAGGCCGCGTGCGCATGAGCTTCGGCTGGGGAACGAACCTGACGAATGATTTTGCCGGCTGCGCCCCGACCGAAATATCGGGCCTCAATCCGATCTCGATCGTCTGCAAGGTCAGCGACGCCAACGGTCGTCCGGCGGTAAAACTCTCCGACAATCCGCAGAAGGCGACCGGTGAACCGACGGAGGTCGAACGTTACCTGAAGTTCTTCGGTGCGGAGGACAGGGTGGATCAGACCGTTCTGGTTTAGGCTCGCCGCGCCGCGCGATCATCCCGGTGTACGACGCGGCCATCCCGGGGTAGATCGATATGCCCAGCCATCGCATCCTCGATCGCCCAGCCGAAACGCCAGGCGTCGAACATCGAATACCATTCCTGCAGATCGGTGATCGGCAGAACATCCGGCTTCGACATCGGATTGTCCGCCAGACTGCGGCCAAGAGCACGGTCGCGCACGCCACGCTCCTGCATCTCAAGCAGATTCTCGAACATCATCACCCGGCCTCCCGTTCTATGGGTTTATGCAATCATGCTAATGAAGCATTGTCGAGTCCGGATGTGAGCATTCCGGTTTTTCACAGGATTAGCCCCATTTCGCTATTTCCAGGCAATCGCGGCCGACCTCGGGGCGATCTGGCGAAATGGATTTGGGCGTGACGGGGAGGCCCGGCTTCCTGGCTGGGGTCCGCCACCGAGCCTCCCGGCTGGCCGAATCTCTGAAAGCGGCAGCACTGACAATTGCCGCTTTCTGCTCGGGCCGATCCAATTGTGATGGAGGCGAGAGTTAACCAGCGGTTACTATCCACCGGCCGCGTCTCAATCCGACGCAATTCACCAGCCCGCCCGGCGGCTCTCAGGCAGCCAGTCTGCGAAACCGCGTCCTGATCCGATCGAGATAATAATGGCCCGGGGATGGCGCCGCCGTCATCGCATGGGCTTCCGAAGAGGGCACACCCTCGAACAGACGCTCCTCGCCGTTCTTGAAGCAGATCCTGAGCCGCCCGTCTTCCTGGCTGAAATAGACGGATTTGATGATCTTCGACTTCACCGAAAGTTCTTCCACCTGTTTTACCTCTGCTGTTGGTTTTGGCAGAACCCTAAACCCAAACGTGCAAAGACACGGTGAAGCAGCGTGGTAAAAATTCTCCAATTCTGGACATGCCGAACTCGGTTTGACCGGCGGATATCTGCAGGAGATGCATGAGAGAAAGTGAAATGGCGGACAGGGAGGGATTCGAACCCTCGGTACGCTTTCACGTACACACGCGTTCCAGGCGTGCGCCTTAAACCACTCGGCCACCTGTCCTTTGGCGTTCGCGCCCGGAGAGGAGCAAATCGTCGGAACGGCGCGATATATACCGATGAATTTTTGCCGATCAACCCAAATCTAACAGTTTTTTGACTTCTTCCGATAAAACTCCCTTCGGCCCATCCCATTGTGCTTCACCTCAGCGATGACTATGTAATTCTCAAGGTGGAGAATGGCGCGGGCTCGCCGGAATTGTCCGGCATATCGAAGCGTCGGAGGGATTGATGCGTTTCCTGTTGCGTCTGGCGAGTCTTGTCGCGCTTGCGGCAGCCGTTATTGCCGGGACCATCGATTCGATCCAGTCGGTTGCCGCCTCCGCCGTGATCATGACGCCGATGTCGGACGCCTGGCAGGATGTGAGCCCGGACACGCTGACGTCGCTGCAATCCGCGCTTTCCTATTATATCCACCCGCGCTTCTATGCCTTCATCTTTCAGTGGCTGATGCTGCAGCCGGCCTTTGCGGTTTTTCTGGTAATCGCGCTGCTTCTTTGGATGATCGGCTACAAGAAACCGCAAGTGTCAGGCCGCTTCATCGCGTAGCCGATCGGTTTGAGCCGGTGCGATGCGGCGAAGGCCTGATATGGCCCTCCGCGGCTTCGGCATCTGCCGGCGGATTGGCTAGAAAAACTGCAGCCGCGATGGGGAAATGTCCAAAAATCAGCCGGGAAGAACTGATTTTCAGCAATCGCTGCAAATCTTTACCGCCTGAAAAATTTCTGGTGAATTTTTCCGTGAGCCATGCAAGGATGCGCGCAGCCAGGCCTCCGGGGGGAGGTCGGTGGTTCCGCAGACATGTCCGAAAAGGGCTTGCGGGAGGACCCCTAACGAATAGCAACAACAGGGCTGCACAATGAAAAAATCCCTTCTCACTCTCCTTGCCGTGGCTGCCATGTCGACGACGGCGCTGGCCGCCGATGTCAAACCGGCGCTGGTTTACGGCACCGGCGGGAAGTTCGATAAGTCTTTCAACGAAGCTGCCTATAACGGCGCCGAGAAGTTTAAGGCCGAGACCGGCATCGCCTATCGCGACTTCGAGCCGACCGGCGACACGCAAGGCGAACAGGCCATCCGCAACTTCGCAAGCCGCGGTTTCAATCCGGTGGTCGCCGTTTCCTTCGCCTGGACTTCGGCAATCGAGAAGGTCGCAGCCGAATTCCCTGACACCAAATTTATCATCGTCGACTCCGTCGTCGATAAGCCGAACGTCCGCTCGGTAGTCTACAAGGAAGAAGAAGGCTCCTACCTTGTCGGCATTCTCGCCGGCATGGCATCCAAGACCGGCAAGGTCGGTTTCGTCGGCGGCATGGACATCCCGCTGATCCGCAAATTCGAATGCGGTTACGAGCAGGGTGCGCGCGCTGCCAAGGCCAATGTCGAGGTTTTCCAGAACATGACCGGCACGACGGGTGCAGCCTGGAATGACCCGGTTCGCGGCGGCGAGCTCACCAAGAACCAGATCGACCAAGGCGCCGACGTCATTTACGCCGCAGCCGGCGCCACGGGTCTCGGCGTTCTGCAGACCGCCGCCGACAACAAGAAGCTGTCGATCGGCGTCGATTCCAACCAGAACCATCTGCATCCGGGCTCGGTCCTGACTTCGATGGTCAAGCGCGTCGACCTCGCCGTCTATAACGCCTATACCGACACCAAGAACGACAAGTTCACCGCTGGTGTTCAGGCTCTCGGCGTCAAGGAAGATGGTGTTGGCGCCGCGATCGACGACAACAACAAGTCGCTGATCACGCCGGAAATGCAGGCTGCCGTCGACAAGGCCAAGGCCGATATCATCGCCGGAACCGTCAAGGTTCACGATTACACCTCGGACAACGCTTGCCCGAAGTGATCAGCGCCCTGATGTAATATCGAGATCGGGCGTATGGCGGAGGGGATTTTCGCCATACGCCCTTTTCTTATTTGGAGCCTGCAGTGACAGATAAGCCCGCTATCGAGCTTGTCGGCATCGATAAGAAATTCGGTGCCGTCCATGCCAACAAGGACATCAACCTCACCGTTGCCAAGGGGACGATCCACGGCATCATCGGTGAAAACGGCGCCGGGAAATCGACGCTGATGTCGATCATCTATGGTTTCTACCACGCCGACAGCGGCGAGATCCGCGTCAACGGCAATCCGGTCACCATCCGTGACAGCCAGGCGGCGATCGCCGCCGGCATCGGCATGGTGCACCAGCATTTCATGCTGGTCGACAATTTCACTGTGCTCGAGAACATCATGCTCGGCGCCGAAGGCGGCTCGCTGCTGGCCAGAGGCGTCGCATCGGCCCGCGCCGAGCTCAAGCGGCTGGAAACCGAATACGGTCTTGAAGTCGATCCCGACGCACTGATCGAAGAGCTGCCGGTCGGCTTGCAGCAGCGCGTCGAAATTCTGAAAGCCATGTATCGCGGCGCCGAGATCCTGATCCTCGACGAACCCACAGGCGTGCTGACGCCGGCTGAAGCCGATCACCTCTTCCGCATCCTCAAGGTGCTGCGCGACCAGGGCAAGACGATCATCCTCATCACCCATAAGCTGCGCGAGATCATGGCGATCACCGATACGGTCTCCGTCATGCGCCGCGGCGAGATGGTCGCCACCCGCAAGACGACGGAAACGACGGTGGAGGAGCTTGCCGAGCTGATGGTCGGTCGTCGCGTGCTGCTGCGCGTGCAGAAGGGCGAAGCCAATCCGGGCGCCGCCGTACTCTCCGTCCGCAACCTGACGGTCAAGGACAACCGCGGCGTCACCATGGTCGACAACGTCTCCTTCGACGTGCGCGCCGGCGAGATCGTCGGCATCGCCGGTGTCGCCGGCAACGGCCAGTCGGAATTGCTGGAGGCGATCGCCGGAATCCGCAAGCCTGTCTCCGGCGAAATCCTTCTCGACGGCCAGACGATCGACAAGGCCGATCCCGCCCGCCTGCGCGACCTCGGGCTTGCCCATATTCCCGAGGACCGGCACCATATGGGGCTGGTGCTGAAATTCGAGGAATATGAAAACTCCGTCCTCGGCTATCACCGCCGTCCGGGCTACAGCAAAGGGCCGCTGCTCAATCTCGACGCGATCCGCCAGGATGCGATGGAGAAGATCGAAAAATATGACATCCGCCCGCCGAATCCGCGGCTGAAGACGGCCAATTTCTCCGGCGGCAACCAGCAGAAGATCGTCGTCGCGCGCGAAATCGAACGCGATCCGAAGATGCTGATCATCGGGCAGCCGACACGCGGCGTCGATATCGGCGCCATCGAATTCATTCACCGCCGGATCATCGAGATGCGCGACGCGGGCAAGGCGATCCTGCTCGTCTCCGTCGAGCTCGATGAGATCCGCGCCCTTTCCGACCGTATCCTTGTCATGTTCGCCGGCCATGTCGTCGGTGAGAAGACGCCCGATGCCGGTGAACAGACCCTCGGCCTGATGATGGCCGGCATTGCCGCGTGAGGCCTTTATGAGCACTGCTTCCGTACCGCTACCCAATTGGATCAATTACGGTCTGATCCCGCTTTTAAACCTCGTCGTCGCCTTCCTGATCTCAGGCTTCGTCGTCTGGCTGATCGGCGAGAGCCCGCTCGGTGCGCTGTCGCTGCTGCTCGAGGGTTCGCTCGGCAATGGCGAATTCATAGGCTTCACGCTGTTCTACGCGACGAGCTTTATCTTCACCGGTCTTTCCGTTGCGGTGGCAATCCATGCCGGCCTCTTCAACATCGGCTCCGAAGGTCAGGCCTATCTTGGTGGCCTCGGCTGCGCTTTGGTGGCGCTTTCGCTCGACAATTACCTGCCATGGTATGTGACGATGCCGGTTGCGGTCGTCGGCGCTGCCCTCTTCGGTGCGATGGCGGCCTTCATTCCGGCATGGCTTCAGGCGAAACGCGGCAGCCATATCGTCATCACGACGATCATGTTCAACTACATCATCGCCTCGCTGATGAACTATCTGCTGGTGCACGTACTGATCGTGCCCGGCAAAATGGCGCCGGAAACACGCACATTCCTCGAGGGCGGGCAGTTGCCGAAGCTAACATGGCTGATGGAGATATTCGGGACAAAGCTCGGTGCTGCCCCGTTGAACGTTTCTTTCATCATTGCGCTGGTCATGTGTTATGCCGTTTGGCTTCTTATCTGGCGCACGAAGCTTGGTTTCGAGATGCGCACGCTGGGCGTTAGCCCGACGGCCGCTTCCTATGCCGGTATGCCCTATGTACGGATCGTGATGATCGCCATGATGCTTTCCGGCGCGCTCGCCGGCATGATGGCACTCAATCCTGTCATGGGCGCCTCCGCCCGCCTGCAGGTGGGTTTCGTTAGCGGCGCTGGCTTCGTCGGTATCGCCGTATCGCTGATGGGCCGCAACCATCCGCTCGGCATCATTTTCGCAGCCATCTTGTTCGGTGTTCTCTACCAGGGTGGCGACTGGATCTCTTTCGAAATGCCGAACATCACCCGAGAAATGATCCTCGTCATCCAGGGTCTGGTCATCCTGTTCGCCGGCGCGTTGGAATATATGTTCCGGCCGGCGATTGTGCGCTTCTATCAACAGTTCAAGCGAGCCTGAGGAGCGGACGATGGATTATTATGAAATCTTCATCAGCATCTTGGCGTCCACTATCCGCCTGTCGATCCCGCTGATCTTCACCGCGCTCGCCGGTCTGTTTTCGGAGCGCGCCGGCATCTTCGATATTGGCCTTGAGGGGAAGATGCTGGGATCGGCCTTCGCCGCCGCCTGTATTGCCTATCTCACCGATTCCGCCTGGCTAGGGCTCGGCGCGGGCGTCGTCTGCTCGGTGGCGCTCAGCCTGGTGCACGGCTTTGCCTCGATCACCAATCGCGGCAACCAGATCGTCTCCGGAGTCGCGATCAACTTTTTCATTGCCGGCATCACCATTGTCCTCGGCCAAGCTTGGTTCGGCCAGGGCGGCCGCACGCCGCAGCTGGCGCCTGAGGCCCGCTTCGCGCCGATCATCCTGCCGGGCGCCGATGCCCTCCACGACATACCGATCGTCGGTCCTCTCTATGCAAGCGTCATATCGGGCAACAATATCCTCACCTATCTCGCCTTCCTCGCCGTGCCCTTCTCCTGGTGGGTGCTTTACCGCACGCGTTTCGGCCTCCGGCTGCGCGCCGTCGGCGAAAATCCGGGCGCGGTCGATACGGCAGGCATTTCGGTTGCCTGGCTGCGCTACCGCGCCGTCATGTGCGCCGGCATCCTCTGCGGCTTTTCCGGCACCTATCTGGCGATCGCCCAGTCCGCCGCCTTCATCAAGGACATGTCGGCCGGCAAGGGTTATATCGCGCTCGCTGCCCTGGTCTTCGCCAAGTGGAAGCCGGTACCGGTGATGTTTGCCTGTCTGCTGTTCGGCTTCCTCGATGCTTTGGCGAACTTCATGCAGGGCAAGCAGGTACCATTGGTCGGTGAAGTGCCGGTCCAGGTTTTCCAGGCGCTGCCCTATATCTTGACCTGTATCCTGCTTGCCGGCTTCATCGGCGTCGCAATCCCGCCGAAGGCCGGCGGCGTGCCCTATACGAAGGAGCGTTGATCATGTCCCACGACCTGTTCGAGGCCGCTCGCGGCGCCATGGCCTTTGCGCATGCGCCCTATTCGAAATTCCCGGTCGGTGCGGCGATCCGCGCCGAGGACGGCAAGGTCTATACCGGCGCCAACATCGAAAACCTCTCCTTCCCGCAAGGATGGTGCGCCGAGCCGACGGCCATCAGCGCCATGATCATGGGCGGCGCCAGGAAGATCGTCGAAATGGCCGTAATTGCCGAGAAGCTGCCGCTCTGCCCGCCCTGCGGCGGCTGCCGCCAGAAGATCTCCGAATTCGCCTCAAAGGACACGAAGATCTACCTTTGCGACGGGGTAGGCGTGAAGAAGACCATGACGATGGAAGAGCTTCTTCCCTTCAGCTTCGAGACGGAACTCGGATGAGGGCGACGGTCGACCTGCTCGCCGCATTGCTCGGCGCGATCAAGCCGCGCCACGGAATCGTGCTCGGCTCCGGTCTCGGCTCCCTCGTTGGCCAGTTGGAAGGTGCCGTCCGTATTCCCTATCGCGACCTGCCGGGCTTTCCCGTCAGCGCCGTCTCCGGCCACGCCGGCGAAGTCGTCGCCGGCCGCCTCGGTGGAAAGCCGGTCATCATGCTTTCCGGCCGCGTGCATTATTATGAGAAGGGCGATGCCAACGCCATGCGTCTGCCGATCGAGGTGCTGAAGGCGCTCGGCGTCGAGGCGCTGATCCTGACCAATTCGGCCGGATCGCTGCGCGACGACATGCCGCCTGGTTCGGTGATGCAGATTACCGATCACATCAACTACTCCGGCATGAACCCGCTGATCGGGGAGGAGAGCGACCATCGCTTCGTCGGCATGACCAATGCCTATGACGCCGGCCTCGCCGCGGCGATGCTGAAGGCGGCGGCAAAACTCAAGATCGAGCTGGGGCAGGGCGTATATATGTGGTTTTCCGGTCCGAGCTTCGAAACGCCGGCCGAAATCCGCATGGCGCGCATCCTCGGCGCCGATGCCGTCGGCATGTCGACGGTGCCGGAGGTGATCATCGCAAGAATGCTGGGTCTGAGGGTTGCGGCCGCTTCCGTTATCACCAACTATGGAGCAGGCATGACCGGCAATGAGCTCAGCCATGAAGAAACCAAGGACATGGCGCCCGTCGGCGGCGCCCGTCTCGCCGCCATATTGAAAGAGATGATTGCGGGAGAAAGCGAAAATGACTAGCCATTCTATCCGGGAAACGGCGGCGGTCGCCCTTTCCCTTCTCGACCTCACCAATCTGAAGGACGATTGCACCGAGGCGCAGATCGATACGCTCTGCGCCCGCGCGCAGACGCCCTACGGTAACAGCGCCGCGATCTGCATCTGGCCGCGTTTCGTTGCCCATGCCCGCAATATCCTCGGCGCCGGCCATCCTGTGCGGATCGCAACCGTCGTCAATTTCCCCGCAGGCGATATGGAAGTGGCCGATGTCGCCGCCGAAACGCGTGAGGCGATTGCCGATGGCGCCGATGAGATCGATCTGGTCATCCCCTACCGCAAGCTGATATCAGGAAATGAGAAGGCGGTGACCGATATGGTCAAGGCGGTGCGCGCCGAATGTACCGGCCCCGTTCTGCTGAAGGTGATCGTCGAGACCGGCGAGTTGAAGGATGCAGCATTGATCCGCCGCGCCTCCGAGCTCGCCATCGAAGCCGGAGCCGATTTCATCAAGACCTCCACCGGCAAGGTTGCCGTCAACGCGACGCTCGAAGCCGCCGACATCATGATCCGCGCCATTCGTGAAAGCGGGCGCAAGGTCGGGTTCAAGCCGGCCGGCGGCATCGGCTCGGTGGCTGATGCGGCGCTCTATCTCAGCCTCGCCGAAACCATCATGACGCCGGACTGGGCCATGCCTTCGACCTTCCGTTTCGGCGCTTCGGGCCTGCTCGACGACATACTGGCGGTTCTGAGCGGAGCGCAGCCGGCACCGGCTGCGGCGTCGGGCTATTGAGATGATTCCGCAGGAGATCATCCGGCGTAAACGCGATGGCGAGGAGCTCGACGCCGCCGATATCAGCTCCCTCATCGCGGCACTCGCCGACGGGCGGCTGTCCGAAGGCCAGATCGGCGCCTTCGCCATGGCCGTCTGGTTCAAAGGCATGTCACGCGAGGAAATCGTCGCCCTGACGCTGGCGATGGCCAACTCCGGCGACAGGCTGCAATGGGGCGATATCGGCCGTCCGATCGCCGACAAACATTCGACCGGCGGCGTCGGCGATAATGTCTCGCTGATGCTGGCGCCGATCGCCGCCGCCTGCGGCCTCGCCGTCCCGATGATCTCGGGGCGCGGCCTCGGCCATACCGGCGGCACGCTCGATAAGCTCGAATCCATTCCCGGTTATAGGATCACCCCTGATGCGGAGCTCTTCGGCAAGGTGGTGAAGGAAGCGGGATGCGCCATCATCGGCCAGACCGGAACCTTGGCGCCCGCCGACGGCAGGCTTTATGCCGTGCGCGACGTCACCGCCACCGTCGATTCCATTCCGCTCATCACTGCCTCCATCCTGTCGAAGAAGCTCGCGGCCGGGCTTGAGACGCTGGTGCTCGACGTCAAGCTCGGCAACGGCGCCTTCATGGCTGACCGCCGTCAGGCAGAGATGCTGGCGCATTCCCTGGTCGAGGTGGCGAACGGCGCGGGCGTGAAGACCTCCGCCTTGATCACCGACATGAACGAGCCGCTCGCCGATTGCGCCGGCAACGCGATCGAGATGCGCAACTGTTTGGACTTCCTGGCGGGCAGGAAAAGCGGCACGCGGCTCGAGACCGTGGTTTTTGCCTTTGCCGCCGAGATGCTGGTGAAATCGGGCATTACCGCATCTTCTGAAGAAGCCGATGCGATGGCGCGCCGAGCGCTGTCATCGGGACAGGCGGCCGAAAGCTTCGGGCGTATGATATCCATGCTCGGCGGACCGGCCGATCTCGTCGAAAATCCGGAAAGATACCTGGCCAAGGCGCCGGTCGAAAAACCAGTCCCGGCCGCCCGATCCGGCTGGCTTGCCGCCTGCGACACGCGCGGTATCGGCATCAGCGTCATCGATCTCGGCGGCGGCCGCCGTCATCCGGCAGATCGGATCGATCACCGCGTCGGTTTCTCCGGCCTCCTGTCGCTTGGCACCCGGGTCAATGCAGGCGATCCGATCGCTGTCGTCCACGCTGCCGACGAAGCCGCGGCGGAAAAAGCAGCTGCGACCCTTGCCGTGCATTATCGCATTGCGGACGACAAGCCGGAATTGGTCCCCGTCATTGCAGGCCGGGTCTGATGCGGTTTACTGTTTGAGGCTGAGCGAGCCGTCGGCGACGGAATAGGAGGCGAGTTTCTGCAGGAAGCTCATGCCGACCAGCGTGGTCGTCAGCGCGTCGTCCCTGAGCACGAAGGCCTCGACATTCCGGACGCGGATGCCGCCGATTTCGACGCGATCGAGGGTCACATGCGCGGCCTTCGTCTGGCCGTTCGCCGTGTTCACACCATAGCGGAAGTCGAGCTGATTTGCGGTGTAGCCGAGCCGGCGGGCGAGTGTCTCGTTGAGGGCGACATAGGTGGCGCCGGTATCGATCAGCCCTGGCACCGGCTTGCCGTTGATCTTGAAGCTGCCGGTATAGTGCCCCTGCGCATCCGCCTGCAGGCGGATCGTACTATTGCCGGAAGCGGGCGCCGGTGCAGCGGACTGGCCCGCGTCGGCCGATACGTAATTGGCGGAGAGACCGTCGGCAGGTTCCTGGCTGACACTTCCAACGAAGGAAGGTACCTGTGTGGCCAACACCGCGGCGATGCTGGCGAATATGACGGTACGCACGAGCATGAAACAGAAATCCTTCCTGTATAAACCCCGCTTCATGCAGGGCCTCATGCTTCCAGCTTGCTAAGCCTCAAATCCTGATAACTTGCTAATATCGATAACAAAAAGGCCCGGAGCGAACCGCCCGGGCCATAAAGTCTTGCGATTTGGTAAAGGAAGGCTGAAATTATTTGGTTCCGTACATGCGGTCGCCGGCATCGCCGAGGCCGGGCATAATGTAGCCCTTCTCGTTCAGATGGCTGTCGATCGCGGCGGTGAAGACCGGAACATCCGGATGCGCCGCGCGGAAGTTGCGGATGCCTTCCGGGGCGGCGAGCAGGCAGAGGAAGCGAATATTGTGGGCGCCGCGTTCCTTGAGCTTGTCGATCGCCGCAATCGAGGAATTGCCGGTCGCCAGCATCGGGTCGACGACGATGATCAGGCGCTCGGCCACGTCTTCCGGCGCCTTGAAATAATACTCGACCGGCTGCAGCGTCTCGTGATCGCGATAGACGCCGATATGCGAGACGCGGGCGGAAGGCACGAGATCGAGCATGCCTTCGAGCAGTCCGTTGCCGGCGCGCAGGATCGAGGCGAAGACCAGCTTCTTGCCTTCGAGGATCGGCGAGTCCATCGTCTGCAGCGGCGTCTCGATCGTCGCCATCGTCAATTCGAGATCGCGGGTGACCTCGTAACAGAGCAGCGTGGAGATTTCGCGCAGCAGGCGCCGGAAACTTCCCGTCGATGTCTCCTTGCGTCGCATGATGGTGAGCTTGTGCTGCACAAGCGGATGATCGATGACCGTGACGCCGTCCATGGGGAAGCCTTTCATTCTTTCTAACGAATGTTTCTTTCACGGAAATCGGCCCGACCGCAAGAGTGGAGCCGAATTTGTACCGATCTTCCCCAGCCTCTCGCCCTAAAGGCGGGCGAGCAGCGCCTGCCGCGTCTCCTCGTCGACGAAGGCGGCCTCGATTGCGGTGCGCGTCATGGCGTTGATTTCCGCGTCGGTGAATCCGAAAACGACGGCAGCAAGCTCGTATTCCCGCTCGAGCGAGGTATGGAAGAAAGGCGGATCGTCGGAACTGATCGTCACCCGCACGCCGGCTTCCTTCAGTCGCCGCAGCGGATGCGAGGTGAAATCGGGAAAGACCCTGAGGGCGATATTGGAGCCTGGGCAGACTTCAAGCACGGTGCCGAGATCGGCAAGCCGCTTCACCAGATCGAGATCTTCGATGGCGCGCACGCCATGGCCGATGCGTGCGGGACGCACGGCATCGAGCGCGTCGGCAACGCTGAAGGCGCCGCAGACCTCGCCGGCATGGATGGTCAGCCCCAGCCCGGCATCGCGGGCGATATCGAAGGCTCTGATATAATCGGCCACGCGGCCCATGCGCTCCTCGCCGGCGAGATTGAAGCCTGTTATCAAAGGGTTGCCGGCCCTTGCCGCATATTCGGCCGCTCCGATCACGCTTTCCGGACCGAAATGCCGTTCCCCGGTGACGATCAGCCGGGCCTCGATGCCGCTTTTGGCCTTGGCTCGCCGGATGCCTTCACAGACGCCCGATATATAGGCATCGGCGCCGAGCCCGATGCGCTTGCCGTGGTCGGGCGACACGATGAGTTCGCTATAGATCGTATCGATGCCGGCAAGTTCGTCGAGATAGGTTTCGGTCAGGAGCGCATAATCCTCCTCCGTCCTGTAGACCTCGGAAACCTTGTCGTAACACTCGAGAAAACTTGCGAAATCGTGCCAGACATAGGCGCCGTCGCGAAGCTCGCCGCTGATGTCGACGCCGTATTTCCGCGCCTGCGCCTCTGTCAACACAGGCGGTGCCGCGCCCTCCAGATGGCAGTGCAGCTCGACCTTCTTCAAATGCGATGTCACAGAAAACTCCTTCCATGCGCTCCGCCCGGGATGCCGAGATGGCGCGCAATGCTTTCGCCGATATCGGCATAGGTGCGGCGAACGCCGATGGAACGCGACCGGATGCCGGGGCCGTAAATAATGATCGGCACGCGCTCGCGCGTATGATCCGTGCCGCGCCAGGTGGGGTCGCAGCCATGGTCGGCGGTCAGCACGACGAGGTCGCCGGGTTTCAACTTCTTATGGACCTCAGGCAGACGCGCATCGAAGGCTTCGAGCGCTGCCGCATAACCGGGCACGTCGCGGCGATGACCGTAGATCATGTCGAAATCGACAAAATTGGTGAAGACGAGATCGCCGTCCTCGGCCGCGTCGATTGCCGAGAGCGACGCATCCATCAGCGCCTCGTTGCCGCTGGCCTTGATGACCCTGGAAATGCCCTGATGGGCGAAGATGTCGCCGATCTTTCCCACAGCATGCACATGCCGGCGGTGCTCGACCAGCCGGTCGAGCAGCGTCGGCTCCGGCGGCAGAACGGAAAAATCGCGCCGGTTTCCGGTGCGCTGGAAGGTGGAGGCGGATTGGCCGATGAAGGGCCGGGCGATGACGCGGCCGATATTGTAGGAATCGAGAAGGGCGCGAGCCGTGCGGCAGAAGGCAAGCAGCCGGTCTAGGCCGAAATGCGCTTCGTGCGCCGCGACCTGAAAGACCGAATCCGAGGACGTATAGCAGATCGGCTTGCCGGTGCGGATATGTTCTTCGCCGAGCCTGGCGATGATTTCGGTTCCCGAGGCGTGGCAATTGCCGAGAATGCCGGGAATGTCGCCCTCCCGGCATAATGCCTCGATCAACTCCGGGGGAAAGGCATCGCCTTCCGTCGGAAAATATCCCCAATCGAAACTGACGGGTGTGCCCGCGATCTCCCAATGGCCCGATGGCGTGTCCTTGCCGCGGGAGATTTCGCTGGCCGCGCCATAAATGCCGTAGATCTTTTCCGGCAGGGGCATGCCGGCCGGAAATTGGCCGGAGGCGGCCCGGGCGATGTGCAGAAGCCCGAGTTCCGACATGTTCGGCAGGGAAAGCGGCCCGCTGCGCAGCCCAGCGCGGTCTCCGGCACCGGCCGCGCAGAATTCGGCGATATGGCCGAGCGTGTCGGCGCCCTCGTCGCCATAGGCTGCCGCATCCGGCGCCCCGCCGACGCCGAAGGAATCGAGAACGAAGAGAAAGGCGCGCGCCATTTTACCCCCGAAAGGACCGATCGCCGGCCTCCGGACCGTCGGAGGCTGAAGCCCACGCATATAGTGCCGCGCCCGGCTTGGCAAATTCGAGATGGGGAGGGGTCAGCAGTCGCCGCAGGGGATCGAGTCGCCTTGCCGCTGGCGATAGAAGTAACTGCGGCTGATGGTGATCGTGCGCATCCCATCCGGCATGAAGTTCGGCGCGAACAGGAACATCGTATAGGGGATGCTGAGTTCGGTCCGAACGAGGAAGCTGTTTGCCGTCTTCATATCGGCCGGCACGTCGCTCACCGTCCCATTCTTGGCGTAAGGCGCCGTTCCGTCCTGCGCCCAGGACCAGAGCACTTTCGCATTGGCGCCGGCGTCGATTGAAATTCCGGTGATTTTCAGCGTCAGCGATGTCGTATTGTAAGGCACGAACATCGCCGTTGCGACTGACGGCATGTCAGCGAGCGCGCTCTTCGTGACGGATTGCTGCTGGGTGACGAGGTCGGCGATCGCACCAGCGGCGCGTGTCGCGCGCTTGCTGACGCTGAGGCCGATCGTGATCTCGAAAGCGCCGATATAGAGCATGATGAGCACGGGAAAGAGGATCGCGAATTCGATCGCTCCGGCGCCCTTGCGCTCTCGCACCAGCCGACGCGCCTGCTGTACCAGTCTGGTGAACGGGGTGCGCATCGCCATTATGGATACTGCTCGTTCTGGAAGGCGGAGGTTGCGATAATCAGATATTGCGTCGGCATCGAACCGTCGGACGGACGGATGGTCGTGATATAGGGCCGGACCAGATCCGTGATGATTTCCCATCGATAGTAGGCGCGCAGCATGTTGATCGTGCCGGCGCCGCCAGGTGTATATTTGAAGGCCGCGGTGTTGATGTCGGCATATCGGTCACTGGAAACCTTGGGGATCGTCGTCGGAATGGCCGAGAAGGAGCTGAACGTCTGCACATCCACGTAAAGCTTGCTCGGCGTGGCGGCTTCGCTGGTCGAGCAGCTGATCAGGATCGAGATCTCGTTGCAGAACGCCTGACGGAATTGCGTCCGGCTCATATCGGTCGTGCGGCCGAGATTGTAGGTGATCTGCCCGGTCCGCATCCGGCGGCTCATCGTATCGACGGCGTTGGAGACGAGCTCTTCGGCGGCGAAGGCGATGAAGGTTTCAAGGATCGCGAAGATCACCAGGAAGTACGGGATGGCAAGCAAGGCAAATTCGATCGCCGCTGCGCCGTCGCGCGAGCGGGCGACAGCCCGAAACTTGGAGAAACGGTTCGGCGCGAAGGCGCGCTCCCTATCCGTCTTCTGATCAACTACCGTCATTGCCTGGACCCGAGCGACATCTCTGCCTGCCACACTAGGGTCCGTTCGTTGATTTTCCGTTTCAGGACGATACGACGATTTTAACGAATGGCAGAAGATCCGAGTCGGGCCGATCAGGGTGACGTGGTGCCGGCGGCCGCTTGCTGCGCATGCTGCTCGCAATTGGGCGTGCAGGACAGCACGGAGCGCTCGGTCTGCCGATAGACGCGCACCGTGTTGCCCTCGTCTATCGACACAAGGATGCGCTCGTCCAGGATCGCGTTGCCGTCGGCGTCCAGAAGAACCAGATTGGTGGTGCCGAAGCTGCGTCCTGTCAGCACGATCGTCTTGGCATCGGCTACGGTCGCGTCGGCGACCTGGGCGTTGCCGACGATGACCTTGCTGACCGGGCGGTCGAGCTTCAAGACGCGCGCGTGATCCATATAGACGCGCAGCATGTCATCGTCTGCGGCCGAGGAAACTCCCGAAATACCGGAAACGGCGATCATGCCGGCAAAGAAAATGGTTTTGCCGCTCGATGACATTTGGTCCTCTTTCACGATCACAGCGCAATAGGCGCATAGAATGGAAAAAAATGGTGAATGAAGCCTTAAACTCACCATGCTGTTTCGCGGTGAAGCAGGATGATCTGATTTGGCACTGGCGCCGGGCGGTAGAGGTTGCGGCTGGATGCGCTGCCTGTGCTGTTTCCGGATGAATCCCGTTGTTAACCTCTGAATATCGTTAAATATTGAGCGAAATGAATAAGGTAAAGCTTACCCTGCGAGAGCCTTCGGCGGCTTTCACATGCTGTTAACTCTTTTTCTTAAGCCGATGGAAACGCCCATTCATTAGATTACTGTTCATCCGATCAACGGCAACAGTTGGCGGACGTGCTGAACATCAACTGGAGTTAGGAGTACCCATGACCAAGCTTTTTAGCCGTTTTCTGAAGGACGAATCCGGCGCGACCGCAATCGAATACGGCCTGATCGCAGCCCTCATTTCCGTAGCACTCGTCGCCGGTGCTACTACGCTTGGCAACAAGCTGAACTCTACGTTCTCGACATTGGGTGGCAAGCTGGACGACGCTGTGAACTAATAATGATTACTGGAGCGCGGCTCTGGTTAGTAAGATCAGGCTCACGAGCGAACCGCCGTGAGCCTGTTTGTCTTGGGCAGATGAAACTTGGGGCGGATGAGTACTTGGGGCAGGTGAGAAGATGATCGTAGCCGCAATCCTTCTTGTTTTTCCGCTCTGCCTTGCTTTTGCGGCCATATCCGATCTGTTGACGATGACGATCCCGAACAGGGTATCGTTGATCATGATGGTTGCATTTGCCGTGCTGGCGCCTTTGAGCGGCCTCACTCTTCCGGCGATCGGAACGCACGCGCTGGGAGCCGCCATCGTGTTCGGCATTTGCTTTGCCTTCTTCGCACTCAATGTGATGGGCGGTGGAGACGCGAAACTCCTTAGCGCCACTGCACTCTGGTTCGGTTACGATCCCGCTCTGCTGTCTTTTCTGACTTATGTTAGTGTCGTCGGTGGCTTGGTGACGTTGGCGATCCTGTTGATCCGGTCACAGTTGAATACGATATTGGCCATCGGCCTGCCGGTGCCCAATTCTTTGCTGCTCGCCAAGAAGATCCCCTACGGCATCGCCATCGCGATCGGCGGCTTCATGGCCTTCCCGTCTTCGCCGCTCTTCATCGCTGCGCTGGAAAGCTTGAAATAGCCGCATTTTAAATGCCCGTTAACTTAAAATGTAAGCATTCCATTAACCATAATTATACCAATTCCTGAGCATTCTGCAGGGCGAACATATCGTGCCCTGAGGAATGATCGATGAAACCGGCTCGCCTTATAATTCTTGCTGTCGCCGTGGTGGCAGCCGGCCTAGCCGGGCTCCTGGCAATGCGCATGGCCGGCAGCGGTGGCGTCGTCACGCGGGTGCAGTCGGTTATCGAGAAAGAACCCACCGTCAACATCCTCGTTTCGAGCGGCAATCTGCCGGTCGGGGCAAGGCTCGATGAGAAATCGGTGCGCTGGATGCCTTGGCCGCAGGGCGGCGTGGTCCAGGGCTTCATCACCGAGGCTGACAAGCCGGACGCGATCAAGGACCTGCAGGGCGCCGTCGTGCGTCTGCCGATCTTCGAAGGCGAGCCGATCCGGCCCGAAAAAGTCGCCGATTCCAGCAGCCGTATCCTGTCCTCGCTGTTGCCGGCCGGCAAACGCGCCGTCGCGACCGAGATATCTGTGGCAACCGGCGCCGGTGGTTTCATCCTGCCGAACGATCGCGTCGATGTCATCATGGTCCGCAAGGGTACCGAGGCCAACAAGCTCATCACCGAGACCGTGCTGAGCAATGTGCGCGTTCTCGCCATCGACCAGCAGATCCAGGAAAAGGACGATGGCTCCAAGACCGTGGTCGGCACGACCGCAACGCTCGAGCTGACCCCGGACCAGACGAAAGTTCTCGCCGTTGCCCAGCAGATGGCTGACCGGCTTTCGCTCGCTCTGCGCTCCGTCGCCGATGCGCAGGAGCAGGATACCAGTGCGGCGGACTATCTGCTGAGCGGCGACAACGGTAGCGCGATCATTCAGGTCATCAAGTCGGGCGCCATCGTGACGGATGCCGGCGCAGCGCCGAAGGCGGAGTAAAAGGACGTGCAAATGGGTCATTCAACGCGGCGCGCCAAGTTTCTCCTGACAGGCTGCCTTTCGCTGGCAGTCGGCGCGACCGGCATGGCGCCGGCTTCTTTCGGGCCGCTTTTCGCTGTCAGCGAGGCGCGTGCCGCTGAAAGCATTGTCCGCATCTCGCAGACCGGCCCCGACGCTCATCGCCGGCTGAAGCTCGGGCTGAACAAGGCCGTCGTCGTCGATCTGCCGGAGGATGCCCATGATATCCTCGTCTCCGATCCGACAATGGCCGATGCCGTGACCCGCACCTCCCGGCGCATCTATCTGTTCGGCAAGAAGGTCGGCCAGACGAATATCTTTGTCTTCGGCGCCGGCGGGCAGGAGGTCGTCAATCTCGACATCGAGATCGAGCGCGATGTCTCCGGCCTTGAAACCAATCTCCGCCGTTTCATTCCCGACTCCAACATCAAAGTCGAAATCGTCTCCGACAATATCGTGCTGACCGGCACCGTGCGCACGCCGCAGGACGCCACGCAGGCGGCCGATCTGGCGCAGGTCTTCCTGAAGGGCGGCGAAGCGACGACAAGAACCGAGACGGCATCCGGCACCGGCGGCGACAGCTCGGTGGCGCTCTTTGCCGAAGGCCGCCAGACGTCGCAGGTCGTCAACCTGCTGCAGATCCAGGGTGAGGACCAGGTCACCCTCAAGGTGACGATCGCCGAGGTTCGCCGCGAGGTGCTAAAGCAGCTCGGCTTCGACAACCTCGTCTCCAATTCCTCCGGCATGACGGTTGCTCAGCTTGGCGCTCCGAGCGCCGACAGCGCCACAGCCACCGTCGGCGGCGGCCTGGCGGCGCTCTTCAAAAGCTCGATCGGCAAATACGACATTTCGACTTATCTCAACGCGCTGGAGCAGGCCAAGGTCGTCAGGACCCTGGCCGAGCCGACGTTGACGGCGATCTCCGGCCAGGCGGCGACCTTCAATTCCGGCGGCCAGCAGCTTTATTCGACGACCGACAATGACGGCAACGTCACTGTCGTTCCCTTCAACTACGGTATCAACCTTGCCTTCAAACCGGTGGTGCTGTCGTCTGGACGCATCAGCCTGGAGATCAAGACCAACGTCTCCGAGCCGGTGGCCGGCAGCGGCAACGCCACCTATCAGCGCCGCTCGGCGGAGACCTCGGTAGAACTGCCCTCGGGCGGCTCGATCGCTCTGGCCGGGCTCATCCGCGACAATGTTTCCCAGACGATGGGCGGCACGCCGGGCGTCTCGAAGATCCCGCTTCTCGGCACGCTCTTCCGCCAGAAGGGCTTCGAACGTCAGGAAACCGAACTTGTCATCATCGCCACACCCTACCTGGTGCGTCCGGTGGCGCGGAACCAGCTCAACCGGCCGGATGACAATTTCAGCCCTGAGAATGACGGCGCAACCTTCTTCCTCAACCGTGTGAACAAGGTCTATGGCCGCCGCGAGGCGCCCGTCGCCGACGCGCAGTTCCACGGCTCGATCGGGTTCATCTACAAATGAGCGGGGCACGATCGGCAGCAATGGCACAGAACAGAGATCAGGCGATGGCCCATATCAATGCGACGACACACCGCCTCGGTTACTCCAGGGCGCTTGTTACCACGGCCGTCCTGTCGGTGGCGATCCTTTCCGGATGCGCCGGTCCGCATGACCAGCTGACGACAGGCGGGATTCCTGACGACTACCGCGCGCGCCATCCGATCATCGTCACGGAGGCCGAGCAGACGGTGGATATACCCGTCGCCTCGTCCGACCGCCGCCTGACCATCGCCCAGCGCGATCTCATCCGCGGCTTTGCTGCCAACTACATTTCACGTGCCTCGGGCCCGGTTTATGTCCTGTCGCCGGAAGGTTCCCCCAATTCTGCGGCCGCCTATCAGCTGCGCAATCAGGTGCGTGCCGAACTGACGACAAGAGGGATCGCAAGCTCGAAGATCATCAATACGTCCTATGCGGCTGCCGGCGCCGGCGATGCGGCGCCGATCCGGCTGAGCTTTACCGGCACGACCGCGGTCACCACGCAATGCGGCCAGTGGCCGAAGGATATCTCGAACGATCTCGCCAACCAGAATTATTATAATTTCGGCTGTGCCTCGCAGAACAACCTCGCCGCCCAGATCGCCAATCCGGAGGACCTGGTGGCACCCCGCGGCATGACCCCGATCGATGCACAGCGGCGCAACAACGCGATCCAGGAATACCGGACGACGACATCGACGATCGAGGATGTCGCCGGCAGCGACAGCAGCTTCTGAGGCGGAACGGGACGATGAGCGCGATCGAATACGAAATCAGGAACCCCAGCGAACTTCGTCACGCCGAAGAGGCGGTGCGGATGGCGGATCTGGAAAATATGCGGCCGTTGCCGCGCATTTCCGTTCACGCCTTTTGCGAAAGCGAGCCCCTGCAGCATGTCATGGAACGCTGCGCCAGTGATCGGCGCATGGCGAAGGTGAGCATGCGCATCACCAGCGGCGGCATAGCCGCTGCTGCCAATATGTTCGCCGCTGCTCCGACGCCGAACCTGATCATCCTCGAGACCAAAGCCAATTCCGGAAGCCTGCTCGGCGAACTTGCGCCGCTCGCCGCCGTCTGCGACCCGACGACCAAGGTCGTGATCGTCGGCTACTACAATGATATCGGGCTCTATCGCGAACTCATCCGCAACGGCATTTCCGAATATATGGTTCAGCCGGTCGCCATGCCCGACATTCTGACGGCAATGGCCTCGATCTTCGTTGATCCGGAAGCCGAGCCGCTCGGCCGCAGCATCGCCTTCATCGGCTCGAAAGGCGGTACCGGCGCCTCGACCATCGCGCATAATTGCGCTTTCGGCATTTCCAATCTTTTCTCCACCGAGACTATACTCGCCGATCTCGACCTGCCCTATGGCACGGCGAATATCGATTTCGATCAGGATCCGGCGCAAGGCATCGCCGAAGCGGTCTTTGCGCCCGATCGGCTCGACGAGGTCTTTCTCGACCGCCTGCTGACGAAATGCTCCGAGCACCTTTCTCTGCTTGCCGCACCCTCGCTGCTCGACCGCGCCTATGATTTCGATGGCCAGGCTTTCCAGCCGGTGCTCGATGTCCTGCAGCGCAGCGCGCCCGTCACCGTCCTCGACGTTCCGCACGCGTGGTCGGAATGGACGCGCTCGGTGCTGGCGAGCGTCGACGAGGTGGTCATCACCGCGGTTCCCGACCTCGCCAACCTGCGCAACACCAAAAACATGCTGGACGCGCTGCGCAAGATGCGGCCCAATGACAAGCCGCCGCATCTGATCCTCAATCAGGTCGGCATGCCGAAACGTCCGGAGATATCGCCGTCGGATTTCTGTGAGCCGCTGGAGGCCGATCCGATCGCGATCATTCCCTTTGACATCAACCTCTTCGGTAATGCCGCCAACAGCGGCCGGATGATCTCGGAAGTCGATCCGAAGTCGCCGACGGCCGAGACCTTTTCGCAGATATCGCACATCGTCACCGGCCGGGTCGCCATCAAGAAGGCGAAGAAGGGCGGCCTGCTCGGCCTCCTGAAGCGGAAGTAGATGATGAGCAATTCCAGCAAAAGTGTGCAGCGGTTTTGCGTACGGAATTGCGTGAAAACAACAAGATAGAGTAGATCGGATTAAGCGGCATGTTTGGAAAACGCGGAAACGAAGGTTTCGGAAAGGCCGGAGGCGCAATAGCTCCTCCGCCGCCGACCCCGGCCGCCGCCGTGGCCTCTTCTCCTGCCGTCCTCGTCGAACCTCAGCGCGAACCCTCGCGCCAGCAGGTGACGCCGCCGCCGATGCAGGCGCCGCAGCGCAAGCGACCGGTTCGCACCGACGAATATTACGACACCAAACAGCAGGTCTTTTCCGCGCTGATCGACACGATCGATCTCTCGCAGCTTTCCAAGCTCGATGGCGAAAGCGCGCGCGAGGAAATCCGCGACATCGTCAACGACATCATCACCATCAAGAACTTCGCGATGTCGATCTCCGAGCAGGAAGAACTGCTCGAGGATATCTGCAACGACGTTCTGGGCTACGGTCCGCTGGAGCCCTTGCTGGCGCGTGACGACATCGCCGACATCATGGTCAACGGCGCCGGCCAGACCTTCATCGAAGTCGGCGGCAAGACGATCGAATCGGAAATCCGCTTCCGCGATAATGCGCAGCTTCTCTCCATCTGCCAGCGCATTGTCAGCCAGGTCGGCCGCCGCGTCGATGAATCGAGCCCGATCTGCGACGCGCGCCTGCCCGATGGCTCGCGCGTCAACGTCATCGCGCCGCCGCTGTCGATCGACGGGCCGGCACTCACCATCCGCAAGTTCAAGAAGGACAAGCTGACGCTCGATCAGCTCGTCCGTTTCGGCGCAATCACGCCGGAAGGCGCGACCGTGCTGCAGATCATCGGGCGCGTGCGCTGCAACGTCATCATCTCGGGCGGCACGGGCTCGGGTAAAACGACGCTTCTGAACTGCCTCACCAATTATATCGATCGGGATGAGCGTGTTATCACCTGCGAGGACACGGCCGAACTGCAGCTGCAGCAGCCGCATGTCGTGCGCTTGGAAACGCGCCCGCCGAATATCGAAGGCGAGGGCGAAATCACCATGCGCGATCTCGTCAAGAACTGCCTGCGCATGCGTCCCGAACGCATCATCGTCGGCGAAGTGCGCGGACCTGAAGTCTTCGACCTATTGCAGGCGATGAACACCGGTCACGACGGCTCGATGGGCACGATCCACGCCAACACGCCGCGCGAATGCCTGAGCCGTATCGAATCGATGATCGCCATGGGCGGCTTCACGCTGCCGGCAAAGACGGTCCGCGAGATCATCTCTACTTCCGTCGACGTCATCATCCAGGCGGCACGCCTGCGCGACGGTTCGCGCCGCATCACCCAGATCACCGAGGTGATCGGCATGGAAAGTGACGTCATCATCACCCAGGATCTGATGCGCTACGAGATCGAAGGCGAGGACGCTAGCGGCCGACTGATCGGCCGGCACATGTCGACCGGCGTCGGCAAACCGAATTTCTGGGATCGGGCGCGCTACTTCAACGAGGAAAAGCGCCTGGCCGCCGCCCTCGACGCGATGGAAGCGAAATCGAAGGAATAGCGTGATGTTCGGATTCGATCCGGTAGTCCTGGCAATCGTTGTCCTCGCCGCTGTCTCCGCCGCGGCGGTCGCCTATGCCCTGTTGTTTTCCCGGATCGAGGCCGACAAAAAATCGGCAAGCCGCATCAACCGTGTCAAATCGGCCGAGGTCGACCGCGCCAAGGTCAAGGCCGCCCGCGACCGGGTGCAGGAGATGTCGAAGCGGCGCAAATCGGTGCAGGACAACCTGAAGGATCTGGAAAAGCGCCAGAACGAAAAGACCAAGAAGACCCTGTCGATGAAATCGCGGCTGGTGCAGGCCGGCCTGACGATCACGCTGACGCAGTTCTATCTCTTCAGCGCCATTTTCGCTTCGGTGCTGCTGCTCATGGCCTTCATCATCGGCGCGTCGTGGCTGGTCATGATCGGCATCGCTTTCGTGGCCGGACTCGGCCTGCCGCGTTGGGCCCTTGGTTTCCTGATCAAGCGCCGCCAGAACAGGTTCCTCAACGAGCTTCCTAATGCCCTCGACGTCATCACCCGCTCGATCAAATCGGGCTTGCCTCTCAACGATGCGATCCGCCTGATCGCAACCGAGGGCACCGAGCCGGTCAAGAGTGAGTTCCGGCGCGTCATTGAAGCGCAACAGGTGGGCCTCAGCATTCCCGAAGCTTGCGCGCGCATGACGCTCCATATGCCGCTTCAGGAGGTCAATTTCTTTGCCATCGTCATCGCCATCCAGTCGCAGGCCGGCGGCAATCTCTCCGAAGCGATCGGCAACCTGTCAAAGGTGCTGCGCGAGCGCAGGAAGATGAAGGCCAAAGTTTCGGCGCTCTCGATGGAAGCCAAGGCCTCGGCTGCCATCATCGGCGCTCTGCCCTTCATCGTCGCGACCCTCGTCTACCTCACGTCGCCCAACTACATGATGATCCTTTTCACCGATCCGCGTGGCCATTTTATCATGGGTTTCTCGGCGGTCTGGATGTCGATCGGCATCTTCTTCATGCGCAAAATGATCAGTTTTGATATCTAGCCGGAGGAGGCACCATGTCGCAGGAGCTCGCCGCAACCCTGACCAATCCGGGCATGCTGATTGCGCTCCTCGTCGCGATCGCCGTCTTCGCCACCTTTTATACGATTGCCATCCCCTTCTTCGAACGTGGCGATCTCGACAAGCGGATGAAGGCGGTTTCGACCGAGCGCGAGCAGATCCGCGCTCGCGAACGCGCCCGCATGAACGCCGAATCCGGCGCCGGCAAGGCTTCGCTCAGGAGCCAGAACAACCGCTCTGTCCGCCAGATCGTCGAGCGTTTTAACCTGCGTAAGGCACTCGTCGACGAAAACACCGTCAACAAGCTGCGCGCCGCTGGGTTTCGCTCGGAAAATGCGCTGAATACCTTCCTCGTCGCGCGTTTCCTGCTGCCTTTCCTTTTCCTGGCGCTCGCCGCTTTCTGGGTCTTTGGCCTCGGCAATCTCGCCGAAAGGGGTATGCCGATCCGCCTCCTCGCGGTCATAGGCGTCGGCTATGTCGGTTTCTATGCGCCGAACATCTATATCTCCAACCGCATGGGCAAGCGTCAGTACTCAATTAAGCGTGCCTGGCCGGATGCGCTCGACCTGATGCTGATCTGCGTCGAATCCGGCATCTCGATCGAGGCCGCGATGCGTCGCGTCTCCGAAGAACTCGGCGAGCAATCGCCGCCGCTCGCCGAGGAAATGGTGCTGACCACGGCCGAGCTCTCCTTCCTGCCGGATCGCCGCGTCGCGCTCGAAAATCTCGCGACGCGCACCCAGATCGAGCTGGTCCGCTCGGTGGCCCAGGCGCTGATCCAGGCGGACCGATACGGCACGCCGGTTGCGCAGGCGCTACGCGTTCTTGCCCAAGAAGGACGTGACGAGCGCATGAACGAAGCGGAAAAGAAGGCAGCCGCCCTGCCGCCGAAATTGACGGTACCGATGATCCTGTTCTTCCTGCCGGTGCTGATCGCCGTCATCCTCGGTCCGGCCGGCATCCAAGTGGCAGACAAGTTCTGACGGTCGTACCGGAACCCTATGCCGCTTTTTTAGCAGAAGGCGATTTGAGATAGCGCTCGTGACCGGCGCCGGCATAACTGCTAAACGGGACGGACGACGATCGGCCGGCTCAGATGCGGTTTTCTCGGCGCTCGTCCCACTCGAAAGAGAGGTTCCGATGTCTTCCGCAGGCATTTTCATCAGCATCATGGCAGCCTTGGCCGTCGGCGCGATGAGCCCCGGCCCGAGCTTCGTCGTCGTCTCCAGGATCGCCATCTCGCGTTCGCGGCTGGATGGACTTGCGGCCGCATTCGGCATGGGCGCCGGCGGCGTCGTTTTCGCCGGGCTGGCGCTCGCCGGTCTGACGGCGTTGTTGTCGCAATTCGAGTGGCTCTATGTGCTGCTCAAGGTGGCGGGCGGGGCTTATCTCCTCTACATCGCCGTCAATATCTGGAGAGGCGCCGCAAAGCCGATCGAACTTTCCGATGCCGTCAATGGCCATCGCGCGCCCATGCGCAGCTTCATCACCGCATTGCTGACGCAGATCAGCAACCCGAAGACCATCATCGTCTACGCCAGTCTTTTTGCGGCGCTTCTGCCGCGGACGGTACCGCTCGATCTCCTCTTGGCGCTGCCGGTCGGCGTTTTCGCGGTGGAGGCGGGGTGGTATTCAATCGTGGCGCTCGCCTTTTCGGCTCGCCACCCGCGGCGGCTCTATCTCCATGCCAAGGGCTGGATCGACCGGGCCGCCAGTGCGGTGATGGGCGGCCTTGGTCTGCGGCTCATTCTTTCGGGCCTCAGCATCAGGTAGATCAGGCGGAGAAGGCTTGGTTATCCGCCAAATGATGAGGTCAGTTGGTGTTGCTGCCATCCGCTGCGCCCGGCGTCTTGTCCTTGGCAGCGAGCTTCTGCCAGGAGTTCTGCTGCGAGAGCATGCCCCTGAGATAGGCGACATTGGCATCGGCCTGCTGCGGCGAAAGCTCCCGCCGCGCGATCTGTTCCGCTTCCGCAAAACGTCCTTGCAGGCCGACGACGAGGGCAAGGTTCTGTCGGACGCGGCTGTCGGCGGTCGGCTGGCCGGCGGCGGAGCGCAGATAGGTTTCGGCCGTGCGCAGATCGCCGGTCAGCACATAGGACATGCCGAGATTGGAAAGGATCGAAGGCTCGTTCGGCTGGATGTCGAGCGCGTCGCGGTAGCGTTGTCGGGCCTCGCTCGCCCGGCCCATCTGGTCGAGGATTGCGCCTTCGGCCGAGATCAGCCTCCAGTCGGGGCGATCCGGTGTCTGGGCGCGGCCGATCGTGTCGAGCGCCTGCTGGAACTGCCCGGCCGCCGCCTGCGCCTTGCCGTAGGCGGCTAGCACATTGCGGTCGCCCGGATTGGCGATCGCCACCTGCTGCATGACGGCGAGCGCCTGCGCGTCGCGGCCGCTCATGCGCAGCAGGTTGGCGTAGTTGACGCCGTTGACGGGATCGCGCGGGTTCTTTTCATAGGCCTGGCCGATCCGGTCCGTCGCCGAGCGCAGCTCGGTCGCATCCATCTCTTCGACCGGCTTGGTCAGTTTCGGCACCGAGCCTGTCGTCATCCGGTCCTTGGCCGTCGTCGAGCAGCCGGCAAGCGCAAGGATGATCAGCGATGCTGCAGCACCCTGCAGGATACGGTTGGTGGATATGGTGATGCGCGAGGCAGGCATGTTGCGTTCCTGATTCCGAAATCGGCGCCTGACCTCGAAGCGGAACAGGGAAAGGTTTGACGCAATCTTCGCTCCAGCAATAGTCTGTTAACCCTAACAGACCGTTAAGGAACGATTCCTGGCGACCGCCGAAGGACAATCATGGCCCCCTATCAGTTCATCGAAAGACCGACTCCTTTCAACACGAAGGGCGGCTCGACGCTGCCGATCTTTGCCGTCACGCCTGCCCATATCGAGACCGGCACGATCGATCCGATTGCGCTCGATTGGGCGCGCAAGGCGGGCTACAAGGCCGAAAGCGGTTCGCTTTTGCTGATCCCGACGGCCGACGGCCAGCTCGGCGGTGCGCTTTTCGGCCTCGGCACCAACCCGTCGGAACAGCCCTACATCACAGGCAGGCTGGCCCGTGCGCTGCCTGCCGGCGACTGGCACATCGAGACCGCGCCGCTGACGGCAAATCGCCTCGCCCTCGGCTTCGGGCTCGGCAGCTACCGTTTCGATCGCTACAAATCGGAAAAGTCGTCGGCAGCGACCTTGATGATCCCCCGCGATGCCGACGGCGCCGATATCAAGCGCCAGCTCGCCGGCGTCTTTCTTGCTCGCGACCTCATCAATACGCCGACCAACGATATGGGGCCGGACCAGCTCGAGGCCGCCTTCCGCGCCCTGGCCGCACATTACAAGGCGGAACTATCGGTCATCACGGGCGACGAACTGCTCGAGCAGAATTTCCCGCTCGTCCATACCGTCGGCCGCGCCAGCGCCGACGCGCCGCGCCTTCTCGAACTGCGCTGGGGCAAGAAGGGTCATCGCAAGGTGACGCTCGTCGGCAAGGGCGTCTGCTTCGATACCGGCGGTCTCGATATCAAGCCTGCCGCCTCGATGCTGCTGATGAAGAAGGACATGGGCGGCGCGGCGAATGTCATGGGGCTCGCCCTGATGATCATGGACGCCAAGCTGAAGGTCGATCTGCGCGTCATCGTCCCGGTCGTCGAAAACGCCATCTCCTCCAATGCCTTCCGCCCCGGCGACATTTACCGCAGCCGAAAGGGTCTGACCGTCCAGATCGACAATACCGACGCCGAAGGCCGGTTGATCCTGGCCGATGCGCTTGCCTATGCCGACGAGGAAGAGCCCGAACTTTTGATCGACATGGCGACGCTGACAGGGGCTGCCCGCGTTGCCCTCGGTCCGGACCTGCCGCCCTTCTTCACCGATGATGCCAATCTGGCCCATGACCTGACCGAAGCAAGCCTGGAGACAGACGATCCGATCTGGCGCCTGCCGCTCTATGCCGGCTATGAAAGGGATGTCCGCGCCAAATTCGCCGACCTGACCAATGCCCCGGCCGGCGGCATGGCTGGGTCGATCACCGCCGCGCTTTTCCTCAAACGCTTCGTCAGCAAAACCAAGAGCTGGGCGCATTTCGACATTTATGGCTGGGCACCGTCCGAACGGCCACATTCGCCGGGCGGCGGCGAAGCACAGGCGATCCGCGCGCTCTTTCATCATATCCGCACCAGCCAGCGCTGACGCCGCCTGGCTAGTGCTCAGGCGCATCGCATGACCGCTGTCTCGCGCTGCGCCTCGCGGCCGATCGTTAAAATTTTATTCACCCTGCGGGGCGGCAGTTCTCGCCACCCTCTTGCATGTCCATTGCAACTGCCGGAAAATGAAACGCTAGCGTAACGATTTTCCGGAGGGGCCGTGCCGATCGAACTGACCGCCTCGCAGGCGCTGGGGCTCTGGCATGGCGTGGCGCTCGATCAGGTTCGCCATGACGACCGCGATTTGACATTGCGCCAGATGGCGATCCTGCTGCATATTTATCTCGTGCCGCCGCCCCACACGGTGCGCGGGCTTGCCGCCACGCTCAACGTCACCAAGCCGGTCATTACCCGCGCCTTGGATACGATGGGTGAGATGGGCCTAGTTGATCGCGTGCGCGACGATGCCGACCGCCGCAATGTGATCATCAAACGTACCGTCGGCGGTGCGCTCTACCTGGAAAAGCTCGGCGATCTCGTGCGGGATCAGGGCCGCCGCCTACCGATCTAAAAGGGCGATCTGAAAGGAACACAAATGACGATGCTCGACCGCCGCCTGCATGCCTATCGGCCGGATCTCGCGGAAGCGGGGCTCGAGGGCAAGGTGGAGGCGTCGCGCTTCGTGGAAGGCGCCGCAGCGCGTGTTGCCCTTCCCGTCGCCGCCCTGCGCCCTGAGCCGGAACTTGCCCGCGGCATCGATACGGAACTGCTCCTCGGCGAGGATGTGACCGTTTTCGATCGCGCCGACGGCTGGTGCTGGGTGAAAGCTGCCTCCGACGGCTATGTCGGCTATCTCAAGGCGGAGGCGCTCGCGCAAACCGGGCCGGCGCCGACCCACATCGTCACCGTACAGCGCACCTTCCTCTATCCGGAGCCGGAACTGCGCAAACCGCACCGGGCCATCCTGTCGATGGGAAGCCGCGTTCACGTCGCCGGCGAGGCGGAGGTGCGCGGTAATCACTACGTGGTGCTGACGGACGGCACGGCGATTTTCGCCAGACACGTGCAGCCGATCGGCGCTCTCGACGGTGCCGATTATGTCGCGATCGCCGCCCGTTTCCTCGAGACACCCTATCTCTGGGGCGGCCGCTCCGGCCTTGGCATCGATTGCTCCGGCCTCATCCAGCTGGCGATGCTGATGACCGGCAGATCGGCGCCGCGTGATGCCGACATGCAGGCGGCCGGACTCGGCGAACCGATCGACCGCTCCGAAATCCGCCGCGGCGACCTGGTATTCTGGAAGGGCCATGTCGCCATTTTCGAAGATCCTCAAACCATTCTCCACGCCAACGGCCACAGCATGACGGTGGCGCGCGAGAATTTCGAGTCGGCCGTCGAGCGCATCGGCTCGCTGTACCAACGGCCGACCGGCTATCGCCGCCCGTTTAGCTAAGGGATCGGCGGCTGCGGCCAGACGCTCACGCCGCCGGTCCAATCCTCGAAGGCTTTCGACAGTCTCAGCACCCGCATGTCGTCGAAACGTGGCCCGACGATCTGCAGCCCGATCGGCATGCCCGACCGGGAGAAGCCGCAATTGATCGAGGCGGCCGGCTGATCCGACATGTTCCACGGCAGGGTGAAGGCGATATGTTCGAAGGGCCTCGCTGGATCGTTGGTCGGCGATGCCCATTCGGCCGGATAAGAGACGATCGGGTTGGTCGGCGAAAGCAGGGCGTCGACCGTGGTGAACAGCCGTCCGCAGCTCCTGCGCATTTCGATCGTCTGATTGAAGCCTCTGACGGCATCGACGCCGCTGATATCGGCGCCGGCCTTCGCCCAATCCCTGATATAGGGCAGGATGCTGTCGCGCCGCTCTTCGTTGAGCCCTGCGATATCGCTCCACAGGCGGGCGCGCCAGAACGTGTCGAGCCCGTCAAGCATCGCGCGCGTCAGCACCGGTTGAACGGAAACGATGGTCGCGCCGGCCTGCTCGAAACGTTTTGCCGCCGATTCGACCGCGGTCCTGATCTGATCATCGACAGCAAACCCGCAGCCGGCATCGAGCATCAGGCCGATCTTCATGCCGGAGATGTCGACAACGAAATCCATCCAGTCGAAATCGTTGGGCGGCAGGCTCGTGCCGTCGCGCCAGTCGGGCCGTGACAGCGTCGCCATCGAAAAAGCGGCGTCCTCGACGGTGCGCGTCATCGGGCCGAGACAGCGCCCGACATAATAGGGATCGGCCGGAATGCGCCCGTGGCTCGGCTTGAAGCCGAAGATGCCGGTCCAGCCGGCAGGAAGCCGTACCGAACCGCCTATATCCGTGCCGATGTGCAGCGGCCCGTAACCAGCCGCGGCCGCGGCCGCGGCGCCGGCGCTCGATCCACCGGGATTCTGCGCGATGTTCCAGGGATTGCGGCTGAGAGGATGAAAGCTCGACAGGCCGGAAGAAAGCATGCCGTAATCGGGACAGGTGGTCTTGGCGAAGATCACCGCGCCGTCCTCGCGCAACCGCGCGGCAGCCGGCGCGTCGGCCTCCGCCGGCTTGAGTTCCACCGCCCTGGTGCCGAGCGGCACCGGCTGGCCCTTCGTCGCGATCAGTTCTTTCAGCGTTGCCGGGATGCCGTCGAGCGCGCCGAGCGGTTGTCCCTTCGCCCAGCGCTCCGTCGAAGCTTTCGCCTGCACGCGCGCCGCCTCAGGGTCGTAGAGGTAGAGTGCTGAGATTGACGGCTCCCAGGCGGCGATATGGTCTTCGAGGGAGAGCCAGTATTCGAGCGGCGAGAGGCTCTTATCGGCGAAGCGTCGCCTGAGTTCACGGATAGTAAGGTCGGTTTCGGCCATCGGCGTTCTATTTCGGAAGGACATCAGCGGCTGGCCTCGCGTGGATCGAGAAGGTCGCGCAAGCCGTCGCCGAGCATGTTGAAGCCGAGGACGGTAAGCGCGATGGCAAGGCCGGGCAGGACCGCCAGCCAGGGGGCCAGCGCCAGATAGGTTTGCGCATCCGCAAGCATCCGGCCCCATGTCGGCGCCGGCGGCGCCATGCCGAGCCCGAGAAAGCTGAGACCGGCCTCGGTCAGGATCGCCAGTCCGAGCTGGATTGTCCCATGCACGATGATCTGGCTGATGATATTCGGCAGCACATGGCGCAGCGAAATGGTCAGGCGCGTATTACCGATGGCGCGCGCCGCCGTCACATAATCGCGGCTCCAGGCCTGCAGCGAGGTCGCCAGCGTCACCCGTGCAAAGACCGGAATCATGAAGACGGCGATCGCGGTGATCGCAGTGAACCGCCCCGGCCCGAGAAAGGCGCCGAGCACCATGGCCGACAGGATCGGCGGCAAGGCGAAGATGACGTCGCAGATGCGCATCAGCAGCGCTTCGGCTGGACCGCGGATCGCCGCGGCGGAGATGCCTGATATCGAGCCGAGCGTCCCGCCAATCGCAACCGCGGTGATGGCGACCGACAGGGAGTTCCAGCATCCCGCCATCAGCATCGACAGCACGTCGCGGCCGAACTGATCCGTGCCGAGCAGGCCGAAGGCAAGCGGCGGCTGCAGTTTATGGATGATCTGCATCTTCGCCGGCGGCAACGGCGTCCAGACGAGCGACAGCAACGCAACGGCGACCAGCAGGCCAATGATCACCGCTCCGGATATTAAGTTGATTCGCCGGCTAAGTTTTAAAGCCCGGCGACTGATGGTGCTGGCGGAAATGACGGAAGTCATGCTTCAGGCCGCCTTTCTCATCCTGGGGTCGATTGCCAGATAGGAGAGATCGACGATGAAATTCACCACGATGACCAAGCCCGCGAAGAACAGCACGACATCCTGCATCACGATGATGTCGCGCTGGGAGAGTGCCTGAAGGGCGAGCCTCCCGAGACCCGGCAGGTTGAAGACGTTTTCCACCAGCACCGCGCCGGCGACCAGAAAGGTGAACTGCAGCCCGATCATCGTCAGAATCGGGATCAGCGCATTCGGCACGATATGCCGCCACAGCACCGCACTGCTTGATAGCCCCTTGGCCACCGCGGTGCGGGCAAAATCCTCATGCATCGTTCCAAGCACCGCCGAACGTGCGACGCGCGTCAACACCCCCGCCTGCGGCATCGCCAGCGCGACGGCCGGCATGACAAGCGCCTGCAATGCCGGCAGAAGACCGGCGCCCCACCCCGGGAAGCCGCCGGCTGGCATCAGCCCGAGCATCGTCGAAAACAGGATGATCAACAGCAGCGCCATCCAGAAGGCGGGCACGGCGATACTGATCTGCGAAAAGAGCGTTGCGATGACGGCGAAGACACCGCCGCGGCGCGAAGCGGCCAGCACGCCGAGCGGCAGGGCAATCGCCACCGAGAGCACGATTGCCATCAGCGCCAGTGGCAGCGTCACCGCTAGCCGCTCGACGATCAATCCCGCAACGGGAACGCCATAGGTTAGGGAATTACCGAGGTTTCCGGACAGGACGCCGGCCAGCCACCGCCCGTAGCGCGGGATGAGCGGCTGGTCGAGGCCGAGCTCGTGGCGCAGCGCTGCCAGCGTTTCCGGGCTTGCCGAGGTGCCGAGCATGATCGAGGCGGGGTCACCGGGCAGAAGATCCATGACGGCGAAGATCAGCAGCGAGACGATGAGAAGCGTGAGGATGAGGCCGGCGAAGCGGCGGGCGAGGAGGTTGATCATATTGGACCGAGTACCGCGGCAGGCGAACGCGGCACACCCTCTCCTCCCTCATTCCTGTGCTTGTCACAGGAATCCAGCCACGGCGCGTCGGCGCCGTGAATGACACTCATGCGATGAGGCGGTTCTTCCGCGCCCAAGGACTTGGGCGCGCTGGATTCCTGTGACAAGCACAGGAATGAGGGAGCGAGAGGTTCGCGTGAATCGACCATATCCGGCTGTCCTGCTTCCTGCACCGAGGCCATCGCCTTCACCGTATTCCCCGCTCGCTCACTCCTCCCAATAAACCCCCGACAGCACATTGGACGGGATCGGCTCGTTTTCCCACAGCCCCTTCAGTTTCCTGTCCCAGACGCCGAGTTTCGGCATGACGAAGAGGTAGAGCGCCGGCACGTCCTCGGCGAGGATCTTCTGCGCTTCGCCGTAGATCGCATTTTGGGCGGCGGGATCGGCGGTCTCCTGGACCTTCTTCATCAGCGCGTTGAAGGCCGGGTTCCGGTAGTTGAAATAATAGGGATCGCGTGCGTAGATGTCGATGTCGAGCGGTTCGGCATGAGCGACGATCGTCATGTCGAAGTTGCGATCCTTCATGACGTCCTGCACCCATTTCGCCGGAAATTCGGTCGGCTCGATGTTCATCGTCACGCCGATTTCGGCAAACATCGCCTGCATCACCTGGGCGCTACGCGGCGCATAGGCCATTTGCGGCGATTTGATCGTGAAGGTGAAACCGTTGGGGTAGCCGGCCTCGGCTAGCAGCGCCTTCGCCTTGTCGACATCATAGGGCAGTACGCCGGTCATGTCCTTGTAACCCGGATCGTTCGGCGTGTAGTGGCTGCCGATCGGCGTGCCGAGGCCGGACCATGCGCCGTCGATCACCGTCTGCCGGTCGATCGCCATCATCAGCGCCTGGCGGACGCGCCTGTCGTCGAAGGGCTTTTTGGCATTGTTCATGCCGGCGACGACCTTGAGTTCGGTATTGCCGATCTTGGTGACGAGCCTGGCATCGCCGTCGAAGGAACTCATCAGCTCGGGTGCGGCAAATTCCGGAAAGGCATCGAGATCGCCGGATTTCAGCGCGGCCGCCTGCGCTTGCGGATCGGCAATGAAGCGGAAGGTCACCTTGTCGAGCTTGGCGGACGCATCCTTGTTCCAGTAGTCGCCGTTCCTGGCGAGTTCGACCCTGTCGCCCTTCGTCCAGCTGGCGAACCTGAAGGGACCGGTGCCGATCGGCGTCACTTTGTCGTTGTCGGCCGTCTTCGGGGCGACGATGACAGATGCCGGCCAGCCGAGCCAATAGATCAGGCTGCCGGTCGGTGCCGAGAGATGCAGCACCAGCGTTTCCGCATCCGGCGTCTCGATCGAGGCGATCGAGGCGAAGAAGCGCTTTTGCGGATTGACCGAATCCGCGCCGCGGGCGCGGTCGAGCGCAAATTTGGCGGCGGCGGCATCGAAGGCTTCGCCGTCATGGAATTTGACGCCGGTCCGCAGCTTGAAGGTATAAGTCAGGCCATCGGCCGAAATCTCCCAGCTTTTCGCCAGCTGCGGCTGGACCTTGCCGGTCCGATCGACCGTCACCAGCCCCTCGAACACATTTTGCCAGGTGACCTGGCCGATCGCGACCGGAGCGGCGATCGTCGGGTCGAGGCCTGTTGGTTCGACGCTCATGCCGAGATTGAGGGCGGTCTTGGCCGCTTGCGCCGGTGTCATTGCCGTCATCATGAGACCGGCCGACAGGGCAGCACCAAGGGAAAGCCGGCTGATGAAGCGCGCCGAAGACGCAAACGATACCTTCATCATCATATCCCCCGGCACATGATTCGGTCCGCACCAGCTCGTCGAAAATACATCAGCGCCAGGATCTGCATTCACGTGTCTCCGCCATTTTATCAGATTGCGACCCTATTCAATCAACCGCGCTGGGGATAGCGGTCTCGCCATGCTATTTGCGCGCCTTCGGCCGGAAGGGCGCTCGCCATATAGATGCCGCGCGCGATTGCCCGCGCCATGACGATGGTGGCGAGGTGGCAAAGTTCCATCAGGCTTGCCATGTCGTTTCTGGAATGTTTGGCGGTCGAAGCGGCAAAGACGGTATCGCCGTCGAGCGGCAGATGGGCCGGCAGTAGCGCCCGGGCAAGGCCGTCATGACCGGCGAGCGAAAGCCGATGCGCTTCCGCCTTCGTCAGCTGCGCATCGGTGACGACAGCGCCGATCGTCGTTGCCGGCGTGCTCATCCCCTTGAGCCGCATCCGGTGATCGGTCGTCGCAGGCAGCCCTAGCCCGCCGAATTCGCCGTCTCTCTCGAAGGGTGCCGCCCAGAAATGCGGCCCGTCGCCGATCGTTGCCGAACCGAGCGCATTGACGGCGACGATCGCGGCGATGCGATGGCCGGCGCTGCTGACGGCAGTGGCCGAGCCGAGCCCGCCCTTGAAAGTGGCCGTTGTCGCCCCTGTGCCGGCGCCGGCGGTGCCGAGCGCGAATACGCCCTTCGTCGCGGCCTTCAATGCCGTATAACCCATCTCACGATAGGGAGAGTGAAGACCCCAATCCTTGTCGCCGCCGTTGAGCAGGTCCATCAAGATCGCTTGCGGCACGATCGGAATCTTGACGGGCCCGACTGCAAAGCCACGGCCAGCTTCGCGCAATCCCGCCTGCACGCCGCCGGCCGCATCGAGTCCGAAGGCGGAGCCGCCCGAGAGCACGAAGGCATCGACGGCACCGACGGTCATTGACGGGTCGAGCAGGTCGGTGTCGCGTCCGCCCGGCGCGCCGCCGAGCACCGTGCCGGATGCGACCGCCGGCTCGTCGAAGACGATGACCGTGACGCCGGATCCCAGCGCGAGGTCGGTCGCATGGCCGACGGAAACGCCTTCGATGTCGGTGAGCAGATTGAGAAGATCGGGCAAGGGCTGATCCTGGTGACGCTGATGCGGCCGATAGGACTGCAATTGCCTTAAAAAAACAAGACCGGCCCTGTTGGCAGGACCGGTCACATCAGAAAAGCCGCGAAAGTCGGTGGCGGCCGCATGCTGTCAGGCATGAAGCGGCTTCGGATGACGGCGGGTCAACAGGTCGTGGATGGCCAGCCGCACCTCGTCGGGCGAACCGAACCGCTGCTCATCGAGGTCGTGGACGTGGAATTTCACGGCGATGAACTTCAGCCGGTCCTCGTCGGGGATAACGATGCCGACGGGAACGCCTGCATATTCGATAACTTGCTTCTTCATAGATAGAACTCCTGCCGCGCGGGCATGCGCAGCCATGGCGAATTGACTTGTCTGGTACCGTTGAAAGGAGGACGAACGTCACATTCGACAGTTCGGGCGGGAGAGGGCGCCCGGACGGTCATTGCCAAGCACAGATCGCCCAAGGAGAGTGGCGAGAATATCGATGTCTATCATGTCTCGTTCCTTTCGTTGGCGTTGCGCTCGATGGTCCCGGAAGAGCCCGGGCCGGTGATGGCTGTCTTCAATATCGACTAACTTAGTAGAGATTACCTGACGGCCTGTCGGAAACATATTCCGAAACGTGTCAAAATATCGACGATCCGAAAAAATTCATTCCATCCTGGCCCGAACTTACAGAAAGAAACATATCAGCTCTTCGTAAAATTCGCATGACAGAATCGAAACTCTTTCGATCGCCGCAGCAGAAATAGGAAGTCTGTCTGATTCCGGCAATGGGCCTCGTCGTTTAAAATCGAGATGCCTCGAAATGACCGATTTGGTTAACGCCTGAGAGCATGGATCACCAGCCTTCCTGGAGCACCTTTTCCAGCATGTCTGCGAAGAAATCCGCGCTTTCGATACTGAGGCAGAGCGGCGGCTTGATCTTCAGCACATTTTGGTGATCGCCGGTCGGCTGCATGATGATGCCGAGCTCGAGAAGCCGGTCGCAGATCGCCGCGGTCTCTTCTGTCGCCGGCTCCAGCGTCGTTCTGTCGCGGACGAATTCCAGTCCGAGATAGAGACCCATGCCATGGACGGCGCCGGCGATCGGATGCCGGTCGATCAGCGCGGCAAGCCGGGCCTTCAGATGATCGCCGACCGTTCGGGCGTTGTCCCGCAGCTTCTCGTCGGCCATGATGTCGAGCACCGTTATGCCGGCGACGCAGCTGACCGGGCTGCCGCCGGTGGAGGAGAAGAAAGGCCCTTGCTTCTCCAGCGACTGTGCAATCTCCCGTCTGGTGATGACGGCGCCGAGCGGATGGCCATTGCCCATGCCCTTGGCGACGGTGATGATGTCGGGCACCACCCCCTGCTGTTCGAAGCCCCAGAAATAATGGCCGAGCCTGCCGTACCCGACCTGCACCTCGTCGGCGATGCAGAGCCCGCCGCGGGCGCGCACCTCGGTATAGATCTCCTTGAGGTAGCCTTCCGGCAACGGAATGCCGCCGGCATTGCCGTAGACCGATTCGCAGATGAAGCCGGCAAGGCCCTGGCCGCCGGCGTCGATCGTCTCGAGCACCGGCATGACCGTGGCAAGATACCTTGCCGCCGTGTCGGGTCCGCGAAACGCGCCGCGATAGGTATTCGGCGAAACGGCCGCATGCACCCAATCCGGTCGTGTGGTCAGCGCCAGCGGATTGTCGGCGATCGACGTGGAGACGGCGTCGCTCGCCGCCGACCAGCCATGATAGGCTTCGAGCAGGCAGAGCATGTTGCGGGCACCGCTATGGGCTTGCGCCAGCCGAATCGCCAGATCGTTTGCCTCCGAGCCGCTGTTGACGAGGAAGACCGCGTCGAGGCCATCAGGCGCGAGCGCCGCGAGACGTTCGGAAAATTCCGCAATCGCCGCATAGTGGAAGCGTGAATTCGTATTGAGCCGCAGCCATTGGGCGCTGATTGCCGCCGCCATCCTGGGATGGCCGTGGCCGAGAATCGTGACATTGTTGACCATGTCGAGATAGGCGCGGCCCTCGACATCGAACAGGTACTCCCTCCAGCCGCGCTCGATCTGCGGCGGCGCGGCATAATAGTTCTTCTGGGCGCTGGCGAAATGGGCTTGCCGCCGGACGAGCAGTTCGGCGGTCTCCGGTTGCGGCGCATCCGCTCCGAGGCTCAAAAGGGGCGAAGGCGAGGGGCAGAGAACCGACCAGGCCGCTGCCTCGCGCGGCGTGGCGAAGAGCGGGGGCTCCAGGCTTGCGACGCTGCAGAGCTGGAGGCGCAGCCCGCCAAGCGACGACGCCTCTCCGAAAACCGAACCGAGCGGATCCCCGGCGGCAAGCACGGCGCCATCCTCGACCAAAGGGTCGAGGCCGTCGAGATGCAGGGTCATGCTGTCGTCCGTCAGCGTCAGATGCTGGTCCTTCCAGCCGATACGGCCGGCAAAGGGCGCCGCGACCGCGCTTCCTGCGGCAAGGCAGATGTCGACATGCAGGGCGAAGGTCGCCTGTGCCCTCGCGTTTCCAAGGGCAGCGCGGGAAAGCCGATATTCACCATAGCGCGTCGCCGCCGTGCCGTTTTCGGTTGCAGCCCGGGCAAGCAGCCGCCAGTCCATATCGGCGTCCAGCCAGTTGCCTGCGGAAAAATACGCACTTCGTACGCCAAGATCGACATAGGCGATCGCAGCCGGATCGATATCGGGCAGCAAAGGCAGCCATGCTGATGCCGACGGGGCGGCGACATCCGCGCCGGCCGCCTTGAGGATGGCGGCTTCCATGAGTTCGAAGGGAACCGACATCACCGTATCGAAGATTGCCCGCTCGCGGTCGAGATTGCTGCGGACATAGTCGTTATCGGGATCGATCGACATCTGCTGTTCGCTGCTGGCGACGAGGATGACCGCGCGGGCGACGATCAGCGGCCAGAGCGCCTTCAGTTCCTCGTCGATCAGCGGGTAGATCGCCTGATAGGCAGTGACGGCGGGCAGGATATGAAACGGATCGCCATTCGCCTGATGCAGCAGCGAAGCGCAGGTGACGGCAAGGTCGCCGACCAGCCAGCCGCGGATGATGTCGCCGAAATCGATTACGCCATCAGGGATCGTGTGGCCATGGGCGTCGCGATGGCCGACGACATTGTCGCCGGTGACGTCGTGATGGACCGCCTGGAGCCGAAGCGACGGCGCCAGGGGCTGAATGCGGCGAACGGCCATCACCATGGTTTTGGCGATCCGGTCACGGGCAGCGCTGTCGGTGATGGCGGACAGCAGCTGGACGGCGACAGGTCCGGCACGTCGCAAATCCCACTGCAGGCTGCGGTCGAGGCCGGGATGGTCGAAATCGGCAAGCGCCTGCGCCAGCCTCGCACAGAGCGCGCCAATCGCCGCGACGGACGCCGGCGCCAGATATCTCATCTCCGTCAGCCCCTGGCCTTCCAGAAATTCCAGAAGCCGGACCTGGTAGCCCCGCCCGCGCACGGTAAGGGCGACGATCTCCCGCCCGTCATTCGTGGCGATCACCTTCGGAACGCGTGGCGCATCCTGCCGGCTCTTGAGGTGATGGAGCGCCGCATTCTGCGCTTCCAGCTCGCGGGTCTCGTAGGCGGCATGGCAGAACTTCAGGACGTATCGACCGCGATCGCTGTCCACGCGGTAGTTCCGATCCTGCTGGCTGCCGAGTTCAGTAAGCGTGCCGGACAGGCTGTAATGGCCAAGAAGGATTTCTTCCGCGTCGGCAACGGTGACGTCGGGACGCGGCAGCGTCATGCGATCAACAAGCGCCTCGTCCGTCATGACACCCCTCTCGCAGCATGATTCGATTACCCCTTAAGCGAGATAATCAAATACTTGCCGCTGGCAGGCAACGGGAGATTGTTGTCTGCCAGCAAAAGAGATGCGCGGCCTCGGCCGACTCACCCCATCCGTTCGGATGCGTAGCTTCCCGGGCTGGCCGGGAAGACCACGGTGCGGTTGCCGTTGATGAAGGTGCGATGATGGATATGGGCGTGGATGGCGCGCGCCAGCACCTGGCTTTCGACGTCGCGGCCGATCGAGACATAGTCGTCGGGCGACTGCGCATGGGTGATGCGGGCCGTGTCCTGCTCGATGATCGGGCCTTCGTCGAGATCGGCGGTGACGTAATGGGCGGTGGCGCCGATCAGCTTGACGCCGCGCTGATAGGCCTGCTTGTAGGGGTTGGCGCCCTTGAAGCTCGGCAGGAAGGAGTGGTGGATGTTGATGATCTTGCCCGACATCTGCCTGCAGAGCTGGTCGGAGAGAACCTGCATGTAGCGGGCAAGCACGATCAGCTCGGTGCCGGTCTGCTCGACGAGATCGACGAGCTGGGCTTCGGCCTGCGGCTTGTTCTCCTTCGTCACCTTGATGTGGTGGAAGGGGATGTCGTGGTTGACCACAACCTTCTGGTAGTCGAAATGGTTGGAGACGACGCCGACGATATCGATCGGTAGCGCCCCGATCTTCCAGCGGTAGAGCAGGTCGTTGAGACAATGGCCGAAGCGCGACACCATCAGCAGCACCTTCATGCGGCTTTCGCTGTCGTGGAAGTCGTATTCCATGGCGAAGGGCGCGGCGACGGCGGCAAAATCGGCGCTGATCGCGGAACCGGAAAGTCCTTCCTCCGAAATGAAGCTGACGCGCATGAAGAACCTGCCGGTATCGAGATCGTCGAACTGTGAGCTGTCGACAATGTTGCAGCCCTTGTCGGCCAGATAACTCGAAATCGCCGCAACGATGCCGCGCGTCGATTTGCAGGATACCGTCAATACATAGCTTTTCATGTCTCTCCCTCTTCCCTCTTGGAGGCCGCAGCCCGTGCTTAGATCAAAGCCCGTGCCGCGAACAGGCCGGCGCACTTTCATTTATGCGACAAATTGCAAGATAAACCATCACGTTCCTGCAAGTTCTCTCATCGCGACATCAGCTTAGGAGAAGTTGCTCAAAACGCTGTGCCGCCAGCGCCGCCCGGATGTGTATTCTCGCCTTCAGTGAATGAAATTAAAGCATGTCGCTGAAAGCTGATGAGCAATTTGCGACATCGAGAGGCGAGAAACCAAGGATGTGGGGCGGAACGTGAATTCGAAGGGTTAGGCCGGCGGACGGACTGCCACGGCCACCTTCCGGCGCGGCGTGGTGATTTCATGGACGATTGCGCCGCCGATTGACGACAGCACCAGCCCCAGGATCACGAAGAGCACCGGCTGCTGCAAGATGCCGATCGGCAGGCGGTCCGAAGCCACCCTCAGGAAAGCGAGCGTGAAGGCGTGGGTGATATAGATGCTGTAGGAGCAGTCGCCGAGATAGTTCAGCCATCCCAGAACCCGCAGCCGGGAAAAGTCGATGGAAACTGCCCCGTAGATGATGAAGATCGCCGGAATGCCCCAGGCGTAGAACCGGCTCTCCGGCGGCATCAGCGCTTCGTTGATGAAGAGGAACACAAAACCGGTGGCCAGTGCCGCCCATGCCCAGCGGTTCGGCAGAAGCACCTTCTGCTCGTAAAGCCAGCCGAGCACGACGCCGGCGAGAAATTCAAGCATGATCGGTTCGCCATAGAACCTGGTGGCCGTCGTTTCCGGCAGCAGCCGGCAGGCAATCAGGATCACGGCAAAGACGGCAAACATTACCGGGATCCGGCGGGTTTCCGAGAGCGGCAGCAGCAGCGCAAACATGAAATAGAAGAACATTTCGTAATTCAGCGTCCAGCCCGGCACGACGATGGGGGTGATCGTGCTTGGATCGGCGGCATTGGCCCATGGCAGAAAGAGCAGCGAGGCGATGAGATGCGGAAGGTCGAACACCGTCGATTTCAGCAATGACGGGGCAGCCAGCGCCACGATAGCCGAAAACAAGGTTGCCAGCCAATAGAGCGGCACGATCCTCCTGATGCGGCGGCGCGCGAAATCGATGGAACTGATCGCGCGCCCGCTCGTCGTCAGCCACATCACGAAACCGCTCAGCACAAAGAAGATATCGACGCCGGTTTCGCCATAAAGAAAAGCCGTGGCGTCGACGGCGGGATTGACCTTGGCAAGCTGCAATATCGCATGGAAATAAACAACCATCAGCGCCGCAACCGCGCGCAGATATTGAAGCTGGACAAGCATCTGATGTCTTGCTCCTCGGGCTCGCGGACGCCGGTTTCCACCGTGCCGCTGCGGTCAACTCAGTACATCTGCCGCGCGACCCTGTCGGATGCGCGGGCTGTCGTGGAAGCGCATATATCCGACGACGAACCACAAGAGGCCGGCAATCTTCATCGAGAAAACGGCGGTCCCCCCGATCATCATATTCAGAAAAATGAAAAGAGAAAGTGAATGAGCGCAGCGCCGCTGCGCCGCCGTACGGCCGGCGGGGAAGAGGCAGACGAATAGCCAGAGCGCGACGACGCCGAAGATCGTCGCCGCGTAGATCAGATAGACATAACCGCTGTCGGCGAACTCTGCGACCCTGTCGACCGAAAGCCCGAGTACGGCGAGAGGATCGAGCTCCATGATCTTCTTCATCGTCAGGTTGATGCGGCCGGTAAAATTGTCACCTGTCGCATTGGGTTTGAGGGTATAGACGACGAACCCCGCGGCGACGATCAGCGGCATCAGCGCCAGATTGAAATTCCGCGGGATCTTCGGAAAGACGAAATAGCCGACGATACAGGCAAAACAGAAGATCAGCATTGTGCGCGTATCGTTCGTCACCAGGATCAGCACCGCCGTGCTGATGAAGAGCAGCCGGTCCCAGCGCCCCAATCTTTCCCACATCGAAATCAGGTAGATGGCGATCACACCGCAAAAATTGGCAAGCGACACCTGTTCGAGGAAGATTGACGACGAGCGATGGTCGATGATGCCGAAGGAAAAGCGCTCGGGAAAGCCCAGCGCGTTCTGGAACAGGCCTGTCGTGTTGTAGCTCAGCGGCAGCAGCCCGCGCGTATTGGCGAAATAATCGGACGGATGCACGATGCTGACATAGAAGGGCACGCTGATAATCTCGAAGATCAGGAAGATCAGCACCGTAAGGCTTGCCCAGCGGAAGGCCAGCTTCATCGTTCTCTCGTTGCTCCAGCCGCCGAGGCCGGTAAAGCAGAAGATGATCAGCACGTTGCGGAAATGATCAACGAACGGCATGCGGTTGAGCACGCTGACATAGATGGTCACGACAAGCGTGAACAGCAGGAACAGGAAGGCCGGCAGATCCGTCTCGTAGATCCCCTTATGAAGGATGTAGATGACCGCGCTTGCCAGAATCAGGCCTTCGCTGGCGGCGACATGTGTCATCGACAGCGGCATGATGTTGTGGTTGATGAAGGCGAGAATGCCGTTATAAAGCATCGAAAGCAGGCCGAGCCAGAGCACCGGATGGTCGATACGCGACGCCCCGCCGGCCGCATCGAGGCGGTTGCCCGCCGCGGTGAAAGTCGTTGCTTTCTGATCGACGGCTGCCACGGTCAGTTCCCCGCAGGCTTGACGGCGGTGCAGGCGCCGGCATCGGCCCTCACCGAAGCGGCGAGAAGCCGCATCTGCGGTCGCTCAGGGCCCTTGCCCGGCTGAACGTTGAAAGCTTCGTCCGCCGGCCACCATTCGCCCGCCGCCCAATAGGACCAGCCGAGCCAGGCGTCGCTATTATCGGACATGGTGGCGTAGATCTTGCTCAGGCCGCTCATGCAGTCCTTATCGGCGGAGCCGCCGAATTCGCCAAGAAAACCGCGTTTATGGTTCCGCTTCAGCCAGGCGGTGACGCCGGCGATGGCCTCGACCGCGGCGGCGGCGCCTTCGCAGGTGGCATGAGTTCCCGACGAATCCACGTCGAGATATTGATGGACCTCGTAAGCGTAGAAATCGAGCGGATCGCGCACGCCGAGCATGACAGTGCCGTTGGCACCGCCGATCACATCCTCCTCCCAGCTGTGAGCGCCGCTCCAGGCGGTCCCCGGTACGAGGATAAGATTGCGAGCGCCGACGGCGCGGATGGCGCGGATCGCCGCGTTGGCGGCATCGAGCCAGTCCGTCGCCTTGATGTCGTGCGGTTCGTTCATCAGGCCGAAGAGAACGCCGTCCTGATTGGCGAATTCGACCGCGAGCCTTGCCCAGAAGTCGGCGAACGCGGCGTCCGTCGCCGGCGCGGTGCCGATCTGCGCCTTGTCGTAATAGCCGAAATTATGCGGGTCGAGCAGAACGGCCATGCCCTGCTTTCGGATCAGGCCGACAGTATCCTTGATCCGCTTGAGTTCGTCTTCGTCCAGCCGCCCGCCGAGCGCCGGCTGCAGCCGCTCCCAGCGGAACGGCAGCCGGATTATCGTCATGCCCTTTTCGGCGAAATAGCGGATCGTCTGCTCGCTCGGATAGATGTAGTTCGTGCCGTAGACGGCGCCGCGCTCGCTATATTCGCCGCCGGAAAGATTGACGCCGCGATAACACGGCGCGCCGGCCGCAAAGACCGGCGACGGCATGAGGGCGGCCGCAAGCAGCAGCGCCACCAGATGTCGTGTCGTCCTCATGGCTATCCTCGCAATCACGGCAAAATCGCAACATCGACGTCGCTGCGCCTATCTTAACGGTCCGTTAGCTAAGAATTTCTAAAGTCTCGGCACCTCGGCTTCAGTCTTTCACGCTGGGCGGGACACGAGTGCGCGTATGAGCCAGTATGACAGGAACAGGGTAAGCCGGCTGCCTGGCTGGCGTAGTTACGAGCCGTCTCCGACTGCGTCGGAAGGCGTGCGCCCGCGCAGTCCCGTTATTCGTCCGGATGATTTCGCCCGTCCCGAGCCCCAACCCGCCCCACCGCCTTTCGTGCCGCCGTCGGCACGGCTTGCAGACATCCGTCGATCCGAGCCGCCGCCCGCCGCTGCCGTCGAACCGCCTGCGGCCCCAGAACTGCCTGCGGCCAACGTGCCGCTGCAGAACACATCCGCGCCCGCCGCCCCGCTTCTCGACCTCCGCTCCAGCATCGCGGCGATCTGGAGCCGCCGGCTGGTGGTGTTTGTGCTGGCCCTTGTCGGAGCCGTCGGGGGCGGCGTGGTGGCGCCGCTGATCGGCCAGAAATTCACTGCCGTCAGCAGCCTCTATTTCGATCCGCGTCAGATCGGCCTTGCCGAGGCCGGCGCGCAATCTTCAGGCTCGTCGCCGGAGATGATCTCGGCGCTGATCGACAGCCAGGTGCAGATTCTGACTTCGGGCAATGTGCTGCGCCGCGTCGTCGGGGCGATGAAGCTCGACGAGGATCCGGAATTCAACGGCGGCAGGACGGATGGCGCGGCCGTCATCGGCACCCTGCAGAAGGCGCTCGTCATCACCCGCCAGACCGGCACCTATGTCGTTTCGCTCGCCGCGACGACGAATGACCCCGAGAAATCCGCACGGCTTGCCAACCAGGTGGTCACCTCCTTTACCGAGGAGGAAAACAGCGCCTCGAACGGCCTCTACGAAAACACCTCCTCGACGCTGGACGGACGCCTTGCCGACCTGCGTCAGAAGGTGCTGGAGGCCGAGCAGGCGGTCGAAACCTTCCGGGCCGACAACGACATGGCCGCGACCGAAGGCAACCTGATCTCCGACCAGCGCCTCGTCTCGCTGAACACGCTCTTGGTGACGGCGCAGGAAAAGACCATCCAGGCGAAGGCCCGCGCCGATGCCGTCGCCAATCTGCGCGTCGAAGACATCGTCGCCGGCAACCAGGCGGAGGGCGGCGTCACCTCGCCGCTCGTCAGCCTGCGTCAGCAATATGCCGCCCAGGCCGCCGCCGTCGGCAGCCTCGAAAGCCAGATGGGCACGCGTCATCCGCGCCTGCAGGCGGCGCGCTCCTCGCTGCAGAGCATAGCAGGCGAAATCAGGGGCGAATTGCAGCGCCTCGCCACCTCGGCAAAGGGCGAATACGAGCAGGCCAAGGCTGCCGAGGACAGCGTCGCCAAGGAGCTCTCCGTTCAGAAGGCGCTGCAGGCGACGACCTCGGACAAGCAGGTGGAGCTGAACGAATTACAGCGCAAGGCGACGGCGGCGCGCGATATCTACGAAACGGTGCTCAAGCGCTCGAGCCAGACGAGCGAGGAACAGAACCTCAGCCAGAGCAACATCCGCGTCATCTCTCCGGCCGAACCGCCGGTCAAGGCCGACGGTCCGGGGAAGAAGATCCTGATGGTCGCCGGTATCATCGGCGGCTTCCTCGCCGGGTTCTTCCTGGGTGCCGCCATTGCCATCCTCGTCGGTCTCTTCGGCCACCCCGTCATCGGAGGCTATTTCAGGAAATCGCCCGCCGCGGCGGCTTGATGCGGGCCGTCGGTTTTCCTACATTCAGAGGAAGCGGTTTGTCGCCGGCAGGAGAGTTCCCATGCGGCTGTTGCTTCTGATATCTATCGGCGTCCTGTCCAGCCTCGCCCCGGCGTCAGCCTTCGCTGTCGACTGGACGAAATCCGTGGATTCGACCGTTCAACCCCTCTATCCCTACAAGGGCCTTCCCGGCGTCAAGGCGCAGCCGGACAAGAAGGAAGAGGAATCCTATAATTGCCGCACCGAGACCGTTCAGATCCGCCGCCGCTATGACGACATCTTCCGCTCCGGCGGCATGCCGACTCTGATGTATGTCTGCGACCGCGATGGCTTCGTCACCATGGGCGAAAAGGTTCCGCTCCGCGGCCACTATCAGCCGGTGCGGTAAGAATCCCAAGCGGCGGTGCGATGATGCAGGCGTGCCCGCCGGAGGGCTTGCGGGACGCCGGAAGACGCGGCTGAGTATTCCGCAGGCGGCCATGCCCTGAACATGGAACCGCGTCCGCACCGCTCATTTCATCTCTTGCCGAAATCATTCATGAAACGCTGCTCTATCGGGCAACGAACGCGCCTTCCGCTCCCCGGCATGCTTCTTGCACCATTACTAATATTCTAACCTTTGGGGAGAAAGTGTCATGCAATGGAACGCATCACCGAATTTTGCACCTCTTGTCCTCTTTCTTGGCGGTCGGCGAAGGATCGTCAAGACGCTCCGAGACGCAGCCGAAGTTCTGATCATCGATTGGCCGTTCGACGATGGAGAGGAATATGTCGCGGCCGTGAAGGCTTGCGACGATGCCGTCGCGGGAGAGGCCGGGATGGAGGAATTGAGGGAATTGCTTCTTCGCGCCGCCAGGGAAGCCGGCATTACGGCTTTGTCGGTCGTATCGGATAGCGGGAAGACGACACCCCATATGGCGGCGTAACAAGCCTTCAACCTGCATCGCTCTTGGAACCAGTCTCCAGACAAGCAGGTCAATGACCTCTGTCAACAGAGCCAAGTGCGTAATTTTGGAATGATTTGAATATTTGATCTAGGCAGTGATCAAAAGGAAATGGTGCCAGAAGAGGCAGTAAATTCAAGAGATAAGTTTTTGATATTCAATCAGAATATTTGCGTGCAGCGGCGCAAGTACCAACAATAGTGCCAACACTAGTTTGGCTTATTAGTGGGTGACGGCCTTGGGAGCCGCGCAGCTTCGCGGTGTCGAGCATGTAATAATTTGTGATCGCAGCGTAATTCCGGCGTGAAATCAGTCGATTGCACCACTTTGTATGCTGGTTGTATTGCACTAACTAATTGAAATATCAGGATGTTTTGCGCTGGCGGTGCTTTCGGCGAGCGTCCAGATCGGTTATCTTTGCACTTATAGCGGGCCGTATGGGTCCGCAGGAAACCAGGAGCAAAAGATGACTGCCACTGACCGTTTTATTCGCCTCGCTGACGTCCAGGAAATGATCGGCCTGAAGGACAGCCGGATCTACCAGATGATCAAGGCCGGCGAGTTCCCGAAGCCGATCAAGCTTGGCGCCTCTTCGCGCTGGTCGCTACGCGCCGTCGAGGCGTGGATGAGCGAACGAGCCAATGCGGCCTGAAGGCGAGGGATCTTTGATGACCCGTGGCCGCCCAAACAAGGAACTGCATCCACGAACTTTCGTCGGGTGGGCCGAACGCGCCGAGGCAGTGTTGGCCCCATGGAAGACCGACCGAGAACCATATCTCGTCACCAGTTACGTTAACCCGGCGCTCACGCGCTATCGCGAGATGCGCTTTCGACTGCGAGCGGATATGCAGAAGAGAGAGCTTGAGGCAGCGTATCCGACTTCCGACGACGAGTTGATTGAGCGACTGGCGCTCGAAATGACGCTCAGAAAATCGCGCGAGGCATATGACGCTTACGCCCGGCCGACCGTTGCGGACGCTGCGAAAGCCCGCCGAAAGGCGCTCGTGGTTGGCGTGGCGTTTACCCTCGTCGGCCTGAGCGGGAACACATCGGACGTGTTCGGGCGGACAGCGGCGGTCTTAGGACGGAACATGCCCGAGGGCGAAAACCACGGAGTGCTTCTCGCACAGGATATCGAGCGGGAAATAGAACGCTTTATTCGGGCAAACCTCGGCAGATGGCTTGGGCCTACAGCATATCAGCCCGACGAACACGGTTTCCCGCCTCTCGCCGATGCGGCAGCGCTGAGCCTGATGATCAGGGCGCATTGCGCTTTTCAGATGTTCAAGCGCTTCGAACCCCGTCTCGCAAAAACCGGAACTGACCGGGAAGCGGCGGAAGCCAAGATACAGGCGATCATCGACAGCGGAGAGTTGTTCGAAGTCGCGCTGGAAGTTGAGACAGTTGAAAGAAGCGACATCACAGTGGAGCACGCGCGGCTCGCGTCTACCTGGCTACTAGAGCAAACGGTCAAAACGGCGCGCCGGATGTTGGCCGGCAAGGGCTACCGACCGAAGCACCGCAGCCCCGGCGATGGGTTCCGTGCGGTTGTTTTTGGGGAAACCGCGTAGGGCGGCATCGGGTTTTGAACGCGGCACAAAATCAGCGCCCAAACCCCGATATTTTTGCACCGCTAGCACGCCTATCCTTTCGGTTCACCGACCAACAAAGGAATACCGCCTTGAAGCTCGTTCAGAACGCGCCGGTCATCGACCCAATCCCGATATCCGAAGCAGCGCTGTTGCTTGGCCGGTCCGAGAGATGGGTTCGGGCGTACCGACAGGTTGGCGCCCTCGCCGCTGCAGAAATCGAAGGCCGGCAGGCCGTGACGCGCCACAGCGTGGATCTGATGCGCACGGCGCTCGCCGCCGGAGAAAGAGCGAGGTCGCCCAAGATTGTCCGCGCCCGACGCCGGCAGGGGCACCTCAAACTCATCGTCGACAACACTTGAAAAACGATAGACCGGCCGAGCGGGATAGACTCGACCGGTCCGAAAGGTAGTTCAGTAATGCTTGGAGAATATAGCAATTCCGGCGCGTCGAGGCAATCGGACGCTAGTTTCGCGGCGCAATACAGGGCCCGCCAGGGCGCTCTTTCGCTGTCAAAGCTGAGTGGCGCACTTGCCCGGCCGGAACAAGAGGTCGAAACCCCGAAGGCAGACACGACGGAACTGACCGCCGATCCGAATGAGATGCAGCGTTTCGTGCACGCGGTGTTCAAGCGCTGTGTTGGCGATGATCGCAAGCCGTTCGGTGGTCGCCTGGCACTCCGAGCGTTCACCAACGAAAAGGGCAACGCGCCCGTATTGACGGAATGGGAACCGCTGGCCGGAAAGCCGGTGGCGAGTGCCGTGGAAGCCGCCACGCGTGTTGCCCGACGTCCGGCCGATCAGGCTGCTGTGTTCGCGCCGCCCGTCTGCGTTTTCAACGAGCATGGCAAGGCCAGCGAAGCGGACGTATTGGCAGGCCCCGCCATCATCGTCGATCTGGACGGAAACCCGACGAGTGGCAGGCAAACGCTCGAGGCGGTTCTTGGCCCCGCAACTCTCGTAGTTGCCTCTGGCGGCATCTGGACCGCGCCGGACGGCTCGCCGGAACCAAAGCTGCATCTGTACTGGCGGCTTACGTCGCCGGCAGTGACGAACGAAGAGAAGGCGCTGCTGCGAACGGTCCGCAAGCAGGCCGCGGAATTGGCTGGCGGCGACGCGACGGCCGCCGCGCTGTGCCACCCGATGCGCTGGCCTGGTAGCTGGCACACAAAGGGCGCGCCGAACATGTGCAGCATCGTTGGCGGTGACGAGCAACGCGAAGTTCGACTAGCTGACGCCGCTAAAGCTCTCGATGTCGACACTGCCGCCAGTCGCGAACGCGGCGACAGACAAGTCGGCCAGTCTTTTACGACGAGGACGGAGTGGACTGAGGCGCAGCTTATGGATGTCGCTGAAAAGCTGCCGAACACCGATCTCGATTGGGATGACTTCAATAGCACAGGCATGGCGTTCTATGACGCGGCGCACGGAAGCTCGCACGGATACGAAGCATTTCGGACATTCAGCGCGAAATCCGCCAAGCACGATGACGCAGAGACCGAGGCGCGGTGGGAGCACTACAAGTCATCCCCACCTGACAGGATCTCGGGTACGTGGCTTATCGATCGGGTGCGAAAGTTCGCTGACCCGATGTATGTGCTGCCTCATCCAGAGCTGTCCGAAGTCGAAAAGCAGGAACTCCGCGATCTCTTCCACTCAGGTTCCGACGACACCATCGCACCGCAAGACATCTTCGGGCACGACGCGCCGACACGCCTGAGAACCCCGCCAGACGGTTGCCTTCCTCCTATGCTAGCGCGTTTGGTGCGCAGCGAGGCCCGGCGCAAGGGGGCGTCTGAAGCCTTCACGGCGGCGGCGGCTCTCGCGACAATCGGCAGCGCTATCGGCGCGTCCTTGAGAATTCAGGTACGCGACCGCGATACGACATGGACCGAGCCTGCCGCATTGTGGTGCGTACTCGTCGCCGATCCCGGCAGCGCGAAGTCGCCCGTCATTAGTACCGCGCTGAAGCCCCTGAAGGCGCTGGATGGCGAATGGCTTGCGGTAGACAGACCGAAGCATGCGGCGTGGACGCAAGCCGCCAAGCGAGCCGCGCGCAAGGGTGAGCCTATTCCGCAGGAGCCACCGCTGCGGCGGGCATTCGTGGACGATGTCACGGCCGAAAAGCAGGTTGGCATTCACGCCGACAATCCCCGCGGCATCATGCGTTCAACGGATGAACTGGCCGGCATGCTCGAGACGTTTGGCGCCTACAAAAAGTCGGGCGGAGGCGACCGATCCATGATGCTGCGTCTATTCGACGGCGACAGCGTCACAGTCGACCGCGTCACGACGGGCAACCTGTTTGCAAAGCACGCGCTCATGGGCGTCCTGGCCGGTTCGCAGCCCGACAAGCTGCGCCCGCTGGTCAAAGACTTGCAGACCGACGGACTGCTCCAGCGCTTTTTGTTTGTGCTGGACGATGGCGCTCGTGTGCCGCGGATCGACGAGGAAGAAGACGAAGAGGCGGCCGCAAATTACAGGGCGCTTATCCGTCATCTGGCGACAGCGGAGTATGTCTTTCCGCAGCCGGTAAAGCTCTCCCCTGCCGCGCGCACGCTGTTCAAAGCGTTCATGGATCAAGTGATCGCTTTGCAGGATCTGACGGGCGCGAGCAGTGCGTGGAAGGGCCATACGTCGAAATGGGAGAAGATCGCAGCGCGGTTCATGCTCATCTTTCACGTGATCGAGCAGTTTGGGGTGTTCGAGGGCGCGCAACCTGAATTGCCGATAGAGGGCGACACTGCCAATCGAGCACTGGCCTTTTGCCGCTTTATGCTGCGTCATTCGTTGGCGTTCTATACGCAGTATTTCGACCCTGACCCAAGCCACAAAGAGGCGATTGGACTGGCGGGCTATCTTCTCACGCGGCCGGACATAGCCGAAATAAAGCGGCGTGATATCGCCAACGCTAGAACGTCGCTCAAGGGCGGGGAAAATCTGCGCAGGCTCCTACACGCCACGATGGCGCTCGAGGAAGCCGGTTGGTTGGTCGTGAAGGAGCGTGCGGCCGACGGCCCGACCGCCTGGCGCGTAAATCCGCAGATCCACGAACGGTTCGCCAAGCGCGCGGAACTGGAACGGACGGAACGGGCGAGGAAGCACGAAAGCATCATTCAGGCGGCCGAAGCACGGCGGAAACTGCTGGAGGGCGGAGAATGAGCGTTTGCCGTCATTTTTGTGGTAGTTGTGGCTTGTGCGCGCGAGGTATATTTAAATCGCCACTCCCTCTCTTTCCTAATCTATCTCTTAAATTCCTTGTTCTTGTAAATGTATCCGTGACGCGCAAGCCACAATTACCACAAGCCACAAGAGCGCCAGAGCAAGACAAAGGGAAGGCAAACGGAAATCGAGAGCGGGCATGTTGTCCTGCTGCAGTTCGTATTACTGCGGAGCGCTCACACTGCTTGGGGTCCAATTCCATAATACCTCAAACGCCTTGTGGGCTGATCGGCGGTTAGGATGACGGCGACGGTCCAACAGCGCCAGCAGGCGCGCGCCGCGATCCTGCACTGGCACCGGAGCCTCCGTTCTTCACGCCCCAGGTGCGAGGCCAAGCGAAAGCATGACGGGCAGCCTTGTCAGCAACTCGCATTGGAGAATGGAAAGTGCGCCTATCATGGTGGTCGCACGCCTCGAGCCGACGGATGGCACAAACCGCGTTGGCCCAATGTGAAAGCGCCCAATGCAGAGGCGAAGCTAAACCGCAAGCTCAAAGATCGGGAAAAGGCCGCGAAGAAACGTGCCGCGCGTTTGGCAGCAATGACAGCCGACGAACGCGCCAAACACGACAGTTGGCATAGAGCGCATCAGCCCGGCCCGCCTGGACCACGTGAGCGGCACCGACAAGAGCGCCACCAAGCGGAGGCGGCTAGACGATCGATTGAAGCGATCCGCCCCGCGGCAGTCGACGCTGAAGCCGAAGACCTCGGCAGACGTATTGCCGATCTCGAGCGCGAGTTGGAAAGCCTTTGCACCGTGCACGACATTTTTGGATGAAAGGAATTTGAGGTGGCAAACAGCATTGAGGAACGTCAGCGGGCGCTATTGGAGAAGATCGCGACGGATGGCGTCGAGATTGCCTATCGAACGGCAATCGATGTCTGCCAAGATCCTAAATCGACGTCGCCGGCACGCGCGACGGCCGCAGCGACCTTGTTCAGGGTCGCCGGCTTCTTCGAGCGGCGCGATCCGACAGCAATCAAAGAGCCGCACGAAATGACGAGCGAGGAACTTGCGGCGAGCATTCGGGCAATCGAGGGGCGAGCGAAGGCGCGCAACCCCGATATTTTCGATTGAGAGGGGATCATAGCCCCCAGGCGCGTAACGCCTCGTCAGCGCCCTGCCCATCGGCGCGGATGCGCAAAACAGTCTGACGGGTCAGACCGGTTAATTTTGCGATCTCCGAAGCGCCTGTGCCGTTCGTGAGCATCATCTGGACCGCTTCAAAGTCCGCGCGGTCGTAGCTCGGCTTTCTGCCCTTGTATGCCTTCGCCCGATCCAGCTCCTTGGCATGGGCGATACCGGCTCGCTGCGCTTCCTTCGTCGCTTCCGCCTGAGCTTGTGCCGTCGCAGCCATGAACGCGATCAGCGCATCTCGTACAGCCATCTGCATCGCGTCCGACGTGGCACCATCGAACGTCATGTTGTTGATGACCGTGCGAATGACGATACCACGGCGCATAAATTCGCGAATATTGTCCGTTACGTCGGCGTAGTTGCGGCCAAGCCGATCGACCCAACGGACGACGAGCGTGTCGCCCTTGCGAAGCATGTCGAACAGACGCCTACCCTGCGGCCGTTCTGCGAGGGGCACGCTGACGCCCGAAACGCCCTCGTCGCTCACGACGTCATCGATCGCAAAGCCCGCTTGGCGGGCTTGGGTGAGTTGATGCGCTGCCGTCTGATCAGCGGTCGACACGCGGGCGTAGAGGATTGTTTTGCTCATCCTTACGCCTCCTTCGCGCCAAGGAGCCGCGCATACTCGGCGAGGGCTTCATTGCACTGATCGCGGAGACGCGGCCATTCCGTGTGCAGCGCCATGCCCTCGATTTCCTCTGCCGCTAGGCGGGCCGTGTTGCGATCGCCCTTGTCGAGGGCATTGCGCATTTCTTTGTGTGCTTTCGTGAAGGCCTCGAATTCATTAGGGCGAGGTGGCGTTGTCATGTCATGCTCCTGTCCGTTTGGGTGGTGTACGAACTAAAGCATGTACGTTGATGTAATGTCAACCCATACGGACATCCGCAGAAGCGAATTTTTATTGTCCGCAGCGGTGTACCCTTGCGTACATGCTACCGCACTCGTCCACCCGCAGCGGCACGACGGAACGGGATGACGTTGCTGGCGGGCGGCTTGTCTGCCGCCTTCTCGCCGGCCACCACTGCAATAGCGGCGTTGATCAGCTTGCGGATGTCGTGCGGCAGTTCCAAGCGATGCATTGGTTTTCCTCTGTCGATGTCAGTGGTTGTTGGTTGGCGGCAGCAATGTTGCGCGCCTTCGCCAGAATAGACCTCCGCACTGCCGTCGCAAGGTGACCCACGCCTGGCCGTAAGGGGTGAACCCCGATACCGCCCCCTGGGGTAGTCCAAACGCGCTCGCGAAAACCGCAACCGGCGCCAAAACAAAAATCCGATTTGCTGGAACTTTTGGAACTTGCAACGGCCATGGCATTCGCAAAAGTCTGCCGTTTTGGCCGCTCTTTTTGCGCCGTTGCCTCCGCTACAGTCACCTAGACGAAACGGAAAAGGTGCGGCCTGTGGCAAGCATTTTCGATGCTCACGACGATGGTAGTTACGACGGCCTGGCGCCTGCCGACTGCGACCCGGAACGGGAGCACCGGGAGCACGCTGCCTATTGGTCGCGCGTTCACTACGTCGAAGACGAGCTGACGCTAGCGGCAGAACCACGAGAAGCCGCATGCAACACCCGCGCGGCGTCGTTCGCTTTGGACGCCATTCGGCGCTACGCCTTCGACAGAGCCGGTCCGCGCCTCCTGCCCTGCCATCGCGATGAACTCTTAGTGCTGTTGATGCGAGCCAAGGACAACATCGGCTGGAGCCTGATCTGGCGAAATGTGCCTTCTGACGATCGCGCCGTTGATGCAGCGATCGAAGCGGCTGCCGCGATGATTGCCCTTTGGGGCGAAGTAGAACCGTGGAAGGACCGGCCAGCCGATTTGCTCGCTGACGTTCGTGACCGCGCACGGTGGCTGCAGAACGAACTGCACAACGCGTCACTCGAGCTCTCCATTCGCGAGCGCCAGCGTGCCCGCACGATCTCCGCGGTGGAACGCATCAAGGCTCATGCATTGGGAGGCAACCATGCAGCCTGACGCACCGACTACCGCCCGTCGCCTCGTCGAAACGGCACTCGCGCGTTTTCGCTCCGCGTTGACCGCCGAGAACGCAGCCGTGCGTGCGAACCCCGGATACGCGCCAGAGATAGGCGCGCTCAACACGCAGGCCGCCGCCAATGCCCGCGACGTGGCCAGCAACGTTTCGTCGGAATACGACCAGGCTTTGGCAGAACAGGCGCGCTTACGCCGCGAGCAGCTTCAGCCTGTCGCGGAAGGCCCGCTTGGGCGCGTAGCCGCCGCGAACACGACCTCTTCGGCCAGCGACGCGCTTCTGCCGCGAAATCCGCTCGTTGGCTCCGAAGGCGAAACAGCCGACGCAATGGCCCGTCTAATGGCGCAAGATCCGGAGACGGCGCAAGCCCTTGCCCGCCAGTCGATCGCCGATCGCTACGCCCGCGCCGCGACGGAGACGCAATCAGGCGACCGGGAATTTGCAGGTGCCAAGTTCGCCAAGGACATCGCGGGCAATCAGCCACGCAACGCGGTCCTGGACGCGATACTCCGCTCACTCCCTGACCAGACAGCGGCGACCGCCGCGCCCGAACTGCTGGACGTCTTGCGCGCCACAGGGCGCCGGAAGCCGATCGGTAGCGCAACGGAGTTCAACCGCGCCGCCAATGCCGAATTGTCGCAGGCTCCGCTTGCTCAACGCGCCGCCAATGCCGCGGGCACCTTCGGCGCTAGCCTGATCGCGAATGCCGGGGACGCTCTGAGCCGGGCAACGCTACGCGGCAACATCAACCAGCTTGCAGACATGTTCACCGATCCGAATTCCGTCGATCTCATCCGCGAGGCAATCGCTCGAGGGGAAACGGGGCTCGTTCCTCGCGCCGTGGCGCGCGGCATGGTTCAATCAGCGGTCAGTGAAAATCGCTGATCGATACCGGCCTCTTGGCCGCCACGGCGGGGTTATCTTTGCGATTGGTTTGCCATAGGGGCTTATCCGCGTCAGCGAGCTCGCCCCGGCCTTGACACGAAGCGCATTCTACGCCACCTATCATCCCAACACGGCCGGCCCCTCTGCTTCGCAAGGGTCGGCCTTCTTCGTTTCTAGGGTGACGAAACGTTTGTCGCAATATTCCAAGCCGTACCGGGCCGTTGCCGATCAGATTGCTTTGCTTCAGAGCCGGGGGATGGTCATCGACGATGTTCCGAAGGCGACGGAATATCTATCCCGGTTGGGTTACTATCGACTGAGCGCCTATTGGTACCCCTTCCGTCAGACGACCAAATCCGCGAACGGCGCCGTTGTCGTACTCGACGATTTCAAGCCCGGAACCGAATTCAAGTGGGCCACTGACCTTTACGCCTTCGACAAGACGCTTCGGCTTCAGCTTCTTGACGTTCTCGAGCGAATTGAGGTTTTTGTCCGCACTGGCGTAGCGCTGACGGTCGGGAAACATGATCCGTGGGCGCACCGCGAGCCGAAGCTTCTAGACCGCCGATTCACCTCCAAGAACCCTACGTCTGGCAAGGTTCCTCACACCGATTGGCTCGCTCGCCTTGACGACAAGGCCATCGGATCAAAAGAGGAATTCGCCGGCCACTTCCGAACGAAATATCCGAAATCTCACATGCCGATCTGGATCGCGGTCGAGCTCCTTGATTTCGGCCCGCTGTCGCACTTTCTCGCGGGATTGAAGTGGGTCGACACCAACGCTATTGCAACAACGTGCGGCGTTCCTCGCCCTGACTTGTTCGCCAGTTGGGTTCGATCGTTGTCCGTGGTGCGCAATACCTGCGCGCATCACGCGCGGCTCTGGAACAAGCCACTGATCGACCAGCCGAAGCTAGCAGCCGGGGGCGCCGTTCCGCTGCTCGACCACTTGGCAACAGCGCCTCACACCAACCGCCGCATTTACGCGGCTTGTGCCATCGCACGTTATCTGCTTCTTGCGGTGAACCCCCGCACACAGTGGTCGCAGCGGCTTAAGGCCCACATGGCGACCTTCCCGACAAATCCCTACGTGACGATGAACACGATGGGGTTCCCGAAGGGATGGGAGAGCCTTCCCCTCTGGAAATAGCTGGCCCGCGCAACTCACACCGGCAGATTGTTGCACGGTCCCGACCGCGATGTTCCGACGATCTTCCAATCGTCCGCCGTGCCGCCGGTCCCTGTCAAAGCGGCTCGAATGAGAAGCTGGCAGGCCGATGCTCGTGTAATGCCCGGCGTGACCTGCGTTGCAGGAAGCGTGATATAGACCGGTGCGCCCTCGATCACGAACACCTTGCCGCCCGCGACGGGATAAGCGTTGACCGGAACAAGACCGGTCCGCGCGGTGAACTCTGCCAAGGTCGTGCCGTGATAGGCGCTCAACCGGGCGTCTAGATTTGCGTTGAGTTGTGATTGGTATTCCGCATTCGTCTGGCAACTCGCAAAACTCAATGCCGCGGCCAAGCCGGCCGCGATCTTCATCCGTTTCATTCCCCACCCCTCATTTTACCTAGCGTAAAATTATCCTCGCATCATTGCTGTCATCGATTTGCGCTGACCGTCCGTCGGCCGCCCGATTATGAGAAGATGTCTACTTTCTCGGCGCGGAGCGCGTCGATTTCGTCCGCCCACCATTTCGCCATGCGGACACGTTCATCCCAATAGAGCGCGCGGTGATACGCGCGGCGCACCAGGTCCGCGCCGGCATGGGCTAGTTCGGCCTCGATAGCGTCAGCGGGCCATTTGCCGCTCTCGTTCAATAGGGTCGAGGCCGTCGCCCGGAAGCCGTGGCTCGTCATTTCGTCCGAACTGAAGCCCAGGCGTCGCAACGCCCCGTTCAGCGTGTTTTCGGACATCGGGCGCTGTCGGGTGTGGACGGCAGGAAAGACGCGCGGACCGTCGCCAGTGAGCTTGTGGACTTCCTTCAGGATCGCGACCGCCTGATCGGGGAGAGGCTTTCGATGCTCCCGGCGCATCTTGGCTCGCTCCGATGGAATGATCCACTCCCGCTTGTCCAGATCGAATTCCGACCATTCCGCTTGTCGCAGTTCGCCGGGGCGCGGATAGAGGATCGCCATAAGCTTCAGAGCCGCCCGTGTCTCGGGCATGCCATCGTAGGCCCATATAGCCCGGAGAAGCCCGGCGAACGAATCCCGTTCGGTGGCAGCGGCCCTGTGCGTCACAGTGGGCGCGATGAGCGCGCCCTTTAGCGCGCCGGTTGGGTCGTTTGCCGCCCGGCCCGTAGCGACCGCGTATCGGAAGACTTGGCCTATCGTTGATCGAAGCCGGCGTGCTGTCTCGTAGTTCCCGTCTGCTTCGACCTTGCGCAGCGGCACGAGGATTTCAGCGGCCGTGATCTCAGATATGGGCCTCTTGCCCAGATCGCCACGTGCAAGGCCGACAAGCCATTCCTTCTTCGCTACCGTCGCCGTCGCCTTGCCCTCGCGCTTGACCTTCGCCAGGAACTCGTCCGCGATAACGGTGAAGGTGGTACCATTCGACGTGCGGCTGACGATCTTCTCGATCTTGGCCTGGTGGGAAGGGTCCAAGCCGGCGGCAAGATGCTTCTTGGCCTCGTCGCGGCGTTTGCGTGCGTCAGCAAGGCTCACGGCCGGATACGCCCCGAAGGCCAATGTCCGCTGTTTGTTGTGGAACCGGTATTGCATTCGCCAGAGCTTCGAACCGCCAGGCGTGACGAGCAGATGCAGGCCGCCAGCATCGCTGTATTTCTTTGCGACCGGCTGGCCTTTCAGATTTCTAACTTGTACGTCGGTGAGGGCCATTTTGTTGGTACCGGAATAGGCGCGGGTGCGTTGGTAGCGATGAATACCAACGAGAGTACCAACAAAGGCAGTGGATGCAAGTGGACGTCGGTGGGCAGCGACGAGGCCCAAGTAACAAAAAAGCCCGGAAAAACCGGGCTTTTTGTGCTTTCCTCATGTCCAGTGGACCGGGAAAAGTGGGAATTTGGTGCCCAGAAGAGGACTCGAACCTCCACGCCTCGCGGCACAGGTACCTGAAACCTGCGCGTCTACCAATTCCGCCATCTGGGCGACGGAGAGCGATGTAAGGGGGTGGCTCGTGACTGTCAACTGGGTTTTTGAAGTTTTCCTGACAGTCTGCAAAAAACAGCCAATCACATGCGAGGGAGCGGCCGGAGGGGAAGCATAGCGCTCCGCTGCGGACGCCCTATATAGAGGGAGTCTCGAAAGGAATGCCTCATGCCTGCTGCCCGCACGCTTCTGCTCGCCGGCCTTTTTGCCGTTTTTGCGCCTGTCATGGCGGGCGCTGATTCGCCGAAGCCGGGTCTCGGGCCGGTCAACACGGGATCGACGCTCTGCGATTTTCGCGGCTGCTTCGGTTTTGGGCCGCAGCAATGGCATCGCCCGGCCTATGTCCAGCCGAATTATCGTCCGCGCGGCGCGGGGCCGACCTATTATCTGCCGGGCGCGGCGGGGCGGCCGCAGCTGACCTATGACCCGCCGCCGGTGCGCCAGGTGCAGCCAGCACGGGATATGAACAAGCATATCGCCTGGTGCACCAATGAATACCGCTCCTATAATCCGCGGACGGATCACTTCCTTACCTATGAAGGCGTCTACAGGGTCTGCCGCTCGCCCTATCGCTGAGCGTGCTTGGTCAGCTTTCGTGCGAGACGCGGTCGACATGGCCGAGATCGCGGCCGGGCTCGATGATGTCGCGGACGCGTTGCTTCAGCTCCCTCGGCCCGGGAAAGCCGCCGTCGCGCTTACGCTCCCAGATGAGATCCCCATTGACGCGGATTTCGAAATTGCCGCCGGTGCCGGGGATCAGCGCCACCTCGCCGAGACTGTCGGAAAAGGTGCTCAGCAGCTCCTGCGCCATCCAGGCGGCGCGCAGCAGCCAGTTGCACTGGGTGCAGTAGAGGATCGAGACGCGGGCTTTTTCGGTCATGGCGCTTTCCTTTCGTTTGCCGTGATTTAAGCCGTTGCAGCGTGCGGACGCAATCGCGCATGCGCAAGCATCTTGCGCGCCGTTCTTCGGCATGGTCTCTTCCTGCCGACCACCGGGGAGAACCTATGCGAGTCGCAGTCGTCGAAAATATGCGCAACACCGGCCTCGGCGCGCTTGCCACGGCGCTCGACGAGGCGGGTGCTGAGATCGAGTGGTTCCGGGTCTGGAGGGATGGCATCCTACCGCCGGACATAGCCGGCCATGACGCACTGGTCGTTCTCGGCGGCGAGCAGAGCGCGCTGGATGACGAGACGCATCCCTATCTGCCGGAGCTCGCCCGGCTCGCGCGCCGCTTCGGCGATGCCGGCAAGGCCGTGCTCGGCATCTGCCTCGGCAGCCAGATTCTTGCCCGGGCCTATGGCGCCGACAACCATCTCGGAACCGCCCGCGAATTCGGCTGGCACAGCATCGGCGTCACCGACGAAGGCCGAGCCGATCCGCTGCTCTCGGCACTTGGCGGCGAATTCACCACCTTTGAGTGGCATGCTGACACCTTTTCCCTGCCTGCAGGCGCCGTTCGTCTCGCGAGCAGCGCTGTCGCCGAAAACCAGGCTTTCCGCATCGGCCGCGCCGTCTACGGCACGCAGTTTCATTTCGAGGCTGATAGAACGGTGGTCGAGCAGTGGAAGGCGGAATTCCCCGATACGATCGAGCGAATCGCGCCCGGCTGGCTGCAAAGCTATGCCGAGCTGACTGCGCGGCATGCTGGTGGCGCCGATGCCGCCGGCCTTGCCATCGCCCGCGCCTGGGTCGGGCAGATCGAACGGCAGGAGGTCGAGATGCTGTCGCAGGTCCCGGCTTGAAGGGCGATGCGATGACCGTAAGCGAACGCGAGAAGATGGCGGCGGGTGAGTGGTATTGCTGCCTTGACGACGATCTCGATCACCTGCGCCGGCAGGCGCGGCTCGCCGTCCACGCCCACAATACGCTGCCGCCGGACGAGCGCGGCGCCGCAGCCCCCGCCCTCAGGGCGCTTTTTGCACAGGCCGCCTCCGATATCTTTATCGAAGCGCCGTTTCACTGCTCCTATGGCATCAATATCGTTCTCGGCGAGCGCGTCTATGTCAATGCCGGCTGCGCCATCCTCGATTCCGGCAGCGTGACGATCGGCGATCGCACCATGTTCGGCCCCGGCGTGCAGATCTATTGCGCCGAGCATCACAAGGATCCGGCGCTTCGCAGTAGGGGAATCGAGATCGCCCGGCCGGTCGCAATCGGCAGCGACGTCTGGATCGGCGGCGGCGCCATCATCCTCGGCGGCGTGACGATCGGCGATGGCGCGATCGTCGGTGCGGGCGCCGTCGTCACCAAGGATGTGCCGGCGGGTGCAACGGTGGTCGGCAATCCCGCGCGCCCGATAAACCGCGTTTGAGATGCGTCTGGGACTCTCGACAATGGCGCCGCCTCCTCTAGATCAGAGGACGGAAGGGGAGAGATATCATGACATCACCGAATTTGCCCATGGAAGGCGGCTGCCGCTGCGGCCGGGTGCGCTTGAAGATCAGCGCTCCGCCGCTGTTGGCCATGGCCTGCCATTGCACAGGCTGCCAGAAGATGACGGCGAGCGCCTATTCGCTGAGTGCCGCCATTCCCAGCGAAGGCTTCGAGGTCACCAAGGGCGAGCCTGTTATCGGCGGCCTGCATGGCGCCACCAGGCATTATTTCTGCCCGCACTGCATGAGCTGGATGTTCACCCGGCCGGAAGGCATGGACTGGTTCGTCAATCTGCGCGTCACCATGCTCGACGACCCGAGCTGGTTCACGCCGTTCATCGAGACATGGACGAGCGAGAAGCTGTCGTTTGCCGAGACAGGCGCGGTGTATAGTTACGAAGCGCTACCGGAGATGGACGCCTATGAGGGGTTGGTGAAGGAGTATATGAGCAGGGGATAAGGCTCAGAAGCCTTGGAAGAGAAAGTCCATGGCGCCGATTATGACATCGCTTTTGCCCGATAGATCTGTGACGGCTTCTCCAATTTCCGACGTCGGGACAGAGCGGTTCTGCGCTTCAATCAAAAACTGAACCGCTCTAAAACTGACGGTGCTTGGCGAGCGGCAGGCCGTGTTTTTCGACATACTCGTTTTCGAGCCGGATCGCCTCGGCGTTCTCGATCCGCCACAGCCGCTCGCGTTCCGCGTTTATCGCTTTCGCGATACCTTCTTCCGCCGCCCGCGATATGTTGATCTTGAGCTCGCGGGCCTGGGAAACGAGGCTTTCATCAAGTGAAAGACTCGCTGCTTTTCTCGCCCGATGACCCATAACGATCTGTCTTATGCGCAAATCATATGCGCATAAGCGTCATTGAGAAGCGTTATTCGTCGCCCATCTTGAGTGCGGCGATGAAGGCTTCCTGCGGGATCTCCACCTTGCCGAACTGGCGCATGCGCTTCTTGCCTTCCTTCTGCTTGTCCAGAAGTTTGCGCTTGCGGGTGGCGTCGCCGCCATAGCACTTGGCCGTCACGTCCTTGCGCAGCGCCGAGATCGTTTCGCGGGCAATCACGTTGCCGCCGATCGCCGCCTGGATCGGGATCTTGAACATGTGCTTCGGAATCAGCTCCTTCAGCCGCTCGCACATGTCGCGGCCGCGCTTTTCAGCTGCCATGCGATGCACGAGCATCGAGAGTGCGTCGACCGGCTCCCCGTTGACGAGGATCGACATCTTCACGAGGTTGCCTGCGCGGTAGCCTTCGAGGTGATAGTCGAAGGATGCGTAGCCCTTGGAGATCGATTTCAGCCGGTCGTAGAAGTCGAAGACCACTTCGTTGAGCGGCAGTTCATAGGTCACCATCGCCCGGGTGCCGACATAGGTCAGCTCGGTCTGGATGCCGCGGCGGTCCTGGCAGAGCTTCAGAATGCCGCCGAGATAATCGTCCGGCGTCATGATCGTCGCCTTGATCCAGGGCTCACGGATTTCGGCAATTTTGACGACATCGGGCATGTCGGCCGGATTGTGCAGTTCGCGCTCGCTGCCGTCGGTCATCGTCAGCTGATAGACGACGGAAGGGGCCGTCGCGATGAGGTCGAGGTCGAACTCGCGCTCCAGGCGCTCCTGGATGATTTCGAGATGCAGCAGGCCGAGGAAGCCGCAGCGGAAGCCGAAACCGAGGGCTGCCGACGATTCCATCTCGAAGGAGAAGGAGGCGTCGTTGAGGCGAAGCTTGCCCATGGCGGCGCGCAGATCTTCGAAATCGGCGGCATCGACCGGGAAGAGGCCGCAGAACACCACCGGCTGCGCCGGCTTGAAGCCCGGCAGGGCTTCCGCGGTCGGGCGCTTGTCTTCGGTAATCGTATCGCCGACGCGCGTATCCGCCACTTCCTTGATCGAGGCGGTGATAAAGCCGATCTCGCCGGGGCCGAGGCTGTCGACATTGACCATCTTCGGCGTCAGCACGCCGACGCGCTCGACCTGGTATTTCGCATCGGTACCCATCATGCGGATCGTCTGGCCCTTGGTCAGCACGCCGTCGATGACGCGCACGAGAACCATGACGCCGAGATAGGTGTCGTACCAGCTGTCGACGAGCAGCGCCTTCAGCGGCGCCTTCTCGCCGCCCGGGCTCTTCGGCGCCGGCAGCTTATGGACGATCGCTTCCAGCACGTCGGGAATGCCGAGGCCGGTCTTGGCCGAAATCAGCACGGCCTCGGAAGCATCGATGCCGATCACTTCCTCGATCTGTTCCTTGATGCGATCGGGTTCGGCGGCCGGCAGGTCGATCTTGTTGAGCACGGTGACGAGCTCGTGGTTGTTGTCGATCGCCTGATAGACATTGGCGAGCGTCTGCGCTTCCACGCCCTGGCTGGCGTCGACGACGAGCAGCGAGCCCTCACAGGCCGACAGCGACCGCGAAACTTCATAAGCGAAGTCGACGTGGCCAGGCGTGTCGATCAGGTTGAGAATGTATTTCTCGCCGTTGTTTGCCTGGTAGTGCAGGCGCACGGTCTGAGCCTTGATGGTGATGCCGCGCTCGCGCTCGATCTCCATATTGTCGAGCACCTGCTCGGACATTTCGCGCTCGGCAAGTCCGCCCGTCGTCTGGATCAGGCGGTCGGCCAGCGTCGATTTGCCGTGGTCGATATGGGCCACGATCGAGAAGTTGCGGATATGGGACAGCGGAGTGGTCGAATTGGTGCTCATGCGCGCCATATAGCAGCGCCGCCCCCTGCCGCAAAGCGGTAATTATCCCGGATTTTACGCTATTTTGCGGGTCTGCCCAGCGTGCGTCAGATCGGCCAGCTCTCCAGCCGCCAGGCCGAATCCCAGAACATCCATTCATATTGCGAGGCGCGCACGAAAACGTCCATCATTTCGGCGCGCTCGGTCTCCGATGCCGCGCGGGCGGCGATATCGGTCAGTGCGATCACCTCGCGGGCGCCGGCTGCAAATTGCGGATCGCCATAGGTGTTGATCCAAGCCTGAAAGACATTGCCTTCGATTGCCGGCCTGCCTTTGATGCCTTCGCCGACATGCATGTAGATCCAGAAGCAGGGCAGGATCGCCGAAAGCGCGACGGCATGGGAGCCGTGATAGGCGGTCGCCAGAAGGAAATTGGTGTAGGCGAAACAGGAAGGCGAGGGCTCTGCGGCCGTCACATCCGCGCTCGAAATGCCGAATTGCGAGAGGAAGCCCGCATGCAGGCCCTGCTCGACGGTGATGGCCTTCTGCGCCGAACCGAGGAAGCGCAGCACCTGCGCATTATCCGGCGCCTTGGCCGCGACGATGGCGAGGCACCGGGCATAATGCTTCAGATAGATTGCGTCCTGCAGGATATAGTGACGGAAAACCTCCGGCGGCAGCGTGCCGTCCGAAAGCCGTTCCAGGAGCGGCAATTGCTCGATCTCGGCCATAAGAGACTTGATCCGCTCCCAGGCGGCGGCCGTGAAGCTCCCCGTGATTTCGGTGTTCTGCATGCTGCCGTCCATGATGTCCTCCGCTCTCCAAGCGCCGCTGCCATATATCGGCGGGGCGGGGGTGAAGGCAAGCGAGATGAAGCATCGAGAGAGGCTTGATTCTATCATGAGATAATGTACTTCTCATATAGTAGAATCATGGATCGGCGATGGAACAGGAACTCGAACAGGCGATCGGCAGCCGCATTCGCACCTTGCGGCTGGAAAAGGGCCTGACGCTGGATGAGCTTGCCGAGGCGTCGGGCGTCAGCCGCGCGATGATTTCGCGCATCGAGCGGGCGGAGGCGAGCCCGACCGCCTCGCTGCTGGCCAGGGTCTGCGCCGCGCTCGGTCTGTCGCTGTCAGCCTTCTTTGCAGAGGAGGGGCAGCAGGCCTCGCCGCTGGCGCGGCGGCAGGAGCAGCAGGTCTGGCGCGATCCGGAGACCGGTTATCTCAGGCGCGCGGTATCGGCGCCCGGCACCGCCTCCGCCGTCGATATCGTCGAAGTCGAATTCCCACCCGGCGCCCGCGTCAGCTTCCCACCGCATGCGGCTTCCCATGGCATGACGCAGCATGTCTGGCTCTTCGATGGCGAGTTGGAGATGACGGCGGGTGAGACGGTCTACCGGCTGCGTCCAGGCGATTGCCTGTTCATGCCCGTCGGCGAGGGCCATTCCTTTCATAATCCCGGCAATGCGCCGGCGCGCTATTGCGTCGTGCTCGATCGCGGCGGCCGATGACGACCTTCATTTCAGGAGAAGAACATGCCTGACATTCGCATCCTTTCTGCCGAGGAGGCCCGCGCTGCCATTCCGGCCCTCTCGGAGGTGCTGGCCGATTGCGTCACGGGCGGCGCCTCGGTCGGCTTCATGCAGCCCTATGGAGCTGAAGATGCCGAGCCCTATTGGCTGGACGTTGCCGATGCGGTTGCCGGCGGCGGCAGCCTGCTTGTTGTCGCCGAACTCGATGGCCGGATCGTCGGCACGGTGCAGGTGAGCGCCGCGCAGATGCCGAACCAGCCGCATCGCGGCGATCTGAAGAAGCTCCTGGTGCATCGTTCCGCCCGCGGGCGCGGCCTTGCCCGGCTGCTGATGGAAGCCGCCGAACGCGAGGCGGCCGCCCGCGGCAAGACCCTGCTCGTGCTCGACACGGCAACCGGCAGCGATGCCGAGGCGATCTATCCCCGCTTGGGCTGGCAGCGCGTCGGCGTCATCCCCGATTATGCTCTGTGGCCGGAAGGCGGCTTTTGCGACACCACCTTGTTCTACAAGCGGCTCGCCTGATTGCGCCAGTGCTGCTCATGCCCACCTTGCAAACATGGGAAGCGCCCCGGCCAACGTCGCCCCCGCCGTCCATTGCGCCGCGTTCCAACCAAACTGCCGCGCCGTTTCGACATTCGCCGCCATATCGTCAATGAAGGCGATCTCCGCTGCCAGAACGCCGGCACGTTCGGTCGCCATCCGGAAGAAGTCGGGCGAAGGCTTGCTGTGTCCGAGTGCTGCCGAATAGATGATGTCGTCGAAATGGGCGCCAAGGCCCAGCTGTTCCATCAGGTAACGCGCCCGCCTGTGCTCTTGGTTGGTCGCCAGGAAGAGAGTGACGCCGCTTCGCCTGAGAGCGGCGAGATCCGCCAGCAGATTGCGGTCGAGCCGGGAATCGTTTTCGAACCAGTAATCGATCAGCGCCGCGGCGCTAAGATGGGGCGCGATCTTTGCGAGCACGCCGGTGAGCCTTGGCTCCAATGCTTCGCGGCCGATGATGATGTCGCCCCAGTGAACCTGGAAAAACTCCTGCTGCAGCAGATCGGGTCGCAGGCCGAGATCGCGCTCGAGATAGGTGAAGTGGGGCAGCCCGTCGGCCGGACGGCCATGGATGAGCACGCCGTCGACATCGACCATCAGCACGTTCATGCAGAAATTTCCTTCGGTCTCAAAACATCGCGAAGGGTGAAGTCATTCACCTTGGCGATCAAGAGCGCCGCGCCGGCTTTTTTGTCGCGGCCGACCCATGTAAACCTCGAATTCCAATTAAGGACGGATCCGAAATGCGCGTTATCTATTCCGAAGACCACAAGCTGCGCGATGCCAGGACCGAGCTCTATGCCGGCCAGCTGGTGACGCCCTTCGAGGCGCCGTTTCGCGCCGAGTGGATCCTGGCGGCGGTCAAGGAAGCGGGTTTTGCCGATGTCGCAGCACCGGATGCGCATGGGCTGGATACGGCCCGAAAGGTGCATGATCCTGCCTATCTCGATTTTCTCGCTACCGTCTGGGATCGCTGGGTGGCGGCTGGTTTCGAAGGCGAAGCGATCGCCAATTCCTTCCCGGTCCGCCGCACCAGCCAGCGCGTGCCCGATAATATCGTCGGCGCAATCGGTCATTACGCCAATGCCGCCGACACCTCCATCACCAAGGGCTCTTATGAAGCGGCGATCGCCTCCATGCGTTGCGCCATCACAGGCGCGGATTGGCTGAATGCCGGCAACCGTTTCGCCTTCGCGCTTTGCCGGCCGCCTGGCCATCATGCCGGCATCGATCTCTTCGGCGGCTATTGTTTCATCAACAATGCGGGCGTCGCGGCCCAGCGGCTCATCGATCACGGTGCGAAGAAGGTCGCCGTGCTCGATGTCGATTTCCATCACGGCAACGGCACGCAGGATCTCTTCTATCACAGAGGCGATGTCTTCACCGCCTCGCTGCATGGCGATCCCCTGTTTGCCTTTCCCTATTTCCTCGGCCATGCCGACGAGGAAGGCGAAGGGCAGGGTACGGGTACCAATCGCAACTATCCGATGCCGCCGCACACGCCCTGGCAGGTCTGGTCTTCGGCCCTTGCCGATGCGCTCGCCCGCATCAAGGCTTTCGGCGCCGAGGCGATCGTTGTGGCGCTCGGCGTCGATACCTTCGAGCGCGACCCGATCTCCTTTTTCCAGCTGAAGTCGGAAGACTTCATTCGCATGGGAGAGATGATCTCCGCCGCCGGCCTGCCCGTCGTCACCTGCATGGAGGGCGGTTACGGCGTGCCGGAAATTGGCCTCAACGTCGCCAATGTCCTCAAGGGCCTGGAAGCCTGATCGTTTGATATGACCAACGAGATCGTTCCATCCGACATTCCGACGCCCCGCATGCTGAGCTGGGCCCGCAACTCCGCCATCTACCGCTTGGAACGGCGGATGATGACGGAAAAACAGCTGTTTGACGCCATCACCCGCAAGGCGAAGGAGAAGTTCGAGGATATCGGCGCGGCGCAACTCAAGGCCCTTGCCGATTTTGCCGTCAAATTCGCCTATGACAACAAGGCGCTCGATGATCGCGCCTATGCCGAGATCAGCACGCGCTCCCAGCTGCGCGGCGGCAAATCGAAGCGCGCCATCGCCCGGAAACTTGCGGCCAAGGGCGTCGCTGGTGATAAGGTAGAGGCCGCCCTTGAGGAGGCTGACGATCTCTATGCTGCGGCGATATTTGCCCGCAAACGCGCCTTCGGCCCCTTCCGCCGCGTCGAGCTTGACGAAAAGCGAAAGGCCAAAGAGCTTTCGGCCTTCGCCCGCAACGGCTTCAGCTTCGACATCGGCAGGAAGGTGTTCGACATGAGTTTGGAGGATGCCGAAGAGGTCATCCTGGCCTGCCGTCTCTGATCTTGCATAAGGCCTTTTACTGGCCGGATCAGAAGTTTGAATTTGTCGCTCGCAGACCGTCTTCGTAAGAACAGCGCACAATCGGCGAGGGGGCGGGTATGGAAGAAAGAGCAAATGTCGGCGCGGGTACGCTGACCGCAGAGGCGTCAACAGCATTTGGCGGGGTGGCGACTGGCGGGCTAATGTGTCTCCTGTCCATGTCGTCGATCCAGTTCGGCGCCGCACTCTCGTCCTCAGCCATCTCAACCTTTAGGCCGGCCGGCGCCAGCTGGCTGCGCCTGGCTTTTGCGGCCATCATTCTCGCCCTTGTCGTGCGGCCGCGCGTCTTCAGCTACACCAGGGCGCAATGGACGAGCGCTCTGGTCCTCGGCGCGGCGACAGCGCTGATGACCATGAGCTTCTTCGCGGCGATCGAGCGCATTCCCCTCGGTCTTGCCGTAGCGATCGATTTTCTCGGCCCGCTTTCCGTTGCGACCATCGGCTATGGCCTCAGCCGGCGTCTCCTCTGGCCTCTCATTGCAGCATTTGGCGTTCTGGCGCTTGCTCATGACGGTGAAGGCTGGGTCGGCAATATCGAGGGCATTCTTTTTGCCCTCGGCGCCGGAACCGGATGGGCGATCTATATCGTCCTGACAAAAAAGATCGGCGCGAGCTTCAAGGGGCTGGAGGGGCTTTCCATATCGCTGATGGCCGCCGCTCTTGTCGCGACACCCTTCGGCATCGCCGGCGCCATCCCGAAGCTCGATGCTTACGGCCTTGTTGAAATGGTCGGCCTTGCCGTTCTCGTGCCGCTGCTTCCCTACACGCTGGAGCTGATCGCCTTGCGGCGCATGCCGACGGCATCTTTCGGCATTCTCATGAGCCTCGAGCCGGCCATCGCGGCACTCGCCGGTTTCGTCATTCTGGCCCAGCCGATGACGCTGCTGCAGATGGCCGGAACTGCCTTGGTGGTCGCCGCAAGTGCCGGCGCGACCTTTTCCGCTCGGCAGTGATCAGCCCGCCTTTTTCGCGGGATCGTCGAGAGCGGGATTGTAGAACAGCGACAGCGTCAGGCTTTTGGCAATCCGCTCGGCGGTCGCCATGAACCAGACCTTGGCTTCCGGCGAGGGGGCGATATCGTCAAGCGTTGCGGCGAACAGCGACAGCCACTTCGGAAAAAGATCGGGCGTCAGGTTCTGAACGCCGGTATGCGCCTGCACCGGCTTGCCGCCATAGGCGCCGCTGCGGAAGGCAACGGCCGACCAGAAGCTCTTCATCTTCTCCAGATGCTCCGACCAGCGGCCGGAAAGCTGCGCATCGAATACCGGGCCGAGATCGGGATGTTTCAGCACGCGCCCGTAGAAAGTCTCGACCAGCCTGCCGATAAAGGCCTCGTCGACCCCTATCGTCCGCATCTCGGCCTCCGCCTTTTCGCGGATCGCCGCGACATGGGCAGGGCGGCCCTGAATGTCATTGTTCATCATAAACCCCGGCGCCGCATGATGCGGCGTCTCTCATATAGGTCTTTACCTCAGCGAACCAAAGCCGCTCGTGCGGATTGCGGCAATCTGTCAGCCGGTCCGCCTCGGCCACTTGACCACCATCGCTTCCTTGCCTAGGTTTAGAATTATTCTAAATTTTTTGGAGAAGTTTATGCTGGCGCGTTTTTTCAGGTCGCCGAAACGATCCTTTGATTCGCTCTCCGAGCAGGAGATTCTCGCCCTTGCGATTGCCTCCGAGGAAGATGACGCCCGCATCTATCTCGCCTATGCCGACAAGCTGCGCCCTGAATTTCCGGCTTCGGCCAAGGTCTTTGAAGATATGGCCGAGGTCGAGGATACGCACCGCAAATCGCTGTTCGAAATCCATCGTCAACGTTTCGGCGAGCGCATCCCGCTGATCCGGCGCGAGCATGTGCAGGGCTTTTACGAACGCAAGCCGGACTGGCTGCGAGCCAACCTGTCGCTCGATGCGATGCGGCAGGAGACCGAGGCGATGGAGGAGCAGGCCTATCGATTTTATGTCGAGGCGGCAAAGCGCACCACCGACGCCTCGACGCGTGAGCTGCTCGGCGACCTCGCACTCGCCGAACAGGGGCACGAAGACATCGCCCGCATGCTTGGCGACAAACATACGCCTGAGGATATCAGGCGCGAGGAGGACGAGACGGCGCACCGGCAATTCGTGCTGACCTATGTGCAGCCGGGCCTTGCCGGCTTGATGGACGGCTCGGTTTCGACGCTGGCGCCGATCTTTGCCGCAGCCTTCGCTACCCAGGATACATGGCAGACCTTCCTCGTCGGTCTTTCCGCCTCCGTCGGCGCCGGCATCTCGATGGGCTTCACCGAAGCCGCCCATGACGACGGCAAGATCTCCGGCCGGGGCTCGCCGGTCAAGCGTGGCCTTGCCTGCGGCATCATGACGGCGCTCGGCGGCCTCGGCCATGCGCTGCCCTATCTGATCCCGCATTTCTGGACGGCGACGATCACCGCGGCCATCATTGTCTTCTTCGAACTCTGGGCAATCGCCTTCATCCAGAACCGCTACATGGAAACCCCATTCCTGCGCGCCGCCTTCCAGGTCGTGCTCGGCGGCAGCCTGGTCCTCGCCGCCGGCATCCTGATCGGGAATGGGTGAGGAGCGGTCGGCAAAGCCGAGCAATCGATCCGGCGAATCGATTGCAGCGACGAACGCCCTGAGCCCAAGCGAAGGGCCGGGAGACGGTGCGGCATATCAACACCTCATCTCAGCGTCACGCACCACGATCAGCCCTCATTCTGAGGTGCCCCCCCAAGGCGCCCCGAAGGACGAGGGCGGGTGGCTGAACGCCGCTCAGCAGCATCAGCATCTGCCGAGGGCCGTGGCCAGCCCCGTCCTTCGAGGCTTCGCCCTATGGGCTACGCACCTCAAGCAACCGTGTTGTTGCGGTTCGCTCCATGGGGTTCGTCTTTTGAGAATAGTGTTGATCATGATGATGAATTTCCGCATGGCGGCGACGAGGGCG
>NZ_JACIFV010000017.1 GCF_014197535.1 Rhizobium aethiopicum
GGCCGATGAGGCCTAAAGCAGCACACACGACAGAATGAAAACTGTCAGGTATCATCCCGGTCCAAAATGTCGACCATCAACCCGGTCGTTCACGGCTAAGACCCCTCCCCAACCCCTCCCCACAAGGGGGAGGGACTTAAACTGCCGCACCCGCATTCCAAATATCTGCCTTTCGGGAGGAGCGAGACGGTGCCCCAGGTTAGTCCCTCCCCCTTGTGGGGAGGGGTTGGGGAGGGGTTTTACCAGCCGAGAAAAAGCATTGGAGATCATCTTCCCTCGGGCAGCTTCAACGGCCCATGCGTCTTGATGCTGCGGATGGCGAAGTTCGAGCGAATGTCGCTGACGTTCGGCAAGGTCAGCAGCGTTTCTGTCAAGAGCCGCTCATAGGCAGCGAGATCCTCCACCACCACTTCGGCCAGGAAGTCGGCCGTACCTGAGATCAGAAAGCAGGAGACGATCTCGGGAATGGCGAGCAGCGCCTTCTGTTGCGCCTCGGAATTTTCGCGGCTGTGATGCACCACCTTGAATTCGACGAAGACCGTCAGGCCGAGACCGACCTCCTTGCGGTCAATATCGGCGGTGTAGCCGCGGATGATGCCCGAACGTTCGAGATTGCGGATACGGCGCAGGCAGGGCGACGGCGAGAGGTTCACCTTCTCGGCGATCTCGACATTGGTGGCGCGGGCATCCTCCTGCAGGCATTTCAGGATGGCAATATCGAATTTATCGAGATTTGGCATTTTCGGAATTTCCATCAGCATGATTTGGCAGAAGATTGCGTGTATCATGATTTTCAAGCCACAGATAGCAAGGACATGCCCCTGCTTCCGGCGCTAATCTCTTCCTCAACCGGACAGGATCCGGATGGAGGAAAGGATTGGAACGATGAGCACGATCGCATTTTCAAACGACAAATCACCATCTCAGAGCCTCGGTTATGCCGCCGGCACCATCACCGTACTGATCTGGGCGACCTGGTTTCTGGCGACCCGCCACAGCGCCGCGACCTCACTCGGCTCGATCGATATCGGCCTCATCCGCTTCGGCATCCCGGCGCTGGCACTTTCGCCCGTCTGGCTTCGCATCGGTCTGCTGCCGAAAGGCGTGCCGCTCCATCTGCTGGCGATCATGGTCGCCGGCTGCGGCGCAGTCTTCTTTCTGGTGACGACGCTTGCCATCCACTCCACACCGGCCGCATCCTCCGGCATCCTGCTCGGCGGCTCCATGCCGCTTGCCACCGCATTGATCGGCATTCTCTTGTTTCGGGAGCGGCCGGATGCCACGCGCATTGCCGGGCTGGCCGCCATCGTCGGCGGCGTGATGATCCTGCTCGCCCGCAGCCTTGCCGATGCCTCCCTGCCCTGGACAAGTTTTGTCATGCTGCCGGCTGGCGCCGTTCTCTGGGCAAGCTACACCCATGCCTTCCGCCGCTCGGGGCTGACGGCCATTCAGGCGAGCGCGCTGATTGCCGCCTGGTCCTTCCTGATCATGGCCGTGCTCGCCCTCGTCTTCGGCATCTCGCTGCCGCAGGCCCCGCTTGCCGAAATCGGCCTGCAGGTGTTGAGCCAGGGCATTCTGTCAGGCCTCGTCGCCATGGTCGCCTATGGCACGGCGGTCCGCATCCTCGGCGGAACCCAGGCCGCCGCCTTTACCGCATTGACGCCTGTTCTTGCGACGCTCGGCGGCGGTTTCCTGCTTGGCGAAACGATCGGTCTTGCCGAAATCAGTGCCGCAGTGATCACCGGCATCGGTGTCGCACTTTCGACGGGGATTGCCGCGCGACGCTGACCATCAGCCGCGACCGACAATATGAAGCCGCCGACAGCCATTGCTGCGGCGGCTTTTCAGTGTGCTCTCGGTCGTTCAGGCCTGGATGACGACGACCCTGGCGCCGACCTCGACGCGGCTATAGAGGTCGATCACATCGTGATTCATCATGCGGATACAGCCGCTCGACATGGCAAGGCCGATCGATTCCGGCTGATTGGTGCCATGAATGCGGAAATGCGTGTCGTTACCGCCGCGATAGAGATACATCGCCCGCGCCCCGAGCGGGTTGTTCAGGCCCCCCGGCATGCCGCCGGCAAGCCTGCGATAGCGTTCCTCGCGGCGCTGCATGTTTTCCGTCGGCGTCCAGCTCGGCCACTCGGCCTTGCGCCCGATATAGGCGTTGCCGGCAAATGCCAGTCCCTCGCGACCGACACCGACGCCGTATCGCATCGCCCTGCCGTCGCCGAGGACGTAGTAGGCGCGACGCGCCGGCGTGTCGATGACGATCGTGCCCGGCGCATGCGCGCTTTCATAGGCGACTTCCTGGCGGCGAAGTTCCGGCTTGATCTTGTCGATCGGCACCTGCCTCAGCGGAAACTTTTCATCCGGGAGCGCGGCATAATTCGTCTGGCTGTTCAAGCCGGTCGAGGAGCAGCCGGCGACAAAAAGCGGCAGAGCGATCAGAAAACCCCGGCGGGAGATCGTCATGAATGTGTCCTTAGTGCGTCAACAAGATGTCGCAAGCTAAGGAATTTATGGTTAACGAACGGCTAACGGCCGCCGTCGAAAGGCGATCACGAAGACGTCACCGGTCGAAATCACCGCCGATGTCGGCGATGCGCCTCACATATTCGGATAGACCGGCCCCTCGCCGCCCTGCGGCGGTACCCAGTTGATGTTCTGGTTGGGGTCCTTGATGTCGCAGGTCTTGCAGTGCACGCAGTTCTGGGCGTTGATGACGAAGGTCTTGTCGCCATCCTTCTCCACCCATTCGTAGACGCCGGCCGGACAGTAGCGCGTCGACGGGCCGGCATAGATGCCGAGCTCGGAACTCTTCTGCAGCGCCATGTCCTTGACCTGCAGATGCACCGGCTGATCCTCCTCGTGATTGGTGTTCGACAGGAACACCGAGGACAGACGGTCGAAGGTCAGGACGCCATCCGGTTTCGGATAAGCGATCGGCTTGTGGTTTGCGGCCGGCTCCAGCGACTGCGCATCCGTCTTGCCATGCTTCAGCGTGCCGAAGAAGGAGAAGCCGAACAGCGTGTTCACCCACATATCGAGACCGCCGAGCGCCACGCCGACGGCAGTGCCGAACTTCGACCACAGCGGCTTGACGTTTCGCACCCGCTTCAGGTCGCGGCCGATGTCGGTGGCGCGCCATTCATTCTCGATCTCGACCACCTCGTCATGGCTGCGGCCCGATGCAATCGCCGCCGCCAGCTTCTCAGCCGCCAGCATGCCCGACAGCACCGCATTGTGGCTGCCCTTGATGCGCGGCACGTTGACGAGACCGGCCGAACAGCCGATCAGAGCCCCGCCGGGGAAGGAAAGCTTCGGCACCGACTGATAGCCGCCCTCGGTGATCGCGCGCGCGCCATAGGACAGCCGCTTGCCGCCCTCGAAAGTTCCGCGGATCGCCGGATGGGTCTTGAAGCGCTGGAACTCCTCGAAGGGGTAGAGATAGGGGTTATTGTAGTTCAGGTGGACAACGAAGCCGACGGCCACCAGATTGTCTTCGAGGTGATAGAGGAAGGAGCCGCCGCCGGTTTTCATGCCGAGCGGCCAGCCGAAGGAATGCTGCACCAGACCGGGCTTGTGATTCTCCGGCTTGACCTGCCAGAGCTCCTTGATGCCGATGCCGAACTTCTGCGGCTCGCGGTCCTTCTGCAGATCGAACTTGGCGATCAGTTGCTTGGCGAGTGAACCGCGCACCCCTTCGCCGATCAGCGTGTATTTGCCGCGCAGCTCCATGCCGCGGGTATAGTTCGGGCCGGGCTCGCCATTCTTCTCGATGCCCATGTCGCCGGTGGCAACGCCGATCACCGCGCCTTTGTCATCGTACAGCACTTCGACGGCAGCAAAACCCGGATAGATCTCGACGCCGAGTTCCTCGGCCTTCGTCGCCAGCCAGCGACAGACATTGCCGAGCGAGACGATGTAGTTGCCGTGATTGTTCATCAAGGGCGGCATCAGCACATTCGGCAGACGGATCGAGCCGGCGGGACCGAGGACAAGGAAGTGATCTGCCGTCACCTCCGTCTTGAACGGATGGTCGGCATCCTTGCGCCAGCCCGGCAGCAGCCTGTCGATGCCAATAGGATCGACGACGGCGCCGGAGAGGATATGGGCGCCGACCTCGGCCCCCTTCTCCAGCACCACGACGGACAGTTCCGGATTGACCTGCTTCAGCCGGATCGCCGCCGCCAGACCGGCAGGACCGGCGCCGACGATTACAACGTCGAATTCCATGCTCTCGCGTTCGGGCAGCTCAGTCGTCTCGGTCATTCATTCGTCTCCGCTTGGCCAGTGGCCATCATCCCATGGCACTGTCTTGTCAAAACCGCGAAGCATTGTCGAGCCGGGATGCGACAGCCAATCCTCAATTCGCACAAAGACATTTCAGCCGATGCGAGACTTACAACAACGTTTACGTTAACGTCAATTGTGAAACCCGCGAGACCACGGCCCTCCCTTTCCTTTTTCGTCGCCCGCGCCTTATACATCCCTCGAAGACATCGGAGGAAATCATGGATCTCGGTATCAAGGGCAAACGGGCGCTCGTTCTCGCCTCCTCGCGCGGGCTTGGCCTCGGCATCGCCACAGCACTCGCGCGCGAAGGCGCAAACGTGCTGCTTTGCGGACGCAGTGGCGAACAGCTGGAGGCCAATTGCGCGGCGATCAACAGCGAAGGCAATGGCCGGGCCGACTGGATCTGGGCCGATCTTGGCGATGAGCGCTTCGTCGAGACGGCAACGACGGCGGTGAAGGAGAAGTTCGGCGGCATCGACATCCTCGTCAACAATACCGGCGGACCAACCCCCGGCACGACGGAGGAGATGACGGCCGAAAAGCTCGAAACCTATTTCCTTTCCATGGTCGCGCGGGTGATCACCCTCACCAATGCGCTGCTGTCTGATATGAAGGCGCAAGGCTGGGGCCGCATCCTGACGGTCGCCTCATCAGGCGTGATCGAACCGATCGCCAATCTGGCGCTGTCGAACACGCTGCGCCCGGCGCTTGCCGGCTGGAGCAAGACGCTTGCCTCCGAAGTGGCGAGCTTCGGCATCACCACCAACCTGCTTCTGCCGGGCAGCATCCTGACGAGGCGGCTCGACGACCTCGACGGCGCCGCGGCAAAGCGGACGGGCAAAAGCCTCGAGGAAATTCGCGCCGACAAGGAGGCGCGCATTCCCGTCGGCCGCTATGGCAGGGTCGAGGAATTTGCCGCAACGGCCGCCTTCCTGTGCAGCCAGCCGGCAAGCTACATTACCGGCTCGCTGATCCGCTGCGACGGCGGCGCCGCACGGTCCGTCTGAAGCCGCTCAGGCCGCACGGGCCGCCGCGGCGGCCCAGGTCGCCGCGCTCCGGATCATCTGTTCGACATTGGCCGGATCGTCGGCAAGTTCGGCCAGTTCGGAAAGCCGATGGAAGCCCGTCAGAATCGCAATGCGCCGCCGGTCAAGCCTGCGTCCGGTCAGGATTTCATAGGCCGAGACAATGCGCGCGGTCAGATCGGGCGAGATGAAGTTCGAATAGATGAACTCCTGATGCAACGGACCGAAACCTGAATCGGCGAAATCGTAAATGCCGTTCAGCCTGCGTTGCCGATAGTCGAAGGCCATGTTCCAGCCGTGGCCGTCGAAGAAGCCGTAGACGTTGCCGTAGGGATCCGGCGGCAAGGCTTCGAAATCCGAGACGACGGCCTCGGCAAAGCGCTTGATATCGGGCGGCAGCAGCGGCAAAGCCTTCGTCCGCACTGCCTCCGGCGATTGCCATGGCTGGATTGCTTCGGCGCCGGCCGACCGTAGGCGATCGGCATCGAGCGCGTGCAGTTCGGCGTAGAAACGCGCGAGGTCCTCCGCCAGGTGCTGGCGGTCGCCCTGCCCGAGCGCATCGTAATCTTCGGCAATGAGATGTTCTCCCTCGAGCTTGGCGTGGCTGGAGAAGATCGGCGGCCCGTCGTGAATGCGCATGTCGGGTACCGCCATCGACAGCGAGGGTCGAACGATATCGAGCAAGGCGGCTTCCTTCACGAGCGCTCTTTCGGCGCCGAGATGGCGGGGAAACTTGAAGATCAGCGTGTCGTCGACGTCGACCGCCATCGAATCCCAGCCCTTTGCCGCGAGCTTGAAAACGGAGGCCGTCAGTTCCGGAAATACACTTGTGATGAGAGAGCGAAATTCGCTGACGTTCAACTCTGTCATGACGACCTGCCTTTTCTGTTTTCACCTGTTCTTTGGGTGCAGCCGAGCAGCATCGGCCCGTCGGGAACCGCCGGCGTGCAGCCGCCGAAGCCGCGCCACGTGGCACCCGCACTATATTAGTATAATTTGAATATTACGGAATATTCATTACAAAAATTTAAGCCGTTATAACCACTTAGTGATCGCGACACCGGAATTATGTCTTTTTTGCGCCGCAATATAAGCGGCTCAATCAAAGCATAAATTTGCACCCTTGCTCAAACCCCGGTCTCACCCATGAAGAAATTTTGGATCACCGTCAGCTTTGTCGCAATCGCCGCGGTCGGCGTTTGGCAATTCGGGAATCTGGTCCCTTATGCCGCGCGCATTCCCTACCTCTCCGAGCTCATCAAGCAGCCGGCCGGCGGCAATGGGGGCAGCAGGCAGGCACAGGGCGATCAGACGCAGGCCAATCAGGCCGAGAATGGCGGGCAACACCAGGGTGGCGGGCGCAGACGCGGCGGCGGTCCAACTGTCGTCAAAACAGTCGCTGCGGTGAAAACGACGCTGCCGACGGATGTCACCGCGTCCGGCTGGGCCGATGCCGACGACAATACGACCATGGCCGCACAGGAACAGGGCCTGATCGTCAGCATCAATGCGCAGGACGGAGCCACCGTCAAAGCCGGCGACCTGATCGCCAAGCTGGACGACCGGACGGCGAAGGCGGCGGTCGACAAGGACAATGCGATGATCGTCCGGGATACGGCGACGCTTTCGGAAGCGGAGACGGCGCTGGTTCGCGCACAGGACCTGTTCGACCAGAAGGCCGGCACCCAGCAGAGCCTCGACCAGGCAAGAGCTGCCCGCGACACCGCCGCGGCCACGGTCGAGGCCGACAAGGCCACCCTCGCCTCGGATCAAGTCATCCTCGAGAATACGGATATCCGGGCGCCCTTCGACGGCCGGCTCGGCGATATTGCCGTCAGCAAGGGCGCCTTCCTCAATGCCGGCTCGGCAATCGTCACCATCGCGAAATACGATCCGATCTATGTGAAATTTCACCTGCAGGAACGTTATCTGCGCGTCCTGAAGAAGGCGCTGGCAGTCGGTCCGGTCGAAGTCAGCACAGTTCCCGCTTCCACCAAAGGGCAAGTCCGCAAGGGCGAAATCAGCTTCTACGACAACACGGTCGACACCGCCTCGGGCACGATCTTAGCCAAGGCAAAGTTCGAGAATGCCTCCGGTGCGCTCTGGCCCGGCCAATCGGTCAATATCATCGCGCATTTCAACAACGACCAACAGCAGGTGGTGGTGCCTACGGTTGCCGTCAGTCCCGGCCCGGACGGTTTCTTCGCCTTTGTCGTCAAGGACGGCAAATCGCATCTGACGCCGGTCACCGTCGCCCGCGCCAATGGCGGCTTCACCGCTATCGAATCGGGTCTTCAGCCGGGCGACCATGTCGTCATCGAAGGCCAGGGCCAGCTCAGCGACCAGCAGGCGATCAACGAGCAATTCGACGAAAAGACGCTTGATGTCGCCGCCGCCGAAGAGCCTCGGCAACCGCAGCAGTCCGAGACGATCGCGGTGGGAGCTCAGCAATGATCCCGAATTTCTGTATCCAGCGCCCCGTCGCGACGACGCTGCTTGCCATCGGCGTCATTCTGGCAGGCCTTGCCGGCTACCGGCTCGTGCCGGTTGCAGCCCTGCCGCAGGTTGATTTTCCGACGATCAACGTTTCGGCCCAGCTGAGCGGCGCCTCGCCGCAGACCATGGCGACCTCGGTTGCCACGCCGCTGATCAAGCAGTTCGAGACCATTCCCGGGATCAGCGAAATCAGCGCCTCGAGCTCGCTCGGCAGCACCAGCATCGTGCTGCAGTTCGACCTCAACCGCGATATCGACGCGGCTGCTGCCGACGTGCAGGCGGCGATCTCGCACGCGACGCGGCAGCTGCCCGACAACCTGACGACACCACCGAGCTATCGCAAGACCAACCCGGCCGATGCGCCTGTGATGCTGCTCTCCGTGCAGAGCAACACCATGCCGCGCAGCAAGCTCGACGAGATCGCCGAGGACATCATCTCGCCGTCGCTTTCCACCCTCCCCGGCGTCGCCCAGGTCAGCGTTTACGGCGCGCAGACCTATGCCGTGCGTGTCGAGGTCGACCCCAACAAACTGCTCACCCGCAGCATCGGCATCGATACCGTCAACAAGGCGCTCTCTGCCGCCAACAGCCAGCAGCCAGTCGGCACGCTGCAGAACAATTCGCAGAGCATGACCATCACCGCGAATACGCAACGCACCAATGCCGACCAATTCCGGTCACTCGTCATCGCCAATCCGAACGGAGCGCCGATCCATCTGGGCGATGTCGCCGATGTGGAGGATGGGGTCGAGAACCAGTATACCGGCAGCTGGTATGACGGCCAGCGCGGCATCATCCTCGCCATTCAGCGTCAACCCGATGCCAATACGGTCGATGTCGTCGATGCGATCAACGCCAAGCTGCCGCAGCTGCACGCCGAAATTCCGGCCTCGGTGACGACCGTGGTCATGAACGACGCCGCAAAACCCATTCGCGCCGCCATTGCCGACGTGAAGTTCACACTGTTCCTGACGATCGGCCTCGTCGTTCTCGTCATCTACCTCTTCACCGGCCATGCGACCGCGACGATCATTCCGGGACTTGCCGTTCCGCTGTCGCTGATCTCGACCTTCGGGATGATGTATGTGCTCGGCTACAGCATCGACAATATCTCGCTGTTGGGGCTGACGCTCGCGGTGGGTCTGGTGGTGGACGATGCGATCGTCATGCTCGAGAACATCCTGCGCCACGTCGAAGAAGGCATGCCGGTACGCGAAGCGGCGATCAAGGGGGCGGGCGAAGTCAGCTACACCATCATTTCCATGTCGGTTTCGCTAATCGCCGTCTTCATCCCGATCCTGCTGATGGGCGGCGTCGTCGGCCGCGTGTTCAACGAATTCGGCATGGTCGTTGCCATCGCCATCATATCGTCGGCGATCGTCTCGCTGACGGTGACGCCGATGCTCGGCTCGCGCCTGTCGAACAATCACGGCCGCCCGCCGCTCCTCATTCGCTTCTTCGATGCCGGCTTCGAGCGGACGCTCAACGGCTACGACAGGGCAGTCGGCTGGTGCCTACGCCATCGTCTGACGATCCTCGGCGTCTTCCTGGGCTCCGTCGCACTGACGTTCTATTTCTTCATGACGCTGCCGACGAGCTTCTTCCCGCAGGAGGATATCGGTCGCCTGTCGATCAGCACGCAGGCCCGGCAGGACATTTCCTATTCCGCCATGGAGGCGCTGCAGCAGCAGGCGGCAGCCGTCGTCAAGGCGAACCCGGCGGTCAACCACGTGATGTCGACGATCGGCGGCAACCCGAACAAACCGCAGAACAACGGCTCGATGTTCGTCGAACTCAAGGACAAGAAGGAGCGTCCGCCGCTTGACCAGACGCTGCGCGAGCTGCGCACCGCGATCAACAAGATCCCCGGATTGCAGGCGTTCGTGACGCCGAACCAGAGCCTGCGCTTCGGCGGCCGCCAGACCGCCAGCCAATATCAGCTGGTCATCCAAGCGCTGAGCGCCGACCAGACCAACCTCTGGGCCGGCAAGATCCAGGCGGCGATGCGTGGTGACCGCGGGCTGTTCACCGATGTGACATCGGATGCCCAGAACAACGCCCTGCAGGCCAATATCGTCATCGATACCGAGCGGGCAGCCGCTTACGGCATCGACAATGATACGCTGCGCACGACACTGCAGGAATCCTTCAGCGGATATGCGGCGGCGGAAATCCAGTCGACCGGCGACAGCTACGACGTCATCGTCGAATACGACACCAGCAAACCCTGGGACGATCAGAAGCTGTCGGAGATCCGCGTCGCCTCCTCCAATGGCAGCCTGGTGCCGCTATCGAACTTCGCCCATGTGCAACGCACCACCGGCCCCGTGACCATCAACCAGACCGGCCAGCTCGTCTCGACCACCGTTTCCTTCAACCTGCCGGAAGGCGTCTCGCTCAGCGACGCGACGGCGGCGATCGACCAGATCAAGGAGGAGATCAGCCTACCGGCCGATGTCTTCACCTCCTATGGCGGCACGGCGGAGATCTTCCAGCAGTCGCAGGGCAATACGCCCTATCTGATCCTGGCGGCCATTCTGACCATCTATGTCGTGCTCGGCGTGCTCTATGAAAGCTTCATCCATCCGCTCACCATCCTCTCCGGCCTGCCGGCGGCGGCCTTCGGTGCGCTGCTGGCGCTTAAGATCATGGGCTTCGACCTGTCGATCATCGCCCTCATCGGCCTGCTGATGCTGATCGGCATCGTCAAGAAGAACGCGATCATGATGATCGACGTGGCGGTGGAGACCATGCGCACAACGGGCGAAAAGGCGACGGCGGCGATCCACGAAGCCTGCGTGCGGCGCTTCCGGCCGATCATGATGACGACCTTCTGCGCCCTGCTCGGCGCCCTGCCGATCGCGCTCGGCACCGGCGCCAGCTCGGAGCTGCGCCAGCCGCTCGGTATCGCCGTGGTCGGCGGCCTCGTCGTGTCGCAGCTGCTGACGCTGTTCATCACTCCTGTCATCTTCGTCGAGATGGACCGGTTCGGCCATTTCCTCGGCCGGCTGATGGGCCAGAAGAAGGTCGAGGAGCCGGTGCTGCAGGAGACAAGGGCGCTGGCCGCCGAGTAAGGCGTTCTGACGATACCGGGCCTTGCCTGTCCGCTTCTTGCCCCCCGAGCGGCGAAGAAGCGGACGCGGCAACGCGTCTCGGTCTTCAATCCACTTGAATGTGTCACGCCCCTGTGGCATCAACCGCCCTCCTTGATCCGGGCGTCCTTACGCCCTTGCGGAGCGCTGCTCCGTCTCCAGCAACAATCGGCATGAAGAGGTGCGGGCATGGCTCAGGCGCTGGGTTTCGACTTCGGCACGACGAATACGGTTCTCGCCTTTGCTGATGGCGGAGCAACGGGTTCGATGACGTTCACAAGCGCGGCCGGGACGACCGACAGCATGCGGACGGCGCTCTCCTTCATGAAGGACGCCCAGCTCGGCGCCTCGGCGCTGAAAGTGGAGGCGGGCCATGCGGCGATCCGGCAATTCATCGACAATCCCGGCGAATGCCGGTTCCTGCAGTCGATCAAGACCTTTGCGGCAAGCGCACTGTTCCAGGGCACGCTGATCTTCGCCAAGCGGCACAATTTCGAGGACCTGATGGAGATCTTCGTGCGGCGCCTGCGCAGCTATGCCGGCGACAGCTGGCCGTCTCACGTCAGCCGCATCGTCACCGGCCGGCCGGTGCATTTCGCCGGCGCCAGCCCCGATCCGGCGCTCGCGACCGAACGTTACAACGAGGCGCTGTCGCGCTTCGGCTTCCCCGAAATCCACTATGTCTACGAGCCGGTCGCCGCCGCCTTCTATTTCGCGCAGAACCTGAAGCAGGATGCGACGGTGCTGGTTGCCGATTTCGGCGGCGGCACGACCGACTATTCGCTGATCCGCTTCGAAACCGTCGCCGGCAGGCTGACGGCAACGCCGATCGGCCATTCCGGCGTCGGCGTCGCCGGCGATCATTTCGACTATCGGATGATCGACAACATCGTTGCGCCGCTGATCGGGAAAGGAAGCCATTTCAAGAGCTTCGACAAGATTCTCGAAGTGCCGTCCAACTACTATTCCAGCTTCGGCCGCTGGAACCAGCTGTCGATCTTCAAGACCACCCGCGAATTCGAGGATCTGAAGAAACTGGTGCGAACCAGCCTGGAGCCGGAAAAGCTCGAAATCTTCATCGACCTCATCGACCATGACGAAGGCTATCCGCTCTACCAGGCGGTGTCGGCGACGAAGATGGCGCTCTCGGCTGCCGACGAGGCGCTTTTCGACTTCGCGCCGCTCGGCCGCGGCGGACAGCGCAGCATCAAGCGCCGCGACTTCGAAGGCTGGATCGCCGAGGATCTCGCCCGCATCGAAGGCGCGCTCGACGAGGTGCTCGTCAAGACCGAGACGAAGCCTGCTGAGATCGACAAGGTGTTCCTGACCGGCGGCACCTCCTTCGTGCCGGCGGTGCGCCGCATTTTCACCGAGCGCTTCGAGCGCGACCGGATCGAAAGCGGCGGCGAGCTGCTGTCGATCGCCCACGGACTGGCGCTGATCGGCGAACGTGACGACATCGCGCAATGGACTGTGCAATAAAGCCGGCAAGCGCGGCCAATGTGCCGCCCGCCCTTTCAATGCCACGATCTCTTCGCTAGATTTGCCGCATGATCTCCGCCAACGACCTTTCCCCCGCCGAGCTTGCAGCGCTTCTGCATTTCCATGCGGATGCCGGCGTGGAATGGCTGCTGGAAGAAGAGGCGGTCGACCGCTTCGCCGAATTCGAGGCGATGAAGGCTGCGCGCCGTCCGCCCGCGCAAACGCAGCAGGAACCATCTCCCGCTGAGCAACGTCCGTCGCCTGGGCAGCGCCAGACATCGCCTCGTCCGAGTGCAGCAGCACGTCCAGCCCCGGCCTCCGGGCCGCAGCCGGCGATCCCGGACGGCGAGGCCGTGCAGCAGGCGCGTTTCGTCGCCGAAGCCGCGCGGTCGCTCAGCGAGCTGAAGACCGCGATCGAAGCCTTCAACGGCTGCAATCTCAAGCACAGCGCCCGTTCGACCATCTTTGCCAGCGGCAAGGCCGAAAGCGGCATCATGGTCATCGGCTCGGCACCGAGCGCCGAAGACGATCGGGAGGGCACGCCGTTCTCGGGGAAATCCGGCCAGCTGTTCGACAAGATGCTGGCGGCGATCGGGCTTGACCGTTCCAGCGTCCTGCTGACGCAGGTCATTCCCTGGCGGCCGCCCGGCAACCGTCCGGCGTCGCCGGCCGAAATGGATATCTGCCGACCCTTCATCGAGCGGCAGATTGCGCTCGCCGAACCGCAGGCGATCCTGCTGCTCGGCAATTTCGCGGCGCGGTTCTTCTTCGGAGAAAACGATACAATCCACGGGCTGCGCGGCCGCTGGAGAGAAATTGCCGTCGCCGGGCGCGTCATCCCCGCCATCGCCAGCCTGCATCCTCAGGATCTGTTAACCGCACCGGTCAACAAGCGGCTGGCCTGGAACGACCTGCTGGTCTTTCAAGCTAAGCTTAATGCACTCTCCTTGCTTAGAAATTAGCCGAAGTTAAATAATTCATGAAGTGTTCCATGCGTTTTTCGCATGGCTGCATCGCGTCACGATGCATTGCAGAATCGATGTTGCACTGCAATATAAAGGCGTGTCTTGGGAGGAATTACAGGAACCAAGGCCATGAACAAGCGATTTCGTCCTATCCATTGCGGGTTTGAAACCCTTCGCCTCGCCGGCGACCAGATTCGTTCCTCGCACGGCTATAGCCGTTTCGGCTTTGCCGCGAACGAGCAGATGGTTGCCCGCGGCACCGGCATCAACGGCCGCACGGCGCGTCCGAACGCGATTTTTTCCGACTTCCAGCAATATTGAGCGGCAGGTGCTGCAGCCCCGTGCGTCTTTTCGGAGGCGCAAGGGCTCCGATTTAAAGAATCGTGCAGCTGCCTGCCCTTCATGTCAGAGTAAGCCACCATGTCGACGATCCTGCTATCGCTTCTGCGCAACATCGAAACCTTCGAACATATCCGCGTCGCGGTCTGCGCCGCGCGGGAATATGAGCGCGAGCTGTCGGTCAGGCCTGCCGATTCCGCCTCGGATCTTGGCGCGGGTGCAGCGGCGATCGTTCTCTGATCAGACTGCCATCTCTTCGATCCGGGCTTTCGCCCATTCGAAGGCTTCGTCGACATAGGCGAACTTGACGGCCTGCCAGGCGCAATATTCTTCGACAAAATCCCGCGATATCCAGAGCCGCGTCTTGCGCGGCTCGTCACGCCAGCCGACGCAGCCGCGCTGCGCCGCCTTTGCCAAGAGCCTCTGCAGGTGCGTGCGCGACATCATGAAATCGGCGGCGAGCGCGCGGGTTTCGACGCGGCCGACGACAAACCTGTCGGACTCGGTGTTCTCGATATCCATTCGGCTGATGAAGTTGTCGACGACGAGGCCGCCGGCTTCCGTCCAGAGAAACTGTGCCACCTGCTCCGGCGGCTCCCGCCAGGCGGCATCTTCCAGGCAATGGCGGGCAATGCGCGGCTGAACGAGCTTCATCAATGCTGGATTTGCCTGGAAAAAGGTCGCCCTTTCGCCGCCATCGAGCAGGTCGAGAGCGGCCAGATTGGCGTGGATCCAGCCAAACATCGCCTGGTGGCTGACATTGGCCGGTTCGAAATGTCGTGGCCGGCGCCGCTCGTCACCAGGCGTGTGGGTGATGAAGCGGTAGGTATAGAGTTCTTCGATGAAGGCGAGCACGGTGTTACGGCTCGCCACCTTGTGTGCGGTGATGCGACCGGTCAGCCGAACGGCGGTGAAACCCGACGTCGGGTCGCGCGGATCATATTCCAGGTGAAGCGCATAGGCGGTCTGAGTCAGGAGCCAGCGCTGATGGGAGGCGAGCAGTCGCGCCAAACGCGGACCGGCGTCGAACATGCCGCGCGTCTGCCCAGCCAGAAAGCGGATGCTCATCAAAAAGGAGCAGTTCCCCGCCAATTGCTCCGCCGTGAACGCCATTATGCTTTTCTCCATCTCCGCTCGCAGGCCAGCGTTCGGAGCAGTAATATCGAAGCCGCAAACCGGCTCATTCAGACATGCATAGCATTGAATAAATGATAGTTTCTCATGTTCAACAATCACATTCCGCAGGTCGACGCCATCCCAAGAATTCGCCATTCTTTTCGCTCACCGGAAGCAAGCCGCGCACGACGGCAATCTCTGCGTTAAATAGGCCGGTCGGAACCTCAGGCTTGCGGCGTCGTCGCCTTGCGCGCCTCTCGCTGTTCGATGCCCAGCTGATGCTCGCGATAAATGATGAAGATACCGGCAGCAACGACGATGACGGTACCGATCAGCATGGTGACGGTCGGCACATCGCCGAACACGAAGTAGCCGACGATACCGCCGAGCAGGATCGAGGTATATTCGAACGGCGCGATGGTGGAGACATCGGCATGGCGGTAGCTTTCCGTCAGCAGAATCTGGGCAACGCCACCGCAAAAGCCGGCAGCGACCAGATAAAGCGCCGACGACCATGGCAGGACGAGCCAGCCGAAAGGAAGGGAAGCCAGCGAGAAGACCGACGCGGTGAGCGAAAAATACAAAACGATCGTCGCAGTCTTCTCCTCCTCGACGAGACGACGCACCTGGATCATCGCCATGCCGCCGAGAACGGCCGAGAGCAGCACGCAAAGCGCGCCGAGGGCCTGTTCGGCTTGCATGCCGCCGTCGCGCAACAGCGTCAGTTTCGGCCAGGAGACGATAGCGACACCGACGATGCCGACGAGGACGGCGCTCCAGCGATAGATGCGCACGGTCTCGCCGAGAAAAACCGCAGCGAAGATAACGGCGACGAGCGGCAAGGCGTAGCCGAGCGCGATCGCCTCCGGCAGCGGCAGATGCAGCAGTCCGTAAAAACCGAAAGCCATCGACAGGATGCCGATCGTGCCGCGCTTCAGGTGGCCGACCGGGTTGGCGGTGTGGAAGGCGGCGCGCAGCTGGCCGATATAGGCGAGATAGGCCATGATCGGGAAGAGCGCGAAGAAGGACCTGCAGAAGGTGACCTGGCCCGGCGGGATATCCGGGCCGGCCAGCTTGATGAAGGTCTGCATGGCCAGGAAGACCACGACCGACGAGACTTTCAGCGCAATGCCTCTCATCGGGTTTCTGAGAACCGAGTGCATGATCCTGGCTCTGATGCTGACTTAACAGGACGGGGAGACGCGTCCGACTCGGGGACGCGGCGAGTGACGTCTGTCATCGTAGCTAAAGAAAATCGAGATGGGCGAAAATTTATCGCTTTTCGCATCCAATCCGACCGGTCAGGCGGGAGAGCGGCGCTGCGGCGCTCGATCCGATATAGCGCCTTTCGGCCGACAGCCACGTCTATCCGCTTATATTTTGCCTGCGAACTTCGCGTTTGCCAGCAGTTTGCTTTAACTTTAGTTCAGACTTTAATGTAATCATGCCCGGCAATTTAGGCAGAGTGCGCCCGCCTCTGTATCCGCGGTTGTCAAATAACGGTCTTCAGGAAACACCATGCGAACAGATACCGGCCAGGTCATTCATCTGGCAGATTACCGTCCCACCGACTTCGTGCTGGAACGCGTGGACCTGACATTCGAACTTGATCCGACGGAGACGAAGGTCGAAGCGCGTCTCATCTTTCATCGGCGTCCGGGCGCCGACATTGCCGCGCCGATCGTGCTTGACGGCGACGAGCTGACGCTGGCGGGGCTGCTGTTCGACCAGGTGGAGCTTGACCCTTCACGTTATGACGCGACGCCGGAAAGCCTGACGGTGCGCGACCTGCCGGAGAGCGCTCCTTTCGAGCTGACGATCACCACGATCATCAATCCTGAAGCCAACACCCAGCTGATGGGCCTTTACCGCACCGGCGACATCTACTGCACGCAGTGCGAGGCGGAGGGCTTCCGCCGCATCACCTATTTCCCCGACCGGCCCGACGTGCTTGCTCCGTTCACGGTCAACATCATCGCCGACAAGGACGCCAACCCGCTGCTGCTGTCGAACGGCAACTTCCTCGGCGGCGCCGGCTACGGCCCCGGCAAGCATTTCGCCGCCTGGTTCGATCCGCATCCGAAGCCAAGCTATCTCTTTGCGCTGGTCGCCGGCGATCTCGGCGTCGTCGAAGATACCTTCACCACCATGTCCGGCCGCGAAGTGGTGCTGAAGATCTATGTCGAACACGGCAAGGAGCCCCGCGCAGCCTATGCTATGGATGCGCTGAAGCGCTCGATGAAGTGGGACGAAGAGCGGTTCGGGCGCGAATATGATCTCGACATCTTCATGATCGTCGCCGTCTCCGACTTCAACATGGGGGCGATGGAGAACAAGGGGCTCAACGTCTTCAACGACAGATATGTCCTTGCCGATCCCGAGACCGCGACCGATGCCGACTACGCCAATATCGAAGCGGTCATAGCGCATGAATATTTCCACAATTGGACCGGCAACCGCATCACCTGCCGCGACTGGTTCCAGCTGTGCCTCAAGGAAGGCCTGACGGTCTATCGCGACCAGGAATTTTCCTCCGATCAGCGCTCGCGCCCGGTCAAGCGCATCGCCGATGTGCGCCACCTGAAATCCGAGCAGTTTCCGGAGGATGGCGGCCCTCTGGCCCATCCGGTGCGGCCGACGACATATCGCGAGATCAACAATTTCTACACGCGGACTGTCTACGAAAAGGGCAGCGAAGTCACGCGGATGATCGCGACGCTCATCGGCAAAGACGACTTCAATAAGGGCATGGACCTCTATTTCGACCGCCATGACGGCCAGGCCGTGACGATCGAGGATTTCGTCAAATGTTTCGAGGATGCGAGCGGGCGCGACCTCACGCAATTCTCGCTCTGGTACCATCAGGCCGGCACGCCGCTCGTCACCGCATCGGGCGGCTATGATCCGGCTGCCGGCACCTTCACCCTGTCGCTCGAGCAGATGGTCCCGGCAACACCCGGCCAGTCGAGCAAGGAACCGATGCATATTCCGCTCAGCCTCGCACTCTTCGGCGAAAACGGCGGCAAGATCGAGCCGAGCTCGGTCAGCGGAGCGGAATATTCCGGCGAGGTGCTGCACCTCACCGACCGCGCACAGACGGCGATATTCCACGGCATCGGCTCGCGCCCGGTCGTCTCGATCAACCGCAGCTTCTCGGCGCCGATCAACCTGCATTTCGATCAGAGCCCGGCCGATCTTGCCCGCCTCGCCCGTTATGAGACGGATCACTTCGCCCGCTGGCAGGCGCTGACCGATCTGGCGCTGCCGAACCTTCTCAAAGCTGCCCGCGATGCGCGTGAGGGCAAGCCTGTCGCCTGCGAGGCGACCTTCGTCGAGACGCTGATTGCGGCTGCCGCCGACGAGAGCCTCGAGCCCGCCTTCCGCGCCCAGGCGCTGGCTCTGCCGAGCGAATCCGATATTGCCCGCGAACTCGGCGGCAATAACGATCCCGACGCCATCCATGCCGGCCGGCAGGCGATCCTGAAACAGATCGCCGATGCCGGAAAGAGCATCTTTGCCGACCTCTACGCTGCAATGACGAGATCAGGCAATTTCAGCCCGGATGCCAAAAGCGCCGGCCTGCGCGCGCTGCGCAATAGCGCCCTCACCTACCTCTCCTATGCCGAGCAGACACCGGTTCGCGCCAAGGCCGCCTTCGACGCGGCCAACAATATGACCGATCTCAGCCATGCGCTGACGCTTCTCGCTCATCATTTTCCCGAGAGTGCCGAGACGGGTCAGGCGCTTGCCGCCTTCCGCGACCGCTTCGCAGAAAACGCGCTCGTCATCGACAAATGGTTCTCCATTCAGGCCGGCATTCCAGGCGCCAAGACCCTGGAACGGGTGCGCGCCCTGATGGAGAATTCGCTCTTCAGGCGGACCAATCCGAACAGAATGCGGGCGCTGGTCGGCACTTTTGCCTTTGCCAATCCGACGGGCTTCGGCCGTGCCGACGGCGAAGGCTATCATTTCCTCGCGGGCGAAATTCTCGAAATCGACGAGCGCAACCCCCAGCTTGCCGCCCGCATTCTGACCTCGATGCGCTCCTGGCGCTCGCTGGAGCCGACGCGCGCCAATCACGCCCGCGCCGCATTGAGCAGGATCGAACAGGCGCCCAACCTTTCCACTGACGTCCGCGATATCGTCGAGCGCACGCTTAAAGGGTGATTTGCCGAACCGGCCGCCGCGCAGGACGTGACGGCCGGCCGGACCGCTGATTCGAATAGCGCAAAAAATACAGAAATTTAGATAGTTAACGGATTTTTACCTTTGCCTCTGGACAAGGCGAATCACCCGTGATTCTCTATGTCAGGTTCGAGCGAGCGGCGCGCGAATCACACGAGGGACAAGGCGAAGAGATGATGAACGTGCGGCGGGCAACCGTGGCCGGAGGACGGCTGCGTGTCGATTTTGACGGGCTGAAAGCCTGGCGAAACAGCCTTTCCGGTCATGCGACATCGGAACCGCTCCTTCGTCATCTGCCGAAGGCGGAGCTCGTCTTGAAGCGCACCATTCCGGCGCTGATCATTGCCTTCCTCTCCGTCGTCGCCGCCTCGCATTTCTTCGGCATGATGAATGAATATGCCCGGCTGGAGGCTTCCGCCCGCCATGCCACAGCGCTCTCGGCGGCGACTGCCTCGGCCGTGTTTGCCGATGCGGCCCAGATCTTCGACAGCGGCGATATCGGCCAGGCGCAGACGCGCCTCACCAAGTACCTGCCGCAGGACCGGCTGGACAGTGGCGCTTTCGTGCTGCTGGTGCAGGCCAGCGGCAAGGTTTTCGCCGCAACGACCGCCGGGCTTTCGCATGTCGGCAGCAATGTCGGCGATTTTTTCCCGGAGGTTTCGGCGATCCGGCGTTTCGGCGATCGGGCCGGCGTCATCGAGACCACGATCGGCGGCGTGCCGCACTATGCCGAGATCACTTTGATGGGCAATGCCGGGGGCTATATCGTTGCCGCCACCTCGCTTGAGGAGATCAGCCAGGTCTGGCGCGAGGAACTGGCGCTCAACGTCACGCTGTTTGCGGGCATATCGTCGATCCTGCTCGTCATCCTCTACGCCTATTACACCCAGGTGAAACGCGCCCGCGACGCCGACGATATCTTCCTAGAATCGAACCTGCGCGTCGAGACGGCGCTGTCGCGCGGCCGCTGCGGCCTCTGGGATTTCGACTTCGAGAACCGCGAATTCTTCTGGTCGCGCTCGATGTACGACATGCTCGGCCTGCCGGGTTCGGACAAGACGCTGGGCTTCGGCGAAGCCGCGCGGCTGATGCATCCGGATGATGGCGGTCTCTACGAGATCGCACGCGCCATCGCCAACGGCCATTCCGGCCAGGTCGACCAGATCTTCCGCATGCGCCATGCCGGCGGCCACTATGTCTGGATGCGCGCCCGCGCCCAGGTGATCCGCAGCAATTCCGGCCGCATGCACCTGATCGGCATCGCCATGGATGTCACCGAACAACACCGGCTCGCCCAGCGCTATGCCGAAGCCGACCAGCGGCTCGCCGACGCCATCGAATGCACCTCGGAAGCCTTCGTGCTCTGGGACAAGAACGACCGGCTCGTCATGTGTAACACGCATTTCCAGGAAGCCTACGGCCTGCCGGACAGCGTGCTGGTGCCCGGCACCGAACGCTCGATCGTCAATGCCGCCGCCGCCCGCCCGGTCATCGAGCGGCGGGTCGCCGATGCCGACGGCTCGGGGCGCACGACGGAGGTGCAGCTTGCCGACGAGCGCTGGCTACAGATCAATGAACGGCGCACGCGCGACGGCGGCCGCGTTTCGGTGGGTACCGATATCACGCTGATGAAACGGCATCAGGAGCGGCTGCGGGAATCCGAACGCCGGCTGATGGCGACGATCGGCGATCTCTCCGCCTCGCGCCAGACGCTGGAGCTCCAGAAGGCCGAGCTCTCGACGGCCAACGCCAATTATCAGGCGGAGAAGGAACGCGCCGAGGCCGCCAACAAGGCGAAGTCGGAATTCCTCGCCAACATGTCGCATGAGCTGCGCACCCCGCTCAACGCCATCCTCGGCTTCTCCGAGATTCTGCAGAACCAGATGTTCGGGCCGCTCGGCTCGCTGAAATACGACGAATATGCCCGCGATATCCATGACAGCGGCAAACATCTGCTCAACGTCATCAGTGACATTCTCGACATGTCGAAGATCGAGGCCGGCCACCTGAAGCTGCACCGCGAGCGCATCGACCTCGTGCCGCTGATCGAGGAAAGCCTGCGTTTCACCGCCATTCCGGCGGCCGAAAAGAACATCGTCATCGAACAGCGCATCTCGTCGGGCCTGACGCTGACGGCCGACCGCCGGGCGATGAAACAGGTGCTGCTCAACCTGCTCTCCAATGCGGTGAAATTCACCGACGATGGCGGCCGCATCGCCTTGCGCACGCGCCGCGTCGACGGCGCCGTCGTCGTCACCATCGCCGATACAGGCATCGGCATCCCGCGCTCGGCGCTGTCGAAGATCGGTCAGCCCTTCGAGCAGGTGCAGAGCCAGTACGCCAAGAGCAAGGGCGGCTCCGGCCTCGGACTTGCCATCTCCCGCTCACTGACTTCGCTGCATGGTGGGCGCATGAAGATCCGCTCACGCGAAGCAGTCGGGACAGTGATCTCGCTGCGTATTCCGGATGATGTCTAAGCTTTCACGGTATTGACGAATATCTTTCTCACTGCTTTCGAAAGCCGCTTCACCTCTCCCTCAAGTGTTCTGATGTCAGGGCAGTCGCCGGCACGGCAGACGAGCTCGATGAGGCCAGCAGGCGCGTCGTTCGGGTCGAAGTCGCTCTCGATGCAGAGCCGGATCAGCTGTGAAAGACTGGTGTAGAGCGCGAAGGCTTCGAGGCATGTGTCGAGGTCAGCTGCCGACATCAGCCGGTCGCCGAGCAGCTTAAGAGCCTCGCCGGTGCTCTTGCCGTTCAAGGCAATGCCGACGCCCCTGGTTGGCGCGATCAACGCCAGATATTGGGCAATGAATTCGAGATCGATGACGCCGCCGGGGATCTGCTTCAAGTCCCATGGGCCGGAGGGCGGCTTTTCCTTGTCGATCAGTTCGCGCATCTCGGCGACGTCATGCGCCACCTTGGCGATGTCGCGATCTGAAGTCAGCACCTCGCGGATGATATGTTCCGCCTCGGCGATCAGGCTTTCATCGCCCGAAATCAGCCGGGCGCGGCTGAGCGCCATATGCTCCCAGGTCCAGGCCTCCTCGCGCTGGTACTTGCCGAAGGCATTGATGCGGGTGGCGACCGGGCCCTTGTTGCCGGACGGGCGCAGCCGCATGTCGACCTCATAAAGCACGCCCTCGGCGGTCGGCGCCGACAACGCGGCGATCAGTCGCTGGGTAATGCGGGTGAAATAACGCGTCGCATCGAGCGGCTTCGGCCCATCGGATTCCGACGCCGCGTCGTCATAATCATAGAGCAGGATCAGATCGATGTCGGAACCTGCCGTCAGCTCGAAGCTGCCGAGCTTGCCCATGCCTGATATGGCGATGCGGCCGCCGGGATAATCGCCATGTGCGGCCCGCATCTCGCTCGTCACGGCATCGAGTGCGGCTGCGATGATGAGGTCGGCGAGATGGGTGAAGGCGCGAGCGGCCATTGCGCCATTGATTGCGCCGGTGAGCAGGCGGATGCCGATCAGGAAACGCTGTTCGGCGGCGAAGATGCGCAGCCGGTCGAGCACCTCCTCATAGTGGCGCGCCTGGGCAAGCGAGCCCTTCAGGCGTTCGCCGAGATAGTCGCGCGTCGGCAGCTCGGCCATCAGGCCGGGGTCGAGCATGCCGTCGAAGACATGTGGCCTGGCGGCGATCACCTCGGCCAAGCGGGGTGCTGAGGACATGATGTTGACGATCAGCGACAGGAGCGCCGGATTGCTGCCGAGCAGTGAGAAGAGCTGGATGCCGGCGGGAAGGCCGGAGATGAAACTGTCGAAGCGCAGCAGCGCCTCATCGGCGCGCTTGCTTTCGCCGAAGACGCGCAGCAGCTCGGGCGTCAGCTCCGTCAGCCTTTCGCGCGCCTCCACCGATTGCGTCGCGCGATAGCGACCATAATGCCAGGTGCGGATGACCCGGGAAATGTCGGATGGCCTGGTGAAACCAAGCTTCTTCAGCGTCTCCAGCGTGTCCGGGTCGTCGCCCTGACCGGTGAAGACGAGGTTTCCGGTTTCGGTCGAAAGCCTGGTCTCCTGCTCAAACAGGCGGGCATACCGCCGCTCCACCGTCTTCAGCACGCCGACCAGCCTTTCGGAGAAGCTCGGCGTGTCGGAAAAGCCCATCATGAAGGCGATACGCTTCAGGTCGGCATCGGTCTCCGGCAGAAGGTGAGTCTGCTCGTCGCGCACCATCTGGATGCGATGTTCGACGTCACGTAGGAACCAATAGGCCTCCGTCAGTTCGTCGCGCGTCTGCGCATCGATCCATTTCGCCTTGGTGAGTTCGCCGAGCGTCTCCTCCGTCGCCCGGCCGCGCAGCGCCGGCATGCGGCCGCCGGCGATCAGCTGCTGCGTCTGGACGAAGAATTCGATCTCGCGAATGCCACCGCGGCCGAGCTTGACATTATGGCCCTTGACCGCGATCGCACCATGGCCCTTGTGCGCGTGGATCTGCCGCTTGATCGAATGGATATCGGCGATTGCCGCGTAATCGAGATATTTGCGGAAGACGAAAGGGGCAAGCCCGCGCAGGAATTCCCCGCCGGCCGCAAGGTCTCCGGCCACGGCGCGCGCCTTGATGAAAGCCGCCCGTTCCCAGTTCTGGCCCCTGCCCTCGTAATAGATCATCGCCGCGTCGACGGAGATCGCCAACGGCGTCGAGCCGGGATCCGGGCGCAATCTGAGATCGGTGCGGAAGACGTAACCGTCGGCGGTACGCTCCTGCAGGATACGCACCAGCCGGCGCATCATCCTAGGAAAGATCTCGATCGCATCATCCGGGTCGGGCACGATTCCGGCTTCTTCGTCGAAGAAGACGACGAGATCGATATCGGAGGAATAGTTGAGTTCGCACGCGCCGAGCTTGCCCATGCCGAGCACGATCAGGCCCGAGCCCTCGCTTGGCTGCGCCGGATCGCGCAGCCTGAGCTTCCCGCCCTCATGCGCCGAAAGCAGCAGATGGTCGATCGCGGCCGCGACCGACGCTTCGGCAAGCCTGCTGAGCCAGGTCGTCGTCGCTCGTCCGTCGAAGATGCGCGAGAGATCGGCAACGGCAACGAGGAAAGCAGCCTTGCGCTTGATGATGCGCAGCCTGCTCATCACCACAGATTCCGCGGGTGCGGCGCCCTCGCCGTCCGGCCGCCAGCAGCCGCGCGCCTTGGCGATCAGCGCCTCGATCTGCGGCTCCAGCGGTTCACTGATGGCGCCGGCGAGGATGGCGGGATCGAGATTGACGATTTCGCGCAGGTAGGGCGACAGCGTCAGCGCGGCGGCGATAAAATCGCGCAGCCGCCCTTCCGTCTTCAGCATCGCCGCGACTGATGGCTCGCTTTTGCCCGCCTCCTGAAGATCGGTCAGCGCCAGCTTCAGCTCCGTCTGGCTCAGCGGACGCAGCAGCCCTTCGGCGACATCCTTCAGGCCATGCGTCGATTTCGTCAGCATGCGCTCTCCCTGGCTCGGCAAAAGAAGTGGCGATCACCGGAATCGCGGTCACCGCCTTCGTTCCGAGTTTAACTTAGGGTCCTGGCGGAAAACCGCCAATACGCGATTCAGCCTATCGTAATTCGGGACTTCAGGCAGCCTTGGTCGGGAAGATCATGCTGACGGTCAGTCCGCGCTGTTCGGGCTTTTCGGGATTGGTGTCGGAGAGCTCCAGCCGGCCGTTATGCAGCTCCATCACTGCTTCCACCAGCGAAAGTCCAAGCCCTGTGCCTGGCTTCGAACGGCTCTCGTCGAGGCGAACGAAGCGCTTCACCACATCGTCGCGCCGGTCGGCCGGAATGCCAGGCCCGTGGTCGGCCACCGACAGGCAGATGCCGTCCGGATGGCGGGCAAGCTTGAGCGACACTTCGCCCGCCCCTGCCGTATCGGAGGAATATTTAATCGCATTGTCGAGCAGATTGAAGATCGCCTGGCCGATCAACTCGCGATTGCCCTGCACCTCGACGCCCGGCTCGACGCTGGCGCTGAGGTCGAGACCAGCCTCCTCCGCCGCCGGTTCGTAAAGTTCGGCGCTGTCGGAAACGATGGCCGAAAGCTCGACCGGCGACATCTCCGCCGCGACCGATCCGGCCTCGACGCGGGAGATCATCAGCAGGGCGTTGAAGGTGCGGATCAGCTGATCCGATTCGGAAATGATGCCTTCCAGCGCCGCGCGACGCGTATCGGCATCCGCCATATCGAGGGCGTCGGAGGCCTTGTTGCGCAGCCGCGTCAGCGGGGTCTTGAGATCGTGGGCGATATTGTCGGAGACCTGCCGCAAGCCTTCGTTCAGCTTTTCTATGCGTTCGAGCATGGTGTTCAGCGACATCGACAGTCGGTCGAATTCATCGCCGGATCCGCCGACCGGCAGGCGCTGCGAGAGATCGCCTGCCATGATCTTCTTGCTCGCATCCGACATGCGGTCGATGCGTTTCAGCGCGTTGCGGCCAATGCCGAACCAGATGATGATCGCGCCGAGCCCCATGATTGCCAAAGCCACCATCAGCGCCTGGCGCACCAGCAGGCGGAAACGCTCGGGATCGCCGAGGTCTCGGCCGACCAGAATTCTCAAGCCGTTGTCGAGCACGAAAATGTTGGCGATCGCCTTGTGCCGGCGCTCGACACCACCACCGTCTGTATAACGCTGATAGGCGAAGGGAGCCGAGATCCAGCCGACCTCCTCGAAGACACCAGGCTGCACCGAAGCGACATTGCCGGCGAGAATATCGCCCGAGGGACCGGCAATGATGTAGAGATTGGCCCCGGGCTGGCGGGCACGCCGCTCCATCGTGCGCAGCAGAAGGTTCATGCCGCCGGTGTCATAGGCGCGCTGCACCTGCTCCACCTCCTGCCGGACGGCGTCGCGGATCTGGCCTGTCAACAGCCGCTCCGACATCGCCGTCACATAGAAGACGAGCGTCGCGGCGCAAATGGCGAAAAGCAGAATGTAGAGTGCCGAAAGGCGGACTGCAGTGGACTTGAAGAGAACCCTGAAGCGGCTCATCCCTCATCCTTGATCATATACCCCGCACCCCGAATGGTCTTGAGGAGCGGCTGGCTGAAATCCTTCTCGATCTTCGAGCGCAGGCGCGAGACGTGGACGTCGATGACATTGGTCTGCGGGTCGAAGTGATAGTCCCAGACATTTTCGAGCAGCATGGTGCGGGTTACCACCTGGCCGGCATTCTTCATCAGATATTCGAGCAGGCGGAACTCGCGCGGCTGCAGCGGGATTTCCTTCCCGCCGCGGCGCACCTCGTGGGACAGCCGATCGAGCTCCAGATCGCCGACGCGATAGACGACATCCTGTTCCGGCGTTCCCTTGCGGCGGCCGAGCACTTCGACGCGCGCCAGCAACTCGCTGAAAGCGTAGGGCTTCGGCAGGTAATCGTCGCCGCCGGCACGAAGGCCGGTCACGCGGTCGTCGACTTGGCCGAGGGCGGAGAGGATGAGGACCGGCGTATGAATGCCCTTACGGCGCAACTCGCTGATGACCGAAAGTCCGTCCCGGCGCGGCAGCATGCGGTCGATGACGATAACGTCGTAGGCGTTCTCCGATCCCATGAACAAGCCGGCCTCGCCGTCGCTGGCGTGATCGGCGACGATGCCCGCCTCGCGAAAGGCTTTCGTAAGGTAGGCCGCGGCTTCGAGATCATCTTCGATGATGAGAATCTTCATGCGGCCGACATTACCCACCGGCTGCGTTTCGGCAAGGCTCAAAGCATCTTGCTGCGGGGCGGCGCTCATCGCGATCATCCTTGAAAGATCAGAAGAAACGAGCCGCGCGGACCTTGATCCGCACGGCTCCGATTTTCTTTGCGGATCAGCCCTGGCCATTGATCGGAAGCGCGACGAAACGGCTTCCTTCGCTGGACTGGATCTGGAACAGCGCGCGGGTGCGGCCGTCCTTCTTGGCCTGGTTCAGCACCTTGACGACATCGGCGGCGGTGGAGACCTCCTGATTGTTGACCGAGGTGATCTTTTCGCCTTCCTTGATGCCCTTGTCGGCGGCATCGGAGTCGGGATCGATGCCGGTGATCGCCAGGCCCTTGCCATCATCGGAAGGGCCGACGGTCAGACCGAGATCGGCAAGCGCCTTCTCGGAAGCCGGAGCCTCCGGCTGCTGCGGCTGATTGTTGTTGTCATCGGCATTGGCATCCTTCTGATCGGCCGGCAGCGTGCCGAGTTCGACCGTGAGCGACTGGGCCTTGCCGGCGCGCCAGACCGAAAGCTCGGCCTTGCTGCCCGGCTGCATCGCACCGATGCGGCGGCTGAGATCACGGGCATCCTTGATCGTTTCGCCATTGAGTGCCGTGACGACGTCACCGGCCTTCATGCCGGCCTTGTCACCCGGCGATCCGGGCTGCGGGGCGACAACGAGGGCGCCGCTCGGCTCGGAAAGGCCGATGGACTCGGCGATATCCTTGGTCACCGGCTGGATCTGGACGCCCAGCCAGCCGCGGGATACCTGGCCATCCTTCATCAGGTCGGCGACGACATCCTTGGCGGTCGAGGCCGGAATGGCGAAGGCGATACCGACGCTGCCGCCCGAGGGCGAGAAGATCGCGGTATTGATGCCGACGACTTCGCCATTGAGGTTGAAGGTCGGACCGCCGGAGTTGCCGCGGTTCACGGCCGCATCCACCTGCAGGTAATCGTCGTAGGGACCGGAACCGATATCGCGGCCGCGGGCCGAAATGATGCCGGCGGTGACGGTGCCGCCGAGCCCGAAGGGATTGCCGACGGCGACGACCCAGTCGCCGACGCGGACATTGTTGTCGTCGGCCCAGTTGACGTAGGTGAACTTCTTGCCCTTGCCGTCGACCTTCAGCACGGCGAGGTCGGTGCGCGGATCCTTGCCAATCAGCTTGGCGTCGAGTTCGGTGCCGTCATTCATGACCGCGACGAAGGCCTGGCCGTCGGAAACAACATGATTGTTGGTGACGATGTAGCCATCCTCGGAGATGAAGAACCCGGAGCCTTGCGCGACCGGACGCAGACGGCCCTTGCCGCCCGGACCGTTCGGCCCTCCCGGACCACCGGGGCCGTTCTGGCCGAAGCGGCGCTGGTGGCCCTGCTGGTCGTTCGGATCCTGGCCGAACTGACGGAAGAAGCGCTTCAGCGGGTGATCGTCAGGCAGATCGTCAAAGCCGCGGCCATTGAAATCGAAGGAGAAGCCGTCATTGTTGTCGGCAACGGGATTGACGCGGTTTTCGACCCGAACGGAAACGACGGCGGGCGAAACGGCATCGACGACATTGGCGAAGCTCGGGACGGCGGGGGCCTGAACCTTGACCGCTTCAGCGTAAGACCGGGTAATTTCGAGCGGACCGCCGGTTGCGAGCACAGCGGCTGCGATACCAGCGACGGTAGAAGCCTTGAGCACAGTGGCGAGGGACGGACGTCCGTTGAAATTCTTCAGCATTGGAGCACCTTCTCTTGTTCTTAGATCTTCAGACCGGCGACGCCGGATCAGTCGATGACTTAAGATATAGGACGCCGCACCTTACTGCGAACTGTCCGGCCAATGAAAAGTTGGTAATGTTTGTGATCTCTGCTTGCGCGAGCCCGAGCCATCGCGACGAACGATCGCTATTCAGACGTTACTTATCCAGAAGCTCGCTCAACCGCGCCTGCTCTTCCGGCGTCAGCTTGCTTCCGGTCGGCAGGCCTGTCCTCTTGCGCGCAAAAACGAGCAGCGACACGCCGCCGGCAAGGACCAGCAGCACCGGGGCGCCCCAGAGCAATACCGTCCTCACGCTGAGCCGAGGCTTCAGAAGCACGAATTCGCCGTAGCGCGAGACGATATAGTTGAGCACCGCCTCATCGCTGTCGCCGTTGCTGATGCGCTCGCGCACAAGCAAGCGGAGATCCTTGGCGAGCTCGGCATTGGAATCGTCGATCGACTGATTCTGGCAGACCATGCAGCGCAGTTCGGCCGACAGGGCGCGGGCGCGGGCCTCCAGCACCTGATCGGCCAGCACCTCATCGGGATTGACGGCGAAGGCCTGGACTGGCGCGAAGAGGAGGAAGAGAATGACGAGAAGCCTGGAGAGAAGCGGCATCCCTCTTCTCCCCTCGGGGAGAAGGTGCCCGACAGGGCGGATGAGGGGGCGATCCCTCGCAGCAATAACGACCTTTCGCTTGCGCTCAAAATCCTCGCGGCTCTGGCGCTCGGCCCCCTCATCTGCCCTTCGGGCATCTTCTCCCCGATGGGGAGAAGCGGAAAAAAGGTGCGAGCGCATCATTCCGCCGCCTCCATCACAGGCGCTGCCGGCTTTGCCTTGGCCTTTCTCCGCGGTGCGCCTACGCGCAGACGCCGGTCGGAGAGCGAGACGAGGCCGCCGGCGGCCATGATCAAGGCGCCGCCCCAGATGCAGAGGATGAACGGCTTCCACCAGATGCGCACGACAATACCGCCGTTGCTGGTGGCGTCGCCAAGCGAGACATAGAGCTGGCTGAGACCGAAGGTCAGGATGCCGGCCTCCGTCGTCGGCATCTGCCGGGCGGTATAGAGCCGCTTGGCCGACCAGGTATCGGCAATGGTGACACCGGCGCGGCGGATGGTGAAGTGGCCGCGCTCCTCGGTATAGTTCGGTCCCCTGCCCGACCGCATGCCGTCGAACTCAAGGCTGTAGCCGCCGGCTTCGACCGTAGCGCCCGGCTTCATCTCGACGACATGTTCGCTCTGGAAGGTGGTGACGGCGACGATGCCGAGCACGCTGACGCCGAGCCCGGCATGGGCGAGCGCCGTGCCGAAGGCCGAGCGCGGCAGACCGCTCAGGCGGCGCCAGGCGATGCCGCCCGCCACCTTGCCGATGCCGGCCCGATACCAGAGATCGGCAATGGCGCCGAAGATCAGGAACAGCCCGGCCGCCAGCCCGAGCACCGAGAGCACCGGCCCGCCATGTTGGAGATAGAAGAAGACCAGAGCGGCGGCGAAGGCGAGGCCGGCTACGGCATAGAGCCGCTGCAGGGCGCCGAGCAGATCGCCGCGCTTCCAGGAAAGCAGCGGCCCGAACGGCACAATGACGAGCAGCGGCGCCATCAGCAGGCCGAAGGTCAGGTTGAAGAAGGGCGGCCCGACCGAGATCTTGTCGCCGGTCAGCGTCTCCAGCAGCAGCGGATAGAGCGTGCCGGTCAAGACCGTGCCGCAGGCGACCGTCAGGATCAGATTGTTGAGGACGAGCGCGCCTTCTCGCGAGATCGGCGCAAACAGCCCGCCGGCCGCAAGCTTCGGCGCCCGCAGGGCAAACAGCGACAGCGCCCCGCCGATGAAGATCAAGAGGATCGACAGGATGAAGACGCCGCGGGTGGGATCGCTGGCGAAGGCATGCACCGAGGTCAGCACGCCGGAGCGCACCAGGAAGGTGCCCATCAGCGACAGCGAGAAGGTCAGGATGGCGAGCAGTACCGTCCAGATCTTCAGCGCCTCGCGCTTTTCCATGACGAGGGCCGAATGTAAGAGCGCGGTGCCGGCCAGCCACGGCATGAAGGAGGCGTTCTCCACCGGGTCCCAGAACCACCAGCCGCCCCAGCCGAGCTCGTAATAAGCCCAGTAGGAGCCCATGGCGATGCCCAATGTCAGACAGGTCCAGGCTGCCAGCGTCCAGGGCCTGACCCAGCGGGCCCAGGCGGCATCGATGCGGCCTTCCAGGAGAGCTGCGACGGCAAAGGAGAAGCAGACGGAAAAGCCGACATAACCGAGATAGAGCAGCGGCGGGTGGATGGCGAGACCAATATCCTGCAGCACCGGATTGAGATCGCGGCCCTCGGCCGGCGCCGGATCGAGCCGCAGGAAGGGATTGGAGGTCAACAGGATGAACAGGGTGAAGGCGAGCGAAATCCAGGCCTGGACGGCAAGCACATTGGCCTTCAGCGTCTCCGGCAGGTTGGCGCCGAAGATCGCGACCAGCGCGCTGAACAGCGCCAGGATCAACAGCCAGAGCATCATCGATCCCTCGTGATTGCCCCAGACGCCGGAATATTTGTAGATCAGCGGCACCAGAGAGTGCGAATTCTCCCAGACGTTCTCGACCGAGAAGTCGGAGACGACATGGGCATAGGTCAGGACGGCGAAGGCAAAGGCGACGAGCCCAAACATCACCAGCGAACCGACGCTCGCCACATCCATCATCGCCGGATCATGGCGGCGGGCGCCGATCACCGGCACGATCGAGACGATCAGCGCCGTCGCCAGCGCCAGCACCAAAGCGTAATGTCCGATCTCGATGATCATGGCGTCGCTTTCGCCTCCTGCCCCTTGCCTGCTCCCCCTTGGTCTTCCTGCCACAGCCCCTGCTGTTTCAGCTTGTCGGCCACCTCCTTCGGCATATAGGTCTCGTCATGCTTGGCCAGCACGGTGTCGGCGGTAAAGATGTTGCTGCCTGGGGCAAACTTGCCCTCGGTGACCACACCCTGGCCCTCGCGGAACAGATCGGGCAGGATGCCGGTATATCTGACCTTCACCGCATTGGCGCTGCCGTCGGTGACGGAAAACTCCACCTTCGAGCCGGCGCCGCGCACGACGCTGCCCGCCCCGACCAGGCCGCCGAGCCGGATGCGGGTCTCCGGCGCCACCGGCGTCTTGGCGAGATCGGCCGGCATGTAGAAATAGGCCACCGACTGGCTGAAGGCGAACATCACCAACAACACCGCCGCAAGGATGAAACTCATCCCGCCGGCAATCACCGCAAGGCGCTTCTGCTTGCGCGTCATTGCGTCATTCCCTCCGTGGCTATGCCAAGCTCCCTGGCAAGCGCCAGCAATTGCCGGCCCCGCTCGCCGGATGGCGGAAAGGCGGCCAGGCCGCGCTTCAGGGCGTCGGCTGCGCGATTCTTATCGTTCAATACGGCGTAAGAGCGGACGAGCCGCATCCATCCCTCGAAATTGTTGGGATCCTCGCTGAGCTTGGCATCGAGGCTTTCAACCATGCCGCGGATCATCTGCTGACGGTCGCCGACGTTCATGTTTTCAGCAGCCGCCACATCTTCCGACGTCGGTCCGCCGGGCGCCGCCGGCGGGGCGACCGCGCCGCCGTTCTTGGCGATATGTTCATTGACCAGCGGCAGCCAGGGCGCATCGGCCGGCGATTGCTGCGCCAGCGCCTCGAAGGCCCGGCGCGCCTCGTCGGCTCGTCCCGCCTGCTCCATGCTGAGCGCGATGTAGAAGCGGGCACGCGGATTGTCGGGCTCCAGCGTCAGCGACTGCTCCAGCGCCTGGCGCGCTTCCTCCGTCACGACGCCGTCGGAGACCACCATCAACGTCTCGGCAAGACCGTCGAGCCGGATCGGGCTCGGGCCGAGAAGCCGTATCGCGTTGCGGTAGGCGACCTCAGCATCGGCCACCCGCATCGTGCGGAAATAGATCGGCGCCAATACGTCCCAGCCCTTGCCATCGTCGGGATTCTGAGCCAGATGCCGTTCGGCCTTGGCGATCAGCACCGCCACATCGTCGCCGGGATTTTCCAGCCGCGCTTCCAGCGGCTGCGACGGCAGATCCGGCCTGCCCGTCGTCAAATAAAGACAGAGCCCGAGCGCCGGCAGGATCAACAGGACGAAGACTTCGGTGAGACGATGATGCCGTGCGGGTTTGTCTATCGTCTCCGGCTCGCCGGCAGAGACGGCGATCAGCCGCCGGCCGATTTCGGCCCTGGCGTAATCAGCCTCCTCAGGCGTGATCAGCCCGCCAGCAAGGTCTCGGTCGAGTTCGCGCAACTGGTCGCGATAGACTGCCGCCTCGCCGGCGCGACTGTTCTGCGCCGCCTTCGCACCACGCAGAAGGGGGTAGAGCAGGATGACGGCGACGGCTGCCGTCAGAACGGCAACGAGAATCCAGAACAGCATATCGGCCCAAATACGTGAAGCGCACGCCTATTCCAACTGCCAAAGCCGGAATGACGAAGATTTGAGGCTATTCGCCGCAATTCAGGCTGAAAACACTCAGCCGAGCGGCGACCAGCTGCCATCCTCGTTGCGGCAGGCTGCACCCCGCGCCACGGTTTCCTTGCCGTCGACGGTCAGCGTATGGGTATATTGCCGGCAATTCTGCGAGCCGACCTGATACGGCGCGGCCGCCACGACCTTGCCTGTGACGTCCTTGCCGCTCCAGACTACCGGCTGGCCGACCGCCGCCCCTTCCAGCGCCCGATACTCCGCCTCGAGCGCCCGCTGCTTGTCGCTATCGCTCAAGCTCACGCCGCTGCGGCCGACGATGCCGCCCTGCAGCGCGGTGATAAAGGCGGCCGACGCGGAGGGTTTGCTCGAAAAAATGCCGCGCGAAACAGCGCCCTTCGTCGTCGTGCAGCTGGTGAGCGCGACGGCGAGAAGAAGGATGGAAACCATCATGCCTTGCGAGCGTAGAATCATTGCGTCGAACCACGATCAGAGGTCAAATTCAGCCGATCGAAGTGCAGCGTCCCCGTGTCAGCATTGTGGCAAAACATGCTATACATTTGCCACTATCCTTGTGACATCAAGCAGTTGGTCATGCAACATCCTTTGTGACGCCGGGCAGGATAAGCTTCGCCTTCAACCCGCCCCATTCGCCGCGGGACAGTTCGAGCCTTCCCTGGTATTCGTTGGAAATCTCGGTGACGATCGAAAGGCCCAAGCCGGTTCCAGGCTTGCTTTCGTCGAGCCTGCGGCCACGCTTCAGCGCTTCGCGGATCTGGTCGGGCTCAAGGCCGGGCCCGTCATCCTCGACGGCAAGCTCCACCCAGCGCCGGCGGACGCTCGCCTCCGCTCCTTTCACGTCCTCGCCGGCTTCGACGGCCGAAAGCCGCACTCTGCTCTTGGCGAAACGCGCCGCATTTTCCAGGAGGTTGCCGACGGTTTCCTCGAGATCCTGCTGTTCCATGGCGACGGCAAGATGCGGCGGCGAGACGACGAGATCGAATTCGGTATCGACGTTCAGCCGGCGCATGACGCGCACCAGCCGCTCCAGCGCCGGCTCGGCGTCGGTGCGGGCGAGCACGGATTCGCGCTGGGCGGCGATGCGGGCCCGGTTGAGATAGGATTGCACCTGCCCCTGCATCGATTCCGCCTGACTGCGCACCAGTTCGCCATGGGATTTCTCGAGCACCCGCGCCTCGTTCAGGAGAACGGCGATCGGCGTCTTCAACGAATGGGCGAGATTGCCGACCTGCATGCGCGCCCGCTCGACGATGCGGCGGTTGCTGTCGATCAGCGCGTTCACCTCGTTGGCGAGCGGCAGGATCTCCCGCGGGAAGTCGCCCTTTAACTGCTCGCTCTCGCCGGCGCGAATGCGCTCCAATGCGGCACGCGCCTTGTCGAGGGGCTTCAGGCCGTAGAGAATCGCCAGCGCATTGACGATCAGGCTGCCGACGCCGAAACCGGCGAGCGCCAGATAGAGGCTGTGGGAAAAGGTGCGGACATCATCTTCGACGACGTCTACATTGCCGGTGACGCGGAAGCGCGCCGCGCGGCCGTCGGTGTCGAGCACCACTTCGGTCTCGGCCACCTGCACGCGGTTCCCGGAGGCATCCGTCACCTGGTAGTAGCGCTCGTAATTCTTGTCGAAAGGCGCCTCGACGACGGAGGGTACCGGAATGAGCGCCGAGCCGAGCGAGGGCGAGACCAACGGCGCAGTCGTATAGGTGCCGAGCGGCTCCACCACCCAATACCAGCCGGTCTTCGGCTGAGCGAACCGCAGATCACCGAGCTGCGGGCTGCCGCTCAACGCCCCCTGATCGCCGATCGTCACGGAATTGATGACGTTATAGAGCTGCGCCCGCAGCAGATCCTGGAAACCGCGTTCGGCGCTCTTGCGGTAGAGCGTCGAGATCAGCAGGCCGATCACCACCAGGGCCACCGTCGACCAGACCGTGGTCAGCAGCAACACGCGTGCGGTGAGCGACTTAATTCGCATGTTTCGGCGCTTGAATGCGATAGCCGAGACCGCGCACCGTTTCGATCAAGTCGACGCCCATTTTCTTGCGCAGACGGCCGACGAAGACCTCGATCGTGTTGGAATCGCGGTCGAAATCCTGATCGTACATGTGCTCGACGAGCTCGGTGCGCGAGACGACCTCGCCCATGTGATGCATGAGATAGGCGAGCAGGCGATATTCGTGCGAGGTCAGCTTCAGCGTCGTGCCGTTGACCGTCGCCTTCGAGGATTTGGTGTCGAGCCGCACCGGCCCGCAGACGATCTCGGAGGAGGCATGGCCGGCCGCGCGACGGATCAACGCCCGAATGCGCGCCAGAACTTCCTCGACGTGAAAGGGCTTGGTGACATAGTCGTCGGCGCCGGCATCAATGCCGGCGACCTTGTCGCTCCAGCGGTCGCGCGCCGTCAGGATCAAAACCGGCATGCCGCGGCCGGCGCCGCGCCATTTTTCCAGCACGGTGACGCCGTCCATCTCCGGCAGGCCGATATCGAGGATGATGGCGTCATAGGGTTCGGTGTCGCCGAGGAAATGGCCCTCTTCGCCATCGAACGCCTGGTCGACGACATAACCCGCCTCCTTCAGCGTGTCGGTCAGCTGCCGGTTCAGGTTGACGTCGTCTTCGATTACCAGGATGCGCATCGGTCCGCCTTCGTCCGCTTCAAATCGATCGTGTTTGAATAGACCGATTCCGCTTACATCGGAACCTTTACCGTTACCTTGCGTGGACGCTGGCCATTGCCCGACACCAGAACGGTAATGATGCAGCTATCGCCCACCGGTTGCACGGACAGGAGCTGCCCGCCCGTCTGCTCGACGACCTGGGCGGCGGCGGCGCTGCAATCGCCGGCCACACGCAGGACGAGGGCGCCTGCGCCATCCGGTGAGGGCGCCGATGCCACCAGTCCGGCGGCCACTACTGCGACGCTCAGAGGAAAGGCCATGTCTTACGCTTTCAAGGTAATTCCAACTTGCTGCGAATATGTACTCAAGCGACCTGAATGGCAAATGAATGCGCTGTAATACAGGGCATTTAGAACCGTTCTCGCCTGTTCGGCACAGTCGATTCCTGCCGACGGAAGCCGCCCTCGCAGCAGCCGGAGGCGGCGCTTTCCCCGCTCCGCAAATGCCGTTCCCCAGGCGGGATCAATGCCTTTTTCATCGCGCTGCGAGCAGGTCGGCGGTGATTGGCGATTCGGCCACAGCGTTTCGATGAAAGCGGCGGCATGGCGGCCGATATCGTCAGCTTCCGTGCGCAGCAGGTCGTCCTGAAATTGTACCGGCCTATCTTTTTTCCCGCCGGAGAAAAAGCGCCGGGCCGCAGTCCGAATCGATGGCACCTGCTTTCACCGGTCGATCGAAACTGTTATGTCTTTGCCGCTTCCATTTCAGGCCGTTCCAGCACCGATGCTCATTTCCTACCGCTTCCGCTCGGCGCAGACGGTCACCGTCCTCGCCGTCACCCAGCTGATCGGCTGGGGCACGACCTTCGACATGCTCGGGGTCATGGGCCGCATCGTGGCGCCCGATCTCGGCATTGCGAACGAGGTGGCGTTTGCCGGCCTGACGATCATGATGATGGTCAGCGCCGTCGTCGGTCCGATGACCGGCGGCTGGCTTGCCCGTTATGGCGCTGCCCGGGTGCTTGCGGCGGCTTCTCTGACCTTTGCGCTCGGTCTCTCGCTGCTTGCTGCCGCAAACGGCGTCATTCTCTATGCCGCCGCCTGGGTGGTGATCGGCATCGGCGGCGCGCTCGGCCTGTCCGCGCCAGCCTATACTGCCGTCGTCGAACGCGAAGGGATAAACGGCAAGCGCGTCATCACCATCCTGATGCTGTTCACCGGGCTCTCGAGCGCCGTCTTCTGGCCGATCCTCAGCCTGCTCAACGATGCCTTCGGGTGGCGCCTGACTTTCCTCATCTGCGCCGCGCTGCAATTCTTCATATGCCTGCCGCTGCATCTTTTCGCCCTGCCCAGGCCGATCGCGGCCCTGCTCCACGGCGGCGCGGCCGACATCGCCCCGGTGCCGCTGTCGAAGGCGGCGCAGCGCAAGGCCTTTCTGCTGATCGCCACCTCGACGACCATCACCACCTTCATCACCTTCGGCATCTCGCCATCGCTGCTCGAGATCTTCCGTCAGTCCGGCGCCTCGCCGGCTTTCGCGCTGCAGCTCGGCTCGGCCCGCGGCATTCTCGGGATCTCGGCACGGTTCCTCGACATGCTGCTCGGCCGGCGCGGCAATCCCATCGTCAGCGCTGCTATGGGCACCGGCCTGATGCTGACGAGCTTCCTGATGATGCTGATCGTCGGTCCTTCGACGCCGCTGCTCGTCAGCTTCATCCTGCTCTACGGCTTCGGCGCCGGCGTCATGACCGTCGCCCGCGCGCTTCTGCCGCTCGTCCTGTTTTCGCCGCGCGAATTCGGCCTGCAGTCGGCCCGATTGTCGCTGCCGCAAAACCTTGCCAATGCCGTCGCCCCCGTCGTCTTCACCGCCATTCTCGATCGAGCCGGCACCGGCCCGGCGCTCTTTGCCGCAGCCGTGCTCGCGGCATTGTCGCTAACCTTTGTGATGATGCTAATGACGCTGGTGCGCGGCGCACAGGCATCACAGCCGAGCACCGCCACCTCGTGAGATATGGATCCAGGCCGTTCTCCGGCTCATGATCAACAGGCGCATTTGGCGAATCTTTTGAATCGCTTGCGGCGGCTTTTTCGAAACTCGCGTTCAGGGGCTCAGAAGTTCATTCAACTGGGCGGCTCGAATCCGGAAGATCGCTTAGCGGCCGCGTCACCGCCGTGCGGCTGTCGTAATCGGCGGCGATGCGCTTTTCCCGGAGCGGGCGCACGCGCTCGATCGAACGCTGGTACTCGGGGTGCGCCTTATAAGCAGCGAGAGCCGCCTCATCGTCGAATTCGCCATAGACCACGAAATCAATCTCGGTGCCGAGCTGATCGGTCTTCACATTGGTGCCGATTTCAAGCAGCCGCGCGTATGGAATGGCGGTCAGGATCGAAAGACCCGCCCTCACCTCCTCCAGATGTTCCTCCTGCACGGTGAAGAAGACGATATGGCGGATCACGCGGAAGCTCCTGTCAGATTCCAGAGGGGTTGGCCCGCGCGATAACACGCGCGCCGCGAGCCTTCAACCGCGCGGCCTGCCCTGCGCGGCATCCGGACGCAGCGCCGCATGGAAGGTCATGGCGTAACCCGCGAGCTTCTCGGCCCGGTCGGTACCGTTGACGATGCGGCGTGCATTGACCCAATCCTCGGTCGTCGCATTCAGATGATCGGCAAGTTTGTGACCGGTAAAGCTGCCCTGCAGCATGCCTTCTATCAGGATCGTCACCGCCGCATCCATTTCCATCGCCCGATCGGGATCGGCAACCAGATCGATGCCCGTCAGCACGCTCATCGCCTCATAATTCCGTTTATGGGTGAGCTGCACCAGGCCGCGCCCGAGCCAGCATCGGCCATCCTCGTCCGGCCGCCAGTAGGGCGTCTTCACCCAAGAGAGCCGGCCTGCGGCAAAGGCTGCCTCGAGGATCTCGACCGCGCGCACATCGCTTTCAGCCAGCGTCTCGCGCACCGGCTGCATCGTATAGGCGGTCTCATGAAAGGCGGTAGCGAGGATATAGGCGAGCCACCGGCGGTCGGCCTCAGCGAACCGCTTTTCCCAGGCATCGACAATCGCCGTCATACCCACCACCTGAGGCTGAGTCAGCTCTCCTTTGAAGAGCTCTTGCCGCACCGCATCAAAAAAGAATACCCGGTCCATGTGGACAACCATTCCGCGCTTCCCCTGAACCTTGTGGTTAAAACCGCCTTAATCGATTAAAATAAACTTAATCGTTTGAAGTGTCTAAGCCCCTGATTTACACGCCTTTTGTCTTGTGCAATGCATTTTTCACGCCCTGAAGCCTTACCACCACAAGAGGAGACTTCCGATGCAGACGCCGGCCAACACTCAGACCACCATTCCCCAGCATGTCGTCGACCAGATGGAAAATGAGTGGCGCCAGATTCGCCTTGAGCGCGAGAATACCCGCCCGGCACCGGCAGCCTCAACACCAGCGCTGAGAGATACAGGCAAAGCGGTGCAGATGTAAGGCCTGCCCTCATCGCGTCGCAGCCTCAAGCCGGTTCGCCAGCGTTTTCAGCGACCGGGTGAAGACCGTTCCATCTCTGAGCGCGCGCGACAGCACCAGCGCGCCTTGAATGCCGCAGACGCCTTCCTCAGCAAGCGTCTGCGCTTCCGTCTCAGCACAGCCAGCCCGCATCAGCGCCGAACGCAACGCCTCGATCCAGCGGATGAAATAATCGGCGATCCCAGACGAAAACCGCTCGCGAGTGTCGTCGAGCGCGAAGGCGCCGACAAGGCAGATGCGGCCGCCGGCGCGAAAGTAGTCATTGACATTGACCCACATCGCCGCAATCGCCTGACGGGCGTCATCATTCCTCAGCGGCCGATAGATCGCCTGTTCGAACCAGGCATCGATATCGGCGAGCACGGCGCCGGCCATCTCCTCCTTGCCGCCAGGGAAGAAGTGATAAAGGCTGCCCTTGCCGATGCCGGTGCGTTCGGTGATGCGGCTGAGCGTAGCGCCCTCATAGCCGAGCTCGCGGAAGGTTTCCGCGAACACCGGTACGATGTCGGCGCGTTCATAGACGGTCTTCACCGGCCCAAGTTCATCCTATTCTAGAGGCCGAGCTCGGTCAGGCCGGGATGGTCGTCCGGCCGCCGACCGAGCGGCCAGTGGTATTTGCGCTCCGTTTCCCGGATCGGCAGATCGTTGATGCAGGCAAAACGGCGCTGCATCAAGCCGGTGGCGTCGAATTCCCAATTCTCATTGCCGTAGGAGCGGAACCAGTTGCCGCTGTCATCGTGCCATTCATAGGCAAAGCGCACGGCGATGCGATTATCGGTAAAGGCCCAGATTTCCTTGATCAGCCGGTAATCCAGTTCCTTGGCCCATTTGCGGGTAAGGAAAGCGACGATCTCGACGCGGCCGGTGATGAATTCGGCGCGGTTGCGCCAGCGGCTCTCCGGCGTATAGACGAGCGAGACGCGCTCGGGATCACGGCTGTTCCAGCCGTCCTCGGCAAGACGGACTTTCCTCGTGGCGGTCTCAAGGGTGAAAGGCGGAACGAGGCTGGACATGATCTTCTCCTGTACCGATCCGTCTCTGCTGTACCGATCGGTATATCAATCTGCAAGCGGCCTGATGAGGCGTCTTCTCAGCGGTCGAGATTGCGGCTCCAGCGCAACGGCAGTGCGTCCGGGCGAAACACGATGTGTTCAGGCGTAAAACGCCACAGCCTTTCGGCCCTTTCAAAGCTGGCGATCTCAGGTGAAGACAGCGATATTTCAGCTCTTCCGGTCATCTGCAGCATGTCGCCGGTTTCGAAATCGACGAAGACCAGCCCGGCCTTCGGATTGACGAGAAGATTGCCGAGCGTGTTGAAGAACCGGTTGCCGGGAAAATCGGGGATGGTCAGCACGCCGTCGGCGCCGAGCCGCACGAAACCGGCATTTCCGCCGCGATGAGACACATCGACCTGCCGCTCGCCATTATCACGATCGACATGGGAGGCGACGAAAAACGTATCGGCGTTCTCGACCATGCGCCTCGCCCGGTCGTCGAGGTTGACGGAGTGAACCGGCCGCATCGCGGCGGGTTTATCGGGATCGCGGACAAAGGCGGCCGCCCGCGGCTGGATATATTGCGGGCAGTTGCCGAAGCTCTGGCCGACCCGCAGGCGGAAAGCCTCGGCATCCGTCCTGCGGATGACGCCGTTCAGCCGATTGCGCCTGCGGGTCTCGAGCTGGATGCCGAGCAGCGCGATCGCGTCTCCATCTTCCATGCCGGCTTCGGCAGGATCGTCCGGATCGCGCCGCAGATCGACGTCGAGAGCCTCCGGCACCGGCGAGGACATGAACCCCGGGCGCCCCGCGCGCATCGTCGCCCAGACATCGCCCTTGGCGTCGACTGCGCCGAGCACGACGAAAGGCAGCATCGGGAAGAAGGCGCGGTGCTGTTCGGGCATGGCCTTGCGGATGAAATTGCGCCCCGGCCCGTCCATGCGTTCGACGACGCCGATAATACGCTGCATGGCAAGTTCGCCCTCATGCCAGGGCGATGCGGTATCCTGACCTGTCTCGTTCAGCATCATGGGCTCCTTGTGGGATCATCGGCAGGCCGGGACGACAATCCGCCCCGGCGGCTCATCATGCGGCAAGGCCGATCTTCGTCTTGCGAAAGCCGACGAAACCCGGCAGCGCCTCAACGCGCGCAAGCCATGCGCGAACACTCGGATAGACCGAAATATCGACATTGCCCTCGGGCGCGTTGGCGACGTAGCTGTAAAGCGCGATGTCGGCGATCGTCGGCCGGTCACCGAGCAGAAAACTACGGCCGCCGAGCTCCGCCTCGAGCAGTGCGAGGATGCGGTGCGCCCGCGCAATCACCTCCTCCGTGCGGAAATCGACGCCGAAGACGGTGATCAGGCGGGCCGCGCACGGTCCGTAGGCAATCTCGCCCGCTGCGACCGACAGCCATTTCTGGATCCGCGCCGCCGCAACCGTCTCCTCCGGCAGCCAATCGGTGCGGCCGTATTTGCGGGAGAGATAGACGAGGATGGCGGAGGAATCGGCAATGACCGTGCCATCATCATCGAGAACCGGCACCTGGCCGAACGGATTGAGCTTGAGGAAATCCGGCGTCTTGTGGGCGCCTGCCGCCAAGTCGACCTCGACCAATTCATAGGGCACACCAAGCAGCGACAGGAAAAGATGGGCGCGATGTGAATGGCCGGATAGCGGGTGATGGTAGAGTTTCATGACGGCTCCTCTGGGAACGAAGGCGATTGGCGATGGCTGCTCGGAACCATCGGCAGTGAATCTACGGCCTTCCACTCAGATGCAGTAGAGTGCTAATCTGAAAGACAGATTTCCAATTTATGGAAGGATAGGATGGACCGCCTCGAAGCCATGACCGTGCTTCTCACCGTCGTCGAACAAGGCAGCCTGTCGGCCGCCTCGCGGCATCTGCACTCGCCGCTTGCCACCGTCAGCCGCAAGGTTTCGGAACTCGAAGCACATCTGGGCGCCCGGCTCCTGCAAAGGACCAACCGGAAGATCGCGCTGACGGAGGCCGGCCGCTCCTTTGTCGAGGCGGCGCGGGAAATTCTCGACCGCGTGGAAGAGGCGGAACGGACGGCGGCCGGCGAATACAGCGCGCCGAAGGGCGAGCTGACGATGACGGCGCCGATCGTCTTCGGGCGGCTGCATGTCCTGCCTGTCGTGGTGGACTTCCTGAAGGCCTATCCCGATATCAATCTGCGGCTGATGCTCGGCGACGGGCTGGCGAACCTCGTCGAGGATCATATCGACCTGGCGCTCAGGATCGGCAACCTGGCCGACAGCAACCTGATCGCCACAAGGCTCGGCGCGATCCGCCGCACGGTCTATGCAAGCCCGGATTATATCGCCCGGCACGGCGCAAGCCGCCACCCCAGCGATCTTTCCGTGCATGACTGCATCACCTTCGAAGGCATGGCCTCGACGCAAAGCTGGACATTCGTCGAGGGCAAACGCGACCTTGTCGTGCCGATCCGATCACGGCTTGCGGTCAACACCGCCGAGGCGGCCGTGGATGCCGCCGTCGCCGGTCTCGGCATCACCCGCGTGCTCTCCTACCAGGCCGCGCGCGCCGAGAAGGCAGGCCTGCTGGTGCCGCTGCTTGCCGCTTTCGAACCGCAGCCGGCGCCGGTGCATCTCGTCTACCCGTCGCAGGGGCTGGTGCCGCTGAAACTGCGCGCCCTTATAGATTTCGCAACGCCGCGCCTGCGCGCAACGCTGAAATAGCGTCACGCAAGCCTGCCTTCTTCCGCCTTGTAGAAATACTGACTGGCGACCAGCCAGCCCTTCAGCGGCCGGAGCGGAGGAATGCAGGTGGCGAGCATGAAGGGACCGGTGACCAGAAGCTGCACCCAGATCGGGGCCGAGAATGCCACCTCCAACCAGACGCCGAGCAGCACGCTCGGAATGCAGGCGAAGCAGATCACGAAGAAGGCCGGGCCGTCAGCCGGATCGGCGAAGGAATAATCGAGGCCGCAAGCCTCGCATTGCGGCTGCAGCGTCAGGAAGCCCTTGAACATATGGCCTTGGCCGCAGCGCGGGCAGCGTCCCCTGATGCCGGTCTGCATCGGAGGAAGCGGGGGATATTCAGTGTCCATGATGATGCCGTCCTATCTTGCGGCTCATTCAATGCCGCGCAATGTATGCATTCAATATAGATACATTACATGGGAGATGCCGATCAATCTGTCAGATTGCCGCAGAATACACCCGCCGGCCAAGGGCCGGTCCCAGCTTGCCGCTAACCCGTTCGAGGGGCGGCTCCGCCTGCCAGACTCAGATGCGATACGGACGGGTCAGAAGAACGAACCTGCCATTTCCGGCGGACCTTCAAGCGCATGGGCCATAAACTCCAATGCGCCCTGCAACTTCGCCCGTTCGATCGGGCCTCCGAGGCAGACCCGCACAGCCTCGGGCGCGGCGCCTTCGACCGTGAAGGCATCGCTTGCCACCACGCCAATGCCGGAGGAATGCATATGGCTGCCGAAGGTGGAACGGGTCCAGCCCTTGGCCAAAGGCAGCCAAATATTGAAGCTGATCGAATCGGCGCGGTAGCTGCCGGCCGGCAGGACGGCGACGACCATCTGCTGGCGGGCGCCCGCCTCTGCGCGGATGAAGCGGAGGATCGCATCGGCCGTGCCGTCCTCGATCCAGCGGGTGGCGAGCGCCATATTCAACGGCGAGGCCATGACAGTGTTGGCGCGCATGGCGCTGACGAAGGGCCACACTGCCCTGGTGTCTGGAGCCACGACATAAGCAAGGCGCAGGCCAGCGCCGAGGCATTTCGCCAAGCCGGCGATGTGCCAGGTCAGCTCGGGCGCCGTTGCCGCAAGCGGCGCAGGCCCTTCCTGCGGAATGAAGCCGTAGGCATCATCCTCGACGATCGGCAGATGATATTTGCGGGCGACGGCTGCGATTTCCTCGCGGCGACCGGCGGGAACCGTCAGGGTCGTCGGGTTCTGCAGCGTCGGATTGAGATAGAGCGCCTTCGGCTTCAACCGCTCGCAGGCAGCGGCCAAAGCGTCCGGCCGGATCCCGTCCCCGTCCATTGGAAGGCCGGCAAGATTGAGCCGCAACTGTGCTGCGATCGAGCGCATGCCGGGATAGGTGACGATTTCGGAAAGCACGGTCTCGCCGGGCTTTGCCAGCAGGCTGAAGATTGCCAGAAGGGCCGGATGGGCACCCGGCGCGACGAAGATCCGCTCCTGCGAAGGCATGAGACCACGGCGGCCGAGCCAGGCGGCGGCGGCCTCCTTGTCCATGCCGGAGCCGCCGAAGCCTTGATAACGCAGAAGCGGGATCAGGCTCGCCGCCACCGCCGACATGCCCTCACGCATGCGGGCGATCAATTCCGGATCGTCCGGTTCCGGCGGCAGGTTCATCGAGAAGTCGACAACTGATGTACGGCGGGGATCGGGCGCGGCATCGGCGCTCAAATCCTGGCGCGGCCCGACCGCAGCGCCGGTGACGAAGGTGCCTCGGCCGACATGGGAATCCACCAGGCCGCGCTTCTGCGCCTCGACGTAACCTCTCGCCACCGTGGTGAAATCGACATTCAACCGTTTGGCGAGTTCGCGCTGCGGCGGCAGCCGGTCACCTGCCGTCAGGTGACCGCTGCGCAGATCCATTTCGATCAGATCGGCGATGGCCATGTAACGCGGACTGCTGCTGCGGCTGAGATCGGGATGCCAGTCCTTCATGTCGTGATCCGTGCACGTCTGATTCCTGGATTGACTGTATATTGTTGCGCAGCGCCCTACCACCCCCGCATATTCCGGTATTCCTCCACTTCAGGAGATGCGGTGGCAGAAATTCCCGCCGCTCCAACCTTGCCGCCGCCCCTTCATCTCCTTACCTATGAAAGGAGAAGTGCCGACTTTTGGCGTTGCGCGGCGGCGCCCATCGGGATGAAAGCATGAATATCGATCCGATCTTGCGGTCAGTCGTGGCCGTCCGTTCGACCATTCCGGAAGATGCCTTCACGGCGGAGACGCTGGGCACCGTCCGCGAGGGCAGCGGCGTGGTCATTCGCGACAATGGCCTGGTGCTGACCATCGGTTATCTCATCACCGAGGCCGAGGAAGTCTGGCTGACGACCCTTGACGGCCGGGTGGTTCCCGCCCATCCGCTTGCTTATGACCAGGAGAGCGGTTTCGGGCTGCTGCAGGCGCTTGGCGTCCTGAACGCGCCGGCGGTGGATTTCGGCGATGCGGCCGCAGCCAAGCCCGGCGATCCCGTCGTGCTTGCCGACGGCGACGGCGAATATGTACAGGCAAATATCGTGGCCCGGCAGGAATTCGCCGGTTATTGGGAATATCTGCTGGACGAGGCGATTTTTACCGCGCCGGCTCATCCGGCATGGGGCGGCGCAGCCCTGATCGGCGCGGACGGCAAGCTTCTCGGCATCGGTTCGCTTCGCCTGCAAATGAGCCAGGACGGCGAGGTCGCCGATATCAACATGATCGTTCCGATCGATCTTTTGCCGCCGATCCTGGACGATCTCTTGAATCGCGGCCAGGTCAACAAGCCGCCGCGGCCCTGGCTCGGCGCATTCTCCGCCGAAAGCAGTGGCGGCGTGGTGGTGATGAGCGTCGCCGAAGGCGGTCCGGCCGCCGAGGCCGGGCTGCGTCAGGGCGATATCATTTCGGAAATCCGCGACGAAGAGGTCGATGGCCTGGCCGATTTCTACCGCAAGCTCTGGAGCAGCGGCCCGGCCGGCGCCGAGATTCCGATGCGAATTCTGCGCAACGGCCGGGAAGCGTGGCTGCGGATCAAATCCGCCGACCGCAACAGTTTTCTGAAAAAGCCGCAACTGCAGTAGGGCCGCATCGCGTGACGGCCGTCGAAGGCTGAAATCACGGCCGGCTTCGCAGGCGGGGCCGGTCATCCGGCGCGCCTATGACGAGGCAAGTTCGTTCGTTGACTTGGAGCCGCCGTTGAAAGATGCTGCCGTCAATGCTGGGATGAACTGAGTTTGCGGTCCATGTTCGATCATATCTCCATCGGCGTCAAAGATCTCGAGAGAGCCCGCCGCTTCTACGACGCGGCGCTGGCACCGCTCGGATATGAGCGCCTGTCGAATTCCGACGGCATGATCGGCTACGGTTCGGAACAGGTCGGCCTCTGGGTGATGCAGGTTGCGCATCCCGTTGTCGCCGACATGCAATCCGGGCTGCATTTCTGCTTCGTCGCCCCGAACGAGGCCGCGGTCGACGCGTTTTATGCGGCTGCGATTGAATCCGGCGGCACAGATAACGGCGAACCGGGCATCCGACCGGATTACGGCCGCTTCTATTACGCCGCTTTCATCATCGATCCGGACGGCTACCGCCTCGAAGCCTATTTCCACAAAGGCGAGATATAACGGCCGTCAGGCCGCAGCTCTGGAGATCGCCATCACCTGCCTGCGGCTGCCGTCCGAGGGCAGCCCTCGCCTTTCCGCTAGCCGCAAAAATCCCGTTGCGTCGCCCCGGCGAAAGGCGCATTGTTTCAGCTTCGGCAGCCATCGCACGGGCGCTGCCGACTGAGGGTTTCATAACCCCCGCCCCGACGAAAGGAGGACTTCGATGTCTTCCACTTCCGATAAGCCCTATCTGACCTCATCCGATCTCGACATGCTTCAGGGCGTGCTCGATGCCGCCGGCTACAAAGCAAGAATCCCGGCCGGCGACGAACAGACCTGCAACGCCGCAGCCATGCTGCTGATCAAGCTGTTCCAGGACGGCGTCACCTCGCCGGCCATGCTCTTGCGGGCGCTCGAATACCATTTCGGCAAACCGAAGAAGCAACCGAAACCGGTCACCCCCGTCTGTAACCGCTATGCGATCCAGGGATTGCCACGTGAGCGCCGAACGAGGCGGCCAGGCAATTCCGCAGGCCGGTAGCGGGTGGCTTTCAATTCCGATCCAAAGGGAGATCCATCCATGGCAAAGGGACAGCTGAGAAGCAATCGCGAGGCCCGCAAGCCGAAGAAGGACAAGCTGGCGACGAAGCCGGAAACCAGCTTCGCCGGACAGATGAAGACGGCGGCCCAAACGGCGCCTCACGGCAGCAGCGCGCCCAAGGGCGGCGGTCAGCCTCACCGGTAGCCGGTTACGTCAGCCGGTTTGCCCGGCTCCTGCACTTCCACCAGGTAGCGCCAGCAATCCGGCCGCGAACCGTCGACATCGTCGAAACCATAGGCCTTGGCCATCCCGCCGCTCGACAGCGACTGGCCGTTCCAGCGGGCGCGGTCGGGATCGGCTGACAGGGCCGCGACCGCACGGCCGACGAAGCGCGGGGTTTCGGAAATGGCGAAATGCGGCTGCACCGTGGTCGCGTCGCGCCAATTCTCCTCGCGCACGCCATAAGCCTCCAGCATCATTTCGGAGCGCAGCCAGCCGGGCGTGATCGAAACGGCGGTGGCGCCGTGTTTGGCCAGGTCCTGCGCATGCGCCCAAGCCATGCGGGTGACGCCCGTCTTGACGAGGTCGTAGAAGGGCGAGAGCCGGTAATGCGTGCCATTGTATTCGGCCGTGCCGTCGGTTACCTCCACCAGCAGCCCGCCCGGCCGCTCGATCATCAGCGCCAGCGCGTAATGGGCCGTGATCAGGTGCGTCTCAATGCCGAGCCGCAGCATGCGCAGGCCCTTGTCCAGCGAATGCTCCCAGACCGCCTTGTCCCATTCGAACAGCTTTTCGCAGCCCCAAATGTCGTTGACGAGGATGTCGAGCCGGCCGGCTTCCGTCCGGATGCGCGCAACGAGCGCCTCGACCTCATGCGGAACGAGATGGTCCACCTGCACGGCAATGCCCTTGCCGCCAGCCGACGCCACCAGTTCGGCCGTTTCCTCGATCGTTTCCGGCCGGGCATAGTCGGACTGCTCGGCGCGGGTCGTGCGGCCGGTGACATAGACGGTGGCGCCGGCAGCACCGAGTTCGACCGCAATGCCGCGACCGGCGCCGCGCGTAGCGCCCGCCACCAGGGCCACTTTATCCCGCAAGTCCGCTGTCACGTCTCTATCCTCCACGCTAGAACCGAGAGCCGGCCGACTGCGACCGGCCCTAGTTGAATATAAACGAATGTTCGTTCATATTGAAAACGAACGCAAGAGGAAATTCATGCCGCGCCGCCGCACCCTTTCCGACGAACAACTTCTCGCCATGGTGCTGGCCCTGATCCACACCGAGGGACCGGATGCAGCAACCTTTGCGGCAGTGGCGAAGGCGAGTGGTCTTTCCGGTTCAACGCTCGTTCAGCGTTTCGCGACAAAGGCGGCGATGCTACGCGCCGCGCTGCTCTACGCCTGGGACCGGCTGGATGCGGAAACAGAGCGGCTTGCCGGCAGCGTGGCGAAAACACCGGAGGGCGCCGTCGCGCTGCTCGTCGGCCTGTCGCAGGATTACGGCGACGATGCCGCCGCCTATGGCGAGGGATTGCTGGTGCTGCGCGAGGATTTTCGCGATCCGGTGCTGCGCGCCCGAGGTGCGGCCTGGGGGACGGCGCTGACGGCGGCGATCGCACAATGTTTTGGCTCGGCGAAGGCGCCGGAGACGATTGCCCGGCTGATGCTGGCGCAATGGCAGGGTTCGCTCACCTGGTGGGGCTTTGGCGCAGGCGGTCCGGTGGCCGCCTATGTGGAGACGGAATTGCGGCGTTTCCTGTCAGCAGTGAAGTTCTGACCGCCGCTCACGCTTCTTCTTCATCCTTTTCCGCGCCCACGGTCAGCGGCCAGTCGACGACGTAATCCTCGAGATCGTCGATATCGATCTCGGTTTCATTGATCGTGCGGCCGCGGGCGGAAATGCCGGCGGCGTGGACGGTCTCGGGATCGCCCGAGACAAGCGGATGCCACCAGTAGAGATCGCGGCCCTCATTTATCAGCCGGTAGCCGCAGGTCGGCGGCAGCCAGGCGATCTCGGGCACATTCTCCCTGGTCAGTTGCACGCAGTCCGGCACGAAATCCCAGCGGTTCTCATAGCTGGTGCAGCGACAGCTTTGGCCATCGAGCAGTTTGCAGCGGACCGAGGTGAAATAGATATCGCCGCTCTCCCATTCCTCGAGCTTGTTGAGGCAACAGAGACCGCAGCCGTCGCAGAGGCTTTCCCATTCGGCGGTGGTCATTTCAGCAAGCGTCTTGCTCTTCCAGAAGGGCAGATCGTTCATCGTCCGTTTCTTGCAACAGCGGCCCGCAAATTCACGTGACCGCCACTCTATCTCTCTTGTTATCCGCGACAAAATCAATCAATTCTTCAGCATGCTCCTGGTATCGGAGAGCTTTCAGGCGATCGGGCCTCGCGCTTTCGTCGCTTTCCGGCGACCGGACATGAGGCAAGCGCGATCAGGCGGGAATACAGGACGTGCAGGATCCGGACAACCCTGAAAAAGGGCCTGAAAAGGAAGCAGACAAGCGAACCGGTGACGCGGCGGGCAGGCGGCCGACGAAGAGCCGCCATATTCTGCTGCGCATCGATTCGTGGATCGATTCGACCGTCTGGAACGCCGGCTTCCGCGCCGCCGAGATCTGGGAAGACACCACCATCTTCTTCCGTCGCTTTCGCGTGCGCGGCTGGAAACGCATGGTCTTCGAACTTGCCGGCGAAGGGCTGACCCTCGGGGCGGCCGGCGCGGTGCTGATGCTGGTGCTTGCCCAGCCTGCCTTCGAGGCGACCAAGGAGGACTGGCGCAATCGCGGCGATTTCGCCGTCACTTTCACCGACCGCTACGGCAACGTTATCGGCCATCGCGGCGTCATCCACCAGAATTCCGTGCCGATCGACGAGCTGCCGGATTCCTTGATCAAATCCGTCCTTGCGACCGAAGACCGGCGCTTCTTCGACCATTTCGGTATCGACGCGATCGGCCTCTTCCGCGCCATGGTCACCAACGCCCAGGCCGGCGAAGTGGTACAGGGCGGCTCGACCCTGACCCAGCAGCTCGCCAAGAACCTGTTCCTCTCCAACGAGCGCTCGATCGACCGCAAGATCACCGAGGCCTTCCTGGCGCTGTGGCTCGAAGCCAATCTCTCCAAGAAGGAAATCCTCTCCACCTATCTCGACCGTGCCTATATGGGCGGCGGCACCTTTGGTGCAGCGGCGGCGGCGCAGTTCTATTTCGGCAAGAACATCACTGATGTGAACCTTGCCGAGTCGGCGATGCTTGCCGGCCTGTTCAAGGCGCCGGCCAAATATGCGCCGCATGTCAACCTGCCGGCCGCGCGTGCGCGTGCCAACGAGGTGCTGACCAACCTGGTGCAAAGCGGACTGATGACAGAGGGCCAGGTGATCGCCGCCCGACGCAATCCGGCGACCGTCGTCGACCGCAACGAGGTGGAATCGCCGGATTTCTTCCTCGACTGGGCTTTCGACGAGGTGCAGCGGCTTTCGCCGCGCTTCCACCAGCATTCGCTGATCGTGCGCACCACGATCGACATGGGCATCCAGCAGGCGGCCGAGGATTCGGTCGAGACGTCGCTGCGCGAATATGGCGAGGCCTATCACGCCAAGCAGGGCGCCATGGTGATGATCGAGAACGGCGGCGCCGTGCGCGCCATGGTCGGCGGGCGGGATTACGGTGAGAGCCAGTTCAACCGCGCCACCAAGGCGCTGCGCCAGCCGGGCTCCTCCTTCAAGGTCTATACCTACGCGCTGGCGATGGAGAGCGGGATGACGCCGCAGACGACGATCGTCGACGCGCCGATTTCCTGGGGCAACTGGAGCCCGCACAATTACGCCAACCGCTATGTCGGCCGCATCACGCTGGAGACGGCGATCGCCCAGTCGATCAATACCGTGCCGGTGCGGCTTGCCAAGGAAAAGCTCGGCATCCAGCCGATCCGGGCGATGGCGAAAAACCTCGGCGTCGAAACGCCGATCCGGGACGACGTCACCATCCCGATCGGGACATCGGAGGTGACGGTGCTCGACCAGGCAACGGCCTATGCCACCTTCCCGGCCGGCGGCTATCAGTCGCGCCGCCACGGCATTACCCAGATCCTCGATTACGAAGGCGATGTGCTCTACGATTTCGACCGCGACGAGCCGGCGCCGAAACGCGTGCTGTCCGAACAGGCCGATACCTATATGAACCAGATGCTGTCGCGCGTCCCCTATGTCGGCACGGCGCGCAAGGCGGCGCTCGACAACGGCATCCTGACCGCCGGCAAGACCGGCACGACCCAGGCCTATCGCGATGCCTGGTTCGTCGGCTTCACCGGCAATTACACTTGCGCCGTCTGGTTCGGCAATGACGACTATACCTCGACCAACAACATGACCGGCGGCTCACTGCCGGCAATGACCTTCAAGCGCGCCATGGACTACGCTCATCAGGGCGTGACGTTGCGCCCCATCCCCGGCGTCGAAAACCCCCTGCCCTCGGAAAAGGATCTCGCCAAGACCGCCGCCGCCAAGCCGCAGGACGGACTGCCGCAGCTCATCCGGCCGCGCATGCTCTCGGTGCAATCGACAAACATCCTCAAGAAGCTCGGAGAGAAGCTGAAGGCCGCCGCGCCGCTGACGCCGCAGAAGGTGGCGAGCGCGGAGTAGACGGCCCGAAGACCAGATGCCCCTTGTATCTGCACGTTAGAGATTTCGTGCGATGAAGCGATTGAGCCTCTGGCCGGGTGGCCACCCGGCCAGAGGCGTGACGAAGTCGCCCGTTTCCCCCCCCGGTTACAACCGTGGATGAGCCTGGGATCTTCGTCATCGTCACGTACGACCGAATAGTCGCTTGGCTTCAACCGCACGCACAAGGCAGGTTACCGTGAACAGAGTTATATGTGGAGTGGATGTTTCGAAGGACTGGCTGGATGCGCATATCCGCCCGTCCGGGACGTTTGAGCGTTTCAGCAACGATGCGACCGGCATCGGCGCGCTGGCTGCGCTGTGCCGGGCCGAGACTGTCGAGCTCGTCGTCATGGAGGCGTCGGGCGGCTACGAACGGCAGGCCTTCCTGCTGTTGTGGGAGTTGGGGATCGCCTGCGCGCTTTCCAATCCGCGCCATGTGCGCCGCTTTGCCGAAGCCATGGGCTTTCTGGAAAAGACCGACCGCATCGATGCGGCGATGATCGCCCATTATGCCGAGACCAAGCGGCTGTCTGCCCTGTCGCCGCCGAAAGCCGCGCAGCTGCGCCTATCGGTGCTGATGACGCGGCTGTCCCAGGTCACGCGCGACCTGATCGTTCAAAAGCAGCGCCGCAGTGCGGCCGGCGATGGGGCGATCGTGGAAAGCCTCAACGAGGTGATCGCGCTGCTGACGCGTCAGGGCAGCAGGCTGGAAGGCGAGATTGCCTCAATGATCGACGACGATCCGCTCTGGGCCTGCCTCAACCGGGTCTTTCGCTCGGTCAAGGGTGTGGCCGACCGCACCGTCGCCCGGCTGATGGGCGAATTGCCCGAGATCGGCCGGATCTCCAACAAGGCGATCGTCAAGCTGGCTGGCCTGGCGCCGATTGCCAACGACAGCGGCAAACGCAGCGGACACCGACCGGTGCGCGGCGGGCGCTCCGGACCGCGTGGCATCCTGTTCCTGGTCGCCGCCACCGCGGCGAGACATGATCCGCATTTGGCTGCCTTCAGGCAAAGGTTGCAGAGCGCGGGCAAGCCGAAAATGGTCATCCGCATTGCCCTCGCCCGAAAACTGCTCGTCATCCTCAATGCAAAAGCACGAGATGCGCGAAGAGAATTCGAACATGCAACTTGACAACCCAGATAGTCGCTCATCCGGCTGCCGCCACCTTCTCCCCGCACGATAGGCCGCGCCCACTCTGTCCCTCGCCAACGTCCCGCAGGGCACGTCCCGTCTCCCCGTTTTTACGGGAAGAGGGTTAGGGTGAGGGGCACATCGCAAATCGAGCAACCGCGTCGCCCCGGGGCATCACCGCTGTGACGCATGCGGGATGACCCGAGGATCAATCGGCGCCTATGTCATGGCGCGGCATTCCACCCTGCCAGAATCAGTGCTAACCCTGTCATCCTGGTTTCCAAGGTCATGACGTGTTTCGATTCCCCCTTTTCATCCTGATCACGCTGATCGTCGCCTTCGGCGGCGGCATCATGATTTCGCTTTACGCTCTGGATGCGACACAGGGTTTCGGCGCGATCAAGCTCGGCGCCTGGGAGGCCTTTCCGGCGTTGCAGACGGTCGATGCCGATCCTTACGCCAAGTCGCACCGGGCACGCGCCGGCAAGCTGCTCTACGGCAGCGCCGAGGGCCTGACCTTCACGGCGAGCGTCGACGACGAAGGCGCACGGCTGAATGCCGGCTGCCGCTACCGCCTCAGCGGACAGACGCCGCCCGCCCGGCTCTGGACGCTGTTTACCGCCGACAATGGCGGCAATCCGGCGGCGGTGAAGACTGGGCTTCCGGCGGCGCTTAATTCCTGGACGGTGCTGCGCCAGCCCGACAGCAGCTTCTCGATCGAGATCTCCGCCGCCGCTCAGCCGGGCAACTGGGTGGCCTTGCCGCAGGCCGGCACCTTCCGGCTGGTGCTGACGCTGTTCGATACGCCGACCGCCGGCAGCTCCGGCGTAATCGATCTCGCCATGCCGAAGCTCACCAAGACCGGATGCGGCAATGCTTAGGATACTCTTCGCCATCCTGACCGGGCTTTTCGGTGCGGCGCTCTTGCATCTCGTCATCATCCTGTCGCTGCCGCATTTCACCGGCAGGGATGCGGCGACCCGCGTGGCGGCAGAGGGCGATCTCAACAATTTCTATCTGCTCGGCGAGCAGTACGACGAGGCCGGCCTTGCCAATGGCGACCCCTTCCTGCGGACCGCCGTCTGCTCCTTCGACGTCGAGGATGCGCCGGTGCATTTCACCGCCAAGGGCAATGTGCCCTTCTGGTCGATTGCCATCTACGACAGCGCCTCCAACGAGGTGTTCAGCATGAATGACCGGACCTCCGTCGGCGGCGCGCTCGACGTCCTAGCCGGCGGCCCGATTCAGTTGACGGACCTGCGCAAGAACCTGCCGAAGGAACTGGATCAAGCGATCCTGGTGGAAATGGCGCGGCCGGACGGTTACGCCGTGTTAAGGACGCTGGCACCGCAGGCAAGCTTCGACGAAGCAGCGCGCAACTTCCTGACGGAAGCGGGCTGCGAGCAATTCACCCCCGGCAATTAAGCGGGATGTCTGTTCTCAATTTCGGCATCATGCTCTGGGGTTGAAGAAGCGCTTACTTCTTCCTGGCGCGCGGCGCGGGCGCCGGACCATGTCTAGGGTTCTCGGCGAGCCGCTCGTAGCGGACCCCGGTGAACCAGAGGATCTTGGCTTCGCGCGGTTCCTTGTCCGGGCGACGCGGCGCCCGCGGCCGCCGATCCGCCAATGCGACTACTATTGCCATTCTCGTCTCCATGCACTGCCCGAGACGGATGAACTTGCGACGGATTTCACCCTGCCCGCCAATCTGCGGGCCGGCGCGTCCTGCGGTGCCGGCACGGCCGAACCGAGGGCATTCGCGCCTTTCCCACGGCACCTGACTGAAATACCGTGATGCGGAGTTTCGACGATCCAAACACTCAAATCGCGTCGTTCCTGTCCGAATTGAGACACATGACAGTTAACAGTTTACTAATATTCGGCGGCTGCCAAATACAGTTTCCGTAACTTCCTCTTCAACGCTTGAAGAGTCGATTTGGTTTCATGCCTCCGCGGAAAGTCCGGAAGGCGGCCGATAATATAAAATTGGAAACAATTCATATGGTTGACGGCTTCTGCCTGCCGCAGGCGGTGCCCGTGTTGCAAATATGCGGCACAAAAATATTCGTTGCGGCCGATCCGGAGCGGCTTTGGTTTGTCCTGCATCGGCCACGCGTTTCGGGAGAGGGCCCGATTGCAGTTCCCGCCATACTTGAAACGGCTGCAGCGGCCCGATTTTCATCTTTCTCGTTGCGGCATGTTCGAATCGCCGGACCCGATCCGGAGGGAGGAACGAGCTGTTTCAGCCGCCGCACCGGCAGTGGGAACTGCCGCAGCGCCCTTTCAAAATCGGTCGCCTTTCGATTGCCGGCTAACCATTCGCCGCTCATTCCGCAGGTATATTTCTGTATCATTTTAATAAAATCTTCAGCATCCATTAACCGTACCGGTGTAGGATTTGTTCATATCCGTGTGGTCCGAGAGGCGTCCCCGCCAGCGCTATCGGCCCGTGGTTTCCCTTGGTTCTGCGTTTTCAGGGTGTGCTTGTGCGTGACCGGTTTCGAGACCTAGAGGGCCCGTTGGCCGTCAGGAAAAAGGACGTGGTGTTAATGGCGACTGTGAGTAGTTTCGAGAGCCTGTCTCATCCGACACGATCCGAGCTGCGCCAATTCGCCGAGCTTTTCACACCGCTGTTCCAGGCTTCCTCCGACGAGGCCAAGCGCCAGGCAGTCGCCGCACTTTCCCAATGCGAGACCATGCCGGCAGCCGTGGCGCTGTTCATCGGCAATCAGCCGATTGAAATCGCCGCGCCTTTCCTTATCGCCTCGAAGGCCGTTGCCGACGACACGTTGATCACCATCGCGCGCATGCAGGGTGCGGCGCATGTCAAGGCGATCGTCAGCCGCGACTCGCTCTCGCCGAAGGTCATCGACGCGCTGGTGGCGTTGCGCCAGACCCAGCCGCGCTCCGCGACCGCTTCGGCGCCGATCACGGAATCGGTGGCCGTCCCGCTCTCGCCAGTCCAGGTGGAGAGCAATGAGGCTGAAGCGCTGGAGGAGCAGCGGATCGCCAATGAAGAAGCCTTGCGCGGGCGCATTCTGGATCTTGCCGGCCATCTCGGCCGTGACGATCAAGACAGGCTCGGCCTGCGCACCCTCACCGATATTCAGGAGGCGCTGCTGGTGCGCTTCGCCCGCTCGCACGAGGCGACGCATTTCGCCACCGCACTCGCCGATGCGCTTTCCGCCAGCCGCTGGCTTGCCGAACGCATCATGCTCGACCTCTCCGGCCAGCAGCTCGCCACGACGCTGACGAGCCTCGGCATGGGCTTTCTCGACGCCGTCTTCGTGCTGGAACGATTCTATCCGCATCTTGCCGAACAACAGCACAATGTGACGCGCGGTTGGATGGTGCTCGATGCGCTCGATCCGGAAGAATGCCACGAAAGAGTGGAAGCCTGGCGGCGCGCCGATCGCTACACTTACACGGCCGAGGTGCCCGATTCGCGCACATCTCGGGAAACGGAAACCCACCGCTTCGCCCGCCAGGCGCCGGTGCAGCGCGACATGCGCGCGCTGGGGCGGCGGTCGCGTTGAGTTGAAGAAGACCTGACCCTCAGCGATCCCCCGCCAAGGGGATCACGTCCCCCAATTCCTCCGCCTCCAGCTCGACGATCCAGAGATCGGGGTCGAAGCGGCGTTCGCGATCCAGCATCGCCCGCACCGCTTCCGGCTCGCTGCGCGCGAGACGGACTTCGAACAGCCGGTCGCGGATCTCGTCTTCACCGAAAGCGGTCTGCGGCGCCGGCGCATAGAGCGTTTCCAGACCGTCGCGAAAGTGCTGGCGGATAAAGATCGCGCCCGCCTCCTCCGCACCCTTCTTCTCCACGGCGGCGAAATCGCCGCTCGCGAAGACGCGGCGCAAAAGCGAGGAAACGAAGATGTCGGCGCGCAATCTCATCGAGGCGATATAGACCGCGCCGCGGGCGCCGGCAATCCGCAGATATTGACGAATGCATCAGACCTTGACCGCCAGCCGCAAGCCGCCCCAGTGGCGGCCCCTGACGGTGATCGGCGCGGAGATATCCTTCATCATCACGAAATTGCCGCCGCCCATGTCGCGCCGGTAGGTCTGGACGAGGAAAGGCGCGGTGCTGCGGCCGGCGGCAAGACCGACGCGATCGGCGAAGATGCGGCGATTGCGGCAATTGGCAGTGTTCCAGACGACGTCGCCCGGCCGCTGCGGCTGCGAAAACTTCCGGTTATGGGTCGGCAGATAGCCGTTTTCGTCGATGGCCGCGCAGAAGGCGACGCGCTCGTCCAGGGCAACGACGGGCTCCTGGATCGGCGGCAGCAGACGGTCGGTGAGCTCGGTGAAGGCGGCGACCATCTGAACCGGATCGGTGCCTGACATCGGCCAGTAACGACGGTCGAAAAGGGCGTCGAAGCCGATCTGACCCTCGGCGACGGCGCGTTCGAAAGCGCCTGATATCTGCCTTGCCACCGATTGCGCCTCCTCGATCCAACGGCTGTCGGCGGTCTTGACGCCGGCGCTCGCCGTCAGCTGGATCAGCGTTTCCGAGAGGCCGACGACGCTGTCGACGCGCTTTGCCGCCTGCTGCAGCCTGACATTCGAACCGGCGACCTCGCCGGACATCTCGCCGAGCTTCTGGACGAAACCGGCGCATTGCTGGTCGACCGCCTCGGTGGTGTTGGCCATGACGGTCGAACTGTCGAGAATGCGGGTGATGACGTGTTCCATGCTTTCGAAGGCGCCGCGCATCGCCTCCGACTTGTCGCGCACGCCGGCGGCACTGTGGCGGGCATCGCCGCCGACCGCCGACAGCCGGTCGATCTTCACCCGCAACTCATCCAGCGTATCCTGAATGGAGCCGGTCGCCTTCGACGTCTGCAGCGAAAGGGCGCGCACTTCGGCGGCGACGACGGCGAAACCCTTGCCTGCATCGCCGGCACGCGCCGCCTCGATCGCGGCGTTCAGCGCCAGGAGGTTGGTCTGGCGGGCGATCGTGCTGATCTCCTCGGCAATCTTGTCGACATCGGCCAGCGATTTGGAGAAGCCGGCGATTTCAGCGCCGATGACATTTGAGGACTGAACCATATGGCCGATCTCGGCAACGGAGCCGGACATGCGGTCGGCCGACTCCTTCAGCATCTGGCGGGCTTCGGCCGCCGTGCGGTCGGTCTCGCGCAGCGACAGGGCGACCGAGCGATTGGTCTCGGCAATCGAAAGGGCGGTACTGGTGACATGATCGAAGGCGGAGGCGTGGCGCGCCGACATCGCCGCCATGTCCTGGATGGCGCCGGCAATATCGACGAGATCGATGCCAAGAGTGGAGGCTTCTTCGGCAAGGCGCTGCAGGATATGGCGCAAAGCCTCGCGATCCAGGCTTTTCGCTTCGACCGCCGGTTCTCCGGCCTGATCGTCTATCGCCTTCAGCGCATGCATGACCGACAATCCCCCGCCGCAATTGGCAAAGCTTCGGACAACATGGTTAACAAGTTGCAAACGGCGCCGGCATCTTAGACTTAGGTTGTAGCACGACGACCGATACTGCGGCTGCGCCGCTTGGCGCGGACGCCTTAAATCGCGCCGATTTCCCTCAACTTCTTCAGCACCGCCTCGTTCGGCTCGCCATTTTCGGGGAGGTTATAGTGCTTCTGGAAGTGGCGGATGGCGGCGCGGGTCTGCTCGCCGGCCACGCCGTCGACGCCGACATTGGCATAGGCCATGTTGGAAAGACCCTTCTGAATCTTCAGCACCAGGTCAACGGTGGCGAGCTCGCTTGATGGGAGCTGCTTTGCGGCTGACGGAGCCGTCTTGACGGTCTTTTCGGCGCTGCGGATCGCAGCGGCGACCGGGTCTTCCGCCGCCGCCTTCGAGGTGACATCTTCAGGCGGTTTTTCCACGGGCACGGTCGAGGGGCCGGCGGCGTCGGTTCTCAGCGCGGCCAGCACCTGCGGCGTCGCTTCCCCAGTCTGGGCCATGCCGACGGTCTCCTGGAAGAACAGGATGGCGGCGCTGGTGCGGGGACCAATGATGCCGTCGGCGGTGCCGTTATAGAGGCCGCGGCGCACCAGCTGCTGCTGGATGTCCATGACGAGCTGGCTCGGCTGCTGAGCGGCTGCGGCCGGCGCCGGCGTCCCGCTGGTGGTGGCGGCGGCATCCTCCGGCCGTTCGATCCGGAAGGTGGTGACGTCAGCCGGCTGTTCGTCGGCTGGACGGCGCGCGCCGAGCACGTTTGGAGACTGCGGGTCGCGGGTGCGGAAAATCGGGTGCGGATGCAGGCCAGGCTGATACCAGAGCGCGTTGGCCGCAACGAAGGAGAAGATGACGAAGAAGGCGATCGTGCCGCCGGCGACCGACGGATTACGGCCGATGACGCCGCCGAGCGCAGATGCCCCCTGCAGCCCTAGACCACCCAGCGCGGATGCGCCCTGCAGGCCGAGGCCGCCGAGCGCGGCCGCACCGGACACGACAAGGCCCGGCTGCTGCCGCCGCTTCTTTCCCTTAGGCGATTTTCGCTTGCGCGCGGCCATCGAAAAGCCCCTCTTCCAATTCTGCTCCGGTACCGACCGCGTCCTTCAGCCGCGGCGGAAATTCGACGGTTGCGCCATGGCTGGCATTTTCGGCGCGCCGGACGCCCGAGCCATCCACCGCGATCTCGACGGTGATGATCGTACCTTCGCCCGGCTGGCTGGCAATGGCAAAATTGCCGCCATGCAGCGCCACCAGCCCCTTGACCAGCGAGAGACCGAGACCGCTGCCCTCGAAGCGGCGGGTGTAATCGTTCTGGATCTGGACGAAAGGCTGGCCGAGCATCGCCAGCTTGTCAGCGGCAATGCCGATGCCCGTATCGCTGACCGTCAGCTTCAGGATGCCGTCACGTGCCGCCGCATCGACAGAGACGACGCCGCCGGCTTCGGTGAATTTCACGGCGTTGCCGACGAGATTGATAAGGATCTGCTGGATGGCGCGCTGATCGGCGACGATCTCGCCAAGCCCGCGCTGAATCCGGCTGGTCAGCGTGACGCCCTTGGTCTTGGCTTGCAATGCCAGCATCGATTCGCAGGATCTGACGGAGCTTGAGATATCGAAGGCGTCGAGAATGAGCTCGTAGCGGCCCGCTTCGATCTTGCTCATGTCGAGCATGGTATTGACGACGGAGAGCAGATGCGCGCCGGATTCGCGGACGAGCCCGACATATTCACGCTGTCGGTCGTTTTCGAACTTGCCGAAATATTCGCCGATCAGAATATCGGAGAAGCCGAGAATGGCGTTCAGCGGCGTGCGCAGCTCATGGCTGACCGCGGCGAGGAAGCGCGACTTGGCATCGTTTGCCGATTCGGCGTCGGCCGCACGGTTCTGGGCTTCGGCCCGCAGCTGCTGCTCGACAGAGACATCGCGCAACTGGGCGATGACGGCGGCAAGCTCACCATCGGCATCACGTCGCGCCGTCATGTCCATTCTCAGATAGGCGAACTGGCGCTGATCGCGCGAGACCGAAGGCCGGTCGAGGCGCAGATCGACGCTTGCAGCATCTTCGCCGCGCCTGAGCTCATCGAGCGCCTGCAGGAACAGGATGCGGTCGGAGACATGCACCTGCTCCAGGAAACCCCTGCCCTTCGGATCCCGCATCCAGGCAAGGAAATCGCGCCGGTCGCGGCCGCCGATGGTGGCGACGCTGCCGTGCGGATCCAGGAAGAAGACGAGACCGGGGGTGACGGCGAGGAAGAAATCCTCGGCCGACTGTGTGGCAATACCGGCGGACGAGCCCTGGCGGGCCAGCGCGATGCTGCCGACGGCGGAAAAGAGGAAGGCGGCGCAGACCATGGCGACGCCGGCCGGCAGCGCGACGGCCGGGCTGGTGACTGCCGAAAGACCGACAGGCGCGGCAACGAGAGCGGCCGAGGAGAGCAGCACGAGGCGGCGCAGAATCGCAAGCTCGCGCTGGCGCACGGCTTCGCCGCCACCCGTCCGGGAAAGCCAGCTTGTCGCCGCCCGGTCTACGAGGGTCGTCACCCAGCCGCCAATGTCACTCAATACTCGCACGCAATACCCGCCCAGAGAGGCTGTCTGTCGATGCGGACAATAGGCCCCCGCGACTTAAGGAAAGGATAAGGCAAAGGCGCTGTTCACAGCCAGAAAGAGCAGAAATTCCCGTTTTGGAGCATCCGAGAGCTCCTTTGCTTTTTGTGGTTAATGGCCGGTAAGCGGCGGATTTCCTTCATATTTCAGCATCACGTTAACTCCTGTGGCAAGGCGAGCCGGCAAAAGCCCTGCAATTGCAGGCAGGTGCTGCCCTGATGCTTAACGACAATCGCTCGCATTCGACTTAAATGCCGCTCAAATGCGCTTCGCTAAAATTTGAATTAAATTTGCCGCAAATGCGCACGAGTTTCGAAAAGCGGCATTCGCAACTTGCCGATAGGGTGAAAGCACACCGGACAACCGGCCTGATTCGGCGACAGAACCGAACGGGAAAACAGGATGGGCAACGACAATGTGGTTTCTGATCAAAGGATCCTTCTGGTTTGGCCTTGTGCTCGTGCTTCTTTCCGTCTTCAGCACGGAGGGATCCGACAAGCTCGCCGGCGGCCCGCAGTTGCAGCTCTCCGATGCCTTCACGGCAGCGAGCGGTGCCTATGACTATCTCACCGGCATGTGCTCGGAAAAGCCGGAGGTCTGCGCTAAAGGCGCCGAGACCCTGACGGCGCTCGGCTACCGGGCCCGTGAGGGCGCCCGTGTCGCTTACGAACTTCTCGACAGCCAATTCACCGACGAACCGACGACGACCGCAAGCCCCGCCGAATCGGCAAACCGGGTGGCAGCCGCCGCGCCCTCCCTCGCCTCTCCTTCCGTCCAGGAGAAGGTGCGCGAGGCAAAGGCTGCGCTCAACCAGCCGATGCCTTACCGTCCGCCAGTCGACGATGAAGCCGAGACCGTGGTAACCGGCGCAATCCCGCTGCCGACGCCGAAACCGGCGATCTGACGAAATTGCGCGAGCAATCGGCCCGCCGCGCATAAGCAACGTTCGGACGCGAGACCGCGTCTCAATGGAATTCTAAAGCGCGGTGCTATCTTTGAGATTCGCCTGCCGCGCTTTAGGTCCTTGTTTTCCGCATGTCGTTCACGCAAAACCGCTGCACACTTTTGCGCGACATGCTTTAGAGCTTGCATCGGTGGTCCGCATGACGCGGAAATGCCCCATGCCTGACGTGCCTGCCCTGTTTAATTCAGCAGATTGCTGCGCCGTGAGGATGCCCATCCCTCACGGCGTTTCTTTTTGAGAGCGTGTGGCACCAGAATGTGCGGTGGTTTTCGATAGCGACATGCGTAAAAACAAAAGCTGGAGCGCGGCATCACTAAGATGGCGCGCTTTAGCGGTTCAAATCTGCAGGTCTATCACCTATATGCAGTTCTAAAGCATGTCCGGACGCAAAATTGCCGTGTCGTTTTGCCAGCATGCCAAAAGGTGAAAGGCTTTTTATGGCATCCCTCGACCAGATCATCCATGACTTCGCCTTCCTGGACGATTGGGAAGACCGCTACCGCTATGTCATCGAACTCGGCAGGGCGCTGCCCGAGCTCGCCGAGGAAAAACGCACCTCGGAGAACAAGGTGATGGGCTGCGCCAGCCAGGTGTGGCTGGTGACGCACACATCGGGCGATCCGGAAAACCCAATCATGAGTTTCGAGGGTGATTCCGACGCGCATATCGTGCGCGGCCTCGTCGCCATCGTGCTTGCCACCTATTCCGGCAAGCCGGCTTCCGAGATCGCTGCACTCGATGCCTTCGAGATCTTCTCGAAAATCGGTCTGGTGGAGAACCTGTCGTCGCAGCGCTCGAACGGGCTGCGCTCGATGGTGAAGCGAATCCGGGAAGAGGCGAAAGTCCGCGCCGCGGCCTGAACGCGATCGATTCGGTCGGCGGGCGCGGCCGATTGCGCATTTGCGGAAACGGCCAATCGACTATATTAACACTTTCTTATAGTATAGGAATACATTCTACGCCGCCCTCCCAAGCGTAAGAGGGGCTTCCTGATAATATCCCGTCTCCCCCGTGCATGACTTGCGATAGCGGCAGAATTGTCAGGGAGATTATTATCCTCGTTCAGAACAGGATGAACTCTGGGCCGTTCGGACCAAAGTCTGAATCCTGCTTTCATTTAACAGGCCGGGACAGCCAACGCCCCGGAAACGCTTCCGGTTTTCGGCATCATGTTTGCGGTACAGACAGAAAAGCCGGGCACAAGACCCGGCTTTTGTCGTTGACTGCTTCGAAAAGCTCAGCCGCGGCCGCGCTTGCGGCGCTGACCCAAGCCCATCTCCTTTGCCAGGCGCGAACGCGCTTCGGCATAGGCGGGCGCTACCATCGGGTAGTCGGTCGGCAGGTCCCATTTCTCACGGTATTCTTCCGGCGAGAGACTGTGATGCGTCATGAGGTGACGCTTGAGGGACTTGAAGTTGCCGCCGCATTCCAGGCACGTAATCTGCTCGTCCTGTACGGACTTGCGGACAGAGACTGCAGGCTTCTGCTTTTCGACGACGGCCGCAGCGGGCTGCGGTACGGACGTGTTGCTCAGTGCCGAATGCACGTCGGAAATCAGATTCGCCAGGTCGCTGACCGGGACAACGTGGTTGCTGACATAAGCCGCGACGATGTCGGCCGTCAGTTCCACAAGCAGCTCCGGCCCATTGCCGGTCGCCATATCCGTCATATTTTTTCTCCTGTTAGCATGCTCAAACGATCTTTGACTGTCACACCAAAGACCCGCCTCGTAGAAACGAACAGCAAAAGCACAGGAAGCAATCTTCTGTTTCGAAAAACGTGAAATCCACCCCTAGATTCCGAAGTCCGAGACCTGTTCTTATACTGCCTGACCGAAAACCACTACCGTCTTGCTCCAGGCGATGGCCCCAGTTAGACATTGAAAAATCAAAACTGAGGGACTTGGAAGCAGTACGATTGTAATTCACAATCAGAATTCTACTTGCATTTTCAAATACCATCGTTTGGCCGAAAGGCCAATTATTATTTGTCGTTTTTCTTGAGAAAAAATGGCTGATGAAGAATTATAGGACTTTAGGCCAAGCTTTACTCACAGCTTCCTGTGCATAAGTTCGGCATAAAACAGGTTAAGACGCCAATAGCATGGGCTCAGGGAGTTGCCGTGATCAGGCCAGCGAGCGGGAGAGACGCGTTAGCAGCCGGACGACCGAGCCGTGCAGGACGAAGAGCAAAAGCGTCAGCGGCCAGAGCAGGCAGGCGAGAAGTCCGGCGAGACGATGGAACGTCAAACCGGCATGATTGGCCCAGCCCTCCAGCAGCGTGACCGCCATAGCGGTCACGGCCACGAGGCCGTAGAGCAGGACGATTGCGGCTTCAAACACCAATGGCTCCTCAATGCACGTAACATTAACCCTAACAGAAAACCCTTAATAGATGTAAAAGCAGACGTCTTCCCTGATAGCTGCATGCCGCGATTCCCGAGGCCCGGCACCGGAGGCTTGATGAAACAAAGACGGCGCACCACATTTCTCGCGAACCGGAACCGCCCCTCGGCGAAAGGAGCACGTCATGTCCGAAACTGCAACCACCGCCAAGATCCATAAATCAGACGCCGAATGGAAAGAGCAGCTCACGCCCGAGCAATACCGCATTACCCGCCAGCATGGCACCGAACGCGCCTTCACCGGCCCCTACTGGGATTCCTTCGAGACGGGGCTCTACCGCTGCGTCGGCTGCAACGCGCCGCTTTTCCGCTCCGACACGAAGTTCGACGCCGGCTGCGGCTGGCCAAGCTATTTCGAAGCGGTCTCTCCGGACGCTGTGACCGAGCATCGCGACACGAGCTACGGCATGGTGCGCACAGAAATCCGCTGCGGCACCTGCGACGCCCATCTCGGCCACGTCTTCCCGGACGGCCCGCCGCCGACCGGCCTGCGCTACTGCATCAACGGCCATGCCATGGTGTTCGAGCCCGAATAGGCGCTGAACCAATGATCGGCTATCCGCCGCCCTCGCGCAGAGAGCCGCGCACCCATCAATGGCGATCACCGCGTCGCGCTCGTCAACCAGTCTGATCGGCCGCCAGGCCTCTCCTTCGGGGGCGGCTGGCGAAGAAATAAGGCGAACGGGCCCGGACGTCCGAGCCCGTTCGCACTCGGTCATGCGGCCGACAACGGATGGTTATGACTGAACCAGATGCTGCCCGCTGCAAGGGCAGCGACGACCAGGCCGACAATCACATGCGCCCACATGGCCGCTGTCACGGCTGAAAAGCCGAGGAGCCACGGAGCGATCACAGCCCATAGCCCGAGGACCAGGTTGCACCATTCCTCGGCCTCATAGAAAGCGTAGAGAGCGGCAACGGCGATCAGGGTAATGGCCGCGCCAACGATCCACGCATTCCAGGCGGCATAGGTCTCAGCGGCGAAACCGAACAGCCAGGGCGAGATGAAAAGGCCAAGACCGGCAACGATATTGACGATATCGAAAGCCGTCCGGTTGTTGGAAGACAGAGACTTCAGCATCGATCATTTCTCCTTCTTAGTTGGTTGCATCATCAATGGCCGCCTCCTGCGGGCAGAAGACGGTTGCGGCGGCAGCGTTTGAACCACCATCGCCGCAAAGCTCGGTCATCGTGTAGTGGGAAGCCAGAAATGAGATGCGGGCGACGCTGTTCCCTTGGAACTGCGGAACTGTGAAAGGAAGACGGCTGCGCCGATTGTCGTTCGAGGCGCAGAAGCGGGAGATCGGTGCTGTGTTTTCGCGTGTACGTCCGATAATCTTCATCGTTTATCCTTCCCAACCTGGTGAAGGATGAGCGGCGGCCGCCGGGTGGCGGCCGCCGCGCTCGTCAGCTTCTGATGGCGATGCGCTTGACCTGTGACTGCGCCTTTTCGGTCTTAGGCAGAGTGACGGTCAGAATGCCGTTCTTGAAAGTGGCCTCGACCTGGTCTTCCTTGACCTCGGTGCCGAGCGGGATGCGTCGCTCGAAGCGGCCATAGTAGCGCTCCGAAAACTGCTTCTCCTTGTCTTCCGTTTCCGAACGCTTCTCACCCTTCAGCGTGAGCACGCCGTCATTGAGAAAGACCTCGATGTCCTTTTCTTCAAGACCGGGTACTTCGGCCGTCACCTTGATTTGCTTGTCGGTGTCCGAAATCTCGACGCTCGGCCAGCCTGCACCGAAGCCGCCGGCGCCGCGATGTGACGGCAGGCCGGGGCCGAAGCCGCGAAAAACATCGTCGAACAGCCGGTTGACCTCGCGGTGGAGCGACAGGAAAGGATCGCGGTCGTCGTCGCGAAGGAGACTCGGCATCTGACTGCCGTTGTTGCGACCCCAGGGAATCAAATCACGAACACTCATGGCTTTACTCCTTTCTGGTGGTTCTTCGGCATACCTGAGGGCTTAGGCCGCCTGTGTCCCGCCCTCTATCTGCTTGGTCTCGGCCTTCGGCATCGCGTGACCAGTTCCGATCTCGATCTGGCGCGGCTTCATCTCTTCAGGAATTTCGTGCTTGAGATCGATGGTCAGCAGACCGTTGACCAGACCGGCGTCGACAACCTTGACATGATCGGCCAGCTCGAATCGGCGCTGGAACGAGCGTCCGGCAATTCCGCGATGCAGGTATTGAACATCTTCGCTGTCTGCCCTCTGCCCCGATACCATGAGCATGTTCTGCTCTTGCGTGATTGCCAGCTCGTCCTGCGAGAAGCCCGCCACTGCCATGGCAATGCGGTAGTCGTTCTCACCAGCCTTGACGATATCGTAGGGCGGCCAGTTATCGATTGTCTCGGCGCGGCCTGCAGCCTCAAGCGCGTTCAACATCCGCTCGAAGCCGATGCTCGACCGGAACAGGGGAGAGAAATCGAGGTTTGTCCTCATAGCCATATCCTCCTTGCAAGCAACATGGACACAAGGAGACGCCAAGAGCGACCGGCGTCTCCTGGACTTTGTGTCGATCCCTGTTGGGCGATCAACAATGCTAATATAATTCAGGGTCTTACGGTTTCAAGAGTATCGAATTTCTCGACGAGATAAATTGACCTTTTCGAAGGCGCCACCATATGGTTTGGAGCTTGAGCAAGGAGCAATGGTTATGACAATGACTTCACACGACGTCGTCGCCGTCCTTGGACCTGCCGACAAAACGCTTGTGGCCGAGATCATCGCGACAGGTGCAAGCCAAGCCGAGCTTGCCGAGGCGTTTGCATGGGCCAATAACGACGAGGCCCTGGTGGGTGAGGGCCGACATCTGCCGACCGGCAGGGTTGCTGCACTTGTTGACCTGCTGAGGTCGGACGAAGAGGAACCGGATTAGAAAAGGCGGTTGACCCGCCTTCCCTGCACCGTCCTTCATCAGGCCGTGGTGAGCACGCTGACATTGCCCTGTCGATTGATGACATCGACCACGACCTGGTGTCTCGACCGGCGGATGGCCACGTCAGCCGAGCCATTGCCGATCAGCAGGCGCCGCAAGATCACCTCATCGAGGAAAGAAGGAAGCCGCGGCACGCTGAAGCTGATCTGCAAACTATTCGGATCGAAGTCGAGGCCGAGGCAGGATTGCAGCAGCGACAAAGGGGCGGCTGCCGCCCATGCTTGCGGCGAGCAGGCAACCGGATAGGAGGTCGGTCCGCGTGCGCGTTGACGCGGCAGGCCGCAGAGGAGTTCGGGAAGCCGCCGCAGGTCGATATAGGTCGCAGCGGCAAACAGCCCCTCGAAGATTCGCGCGGCTTCGGCGCGATAGCCATAGCGGGCAAGACCACTGGCGATCATGGCATTGTCATGTGGCCAGATCGATCCATTGTGGTAGCTCATAGGATTGTAACGTGCTTCGGTCGAGGGAATGGTCCGGATGCCCCAGCCACAGAAGGACGAAGCATTCATAAGGGTGCGGGTCACCTGTGCGACCCGTTCAGGATAAGCAATACCGGTGAACAGAGCATGGCCCGCATTGGAGGATCGGACCCGGCAAGGCCGTTTATCCCCGTCGAGAGCCAGCACGTAGGTGCCGAGTTCCTCATCGAAGAAGCTCAAGTCGAAGGCGCGGCGCAGTCCCTCCGCGCGCGCGAGAAAGCTCGCCGCGCGTTCCGGCTTGCCCCTCCACCGGAAGATTTCGGCAGCACTTTGCCAAGCGCCGTAGACATAGGCCTGGACTTCGACGATCGCGATCGGGCCTCGGGCCAAGGTGCCGTCGGCATGGAAAACCGAGTCGTTGCTATCCTTCCACGCCTGATTGATCAGTCCTTCCTCGGTCAACCGCCCGTATTCGACGAAGCCGTCGCCATCGCGATCCCCATATTCGTCGATCCAGGTCAATGCCGCTTCGACATGAGGCAGGATACGGTCGATGGTCGCAAGATCACCGGTTCGTGTGAGATAGTCTCCGGCCAGCATCACGAAGAGCGGCGTCGAGTCGATGCTGCCGTAGTAACGCCGGAATGGAACTTCGCCGAGTTCAGCCATTTCGCCGCAACGCACTTCGTGCAGGATCTTGCCCGGCTCGGCATCCGAAGCAGGATCGACGTTCGTCGCCTGATTGGCTGCAAGATGACTGAGAACCCCGCGGGCGATCTCCGGATCGAGCCAAAGTGTCTGAAGCGCCGTGATCAGCGCGTCACGGCCGAAAACGGTGCTGAACCAGGGAATGCCGGCATAAGGATAGGGACCTTCCGGCTTGTCGGTGATCAGCATGTAGAGGTCGGAGGCGCTGCGTCGCGCGACTTCGTTGAAGATCTCGTTGGAGGTTGTGACCGACGCCGCGCGCGAGGAGGAGGCGCGCAACGCACGGCGGGCATCCCGCAAGGTAAGGAAGAAGGAAAGGCGGCTCAGCCGATCGGCGGAAGTATGGTCGCAGCCGATCTGGATGAAGAGCGATTTGGTCTCGTGCGGCTCCAGATGAAGGTCGTAAGTGACAAGATCGCTACGAATTTCGGCCGGTTGAGGCATGAAGGAAAGGCGCGTCGACCGCTTGCGATCGTCCAGGCCAATATAGGAAAGCAGGATCCAATCTTGTTCCACGACGGCGGGAAGATGGCGCCCTCGCCTTGCCCTTGCGGTGCCGCGGACTTCGAAAAGATCGGCGAAATCGGCCCCGAAAGAGATTTGAATGCGAACATGTTGCCGCCGCTCGTCATAATTTCTCACGGCCAGCCGTTCATAACAACAGGCATTCCAGAGAAAGCGCGATCTGCGCAGATGAATCACGTCATGACCCAGAACCAGCCTTCCCTTGTCATCGAACTGGTCAGGATTGGTGAGATCGCAGGTCAGCGTCGCGTTGTCATCCCGCAGCGTCGACGACAGGAGCATCGGCCGCTGTTCGTTGATCGTCAGGTAAAGATGCGAGAGGTGACGAGTGTCCCGGTGGAAAAGGCCCTCCGGGCTGCCGGGACCGGAAAGAGCATCGCCATTATGGTCGAAGACGGCGAAAGTATCGCCGTGCTTCAATGTACGCGGCCGGCGCTCCTGCAGCGATGCGGCGGCCGGAATGAAGAACTGAGCGACCGGCGTCGCCAGGCCTGACGATGCTGAGGCGGGGTTGCTCTCCGCAGTCACGTTTGACATGTCTCCTCCTTGCCTCAGGCGACAGCCTGCAGGTCGAGCGCTTGACCATTCGACCGGCGGATCGGCGCGGCTTTGGTGCGAACGCCAGGCAGTCTGCGATAGATGTCGAGATAATCGCACGCCATTCGCCGTGCGGTGAAGCGCTTTTCAAACGCGGCCCGCACCTTGCGCCGATCGAGGCGGAGTGCCCATTCGACGTTTTCGGCCGCCTCGGTGACGCTGTCGACCAGGATGCCGGAGATGCCGTTGTCAATGACCTCGGGAACCGAGCCACAGCCGAAAGCGATGACTGGCGTACCGCAGGCCATGGCCTCGATCATCACCAGCCCAAAGGGCTCCGGCCAGTCGATCGGAAAGAGCAGAGCGCCTGCATTTCCCAGGAAATCAGCTTTCTCACGTTCATCGATCTCGCCGATGAATTCTACATGTGAATGGCTCCTGACCATAGGCTCGATGACGGCCTTCCAATAGGCCTTGTCGGCATTATCGATCTTGGCGGCGATCTTCAGAGGCATTCCGACCTTTGCCGCGATCTGGATGGCGCGGTCGGGGCGCTTTTCCGGGGAAACACGACCAAGGAAGGCCAGGTAATTACCCCTAGGATTCTCCGTAAAGGGAAGAAGATCGGCCGGCAGACCATGATAGACCGTTCCGCGCCAGTCGACCGGTGGCATCGGACCGCGCTGATCATTAGAGATCGACACCAGTGGAATCTCGGGGAACGCCGCATAGAACGGCTTGAGATCCGGCAAGTCGAGTCGCCCGTGCAGCGTAGTCACCGTTCGATCGGCAAAATCGCGGATCAGCGGGAAATGCAGCAGGTCGATGTGGAAATGCAGCACGTCGAACTCATGCGCTCGCCGACGGATCTCCTCAAGCATCACGACCTGATGCGGCAGATGGTCCCTGACCGCCGGATTGAGCCGTAAGGCGACGTCCGCACACGACACGAGTGTCGCCCGGGTGACGGAATCGCCGCTGGCAAAGAGCGTGACCTCATGCCCCTGTGCCACGAGTTCTTCAGTCAGGTAGGAAACGATCCGCTCCGTCCCGCCGTAGAGTTTTGGCGGAACGCTCTCGGCGAGCGGCGCAATCTGAGCGATCTTCATCGGTAAAACCTCCTCAGTTGAGCAAAGAGCCGTCGGCCAAAATGCCTGCATCCTAGAGAGACACACGGCAGGCCAGACGGAGGGTCAGGTTTCGAACAGCGGTCGACGCCGTCCTCCTTTGCGGTAGCTGCACAAGCCAAGGCCCGGAAACCGGCGGGCGGGCGGTTTTCGACGACGGGTCCTATGGGAACTCAGGGAAGCGGACGTATCCTGCCTCGCGGATGGTCGATCGCCATTATCCAAAGCCTTCAGCGCTTCAAGGATCTCATCATAGGATACAGCTCTTTCGGCCCCGGGGTAAAGGCGGAGGGCTGGTACGGATTCGACTGTGAAGATATCGGATGCCCATGAGGCGAGAATTGCCCGCTTCTCGTCATTGTCGATCTCGGCGGCGGCAAGTACGTCACGCGGGTGACCGAAATGCTTCGCCGGATGAAGCAGATGTGCCGCGGTGATCGCTGCCACGGCATTCTGCTGTGTGGAATTGCTGATACTTTCCTTTCTCATAGCTTGGCTCCATTGATGTCGACCGATGAAACTTGTTTCATCGATAGTGCGTAGAACGGCCCGCCCCGATGGCGGAGCGGGCCGAGCGATCGCTTAGAAGTCCATACCGGCGCCGGCCGGCATGGTCGGAGCAGCTTCCTTCTTGGGCTTCTCGGCGATCATCGCTTCCGTCGTCACCAGCAGGCCGGCAACCGAAGCTGCGTCCTGCAGCGCTGTGCGAACAACCTTGGCCGGATCGATGACGCCCTGCGCATAGAGATCGCCATATTCGCCGGTCTGAGCATTCCAGCCATAGGAGAATTCGCTCTTTTCCCGCAGCTTTCCGACGATGATGGAGCCTTCCGCGCCGGCGTTTTCGGCGATCTGGCGAGCCGGGGCCTCGAGCGCACGGCGGACGATGTCGACGCCGACCCGCTGATCGTCATTGGCAGTCTTGATATTGTCTAGCGCTTTGACCGCGCGCAGCAGCGCCACGCCGCCGCCCGGCAGAATGCCTTCCTCGACTGCCGCGCGGGTGGCATGCAGCGCGTCATCGACGCGATCCTTCTTCTCCTTCACCTCGACTTCGGTCGAACCACCGACACGGATGACCGCAACACCGCCGGCGAGCTTGGCAAGACGTTCCTGCAGCTTCTCGCGGTCGTAGTCGGAGGTGGTCTCCTCGATTTGGGCGCGGATCTGAGCGGTGCGACCGTCGAGTTCCGTCTTCGAACCGGCACCGTCGATGATGGTGGTGTTTTCCTTTTCGATCGCCACCTTTTTCGCCCGCCCGAGCATGTTCAGCGTCACATTTTCGAGCTTGATGCCGAGGTCTTCGGAGATGACGGTGCCGCCGGTAAGGATGGCGATGTCTTCCAGCATGGCCTTGCGGCGATCGCCGAAGCCCGGAGCCTTGACGGCGGCGATCTTCAAGCCGCCGCGCAGCTTGTTGACGACGAGCGTTGCGAGCGCTTCGCCTTCGACATCCTCGGCGATAATGAGAAGCGGTTTGCCAGACTGAACGACGGCTTCGAGAACCGGCAGCATTGACTGCAGGTTCGACAGCTTCTTCTCATGAATCAGGATATAGGGATCCTCCAGTTCGACCCTCATCTTGTCCTGATTGGTGACGAAATAGGGGCTGAGATAACCGCGGTCGAATTGCATGCCCTCAACGACTTCAAGTTCGGTTTCGGCGGTCTTGGCCTCTTCAACCGTGATGACGCCTTCGTTGCCAACCTTCTCCATTGCTTCGGCAAGGTAGCGGCCGATCTCGGAATCACCATTGGCGGAGATCGTACCGACCTGGGCAATTTCGGAATTGTTGGAAATCTTGCGGGCGTTAGTTTTCAGTTCCGCGACGACAGCGTCGACGGCAAGATCGATGCCGCGCTTCAGGTCCATCGGGTTCATGCCGGAGGCGACCGCCTTGGCGCCCTCCTTGACGATTGCCTGGCCGAGCACCGTCGCAGTCGTGGTGCCGTCGCCGGCGAGGTCGTTCGTCTTCGATGCCACTTCGCGCAGCATCTGCGCCCCCATGTTTTCGAACTTGTCTTCGAGCTCGATTTCCTTGGCGACCGAGACGCCGTCCTTGGTGATGCGCGGCGCGCCGAAGGACTTGTCGATCACGACGTTACGGCCTTTCGGGCCGAGGGTCACCTTCACGGCATTGGCCAGCACATCGACCCCACGCAGCATGCGTTCACGGGCATCGCTATGGAATTTCACTTCTTTCGCAGCCATTCTTTCACTCCTTCAATAGGCAGCTTTTTTGACTCATGCGCGGACACGCCTCAGGCGGCGATCTTTTCGGCCGCCTGGGCTTCAATAATGCCCATGACATCGCTTTCCTTCATGATCAGCAGGTCCTCACCATCGATTTTGATCTCCGTGCCGGACCACTTGCCGAACAGGATGCGATCGCCGACTTTGACGTCGAGCGGCTGGATCTGGCCGGCATCGTTGCGTGCACCAGAACCGACGGCGATGACCTCGCCTTCCTGCGGCTTTTCCTTGGCGGTATCGGGAATGATGATGCCGCCCTTGGTCTTTTCCTCGGAATCGACGCGGCGGACGAGAATGCGATCATGAAGCGGTCGGAACGACATGTTTTCCTCCAATGGACAAACAATAGTGATGTTGTTCCCCTGGCCGGACCGGATGACCAGTCCGGGCGGGTGCAAACCTCTGTCGAGCATCTTGCGCGCAATGATCTGGTTTTGCGCTTTTTCGATTTCAAGAGGGCGCGGAGAAAAAATTAGCACTCCCCAAGAGCGGCTGCTAACACACTGAGAAGGAACAATAAACGCGGCCGCTACGTTGAGAAATTAGTTGATGGACGCAAAAATATGCGCCACCTTCTCGTTGTCGTGAAACGGAGATGAGGCATGCAATTTTCATCGGATCTGGAGCGTCAGCTCAGCGGTTACGGCCTTACCACTGCGCACATCCTCTACCGCATCCCCGACTTTGAATCCGTTCTCCAAACCTATGTCTGGCAGGATTACGATCTCGCCCCGGACTTTCCCGAAATGCATAAGTTCCTGGATTTCTGGCAGTCCACGCTCGACGGACCGCTGCATTCTGTCCGCTACACCCATCAGCGGCTGATCGGACCGAACGAATGGCGTCGCGTCATGGGCGAGTTCAAATTGCATTAGGTCGAAGCCCGCATTTTTAATCCAGCGGGGCGTGGTTGCCACAGGCGCACGGTGTCGCCCGGGTAATCACTCGTGCTCGGCAGGGCATGGCCAGGTCGCCGGCGTCGAGAGGCCGGGCGGCAGCTTGGTCGAGGCATCGCCGCACGCTAGGTCGATCTGCGCCTGTTCGAGGCCGGCGGCAGCCGAGAGGTCAAGGCCTTCGATGCGGGTCAGGAACATGAAGGCGCGCTCGAACGTCGCCGGGCCTTCGAAGATGGCATTGGAGAGATCGGCGCGGGAGAGATTGGCGAAAGAGAATTTCACCCCCGTCAGCACCGCCTTGTCGAAATCGGCGCGGCCAAGTTCGGCCTTTTCGAAGCTCGCGCCGGAGAGCCGGGCGCCGGCAAAATTGGCGCGCTGCAGCTCGGCGCCGGCAAAGGAAGCACCTTCGGCGGCAATATTGGCGAAGCTGGCACGATAGGCCTCGACCTTGGCGAAGTTGGCCCCTTCGGCATGTGACCCCTCAAGCGAGGCGCGCACCAAGCTCGCCTTTTCCAAATTGGCGGATTTGAAATTCGAACCGCTGAGATCGGTCAGCGAGAAATCGGTGCTGAAGAGATTGGCGCCTTGGAGGTCACTGCCCTGCAGCATCAGGTTCTTCTTCGTGCATTCCTGCCAGTCGAGCTTCGGCGAGGCCGTGCTGCCGCAATCGGCAGCACGCGAGGAAATCGGAGCAGCGGCGAGAAGAAGGAAGGCAAGGAGGCCGAGCGGCGATCTATGCATTGCCATTGAACTGTTGATCTCCATGACGCTTATCACGCCGCCTCTCGCGAAGCAGGCGGCCTCTCTTTTCTACACAGCTCAGAATACAATAAAAAGATAGCGACCGCTCCGGCAATGATTTGCCGGTTCACTCCGTGCGGCGAGCGCTCATCCTCCGTCGGCCTTGCCCGAGCGGGCAGGTCAATCGGCCCCGCCGGGCAGGCGAAGCTCCATGCAGGTGAGGTCCAGCCAACGGCCGAACTTGGTGCCGACCTCGGAAAATCTGCCGGCGATGCGGAAGCCGAGCTTCTCGTGCAACCGTATCGAGGCGGTGTTCTCGGCCTCGATGCCGGCGATCATCACATGGATATTGCCGGCCGCCGCACGCGCGATCAATTCGCGCATCAGGGCCTCGCCGATGCCGCCGCCGCGATGATCCTTGTCGACATAGACGGAATGTTCGACCGTATGGCGATAGCCCTCGAAGGGGCGCCAGTCGCCATAGGAGGCATAGCCCGCCACCTTGCCCGACTTCTCGGCGACGATGACTGGAAAGCCGCGGTCCTTGCGCGCGCTCAGCCATTCCCGTCGATTTTCGAGATTGACGAGCGTTTCGTTCCAGATCGCCGTCGTGTGCTCGACGGCGTGATTGTAGATATCCCGGATGGCGGGAAGATCGGCTTCGGTGGCGTCGCGGAGAAGGACGGCGTCTGTCATGGTGGCCCGGTTCGGATTGACTGCGCGGGTTGGCATACGCTGCGGTTCAAAAGATGTAAACGGCCGATGCAGCGGAGAAAGGCCTGCGGGACGGGCTCGGGCGGGCGGCAGCTCAGAAGTCTGGCGTCGGCAGACTGAAACAGGTGAAGACGGCGGAATAATGCACGGCCGCGGCGATGACGACGAAACCGTGCCAGATGGCGTTCTGGAAGCGCAGTTTCTCCCAGACATGGAAGATGACGCCGAGCGAATAGATGAGACCGCCGATGACGATCAGCAGCATCGAAGCGGAGGGAATGCGCGCGGCGACAGGACCCGCCACCAGCACGCCGCTCCAGCCCATGGCGAGGTAAAGCAGGATGGCGAGACGGTCGTAGCGCCCCGGAAACGCGCATTTCAGAACAATGCCGACGGCAGCGAACAGCCATATCGCCATCAACATGAAGAAGAGCAGCGGATCGTCGGCGCCGCGTTCGAGGAAGGGCGTATAGGTGGCGGCGATCAGGATGAAGATCGCCGAATGATCGAAGCGGCGCAGGAACCATTTGGTGCGCGAGACCGGCCAGACATTGTAGGAAAAGGAGATGGCAAGCGTCAGTACCAAGCCGACGCCATAGATCCAGGCGGCGGCGAGCGCGCCGTGGGAGCTCCAGACTGTGGCGTAGAAGATCAGAGCAGTGGCGCCGATCAGCGCCAGCACGAGACCGACGCCATGGACGATGCCGTCGGCGATCAGCTCATATCTGTCGTAAGCCCAGCGAATACCGTTGAACTCGGCCATGCACGCAACCCGTTTCATACCCGATCGCGATGGTCGCACCGAACGGGCGGGGGCGCAACTGCTGCGCATCGTGCGCGCGGTAAATCTTCGTGACAGGCCGCACAGGCCCCGCCCCCTCGACGGCGGCGCAGATTCAGATCTTATGCCGCTCGACCAGCACGGAGCACTTGGCGTGCCGCACAACGCGGTCGGCCGTGGCGCCGATAAAGTAGTTGGAAAAGTCCGGAATATGCGAGGCGAGGATGATGAGGTCGGCGCCGTGGCTTTCGGCGGCCGCGATGATGGCCTTGGCGGGCGGGCCGTTGCGGATGTCGATCGTTGCCGCGACCCCGGTTGCGGCGACCAGCGCTTCCAGCTTGGCGCGCCCGTCCTTCATGGCGTCATCGAGCATATTGGCCGGCAGTTCGATCGCGACATAGGTCGGTACATCCTCGACGACGTTGAGCGCGACGATCTGGCCGCCCGCGTCGAGCAGCGAGGCGGCCTTGCGGAGAATGTTCTCTCCCCTGTCGAGGCTGCCGAGCGCGATCGCCACGATGATTTTCCTGTACATGGCTTCCCTCCATGACTGAGATGCATAAGCTTGCTCTGATGAAGATATGCACGCATTGACTGCGATCAAGCCGGTGCAGGGCATCGTCAACATCTGCTCAACGCTTCATCCTCAAAAACAAGCCTTCTGTGAACAATCGGAATAGGCCATATAGTAATCAAGTATGGTACCGAGGAGATCAGGCGCATGAACCGGCGACACTTCCTCGGATTTGCCATGGGCGGCATGGTTGCCGCCACCGCCGGTACGCCTTTAGCTGCAGAGGCAGGAGATCCATTGATGACGACAGAACCATCCTATGCGCTGACGCGGCCTGCCTATATCGACCAGTCGCATCTCGTCGTTACCGACCTCGGCCTCGTTTCCGGCTTCTATCAGTCGATGCTCGGCCTGAAGGTCATCGAGAAGACGACGAGCGGCGAAGTACTAGGGGTCGGGGGGCATCCGCTGTTGACGCTGACGACGGCAAAGGACGCGGCAGTCGCGCCACGGAATGCCGCAGGCCTTTTCCACACGGCCTTCCTGATGCCCGACCGCACGGAACTGGCACGCTGGCTGCGGCACGCCGCCCACAACAACGTCGTGCTCGACGGCGCCTCGGACCATCTCGTCAGCGAGGCGATCTATCTTTCCGACCCCGAGGGCAACGGCATCGAAATCTATGCCGACCGGCCGCACGAACAATGGAAATTCCACCAGGACGGCATGGTCGAAATGGCGACGCAGCGCCTTGACCTGCAGGCACTCTATAACAGCGCATCGGAGGATCGCTGGGACGGCATGGCTGAGGGAACGGCGATCGGCCATCTGCACCTGCAGGTGGGCGATATCCCGCAGGCCGACGCCTTCTACCGGGACGTGCTCGGCCTCAAGCTGATGGCCCGTTATCCCGGCGCGAGCTTCTTTGCAACCGGCGGCTATCATCACCATCTTGCGGCCAACATCTGGAACAGCCGGGGTGCCACTGCTCGCGCCGACAATATGACCGGGCTGTCGGACTACCGGATCCGTTTCAACGACAAGGCGACGCTCGACGCGGCGGTCTCCAAGTTCGACGCGCTAGAGATCAACAGCGAGAAGCGCGACGGCGGCGTCTTCCTCAGGGATCCTTGGGGCATCGGCCTGACGCTTTCGGCCTGAACCTGCACTATTGGACCTTCTCGGTTCCTGAGGGCGTCGTCACCTGCGTCGGTCCGCTGCCGTTTCCGCTCGGCGTTGGCGACCGGTCTGTCGCTTCGGGCGGCCGTGCAGGGCCGGAGGCCGGGTCGTTGTTGAAGGCACCGGGACCGGAGGGCTGCGTGTTGATCGGATCCGGCTTGGTCGAAGCCGTCGCCGTCGGATCATTGTTGCTGGGATTGGGCCAGATCGCAACGCTCACGCCGGCAATGATGAGAACTGCCGCGCCCGCCACAAGAACGGTCCAAATCCACCAACGCCGCTGATCGGTGGCTTTCAGCCTCGCCTCGTCCGCATAGGGGGGATCGGTCGAATAGGTCTCGGTGGTTTTCTTCTGATAGGGATCTGCAATCATGAGCACTCTCCTTCCGAGGTCGAACGCCAGCGACGGCGAGGTTGTTCCGACGGCAGGATCAAATCGGCGGACGAGCCGATGAAAAGGCGGACGCTTTAGCTCCCTTGTCCGCAGGCGAAATCATGTCTTTACGACGGCGCCACAGGCCGGCGGAACCGGAACCGCATCAGCGCGTTTTTGTGGCGAAGCAATGGGGCTTCGGGGACCTCACCGCATGGGCATCGCCAACGGCATCCGCAAACACGCAAAGAAGATCGCCATCGGCGAACGCCAAACCAGCGCCTGGGCTAAGTCGTTGCAAGAGGCCGCGGAGGAACTGCCGTCCCCGCCGGTGCATCGGCTTGAGAAGGACGGGCTCGACATCAGCATGGCCTGGGCGATCATCGGCATCTTCGCCATCCTCGGCCTTGCCGCCGTCTATACGATGTCGCTGATCCTCATTCCGGTGACTCTTGCCGTCGTCGTCGGCATGATCCTCGGCCTTGCCGCGGAAAATCTCAGCAAAATGGGTGTGCCGAGGCTTGCCAACGCTTTCCTTCTGTCAAGCAGCGTCGCTTTGGTCATCGTTCTGCTGGTCACTTCGCTTGCCGATCCGCTGACGACGCTTGCCAACGAAGCCCCGGCTTTCGTCGAGCGGACGATCAGCCGCATCATGCCTTACCTGGAGCGCATCGAATGGCTGCACATTACCCCGGCGACGTTCGAAAGCGGGCCGATGTCGATCGGCGCGCTGCTCGAAAATACCGGTAGCGTCCTGCATGTGGTGACAACAAGCCTCACGCCGGCGCTGATACAGGGGCTGATCTTCTTCGCTGCGCTGCTGCTCTTCCTCGCCAGCCGGGTCAATCTGCGCAAGACGATCATCATGACCTTCCGCACCCGCACGCAACGTCTGGCGGCAATCCGCGTCATCAATGCGGTCGAGCAGGTGCTCGGCTTCTATTTCGCCACAGCCTCGCTGATCTATGTCGGGCTTGGCGTCGTCATGACGATCATCGCCTATGCGAGCGGGTTGTCGTCACCTGCGCTCTGGGGCTTCTTCGCCTTCCTGTCGAGCTTCATTCCCTATCTCGGCATCACGCTGATGACGCTTTCCGTCGCCATCGCCGGCATCATCACCTATGACGGCTTCATCGTCGGCCTGGTGCCGGCGGCAGCCTTCTTCACCGTGCATCTCGTCATGGAGAACCTGATCTTCCCGGCGGTGATGGGACGGCGACTGGAAATCAATCCCTTTATCGTCTTCCTCGCCATCCTGTTCTGGACCTGGATGTGGGGCGCCGTCGGCGCCATGCTGGCGCTGCCGCTGTCGCTGATCGTCATGACGATTATCGAGGAACTGCTGATCGAGGAAAAACCGCAGCCGCAATTGCCGAAGTGATCAAGCGAGGAGACATAAGTGGCGTCCGATCTCGATCTCGACGAATCCGATCATGACCAGATGGTCAGCGGCCGTTCGCTCTGGGGGAGGAATGCCATACGTCCGCAATGGCGGCCGATGGCGCGGAGCTTTTCGACCGATGTCGCGGTGATCGGCGGCGGCATCACCGGCGCGCTGATCGCAGATCATCTGACGGCGCGCGGCTTTTCCGTTGTTATCATTGACCGGGAGGAGCCGGGCTTCGGCAGCACCGCGGCCAGCACCGCGATGCTGCAATGGGAAATCGACAGCACGCTCACGCAACTCGAGGCCTATTACGGCTTCGAACGAGCGGCCGGAATCTATCGCCGTAGCGCCGCTGCCGTCGCCGGTCTTTCGAAGCTGATCGCAGCAAACGGAATCGCCTGCGGCTTCCGGCCGCGCAACACGCTTTATCTCGCCTGCAACCTGGAAGGCGCCCGCGACCTCAGTCAAGAGCGCCAGCTTCGCCGGCGGGCGGGGCTGCCCGGCGTCTATCTCGAACATCCCGATCTCTTCACGCAATTCGAGATCGATCGGGATGGGGCGATCTATTCGCCGGGTTCGGCGGAAGCCGATCCGCTGCTGCTCACCTGGGCGCTGATCGCGATGGCCGTCCGGCGCGGGGCGCAACTCGTCAGCGCTTCCGTGACCGCGCTGCACAGCGAAGGCGATCGCGTCACGGCGGAGACGGAGGGCGCCTATGTCATCGAGGCGCGGCATGTCGTGCTGGCGACCGGCTATTCGATGCCGGGCTTCGATATGCCGAAGCTGCACCGCACAAGTTCGAGCTGGGCCTTCGCCACCGTGCCACAGGATCCCGCCACTTTCTGGCGCGACAGGGCTTTGCTCTGGGAGGACAGCCATCCCTACCTCTACATGCGCACGACTGCGGACAATCGCATCGTCGCCGGCGGCGAGGACGACGGTACCACCAATGCCGCGGCGCGGGATCGAAAGCTGCCGGCCAAGATCGGCGCTGTCCGGGAGAAGATGAAGCGGTTATGGCCGAGAGCGGATACCCGCATCGCCCATGCCTGGGGCGGAACCTTCGGCGAAACGGCCGATGGCCTGCCGCTGATCGGCCCGACGCCCGGGATGCCGCATGTCTTCGCCGCCCACGGCTATGGCGGCAACGGCATCACCTTCTCCTATCTCGCCGCCCAGATGATCGGGGCGATGATTGCCGGGATCTACCGCGACTGGTTCGAGGACTTTGCGCTCGATCGGGAAGGACCAGGGATACGGCGGTTTGGAGACGATAGGTTGGGAGCTGGGGATGCGTTGCGGTAGAGGCTTCGCTTTGGCTATTGTGCCGTGCCACACGGCACAGCTTCAGCCGCAGCCCTACTCGGTCGTCTTGTCGTCGCCCACATCCTCGACATCCTTCAGACGAACGAACGCCGTGCCCTTCATCTTGAGATCGACCAGTGCCTTCGCCACTCCCTCGCCCGCCGCATGGGTGGGCTGGTTGATGTGGGAGATGACGACATCGCCGTCCTTGGCCGAGGCGATGCGTTTTTCGGTGATCGCTGCACCGAGCAGTGAGCCGCCGTCGCCGTTTACCGAGTAGCCGGCGATGCGATAGCCCATGGTGCGGATCTCGCCGATCGCGGAAAGATCGTATTTGGCCGTGGAGCCGCGGAACCAGTGCGGCGCGGGAATGCCGGCTGCGACCATGGCGGCGGCGCCGCCTTCGACCTCCTGCTTTACCGCCTGCGGCGAGCCGGCCGAGGCAATGCCATAGACGAGCGTCGGCGTATCGACGGCCGGAATATGGTTCTCGCCGTGGTTTTCGAGCTCGAAGAGATCCGGATTCTGCAGGAAGACGGCAAGGGCTTGCGGGTTGCGCTTCAGCCAGCGGGCGGTGATGAAGATCGTTGCCGGAATGCGCTCGCGCACCAGAGTCGAAAGGATGCGTTCGTCCGCCTGGCCCATGCAGGCGTCGAAGGTCAGCGCGATGCGGGCATGGCCCGCTATGTTGGAACGGGCGATATGCAGATGCGGTTCGACGAGCTTGATCGCCGGCGCCTTCGAGAGCGGCGCAGCCGGCGGCGCCAACGACAACTCGTCCGCCGATGCGGCTGAGATCGCGGCCAGAAGGAACGCCGAAGCGACGAGGATGCGGTTCATATCAGGGCTTCTGAGGTTCGGTCCGGCGATTCTAGCGGGTACTTTTGCATGGCGCCATGTGGCCGGATGTCACCGCAGCCGCCCGGACACATGCAACAGCATCAATCGTAGAGATAATATTTGTCCCACTTCTCGCGCGGCACCTTCTCGCCGATCTGATAGTCGAGTTCGCGCACGTTGATATGTTGTGGGCCGGTGATGCAATTGTAGGAGAGATGATACCAGTCGCCCTTGCTGCGGAAGACCGCGCCCGGCGCCTGCAGCGAATTGTCGCCGGCGATCGGATCCTTGAACGTATAGGCGATGACCTTGTCGGGCTTGAAGCCGGTACTGTCCTTATTGATGCGACTCATCGCTTCCGTGTCGCAGCTCTGTTCCAGGCGGGTCGAAGGATCGAGTTTTTCCAGCTGCTTCTTGATGGCCGGGTCGACGGCAAAAGCGGGGGCAGCCAAGCCGGCCAGGGATACAAACAGGAGCAGACGTTTCGGCATTGCGAAGGAAATCCCTTACTGTTGTACAGTCTTCATCCTGCCACCGGCGGCTTGCCGGGGGCTGGGCACGTGCAAAATTCGCTCTGTGATAGCGGACCTCCTTAAATATTGTGGTGACATCAAGGCAGGGCGGGCGGTGCCGTCTCCTCGACTGTGGACGGTCGCCTGCACCCTTGGCGCTTGATCCGGCGGCGGCGCGCCTCTATCTCTTGCCAACCCGACATTCCACCGGAGCCAATTCCTTGTCCGTTTTCAAGAGCCTGCCGACACCGCCCGCCGCACCGAAAAAGCCCCTCTCCGATACGCGCCACGGCATTACCCGCACGGACGACTATGCCTGGCTGCGCGCCGACAACTGGCAGGCGATGTTCAAGGATCCGTCGATCCTCGACCCCGAGATCCGCCGGCATCTCGAAGCCGAAAACGCCTATATGAACGCGGCGATGGAAGACACCAAGCCGCTGCAGAAGGCGCTGTTTTCGGAGATGCGCGGCCGCATCAAGGAAGACGACAGCTCGGTACCGATGAAAGATGGCGCCTATGCCTACGGCACTTTCTTTGTGACCGGAGGCGAACAGCCGCGCTATTTCCGCATTCCCCGGGACGGCGACGTCGCCGACGAGGCGATCCGCACCGTGCTGCTCGACGGCGACAAGGAGGCATCAGGCAAAGCGTATTTCCGCCTCGCCGGCCTCGACCATTCGAGCGACCACAGCCGCGGCATCTGGGGCTATGACGACAAGGGATCGGAGTTCTTCACGCTGCAGGTGCGCGATCTCGCGACCGGTGAAGATCTTGCGGACCGGATCCAGAATACCGGCGGCGGCGGCGTCTGGGCGCCAGACGGCAAGAGCTTCTTCTATTCGGCGCTCGACGAAAACCACCGGCCCTCCAAGGTGTTCCACCACATCCTCGGCCGGCCGCAGTCGGAAGACCGGCTGGTCTATGAGGAAGCGGATGCCGGCTTCTTCATGGGCGTCGGCGGCTCGCTGCTCGACGACTTCATCTATATCGACATTCACGACCACGAGACCAGCGAATACCGGCTGCTGTCGACCAAGGATCTGACGGCCGAGCCGAAGCTGGTGGCGGCGCGCGAGGAAGGCATCGAATATTCGCTGACCGAGGGCGGCGACGTCTTCTACATCCTGACCAATGACGCCGGCGCCAAGGATTTCAAGATTATGGAAGCGCCGGTCAACAATCCGGTCAAAGAGAACTGGCGCGAAGTCGTCGCCCACAAGCCCGGCACGTTGATCATCAGCCATATGGCCTATGCCCGTCATCTTCTGTGGCTGGAGCGTAAGGATGGACTGCCGCGGATCATGATCCGCGATCGGGCGACCGGCGAGGAACATGCGATCGCCTTTGCCGAGGAGGCCTATTCACTCGGGCTTTCGGGCGCGGCGGAATACGACACCGACGTCATCCGCTTCTCCTATTCCTCGATGACGACGCCGTCGCAGCTCTACGACTACAATATGGTGACGCGCGAGCGCACATTGCTGAAGACGCAGGAGGTTCCCTCCGGCCACAATCCCGACGACTACGTCACCCGCCGCGTCTTCGCCCCGGCATGGGACGGCGAGACGGTGCCGGTCACGCTGCTCTATCGTAGGGATACACCGCTCGACGGCAGCGCGCCCTGCCTGCTTTACGGCTACGGCGCCTACGGCATCACCATTCCGGCCGGCTTCAACACCAATTGCCTGTCGCTTGCCGACCGCGGCTTCGTCTATGCCATCGCCCATATCCGCGGCGGCAAGGACAAGGGCTTTGCCTGGTACGAAGACGGAAAGATGGGCAAGAAGACGAATAGCTTCAAGGACTTCGTCGCCGCGGCGGACTATCTGAATCAACAGAAGTTCACCTCTTACGCGAAGATCATCGCCGAAGGCGGATCGGCCGGCGGCATGCTGATGGGCGCCGTCGCCAACATGGCGCCGGAGAAGTTCGCCGGCATCATCGCCGCCGTCCCCTTCGTCGACGTGCTCAACACGATGCTTGATGACACGCTGCCGCTGACCCCACCGGAATGGCCGGAATGGGGCAATCCGATCGACAGCCGCGAAGAATACGAGCAGATCGCAGCCTATTCGCCCTATGACAATGTCGAGGCAAAGGCCTACCCGCCGATCCTGGCGCTCGGCGGCCTGACCGATCCGCGCGTCACCTATTGGGAGCCGGCCAAGTGGGTGGCGAAACTGCGCGACAAGACAACCGGCGAGGCGCCGATCCTGCTCAAGACCAACATGGACGCCGGCCATGGCGGGGCGTCGGGACGGTTCCAGCGGCTGGAAGAGATTGCGTTCGAGTATGCATTTGCGATCAAGGTGGCTGGGAAGATGTGAGGTGGCGGCGACGGCACAAGATCGAGCGAGAGAGAAATGCCAGTCTACATCGCCCTCCTCCGCGCGATAAACGTCGGCGGCACCGGCTCGCTGCCGATGGCTGAACTCAAGGTGATCTGCGAAGGCCTCGGCTTTACCGACGTGAAAACCTACTTCCAGAGCGGCAATGTGCTTTTCCGCTCTGACGAGACTGAGAAGGCGGTCGCGGAAAAACTCGACGCCGCGCTCGGACAAAAGATGGGCAAGCGGCCGGGCGTGATGGTGCGCAGCCGGAAAGAGCTCGAGGCGATTGCCGCCAACGCGCCCTTTGTCGATGCCAAGCCGAATTTCCTGCTCGTCACCTTCCTGCCCGAAAAGGCGTCCGGCGATGCGCTCGATAAAATGGTGGCGCCCGATGGCGAGGAGGCGAAGCTCGCCGGCCGGGAGATCTACGTGTACTACCCCAACGGGTCCGGCCGCTCGAAGCTGAAGCTGCCTGCGCTTAAATCAGGCACCTCGCGCAATCTCAATACCGTGCGCAAGCTTGCGGAAATGGCCGCTGACATGGAGAACAAGATCTGAGAACAAGGATTAAGAACGGCTGCGTCGCGCGGAATTTGATTCAGGCGAAGCGCCTCAAGTGCTTGTTTTCATGGCGCCGCTTTTCTCAAGAAGCATCTTTGGCCCGCTTGGCCTTGTAGCCGCTAATCTCCTCGCCCGCCGTCGCCGAGAAGCGCAGATTCCAGACGGTCGCGGTGATCGAGATGAGGGTGACGACAATGAAGGCAGTAGAGAAATCGTCCAGCGACGGCGTTTCGACATTGTTGAAGGCCATGGAACCGTGCAGCGCCAAGGCCCCGATGCAGATACCGAGCGACAGCATCAGCTGCTGGATCGTGGTGTAGAAGCTGGTGGCCGAGCTCATCCGCTCCTTGTCGATCTCGTCATAGGCGATGGTGTTGTAGGCGGTGAACTGGAACGACAGGAAGAAGGCGCTGAGCACCAGGACGACGAAGATCAGCGGCGTCGGCCAGTCCGGCCGAAAGGCGGCGCAGAGGGCATAACCGGCCGTGCCGAGGATGCCGTTGAGGACCAAGCTTCGGCGGAAACCGAGCCGGCTGAAGACGAACCGCGCCATCGGCTTCATGGCGAGCGCGCCGAGCGCGGTTGATATGACGATCTGGCCGGCCGCGGCGGCGGAGAGGCCGAAGCCGATCTGGAAGAGCAGCGGCAGCAGGAAAGGCTGGGCACCCTGGGTGATGCGCGTCAGCGAACCGGCGATGACCGAGGTGCCGAAACTCGGCACCTTCATCAGCGAAAAATCCATGATCGGCGACGGATGCCTGCGGGCATGCCTCAAATAGCCGATGCCGAAAATGAGGCCGAGGGCGATCAGGAAAATCGAGAAAGCGCCCTCGCCCTCATGGCTCGACATTTCGAAGCCGAAGAGCAGCGAGCCGAGCGAGATGCCAGAGAGGACGAAGCCGACCATATCGAAGGGGCCGGCCGCCTTGCCTTTGACCTCGTCGATATAGATCGAGACGAAGATCACGCCGATAATGCCGATCGGCACGTTGATGTAGAAGATCCAGCGCCAGTCGAGATAGGTGACGATGAAGCCGCCGAGCGGTGGGCCGACGATCGGGCCGATCAGCGCCGGCACCAGCAGCCAGGACATGGCGCTGACCATATCCTTGCGGGCGACGCTGCGCATCAGCACCAGCCGGCCGACCGGCATCATCATTGCGCCGCCCATGCCCTGCAGCAGCCGGGCCAGCACCAGGAAGGGCAGCGTCGGCGCGAGCGCGCAGAGGATAGAGCCGATGACGAAGACTGCTATGGCGGCACGGAAAACGGTGCGCGAGCCGAAACTGTCCGCCATCCGGCCGCTGGCCGGAATGAAGATCGCCAGGCTGAGGAGATAGGAGGTCAGTGAGATCGACATCGCCGGCGCGCTGACGGCGAAATCGCGCGCCATGGTCGGCAGCGCGGTCGCCAGCACGGTCGCATCGATATTTTCCATCAGCATCGCACTCGCGACGATCATCGCGATCACGCGGAAATTGGGCGCGGCGCGCCGCACCATCGGCGCCTGGTAAATCTGATCCGACATCGTGCGGAATCACTCACGGTGGCGCGGCGGAGCAGAGAAAGCAGCAAGGCCGCGGGGATGACATGGCGCAGGGCCAAGGGGAGACGATCTGCTATACGCCCGAGATCATGGCGAGGCTATGTCCTTTATGGCAAAGCAGCTTTGACGAGAGGTAAAAGCGGATCACGATTCCTTGCATCGGCGCGATCTGCGTGACAGCCGATCGATCCAGCGCGCAAGGCCGGCTTGCGCCCGCGTCACCCCGGCCCTACCTATGAACAATGACCTCGACCCCGCAGAAAATCCGGTCCGGTGCGGCCTTTCCGTTCGACAACAGCTATGTCGGCTTGCCCGAGCGCTTCTTTGCGCCGCAAACGCCGACGCCGGTGAGCGAGCCTTGGCTGATCAAGTTGAACGAACCGCTGGCCGCCGAGCTCGGGCTTGACGTCGAGGCGCTGCGACGCGATGGCGCGGCGATCTTTTCCGGCAATCTCGTTCCCGAAGGGGCCGAGCCGCTGGCGATGGCCTATGCGGGGCATCAGTTCGGCGGCTTCTCGCCGCAGCTCGGCGATGGGCGGGCGATCCTGCTCGGCGAGGTGGTCGACCGCAGCGGCAAGCGCTTCGACATCCAGCTGAAGGGCGCGGGGCCGACGCCTTTTTCACGCCGCGGTGACGGGCGGGCGGCGATCGGGCCGGTACTCAGAGAATATATCATAAGCGAGGCGATGTTCGCGCTCGGCATTCCCGCCACACGGGCGCTGGCGGCGGTGACGACGGGCGAACCGGTCTATCGCGAAGAGGTACTGCCGGGCGCGGTCTTCACCCGGGTCGCGGCAAGCCATATCAGGGTCGGCACCTTCCAGTATTTCGCGGCACGGGGCGACACCGACGGTGTTCGGGCGCTCGCCGATTACGTGATCGACCGGCACTATCCCGCGCTGAAAGAGACCGAGGCACCCTATCTCCGCCTGTTCGAGGCAGTTTCGGAGCGCCAGGCTGCGCTGATTGCCCGTTGGCTGCATGTTGGCTTCATCCATGGCGTGATGAACACCGACAATATGACGATCTCCGGCGAGACGATCGATTTCGGTCCCTGCGCCTTCATGGATGCCTATAATGCGGCAACCGTCTTCTCGTCAATCGACCAGCACGGCCGTTATGCCTATGCCAACCAGCCGGCCATCGGCCAGTGGAATCTTGCCCGGCTCGGCGAGACGCTGCTGCCGTTGATCGACGCCGAGCCGGACAAGGCGGTCGACAAGGCGAATGTGGTGATCCGGGCCTATGGCGAACGGTTCCAGGCGCATTGGCTGACCGGCATGCGGGCAAAGATCGGCCTTGCCGGGCAAGAGGATGGCGATCTCGACCTCGTCCAGGCGCTGCTGTCGCTAATGCAGGTGCAGGGCGCCGATTTCACCCTGACCTTCCGGCGGCTCTCCGACCTTTCCGGTGATGACGGCGCAGAGCCTGCCTTTGCCGAGAGCTTCCGGGAGCCGGAGGCCTGTCGCCCTTGGCTCATGCAGTGGCGCGAGAGATTGTCGCGCGATCCGCAGACAGCGGCCGAACGCGCCAGCGCCATGCGCCGCGTCAACCCAGCCTTCATTCCCCGCAATCACCGGGTCGAACAGGCGATCAAGGCTGCGGTCGAGCACGGCGATTTCTCGCTGTTCGAGGCGCTGCTCACCGTGCTGTCGAAGCCCTACGAAGACCAGCCGGATTTCGCCGCATATATGGAGCCGCCGAAGCCGGAGGAACGGGTGCTGCAGACTTTCTGCGGGACGTAAGCGGCTTAACACAACCGTACCGTGACGTCCGGCTGCGGCAAGTGCGGCCGTTGAAAGGCATCCCCCTCGCTCTATCTGCCTGACCGGCGGCCTTTCCGCCGATCCCCCACCCCGGCTAGCCCAAGCGGGAGACAGCCTTATGGCGCTCGTCATCACCTCCATTCTCTTCATCATCATCGGGGTTGCGCTCGGCGGTGGCGGGCTCTGGCTCGTGACGCTCGGCGGCAGCATCTTCTATCTGTTTGCCGGCCTGATGTTCCTCATCACCGCAGTACTGCTTCTGATGCGCAAGGCGGTGGCGCTCTGGGTCTATGCGGTGCTCGTCGTCGCCGCACTCGCCTGGGCGATCTGGGAGGTGGGCTTCGACTGGTGGCAGCTGGGCCCGCGCGGCGGCGTCATCATCCTGCTCGGCCTCTGGCTGCTGACGCCCTGGATCCGCCGGCCGCTCGGCTTTCGCAGCCCGACCGGCATTGTCTACGGCGCCAATCCCTGGCCGCTCGCCGTGCCCGTCATTCTCGCCATCATCGTTGCCGTCTATTCGATGACGACGGATCCGCACGATCTGGCCGGCGATCTGCCGAAGGATGCGGTCGCCGCCAATCCCGCCTTCGGTGGCAGCGTGCCGGACGGCGAATGGCACCAGTATGGCCGCACGCCCTTCGGCCAGCGCTACTCGCCGCTCGACCAGATCAATGCCGAGAATGTCTCCAGCCTGAAGGAAGCGTGGCGATATCAGACCGGCGACGTCAAGCGGCCGGAGGATATCAGCGAAACGACCTATCAGGTGACACCGCTCAAGGTGAAGGACACGCTTTATCTCTGCACGCCGCATAACTGGGCGATCGCACTCGACGCCAAGACCGGCAAGGAGAAATGGAAATACGACGCCAATTCGGGCATGAATCCCAACCGGCAGCACCAGACCTGCCGCGGCGTCACCTATTATGCCGATCCTGATGTCGCCGCCGGCCAGCCCTGCGCCGAACGCGTCTACCTGCCGACCTCGGATGCCCGGCTGATCGCCCTCGATGCGGCCGACGGGAAGGTCTGCACCAGCTTTGCCGATCAGGGCGTGCTGCATCTGGAAACCGGCATGCGCTTCAATCCGGCCGGCTATTATTATTCTACCTCGCCGCCGGTCGCGGTGGCGGGCAAGATCATTGTCGGCGGGGCGGTGAACGACAATTATTCCACCGAGGAGCAATCCGGCGTCATCCGGGCCTTCGACATCAAGACCGGCGCGCTGATCTGGAACTGGGACTCCGGCAATCCGGACGTGACGACGCCGATCGCCGACGGCCAGACCTATACGACCAATTCACCAAACAGCTGGTCGGTCTTCAGCGTCGACGAGGCGCTCGGCATGGTCTACATCCCGCTCGGCAACCAGGTGCCCGATCAGCTCGGCATCGGCCGTAGCGACAATGTCGAGAAATTCTCTTCTTCGATCGTCGCGCTCGACATCGGCAGCGGCCAGTTGCGCTGGGTGCGCCAGACGGTACATCACGACCTCTGGGACATGGACGTGCCGGCGCAGCCGGCGCTCATCGACCTGACCAAGCCTGACGGCAGCGTGGTTCCCGCCCTCGTCGGCCCCACCAAGCAGGGCGATCTCTATGTGCTCGACCGGCGCAGCGGCGAGCCGATCATCCCGGTCAAGGAGATTCCGGCGCCCGGCGGCGCGGTCACCGGCGATCGTACGTCGCCGACGCAGCCGATCTCCGATCTCACCTTCTCGCCCGAGCCGCTCAAGGAAAAAGACATGTGGGGCGTGTCGCTGTTCGACCAGCTCCTCTGCCGCATCGACTTTCACCGCTACCGCTACGAGGGTCGGTACACGCCGCCGTCGCTGAAAGGGACGATCGTCTATCCCGGCAATTTCGGCACTTTCAACTGGGGCTCGGTCGCGGTCGATCCGGAGCGGCAGATCATGTTCGGCATGCCGACCTATCTCGCCTTCACCTCCCGCCTGGTGCCGGCCGCCGACATTCCGCCGCGAGGCCAGGACGAGAAAGGCAGCGAACAGGGGCTCAACCGCAATGACGGTGCCCCTTACGGCGTCTTCATGGGCCCCTTCCTCGGGCCGATGCAGATCCCCTGCCAGGCGCCGCCATGGGGCTATGTCGCCGGCGTCGACCTGCGCACCGGCAAGATCGCCTATATGCACAAGAACGGCACCGTCCACGACATGACGCCGCTGCCGCTGCCCTTCAAGGTCGGCGTGCCCGGCATCGGCGGCCCGATGCTGACCAAGGGCGGCGTCGCCTTCCTCGGTGCTGCGGTCGACAATTATCTGCGCGCCTATGATGTAACCAACGGGCGGGAACTCTGGCGGGCGCGGCTTCCGGCCGGCGGCCAGGCAACGCCGATGACTTATACGACCGACGACAACAAACAATATGTCGTCATGGTCGCCGGCGGCCACGGCTCGGTCGGCACCAAGCCCGGCGACTATGTGATTGCGTATACGTTGCCTTGATGGGGAAGCTGCCGCTCCTGAGAGAAAAACCCCTCCCCGACCCCTCCCCACAAGGGGGAGGGACTAACCTGCGGCTGCGTCTTGCCCCAGCAACGCTTGAGCATGCCGGACCGTTAGAGGCGGAGGGCGACAAGCGCCGCACGGCTGCCCCTCCCCGGAGGGGTTGGGGAGGGTTTTCCGCGCGAGCTGGACAGCTGTCGCTTTCCTGCGTCACACCATCTCGGTGATCATCTTGCCGACTTCCGCAAAGATCGGGTTGAGCTCCTTCGCCGGCGCGGTCGCCTCGGCGATATAGACGGCCGCGACGATCGGGCCGCGGTCGGGCGGCCAGATAACGGCGATGTCGCCCAGGGAGCCGTTTTGGCCGGTGCCGGTCTTGTCGCCGACCTTCCAATCGGCAGGCAGGCCGGCCCGCAGCCGCTCCTTGCCCGTGGTGCTCGCCACCAGCCAGGCGATCAGCCTCTCCGAGGAGGGTCCGGCAAGCACCGAGCCGAGCGTCAGGTTGCCGAGCGTGTCGAGCATCGCATCCGGTGCCGTCGTGTCGCGCGGATCGTCTTTCCGGCCCTCGTTCAGTGTCGGTTCGGTGCGGTCGAGACGGGTCGTGCCGTCGCCGATCGAGCGCAACCAGTCGGTCAGCGCCGGCGGGCCGCCGAAACTTTCGAGCAGCAGATTGCCGGCCGTGTTGTCGCTGACCGTCACCGCCGCCTCGCAGAGTTCGGCGATCGTCATGCCGTCGGCACCGGCGTGTTTTTCGCTGAGCGGGGAATAGTCGACGAGCTTGTCCCTGCCGTAGGTCACCCGCCGCTCGAGGCTCTCCTGCCCCTTGTCGACGCGGGCAAGGACGAAGCCTGCCGCCAGCGCCTTGAAGGTGCTGCACATCGGAAAGGCCTCGCTGCCGCGATAGCCGAAGGAAATGCTCGTCTGGGTGTCGAGCACCGAGACGCCGAGACGGCCGCCGGTGCGCTTTTCCACCGCGGCCAGACGATGCTCGATATTGTCGTCGCCCTCCCCGGCAGTTTCCTGCGCATTGGCGGCAAGCGCCGGCGTGGACAGGCTCAAAGCAGGCAGGCAGAGTGCCGAGCCGATCAGCGTGCGGCGAGTAAGGCTGAGATCCATGAATTCCTCCGACGATTCGGAGAATAGAGCTAAGGCCCGATTGCGGCGGCATCTCGTCCCCGCTGCAACTTGTTGTCAGCTGCTGCAACCCTGTTGTCAGCCGCTGCAACCTTGTTGGGCGGCGCCGATTTCGTGCTCCGCCGCAGCCGATCAGGCGGCGCGCGTGACCTCGACCGTCACATGCGCCAATTCCTGGAGCGCCGAAAGCCTGCCCTTGTAGAAGGCCGGCTCGCGCGGTTGCGAGCTGATGACGGCGACGATTGCCGCATGATGGCCAGGGCCGACCTGCCAGATATGGAGGTCGGTGATCCGATCCTCCTCGGTCTCGATCGCCTGGCGGATTTCGCCCGGCAGAGTCTCGCCTTCGGGCATGACGTCGAGAAGAACGCCGCCGGAGGATTTCAGCAGGCTCCAGGACCAGTTGGCGATCACCAGGCCGCCGACGATGCCCATGATGGGATCGAGCCAGAGCCAGCCATAGAGGCTGCCGAGGGTGAGCGCCGCGATGGCGAGCACGGAAGTGAGCGCATCGGCCATCACATGCAGATAGGCGGCGCGGATATTGTTGTCGCCGGCCTCGCCGTGGTGGGCATGGTCGCCGTGGCTGCTGTGGCCGTTATCGTGCGCATGCTGGCCATGGGCGTCATGACCATGATGGGTAAGGGCGTGGTGCGCGTCATGGCCATGATGATGCGCGTGATGGCCGTGCGCGGCATGACCGCCGCCGGCCAGCAGCCAGGCGCTGGCGAGATTGACGGCAAGGCCGATGACGGCGACGGCGATCGCCTGGGCAAAACCGATCGGCACCGGATTGGACAGGCGCAGCAGACTCTCCCAGGCCATCAGCAGGGCGACCAGGGCAAGGACAATGGCGCTGGCGAAGCCGGCGAGGTCGCCGAGCTTGCCGGTGCCAAAGGTGAAGCGCGGATTGCGCGCCTGCCGGCGGGCAAAGAGATAAGCGAGCGCGGAAATCAAAAGCGCGCTGGCATGGGTCGACATATGCCAGCCGTCAGCGACGAGGGCCATGGAGCCGTAGACGGTGCCGGCGGCGATTTCCGCCACCATCATCACCGTGGTCAGCGCAATCACCAGCCAGATGCGCCGCTCGTTGCGCAGATGATCGGCGCCGAGGAACACATGATCGTGTTCGAGGGCTTTCACTTCGACTTTCCCGATCCCGGCATTCATTCCCAGGGTCCTTCTCTCATCAGCGGATATAGGTCCTCAGCACTTCAGATATTTCTTCGACCGCCTCGGCCCGGGCCCTGTCGTCCTCGGCATTGAGCACGTGCTCGCGCAGGTGATCATCCAAAACCTCGCCGGTCAGCCCGGTCAGCGCGCCGCGGATAGAGGCGAGCAGTTGCAAGATGTCGCCGCAGGGGCGTTCAGCCTCGAGCGCCCGCTCGACCGCCTCCAGCTGCCCCTTCAGGCGGCTGACGCGGGCAACGAGCTTCTTCTTCTGCAGGGTGGTATGGGACATCGCAGACCTTTGTTTAGTATAGGGTGGTATCCTATTGACGTTCTCAGCCGGATTCAAGGGTCTGACATGTTTCAGCGTCAGGCGCTCACGCCATTGACAAATGCCGCGTTTACGGCGATGGATGCTGCATGATCGAAAACGTGCACCAGAGCCGCTCGTATTTTTGGCTGTACCTGTAAAGGGCGGCCGGACAGATCATATTGTCAACAAGCCGCCGTCAGGCGGCTTTGTTGTATCGGCAGCGTCCTGACGGCAGATTATCAAAGGACGCGAAGACCATGACCGAAATCGAAGACAGCGAAATTTCACTGATGCGCCCATCGGTGGTGACGATCCGCGCCGCCAAACCGCGCGATCTGCCCGAGCTCAACGACATGATCGCCCTGCTTGCCGCCCATCACGGCGATGCGGCCGCCACAACGCCGGAACAATTGGAGCGCGACCTGTTCGGCCCGCTGCCGTGGATTACCGCGCTTGTGGCCGAGACCGGCGAAGGGCTGATCGGCTATGCCATTCTCGTGCCGCTCTACAGGGCGCAGGAAGGAAAACGCGGCATGGACCTGCATCATCTCTTCGTGCGCGACGGCCATCGCGGCCACGGCACCGGCCAACTGCTCGTCGACCGGGCTCGCGAGACGGCGCGCAATGCCGGCTGCGGCTACCTTTCCGTCAGCGCCGCGACCGGCAATGTGCTCGCCCACCGCTTCTACGAACAGATGGATTTCACGCCGAGGCCGGTGACCGGCATGCGTTACATGCAGTCGATCGCTTAACCGCGCCGCAGATCTAAGTCTTTGTTGTTTTGAGGAGATTTCATGCCTGACTTCAAACTCCATTGCTTCGCTCTCTCGGGGAACGCCTACAAGGCCGCCCTCTTCTTTGCCCTTGCCGGCATCGAGTGGGAGAGCATTTTCGTCGATTATCTCGGCGGCGAAACGCGAACCGAACAATGGCGCGAAACCATCAACGAACAGGGCGAGGCGCCCGTGCTCGAACATGGGGAAACGAAGATCAGCCAATCGGGAGTCATCCTCGACTATTTGTCAGAGGTGACAGGGCGGTTTGGGGCGCAGACAGCCGAAGAACGGCGCGAGATCATGCGCTGGATCCTTTTCGACAACCATAAATTCACGAGCTATTACGCGACGTTGCGGTTCATTTACGGCCTCCAGAAGAGCGGCGAGACACCGGTCGTCGAGTTTTTGAGGCTGCGGGCCAAGGCTGCCTATGCAATCGTCGACGGCCACCTGGCCGACCGGGCCTTTATGGTCGGCGACCGGCTGACAATCGCAGACCTGTCCTTGGCAGGCTACGTCTTCATGCCGGAGGAAACCGGGATCGATCACAGCGCCTATCCGGCGATCGCAGCCTGGAAAGACCGGATCAGCAACATGCCCGGCTGGCGCCATCCCTATGATCTGATGCCGGGCCCCACCTCCCTGTAAAGAGGCGTCGGTTTTGCAAAGGTGCTAACGCCCCGGCACGACCTTCAGATAGGCAGCGATCGCCTCCCGGTCGGCAGCCGGCAGGCGGGCGATGTTCCGCTGCACATCGACCATCGAACCGCCGACGGAATCGAAATCGGGCGTGAAGCCGGTTTCGAGGTAGTTGGCGATATCCGCCTCGCTCCAGCCGCCGATGCTGTTGGAGGCCGGGGTGATATCGGGGATGCGGCCCTTGCCTTCCGGATTGGGCGCGCCGGCAAGCCACTGATCTGCCTGGAAGCCGCCGAGCCCATTGCGCGGCGTGTGGCACTCGCCACAATGGCCGGGGCCTTCGACCAGATATTGCCCGCGCTTGATCTTGTCGTCGTTCTTGGCGAGCGCGGCGCGCGGCTGATCGTTGAAATAGAGGAATTTCCAGCCGCCGAGCGCAAGGCGGATGTTGTAAGGAAAGGGCAATTCATGCGGGGGCGTGACGTTGGCGCTCTTCGGCAGGGTCTTCAGGTAGGCGAAGAGATCGTTGACGTCCTTGTCGCTCATGCGGGAATAGGAGCCATAGGGAAAAGACGGGTAAAGATGCTCCCCGCCCGGGCCGACGCCGCGCTTCATCGCATTGCCGAACTGGGCAAGCGTCCAGGCGCCGATGCCGGCCTTTTCATCCGGCGAGATGTTCGGCACATGGAAGGTTCCGAAAGGGCTCTTCAGCGCCAGACCGCCCGACAGCGTCAACCTGGCATCGCCTTCGGAACCGGGTGCCGAATGACAGCTGACGCAGCCGCCCGCCCAGAAGACCATCTCACCGTTTGCCGGATCCGGCGCGCCGAGACCGGCCCAATGGCTCTCCGGCAGCGGATCGGGCGCGGTAAGGAGATAGAATGCGCCGCCGCCGAGAACGGCGACGCCGATCAGACAGAGCAGTAACCGGATGAATCTGCGGACCATGCGCCGCCTCCCCTGTTGCCGACGTGACCCGCCGTCGATCGCAAATCAGGCGATCCGCGCCGGCGGAAATTGCTCAGGCCGGCTTATCATTCCTTGATACGATAGGCCTTGTGACAGCCGCCGCAATTGGCGCCGAGCGTATTGAGCGCGGCACCGACGGCGGCGGCATCGGCCGGGAGCTGAGCGAGGGCGGTTTCCGCGTCGGTCGAGAGCTTTGCGGCCCGCGCCTTGAAGTCATCCATGTTTTCCCAGACCTTGGGGCTGACCTCGGGATCGTTCATATCGCTGCCCGGCTTGAACTGATCGGGGAAGACCTTGGCCGTTGCGGCGATCGTCGTCAGCGCCGACTTTACCGTCTCGGCATCATAGGGCTTCTCGCCCTTGGCGATGGCGGCCATGGCGCCCGCCGAACCGCCGATCTTCTTCATCAGCGCAATGCGCGAATCATGGGTACCATCGGCGGCGGTCACCGAACCGAAGGCCATGGCGGCGATCGCTGCGGCGGCAGCTACTGCTTTCCAATTCATATTTCCTCTCCGTTTTCTTGAGGCCAAGGCGGCCGCTGGCCAATCTGCACCGGGAGCATGACAAAATCCATGCGTCCAGGCAGTCACGTTTTGCCGGAGGGTCATAAAAACAATGTGATAACCGGCGCCTCAGGCGGTTTTCCAACCTTGCCAGAGGCTGAAGGCAGAGACCGCAACCAGAAGCAGTCCGGCGCAGCGGCCGACAAAGGCCGTCGCGTCGGGATTTGCCACCAGCAGATCGCGGCTGCGGCCTGCCGTCATCGCCAGCGTTCCATAAACGGCGAACTGCGTGACGACAGTCATGGCGCCCATGATCAGACCCTGCATCCAGACAGGTCCATATTCAGGCCGCAGAAACTGCGGGTAGACGGCGAACATGAAAATATAGGCCTTGGGATTGACGAGACAGGTGACGGCGCCTTGGCGGAAGGCGCGCCAGCCGGATCGCGCCGTCGCCGGTCCGACCGCCTCGACGGTGATCGAACTGCGCATCAGCGAAACGCCGATCCAGATCATATAACCGACGCCGGCAAAGAGCAGCAGGTTGAAGAGCTGCGGCAGCATGGTGACGAGGACGCCGACGCCGGCCGCGCCATAGGCCGAATGCACGGCGCCGCCCGCCATGATGCCGCCTGTTGCCGCCAACCCGCGCCTGATACCGCCAGTGAGCGAATTGGCAAGCACGAAGAGCATGTCCATGCCCGGTACGATGATGATGCCGAAGAGAAGGGTGAAGAAGAGCCAGAGGTTTTCATGGTAATTCATGTCAGTTGCCACCTTCAGTTCCGCGGGCCATCTTCAAAAGACCCCGATTGATTTCAATCCGATAGGCGGCTCTATACGCAAACCCAACTGACAGTGTATTGTCAGGAGCGTGAGGATGGAGATGCAAAAATGCGCAAGGCCTCGCGGCTTTTCGAGATCATTCAGATCCTGAGGCTCGCCAGAAAACCGATGACGGCGGCTGTCATGGCCGAGACGCTCGAGGTGACCGTGCGCTCGATCTATCGCGACATCGCCGCCCTCCAGGCAATGCGGGTGCCGATCGAAGGCGGGCGCGGCATCGGCTACATCATGCGACCTGGCTTCGACCTGCCGCCCTTGATGTTCTCGATCGAGGAGATGGAGGCGATCGTTCTGTCGCTGGCGCTGCTCGAACGCACAGCCGACGAGGAGCTGAAGCAGGCCGCCCGCCGCGTCAACCAGAAGATATCAGGCGCCGTGCCGGCGCCATTGCGTGAGGCGATGAACAACAAGGCGCTTTATGCCTGGGGCTCGATCGCGCAGCCGGCTGCCATCGACCTTGCGGTCGTGCGCCGGGCGATCCGCGACGAACGCAAGCTGCTGCTCGCCTACCGCGACGAACTCGGCCGCGCCAGCGAGCGGACAATCCAGCCGATCGCGCTGATCTATTATTCGCAGACCGCCAATATCGTCGCATGGTGCGAGTTGCGACAGGCGATCCGCAATTTCCGCAGCGACCGGGTGGAGCAGTGCGCGGCGAGCGAGGATTTCTTCAAGGGCGACGGCGACCGGCTGCGGGATTTGTGGACGAGCGGGTGGACGCAGAAGGCTGTGTCTGCGTGAAATCAGCCACATGGCCGATCATCGACGCTCACATGCGCGTCGACGTGCCCCTCATCCGCCTGCCGGCACCTTCTCCCCGTAAACGGAAGGGGATATGCCGCGGCCCCTCCGTTCCTCACCAACCTCTGGTATGGCACGTCCCCTCGCCCCGTTTACGGGGAGAGGGTTAGGGTGAGGGGCAGCTATTGCACGGATCTGATGGCAGAGTGGCACAAGCCTGAGCAGGATGAAAAGACGTGCCGGCCCCGGTCGCAGCCTGATAAACCAGCGTGCGGCTCTCCTCGCGACCGAAGCCGCGGATCTCAATGCTGTCAGCATGCACCTCGACAATGGCGAAGGCGTTCTGCTTTTCGGTGTCGACCACGCCCTTGAAGTTGACGAAGTGGCAGGCGCCGGCCTTGCCGTAATTGCCGGCATGGTCGTGGCCGTTGAGATAGGCGATGACATGGGGCTGCGAGGCGAGCAGCGCGACGACGCGCTCGCTGTCCCACATGCCGTGCTCACCCGGCGGATACACCGGATAATGGTTGATGACGATGACCTTCTCGCCGGCGGCAGCCGCATTGGCGATCTCGTTGCCGAGCCAGGCGAATTGTTCGTCGCTCAGCGCCCCGTTCCAGTGATGGGCATTCGCCGCCTCTTTGGCCTGCAGCTCCGCCAGCAGCCGTGCGGCAAGGGCGCGATGAGGATGGCCTTCGAGCGGCGCGAAGGTGCTGACCTCGTTGCCGTCGAGCACGATGAAGCGCCAGCCGTGACGGGAAAAGCTGTAATAGGGCGACGGCATGCCAAGGCGGGCGGCGACTTCGGAAAGGTGCCCGGCGGAGACGGAGAAATCGTGATTGCCGAGTAGGAAGAGCGCCTCGTGCCTCAGCTTGCCGTAGACCGGCAGGATGTCGTCGAAGCTGGCGAAGCTGCGGTCGATGACGTCGCCGAGCGTCATGACGAAGCTCAACTCCTCGCCGTTGAAGATCTCGATCGCCTCGGCGACTTTGGTGAGGCTGTTGGCGTAATAGCGGTCCATGGCCGCGTGTGGGGCGACCGCCGCATATTGCGGGTCGGCGATGATGCCGAAGCGGAACAGGGGAACAGCAGAGGACGACATGGGGCGGGCTTAAGAGCGGCCGATGACAGGGCTGTGACGGCTTCATGCGAAAAGAAAACACCCGGCGTTTGCGGCGCCGGGTGTCGAATTGGGCGAAGTCGCTTACTTCGTGGCTGCTTCGTAGCGCTCCAGGACGTAGTCCCAGTTGATCAGGCTATCGATGAAGGCTTCGAGATATTTTGGACGCGCGTTGCGGTAGTCGATGTAATAGGAGTGTTCCCAGACGTCGACGCCGAGGATCGGGGTGGCGCCGTGAACGAGCGGGTTTTCGCCGTTCGGGGTCTTGGAGATTTCGAGCTTGCCGTTCTTGACGGAAACCCAGGCCCAGCCGGATCCGAACTGGGTGGCGCCGGCATTGGCGAAATCGGCCTTGAACTTGTCATAGCCGCCGAGATCGGAGGCGAAGGCCGCTTCGAGCTTGCCCGGCAGCTTGTTGCCGCCGCCGCCCTTCTTCATCCACTTCCAGAAATGGATGTGGTTGTAGTGCTGGGCAGCGTTGTTGAAGAGCCCGGCATTCGTGCCGAAAGACTTCTTCACGACCTCTTCGAGCGAGAGATCCGAAAGGCCGGCTTCGGCGGCGAGCTTGTTGCCGTTGTCGACATAGGCCTTGTGGTGCTTGTCGTGGTGAAACTCCAGCGTTTCTTTCGACATGAAGGGGGCAAGCGCTTCGTAATCATAGGGAAGTTCAGGCAATTCGAAAGCCATGTCAGATCTCCTCTTGGCAATAGATTGCGTCATCGGCAGGTGAGGCGGAACATAGGAGGGGAAAGGGGGAGAGGCAACCGGCGAAATATCAAAAAACGACTGGACGGAGGAAAATTTGCCTCAGCTTCAGGGCGGGATTCGGGCGTGCAAATCGCCCGGCATGCCGCCCCGAAAACGGCTTTCACCGGTGACCGACATCCACGGAGATCCCGATATGAACAGGAATATAATCCCGCATCTCGCCATTGCCGCGCTTCCGTTTCTTGTCACTGCGGCGCATGCCTCTTCGGACGAGGCCTGGAAACAGCTGGCCGCCGACGTGGAAGACAAGTGCAGGAAGGCGGCGGTCGCAATCGAGAAGCCCGATGCCGTCGTCGATCCCTTCGGCACCTTGCATTACGGGCTGGCCTTGGTGAAGGGAAAACCTAAAGGGGCCAAGGGGCTCATCGTCCAGATCTGCGTCTATGACAAGCAGGAGAAATCGGTCGAGATCGGCAGCGAGATGGATGTCGAGAAGCTCGGGTTCACGCCGGCGAGATAGCCGGCCACCGTGGCGGTTTGTGACTTCAGTCACATTCCGATCGGAAACACGAACCCACCCTCAGGAGTTGAAGTTCTCAGTTTTTAGAGCGCGGCGCCTCTGTGAGAGGCGTCAGGGCGCTCTATGTTTGCGATAAACGCATGATCTTTTCCGAGAATCGATTCCAATTCTCAGGTTCATGCGCAGGGAGGTTCAGGCATGTCGGCGCTTCGCAACAGGGCGGAAGATCAGCAGAAAATCTATCAGCGCTGGGCACCGGTCTATGACCGCGTCTATCGCGGCATCCTGCGGGACGGCCACCGCAAGTTGGCCGCGCTTGCCGCCGCAGCCGGCACTGATATTCTTGAAGTTGGTGTCGGCACCGGTCTTACGCTCACCCACTATCCCAGCCGCTGCCGGGTGACCGGCATCGACATTTCCGAACATATGATCGCACGGGCGCGAGAAAAGGTACGTCGCGAAAACCTGCAGCATGTGCAGGCGCTCGAGGTGATGGACGCCCATGCGCTGCGCCTTGCCGACAAATCCTTCGACGTGGTCTGCCTGCCCTTCGTCATCACGCTCATTCCCGAGCCTGAGCGGGCGCTGGACGAATGCGCACGGGTGCTGCGGCCGGGCGGCGAGATCATCCTGGCAAGCAAGCTCGGCGACGGCGCCGGTCTGCAAGGCGTGATCGAGGCGGCGGTGGCGCCGCTGGTGCGTCACATCGGTTGGTCGTCCGCCTTCCGCATTCACCGCATCGTCGCCTGGGCCGAGCGCCGCGGCGATTTTTCAACGACCGATATTCTGCCGGTTTTTCCGAACGGCTTTTTCAAGATCGTCCGCCTGAAGCAGCGCGGCTTTTCCTCCTGAGACCAAAAGTTTTTTCCGCATCGCCGATTCTGATGCTACCGTTCGCCTGAGGGGACTGCATGACATCGGATATCTTCTTCTTCATCGTTGTCGGCTTCTGCGCGCAGATCGTCGACGGCGCGCTCGGCATGGCCTTCGGCGTGCTGTCGACGACGAGCCTCTTGGCCTTCGGGGTGTCGGCGGCCAATGCCAGCGCTATGACGCATGTGACGGAAATGTTCACGACAGCGGCGTCAGGCCTGTCGCATGCCTATCATCGCAATGTCGACTGGCGTCTGGTGGCGCGGCTCGCCCCGGCCGGCATGATTGGCGGCGCGATCGGCGCCACTCTGCTTGCCAATATCGACGGCAAGGTGATCGAGCCCTTCGTATCGGCCTATCTGATCGCGATTGGCCTCCTGATCCTCTACAAGGCCTTCCGACCGCAGAACAGGCGCGAGGTGCGGGACTGGGCGGTGCCGCCCGTCGGCTTTTGCGGCGGCGTGCTCGATGCGATCGGCGGCGGCGGGTGGGGCCCCGTTGTCACCAGTACGCTGGTCGGGCGCGGCCATGATCTGAAACGGGTGATCGGCTCGACGAATTTCACCGAATTCGCAGTGACGCTGACGATTTCGATCACCTTCGTCGTGACGCTCGGCTGGTCTGAGCTCAATTCGGCGATCGGCCTGATCATCGGCGGCGTCATCGCCGCCCCTTTCGGCGCCATCCTCGTCAAGCGGCTGCCGGTGCGGGCGCTGATGGTGGCGGTCTCGATGGTCATCATCACGACGTCGGCGATGCGGATCTTCTAAAGCCGTTTCGGCGGGTCAGAGATTGCGGCCGAAATAGACCTCCACGGCGGCGATCCTGTCGCCGCGGAAACGAAGGCTTTCCATATTGGCGAAGCTCGTGCCGTCCAGTTTTTCGGCGCGATAGCGAACGACAGCCTCGTCGCCGTTTACCGCCAGGAATTCGATATAGATCGCGCGGAAGAGCGGATCCTTCGGCCAGCAGCGCTCGAAATAGGCGGCCCTATCGATATGATCGTCGCGCGGACTGGAAAAGGTGAAATCCTCCGTCAGCATGGCACCGGCAATATCCTTGCGGTCGGCGAGATAGGCGGCGTAGAGATCGCGGACGGCCTGTTCCCTCGGGATCACTGCGTTCATGGCATGTCCTCCATAACCGATTGCATCGCGCAATCGGTTATGTCCTAGCACTTTTCCCTGAGATGATCCAGATTGCGGCGCGATTGCGCTACAGGATCGATGCAAGGAATGACAGACACACAATGGGACGCCGGGGTTAAGCTTGGCTCGATCTACTGGAAGCGCAACCTTGCCGTCTCGCTGATCGGTTCCTTCACCACGATCGTGGCGATGACGCTGCTGCTTCCCTTCCTGCCGCTCTATGTCGAGGAACTCGGCGTGACGGAGCACGCGGCGATCGTGCAATGGTCGGGCATCGCCTATGGCGCCACCTTCCTTGCCGCCGCCCTGGTCGCGCCGCTCTGGGGGCGGCTCGGTGACATCTACGGCCGCAAGCTGATGCTGGTACGCGCCAGCCTCGGCATGACGCTGGCGATCTCGCTGATGGGCATGGCCGGCAATGTCTGGCAGCTGGTGGCGCTGCGCCTATTCGTCGGGCTTGCCGGCGGCTACTCCTCCGGCTCGATGGTGCTGGTGGCGACGCAGACGCCGAAGGACCGCTCCGCCTGGGCGCTCGGCGTCCTCTCCTCCGGCATCATGGCCGGCAATCTCGTCGGGCCGTTGATCGGTGGAGCGCTGCCGCCGCTCATCGGCATCCGCGGAACGTTTCTCGCCGCCGGCGGCATGATCTTTTTCGCCTTTCTCGCCACCACCCTGCTGATCAAGGAGGAGAAGTCGCCGGACCGCCGCCAGGCGGCCAAGGCGAGCGGCGGCTGGAAATCCATAGCCGACAAACGGCCCGTCATTGCCATGCTTGCGACCGGCATGCTGCTGATGCTCGCCAATATGTCGATCGAACCGATCATCACCGTCTATGTCGCCGAGATCATGCCCGTCGAGGCGCAAGTGACGGTGATCTCCGGTCTCGTCATGTCGGCTGCCGCCCTCGGCAGCATTCTTTCGGCCTCATGGCTCGGCAGGCTCGCCGACAGGATCGGCCACTGGCCGGTGATCTCGGGCGCGCTCGTAGTCGCCGGGCTGCTGCTGATACCGCAGGCTTTCGTCACCAGTTCCTGGCAGCTGATCATACTGCGTTTCCTGATGGGTGCAGCCCTCGGCGGACTTCTGCCCTGCATCGCCGCCGTCATCCGTCACAGCGTGCCGGACAGTGCGGCCGGAAGCATTCTCGGGCTTTCCGTCTCCTCGCAATATGTCGGCCAGGTGGCCGGCCCTGTCCTCGGCGGCTTCGTCGGCGGGCATATCGGCATGCGGGCAGTTTTCCTCGGCACCGCGCTGCTGCTTGTGGCGGGTGGGGCCTATGCCTGGGCGGTGCGGCCGAGGGAGGCTGAGACATCAAACATGCGTGCTTCCGCAGATCAGCTCGACGCCTGAGCGGGCGATCGCTTCCAGCGTTTCGCGGCTGTCGCCGGCACGGGCGCGCACGGCAAGCGAATGCATGACGGCGGAAGCGAGCCTTGCCAGCGTCAGCGGGTCGGCGCTCTCGGCAAGCTCGCCGCTTTCCGCGGCAATGCGCATGCGCTTTTCGATCTCACCGTCGAAATCGTTGAGGCTGCGGCCGAGCACCTCCCGCACCCGCTCATGTTCGACCGCCTCGACCGAAGCGGTGCTGATCAGCAGACAGCCGCGGGCGGCGATTTCGCCATGCAGATAGATTGCCAAAGCACCGGCATAGACACGAGCGAGGTTGTCGCGCAGCGGTAGCGAGGGGTCGAGCGCTTGCTTCAGAACCTCCATGCCATCCTGGCGATACGCCTCCAGCGCCTCGAGATAGAGGGCTTCCTTGTCGCCGAAGGCGCCATAGAGGCTCGGGCGGTTGAGGTTGGTCGCGGCACTCAGGTTGTCGAGCGAGGCGGCACTAAAGCCCCTATCCCAGAAGACATCCCGCGCCTTATCAAGCGCTGCCCGGGCGTCAAAGCCCCTCGGTCGGCCGCGCTTCTTCTCGTCCTTCATATTGTGTACCGCTTCGCATTAAATTCTTGACGAAGGTCATTTTATGCGAAACAGTACAAATGTCCAAACATTATCGCCTAACGCATCTTGCCGCCTCCGCAGAAAGGGAACCGACGATGAAACTCTATATGCACGCCGCCGCCTGCTCGCTTTCGCCGCACATCATCTGCCGCGAGCTTGGGCTCGATATCGAGCTCGTCCAGGTCGACCGAAAAACGCACAGAACAAGCGACGGCGAAGATTATCTCGCCATCAACGGCAACGGCTATGTCCCGGCGCTAATGCTCGACGACGGCAAGGTGCTGACCGAGGGACCGGCGATCGTGCAGTTCCTCGCCGAAGGTTCGGCGCTGCAGCCCGAAATCGGCGACATCAAGCGCAACGAGGTTCAATCCTATCTCAATTTCATCACCGCCGAGCTGCACAAGCCGATGGTGCTGCTGTTCAATCCGACTTATGCCAGCGTGCACGGCGAGATCCGCGCGCTGATCTCGAAGCGGCTTGCCTGGCTGAACGACCGGCTTGCCGGATCCTATCTCACCGGCGAGGCCTTCACGGTAGCGGACGCCTATCTCTTCGTCTGCCTGAACTGGTCGCCGTGGACAGACATCGATCTGAAACAATGGCCTGATCTGCACGGCTTCATGGCTCGTGTGGCGGCGCGTCCCAAGGTGCGCGAGGCGCTGCAGGCGGAAGACCTCCAGGCCTTCGATGCCGACGGCGTCTATTTCGCCCCGCAGGCCTATCTTGCCTCGGCCGGACGCGTGGGCGAGCCGGTGCGGCCATAGCACCGGCCACGCTCAGAGAGTGTTGACCGCCACCGGCAGGGCGCGCTTATGCGCGGTCGCCCGATAGGCGGCAAGGATCCGGCGGCGAGCGATCTCGCCGACCGGCTTGCCTTCAAGAAAATCGTCGATCTCATCATAGGTGACGCCATAGGCCTCCTCGTCGGGACGCAGCGGCCGCTGATCCTCGAGATCGGCGGTGGGCACCTTGAAGACCAGATCGTCCGGAGCGCCGAGCCGCTTTGCCAGCAGGCGGACGCGGCGTTTGTTGAGCCCGGCAAGCGGCAGGATATCGGCGGCGCCGTCGCCGAACTTGGTGAAGAAGCCCATGACGGCCTCGGCGGCATGATCGGTGCCGATCACCAGGGCGCCGAGCGCGCCGGCAAGCGCGAACTGGGCGATCATCCGCTGGCGGGCCTTGATATTGCCGAGGATGAAATCCTGCCGGCCGGCATCGGCAAAGGCGAGGCCGCCGTTCTGCGCGGCCGCCAGCATCGCATCCGCCGGCTCCTTGATGTTGACCACCATCGAGCGGTCGGCACCGATCGTTTCCAGCGCCCGGTTCGCATCGGCCTCGTCCGCTTGGATCCCATAGGGGAGACGCACGGCGATGAACTCCGCCGCGTGGCCGCCATCACGCAGCTCACGCACCGCCTTCTGGGCGATCAGCGCCGCCGTCAGCGAATCGACGCCGCCGCTAATGCCGAGCACGTAGCCGCGCATGCCCGACGCCACGAGATAATCCTTGAGGAAGGCGGTCCGCCGCTCGATCTCATGCTCGGGATCGATCTCGGCGGCGACGCCGAGTTCCCTGATGATCTCACCTTGTTCGTCGGACAGCACTGTCATGGGATTCTCCTTTATGGGGTTCGCGGGCACTATGGCGGAAAGGTGCGGGAAGGTTAAGGTGGTGACTGTGTTGTACGTGTTCCGAGCGTAAGAGGCTCCCTCACAGCAAGAAAATGCCCCTCACCCTAACCCTCTCCCCGTTCTGACGGGGAGAGGGGACGTGCCCTGCGAGAGCTGAGCGAGGAACGGAGACGTTGCGGCATATCCCCTTCGCCCCGCAAGCGGGGAGAAGGTGCCGGCAGGCGGATGAGGGGCGGACGCGAGCGCCTAGCGCTCGATCGCAAACAGCTCCACCGGCTCCGCAAAGCCCTTCAGCCGATGCGCGCCGACGGAGGCGGCGTCCCCTGCCCCGGCCTCATCGCGGAACGGCGCCGACATCAGCAGAGCCTCGCCCAACTCGCTGCAGGCGGTCTGGATGCGGCTAAGCAGATTGACGTCGCGGCCGATCAGGGTGAAGTCGAGACGGTTGCCGGAGCCGATATTGCCGTAGCTGACCTCGCCGTAATGCAAGGCGATGCCGGCCTTCACGCCGATGCCTTGATACTGGAAATGGTCGATCTCATCGAGGATGGCGCGGGCCGAGGCGAGAGCGGCGCCGCAGGACTGGGCGGCATCGTAGCCCGGGAAGAAGGCGAGCACGGCATCACCCATGAATTTCAAGAGTTCGCCGCCCTCACGCGTGATGGCCGGCACGATCCTGTCGAAATAGGCGTTCAGCAGGCCGAGCACGGTGCTGCCGGGCAGCCGGTTCGACAGTTCGGTGAAGCCTCTGAGATCGCAGAGCAGCAGGGCCGCCTGCATCGATTCGATCTCGCCGCGGCGGATACGGCCGGCGAGGATCCTGCTTGCCGTCAGCGGGCCGATATAGGTATCGAGCAGACTGAGCTCGACCTGGCGCAGAATGCGCAACTCGCTGGTGTTGCGCAGCGCCGGCAGGATGCGCTCGATCAGTTGCTGCTCGGAGGCGGAGAAGCCGCCTGGCCGTCGAGTGGCGAAGACGGCGGCGCTGACCGGGCCGTCGACATTGCAGAGCGGCGCGATGACGAGCTGCATCAGGCCGCGGTCGGCAAAGACATCGATATGCTGCCAGCGGCCGTGCACGCTGTCGCCGGCCCCGACGACCAGCAATTCCCGCGTGTCCATGACCTTGCGCAGCGGTGTGTTCGATATCGCAACGCGCGCGCCGTGTTCACGGTCGTGGATCTCGACCGGTTCGCCCGGAGCCCAGGCGACGGTGCGCCCGATGAACTCGGGATGCAGCGTCATCAGATGCAGGGTCAGCCGGTCGACCGGCAAGCCAAGCGCCTGAAGCCTGCGGCCGAGGCCGGAGACGAGGCCGGCTTCGTCGAGCGCATGGCATTCGTCGCCGGAGAGCCATTCGATGATCGAGAGCAGCGCGCCGGTGCTGACGGCATTGCCGGCGGCCTGTGGCCGAAACCGGTCGGCTACGGGGGCATGGATCGCTGACGTCATGGTCTTCTCCTCCTTCATGCTTAATGGGCGCCGCCGCCGGAGAGTTGACCGGGTTTGCGAAGCAACAGGCTTGCCAGCAGGGCGACGACGAGGGCGACGCCGAGCAGGAAAAACGTGTCGCTGAAGGCCATGATATTGGCCTGCTTGCGGATTTTAAGTGCGATGGCGACGACAGCCTTATGGCTGGCGACCGCCTGATCGCTGACGCCGTGGTTCATGAAATAGGCCGTCAGCCTGGCGATGCGATCGCGGGTCGCTTCCTCGAAGACGGAGACCGAGTTGGTCAGGATGTTCGAGTGGAACTGATCGCGCTTCGACAGGAAGGTCTGCAGCGAGGCAATGCCGACCGCGCCGCCGAGGTTGCGCATCATGTTGAAGAGGGACGACGCCGAACCGGCATTCTCCTGCTCGATGCCTGACGTGGCGATCGCCGAAAGCGGTGTGAAGACGAGTGCCTGGCCGATGGCGCGGACGATGTTCGGCCAGAACAGCTGGTCGCTCGCGTAATCGCCGGTCATATGCACATTCATGAAATTCGAGGCGGCAAAGAGGGCGAAGCCAATGACGATCAGCAGGCGGACGTCGAACCGTTTCATCAGGCGCGGCACCAGCGGGATCAGCAGCAGCTGCGGGATGCCGGTCCATGCCAGCACCATGCCGATCTGCTCGGAATTATAGCCCTGGATGCGGGTGAGATAGATCGGCAGCACGAAGACCGAACCATAAAGCGCAATGCCGAGCAGGAAATTGGCGACGATACCGAAGCCGAAGTTGCGGCGCAGCAGCAGGCGCAGGTTCAAGAGCGGATGGGCAGTCCTCAGCTCGATGACGATGAACAGCGTCAGCGAGACGGCCGCAACAACCGCCAGGCGGAGGATGAAATCGGAGCCGAACCAGTCCTCCTTGTTGCCCTCTTCCAGCACGGTCTGCAGGGCTGCCAGACCGATCGCCATGGTGACGATGCCCGGCCAGTCTCCTTTGGCGAGCAGCTTCAGGTTCATCGGCGCCCGGTCGAGCGAAGCAAAGAGCATGCCGACCATCAGCGCGCCCGGCACCAGGTTGACGTAGAAGATATATTCCCAGCCCCAGTTCTCGGTGAGGTAACCGCCGATGGTCGGGCCGATCGCCGGCGCGAAAGTGGCCGACAGGGCAAAGAGCGCCAGGCCGATCGGCTGCTTGGCCTTGGGCAGCAAGGTGATGATGATGGTGAAGGCCATCGGGATCAGCACGCCGCCGGAGAAGCCTTGGATGGCACGCAGGATGATCATCTGCTGCAGATTGGCCGCGAAGGCGCAGGCGACCGAGAAGACCAGGAAAAGGATGGCATTGACCAGCAGATAGTTTCGTAGCGAGAAGACCCGCGTCAGCCAGCCGCTCAAGGGGATGACGACGATCTCGGCGATCAGATAAGAGGTCGAGATCCAGCCGCCGTCATCCGTGCCGGCGCCGATGGCGCCCTGAATATCGGCGAGCGAGGCGTTGACGATCTGGATGTTGAGCACCGCCATGAAGGCGCCGAGCGTGGAGCCGACAACCGCCATCCACATGCGCAGCGGGCTCATGGCAGTGGCTTGGGCCGGCGTTGCGGCGGCCGGACGCGCAAGCGAATTGCTGTTTGCGGCGATCTCAAGCGTGGCCATGACATATCTCCTTCCAGCTCTCGCGGGAACTTTCTCATGATGGGTCCAGGTGATCGTTAAGAGAACGATCGGGGATCATCCGGGGAATGATCGGGGTCATTCGCGGAAGAAGAGAAGAATCATCCAGCGGGGCTGGATAATCCCTGCTCGGAAGCAGTCTTGCGCTCGGCCGCTTCCGTCTGAGCGGCCTTGGTGTCGATCTCGGGCTCGACCGACATGCCGGAGCGCAAGAGGCCACTCAGCGCTTCATCGTCGATGACGATCTTGACCGGGATGCGTTGGACGATCTTGGTGAAATTGCCGGTGGCATTGTCAGGCGGCAACAGCGAGAATTCGAGGCCGCTTGCCGGCGAAAGACTGTCGACGTGGCCTCTGATCGCCGTGTCGGGAAAGCTGTCGACCTTGATCTCGACCGGCTGACCGGGGCGGACATGGGTGAGCTGCGTTTCCTTGAAATTGGCGACGACGTAAACGGCATGCAGCGGCACGACTGCCATCAACTGCGTCCCCGAGGTGACATACTGGCCGACGCGTATCGAACGGGCGCCGACCGTGCCGTCGACGGCGGCGACGATGTCAGTGTAGGAAAGGTTGATCTCGGCCTGGTGAACGGCCGCTGCCGCCCGGTCGCGCTGGGCAATCGTCTGTTCGCGCTGGCTTTGGAGAACCGGTACCTTGTTCTCAGCCGCCACAAGTGCGGCCCGGTCGCGCTCGACAGCGGCGGCGGCCTGATCGCGGGCCGACTGGGTCTGTTCGGCGCGGGACTGCGTGCCGGCGCCGCTGGTGATGAGGCGGGCCGAGCGGGCGGCATCGGAAACGGCAAAATCCAGCGAGGCCTGAGAGGCATCGATCGTTGCCCTGGCCTGGCCGATGACCGACTGCTGCAGGGCGATCTGTGCATCGATACTGGCAATGGCGGCTTCGGCCGCCTTGAGATCGGCCCTCGCCTGCGACAGCGCGGCCTGGAAGTCGCGATCGTCGATGCGGGCAAGAACCTGACCTGATTTGACCGCGTCATTGTCGTTGACCAGCACCTGCCTGATATAGCCGGCGACCTTCGGGGCGACCGTGGTGTAATCGGCCTTCACATAGGCATCGTCCGTGGATTCGATGAAGCGGCCGACTGTCCAATAGCGATAGCCGAAATCGCCCGACAGGGCGACACCGGTAAGCAGTGCTGCGGCAATGACGGCACGCTTGACGGTCCTGCGGCCGGTCCTCGCCGGAATTTCCGCAGCCGGAGCCTCGACGACAGGCGCTTCTGCCACCGGGGCGCTCGGCGCTTCGGCCGCAGGTGCGGCATCGGCCTGCGGGGCAGTGTCGAAAACGTCCTTGCGGGGCAACTCAACCATCGTGCTTCTCCTTCAATCCGGCCCCGTTTCAGAGGCGCTGTTCGATTGAAGGGAAAATGCACCCTGCCGTTCATTCTGATAATCTGCTTATATCGGGAAGGATCATCAACTCTCAGCGGATAATCCGAGGGCAATATGGATCGACTGACAAGCCTTGCCGTCTTCGGCCGGGTGGTGGAATGCGGCGGTTTTTCCGCCGCCGCGCGACGGCTCAACATGTCGGTCACCATGGTCGGCAATCACGTGCAATCGCTGGAGGAACGGCTCGGCGTGCGCCTGCTCAACCGCACGACTCGCAAAGTGAGCCTGACGGAAACCGGCAAATATTACTATGAACGCTCGTCGCAGATTCTCGCCGAACTGGAGGAGGCAGACAGGACGGCGGGTGCGCTGAGCACCACGCCGCGCGGTACGCTGAAGCTTTATACCAGCGGCGCGATCGTGCGCTTCCTGCTGCCGGTCGTCAGCGAATATATGGAACTCTATCCGTCGATCTCGCTCGATTTCAGCACCGGCGAGCGGATGGTCGACATGATCGAGGATGGCTACGATCTGGTGATCCGCACCGTGCCGCCGCCGGATTCGTCGCTCATCGCCCGCAAGCTGACGCCTTGGCGCCATGTGCTCGTCTGCTCGCCGGCCTACCGGGAAAGCCATCTGATGCCGCAACGGCCGGCCGAGGTCGCCGACCACAATTGCCTGCAATATGCCTATTACCCCTATGGCGAGGAATGGCGTTTCGAGGATGGCGAAGGCCGACAGGAAAGCGTTAAGATCGGCGGCAACGTCGTCTCAAACAGCGCCGAAATGCTGCGTTTCCTGACACTGAATGGGCAAGGCATTTTCCTGGCGCCGAGTTTCGTGGTGTTCGACGATATCGCCGAAGGGCGGCTGGTGAAGATCATGCCGGACTACCGGCCGGTCGAATTCAACATCAACGCCGTCTATCCCAACCGCAGCCATCTGGCGACGAAGGTGCGGCTGTTTATCGATTTGCTGGCCGAGAAATTTGCGGAGCATCGGAAGTGGATGACGTGAGGCGCGCGCGTCGGTCGCGCCCTGGCGAGCTGCATTAGCCACCGCTCCTCAATTCTTCAGCAAGCCGGAAATGGCGATTGGCCATTTCTGCGTCGCCCTTTGCCTGAGCGAGCAGAGCCAAATTGTAGTTCGCACCCGGGTCGTCCGGTTTCAACTGGAGAGCGGCGAGGTAATGGTGCTCTGCCGCGGGCAAGTCCCCGTTCTCGTGAAGCAGGACGGCGAGATTGTTATGGGCCTCCGCATAGTCCGGCCTCGCACGAATAGCGGCTCGGTACTCTTCCTCTGCCCTATGCTGGTCGCCCGGTTCGAGCAGCATCGCATAGTTGTAATGCGCCTCTGCATAATCGGGCTGATGCTCCAGCGCTCTTGCATAATGGGCTTCTGCGCTTGCTATATCTCCCATCCGCTCCAAGAAGACGCCGTAGTTGTTATTGGCCTCGGCGAAGGCGGGTCGGAGACGAAGGACTTCCCGGTACTGGCAGTCGGTCTGAACCGGATCGTCATTCGCCTCGAGAAGGCCCGCATATCGCAGCCGAGCATCCACAAAGTCGGGACGAAGGCGAATGGCGTTACGATAATGCGTTTCCGCGCCGCCGATATCGCCCATTTCCTCCAGAAGGATCGCATAATTATAGTGGCCTTCGGGATAATTCGGCCAAAGGCGGAGCGCCTCCTGGTAATGCTCAGCGGCTTCGACGGCGTCACCTAGCCTTTTCAGAAGAATTCCGAGATTGTTGTGAGCCTCCGGATATGTGGCACGGAGTTCCAGTGCCTTGCGATAGCAAAGCAGTTCGTCTTCCACCGCACCAGTACTTCGCGATCCCAACCCGACCCCTCTCAGGAACCAGTCCTCCGCGGTCATTTTGTCCTCGGGCCTTGCGGCAAGTGCGGCCTGGTCGACGGACACCATCCTGTAGAGCTGGCGACAGGCCAGAAAGTCGCCTTTGAGCTCGAAACTTCCAGCATCCTCGAAATTATAAACGGGAAGGTCGATAAGCTCGAGAATAGTCTGTGAGATAAACAACGAGTCCGGGTCGGCGCTCGCTTCCACGCGCTTCGCGATATTGATAGCCCGACCGATCCACGCGTCGTCGTCTGCAATCCGGTAGCATTCGCCGAAGTGGCAGCCCACCCGGATCGGAAGATCATGCCCGTACTGAGATGCGGCCAGAGAACGGCGGCGTTGTTTCCAATACGCGATGAGCTTCAGCGAGAAGTGAACCGCGACGTCCGCGGATTCGAAAAGAAAAAGGTGACCATCCCCGGTGAAGTTTTCATGCCGCCTGCCGTATTGGCTCGCAAGTGACTGCGACAGGTAGCGGTATTCCGTGACGATTTCCGCTGCCGCATCCCGTGAGACATTGTTCCAGACCGCCGAGTGGCGGACGAGATCGGTGAAGATAACGGCGAAGTAGATACCCATTTCGTTTACCGCCGATCGGCGCTATCATCTTACAAAGTGAGCGCATCGAGGTTGAACTTCATCCAGTACACAGAAGGAAACCCATCATGCCACAGTATATGGTCGAAAGACACTTGCCCGGCATCACTCCGCAGCAGCTTTCAGCCGCCGCGGCACGCGCAAAGGCCGTCACTGCTGAAATGACGTCACAAGGCAAGCCGGTCCGGTATCTGCGCTCGACCTTCGTGCCATCGGAAGAGAAATCCTTCTGCCTCTTCGATGCGCCTTCTGCCGAGCGTGTCGAGGAAGCAAACCAGATCGCGCAAATTCCTTTGCAGCGTATTATCGAAGTCCAGCACATTGCTGCCGACGATCTGGCCTGAGGTGTTATTTTTCAAAGGATCAACAGGCGCGACCCGCGAAGCTCGGACCGCAGGACGAGTCGAGGCCGGTGGCTCGACGCACGCCAAGGTAATTGGCGGCGGATGAGGCGCAGATTTGAACCTTGCTAGCTCGGAACGCCCTGCCCTGCGCTTGCGCTCCGGGCGTTCGTCGTTGCAATCGATTCACAGGATCGATTGCTCCCGCTCCGCGGGACCACTCCTCACCCTCACTCCTCGCTCTCACTCCTGCCGTGGGCCCAGTCCATATAGAGCTCCAGCGCCTTGCGGGTGACCGGGCCTTCCTGGAAATCGCGGCCGTCGAGGCGAGTGACGCCGACGACCTTGGAGTAGTTGCCTGTCGTGAAGACCTCGTCGGCCTGCATGAAATCCTCCACCGAGAGCGTGGCTTCGACGACATCGAAGCCGGCCTTGCGCAGCAAGCCGATGACACGGGCGCGGGTGATGCCGGCGAGGAAGGTGCGGTTGGCGGCCGGCGTCATCACCACGCCGTCGCGCACCAGGAAGACGTTCGACGAGGCGGTCTCGACGACGTTGCCGTTGAGATCGCGGACCAGCGCATTGTCAAAGCCGCGGCTGCGCGCCTCGGCGATCATGCGGCCGCTGTTCGGATAGAGCGAACCGGTCTTGGCCTCGGTCATCGCTGTTTCCGGCGACGGACGACGATAGGGCGAAACGGTGAGGCTGGTGCCGCCATGGCCGCCCATCGGCGCCTCGAACAGGCAGAGGGCGAAGCGGGTCGATTCGGCATCGACCGAGACGACGCTGCCGGGCGAACCGTGTTCGCCCCAGTACATCGGCTTGATGTAGATTGCCGTGGCACCATCGAATTTGGCGACACCCTCCCAGGCAAGGGCGGCGATCTCCTCGGCCGACGTCACAGGCTTCAAGCCCATGGCGAGTGCTGAGCGGTTGACGCGTTGGCAGTGGAGGTCGAGATCCGGAGCGATGCCGTCGAACCAGCGGGCGCCGTCGAAAACCGAGGAGCCGAGCCACATGGCGTGCGAGGTCGGCCCGATCAGCGGCGGATTGCCAGAGAGCCACTCCCCGTCGACATGAGTCCAGGTGGTGGAACGCGGTGATGTATCGACGGCCATGCTGCCCTCCCTATCCAGTCGGAAAAGCAAAAGCCGCCGCGGCTGGCCGGGTCAAGGAGAAATCCGGGCGGGAAAGGCGGAAGCAAGAAAATGCCGGAGGACGGCGCAGGGCCGCAATATTCGTGCGCGATACCGGCGACGCCAACGATGGGTGCATCAGCAAAAATGATGGAATGACAGTTGGATCGCCGGGCCGCCGCATGCGATCATGGACGCAAGCGCGAATAAGGGAGAACGCCGATGAAAGCCATGTTCTACGAAGCCTTCGAGCAGGCCCCGGAGATCCGCACCCTGCCCGATCCCACACCTGCCGAGGACGGCGTCGTCATCGCAGTCGGCGCAAGCGGGCTCTGCCGCAGCGACTGGCACGGCTGGATGGGCCATGACCGAGATATCCGACTGCCGCATGTGCCGGGTCACGAGCTTGCCGGGCGGATCGTCGCCACCGGCCGTGGCGTGATGCGCTTCAAGATCGGCGACCGGGTGACCGTGCCGTTCGTTTCCGGCTGCGGCCATTGCGCGGTGTGCCATTCCGGCAACCAGCAGGTCTGCCCGAACCAGTTTCAGCCCGGCTTCACCCATTGGGGTTCCTTCGCTGAATATGTAGCGATCGATTATGCCGACACCAATCTGGTGCACCTGCCCGATTCGATCGAGGACGCGACGGCGGCAAGCCTCGGCTGCCGCTTCGCCACCTCGTTCCGCGCCGTTGCCGACCGGGCGCGCACAGGGCCCGGCGAATGGATCGCCGTGCATGGCTGCGGCGGCGTCGGCCTGTCGGCGATCATGATCGCCACCGCACTCGGCGCCAATGCGATCGGCGTCGACATATCGGAGGAGAAACTCGCCTTCGCGCGCGAATGCGGGGCGGTGGCGACGGTCAATGCATCTGATGTCGCCGACGTGGCCGAAGCGGTGCGCGAGATCACCAAGGGCGGCGCCCATGTCTCGATCGACGCGCTCGGCCATCCCGCCACCTGCTTCAACTCGATCAAGAACCTTCGCCGGCGCGGCCGGCATGTGCAGGTGGGGCTGATGCTCGGTGAATACGCCACGCCCGAGATTCCGATGGCTGAGGTGATCAGCCACGAACTTGAGATCTACGGCAGCCACGGCATGCAGGCCTGGCGCTACGACGCCATGCTGTCGATGCTGGCGGCCGGCAAGATCGCCCCGCAGAAACTGATCGGACGCCGCGTCAGTCTCGAGGAGGCCGTGCCGGCGCTGATGGGGCTCGATAAGGCGGAGGCGACAGGGATCAGCGTGATTACGCGGTTTTCATAGGGATCGTTTTTCCCTCCCTGGTGGGACGAAAACGAGAGGAAGCAATAACTTTCCGAGTCTGGGCACAATGAAGTCGCAAGGAGAGAATACATCTTCCCTCCTCTTTAAGTATCATCGACTAATCGCTAGGTTCACTGCACAGGCATATGATCTGTCACTGCCTGAGGTAACGGAACGGTTCTGCGGTTGGTGGACAGTTTCCGGTATTTTGACGGTGTTAAGTTGTGGTGACGCAGAAACACCCGGTTGAAATTTGACAGATTGCGATAGCCCACCTCGAAGCAGATGTCCGTTATCGGCATAGAGGTATCGGTCAATAGCTGGCCCGCCTTCCAGATACGAAGCTTGTTGACGTGGTCGGTGAAGCTGTGTCCGCTGTTTTTCTTGAAGAATCGCGAGAAGGCGCTGTCGCTCATGCCGACCATGCGAGCCATATCAGGCAACCGGATGTCCTCCGACAGGTTGGCAAAGAGATATGCGAAGACCTGTTGCAGGGCTTCCAGCGAACCATAGCTCAGGTCCGGCACATAAGCCTCTGAAGACAGTGTATCGAACTCGTCGCTGTCCCGCAGCAGCGAGAGCAATGACAGGAAGGTCGAAAGCCGCACCGAGCCGGACTGGAACTCCATGTCGAGTATCAGCGCCTCCGCCTGTTCCCGCGCTCGGCCCTTGAAGGAGAGCCCCCGCTGTGCGCGCGCGAAAAAGTCACGCAGCCCCGCCAGTTCCGGCAGGAAGGCCGAAGCCTGCTCCAGCTTGGCCGGCAGAAACTGAATGACGATGTCACGTCCTGGAATGCGCTCATCCGGTCCGAGCGGCGTCACCCAGTCGTGCGGCAGGTTGCTGCCGATGACGGAAATATGGCCCGGCGTGAACGCGCCGACATGATCGCCTGCAAGCAGGACGCCGCTGGCGTTGGGAATGTAGTGGATCTCCACCTCCGGGTGGAAATTCCAGACGTTGCGTTCCCACGGATAGTCGTCGCGGCGCCAGAGGAACGACTCGTCCGCGCCAGTCAAGACATATTCAAATCTCGCGACCGTCGGCGAAATAACTGACATTGCGGACATCCTCCCGTGCCTCCTAGCATGCTCGTTGCGCTGACAATCAATATTTGATTGTGCAACGCACACAAGATTTCATGAATAAATTCGGTATTTCGCGCATGAGAGTATCAGTATCGCGCAACGGCCGCGCTTGTGTCCACCAGTTCTTTCTACAACTATTGAGGTCCGTTGAGCGTCTTGGAGGAGAGTTTAGACGCACAACCGGACCGATTTTGCGATCCAAATGGAGGAGAACAATGAACAGTTTCGTCAAAGCCGTGGGCGTCGGCTTCATTTCGCTTGGCCTTTGGAGCTCGACAGCTCTTGCTCAAGATTCCTGGTGGAAGACTGCCGCCCAGCCCTATCAGGGCGCGACCATCCGGGGCATCTCGGAATCGACCCCAGCGTCGAAATATGTCGAGCAGGTGCTCGGTCCCAAGTTCACAGAAGAGACCGGCATCAAGGTCGAATTCGAAGCGACATCCTGGGACCAGATGTACGACAAGGCGATCAAGGACATGGAGGCCAATACCGGCATCTATGACTTCGTCTATATCGAGCAGGACATCGTATATACATATCTGGCCCGAAACTTCCTGGTCGATATCACCAAGTCGCTCGCCGATAATGCGAAGATCGCTTCGCCGGACTTCAAGCCGGAGAATTTCACCACTTTCCTGAACTATTTCAAGGATCCGAAGTCGGGCAATGTCATGGGCGTCCCCATGGAAGCATTCATCAAGCCTTACCTCTACCGCAAGGATCTTTTCGATGATCCGGCGATCCAGAAAGCCTACAAGGATTCCACCGGTGCGGATCTGAAGCCCGCGACGACGCATGAAGAGTATACCCAGATTGCCAAGTTCTTCACCGAATACGGCGCAGACAAGGAGCTCTGGGGAACCACCGTACAGGCCTCGTCGAGCCACCCCGCCGCCTTCTACGAATTCTTCGAGTCGGTCGCGCCGACCTTTGGCGTGTACAACTGGGGCATCGATGGCACGACCTTCGCGGCCACCGAAGCGAACGGCGGCCAGATGAACTCAGCCGCCGCGAAGAAGGCGCTCAACTACTGGATCGACCTGCTGAAATACGCGCCGCCGGAATCGACGTCGTCCACTTGGGACGAGGTTGCCGGGACATTTGCCGCCGGCCGCGCGGCCCAAGGCCTCGTCTACGGTGAAAACGCTGCCTGGATCGCTACCGACGAAAGCAAATCGACGGTCGTCGGCAAGGTGGGAGTGTCATTGCCTCCGGTCGAGGCAGGTGTCATGGAAGCAGCCGAATCCGGCAAGGGATATATCGGCTATTACGATGGTGGCGCGTTCGGCATCCCGCATTCGTCCAAGAACAAGGACGCGTCGCTGCTATTCCTGCAGTATATCGGTCAGGCTTCAGTGCAGACCGACTGGGCGCTGGCCGGCTCCCGCATCGTCATGAACTCGACCTACGACGATCCCAAAATCGTCGACCAGGACAAGAAGATGAACGGCTACTACACGCTGATGCGTGAGGACGGAAAGCTGTTCGCCGGAGCTCCGCCGTTCCCGTTCCACGCGCAAGTTCTGCAGGTAGTCGCGCCGTTCATCTACAAAGCGATCGTCGGTGAGATCAAGCCGGACGATGCGCTGGACCAGGCCGCCACCGCAGCAGAAGCTGAACTCGTGAAGCTCGGCTACCGCAAGTAAAAGACCGCACCTCCCAAGCGGTTGGCGGCCGCCTCTAGCAAGGTGGCCGCCCCCTTTCCTGACTGCGGTTTGCGGGCCTGCCCGCGACGCTGGTAGTCAGGCGAAAATTGTCAAGGACGATCTGACGGAGCGCAGGATGAGACAATCCAACATCGGATGGCTGTTTCTAACACCAGCCACGCTAATCCTGTTCGTTGTCGGGTTCGTTCCCTTCATCTACATTCTCTATGTCGGCTTCTTCGACTGGAACACCAACGCAGTCGACCCCACGCTGCGCTGGGCAGGCCTCCAGAATTATCGCAGCCTCGTTTTTGACACGACATTCCTGAACTCGCTTGCGCGCACGCTGGTCTTCGCATTCTTCGTCGTTGTGAGCGAACTGTTGCTAGGCTACGTCCTGGCCCGCGCGCTGATGGCGGACCGCCTGTGGGGCCGGCAGTTCTTTCGCACGATCCACACACTGCCGATCGTTGTCGCGCCCATTGCAGTCGGCGCTACCTGGCGGCTGCTTTGCGTTCCCGGGTTCGGCATCGTGCCCTATTACCTGAAACTGTGGTTCGGCATCGACTACAACATCTCGACCAATGCCTATCACGCCTTCGTCACGGCCATGATCATGGACCTGTGGCATTGGACGCCGTTCGTGACGCTGTCGCTGATGGCGGGACTGACCGCCTTGCCGAAAGAACCGCTCGAACAGGCGCAGATCGACGGCGGCAACAAGCTGCAGATTTTCTGGTACGTGATCGTTCCGATGTTGAAGCCGGTGCTGCTGACTACCGTCTTCATCCGGCTGATGGACGCATTGCGCTCGGTCGACGAAATCTGGATGCTGACCAAGGGTGGTCCGGCTGAGGCGACCCGGTTCATCGGCCTTCATATCTGGATCAACGTCTTTCCGAAGACCGATTACGGCTACGGTGCGGCCATGTCGCTGCTGACGCTATACGTCACGATCGTTCTGAGCTGGCTGCTGTTCGTCGCCATGACCGGCCGCAAGGGAGGCGCACAATGAGACGCTCCGGTATAGCCTCCTTCGTCCTTTGGATATGCCTGACCATTCTGACACTGCTTCCGGTCTGGTGGATGCTGGTGGTTTCGATGCGCCCCCGCGTGAAGCTTTATTCGAAGTCGTTCCTGATCGACGATCTTTACTGGAACAATTTCCTGGCGGTGCTGAACAGCTCGACATTCCTGCCGTATCTCTGGAATTCGCTGATCGTGGCGACATCGAACGCTGCGCTGGTGTGCGCGCTCGGCCTGCTCGCGGCGTTCGGGCTGTCGCGTTACAAAATCGGCGGCGGTGACAATGTGTTTTTCTGGCTGATCACCAACCGCATGGCGCCGCCAGCCGTGTTTCTGCTGCCGCTCTTCCTGCTGTTCACCAAGTGGTTCGTATTCGGCGATTTCATGCTGTTCGACACGAAGATTGGCCTGATCCTGCTCTATTGCGTCTTCAACCTGCCCTTCGCCGTCTGGCTCTTGAAGGGCATGCTCGACGGGATTCCGCTGGAGCTTGACGAAGCGGCGCGGGTCGATGGTGCGACAACCGGCCAGGTGCTGTCCAACGTCATCCTGCCGCTGGCGCGGCCGGGGTTGGCCGTCACCTTCATCCTGACCTGGATTTTCGCCTGGAACGAGTACCTATTCGCAGCGACCCTAACGTCGTCGGCTAACGCCAGGACCGTGACGACAGCGCTCGCTGAATATGTCTCGGTCACCGGAACGAACTGGGGCGAGATGGCGGCGATGGCGTTCCTGACGACGCTTCCGGCCCTCATCGTGCTCGGCTTCGTCCAGAAACACATCGTGACCGGCCTCACGTTCGGCGCATTGAAAGGGTAAGATGATGGCTGGCGTTCAACCCCAGAAAACCCAACGCGACGGATTCCTGCCTATCCGAACCAACGGCTTCGACAGGGGCTTCATCTCGGTCGTTATCCTGATCCTTGTGCATCTTCTATGGATGCGCTTCCTGGAGGGCGTGTTGCCCCTATGGGTGGCGACGGTGCTCTGCCTGGCGCTGGCCGTGTTCATTATCCGAAAGGGCTGAAGACATGAGATCACTCGTCCTCGAACGCAAAGACGAACTGCGCATTCGCGACCTGGACCCGAAGGAGGTGCTCGGTCCCACCGACGTGCGCATCGCCATCAAGACCGTTGGCGTCTGCGGATCGGACGTTCACTATTACACTCACGGCGCGATCGGCCCTTTCGTTGTGCGCGAGCCGATGATCCTCGGCCACGAAGCCGCCGGCATCATCGAAGAGGTCGGCAGCGCCGTCCAGAACCTGAAAGTGGGCGACCGCGTTTGCATGGAGCCCGGCATTCCCGACCCTCAAAGTCGCGCGTCGCGACTGGGTCTCTACAATCTCGATCCCGCGGTGCGCTTCTGGGCGACGCCGCCGGTGCATGGCGTATTGAGACCGAGCGTGGTCCACCCGGCGGCCTTCACCTTTAAGCTTCCGGACAATGTTTCGTATGCCGCTGGCGCCATGGTCGAGCCGCTGGCTGTGGGCTTCCAAGCAGTGTCCAAGGCGAGGCTGACGCCCGGTGCGATCGCGCTGGTCACGGGCGCCGGGCCGATCGGCATGGTGACAGCGATCGCCGCGCTGTCGGCTGGCTGTGCCAGAGTTATCGTTACCGACGTTGTCGACGAAAAGCTTGCCGTGGCGCGCAAGCTCGGCCCTGCCGTCATGACTGTCAACGTACGCTCGCAGGACCTGAAGAGTGTCATAGCCCGCGAAACCGACGGATGGGGCGTCGATGTCGTCTTCGAATGTTCCGGCGCGGCCGAAGTGATCGCAGACACGGCGCAGCATGCTTGCCCCGGCGGCGCCATCGTCCTTGTCGGCATGCCCCTGAAGCCGGTCCCGCTCGATGTCGTCATCGCCCAGACCAAGGAGCTGCGCATCGAACACGTGTTCCGCTACGCCCATGTCTACCCGCGCATTGTCGCGCTATTGGGATCGAACCAGATCAATGTCGACGCGCTGATCACCGATACCTACGCTTTCGAGGATTCTGTCGAAGCGTTCGATTACGCCGTGCGACCGAAGCCGTCCTCCGTGAAGATCCAGATCGAGCTTGGGAGGTAGCATGTACCTGCGGAAGCTGGATCTCAGTGGGAGAGTGGCAGTCGTCACCGGCGCGGGGCGCAACATCGGCTATGCCTGCGCTGATGCCTTATCGGAAGCGGGCGCGCATGTGGTGCGATGCCGCCAGCCTGATGACCGGCAGCATCGTCGTTGCCGATGCAGGATACACCTCATGGTGAAGCTGCCCGTGGACCCGTCCCGAATGATCGGCGGCCATGCCGCCACAACTGAGTGAGGATTGGCACATGGCGACGATCGAGCTCGACCAGGTCGACAAGCATTACGGCTCCTATCACGCACTGCGCAACATCTCGTTCGACATAGCCGACGGTGAGTTCGTCGTGCTGGTCGGTCCTTCCGGTTGCGGCAAATCCACGCTGCTGCGGTCGCTTGCCGGCCTTGAGGAGATCACCGGCGGCACGATCAAGCTTGGTGGACATCGCGTCGACAACATCGCCGCCAAGGACCGTGACGTGGCAATGGTTTTCCAGAACTACGCGCTCTATCCGCACATGACCGTTCGGGAGAACATGGCCTTCGCACTGAAATTGCGCGGCGAGAATCTTGCGGATCGCAACGTCAAGGTCGACAAGGCTGCCGAGATGTTGCGGCTTACGCCCTATCTCGACCGATATCCGAAGGCGCTCTCCGGAGGCCAGCGGCAGCGTGTTGCCATGGGGCGCGCGATGGTTCGCCGCCCAAAGGCGTTCTTCTTTGACGAGCCGCTGTCAAACCTGGACGCCGCGTTGCGCGTAGATATGCGTTCGGAGATCAAAACTCTTCACCAGCGCCTCGGCGCGACTTCCGTGTATGTCACGCATGACCAGATTGAAGCCATGACAATGGCGGACCGCATTGTCGTGCTTCGCGACGGCAAGGTGGAGCAGATCGGCGCGCCACTGGAGCTTTACGACAGGCCGGCAAATATCTTCGTCGCCGGCTTCATCGGATCGCCGGCGATGAACATGCTACCGGCCACAATCGATCTCTCTTCGAACTCAGCGCGGCTCGCTGACGGGTCGGCCCTTCCCCTTCCACAAGGCACGCGGGCGAGTAACGGCCAGGAGGTGATATACGGGGTACGTCCAGACCAGTGGATACTGTCGAACGGCAATGCCGGCGTAGCGGCAACTGTCGAGTTGATCGAGCCGACGGGGGCCGAAATTCTCCTGGCAGTCCAATTGGCGGGCAAGCGGGTCTTGTGCGCCTTTCGCGAGCGCCACGCGCTGAAGCCGGGCGACCGGATACGGCTCGACGTCGATCCTGCCGCGGCTCATGTGTTCGACAAGCAAACCGAGCAAAGACTCCCGTTCTGAGCAACGGGCATCGGAAGGATCAACCATGTCGGACTTTACAGGAAAAACCGTCATCATCACCGGTGCTGGCAAGGGTATCGGTCGCGCCTGCGTTGAACTGCTCGCCCACCGTGGAGCTCGAATCGTAGCCTTGTCGCGTACGCAGGCCGATCTGGATGATCTTGCGGCGAAGTTCGGCGCGGCGGTAATATCAGTCAATCTCGCCGATAACGCAGCAGCACGCGCCGCCATGAAGAAGGCGGGACTGGCAGACGCGCTGATCAATTGCGCGGGAACCAACGTGCTTGAAAGCGTCATCGATATGACCGAGGAGGGCTATGAGCAGGTCCTCGGCATCAACCTGCGGGCCGCGCTGATTTGTGCGCAGGAGTTCGCGCGGGCTCGCATTTCAAACGGCGGCGGCGGTACGATCGTGAATGTGACCTCGATCGCCGGACATCGTGGTTTCGTGGATCACGTGGCTTACGCCGCTTCGAAGGCGGGACTGGAAGGCGCGACACGTGTGATGGCCAAGGAGCTCGGCGGCTATGGAATCCGGGTCAATGCAGTGGCGCCTACGGTTACCATGACTGAGCTTGCCGCGAAGGCGTGGTCCGAGCCCTCCAAACGTAACCCGATGATTGTTCGCCACCCGATGGCGCGCTTTGCAGAGGTCGACGACGTCGCACGATCGATCGCACTGCTTATTTCAGAGGACGCAGCCATGATCAGTGGCGCAGTCCTGCCAGTCGATGGCGGCTTCCTTGCTGTCTGAAAATCAAAAAAGGTGAGACAAGACGATGACTAAATCACTCGAAGGAAAGATCGCTGCGGTAACCGGCGCAGCTTCCGGTATCGGGCTGGCGACGACCCGTGCCCTGGTCGATGCCGGCGCCAAGGTCGTGATGGTCGACTACAACAGACAGGCGCTGGAAACCTACGCTGCCGAGTTCGGCGACGCCGTAGTCATGCAGGTCACCGATCTTCTGGACGCCGCAAGTTGTGCGGCCATGGTGCCGGAAATCCTGGCAAAGGTCGATCACCTCGACATCCTGCACTGCAATGCAGGGTCCTACATTGGCGGGGATCTTATCGATACCGACACCGCGATAATCGATCGGATGCTGAATCTCAACGTGAACGCCGTCATGAAGAACGTCCACGACATCGCTCCGCATATGATCGAGCGCGGGACCGGGGACATTTTGGTCACTTGCTCCGTAGCCGGCCATGCGCCGATCCAGTGGGAGCCGGTCTATTCCAGCTCCAAATGGGCGATTACCAGTTTCGTCCAGATCATGCGCCGGCAGTTGAAAAACCACGGCATCAGGGTCGGCCAGGTCTCGCCCGGCCCGGTCGTTTCCGCTCTGCTTGCCGATTGGCCCGCGGAAAACCTTGAAAAGGCAAAAGCCAATGGAAGTCTGATCGAGCCCTCAGAGGTCTCCGATGCCATCATCTTCATGCTGACCCGCCCGCGAAACGTCACGATCCGGGACATGATTGTCTTGCCGACAAATTTCGACGTGTAGGTATAGCCGCAGTGTTTTCCTCCGCTGGCGTCGTCTTGCTCTCGACTACCTCAGTGATCTCCACCCGGCTCTTCAGGGCGTGTCTCGTCAACGGCGTGAACAATCCAGCGAAAAGGATTCTTGTGACCCTAATCAGAACGTCGAGCGCAAGGCCGACGGAATTAGCTGGGACACCTCAAATCTAAAAGCCGGCCGTCTCGCGCACCTCGATCGCCCCCATCCGAGCGAGCGGGTCCCGCGCCGCGATCTCCATTACCTCCGCAAGATTCTTCGCTTCGATGAGCAGAAAGCCACCCAGATGCTCCTTGGTCTCTGCGAAGGGCCCGTCGGTCCAACTTGCCTTGCCGGCCCGAACGCGCAATGTCTTTGCCGTCTTTGGGTCGGCAAGAGCATTGGAGGCGAGATAGTGGCCTGATCGTCGGAGTTCTTCATTGGAAGCCAAGGACTCCCGGTCGATCTCAGCCCATTCCTCCTTGCTGGCGGCATCAGCAAGTGTTTGATCGATGTAGAAGAGACAAAGGTAGCGCATTCGGTTCCTCCATAGTGCTGCCGATACTGGTCGCATTTGGACACCGCGAATCGACAAAAAAATGCCAGTTACGCTTTCCGGTGAGAGCGGCTTGCTGCTCTGCGTGACCAGTGCCTCATAGTGCCTCTTGTCGCTTCGCTTTCCTTGCTCGCCATTCTTCTGGGATCTCTATCTCTCCGCTAAGCTAGCGGATAAGAGGTGACCTCCGACCCATCAATCCTAGATGTGAGCTGAAGAAGAGGATACATGAGAACGGCCGCATTCCGTCTCGCCCGCACTGTCACGCGCCGACGAAGAGAAGAGGGGCGACATGAGGCGGCGCAGCTGAAGGCAAACGCACTCATACCGGCGGGTCAGACATCGTGGACGGATTCTGGTTCCAGCACTCTGATCGTTTGGGTGGAGAGGCCATTCTCTGATCTTTCCAGTGGAGACTCTGGGGCGCCAAGCCGATGTCACGGAGCAGGCGAGAGTTAAACCGCGAGAGTTCGCTCAAGCTTCGGCGGTACCTTCGCTGATGTTTCAGCAGCATCCAAACGGCTTGCAAAGTGCGCACGGCACTGAAGCGCGGCGACTGTAGTTCGACTTGTTCGGAATACATAGTGGCAGCCATACTTTTCTCTCCTTTGACTGGCTCACGGCGCTCCGTCTTAATCGAACCGGATCGGCCGAAATCGACACGCTGGGTTCAGGAGCTTGATCCGAGCGGTGACAAGACAGTGCGCGGACCAAGGCCGTGGCTTGATGAGCGACACGATCTTGAGAGAATGGCGCCGGCCCGCATGATTTCGCGAAGGTGATTTTCTTCATGAAGGCAGCGGGCTTAACTTCACACCAAACGATGTTCCGGCAGGCCTGACCATCGAGGGCGCTGCGTTAGAAGCACTGACATTGCTGGATTGGCCCATTTGCGTGATGAGCCCTTGCACGTGCTCGAATGGTATGTGTGACGAGCCCATCGCGCCGGCCGAGCCCGTGTCATTTTCACGCAGGCCGCCCTGGATCGGGGACCTTGCGGAAAGGGCTTGCCGCACCGATATCCGCCGCGACGGCTTCACCAGCATTTCCCGTACCGAAGCTATCCGGCGACCTTGCCCCCGGCAAACGGGGCGGTTGTCAAAGGCGGCGCAAAGGTCTACCGGCTGCGCCAGAAAGAAGGCGCGAGCAAGAAAAGCCTCGTCAAGAAGAAGAAAGAGACATGATGTCCAACTCGTTTGTGAAATTACCTGCCGAAAACACGAATCGATATTTCGTGCTCGGCGATCGGATCGAGCGGCGGCTCCGGCTCCGCGGAACCTGGTTCAACATCTTCGACGTCACCGTGCCATCAGGCGGCGGGACGCCTAGACATGCGCATGCAAGCCCGGAAGTCTTCCGCATTCTCGAGGGCCGCTTGACGATCTGGCGGCTGACCGACAGTGGCCCCGAAGAGATCGAGGCCGGCGCGGGCGACATCGTCACGATCCCGCCTTTCGTGGTGCACGGCTATGCCAACCGCGGGACCGTTCCGGCGATCTTTTCGGCCGTCGTCGATCGCGACATGGCCGAGTTCATCGAAACGGAAGGCACGAGCGAGCCGCTGAAAGCCCCCTCGCCTGAGACCATCGCCCGGATGACGGCCGCCGCCAATGCTTATGGGATCACCATTCTGGCGGCCTGACATTCGAGCGCGTGATGCCGGAACGTTCTTGCGTTCTCGGCATCACGCGTGAACGCGAATTTTCCCAGCCGCAAGGCATGCTTGCCGCCGTTTTTGGAAACTGTCACATCAAGGCGCTATAAGGAATTCGCCCGGCGCCTCTTGCGCCGGGCCTGTTTCACCGCCAAAATTGCGCCATGCCTGATAGCGACCCATCCAGTACACGCTCCGCCCGGTTAAGCCGGAAAGCCGCCGCAGAAGACGCCGGCGCCTGTCGTAGACGGTATGGCGATGTCTGCCTCGCCTCGCACCCAGCCGAGCGCACAGAAAGCTTTGCCGATGGGTGATGCGCATATATAGCGTCTCTGCGAAAGCTCCGCCGCCTCGCCTTATGCGGCATCAAAACCTCAACGAATAGGGTCCCTGTGTTTCTGGAAATTGGAATTGTGGCGCTTCTCACCATCTTGAATGGTGTGCTCGCAATGTCTGAGCTCGCCGTCGTGTCTTCTCGAACGGCCCGCCTGAAGTTTCTCTCCGACAATGGGAGCAAAGGTGCAGCTCAAGCCATCAAACTTGCCGAGAACCCCGGTCGCTTTCTCTCCACGGTTCAGATCGGCATCACGCTGGTCGGCGTTCTCTCCGGCGCTTTCTCGGGCGCCACGCTCGGCGGCCGCCTGACAGCATGGCTGGAGGCGCAGGGGATGTCATCGACGGCCGCTGACGCCATGGGCGTCGGTTTCGTCGTCGTGGCGATCACCTATCTTTCCCTGATCGTCGGCGAACTTGTTCCAAAGCAGATCGCATTGCGCGAACCCGAAGCGGTTGCGGCGAGGGTCGCACCCGCCATGGCGTTGCTCTCAAAAATTGCGCTGCCGCTCGTCTGGCTTCTCAACGCATCGGGAAATCTGATGCTGAAGCTGCTCGGCCAGACAGGAAAAGCCGGCGACAACGTCTCCGACGAAGAGATCAAGACCGTTCTGGCCGAGGCGCAGTCGGCGGGCGTCATCGAGAGCGAAGAGTCCGCGATGATCTCTGGCGTCATGCGGCTGGCGGACCGCACCGCCCGGGCGCTGATGACGCCGCGACGGGACGTCGAAATTATTGATATCGACGACAGTCTCGATGAAATCCGGGCGCAGCTGCACCGGACGAAACGGTCACGATTGCCGGTTCGCAAAGGCAGCTCCGACGAGGTGATCGGCATCCTTCCGGTCAAGGATTTCTACGATTCGATGTCCGAACACGGCAGCGCCGACATCAAGGCTCTGACGCAGGACGTCCCGGTCGTTTCGGACCTTGCAACCGCGATCAACGTCATTGAAGCGATCAGGAAATCGCCTGTTCACATGGTGTTGGTGTTTGACGAATACGGCCATTTCGAAGGGATTGTCTCGTCAGGCGACATTCTGGAAGCGATCATGGGCGCGCTGCAGGAGGGACCGATCGACGAGCAGGCCATCGCGCGCCGAGACGATGGTTCCTACCTCGTCTCCGGCTGGACGCCGATCGACGAATTCGCCGAGTTCCTGAATCTCAAGCTCGAGGACGATCTCGAATATCAGACCGTGGCCGGCCTGGTGCTGGAGGAGCTGAAACATCTGCCGGAATTGGGGGAGAGCTTCACGAGAGATGGATGGCGCTTCGAGGTCATCGATCTCGACGGCAGGCGCGTGGACAAAATCCTTGTCTCTGAAGTTCGCGACTGAGCTCGACGGGCGCAACATCGGCACGATCCGAATCCGCCACAGGAAGACGTGGCCCGACATCAGGAGGTATCGCCATGGCATGGTCCGCCAGCCAATATGTGAAGTTCGAGGACGAGCGCACGCGGCCGGCGCGCGATCTTCTGGCGCAGGTGCCGCTGCAGAGCCTTGGCCGCGCCGTCGACCTCGGCTGCGGCCCGGGCAATTCGACCGAGCTCATCATCGAGCGTTATGGGGCTGCCGGCGTCTCCGGCCTCGACAGCGACATCAACATGCTGGAGGCGGCCCGCAAGCGGCTTCCCGGCACCGCCTTCGTCGAGGCGGATCTTGGCAGCTGGCAGCCGACGGAGCCCGCCGATCTGCTCTTTGCCAATGCCGTCTTCCAGTGGCTGCCCGATCATCTCGATATTTTCGAGCGGCTGATGGACGGGCTTTCCGAAGGCGGCGTTCTTGCCGTGCAGATGCCCGACAATCTCGGCGAACCCTCGCATCTGGCGATGGAAGAGACTGCCCATGCCGGCCCTTGGAAGGCCGCCTTCGAGGCGAAGAGCGTGCGCCGTCAGCCGCTGGCACCGCCGTCCACCTATTATTCCAGGCTGATTGCCAAGGCGGCGCGCGTGGATATCTGGCACACCATCTACAATCACCCGATGGCCGATGCGGGGGCGATCGTCGAATGGGTCAAGGGAACCGGGCTGATGCCCTATCTCGCCCATGCCGGCGAGAGACATCGCGAGGCTTTTCTCGCCGAATATCTAGAACGGGTGGAAAAGGCCTATCCGAAGCTGTCGGACGGGCGGGTGTTGCTGCGGTTCCCACGGATTTTCATCGTAGCGGTGAAGAAATGACCGACTGCGGCCCGATGATGACTTCGCACCAATGGTTTCGAAGCTTGTGTCGATCATTCTGTCGTGGCCCCGAAACCACTGCACATTTCCGAACGACGTGCTTATTTGACGGCGGCCAGTCCGCCAGCCAATAGCGCATCCAGTTGGGCAATCTCCGCTGCGGTGAGGCTGATCCCTTCGGCTTCCGATTTGATGCGCGCGGCGAAGCGGCGCTGCGACGGAAGCCGCGCGCCTTGTCCCACGATTGTTTCGAAGAGCACTTCGGCGCGCGCGAACGGATCGCCGGGGCGGCCCCTGGCGAAGGCTTCGGGTGACATCGCAATGATCAGTTCGCCATGGAACGGCGCCAAGGTCGTCGTGCCGAGGTAGTCTAAGACCTCGGGGCTGGTGAGATCGCCGATCATGATGCCGGCGAGCAGCTCTATCATGGTGGCGATGGCGGACCCCTTGTGGCCGCCAAAAGGCATCATTGCGCCTTCGAGCGCGGCAACCGGGTCAGTGGTGGGATTGCCGGCAGCGTCGATCGCCCAACCTTCCGGCAGTTGCTTGCCAGCGCGGCGGTGCAGTTCGATCTCACCGCGCGCCGCCACCGACGTGGCAAAATCGAACACATAGGGCGGCTGGTCTTTGCGAGGCCAGCCGAAGGCCAATGGATTGGTACCGAGCAGAGGCTTGCTGCCTCCGGATGGGGCAACCGTCGCATAGCTCGGGCACATCACCAATGCTGCCAGGCCGTGCGCGGTCAGTGCCTCGACCTCGGGCCACAGGGCCGAGAAGTGCGAGCAATCGTTGATGACCATGGCGGCGATGCCAAGCCGTCTGGCGCGTTCCGCCAGGGCGGGTACGCCGAGTTCGAACGCCGCACTGGCGAAACCGCCCTGTGCGTCGACCCTGACGATGGCGCTGCCGTCATCCGGCGCAAGGACAGGAGCGGCATTGGGCTTCACCTTGCCCGCCTCTACCGTGCGCAGCGCCCCCTCGATGCGGTAAATGCCGTGCGAGTTGCAGGCATCGCGCTCCCCGGCCACGATGACATGCGCCAGAGCCGCCGCCTGGATCTTGTTCAACCCCGCGCGCACGAAGATGGCAACGACGCGATTTTGCAGGGCTTCGACGCTCATCATAACGGCTTCAGTCACGCAATTCTCCATCCGAGATCAAGTTCCGCTTTCGCCCGCCCTGCTTTTGGCCGCCAGTGACACGCTGGCAAGTCTTCGACCGTTCTGCAGCCCAGCTGCGCCATCGTTGCCGTCAGTTCGGCTTTCAGGACGTTCATCAGATGATCGCCGCCGCGACGCCCGATGGCGGCGGAAGCAAACAGGAATGGCCGGCCGATCAGGACAAAATCGGCACCGAGCGCCAGCATCCGGGCGATATCGAGGCCGGAGCGCACGCCTCCGTCTGCGAGCAGCAAGGCCTTGCTGCCAAGTCGTGTGCGGATTTCACCGATGACCTCCGCCGCCGACGGCGCGGCGTCGAGTTGCCGTCCCCCATGATTGGAGAGGATCAGACCATCGCCGCCCAAGGACATATATTCCTCCGCTTCGTCGGCGCGAAGCACACCCTTGACCAGGATCTTGCCTGGCCATGCGTCTCGGATTTTCTTGAAGCGCTCGCGCGTGACGTGACCCGTCATCACCCTGCCGACAAATTCGGCCGCTGCGGCAAGGCTCGAGCCCTTCGGATAGTAAGGCGAGAGATTGGCGAAGTCGGGAGCGCCGTTTTGCAGAATGCCCATCGCCCATGACGGACGCATCGCCACCTGCATGATCGTCGAAAGGTCGTAGACCGGCGGGATGCTCAAACCATTGCGGATGTTGCGCTCGCGCCGGGTGGATGCGGGAATGTCGACAGTCACGACAAGGACGTCGTAGCCCGCTCTGCGCGCCCGATCCACCATGTCGTCCTCCATGGCGGGATCGTTGGGTGGATAGAACTGGAACCAGCTGTGATCACCGCCTGCAAGGCGGATCGTCTCAAGCGAGGTGTTGGCGAAAGTGCTGAGGATATAGGGAAGGTTATGCTGCCTGGCAGCCTGTGCCAGCGGCAGCTCGGACCCGGGCCACAGAAGGCCGGCCAGCCCAAGCGGCGCGACGGCAAATGGCGCGTCGAAACGATGACCGAACAGGCTTGCGCCGATATCGGGCTCGTCGGCGTCGGCCAGGTAGCCCGGCATCAGCACCACCTCTTCCATGGCCGCCAGATTGCGCCGCACGGAGGCTTCGCGCCCGAGCCCACCGGCGAGATAGTCCCAAGCGAAATACGGCATGCGTCTTTGCGCGGCTTTTTCCATGTCGGCGACGCAGGGAAACCGTCGTTCTAGCGCTAGGTCCATCTCGGGTGCTTCGATCTTCAGGAGGAAAAGACAGCGTAACGCTCTGGCGTTCCGTGGCGGGGATTGGGTGCCTCGATCAATTTTCGCTTGAGGTCATCGCCCCCAGCAGTTTCGGCAGATCGCCGAAGCGCGCGACCAGACTGAAGACGATCCCTGCCGTCGCCACGAATAGGATCGCCACCGCCGCCATGGTCGGCGTGTAGCCGTAACGCAGCGAATTGAAGATCTTGATCGGCAGCGTTTCCAGCGTGAACCCGACCGTCATGTAGGCAACGATGTATTCGTTGAGCGACAGCACAAAGGCAAAAGCGTAGCCCGACACGATGTACGGCGAAATTAGCGGCAGAACGACGGTTCGGAACACGATGCGGTCATCGCCCCCCAAGGTCGAGGCGGCCTCCACCAGCGAGCGGTCGATCGCCGAAAAGCCGAGCGAAATGGTCACCAGCGGCAGCGTGACGAAGAAGATGGCGTGGCCGATCACCGCCGTCCAGGGCTGACCGTAGAAACCGGTCGTAGCCCAGAACGTCAGCAGGCCGAGCGCCGTGATAACCGGCGGCAGGGTAAAGGGCGCCACGCCGAGCAACTGGAAAATATTGGCCCAGGGCGCGTAGCGGCGCCAGAGGAACCAGGCGAGCGGCAAGGCGATCAGCACCGCCAGCGCCGCCGACGACAGCGCCAGCACAAGTGAGGCGATCAGCGCGTTGCGCCATTCCATGTCAAGAAAGATCTGACCGTACCAGCTGAGCGAGAAGCCTTGCGGCGGGAAGGTGAGGCTCTGCCTGGCATTGACCGACACACCGGCGACGACGATCAGCGGCAGAGCGAGAAACAGCCCGACCAGCCCGAAAAAGAGGTTGCGGAGAATAGTCATTTGATCTCCCCTCCCCGGCGGCCAACGAGCAGGGTCAGCGTTACAAGGGCCAGTGTGACCAACACCAGGAACACCGCCATCGCCGCCGCGAAGGGCATGTTCGACTGATAGATCGCCTGGTCGGTAATGTGCACGGAAAGTGTCCAGTGCTGCGGGCGGCCGAGCAGTTGCGGCAACAGATAGGATCCGAGCGCGAAGATGAAGACCATGATCAGCGTGGCGAGGATCGTATCGCGCAGTGCAGGCACGACGACTGTGAAGAAGGCCTTGACCGGCGAAGCGCCGAGCGTGCGCGCGGCCTCCGACAGCGTCGGATCAAGCCGCACCAGCGCCGGGTAAAGCACCAGGACCGTATAGGGGAAGGCCTGATAGACCATGCCTGTGACGACGGCCCCGGCGCTCGGCGTCAGCGCGACTGCCTGCCCCATGAGGCCCAGCCACACGAAAAGGTTGGTGATGCCGGCCGTGCGCGAAAAAAGCGTCGACCAGGCGAAGCCGATGATGACCTCAGACAGGGACAGGATCGAAAGGAGTGCGACCAGCCAGGCCACCTGGGTGCTCCGCTTCATGCGGATCAGCAGATATGTGAATGGCAGGGCCAGAACGACACAGATAACGGCCACACCAATCGCAAGGAGCAGCGAGAAGCTGAGCACTCCGCCAAAGAAGGCTGAGAGGAAGCGGGCATAATTGTCGAAGACGAAGTCGGGCGTGTAGAAGCCGCCCTGCTGGCGCTTTAAGAAGCTGACCGATATCATCGTGCCGAAGGGTACGACGAAGAAGACGATCAGCATGATCGCCGGGAACGCGAGCGGGGCATAATCGCCGAGCGTCTGCGGGGCTTCGCGTCTCATTGCTCGAGCACCACGCAATCCTTGTCGGTGAGCGCAATGCCCACCCTCTGCCCTACCGTCACGTCAGGGCGCTCGCGCGGCGTCGAGACCGCAATGAACTGATGACCGCCGACATTGACAAAGGTTTCGACGACGCCGCCGAGATCGCGGACAAAGATGACCTCGCCCGTCAGTGCGCCGGCCTCGGGCGGGCCCAGGCGCACGTCTTCCGGCCGGATCGAGAGCGTGGCGCGCTCGATACCTGCCGACAGCGACAGGGCTGCGACCGGCTGCCCCAATATGCTGACCGCGCCGCCCTCCCGCCTGGCCTCGACCAGATTTGTCTGGCCAATGAAATCCGCGACGAAACTGTCTGCCGGCCTGCGATAAATCTCGGTCGGCGACGCCGCCTGGCGTATCTGACCGCCGTTCATGACCACAACCGTATCGGCCATGGTCATCGCCTCGCGCTGGTCGTGCGTGACGGCGATCGTGGTGATGCCGAGCCGCTGATGAAGCTGGCGAAGCTCCACCTGCATGGCTTCGCGCAGCTTCGCATCAAGCGCCGACAGCGGCTCGTCGAGCAGAAAGAGTTTCGGCGAAATCGCCAGTGCCCTTGCGATTGCGACGCGCTGCCTCTGGCCGCCGGAAAGTTTCGACACGGCGCGATCAGCGTAGCCCGGCAAATAAATCATCGCCAGCAGCTCCTCGACGCGCTTCGCCTGCTCGTCCTTGGGCCGACCGCGAATGCGCAAGGGATAGGCGATATTCTCGCCTACCGTCAGGTGCGGGAACAGCGCCAGCGACTGGAACACCATGCCAAGCTCGCGCTGGTGCGTCGGCGTCTTGGTGATGTCTTTCCCGTTGAGCGTGATGCGGCCCGAGGTCGGCAGATCGAGACCTGCGATCATGCGCAACAAGGTCGTCTTGCCGCAGCCGGAGGGGCCGAGCAGACAAACGAATGCCCCGTGCGGCACCGTCAGGTCGACATTGTCGACGGCGCGAATGACGCTGAAGTCCTTGACGATATTCTGAAGCGTAAGTCCCGACATATGCCTCTTCCCAACTCGAAGGCGGGCCCCTGAACGGGGCCCGCGAAAGCACGATGAGCGTCAGCTGGCGATCATTTCCGTCCACTTCTCGTTCAGCCAGTCGGCCTTGGAGAGGTACATGTCGTAGTGTGGAATGATCGGTTCGATGTCGGAGGAAACCGCCGCAAATTCCTTCTCGTTCAGGTCGGTCGTTTCGCGCTTGACGGTTGGCGACGTGCCCACCTTGCGTGACAGCACGGCCTGGACGGACGGCTGGCACATATAGTCGATGAAGATATGCGCCTCTTCCGTCTTCTGCGACGCCTTCGACAGCGCCCAGGAACCTGCGTCCTGAATGCCGCCCTCCTTCGGGAAGGTCGAGCGAACGGGCTGGCCGTCCGCGGCGGCGAGACCGGTCACGTCGTGATAATACTGTCCCATCGGGATTTCACCCGACTTCAGCGCCTGTTCGAACTGCGCCTCGTCGCGATACCACAGGCGGACATTCGGCTTCAGCTCGGCCAGCTTGGCGAAGACCTTGAGGATGCTCTCCTCGGTGTCGAGCGCCTGGGCGCCGCCGAAATAGGTCTTTGCCGTCACGTCGAGCAGGAAGGAGTTGGAGACGAGCGCCAGCAGACCGAGCTTGTCGGCATTGGCCGGGTCCCACAGCGCTGTCCAGCTGGTCGGCGCTTCCTTGTAGACATCAGTGTTGGTGACGAGGGTGATGAACCATGAGACCGCGCCGATGCCGGCGACGCGGCCATCCGGGTATTTGTTGATGAAGCGATCAAGCAGATTGCTGGAATTCTTGATCTTGGCGAGATCGAGCGGAGCCCAGAGCTCTGTGGCCTGGCCCTTGCGCATCGACACCTGCGACATCATCGAAACGTCAGCCGGCGCCTGGCCCGCCTGGGCTGCCTGCTGCATCTGCACCAGCCAGGCCTCGCCGGTCGGCTCTGCGACGGATTCGACCGCGATGCCGGTCGCCTTGGTGAACCCCGGGAAGATGTTCTTGTCAAACGAGTCCTTGAAGTAGCCGCCATAAACACCGACCTTCAGCGACTTGTCCTGGGCGCGCAGCACATTGGGCATTGCCAACATTGCCACACCAGCACCTATTCCGACGCCGAGCACGGTGCGGCGGTTCATTGTCAATTTCGTCATCGTCTTTCTCCTAACCGATGCGGCACGCCGCTTCCCTCTTTCAATGTATTCGAGGCCTTTGCGGCCTTCTTTTCGTTCCTGGCCTTGAGCTGCGGCCAGGCCCGTCAGGCGGTACGGCGGATTGCCGGGCTGAACGCCATCAGGCTCAATATCTCGAACAGCATCTGCGCGCCGGCATGGGCCGTGTTGGTGGTGGCGTCATACTGCGGCGCGACCTCGACGACATCGCCGCCGACCAGATTCACGCCCTTGAAGCCGCGGATCAGCTCCAGCGCCTCGCGGGTGGTGAAGCCGCCAATCTCCGGCGTGCCGGTGCCCGGCGCGAAGGAAGGATCGAGGCTGTCGATGTCGAAGGAAAGATAGGTCGGCCCATCGCCGATGACGGCCTTCGCCTTTTCGATAATTGCAGGGATGCCCATTGCCGAGATCTCCTCAGCATGGATCACCGTCATGCCCGAGGCGTAAGAAAACTCCCAGAGATATTCAGCCGAGCCGCGAATGCCGATCTGAATCACGCGCGTCGGGTCGAGCACACCGTCGAGCACCGCATTGCGGAACGGCCCGCCGTGGTGGAACTTGGTCAGATCGTACGCGCCGCCGGTGTCGCAGTGGGCGTCGATATGGATCATGCCGACCGGCCGCTCCTTGCCGACGGCCCGCAGAATCGGATGGGTGATCGAGTGGTCGCCGCCTACCGAGAGCGGCAGCACACCTGCGGCAACGATCTGCGCGACGCGTTTTTCGATATCCTCATGTGACAATTCCAGTCGATAGCGGCTTTGAAACGCCACGTCGCCAATGTCTGCCACGCGCAGTTCCTGAACCGGCGCGCAGCCCAGCACATGATTGTAAGGCCCGATCCGCTCAATGGCGCGCAGCGCCCGCGGCCCGAAGCGCGAGCCCGGGCGGTTGGTCACGCCCAGATCCATCGGCACGCCGAGGATCGCCACCTGCAGATCGCCGAAATCCGGGTTGTCGTTGTCGACCTGCATCAGCGGGGCGGAGAGGAATGTCGGGATACCCGAATAGGGCGCGAGCCGGGTGCCGCTCTTGTTGAAGATTTTCTCCGCGACTTTGCGGAACTCAGGGTCGTGCAACTCACCGCCGTGGCTCTCGCCATACTTGGCTCGGAGTTCGGAGAGCTTGGTTTCATTCCAGGACATGACGGCCTTCTTGAGGGTAACGATGTTGCGATCAGGATGGCAAATCGGTCCTCGGCTGCAGCTTTGCCGCAGAGGCCGATGGCTTCTTTTAGTGATTGAACGGCAAGCTCGCTGGAAAATCAATTGATATTAATATACAGCTTCGTGCGAGTTTTTCTCACAGGTCATTGCCTTATGTCCAGCCGTCTGCCGCCCCTCAACCCGCTACGCGCGTTTGAGGCAACCGCCCGCCATGGATCGGTTTCCGCCGCAGGACGCGAATTGAACGTCACCCACGGCGCTATCAGCCATCAGATACGCACATTGGAAGAATCGCTCGGCGTGCGCCTGTTCGAGCGCGGCGGCAAATGGCTGAAGCTGACAAGCCAGGGCGCGCTGTTGATGCCGGTCGTCTCCAACGCATTTTCGGAGATCGCGGCGGCAAAAGCCGCAATGACTCGGCCCGCCACCGGCGGCACGCTGCGAGTGACCTGTGTTGCGGCAGTGCTGTCGCTCTGGCTGATGCCGCGACTGCAGGAGTTCACCGATCAATATCCCGACATCCAGCTCGACCTGCGCGCCTCCAACGATCCGAACAATCTGAGCTCCCCGAATGTCGACCTGTGCATTCTCTACGGCGGCGGCAACTGGCCCAATTATTGGTCGCGCCTGTGGAGCCGGATGGAGCTCTTCCCCGTCGGCAGCCCGGCCCTCATGAACAGGCGACCGCTGCGTTCCCTGCGCGATCTGCGCGACCACATGCTCCTGCATGCCGATCGCGGCAATGAGTGGAACACCTGGCTCACCGCAGCCGGCGTTGCGATGCCGGCGCGCCAGCACATGATGAGCGACGCGCGCCTGTCGATCGAGGCCGCCGTGCACGGCCATGGCATAGCGCTCGGCGACAACATCACCACCGCGCACATGATTGCACGGGGCGAGCTGATCGCGCCATTCGACCTTACGGTTCCGGCAAATGACGCGGTCTATGTGGCCTGCCGATCCGAGGCTCAAGCGACGCCAATCGTTCGCGTCTTCATCGACTGGTTCTATGCTTCGCTCGTCCGTAGCTGAGCATTGGTTGCTTGGCGAGCGCCCACATTGACATCGCACGCCCCTTGCAACTCACCGGCTCTCAGCACTCCCGCCGCCCCAGTGTGTCAAATGGGCGTTACCTCTCGCCGCCTGTGTTGCGGCGAAACCGGCAGCCATTATAGTCGGCGGCAAAATCTCGGAGATGACACACATGCACGCTGCCCCTACCCCGCCGGTCACCCTCGTCATCTTCGGCGCCACGGGCGACCTGACGCGCCGCCTCCTGGTCCCGGCGATCATCAACCTGACGCGCCAGCGCCTCGTCGGCGAGGATCTGCACATCCTCGGCATCGGCATCGAAGCGGGTGACGACGAGTTCCTGCGCGGCCGGCTCGATGCCTTCCTCGAGCACCTGAACGGCGAGGAGCAGACAGTCAAGGACGAGGCATGGGAAAGCCTGCGCCGGCGCATTTCCTATATGGCCGGAGATTTTACCAAGGAGGATATTTTCGTCGAGATCGGCAAACGGCTGGGGCGGAACGCCAATGCCGCCTTCTATCTGGCGGTGCCGCCGTCCTTCTTCGGGACGATCGTCGAGAAGCTTGCCGCTCATGGGCTGACCGATGAAAGCGAGGGCGTCTTCCGCCGCGTCGCCATCGAGAAGCCGTTCGGCACCGATCTCGCCTCGGCGCGGGCGCTCAATGCCCAGATCCTTGCGCAGATCGACGAAAGCCAAGTCTACCGGCTCGACCATTTCCTCGGCAAGGAAACGGTGCAGAACCTGATGACGGCGCGTTTCGCCAATATGATCATCGAGTCCTTGTGGAACAGCCGCTATATCGACCATGTGCAGATCACCGCCGCCGAGATCGTCGATGTCGGCAGCCGCGGCAAATTCTACGATGCGACAGGCGCGCTGCGCGACATGGTGCCGAACCATTTGTTCCAGCTGCTGGCAATGATCGCCATGGAGCCGCCGAACAGTTTCGATGCCGAGGCGATCCGCAACGAGAAGAGCAAGGTGCTGAAGGCGCTGCGCATCTATACGCCCGAGGAGGCAAAGACCCATGGTGTGCGCGGCGCCTACACGGCCGGCCCGCTGAACGGCGTCGATCTTCCCGCCTATCGCGACAGCAAGGATGTTTCACCCGACAGCCGGACCGAAACCTATGTGGCGCTGAAGCTCTATGCCGATACCTGGCGCTGGGCGGGCGTACCCTTCTATCTGAGAACCGGCAAGGCGCTGACGGCGCGCGACACCGAAATCGTCATCACCTTCCAGCCGGTGCCATTCGCGCAGTTTCGCGAGACTGAAGTCAATCGCCGCCTACCGCCGAACCGGCTGGTGATCCAGGTGCAGCCGGACGAGGGCATGAGCATGGAAATCTCGATCAAGTCGCCGGGGCTTTCGGTCGATACGACGCCCGTGTCGCTCGATTTCCGCTATGCCGACAAATTCGACATCGGCAAGACCACCGGCTATGAATCGCTGCTCTACGACCTCTTCATCGGCGACCAGACGCTGTTCCAGCGCGCCGACGGCATCGAGGCCGGCTGGGCGGCAGTGCAGCCCTTCCTCGATATCTGGGCTGGGGATACGAGCACACCCGAAGCTTACGCGCCGGGCAGCATGGGACCGGTCTGCGCCGACGCGCTCATCGAGCGCGACGGGCGCAAATGGCACGAACTCGGCGTCATCCTGCACCACGAGGGCAAGAACAGCAAATAGAGCCTGCCTGGATCATTGACCTTCGCGGCATGCCGGGCTGACGGAGGCGCCGCTATTGCCGCCCTGCGTGGCAAGGGCGCCGCGGGCCTTGCGCGGCGGGCAGCGTGCCCAGTCGACGCGGCCGGCCGGAGCGCCGTTGTCGACGCTGCCGGTTTCGATCGAGTCGAGCGGGATGACCAGCCCGGTTTGCGGCTCGGCGCCTGGCGCCGTGCCGAGCGGCGGCGTGCCGTCGATGCGGCCGCTGGCATCCATGCCCATGTTCGACTGGGCCAGAACCGGGGCGGAGAGGCTGAGGAGAGCGATCGACGTTGCTGCAATGAACCTGCGCATGATGCTGTTCCTTCTGATGTCGGCAATGCGGCAGAAACAGCCATTCTACGCCCCTTGTTCCCTATCGGGCAGGCCCGGACGATCAAAGTTTGGCGAGGAGATCAAAAACGTCCCTGGGACTCAATCACGCCAGCGCCACAGCACCCTCTCGAGGCCAGTCGGATAGAGATCGAGGCCGGCACCACGCAGCATGTCGCGACCGAACCAGCGTGCCGTCGCCGCCGTCTCGTCCAGCTCGGAATAGCGGATTTCGTCACGGCCATAGAGGGTTTCGTCGGCCAGCTCGATATCGGCGGCGAAGATGAATTCGTGGCCGATTACGCCATGGTGTTCGAAGATGTTTTCGAGAAGATGCCAGGGGCCGACGATGCGGATTTCCGTCTCGAGCTCCTCCCGGACTTCGCGGTGCAGGGCCTGTTCGCAGGTCTCGCCGAATTCGATCGAGCCGCCGAGCGGGCGAACGCTCTTGATGCGGCCGCTGTCATCTTCCACTTCCGCGGCGAGCAACCGGTTCTCTCGCCAGGCAAGGCCGATCACTTTCACCCTGATCTGCTGCGGCGGGCGCCAGACGGTCATGCGGCTCTCCTTCGGGGGCCCGGACAAATAGAAAGCCTCGCAGCGAATACCGCGAGGCTCTGTCGGCTGTCGTTCAGACGAACTGGCTGAGGCCGGGGACAGAGGCGACGACTTCGTCGACGACCTCCTCGCCGGCATATTGTTTGGCAATCGCGATGGTTTCCTTGGCAAGCGAGGTGATCTCGCCCATGCCGAGGCCCTCGCCCATCAGCTGCTGGCCGAGACCCATGATGCCGCCGCCGCCGAGCGAGCTCATCAGCCCACCGAGCAGGCCGCCGCCGCCGGCGCCTGCGCCATTGAACTGGGCGACGAGATCAGCGCCGCCGGGGATCGCCTCGATCATCCGGGCGACCGGACCGTCGGCGGCCTCGCGCTGCAGGAAGCCAAGCATCATGCCGAGCGCCTTCTCCGCCTGCTCGGGCGCAATGCCCACGCGATCAGCAATCTGTGTCACAATTTCATTCATTGTCAGCCTCCTGATATTTTGACGTTAACGTCAACGTTATTCGAGATTCGAGTGCAACTCAAGCCAGCGGTTTCGCTTGCCATGCAAACAGTTGTCCGCATCTGCCTGCCTGCTTATAACAGGGAAACGATGGTTCGATGAAGGCGGCCCAAGCCGGACCTTCTCAACAAACGGCGGCAGAGCCGAAGGGAGCATGGGGATGATCGAGGACGGCAAGATTTTCATCGGCGCGAGCCGCAATCCCGACGACAGCATCAACAAGCCGGAATATCTCGACCTGAAATTCGGCAACCGCCATGGCCTCGTCACCGGCGCCACCGGCACCGGCAAGACGGTGACGCTGCAGGTTCTGGCGGAAGGCTTTTCCCGGGCCGGTGTTCCGGTCTTTGCGGCCGACATCAAGGGCGATCTTTCCGGCATTGCCGCCAAAGGCGAGGCCAAGGATTTTCTCACCAAGCGCGCCGAGCAGATCGGTTTCACCGATTATGAATTCGATCAGTTTCCGGTGATCTTCTGGGATCTGTTCGGGCAGAAGGGTCACCGGGTGCGCACCACCGTCGCCGAAATGGGGCCGCTGCTGCTCGCCCGGCTGATGGATGCCTCCGAACCGCAGGAAGGCGTCGTCAACATCGCCTTCAAGATCGCCGACCAGGCCGGCCTGCCGCTGCTCGATCTCAAGGATTTCACCTCGCTTTTGAACTATATGGGCGAGAATGCCAGCGAGCTTTCCAGCCAGTTCGGGCTGATCTCCAAGGCCTCGGTCGGCTCGATCCAGCGGGCGCTGCTCGTTCTCGAACAGCAGGGGGCCGAGCATTTCTTCGGCGAGCCGGCGCTGAAGATTTCCGACATCATGCGCACCAGCAATAATGGCTACGGCCAGATCTCCGTGCTTGCCGCCGACAAGCTGATGATGAATCCGCGCCTTTACGCCACCTTCCTGCTCTGGTTGCTGTCGGAGCTGTTCGAGGAACTGCCTGAGGTGGGCGATCCGGAAAAGCCGAAGCTCGTCTTCTTCTTCGACGAAGCGCATCTGCTCTTCAACGACGCGCCGAAGGTGCTGATCGAACGCGTCGAGCAGGTGGTGCGGCTGATCCGCTCCAAGGGCGTCGGCGTCTATTTCGTCACGCAGAACCCGCTCGACGTGCCGGAAACGGTGCTCGCCCAGCTCGGCAACCGCGCCCAGCATGCGCTGCGCGCCTATTCGCCGCGCGAACAGAAAGCGGTGAAGACGGCGGCCGATACCTTCCGCCCCAACCCGGCCTTCGACTGCGCCACCATCATCACCAATCTCGGCACCGGCGAGGCGCTGGTTTCGACGCTGGAAGCCAAGGGCGCGCCCTCGATCGTCGAGCGCACGCTGATCCGCCCGCCGTCGGGCCGCGTCGGCCCGCTGACCGACGGCGAGCGCCAGCAGGTGATGGACAGGAGCCCGGTTCTCGGCATCTATGACGAAGACGTCGACCGCGAATCCGCCTTCGAGATGCTGGCGGCGCGCGCCAAGAAGGCGGCGGAAGCCGAGGCCGCCAAACGAGCGCAGGAAGAAGCGGCCGAACAGCCGGGCACGACTTCCGGCTGGAACCTGCCGGGCTTCGGCGGTGATGACGACAACCGCCAGGGCCGCGGCCAATCGCGCGGCCGGTCCTCCGGCTATCAGCGCGAAACGGTGGTGGAAGCGGCGATGAAGAGCGTCGCCCGCAGCGTGGCAACCCAGGTGGGTCGGGCGCTTGTGCGCGGGATATTGGGGAGCTTGAAGCGGTAGCTATTTCGCGGGCAGCGCTTCGGAAGCCCCTCATCCGCCTGCCGGCACCTTTCCCCGCTCGCGGGGCGAAGGGACGTGCCGCGCCGTCTCCGTTCCCACTTCGCTCTCGTATGGCATGTCCCCTCGCCCCGTTTTTACGGGGAGAGGGTTAGGGTGAGGGGCAATCTCCGGACGAAGCCGGCCGAGAAAAGCAGGCGGCAAGTTGGCCACTTTGCCTTGAACCCAACGCCTTCCTCCCCTAAATTCCCGCCATCGACCATTTCAACAGGATGTGTGCCGCAATGGATTTCAACCCGATCGCAATGCCAGTTCGCCTTGCCAACGGGGAAATCCATATCCATGCCCGCATCCATCACTCTCTCGCAAATTTCCTGGGCCACGCCTGACGGGCGGCCGCTTTTTTCCGATCTCGATCTCAGTTTCGGCAGGGACCGCAGCGGTCTTGTCGGACGCAACGGCGTCGGCAAGACGACGCTGCTGAAGCTTGTCTCCGGCGATATGCGGCCGCATTCCGGGTCGATATCGATCAACGGCAGCCTCGGTGTGCTGCGCCAGAGCGTTCAGGTCGCGGCTGACGAAACCATCGCCGATCTCTTCGGCGTGGCCGCGGCGCTCGAGCTGCTGCGTCGTGCCGAAGCCGGCGCGGCAACGGCCGACGAGCTTGCCTCGGCGGACTGGACGCTGGAAGCGCGGATCGCCGCCGCGCTCAACCGGACGGGGTTCGACGCGGAGCCGCAGACGCCGCTTGCCGCACTTTCCGGCGGGCAGCGCACACGCACCGCGCTTGCTGCGCTCATCTTCAGCGAGCCGGATTTCCTGCTGCTCGATGAACCCACCAACAATCTCGACCGCGAAGGCCGCGCGGCGGTGATCGCGCTGATTGCAGGCTGGCGAGCCGGCGCGGTCATCGTCAGCCATGACCGGGAGCTGCTCGAAAGCGTCGATCAGATCATCGAGCTGACCTCGCTCGGCGCGATGCGCTACGGCGGCAACTGGCGCCATTACCGCGAGCGCAAGGCTCTTGAGCTTGCCGCCGCCCAGCATGATCTTGTCGATGCCGAAAGGCGCATCGCGGAGGTCGCCAGGAAAGCGCAGGCGAACGTGGAGCGTCAGGCACAGAGGGACAGCGCCGGGCGGAAAATGGCCGCGAAGGGCGGCATCCCGCGCATTATGCTCGGCAGCATGAAGGAGCGGAGCGAAACCACCGGCGGCGACAATGCGCGTCTTGCCGAACGACGCCGCGCCCAGGCGCTCGAAGAGGCAAAGGCGGCGCGTGAGAAGATCGAGATCCTCCAGCCATTGTCGGTGAGCCTGCCGCCGACGGGGCTGCCTGCCAGCAAGATCGTGCTGAAAGTCGACGGCGTGACGGCAGGTTACCGGGCTGATGAACCCGTCATCGACGACCTGTCCTTCGATGTGACCGGACCGGAACGCATCGCCATCACCGGGCCGAACGGTTCGGGCAAGACGACGCTGCTCGCGCTCATCACCGGCGAGCTCAAAGCCTGGGCCGGCACGGTCGCGGTAATGACCGGTTTTGCGATGCTCGATCAGAAGGTCGGCCTTCTCGATCCGTCGGCCTCGATCCGCGACAATTTCCGCCGGATCAATCCGCAAGCCGATGAAAACACCTGCCGGGCCGCCCTTGCCCGTTTCATGTTCAGGGCCGATGCAGCATTGCAGACGGTTTCGACCCTCAGCGGCGGCCAATTGCTGCGTGCCGGGCTTGCCTGCACGCTCGGCGCCGCACCGCCGCCGCTGCTGATCTTGGACGAACCGACCAATCATCTCGACATCGACTCGATATCAGCGGTCGAGGCGGGGCTGCGGGCTTATGACGGCGCGCTGATCGTCGTCAGCCATGACGAGACGTTTCTCGAAAACATCGGCATAACGCGGCGGCTGGAATTGCCGGACGGCGGTGTGGGTTGGTGATTTTAGGGGCGCTGCCTTTCCCGAGCGGCGGCACCTCTCCATCCCCGCCCGCCTTTCAGGAGCGCCGCATCCTCCAACGTCCCTCATGCTGAGGTGCGAAGCCCAAGAGGGCGTAGCCTCGAAGCACGCCGTAACGCTGCTTCTTGCATCCCTTTGACGCCGGTGCGCCCGCCTTGTCCTTCGAGGCCCCTGCGGGGCACCTCAGCAACCGTGTTGTTGCGGTTCGCTCCATGGGGTTCGTCTTTTGAGAATAGTGTTGATCACGATGATGAATTTCCGCATGGCGGCGACGAGGGCGACCTTGGGTGGTTTGCCGGCATCGCGCAGCCGTTTGTGGAACGCCTTGATGGCCGGGCTGC
>NZ_JACIFV010000018.1 GCF_014197535.1 Rhizobium aethiopicum
TCGCTACAATTGGCACAGGCCTCACGGAAGCCTAAATTCAAAACCACCAATCAGCAGACTCGCTCTTACCCAGGACAACCTGTTGAGGCTCCACAACTAGAGCCACCGACTTCAAAGTGACCAACACGCCGTATGGCAAAGATCTGCTGGGGCCCTTCGTCGACGCCTTCCGCGCCGAGGGCCTGAGGATCGGCTTCTACTATTCACTGATCGACTGGCATCATCCCGACTTCACGGTCGATCCGCGCCACCCGCAGCGCAATCATCCCGATGCCATGAAAATCAACGAAGGCCGCGACATCAGGCGCTATGCCGCCTTCATGCGCGAGCAGGTGCGCGAACTGCTGACCGGGTTCGGGCGGATCGACATCATGTGGTTCGACTTCAGCTATCCCCAATGGAAGCTCGGAGAGCTGGTCGGAAAGGGCCATCAGGATTGGGAAAGCGAGAAGCTCGTGCGGCTGGTGCGCGAGCTTGCCCCCGATATCATCATCAACAACCGGCTCGATCTCGCCGGCCTGCAGCCCGACATCGTCACGCCGGAGCAATATATGCCGCGTGCCTGGCCGAAACGCGACGGCGGGCGGGTCGTCTGGGAAGCCTGCCAGACGCTCAGCGGCTCCTGGGGCTATCACCGTGACGAGGATACCTGGAAGAGCACCGAACAACTGGTGCAGATGCTGGTCGGCACCGTTGCCATCGGCGGCAATCTGCTGATGAATGTCGGGCCGACGGCCCGCGGCACGCTCGACCATCGCGCCATATCAGCGCTTTCAGCCTATGAGGAGTGGATGGCGCTGCACGAGCGCAGCATCGTCGGCTGCACCCAGTCCGACTTCACCGCGCCGCCCGATTGCCGCCTCACCCAGAACGGCGATCGCCTCTACATCCACCTGTTCAACTGGCCCTATAAGCATCTGCATTTCGATGCGCTGGCGGGCAAAGTCGAATATGCGCAATTCCTGCATGACGCCAGCGAGGTCACCTGGCTGCGCCCGTCGGCCAATACCTTATGGGCGAACACGCAATTCCCCGTCGCCGAGGACGAACTGACCTTCGTCCTGCCGGTGCGCCGCCCCAAGGTCACCGTCCCGGTCATCGAGGTCAAGCTCAAGTCCGGAAGCGCTGCCGGCATCCAAAAATGAGGTGCAGCTGCCTGAGTGGGCGGACGGCGCCCGCTCAGGAGAACGGCTCGGTCGGTCCGGCTGCCGGCGCGGTGAACCAGCGCGGTCCCTCGGCGGTCATATGGATATGGTCCTCCAGCCGGATCCCGAATTTGTCGGGAAAGACAATCATCGGTTCGTTGGAAAAACACATGCCGGCGGCAAGCGGCGTGTCGTTGCCGCGAACAATATAGGGCTCTTCATGGATTTCCAGCCCGAGTCCGTGGCCGGCGCGATGTGGCAATCCCGGCAGGCAATAGTCGGGACCGAGCGAATGTTTGGCGAGCACCTTGCGGGCCGCATCGTCGAGACTGGAGCAGGCGGCGCCGATCCGGGCGGCGTCAAAGACGGCCTGCTGCGCCTCGCGTTCGATCCACCAGGCACGCTCAAAGGCGCCGTTGCCGCCGCCGAGCATATAGGTCCTGGTGATATCGGAATGATAGCCGTCGATCCGGCAGCCGGTATCGACGAGAACGACGTCGTCGTCGCCAAGGATCTGCTCGCCGTCGGCGCCATGCGGAAGCGAGGTCGCCGCGCCGAAGGAGACGATTGCGAATGTCGAGCCGTCGTCGGCGCCGGCTTGGCGATGCTGCCGATCGATGAAATCGACCACCCCCGGTGAGCTGATGCCGGGCTTCAACAGCGCGTGCACCTGTCTGTGGACATCGAGCGTCAGGTTCATCGCATATTGAATGAGCGCAATCTCGGCCGCCGACTTGATGCGGCGCAGGCCGTGGATCAGCCGCCCGCCATCGGCGAGCCTTTCGGCGCCCATCGCCGCCGCCAAGGCGTGATAGAAGAAAAGCGGCAGGCCGTCATCAAGGGCAAGCCGGCCGCTCTGGCCGACTAGCCGGGCGATAAGCGCGGCACTGTTTTCCTCCTCTTCCCAGACCAGGATCTCTCCCGGCAGATGCGGCAGGGTTTCGACGCGACTGCGCTCGAAACCGGGAACGATATAGAAAACGGCCGTGGGCGTGACGAGCGCGCCAAGGAACCTTTCGCTCGGATGCCAGACGAGGCCGGTGAAATAACGCAGACTTTCAGTCGGGCCGAGAAGCATACCGGCCAGTCCTTCGGCGTCGATCGCTTCTCGAAGCCTGGTGAGGCGAACTTGCCGTTCGTCTGCAGTGATGCGGGGTATGGGATGCTGCCACGACATGTCGTTTTCCTGTTCTTACCGTTTCTGCTGTCCTCGCCGCGACCGGCGCTTCAGGACAGGCCGATCGCCACCGGCCGGTCAAGGTCGCGGGCGAGATAGTCCTGGATCTGGCGGACGATCTGGCCGGCGTGGGCGATTGCCAGCCGATCAGCGCGCTCGGCGTCGCCGGCCTCGATCGCGGCGATGATTTCCTCATGCTCGTCGACATATTGGCGGGGCAGCCGGTCGTCGAAGGTCGAATAATACAAGCGAAGGATGCGCCGGCCTTCGTCGAGCAGTTTGGCGAAGAAGGCCGTGTAATAGGCGTTGCCGGCAAGCTCGGCGATCGCCACGTGGAATTCGCGGTTGGCTTCGATCATCGCATAGGCGTCGCGCTTAGCAACCGCGCTGGCGAAGTCCTTCTGGTGCCGGCGGATGGTCTCCATGATCGCGTCGTTTCGCCGCCCGGCGGCCCCGCGAGTCGTCACCCGGTACATCAGCGTCAGCGCTTCGAAATAGGTGGGCAGGTTGGCGAAATCGATCGGCGCAACGATCGTGTTCCGGTTCGGCAGGGTCGTGACCAGCCCATCGGCGGCAAGCCGCAACAGCGCTTCGCGAATAGGTGTCCTCGACATGCCGAAACGCTCCGACAGCCGCACCTCGTCGAGCGGACTGGCTGGCTCCAGCGCCATCGACAGGATCTCCCGGCGCAGCGTGGCATAGATGCTCTGCGTGCCGGAACCGCGCACCCGCACATTTTCCGCGTCGTTCTGCATGCGTCCCTCCCCTTGATGAGAGCCTTGTAGTGCGTTTTAGGTGATTTCGGCAACGCCCCACGAATTTACAAATTGTGGCGATTGAGTCTTGTCGACAGTTTGTATATAACGAACCGACTTTAACGGAGTTTCGATCGATGACAACAGGATGGAAGGGCGTATTTCCCGCCGTAACGACGCAGTTCAACGAAGATCTGTCCGTGGATCTTTCCGCGACCCAGCGTGTTCAGGACGCGCTCGTCAACGACGGCGTCAACGGGCTGATCGTCATGGGCACATGCGGTGAGAACAACTCACTCGATCCCGACGAGAAGCGCACGATCCTCAAAGCCGCCGTCGAGGTCGTCAACGGCCGCGTTCCCGTCGTGACGGGCGTCTCCGAATTCGATACGCGCCGTGCCGTCGCCTATGCCCGCGACGCCGAAAAACTCGGCGCCGACGGGCTGATGCTGCTGCCGGCCATGGTCTATGTGCCGAAGCCGGAAGAGCTGATCGCGCATTTCCGCACCGTCGCCGAGGCGACCTCGCTGCCGATCATGCTCTACAACAATCCGCCCGCCTACCGCGTCAACATCGGCGCCGATGTGCTGAAGGTGCTTGCCGACGTGCCGAACATCAAGGCGGTCAAGGAAAGCGCCCCGGATCCGCGCCGCTTCACTGACCTTATCAACGAATTCGGCGACCGTTTCGATATCTTTGCCGGCCTCGACGACGTCGCGCTCGAGGGCCTCATGCTCGGCGCCAAGGGCTGGGTCTCGGGCCTGACCAGCGCCTTCCCTGAGGAATCCGTGCAGCTCGTTGCCGCCGCCGAACGCGGCGACTGGGAAGAGGCCCGCAGGATCTACCGCTGGTTCATGCCGCTTCTGCATCTCGATGCCGAGCATGACCTCGTGCAGTCGATCAAGCTCGCCGAGCAGATCATGGGCCGCGGCTCCGAGCGCGTCCGTATGCCGCGCCTGCCGCTTTCAGGGGCACGGCGCACCGAAGTCACCGCCATGGTCGAGAAGGCTGCCGCCACCCGTCCCTCGAAACTCGGCAAGGCCGCCTGAGATTACGAGCCCGGCAGCGCACACGGGCTGCCGGCCCTTCCATCCCTCGCTTTAAGTGACCGGAGCCTTGCCGGATCGGGTCAGGCTGTTGCGGCTGACCAGCGACGGCATCTGAAAAATATGCTCGGCGCCGGTGCGGCCCTCTATTCTCGAGATCAACGTCCGGGTGGCGACCTGACCGAGCTCCCTTCCCGACTGATCGATGCTTGCGAGATTGACGAGGCCGAGCGCTGCGGTCGACGAATTGTCATATCCGACGACGGCAAGATCTTCGGGCACACGCACACCCATCTCGATCGCCAGGCTCAGAAGGGTGATGGCATCGAGATCGCTCCAGCAGAACACGGCGCGCGGCCTGTTCTTCCTCGACAGGAACTTTCGCATCGTTTCCTCCCGCTTTGGCGGGGCGATCGGAATTTTAGTGATCGGCGCAGACGATCCCAATCCGGCGCGCTGTATCGCCCGGCGGAAGCCGATCTCGCGCTGGCGGACGACGGAGACCTGGTGGCCCTCACGCTCGCCGAGGCTCAGCATTTCGATGTCGCGATAGCCGCAGGCAAGCAACGCTTCCACCGCGATCTCGGCTCCACGCTGATCGTCGGCATTGACGGTATCGAAGGCCGTGGCGCCGGCATCGTGATAACCGACTGCGACGATCGGTATCTGAGCCGCGAATTTTGCGATGATGTCCGAAGGCAGGCGCGGCGCAACCAGGATCAGGCCGTCCATCTTATAGTCGATCATCGACTCGATCAGCGACGTCTCCAATTGCACGCGCGCATCGCTGACGCCGATCATCGCCTGGTAATGCGAAGGCGCCAGCACGCCGTTCACGCCGGCAATCACCTCCGGAAGGAAGGGATTGCGAATGTCGATCAAAAGCACGCCGATGGTGAAACTGCGGCCCCGTAACCCGCGCGCCGCCCGTGACGGACGATATCCAAGCACTTCGATAGCGTTGGTCACTCTCGCCCGTAGCGCCTCACTGACACCGTAGGCGTTTCGCATCACCTTGGAGACCGCGGCGACCGATACGCCTGCATGCGTTGCCACTGTCCGGATCGTCACGCGATCATTTCGTTGCAGTCTTTTTTTCTCTTCGATCGACATGAAATCTCTGGGCTACTCTGCGGGCCGTCACAATCGCCCGCAGAACCACCATGGCAGACTGGCGACGAAATTTCTATTGCGCTTCCGAAAAAAATGTAGAACGTTATATGGAGAACGTTCTACAACTCGTCGGGAGAACTTGATGAACTTTCAGCCGGCAGCCATCGACGGCAATCTCGTTTCGCGCGCCTGGTCCGGAGAGATGATCGCACCGCTGTCGGACCGCGGCCAGGGAACGGCCGCAAGCTTCGTCTCCAAGACCTTCGATCATGGCGGCACCGGCCTTCCGATCGAACTCTTCATCTCGGCGCTCGGCCTCTATCGCTGCTTCATCAACGGCACGCGCGTCGGCAACGATCTGCTGACCCCCGGCTGGACGAATTACGACGCCCGCATTGCCTATCAGCGATACGACATCTCGAGATTGCTGAAGTCAGGCTCCAACCGGATAGAAATCTGGCTCGCCGACGGATGGTACCGCTCGCCGATCATGTGGGGCGCCCAGGCTATTCCCAACTGCTGGGGCGACAGGATCGGGGCCATTGCGGATCTGGTCGGCCCCGGCGGCACCATTCTTTCTACCGATACGACTTGGCAAAGCGGCCTTCTGCCGATCCAGAAGTCGGGGATCTATTTCGGTGAGATTTACGACGCACGCCTGGAAAAGGTCGCCGAAACCCACGGGACCGAGCGATTGCCGTTCGACGAGGGGCTGCTCGTCGCGCATGAGACGGCAGCGGTGCGGGAGCTGCGGCCGCTCACCCCCATCGAAAACTGGACCGATCATGAAGGCAGGACGATCTATGATTTCGGCCAGAATGTCGGCGGCTACGTCAGATATACGGTCCGTGGCGTCGGCGGCGCCGAAGTGCGGGTCGAGCACTCGGAAGTCCTTGGGCCGGAACGCCACTTCGACAATCGCAACTATCGCGCGGCTGCCGCGCACACCCTCTATACGCTCAGCGGAGATAGCGACGAGACCTATGCGCCGCATTTCACCTTCCACGGCTTCCGTTATGCCAGGGTGACGATCAAAGGCGATGCGGAGATTGTTGACATCGCCTCGATCCCGATCTCCTCGGTGCCGGAACCGGCCGGCGGCTTCACCTCGGGCAACCCTCTCGTCAATCGCCTGGTTGAGAATACCATCTGGTCACAGCGCGCCAATTTCATCGAAGTGCCCACAGATTGCCCGCAACGCGACGAACGGCTTGGCTGGACGGGTGATGCCCAAGTCTTTGCCGCGACGGCCTGCTGGCTGAGCGACAGTCAGTCCTTCCTCAAGAAATATCTGCGCGATGTGATGGCCGACCAGCGCGAGGACGGCGCCGTTTCGCATTTCTCGCCCGACCCGACGCGTCTGCACCCCGGCAATTTCCCGGGCTATGCCGGCTCGACCGGCTGGGGTGACGCGATTGTCGTGATCCCCTGGGTCCTCTACACCCATTACGGCGACCGGTCCGTTCTTTCCGAATGCCTGAGCTCGATGGTGCGATGGGTCGATTTCGTCTGGTCCATCTCGGAGGGCCCGATCGTCCATCCGCCCTCGCATTGGGGCGCCCGCGGCTTCACCTTCGGCGACTGGCTGCAGCCGGTCGGCGATAACAGAAAGCCGCGCCCGACGATTGCCGACGATTGTGCAGCCACCCTCTACCACTTCATTTCGACGGATCTTCTCGCGAAGATCGCAGGCGTACTCGGCGAGCAAGCGCTTGAAGAACAGATGAAAGGCCGCGCTGACAAGATCAGGTTGGCTTTCGCCAACGAGTTCATCACGCCGGCCGGGCGGCTCGCCCATAACGATCAGACATCCTATGCGCTGGCCTTCCTGTATGACCTGATACCGGGCGAGCATCATGCGGCCGCCCGGCGACATTTCAGGCAGGTGGTCGTCGATGCCGACTACAAGATCGGCACCGGCTTCATTGGCACGCCGGCCCTTTTGCCGGCCCTGACGAAACTCGGCATGGACGACCTCGCCGAAAAAGTCTTCCTGCAGGAGGATGTGCCGGGCTGGCTCTACCAGGTCTCCAAGGGGGCAACGACGATCTGGGAGCGCTGGGATTCGATGGCGCCCGACGGCACGATCTACGAACCCGACATGAACAGCTATAATCACTATGCCTATGGCGCGGTCTGCCAATGGCTGTTCGAATGTGTCGCCGGCATTTCGCCGAGCCCGGCCGCACCCGGCTTTGCCGAAGTGATCGTCGACCCGGCGCCGATCCCGTCGCTTTCGTCGGTTTCGGCCTATCACGATATCAGCCAAGGGCGCATCGAGGCCGGCTGGCACTGCACCGGCAGCGAGGTCACCTATGCGCTGACGCTTCCGGAGGGTTGCGTCGGCCGCTTCCGGCCCGGTCGGCGGCACCGGAATGCGTCACTCAATGGGGAGCCTGTTATCGAGGAGGCGGTTCTTCCCCCGGGTACGCACCAGCTGGTCTTTTCCCTACCCGATTACTGAGGAGCATACAGGTCACACCGTTCAGAGGAGGAACGTCATGACACATCGGATAAAGCTCATTCTTGCCGGCGCATCCACGCTTCTGGCCTTGGCCGCGGCCAGCCCGTCGCATGCAGAAACCACGCTGTCTTTTCTGATCGACAACAACCCCGACACGGTCGCGGCAGCCGAAGCACTGGTTGCGGCCTACCAGGCCAAGGCGCCCGACGTGACGATCGAAATCGAGCCGCGGGCAGGCGGCGGCGAGGGTGACAACATCATCAAGACGCGCCTGGCAACGGGAGAGATGTCCGATGTGTTCCTCTATAATTCCGGTTCGCTCTTGCAGGCGCTGAAGCCGGCGCAGACACTTATCGATCTGAGCGGTCTCGCCTCGCAGGCGAAGGTGGACGAAAGCTTCAAGTCGGTGGTCAGCGCCGGCGGCAAACTCTACGGCGTTCCTTTCGGCACGGCCATGGCGGGCGGGATCCTTTACAACAGGAAGATCTATCAGGATCTCGGCCTTACCGTTCCGAAGACATGGGCGGATTTCATGGCCAACAATGCCAAGGTCAAGGCTTCGGGCAAGGTCGCCGTGGCGCAGACCTATCGCGATACCTGGACATCGCAGCTGTTCGTTCTGGCCGACTATTACAATCTGCATGCCGCCGTGCCGAACTTCGCCGCCGACTATACCACCAACAAGGCAAAATATGCGGAGACACCCGCCGCCACCAAAGGCTTCGAACGGCTGAAGGACGTTCACGACGCCGGCCTGATGAACGAGGATTTCGGCGCGGCAAGTTATGACGACGGCCTGAGAATGGTGGCGACCGGCGAAGCGGCGCATTATCCGATGCTGAGCTTCGCCATCGGCGCCATCAAGCAGAATTATCCCGAGAATCTCGCAGATGTCGGTTTCTTCGCGCAACCGAGCGACGATGCGGCGACGAACGGCCTGACCGTCTGGATGCCGCCCGCCCTCTATATTCCCCTGACCAGCCAGCACCCAGAGGAAGCGAAGAAATTCGTGGATTTCGCCGGCAGCGTCGAAGGCTGCAAGATCATGGTGGAAACGAACACCGTGCAGGGGCCTCCGCTGATCAACGGCTGCGATCTGCCTGCCGACGTACCGCCCGCCGTAAAGGACATGCTCCCCTATTTCGACGCCAAGGGAAAGACGACCCCGGCATTGGAATTCGTATCGCCGGTGAAGGGCCCGGCTCTCGAGCAGATCACCGTCGAAGTCGGTTCCGGCATTCGCCAGCCCGCCGAGGCAGCGAAGCTCTATGACGAGGATGTGCGCAAACAGGCCAAGCAGCTCGGCCTGCCCAACTGGTAGCGGTCGTTCGGGCCAGCTAACCTCGCTCCTGACGGGGCGAGGTTTCCCCGATCGAAGAGGTAGTCATGACCGAGATACGCCCGCACTCGCGCAAATCGCCCTACCCGCTGTGGTTTTTCATTCCCGCCGCCATCATCTACGGCGTGCTGTTCCTTTTTCCGACCATATCGTCTCTCTGGTACAGCCTGACGCGTTGGGATCTCTCGACAGCCCAATTTATCGGGCTTGAAAATTTCCAGCAGTTCTTTTCCGAGCCGTTCCTGGTCAAGGGGCTGATCAACACGCTGATCTATGCGCTGACGACATCTGGCCTGAAAACGGTCTGCGGCCTGCTGCTGGCCGTGCTGCTGACCAGCAATATCTTCGCCCGCGGCTTCCTGCGCACGCTGGTCTTCTTTCCCGTGCTGGTCTCGACCATCGGCATCGGCATCACCTTCACGGTCATGATGCATCCGACCAAGGGCATCATCAATGTTACGCTCGAGACGCTTGGAATGCCTGGGCCTGGATGGCTGACCAATCCGACGCTTGCGCTTTTTTCGGTGGCCCTGGTCGATGTCTGGAAGGGTGTCGGCCTCGCCACCCTGATTTTCATCGCCGGTCTTGCCGCGATCAGTCCCGATTATTACGAGGCGGCGAGAATCGACGGCGCCACGCGCCTCCAGCAATTTTTCCGCATCACCCTGCCGCTCGTGCGCCCCGCCACGGTCATCGTCGTGACCTTGTCGCTGATCGGCGGGCTCCGTTCCTTCGACCTGATCTGGGCCATGACCCGGGGCGGACCCGGTTTCTCCTCCGATGTGATCGCCTCGGTCATCTACAAGCAGTACCAGGCTGGTTTTTATGGGCTGTCGACGGCCGGAAACGTCATTCTGTTCGCACTGATCGCCGTGATCATCCTGCCCTTCACCCTATGGTTCAACCGACGCGAGGTCGAGGAATGAGAAGCGTCCGCCCCTATGTGACGGGCGCGATAGCCCTTGCCGTCGCGGCCGTCATCTTCGTCATGCCTTTCGTTTTCGTCGCCCTCCAGGCCGTCAAATCCAAATCGGAGGCCTCCCGCCTCGATTTCGAACTTCCTGAGCATTGGCTGTTCTGGGATAATCTCGTCGCCGTCTTCAAGGCGCGCGACTATCAGCTCGTGCTTGCCTATTTCAATTCGACATTGATCACGGTCGTTTCCGTCACGATCCTGATCCTGCTGTCGGCGATGGTCGGATATGTGATGCAGCGCCGTAAGACGGCCTGGAACCGCGTGGCTTTCGCTGCGCTGTTCATGGGTCTGATGATGCCGCCGGCCGTTGTGCCCACCATCGGCCTTTTGCAGGATATCGGCCTCTTCAAGACCATGACCGGGATGATCCTGATCCAGGTGGCCTATAATCTCTCCTTTTCGGTCCTGCTCTATCGGTCGTTCATCTCGACCATCCCGTGCGATCTCGACGAGGCGGCGCTGATCGACGGCGCCAAGCCCCGGCAGATCTTCTTCCGGGTGGTCCTGCCGCTACTGAAGCCGGTGACCGTGACCAATATCGTCGTTCAATCGATCGCGATCTTCAACGATTTCACCAATCCGCTCTACTACCTGCCGGGCAAGGAGAATGTGACGGTGCAGCTGACGCTCTATAATTTCCAGAGCATGTATTCGAGCCAGTATAATCTGCTCTTCATGAACATCCTCCTCGTGACGATCCCGCCGCTGATCGTCTTCATTTTCTTCAACCGTCAGATCGTCGCAGGCATGACGTCAGGCGGAGTCAAAGGGTAGCAGAATGGCTGAGCTCACTCTCAAACAGGTTCGCAAGAGCTTTGGCGCTCTCGAGGTCATCAAGGGCGTCGATCTGGAGGTTGCCTCCGGCGAGTTCGTCGTCTTCGTCGGCCCGTCGGGATGTGGGAAGTCGACGCTGCTGCGTATCATCGCCGGCCTGGAAGAGACGACCTCGGGCAGGCTGACCATCGGCGGCAAGGACGTGACCTATGCGGAACCTTCCGAGCGGGGCATCGCCATGGTGTTCCAGAGCTATGCGCTCTATCCGCATATGACGGTTGCCGAGAATATCGGCTTCGGGCTTTCGCTCGCCCGCCGCCCGAAGGCTGAAATCGCCGAGAAGGTCGCGGCGGCGGCCGAAACGCTGCAGCTCACTCATCTGCTGCAGAGAAAGCCGAAAGCGCTTTCCGGCGGCCAGCGGCAGCGCGTCGCCATCGGCCGGGCGATCGTGCGCGATCCCAGGGTGTTCCTGTTCGACGAGCCGCTCTCCAATCTCGATGCTTCGCTGCGGGCACAGATGCGCCTGGAGATCTCAGAACTCCACGCCCGTCTGAACTCGACGATGATCTATGTCACCCACGACCAGGTCGAGGCGATGACGATGGCCGACAAGATCGTCGTTTTGAACGGTGGCGCCGTCGAGCAGATCGGCAGCCCGATGGAGCTCTACCGCAATCCCGCCACACCCTTCGTCGCCGGCTTCATCGGCAGCCCGAAGATGAACCTCTATGGCGGCGAGACGGCACGGCGAATGAACTGCACGACCTACGGCATCCGCCCGGAACATGTCAGGCTTTCGGAAGGCACCGGCCAGTGGCAAGGCAGGATCCGACATGTGGAACGGCTCGGCGCCGATGCGATCCTTTATCTCGATGTTCCCGAACTCGGCGAAATGATCGTGCGCGCCGAAGGCGAGACGCCATTTGCATCAGGCATGACGGTCTGGGCAAATCCGGTGGAGGGAGCGGAACACCGGTTCTAAGACCGGGTTAAAGCCCCACCTCGAGGAGCAATCCTACTGACCGAAAGTCCCGCCCCTCACGGCTGTTTGTTTGAGAGAGCCGCCAGATCCTCTCTGAGCCGGACCGGCAGATTCATCCGTTCGTGAAGAATGCTCATGACACCAAGATCGCCGTTCTTAAGCTCGCGAAAGAACACATGGTGATGCTCATAACGGCCGAAAAAGGCTGAACGCTTGATGTCTGCCGGAACTGCCAGACGTTGCGGAAGTCGTCGCCAGATCGACCGATCCTCGCACAAACGCTGCAAATAGGCCGTGCAGCCCGAGAATATAGGCGTCTGCCTGCTTCTCTCCCCACGCCTCAACCGTGTCGCGCCAAATCTTGTCCAGCGCTCCTCAGCACGGATAAAATCAGTTTGTCGCCATCAGGCTTATCGGCGCTTGTTGCGGCGGATGACGTCGTCGGCCGAAACCGCGACGAATTCGATGTCTTCAGCCCGCATCGCCGGCGCGAGCTCCCTTTGCAGCAAATCCCAAGCCTCATCACGGGTCTGCAAGTCGCAGCGAATGAGAGCGCGAATATACTCGCTGGCGTTTTCATACAGGCCGTCATCGCCGACCTGCAACTGCCCACCGATCTTCACATGAATACTACCGGATGCCATCGGCATACCCTTTCGTTCGTCTGATCGTGGGTAGCGTAGCGAATATTGTCAATATTCATCACACCCAGCCCAAACACATAATCCCCAGAACCGGTCGGGACGAAGCGGCGTCAGATCCGCAGCGGGCGTCCGGCCGCCGACAAGCTCAGTAACGAGATAGCCAGTCAGAGGGGACAATGTAACGGCGAGATGGCCGTTCCCGAAGGCATAGGTGAGGTGGGGCAAGAGGCGGGAGTTGCCGATGACGGGAAGCGAATCGGCGGAACATCGCCGTCGCCGCGGATTCAAGGGAGCGGCAAGCCCCAGAGTTCGAGGTTCCGGCCGCGCGCACTCGGTCCGCCCATCGGCACCATGTAGCAGCCGTGCTCGGGATAACAGGGCGGGCGCGAGAGCAGCTTGCCAGCCTGCGGGAAGGGACACTTGGGTGCCATCCGGTCACGTGCCGGTGCGCGGTCGAAGCAAGACTTACCGCGCCGGAGCTACTTAATCTTAACTTGTCACACGTAATAAGTCGCGCATAAATTGAGGGTATTCGATGACGGAGACGTCCATAGCGCGAGCCTTTCTGATAGGCCTTACTGGAGCTGTCTACGCGATTGTTCCGATGCTGGCTTGGCTCGTCGGCCTACCGGTGGATCCGAGAGGCTTTATGCAGCTAAGCACGGTCGCCCTGATTTATCTATTGGGATTCGGCCTCCTATGCAGTTGGCGGAGAATCCCATCGCTGCTCTGCATTGTCGAATGCACAGGCATCGGCTTATTGCTAACGAGCCCGCTTGTCGTGTCCACTTACGTTGCTTTTGCGTTGAATCGGCCCCTGCAGGATCAACAACTGCTCCAATTGGATCGTCTTCTTGGCGTCGACTGGTTGAGCTTGATTGCTTTTCTCGACGCAAATCCTCTGCTTGCAAAGTCAATGACGTTTGCTTACCAAACGTTCCATCACCAGCTTTTGTTTCTTCCAGTTGTGCTAAGTCTGTGTGGTCACCGAGCGCGCGCGTATCAGGTTGTCGGGACATACGGCTTGATCTGCGTCATCGCGAGTTTCATCACCATTTGGTATCCTGCCCTAGGTACCTACACTGATTTTGCCGTCAATCCCGGCGATCTCAAAAACATCAATGGAATGCTTGGTTTGGAATACGTTCCTCAGATCCTAGCAGTCAGGGATGACCCCCACTTTGTCCTGCAACTGGAGCATGCAAGCGGCATTATCTCGTTCCCGTCGGTTCATGCAGCGGTAGCGGTGTTGTGCTGTTGGGGTGCGTGGACGATACGATGGACACGATTTCCGATGATCTTCTTAAATACGCTAATGCTGCTGTCCGCAATCACTGAAGGCGGACACTATATCGTCGATTTGATTGCCGGAATTGGTGTCGCCGGATTCAGTATAGCGTCGGTGTTGTATATATCGCGTACCGGCAGCGTTCCGTTCTATCGCAACCAATTTCAGCAAAACCCTCAACAGATCTAACGCGGTAATGAACCGAATAAATTCCTTGAAAGCAATGCGCCATCGCATCGCCCATCATCTCACGGAAACAGAAGCAAAGCCGGCGCTCTGAATCATTCGGCTCTTCAGGCTCTCAGCTGTGGCAGCGTATCTCCGGCCAATGATAGAAGCGGCTCGTAATCGGCTTCGGAAAGCACCGAAATATCAACGAGACCCAGAGCCGCACGCATTTCGGCCAGCAACGGCTCCTTGGTGGCGGCATGCAGTGCGTTTCGCAGGAGTTGGACCCTCTCCTCCGGTGCATCGCCCGACGTGATGAACGGCAGGCCGGGGCCTTGAGGTGTTTCGGCGAGGACGCGAACCCGCTTCAGATCGACGGCATCGAAACGGCCGATATTGGCATAGGTGATGCAATCGACGGCCGCGCTGTCTGCCAGGCCTTCAGCCACTGCGGCAATGCTGCCGCCGTGGCTGCCGGTTTCGATGATCCGGCCAAAGAAGCGGCCGCCCTGGGCAAGCGGAGCGACGGCGGCGCGAAACAGATTGCTGCCGGAATTGCTGTCGGGACTGTTGATCGCGGCGGTGGTGCCGCGCAGATCCTCCAGCGACCGAAGCGCAGAATCCTTGCGGACGATGATGAAGCTGCGCATCAGCGGACCGTCGCAGCCGGGATGGCCGTAGAAGGGCGTCGCCACTAGGCGTACCTGCCACGCAGGCGCGTGGCAAAGGGATAACCGCATGTCTGGGACAGGAGCAGATCCGGCCGCAGCCAGGCCTCGTCATAGCCAGCCGTCCGGTCAAGCTTTTCCGGCACATCCTGAAGGCCGGCCTTCGAGAGATAGTCTCGGAGGAACGACCACAGCTCGGCCGTCGCATGCGCGAGCGGCTCTGATGTGACATACATGGCGATGCTGACGAGCCCCGTTCCGGTGCTTTCCGCGGGAAGCGCAAGCATCGACCCGCTCAGGCGATGCCGCCCAGGCACACATATTTGAGTTCGGTATATTCGTCCAAACCATGGCTCGACCCTTCGCGACCGAGACCCGACATCTTGACGCCGCCGAACGGCGCTTCCGCCGTCGAGACGAGACCGGTATTGACGCCGACCATCCCATATTCCAGCGCTTCGGCGACGCGAAACACCCGCGACAGGTCGCGCGCGTAAAAATAGGAAGCTAGGCCGAACTCTGTATCGTTCGCCTGCTCGATAACGTCCTGCTCGTCGCGGAAACGGAAAAGCGGGGCAAGCGGCCCGAAGGTTTCCTCGCGCGCGACCTGCATGCCGGCATCGACATCGCGCAGGATCGTCGGTTCGAAGAAATGACCGCCGAGCGCGTGGCGTTTGCCTCCCGAAACAATGCCGGCACCTTTTGCAACGGCGTCCTGAATATGGCTTTCGACCTTTGCCACAGCGTTGTCGTCGATGAGGGGGCCAAGCACGACGTCACGTTCCAGACCGTTACCGACCTTCAATGCCGAAACGGCAGCGGCCAGCTTGGTGGCAAATGCCTCATAAACGCCGTCCTGGACGTAAAGCCGGTTGGCGCAGACGCAGGTCTGGCCGTTGTTGCGGAACTTGGCGATGATTGCGCCTTCGACCGCCGCATCGAGATCGGCGTCGTCGAAGACGATGAAGGGGGCATTGCCGCCGAGTTCGAGACCGAGTTTCTTGATCGTCGGCGCGCATTGCCGGTAAAGCAGCTCGCCCGTCCGAGTGGAGCCGGTGAATGTCAGGACTCGGACGTCGCGGCTTGCGGTCATCGCTCCGCCGATTGCAGCGGCATCTCCCGTGACGATGTTGAGCAGCCCCGCCGGCAGGCCGGCGCGCTCTGCGAGAACGGCAATCGCGATTGCGGAGAATGGTGTCTGCAGCGCCGGTTTGAGGACGACGGCGCAGCCGGTGGCAAGCGCAGGGCCGATCTTGCGGGTGATCATCGCGTTCGGGAAATTCCAGGGCGTGATCGCCGCCACGACGCCGGCCGGCTGGCGCAGGACGAGGATGCGCTTGTCCGGCTGATGCCCCGGTATGGTCTCACCGTTGATGCGCCTTGCCTCTTCGGCAAACCATTCGATGAAACTCGCGCCATAGGTGATTTCCCCCTTGGCCTCAGTGAGCGGCTTTCCCTGCTCCATCGTCAGGATCATCGCCAAATCGTCGCGGTTTTCGATCATCAGACGATGCCAGGCCTTGAGGACAGCGGCGCGTTCGCCGGCGGTCTTCTTCGCCCAGAGCTTCTGGGCGACGACGGCGGCGGCGATGGCGTCTTCCGTTTCGGCCGCACCGAGATCAGGGACCGCGCCCAGCACCTCACCTGTCGCCGGATTGCGGACCATGGCCGCCCGGCGCCCTTCTGCCTCGATCCAGCGATCGGCGATGGGGCAGGCCTGACGGAACAGCGAGGGATCATTGAGCTTCATGGAACAACTTTCAGCAGAATACGTGAGCGGCGCCGGGATCGAAATCCAGATGGACTATATCTCCACGATTGAGCCCGGCAATAGCCTCATGACCGAACGGCAAACGAACCGAAAGCGCCTCGCCTGTCGCCGTCTCTGTGGAGACGTGGATATTGTTGCCGAGAAAGGTAATGTCGCTGACGGTTGCGGCAAGACCTGCGCCGGCGGCTCTTGCGCGCGACAGCCGAATGCGCTCCGGTCTCAGCATCAGCGCCGCCCTTGCGCCGGAGGTGCCTTTGCCATGCACCGGGATTTGATTGAAGATGCTTCCGCCTCCGAGCGCGATGGTGGCCTGTCCATCGGAGGAGGACACCAGGTCGCATGAAATGAAGTCGCTATCGCCGATGAATTCGGCGACGAAGCGGGTCTTGGGATTGGCGTAAAGTTCGGGGCCAGTCCCGATCTGGTCGATGACGCCCTTCGAAAAGACCGCGATGCGGTCAGAGAGCCGCAGCGCCTCTTCCTGGTCGTGCGTGACATAGAGGATCGTCACTTCGGTCTGCTGGTGGATGCGGCGGATCTCGTGCTGGATTTCCTCGCGCAGCTTCTTGTCGAGCGCCGACAGCGGCTCGTCCATCAGCAGCACTGGCGGATCATAGGCAAGTGCCCTGGCAAGGGCGACACGCTGCTGCTGGCCGCCGGACATTTGCGCGGGCTTGCGATCCTCGAAACCTTCGAGCCTGACGAGACGCAGCATCTCCTTTACCTTGCTATCGATCTCGGCCTTCGACCTGCGCCGGACTTTCAGCGGAAATGCGATGTTCTCACCCACCGTCAGATGCGGAAACAGGGTGTAGCGCTGGAACACCATGCCGATGTTGCGCTTGTGCGACGGCGTGGCGAGCAGGGTCTTGCCCTCGAGCGTAATGTCGCCCTTGGTCGGGTTTTCGAAGCCCGCCAGGATGTAGAGCGTCGTGCTCTTGCCGGATCCGGACGGTCCGAGAAAGGTCAGGAACTCGCCACGCCGGACATCGAGATTGACGTCGTGCACGGCGACGACGGGGCCGTATTCCTTGCGTATGCCGCAGATCTGAAGGAATGGTTCGTTCATTGTTTCAGTACCTTACGCACGACGGCAACCAGTGCCATCAAGATGATCGTCAAGAGGATGAGAAGGGTCGAGGCTGCTGCGACGACGGGTGTCAGATCCTGCCGCAGCGTCGCCCAGACCTTCACAGGCAGTGTCTGCAGGGTCGGACTGGACATGAAGATCGCCACCACCACCTCGTCCCAGGATGTCAGGAACGAGAAGACGGCCGCCGAAAACAGCCCGTGGCTGATGGCCGGAAGCGTGACCCTGATCTTTGCTTCGAGCGGCGAGGCGCCGCAGAGCACCGCCGCGTCCTCGATCGACTTGTCAAAACCCTCGAGCGCACTCGATATCGACAGGATCGAGAAGGGTAGCGCCAGCACGAGGTGCGAAATGACAAAGCCCGTCAAGGTGCCGCCAAGGCCGATCCTCAAGAAGAAGGCGTAGAGAGCAACCGCGAGAACCACGACCGGCAGGATCATCGGCGTAAGGAACAACGCCTTCAGCGCATCGCGGAACAGGAACGAACCGCGCACCAGCCCGAAGGACGTCACAAGCCCGAGCAGCACCGACAGAACCGTCACAATGACCGCGATCTTGAAGCTCGTCAAAGCCGATTCCAGCCATCGCGGATCGGCGAAGAGTTCACTGTACCATTGAAACGTCCAACCGGGCGGCGGAAAGATCAGCCATTGCGAGGAGCCGAAGGACAGCGCGGCGATAAAGACGATCGGCAACAGCAGGAAGGCTGCAGTCAGAAGCGTGATCGCCAGGAGGAGATATTTCCACCAGCCAAGACGATCGAAATTGAGCAACATATCAACGCCCTCCCGGGTTCTGGCTGCCGAAGAACCGCAGCTGCACGGCATAGAGCGACAGTGTCACCACGAGGAGCACCAGCGCCGCCGCACCGCCCATTCCCCAGTTGACCAGCGACTGCACGAATTGCGCGATCAGCTCCGCGAGCATCATGTTGGCGGTACCGCCGAGAAGCGACGGGGTGACGAAATAGCCGAGCGACATCACGAAGACCATGAGGGCGCCAGCCGCCATGCCGGGCATCGCCAGGGGCAGCAGAACGCGGGTCAGGCACTGCCAGCGGTTGGCGCCGCAAAGGGCTGCCGCCTGCAGGGTCGACGGGTCGATTTTCTTGATCACCCCGTAGAGCGGCAGGATAATGAAAGGTAGCATGATATAGGTCATGCCGATCGTGACGCCTGTGAGATTGTTGACGAGCGCGAGCGGCTGGTCGATCAGGCCCATTCCCATCAGCATCTTGTTGATCAGCCCGGTCCGCTGCAGCAGCACCATCCAGGCATAGGTGCGGGCCAGCAGATTGGTCCACATCGACAAGAGCAGGATCGCAAAGATCACCGACGTCAGGCGACCGGGCATGATCGCCAGCGACCAGGCGACGGGAAAACCGGTCAAAAGCGAAATCACCGTGACGAAACCCGAGACGATGAAGGTATTGGCGAAAATCTTGAGATAGGTCGCCGACCCGATCAGTTGCGCATAATTGCCAAGACCCGGGACGGGTTCCAAAACGCTTCGCAGCAGCAGGACCACCACCGGCACGACGAAAAAGATTGCCACGAAGGCCAGAGCCGGAACGACCCCGCCAAAACCTGTTGCCCTGCGCGCCTTCGGCAGAGGCATGATCGCGCCAGAGGCATCGCTATATGTCGTCATGACAGTCCTTCCCACCCGTCAGTTTCCGCTGGCGGCGAGGTCCGATGACCGGCGCCGACGCTGCGGGAGGCACGGCGAACAATCGCCGTGCCCGTTGCTATGCCATTCCAGCTTATTTCGCCTGCCAGGCGTACCACTTCTCGCCGATGGCATCGCGATTGTCGGCCCAGTAATTCATATCGGCATTGACCTGGCTTGCCGTCTGTTGGTCCGGCAGGGTCTTGGCGGTTTCCGGATCCATCAGCTTGGCCGACTCGACATTGATCGGCGCATATCCCGTGGCCTTTGCAAGGGCAGCCTGCGGTTCGGCGGAGGTCGCCAGCGCGATGAATTTCATCGCAGCCTCGGCATTCGGCGCGCCCTTCGGCACGACGAGCGCATCCGCAGCGGTGATGTTCTGCTCCCAGGAGGTCTCCACCTTGATGCCGGTCGCCGCAAGCGCCGTCATGCGGCCATTCCAGACGCTGCCGAAGGGCGCCTCCGCGGAGGCCAGGAGCTGCTGCGACTGCGCGCCGCCCGACCACCAGATGATATCGGACTTGATCGTATCCAGCTTCTTGAAGGCGCGGTCGAGATCGAGCGGATAGAGCTTGTCCGCAGGCACGCCGTCGGCAAGCAGCGCCGCCTCGATCACACCGGGAGCCGACCATTTGTAGAATGTGCGTTTTCCCGGAAACTTCGCCGTGTCGAACAGGTCGGCCCATGTCTTCGGGCAAGCTTTGACGGCGTCGGCATTGCAGCCGATCACGAAGGAATAATAGAAGCTGCCGACCGAATAATCGGTGACGAAACGCGGATCGAGCTTGGACTTGTCGATGACGGAGAAGTCGAGCTTCTCGAGCTGGCCGTTCTTGCCAGCCTGAGCGGCGTAATCACCTTCGACGTCGACGACATCCCAGTTGACTTCGCCGGCCTCGACCATCGCCTTGAGCTTGCCGTAATCCGTCGGCCCGTCCTGCACGACGGTGATGCCCGTCTTCTCGGTGAAGGGGCTTGCCCATGCAGCCTTCTGCGCATCCTGGGTTGTTCCTCCCCAGCTCGAGAAGACCAGGCTGTCGGCCCTGGCCGGGGCGGAGACCGCCACGAATGCGGCAACCGCCGCGAAAGCAAATGCTGTTTTCATGTTCCCTTATCCTTGTTCTGGTTTGTCCTACGGGTATGCCTTATGCCGTCAGTGCGCCTCGCCCCTGGGAGAAAAGCTTGCTGGCTTCATAATCTTGTTTTCCGCCACCTCGATGAGATCGCGGATCTTGGGCAGGAAGGCCTGCCAGCGGGGATCGGCCAGAAGCCGTTGGCGTCTCGCCTCCCGGTCGTCCAGGCTCGCAAAGGCCCAGATGTGAACGATTTCGTTGATCGTCCCGATCTCCGAAAAGAAGTAGCCGACCAGCGTGCCGAGATGGCTCTTCTGGATTTCGATCCCCTCTTCCTCGACGACCTTGAGATATTGCGGGATCGCGCCGTTCTTCAGCCGATAAGTGCGGATTTCGTAAAACATCGGCGCTACCTCATCACGAAAGGATCGGGGATCGGATCGTCCGACGTCCGGAGCCAGATCGTCTTGGTGCGGGTATAGTCGAGCGCTGCGGCCATGCCGCCTTCCCTGCCATGGCCGGAGAGGCCGAACCCGCCGAACGGCGCGATCGGTGATACCGCCCGATAGGTATTGACCCAGACGATGCCGGCGCGGATCCCCTTCATCAGCCGGTGCGCCCGCGTCAGGTTCTGGGTGAAGATGCCGGAGGCCAGGCCATAGCGCGTATCGTTGGCCAGCTTCAGCGCCTCGGCCTCGCTGTCAAACGAGACGACGGAGAGGACCGGGCCGAAGAATTCCTCGATCAGCGAAGGCGAGATGACATCGTCGCAATCGAGGATCGTCGGCGCGAAGTAAAAGCCTTCGCCATCGATCTTGCGTCCGCCGGTGACGAGACGGGCGCCGCTTTCGATCGACTTTGTGACGAGCGCGCCGATATTGTCCTGCTGGCGCTTGGTGGCGAGCGGACCGACCTCGGTCGCCATGTCGAGCGGCGCGCCGATCCGGATTGTCTCGGCCTTCTCCCGCAGCAGGGCGACGAACTTGTCCTTGACGCTGCGTTCGACGATCAGGCGCGATCCGGCAACGCAGCTTTGTCCCGTTGCGGCGAAGATGCCGGCGACCTGGGCGTTGGCGGCACTTTCGAGGTCGGCATCGGCAAAAACGATGAAGGGCGACTTGCCGCCGAGTTCGAGCGAGGTGGAAGCGAGATTTTCGGCCGAGTTTCGAACGACGTGCCGCGCGGTCTCGGGACCGCCGGTGAAGGCGACGTGAGCGACTTTCGGATGACGGCCGAGTGCCGCACCGCAGGAGGCGCCGAAACCGGTGATGATGTTGACGACGCCGGCGGGAAAGCCCGCTTCATGCACGAGGCGCGCAAATTCGAGAAGCGGCGCCGGCCCGTCTTCCGAGGCCTTGACCACCATCGTGCAGCCGGCCGCGAGCGCCGGGCCGATCTTGACCGCCGACAGGAAGAGCTGACTGTTCCATGGCACGACCATCGCGACGACGCCGATCGGCTCGCGGCGAAGCCAGACATCCATGTCGGGCTTGTCGATCGGCAGGTAGGAACCTTCGATCTTGTCCGATATGCCGGCATAATAGCGATAATATTCGGCGACATAAGCGATCTGCGCCGATGTCTCGCGGATGATCTTGCCGGTGTCGCGGGTCTCCAGCTCGGCAAGGACCTGTGCATTGGCGGCAACGAGGTCGGCGAGTTTATAGAGCAACTTGCCGCGCTGCGTGGCCGTCATCTTCGCCCAGGGACCCTCGTAAAGCGCCTTCTCGGCAGCGTTCACGGCCCGATCGACATCGCCCTCGCGCGCTTCTGGCATTTCAGCCCAGACCGCGCCGGTGGCCGGATCGATGCTCGGATAGGAAGCCTCGCCATCCGAGAATTCGCCGTTTATGTAATGCTGGAAACGCCGCATGGCCCTACTCCTGAAATGCCGGCATGACCTCGGCGATGAAGCGCTCGAGCGACGCCTTCTTGCGCTCGAAACTCATGCCGGTATCGATCCAGAAGGAATATTCGTCGTAGCCGAGGGCTTCATAGGCCTTGAGCCTGCTGATGACGGTCTCGGCGTCGCCAACGACATTGTTGGTGCGCATGACCTGATCCGAGAGCATGGCGTTGGCTCGGATCTGCTCGTCCGGTATCCGTTCGATCAGGCCTTGGGTCACCGGCTTCTCATTCTTGAACCAGGCGAAGAAGTAGTTGTAGTAGACGCTGAGTTCATGGGCGGCCTGGGCGACGTCTTCTTCCGAAAAGCCGACATAGGTATGCCGCAGCAACATGATCTTCGGCCGCTCGATATACGGATTCTTGGCGCAGGCATCGTTGAAGCGGTCCATCAGCGACTGGACCTCGTCGTCGCCCTGCCAGAGCGGCGTGACCTGAACATTGCAGCCGTTGGCGACGGCAAATTCATGCGAATTCGGATCGCGGGCCGCAACCCAGATCGGCGGGTTCGGCTGCTGCAGCGGCTTCGGGGCAGACGTCGTCGCGGGGAACTTGAAAAACTCCCCGTCATGGGCGTAGTCGCCGTTCCAGATGCCCTTGACCGCCGGGATAAGCTCGCGCATGCGCTGGCCGGCACCCCAGGCGTCGAGGCCGGGCAGCAGGCGTTCATATTCGAAGGAATAGGCGCCGCGCGCAATCCCGATATCGAGCCTGCCGTCGCAGATGATATCGGTCATGGCAGCTTCGCCGGCAAGCTTGATCGGATGCCAGAAGGGGGCGATCACCGTTCCGGTCCCAAGCCTTGCCCGCGAGGTGCGGCGGGCGAGATCGGCGATGGTCACGAAGGGGTTGGGGGCGATGGTGAAATCCATGCCATGGTGTTCGCCCGTCCAGATCGCATGCATGCCGCCCTTGTCGGCGATCTCGCAGAGCGCGACGAATTCGTCGTAGAGGCTCTTGTGGCTCTGGCTGGCGTCGAGCCGTTCCATGTGGACGAAGAGGGAGAACTTCATGCTTTTGCGCTCTTGGCTGGAATAGGATGAACTTTGCCGCCGGTCTCGTCGCCGAAATAGACGCCGAAATTGCCGATCGAGCTTTCCATCGCGAAACGGTTGACGATATCGGCGGTCGAACTGGTCTTGAATTGCGCGCCAGATAGAGCGTCGGGTTTCACGAACCTGCCGCTCGCCGGCTCCCCATCGCCTGCCACAGCGTGGTAGACGATGTGCTGCTTGCCGTCGCTCTTGCCCTCGTAGACCGAATAGAGAAAGCCGATGCTGACCTTCAGCCCGGTGAGAGCCTCCAGGTATTTTTCCAGCGCCTCGGTCGGATTGCCGTCATGGGCGTCGATGCTCGGGAGAGCCAGCACGTCCTCACCGAGGAGCAGAACTTCGCCGCGGCGTTCGACGACGGCCGCAAGTTCGATATTGCCTTCGGCCGCCGCCGAAACCGCCTTGCTGGCGAGCGTCGGCGTGAAGTAGCCGCCACGGGCATAACCGAGGCCGTTGCGGCCGCTATTGTCGAAGGATTCGATGCGCCCCATCAGGATGACGTGGTCGCCGGCCTCGATGACCTCTTCCAAGGCGCATTCGAACCAAGCCGCCACATTCGAGAAGACCGGGCAGCCTGCCGACCCCTTGGTCCATTCGACTGCCGCAAATCGGTCTTCAACAGGGCGCGCGAAGGTATTCGACACGTCCTTCTGCGTTTCCGACAGCACGTTGATCGCGAAATGCTGCGCGCCGGTCATGGTCGCGAAATTGCGCGAGGTCTTGGCAAGGCAGACGAGAAGCAGCGGCGGGTTGAGGGAAACAGAGGTGAAGGAATTCGCCGTGAAGCCGATCGGATTCCCCTCCCCGTCGCAGGCGGTGACGACGGTCACGCCGGTCGGAAAAGCCCCGAATGCATCTCGCAATGCCCTTGGATCGACAGTCTGGATTGTCATCATTTATCCTCCCCGAACGACAGCCACTCAGCGAGCAGCGAATTGACGATATCGGGCGCGGTCAGGTTCACCATGTGGCGATGACCTTCGACGATGCGGGACCAGCCCTTGGGTGCAAGCGCCGCCATCTGCGTTGCCATCAGAGGCGTCGAGTTGGGATCATCCGATCCCGTCAAGAACAGGGCCGGGCCGCGGACGTCCTTCCAGCGATCGGCATAGGTTTCGTCTCCTCCAGCGAAGGCGGCGTAAGCGACGGCATAGCCCTCCGGATCGACGAGGTTCAGCCATTCCCGTGTCAATTCACGCGCAACGAGGCTGTCCGGGTCGTCGCCGAACCAGCGAGCCAGAGGGCCTTCCTTGTCGACGCCCGTCGCCGGAATGGCGGCAGCCCGTGCAAGGACGGCAGCCTTTGCTTCAGGGTCGCGCCTGTAGACGCCGTTGAGATATGCGACACGGCTGATCCGTTCGCCGAAGGTCGCCGCCGCCCCGCCGGAGACCAGCGCCCCCATGGAATGTCCGGCGACATTCGTCGTTTCGATCGCCATCTCATTGAGAAAGCGCCCGAACCAGGCGACGAACTCCTCAAGGCGGCTGCCCACCGGCAGCTTCGCGCTCTCGCCGTGTCCCGGCATATCGACAGCGATGACGCGATGACCGACCGACAGAAAGGCGATCTGCGGCGCCCAGGCCTCGAGCCGCATGCCGACGCCATGGATCAGAACCAGCGCTTCGCCGCTACCGACCTCGTGATAGGCCGTTCCGCTTGCCGTCCTCTTTCGGGGCAAGGCACCGGCAGCGCTCGTTGCTGCAGCGGTGCCTTTGGTCGATCCGGCTGTCAGCATCTGAGACGCGCTCCCTCAAACGCCTGCAGGATTGGCGACGTCCTGCCCCAGGTCTTTCAGATCCTGGTAGCGGTCGCCAATGCGGTGATGCGGACGTCCGCCGACCGAAGCGCCGAGAGCCACGACGATCTCGTCGGAAGCAGGCGCGTCTGGGATCGACGTCTGGATGGTCAGATAGTGCGAGCGGCGGCCTTCGTCATTCTTGTCCATCAGCGGGATCATGATCGGCGCGTTGGCAGGGCCGCGGGTATTACAGAAGGCGAGATAGGACTTGGCGCCGACGGCCTGGCGATAGAAGTTGCCGAAGCGCAGCGTATGGATGAGCGCGGACGCATGTTCGATCTCGCCATCCAGGCCGACAACGGCCGATTTTCCATAGGCTTCGACAGCATCGCCCGATCCGACGGCATCGATGATCATCTTGGTCAGCAATTCGCCAAGCACCGGCGCGCTCGCCTGAATCTCGGGCTTGAGGTCTTCGACGAAGCCCTGCCCCGCCCAGGGGTTCTTCACGATAGCGTAGGCGGAGAACAGCCTCAGCGGCACGGCCGCGGCCTTGCCGCCTTCGATCAGCGTCGTTTCGATCTGCAGTCCCGTCTTGCGAATTTGAATGGTCACCTGAACACCTCAATCTCGTTAATGCGTATTATGGTATACCATAGTATCGGACTGTCAAGTTCGTTATGCGCGCGGCCTCGACAGAGCCAAGCGCCTTTCAGGATATTCGCCAGAAAACAATAGATTACTGCTTCGCCAGCTTTATCCGCATGGGCCACCACGGCATTTACCCCGGCTGCCAACTTCGAGGCGCACTAAGTCGCTTAGTCCCAATAATCTCTTCGTTCCTGTCCATTGTTGTCAGCTGACACAGCCTCTGCGCACGGCGGCCCACGGGCTCGCAAGGAGGCTGCAAGGCAGAAGGATCCAAGCCCATGCCATGTCACCTTAGATATTATTTATTATGGCATACCATCACATCGGACAAACTGGGTGTCAAGCGGGAGTGGAGACTCTCCGGCATGGTGACCACGTATGATGATAGAGTCGATCGTGCGAATGCTTCGCCCGCTTGCTTTGGAAGCTGGGGCGATTGCCCGAGGTTACTCGGCGGACTTCTTGGCCGACAGCACCGCTTCGGCAATCGCGCTCGCGGCAGCAACATGTTCCATCGCCGCCCGGTAAGCGCCCTCGCCGTCGCCACGACGGATGGCGTCGACGATCTTGGACATCTGCGCCGGCCCTTCGATGCCGCGCCTCTCCGTCTTGATCGTCATCGAGCGCAAGTGGTTTATGCGCACGGTGAGGAGATTGACGACACCCCAGGCAACGTGCCTGTCGACCATCGTGAACAGCGTCTGGTAGAAGGAAGAGGTGTTGGCCAGCACTCCTGCCATATCGTTGTCGCGATAACTGTTGCGGATCCCGGTAAGGGCTTCCTCCAGCGCGGCGACGATTTCGGGACTGCTGCGTTCCGCACAGAGCCGCGCCGCCATGCCTTCGAGCGCCCCACGGATTTCATAGATCTGTTTGGCTTCCTCGATGTCGAGCTGCGCGACGATCGGTCCCTTGTTCGGCCGATTGGCGACCAGACCTTCCGATTCCAGGTGCCTCAGAACCTCGCGCACCACCGTGCGGCTGACGCCGAGCTGGGCGCAGAGGTCACGCTCGACAAGTCGATCGCCAGGACGGAAATAGCCGTTCACAATGGCTTCGCGCACTTTGTCGAGTGCCAGCTCCCGCAATGTCTTCGCAGGACGCTCGACCCTGATTGCTGCGTCCTTGAAAGCACCGCTCATTCTGCACCTCAGAGTTGGACCGACTTCGCACGCTCAAAATCCCGCGGCGGCCGAATTCGAAAATCGTATTATGGCGTACCACACACTGTAGCTGTCGGCGGCCGGCAATTCAACAAGCACCGAACCGAACCTGGGGATAGCCGGTCTATGCCTCGGCCGCCGGCCGCTGCGCGACGATCTCTTCGACCACGGCCCTGGCCTGCACCCGAATGTCGGGGACGGCCGTAATTTCCCAGAATTGTCCCGCCGTCAAGGCGCCCACCGCAAACAGCCGGACAGGCGAGATCCGGGATGACCCTATAACCTCGGAAGCGGCATCCACCTGAATGCCGAGGCCGAGAGGATCGGCGGCGATCAGCTGAGACCGGCTCATTTCCTTCAAAAGCGGTGAATGGCTGATCCCGGCGCGCTCCATTCCCGTGCAGTTGATCAGCCAATCCGCCTTGATTGCGGCGAGATCGCGTGTCGCTCTGACCCTGTATCCGGCAACGAGCCTGCCCTCCTCGGCCTCGAGCGATTTCAGGAAGCCGGCATGGAAGCGAACGGTTCCTTCCGAGACAAGTTGGTCGAACCTGTCGAACACGTCAGGCGCGACCCGGTGACGGTGGATGTTCCACCATGGAAGCGCATGCCTGAGAAAACGAGCCCGCTCCTTGCTGGAAAGCCGTCGCCAAAGAACGTGCGTTTGAGGTCTCAGGCCATCCATCACGCTTCGCCAATCGTCGACCGCCCTACTCTTTTCCCGCAAGCTCTTCAATATGCCGCTGATCGTACCGGGAAGCGCCTCCACGTCGATCGGCAGAGGCGCGGGGGATGTCTTCGCATGCCCGAGCGGCGCAAGCCCGCGGCGCGAAAGCACGTCGATCCTGCCTCTATAGCCGTGAGCGCGCAGAGCCAGAACCTGATCGATCATCGTCAGCCCGGAACCGAGGATGCAGACCGTATCGGACGATGCAACGCGTCTCAGCCAGGAGAGCCGCCACGGGTTCTCGACGATCCGCGATCGCACCGACAGGGACACGCCAGCCGGATCGATCGGCAGGTTGGCGTTGCCGACGCCAAGACAGAGCACCACGTTCCTGCCGGCAATCTCGTCGCCATTGCCGAGATGGAAGGCCAGAGTGCTGTTGTAACGTTCCACGCATCCCGCCGCCTTGGCCCGGATGAAATCAACCCGACAGCGGCCGTCCCGCTTCCGAAGCAGCTGCGCGAGCGTATCCCTGACATAGAGACCGTAATCGCTGCGCGAGGCGAAATCGCCGGCCTGCAGCCGCCGTCCGCGATTTTTCAACCAGTCGACAAAGTCGTCGGGCTGATGCGGCATCAGGCTCATCCGGCCCGCGGGCACGTTGAGACGATGAAGATAGAGTTCCGTCCGGTACGCCGTCCCGCGGCCGAAGCCGGGATCGTCGCCAACGACGGCAACCGTCGCCGAAGCTGGAAGCTGCTCGATGAGATTACAGGTTACGGCAATCGCCGAAAACCCGGAACCGACCACGATAACATCGTATATCAACGCATTCTCCCTGAGGGTGTGCACCTTGGCTCCTGCCGCTCACCCGTTCCGGGGACCGCGCAATCGGCAGAATCACGAAAACAAGTGTCTCTATAGTCTATAAATATAGTTTGTTATTCCTCCCGCTAGCCCGTTCTCAACCACTACCCTTTTGAGGGTGAGATCAAGGGCCCGGATGTGGCCCTGAACAAAGGGGCTCAAGATGAATTTCAGAAATTTGATTGCCGCGATCGCTGTCGGCGTCGGCACTCTTGCAACGGCTGTTGTCGCCGAGGCGGCGGACAACAAGGTCGTCGTCGGCTATCAAACCGACGCACTGCCGTCATCGGTCGCGATCGCCAATGGCGAATTCGCCAAGACCACGGGATATGAGATCGACTTCCGCAGGTTCAATTCGGGCGCCGAAATCTTCGCCGCCATTGCCTCCGGCGATGTCCAGGTCGGTTATGTCGGCTCCAGCCCGTTCGCGGCCGCCGTCTCGCGCGGGCTTGAGGTTAAGGCCTTTTATCTCGCCTCCATCTCGGGCATCGACGAAGCGCTCGTCGTCCGCAACGGTTCCGGCATCGAAAGCCTGAACGATCTAAAAGGCAAGAAGCTTGCCGCCGCGCCCGTGTCGACGGACCATTATCAGCTGCTTGCGCTGATCAAATCGCTGGGCCTGACCGAAAAGGACGTCCAGGTCTTCGCAATCCCCCAGCCGGAGATCGTTGCCAGCTATAACCGCGGCGATATCGACGGCGGCTTCGTCTGGGATCCGGCGCTCACCGAACTGAAGAAGAACGGCAAGGTCCTCGTGACCTCCAGGGACGTGGCGGACAAGGGCGCGCCGACCTTCTCGGCCTGGGTTGCGACCTCGAAGTTCGCCGCCGACAATCCGGAATTCCTCAAGGGCTTCGCCTCGGTCGTCACCAAATACTACGCATCCTTCGCGGCTGATAAATCCGCCTGGGGTCCCGACAGCGACAACGCCAAGTCGCTCGCCAAGCTTCTCGGCGGAACGCCCGAGCAGCAGGCCTCGGCCTTGAAGAACCTGACGCTGCTCACCCCCGACGTTCAGGCATCGGACGCCTGGCTCGGCGGCGGAGAAAAGGCAGGCGCCGGCAAGATCCTCAAGGACACCGCATCCTTCCTGAAGGAGCAGGGCAAGGTGTCCGGCGTGCTGGACAATTACGGAAGCTTCGTCACCGCGGACGCGCTCGCCGGCGTCAGCAACTGATCCTCCCCGACGCCGGCGCGGCTTGCCGCGCCGGCGTCCAACGTGCGAGTTCCCATATGCTTAAAGTCGACCACGCCAGCGTCTTCTTCGCAGCCCGCGACGGGCGAACCGTTCACGCGCTCGATCGCGTGTCTTTCGATATTCCCGACCGCGGTTTCGTCGTCGCACTCGGAGCCTCGGGCTGCGGCAAATCAACCCTTCTCAACGCCATTGCCGGTTTTCTTCCGCTTTCGGATGGCCGCATAACGCTCGACGGCGGCAGCGTCGAACGTCCGGGCGCCGATCGCGGCGTCGTCTTCCAGAAGGACTCGCTGCTGCCTTGGAAGTCCGTCCTCGACAATGTCACGCTCGGCCTGAAATTCGCCGGCATAGGCCGGAGGGAGCGGCAAGCGCAGGCCCTTGAACTGCTCCGGCTCGTCGGTCTTGCCGAATTCGCCGGCGCCTTTCCCTATGAACTGTCGGGCGGCATGCGCCAGCGCGTCGGTATCGCGCGGGCTCTGGCCACCAATCCCGATATCCTGCTGATGGACGAGCCGTTCGGCGCGCTCGACAGCCTGACACGCGAGCAGATGCAGGAGCTGCTGGTTTCCGTCTGGAGTAAGACGGCAAAAAAGATTTTCTTCATCACGCATTCGATCGAAGAGGCCTTGTTCCTGGGCACTGAGGTGCTCGTCATGTCGCCCCGGCCAGGGCGCGTCGTTGCGCGCTTCGATCTCGATTTCATCAGACGCTTCGCCGAAACCGGGGATGCCCGTTCGATCAAGGCCTCGCCGCAATTTGCCGAGCTGCGCGAAGAGATCCGCGCCATTCTCCACAGCACCGAAGACTTGAGGAGCGTTGCATGAGCGATATAATACAGGCTCCGCCGATTGCGGCCCACACCAAGGACCATCAGGTCAAGCTAGTGAAAATGGCCGGCCTCGGCGCCGGTGAAAAATCGACGGTGGCGATCAGTATCGCCACCGCCCTCGCCATATTGCTGCTGTGGTGGTTCGTCGCCGCGCTAGGCGTCGTTCCGCACCTGTTTCTGCCGCGTCCGGACGAGGTGCTGACGCAGATCGGCGTCATCTATCGCGACGGCTATGCGGGGGCATCGCTTTCCGAGCATGTCTCTGCGAGTTTGTTCCGCATCGTGGTCGCTGCCCTCATCGCCATCTCCGCCGGCATTCCGCTCGGATTGCTGATGGGCTTGAACCGCTGGGCAAAAGGCGTGCTCGACGCGCCGATCGAATTCTACTGGCCGCTTCCACCCCTCTCCTACCTGCCGCTGATGATCATTTGGCTCGGTATCGGCGAGACGTCGAAAATCACGCTGCTGGTGCTTGCAATGTTCGCGCCGATCTGCCTCTCGGCCCAGGCCGGCGTTCGTTCGCTGCCCATCGAGCGCGTCAATGCCGCCCTTTCGCTGGGCGCGAGCCGGCTGCAGCTCTTCCTCGACATCGTCCTGCCGTCGGCCCTTCCCGAGATCCTCACCGGCATCCGCATTGCGCTCGGCGTGGGCTGGAGCACGCTGGTCGCCGCCGAACTGATCGCATCCACGCGCGGAATCGGCTTCATGATCATGTCGGCCTCGCAGTTCCTGGCGACCGACGTCGTCTTCGTCGGCATCGCCATTATCGCGATCTGCGCCTTCACCTTTTCGGCCGCCATCCGCTTCCTCGAGGCCTTCCTTGTGCCGTGGAAAGGTAAGCTCTGAAAGGGCAATTCAGTCGCTCCCTCAGTTTACGACGCGTAGAGTCAGGGTGTTAGCAGCATTCCTTGTGCGTCCGAAAGGACGCACGGCGCGCTCAGTCTCAATGCACCGTAAACCTGGCCGCCTCGGTTCGACGACGCTCCAGACTGCGTATCAGCATCGCCGCTTCCCTCACAATCGCCGAGAATGTCGCATCGTCGGCCTCGGCGATCCTTGTTGGTCATGTCGCGGATGATCGTCGTCAGATGAATGAGTGACTGGCGGCTCTGCGCATCGTCCGGTCCAAACTGGCTATCGGCCATGCGAACGAGCGCATGCCACTCCATCGTCTACCGGCGCCTGCTTCTCGGGTCGGCATTCGGATCTTCGCTCAGGCGCAGGAGATCGGCGACGTATCAGACCTTCCGGCTCCATTCACATCGCAAAGGCCGGCGACGCGGAAGCGATATTGCGTCGACCCCGCGCCTGCGTTTTCAAGCCTTCCAGCAGCCGGTAACCGTTGCGCCAACGGCCGAAGCCGCTCGCGATGTTGATATGTCCGGCAAGGCCGATATTCCTGGTCTCGGCGTTCCACAGGCGGCCGAACAGGGTCAACCGGTCGACGGCCATGTAAGCATCGTTCATGCTGCCGACGACGACGGAAGGAAAAGGCAAAGGCGCTGTCGGCATCTCGCCGAACGAGATATGCCCCGGATGCAGAATTTCCGTGACCGCCAGGTCGCATGGCGCAACAAGCAATGCCGCCTTCACGCGGCACGCGGCGCTCCGTCCGGCGAGCCGGGCGGCCAGCAGGCATCCGAGACTATGGGCAACCAGATAGGCCTCGCCAGCCTCTTCGAGTGCGCTCTCCAGTCGAAGCAGCCAGCGGTCAAGGTTCGGATGGTCCCAATCGTCCTGGGTAACACAACGACTGCCCGGCTGGTCCTGCAGCCAGTGCTGTTGCCAATGTCCTTCAGCCGAACCGAACAGGCCGGGAAGAATGAGCACATCACTCATCGAATCAACCCGATCACCAGCGCGAATAGAAATGTGAATGAGCCCGCTATCGTACAGATCCCGGCCGCATGCCGGAATCGCGACATAAGACTTCCCGTTGCTCTTACAGCAGCGTGCCGGCGGAGGCCGGTCTCGATGACGATTGCCATCATACCACCTCCTCAATACCAAAGGCCGGGTGTAGCGCCCCAATAATGAAGTTCGTATTCGCGTGCAGACCGGTCGCGCTCTTCGTCGCGGATGAGCAATTCGTTTTGAAACTTTCGCGCTGGCTTCAGATCAAGGAAGCGGCTGATCGCGAGCTTCAGCCAGAAGGGGAAATCAAACCTCATGCGAACCTCCTGTCTGAAACTGATGTTCTTGGCGAAAGCGCGCCGCATCAACCGGACTCATGTGGAGCGCTTCTGATGTCGTTATCCCAAAACCGCTACGCACTTTTGGGCGAGCCGCATCAGGAAATCAGCGAATGACGTCGCGCATTGGCGAGAAGATCGCCAAGCGGTGCGGTCGGTCCGTAGAGCATCAGCAGGCGGTTCTCTTCCCGCTTGGCGAGGCGATAGCGCCGGGCGAATTCGAAGACACTCCACATCTGCTCGCCCGCTTCGGGCCTTTCCGCATCGTCCGGCGCCGTCTTTTGAGATCGGAGCATGGCGGCGACTATTCGGCCGCCGCCAGTGCCGGCTTTACTTCGGGGAAGAAAGCCGCCAATTCCCTGACCACTTCGCCGATCCGGTTCGAAAGCGCATCCGAAGAGACCGCGTAGGCGGTAAAATCGCGATCGGAGGCGTAAACGGCAGTCGGCAACGTATGGGCCATGAAGAAGCCGAACAGCGGTCGAAGCTGATGCTCGACCATCAGCGCGTGCCGGTCACCGCCGCCAGTCGCCGTGATGATGATCGGCTTCGCCCGCAGTTCGTGCGGGTCGATCAGATCGATGAGGTGCTTGAAATGCCCGGGATAGGAGCCCTTGTAGGTCGGCGAGCCGATGATCAGGGCATCGGCCTGCACGATCTCGTCGAGGACGCGCCTCGCCTGCTCGTCGAGGTCCTTGCGCCATAAGGAACTGCCCAGGGAAGGACCGACATCATTGAGATCATAGGTCTTGCTCGTAAAGCCATATCGATTGCTCGCTCGTTCGGCAACATGCCGAACGAGGGCCAGTGTCTTCGATGGACGATTGAAGCTGCCAGCAATGCCGACGAGTTTGAAACCTGACATCAGTTTTCCTCTCTGTAATTGCTTCAACTATTGTCTACAAAAATGATAGATTAAAGGAATGGGCGTCTCTCCTTGCTCGCCAGGGTGAAAAAATATTCGTCTTCGCCTCGATTGATTGCGCCTAAGGCCTGTCGCCGCCGAGATGACGTTCGAGGAAGGGCAAATTGTCCTGTCCCCAATAGAGGTCACCGTCGTAGAGGTAGCTTGGAAAGCCGAAGACGCCGCTGTCGCGCGCATGCACCCGATCCGCCGACCACTTGTTCTGGACATCGTCATCGGCCTGCCGCCTGAGAAGTGCTGCGCCATCGAAACCAGCCGCGTTAACGATCGCCTCGCGCACATCGGGCTTGCCGATATCCTTCGCCTCGCTCCAGAAGGCATGCTGCAGGGCACGGGCGACGCCGATCCAATCCTGCCCGTCGAGATAGGCGGCGATCACGAAGAGAGAGGCGGGCGTGGGATCGCTGAGCTCCGGGCGATGTTCGAGCCGCAGCTCCTTGCCGCGCACGCGCGCCCAGCGTTTGAGGTCCCGCGTCCAGTAGGCACGGCGGATTTCCGGACGGTTGCGTGAAAATATGCCGCCGTTTTCTTCGACCACCGTCGTCAGATAGGGCGTAATGACCACGTCGTTCTTCGCCGCAAGTTCGGTAATGGCGTCGAAGCCGATGTAGGACCAGGGCGAGCCGATCGAAAAGAAGTATTCTAACGTTTTGGTCACTGATGAAAATTCCTCGTAAAGCGATTGTTCTGGGGTCGATTGTTGGCGATCAAATCAGGAAGCGGCCCGAATTCCGGGTTGCGCTTTCCATCCGAGTTCGGGTGCGATTGCCGTCACGAAATCGTGGAGGATCTGGCGATATTGCTCGTGCTCGAACTCGTAAGGGAGTTCTAGCCTCAGCTCGCTGACCTCAGGCAGGATCGGATCGGAAAAGAGCCGCTCCAATATCTCCTCCGACGTGCCGACGATATCCCGGGCGAACAGGGTGCGCCGCTCGCCCTGCGGCGAGAGCGTCCGCTCATGGCGGCCATCGGCATAATCGCGGTAACGGCGGCGTGTTGCCGCATCGGCGCTGTCGAAAGGCACGATGACGCGGCCGAGCGCGATACGGCGCTCAGTTCCAGAGGCGCGATAGGTTTCGATCAGCCTGGATTGAGCGACGAAGAAATCATCCGTCCCCTCCCCGGTGATCACATTGCCTGTCAACAGATTGAAGCCGTTGCGGCCTGCCCATTCGGCCGAGCGCTGCGACCCGCCGCCATACCAGATGCGGTCGATCAAACCTTTGGCAAAAGGCTGCAGGCGCGGCCGCTGCGGGCCGAATGGCGTCTTGATGAAGGTCTGCTCGTCGCCGATATAGCTGCCGCGCAGATTGCCGGCGAAGCGCAAAACGCGATCGTGGGAGAAATCGTAGCTCGTCCAGTCCCCGTCGAAGGCGAGGGGGCCAATCAGCTCGGCGTGCAGCGGCCGGCCGGCGCTGACGCCGATATTCAGCCGCCCGCGCGAGAGGACATCGACGGTCGCAAGGTCTTCGGCCAGCCGATAAGGGCTTTCATAACCGATCGGAATGACCGCCGTTCCGAGCTCGATCCGGCTGGTGCGCTGTGTGGCCGCCGCCAGGAAGGCGCTCGCCGAAGAAATCCCCGGCTCCAGATGCCGCTGGCGGACCCAGGCGCTTTCGAAGCCCAGCTTCTCGCCATATTGCAACTGCTGGAGCGTCTGCTCCAATCCCGATAAGGGATCATCGTCGGGATAATTGCCGGGGGTGAGAAAGCCGATATGGCTGATGGATATATCGCGGCCGCTCATGTCATGCCTTCCGTTCAATATTTCGGCAGGCCGGGTGGGTTGGTCTCGGATGCCGGCAAAGCTTCCTCGGAAAGGTGCCAGTGCTCGAGGATTTTGGCGTAGGTGCCGTCCTTGATCAGGCCGTTGGTGGCGATGGTCAGCGCGTTCGCCAGCCCACTTCCCTTGCGGGTGGTAATCGCGACATCCGAACGATCCGGCCAGCCGGCGCTCAGCGTGCCGACCCGCTTGATGTTCTTGTCGCGCGCGGCGATGAAGACGAGCTGGGCGTGCGGCTGGACGATGACATCTGCCCGGCCGGAACGCAGCGCGAGCAGGCTCGCCGCCTCGTCATCATAATATTGGAGTTCGATCGGCTTCAGGCCCGCGGAGACGTCCTCTTCGCTCCACTTCACCAGAATGCGCTCCTGGTTGGTGCCGGCGCCGACGATGATCCTGAGGCCGGCCGCATCCTTCGGCTCCTTGATCGAGCTAATGGGGCTGTCGGATTTCACGAAGATACCATGCAGGCCCTGGCGATAGGTGGAGAAATCGAACTTCTCCTTGCGCTGCTCGGTCACACCGACATTGGAGATGACGGCATCATATTTGCCGGAGGTCAGGCCGAGCGGCCAGTCGATCCAGGCGACCGGGACGATCTCCAGCGTTAGGCCGAGGCTATCGGCAATGGCATAGGCATAATCGGGATCGGCCCCGACCACGGTTTTGGCATCTGTCGCATAGGTGGAAAGCGGAGGGCCGCCGGGACTGACGGCGATGGTAAACTTGCCCGGCGTGACGAACTTGAAGTCTTTCGGAATGGCAGCGATCGCCGCATCGTTCCTGGCGGCATGAAGCCTGCCCGGCTGCCGCGGGCTGAGGTCGAAATCATCGGCCGCACGGGTTGCGCCGAAGAAATGGCAGAACGCCATGGCCGCAATCAGCAGGGTGCGGAATGCCGGAAAGGCAATCATTGTCTTCAATCTCCAAATTAGCAGGCAGGAATGGTCGGCAGGAATACTGCCGGCCGGATAAGGATAAGGATCAGGAGCCGCTCTTCGGCAGGCCTGGCGGGTTGGTCTGGGCCTTGTCGATTGCCTCGGGACCGAGATTCCACGTATCGAGGATCTTCTTATAGGCGCCGCTGGCGATCAGATCGTTGACGACATCAGTCACGGGCGCCGCCAGCCCGCTGCCCTTGCGCGTGGTGACCGCGATCTCGGCCGTGATCGGCCAACCGCCGCTGACCGTGCCGACGAGTTTGGTCTTGCCATTGATGCCAGCCGCATAGGCCTGCGTCGCGTTGACGCTGAAGACGGCGTCGGCCCTGCCGGACTGAACGGCAAGATCCTTGACCGCGTCGTCGTCGTAATATTGCACCTCGATCGGCTTCAAGCCGGTCGCGACATTCTGCCGGTCCCATTCCAGCAGGATCTTCTCCTGGTTGGTGCCGGCATCGGTGATGACCTTCAGGCCGGCAATATCCTTCGGCTGCTTGATCGAGCTAATCGGATTATCGGCCCTGACGTAGAAACCGAGCTCATCCTTGCGGTAGGTCGAGAAATCGAATTTTTCCTTGCGCTCTTCCGTGACGGTCACGTTCGAGATCACCGCGTCGAACTTGCCCGAAGTGAGCCCAAGCGGCCAATCCGCCCATGCTACGGAAACGAGGTTGAGCTTCAGGCCAAGGGTGTCGGCAATCGCCTGCGCGAGATCGACGTCATAACCGATGACGGTCTTGGAATCGGAAGCGTAGTCATGCAGCGGAAGATTGCCGCTCGAACTGATCCCGACGGTGAAGACGCCGTTTTCGACGAACTTGAAGTCCTTGGTTTCGGCGATACGCTTCTCGTTCTTTTCCACCCGCAGCCGGTTCGGCTGTTCAGGGCTGAGATCGAACTTCTGCTGCGCCTGAGCGGAACCGAAACCGATCGCTGCAATGGTGACGGCTCCCGCTATCAGAAGCCTTGCTCTATCTGTAAATGTCACACCCCTTCTCCACTTCATCTTAGGGTTGCAGTTGTTGTCATTCGACCGGAGCAGCCCGTCGCGGCCCGGCATTTCGCCAGCGCTTTCGGCGCTAGAGAACTTTGGCGAGGAATTCGCGTGTTCGAGGATGTTCCGCTTGCGTAAAGATCCGGGCCGGTGGGCCGGCCTCCAGGATACGGCCGCTTTCCATGAACACGACAGTGTCGGCGACCTCACGGGCAAAACCGATTTCATGGGTGACGATGACGAGCGTCGTGCCGGTGCGGGCCAGCTCCTTGATGACATCGAGCACTTCGCCGACGAGTTCGGGATCGAGCGCTGAGGTCGGCTCATCGAAGAGCAGCACCTTAGGGCGGAGCGCCAATGCCCGGGCGATCGCAACTCGCTGCTGCTGGCCGCCCGAGAGCTGGCGTGGATAGGCGATGATCTTGTCGCTGAGGCCGATACGGGCGAGGAGTTCCTGCGCCAATTGCACGGCTTCCTCGCGGCCGATGCCGCGAACCTGGATCGGCGCCTCGATGAGGTTTTCGAGCACGGTCAGATGCGGGAAGAGATTGAAGCTCTGGAAGACCATGCCGATATCGGCGCGGCGCTTGAGGATATCCTTCTCCTTGAGCTCATAGAGCGTATCGCCCTTCCTGCTGTAACCGACGAAATCACCGTCGACGGAAATGAAGCCCTCGTCGACACGTTCCAGATGGTTGATGGAGCGCAGCAGAGTCGATTTTCCCGAACCGGAGGGACCGAGGATGGCGGTCACGCTGCCGGCCGGCAGGTTGAGTTCGACATCATCGAGCACTTTCAGCGAACCGAAGCTTTTGGAGATCGCGTGGATGCGCACTGCACCGCCTGTCCGCAGCGCCGTCCTATCATGAAAATCGGGATTGCGCGCGCTATCGGTCGTGTTACCGAGAGCCGGCACCGGACGGCGGAAGCGCTCCAGGAATGCCTGGAAGGGCAGCGGTGTCGGGTTGCGCACCGCGCCTTTGGAGAAGTAGCGCTCGATATAATACTGGGCGACCGACAGCACGGTCATGATGATCAGATACCAGACCGTTGCGACCATCAGCAGCGGAATGACTTCGAGATTGCGGCGATAGATCACCTGGACCGTGTAAAAGAGCTCCGGCAGCGCCAGCACATAAACGACGGACGTGCTCTTGGCCAATCCGATGAGTTCGTTGAAACCGGTCGGCAGGATAGAGCGCATGGCCTGCGGCAGCACGATGCGGAAGGCTTGCCGGCGGCGCGGCAGACCAAGGGCGGCCGCGGCCTCCAGCTGCCCATGATCCACCGACAGAATGCCGCCGCGGACGATCTCGGCGAAAAACGCCGACTGGTTGAGCGTGAGGCCGAGATAGGCGGCGGCAAAAGGCGTCAGCAGCTGCACGGTGGGATAGCTGAACAAGACCGTATCGGTGAAGGGAACCCCGATCCTGATCGTTTCGTAGAGGTAGCCGAGATTGTTCAATATCAAGAGCAGCACGATCATAGGGATCGAGCGCAGCAGCCAGATGTAGCCCCAGGACACGCCTGATAGCAGCGGCGACTTGGAAACACGGGCGAGCGCCAGAGCCGTTCCGAGAATAGAGCCGGAAACGGCGGCGAGCGCGGTCAGGAGCAATGTCCTGCCAAGACCGACGAGCACCGGCTCGGCAAAGAACCATTCGGCAAAGACGCCCCAACCCCAACGCGGATTTGTGAAGGTGGAATAGAGCACGGCGACGATGACGACAGCGGCGAATATCGTGCCCGCCAGCCGCTCGGGATGGCGCGCCGGCACGATGCGGTAACGGGAAGTGTCCTGCCTCGGTTCTGCCGTCCTGCTGGCGGGCTCGAGGCCCGCAAAATCCGTCGTCAGTGCCATTGTTGTTTCCCTTTTATGAATGTCGGTCTTGCCGTTTCAGAGATTTGCCCCGGCCACCTTCAGGCGCGGTTCGCTTTCCAAAGCCGGCGCAGCGAGATGGGTGATGTCCTTCTCGAAGGGCAGGCTCTTGTAGATCTCGGGATCGGCAGCCGTGTCGAAGAGCGCGGTGTAGCCATAATTCAAATAAAGACCGACGGCCTCGGGCTGGCGGAAACCGGTCGTCAGATAGATCCTGCTATAACCCTGGCGGGCCGCCTGAGCCTCCAGCTCCACCAGCACCTTGCGCGCGAGGCCCTGGCGGCGCAGGTCGGAGCGCGTCCAAATACGTTTGAACTCGGCCGTGCGATCGTCGTAATGTTTGAAGGCGCCGCCGCCGATGGTTTCGCCATTCCGGATCAGCAGCAGAAAATTGCCATGGGGCGGCGCGAAGGCTTCGGGGGGATAGCGGGTGAGCTCGGCCGCAGCGCCTTCGGAATTGAAATAATTGCCGTAGCGGCTGTCATATTCGTAGATTAGCTCGTCGATCAGCGGCTTGGCGCGGGGATCGAGAGTGGTCGTATAGAGAAACGTATCGCTCATATCGTTCGTCACCCGTTGTCTTCAGTGAGGAAGGTTTCTGCGAGCCGCACCCAATAGCGGGCGGCCGGCGCGATGATCGCGTCGTTGAAATCGTAGTGAGCGCTATGGAGAGCAGCGCTGTCGCCATTGCCGACGAAGAGATAGCTGCCGGGATTGGCCTGCAGCATGAAGGCGAAATCCTCGCTCGCGGTTCTCGGCCGGAAATCCTTCTCGATCGCGGCAAGGCCGAGCGCGTCATAGGCGACGTCCCGGGCAAAAGCCGTTTCTTTTGCGTGGTTGACCAACGCCGGAAAGCCGAGCCGGTAATTCACATCCGCCTCGGCGCCGAAGCTTTCGGCCTGGGCGCGGGCAAGGGCCGGAATGCGCTCCTGCAGCAACTGGCGAACCGTCTCGCTGAAGGCCCGCATGGTGAGCTTCATCTCCACGCTTTCCGGGATCACGTTCGAGGCGGAGCCGGCATGGATCGAGCCGACGGTGGCGACCGCCATGTCCTGCGGATCGACATTGCGCGAGACGACGCTTTGCAGCGCGGTGATGAAGGAGGCCGATGCCAGCACCGGATCGACGGCGCGGTGCGGCTCAGCACCGTGGCCGCCCTTGCCGACGATCCTGACGACTGCCTGGTCGACCGACGCCATGGCGGGGCCGGTGACGAAGCCGAACTGACCTGCCGGGACGCCCGGCCAGTTGTGCAAGCCGAAGACCGCATCGACGGGAAAACGGTCGAACAGCCCTTCCGAGATCATTTTGCGTGCGCCGGCGCCGATCTCTTCGGCCGGCTGGAAGATCAGCCTCAGCGTGCCGCTGAAATTGCCGCTCGCTGCGAGATAGCGGGCGGCGGCAAGCAGGATGGAGATATGGCCGTCATGGCCGCAGGCATGCATGACGCCGGGGTTGCTGCTGGCATAGGCAAGGTCGGTCGCCTCCTCGATCGGCAGTGCATCCATATCAGCCCGGATGCCGAGCCGCTTCTTGCCTTTGCCGCGCCTGAGGGTGGCGACGATACCGGTGCCGGCAATGCCCGTCGCCACCTCATAGCCCCAGGAGGAAAGGCGGGATGCCACAAGCTTGCTGGTGCGAAGCTCCTGGAACGCCAGCTCGGGATATTGGTGCAGATCGCGGCGAAGCGCGATGATTTCATCGAGATAACGGGCGATGCCGTTCTCGACCGGATCGTTGCTGCGCGGGTTCTGAGCGATGAGGTCCATGGCGGTTCGCCGGCGCCTCAGGCGCCGACAGCCTTTCCGCGTTCGAGCTCATCCGCAGCGGCCGCATAGCGGCTTTCGCGGAAGGGCAGGCCCAGATGATCGCGCAGCGTCTCGCCCTTCAGGACAGGATCGAAATAGCCGCGCTCAATGAGAATCGGCAGGACATATCGGGCGAAATCGTTGAAGCCTTCGGCGATGACGGGGAAGCCCAGGATGAAGCCGTCGGCGGCGCCATGATCCACCCAGCGGATGATCTCGTCTGCAATATGCTCGGCGGTGCCGATGAAGGCGGTGCGCGGCGTTGCTGAATCGAGCGCGACCTGGCGGAGCGTCAGCCCTTTTTCGCGCGCCGTCCTTTTGATGCGATCGGTTGTGGCGCGGAAATTGTTTCTGCCGACATCGCCGAGTTCGGGGAACGTCTCGTCGAGCGGATAGACGCTGAAATCGTGATGATCGAAGAAGCGGCCGAGATAGAGGAGTGCCTCATCGATCGTGACGAGGTTGCGGATCGCCTGGTATTTGGCTTCCGCCTCCTCAGGCGTCGCGCCGACGATCGGCCCGATGCCCGGATAGATACCGACTTCCGCGGCACTGCGGCCATGCGCAATCACGCTGTCCTTGAGCTGGCGGTAGAAGATCTGCGCCTCTTCGAACGGCCCGCCATTGGTGAAGACGGCATCGGCATGTTTGCCGGCGAGCCTGATGCCGGAATCCGAAGCACCGGCCTGAAAGACGACCGGTTGCCCCTGCTTCGAACGGCCGATATTGAGCGGCCCCTCGATGCGGAAAAAGCGGCCCTTATGGTTGAGGCGATGCATCTTCGCCTTGTCAACAAAGACGCCAGTCTCGCGATTGCGCACGAAAGCATCGTCGTCCCAGGAATCCCAGAGACCTTTGATCGCGTCGATATAATCCTCAGCGATCTCGTAGCGCAGCTCATGTTCGGGATGTTCGCGGCTGTAATTGCGCCCCGAGCCTTCGAGCGGCGAGGTCACCGCATTCCACCCTGCCCTGCCGCCGCTGATGAGATCGATCGAGGCGAACTGGCGGGCGATGGTGAAAGGATCGCTGTAGGAGGTCGAGACCGTGCCGACGAGGCCGATCTTCGAGGTGGAGGCCGCCAGCGCCGAGAGAATGGCGATCGGCTCGAACCGGTTGAGGAAATGCGGGATCGACTGCTCATTGATATAGAGCCCGTCGGCGACGAAGGCGAAAGCGATGCCAGCCCCTTCCGCCTTGCGCGCCGTCTCGACGAAGAAGTCGAAATTGACGCTGGCATCGGCCGGTCCGCTCGGGTGTTTCCAGGCATTCATATGGCCGCCTGGGCCCTGCAGCATGATGCCGAACGTGACGTGTTTCTGAGCCATGGGATCGATCCTCCTTGAAAGAGGTCAGGCGACGAGGGAAAGCCGCTCGGCAGCGAGCAGTTCGATGGAGGCAAGACGATCGGCAGTTGAAAGCGCCGGCGTGTCGAGGACGAACTCGTTGACGCCGTAGCGGCGGTGAAGCTCATCCAATTCTCCGCGGATCTGCTTGGCTGTGCCGTGGAGCACGCTCGGCACCTTTTCCTCGATGCGGTAGTCGGTGACGCCCGCCTGGCGGACAAATTCGGCCGCCTGCTCCTCGCTGCCAACATTGACGGTCTGGCCGTTCGGCAGGAACACCTTGACGATGCGCAGTTTGCCGACCCGCTCGCGGGCATAGTCCTCGCTTTCGGCGGCAAAGGCTGCGAGCGCGAGGATCGGGCGCTTGCCGCCGGATGCCTGCTCATAGGCCTCGAACGTCTTGTTGAGATTGTCAGGATCCCCGTTCAGGTGGCCAGCGAAGACGAGTTCCCAGCCCTTCTCGGCTGCGAGTCTGGCGCTTTCGACGCTGGCGCCGAGCAGAAACCGTTCCGGAGCCGTCGGCGGGAAAGGGGTCGCCTGCGCGCCGGCGTAATTGGGGTCGGCAGCGAGATAAGTGTTGAGATCGGAAAGTTGGCTTGCAAAATCCGGCTTCCTGGACGGATCGACGGCGAGCTGCAGCGCGCGCGTCGCCAGCGGAAAACCGCCCGGCGCCTTGCCGACGCCAAGATCGACGCGGCCAGGCGCAAGCGAAGCTAGTAGATTGAAGATCTCGGCAACCTTGTAGGCGCTGTAATGCTGTAGCATGACGCCGCCGGAGCCGACGCGGATCTTGGAGGTCCTGGCGAGAAGGTAGGCGATCAGCGCCTCCGGAGCGGAGCTCGCCAGGTTGGACATGTTATGGTGTTCGGCGACCCAGAAACGGTGATAACCAAGCTCCTCGGCCCGGCTGGCGATCTTTACCGTAGCCCTCAGCGCATCGGCGGCGGAAAGGCCCTGTTCGATCGGGCTTTTGTCGAGAAGGCTGAGGAGGTAGGTCATGACGCCACGATCCGCTCAATGGTTGCAAAGTTTAATCTATAAAATCAGTAGACAAAGTTGTAAGAAATGACATTCTCTTTCGGAGCCGCTGAGGGGAAAAAAGAGGCGCGCATGACGCCTGAGCCGCATGTTCGGATGACTGGCCTGAACTCTTCCAATCGACCATTTGATGATCTATATTCTGGTCGAAAGGGAGAACCGCATGAAGCTGTCAGAACAGGTCAAGCCGATCAGCTATCTCAAGGCGCACGCGCCCGAAATCATCCGGACGCTGAAAGACAACCCGCAGCCTGTCGTCATTACCCTTCACGGCGAGGCAAAAGCGATCCTTCAGGATGTCGGCCAATATGAAGAAACACAGGAGACCTTGGCACTCCTGAAGGTGCTGGCGCTCACCAATCGGCAAGTCGAGGAAGGTAAGACGCGCCCCGCTGCGGAATCCTTCGCGCACATTCGCAAACGTCTGGCCGACAGCCAGTCCTGATGCCCTATCGTGTTCTTTTCGCCGAAGACGCGGAGCGCGACGTCGAGGATCTCTATCGTTTCATCGCCGGTCGCGACGGCACCGAAACGGCGGAACGCATCCTGACGGAAATCGAGAACGCTTGTGCCGATCTCGAAGAATTCCCCGCCCGCGGAAATATCCCAAAGGAACTGGCCGGCATCGGCATCTCCGAATATCGGGAACTGCACCAAAAACCCTGGCGTATGATCTATCGTATCATCGGCACAGACGTCATAGTCTACTGCGTGGTCGACGGACGCCGCGATATGCAGGCTTTCCTGGAGCGAAGGCTTATTCGCTGAAACTCCGCACATCGCCCCTCCCCCGTTTCGACATGTTTCGCCGGCATCCACCGACCACCGGCAACCGTCCAGACCTATCCAACCTTTCGGCCAGCCGGCGCATTTGCCCGCAGGAGCGCCATCAGCATCGGGCCGATCGCGAACTCTCCCTTTTCACTTCGCCGCGTCAGGTCGCGAAGATAACCACCGGCTGAAGTGATGTGGCCTCCGCGTTCCAGAATGCATGCCATCACGGTCGCCGCGTTCTCAGCGCCCATCACATTTGCCGCCTCTTCATAGGCCGACGGACTGACGCCCAGCATCGATCGAACCGTGACGGCGGCGCTCATCAGGTCGCGCCAGTTGCGGATCACGCCATCCGGCCCGTAGGCCAGGATTTCCGGGCAGGCCTGCAGAACCAGGCCAAGCGGGAAGGATTTCAGGCCGCCGGCATCATGGCGACCGCCCGGCCCCCCGTCTTGCCGTTCCTCCGGCCTGGTCATCTCGGCATCCTGGTGCTTCTTCCCTTCCATCGTCACGGCCCCTCGCCCATTGTCTTGCGCCGCCGCTGCGCCCTGCTTCGTTTCGAAGCTTGGTTCAAGTTCAGAGGTGGATTCGGGGTTTGAATTCTGTATGTGACGCTCGGTATAACGGGCATTGCCGCGCTGTTTTGTTGATTTAATTTGAGTTTCCAGCCGGTTAAGGATCTCTGCCCGAAGTCCTGTCAATTCATCCAGCATCTGTTCGAGCTGGGCTGTCGTCGGCGACCTCGGCAGGCCTTCGACCAAGTCCCGAAATTCCTGATGCAGCCCCTGCCAATCCCCTGGTACGTCCTCCTCGACGGCCGCTTCGATCAGTTTCGCGATATCACGGCGGCAAAGGGTGATGCGCTCGCGCAAGCGCTGGACGTGCAGCCGCTCGGCCATCACCTCGGCTGCGAGCTGCTCGATCTCCTCGGCCCGGGCAAGCAGTGGCGCCAGCGAGAAGCCGAAGGCCTCGTTGATCTCCCCTGCCCTGTCCCTGCGGACATAGCGCTTGCCGTTGGGACTGTCCTTGCGCAACAGAAGCCCCGCCTCGACCAGTGCGGCAAGATGGCGCCGCACCGTCTGTTCGGCCATGCCATGCGTTCGGAGCGACAGCTGGATATTTGACGGGAAGACAATCAAGCCGTTTTCCTGGGCCAGCTCGTTCTTCGGGTAAAAGCTCAACAGCGCATTGAGCACGGCAAGCGCCCGATCGGTGATGCCGAGCAGCGGCTTTGCTTCGCACAGCGCACGAAACAGTTTCCATTTAGCGACCGACTGATCAGGCTTGATCTCACCTGCCATGACCTGGTTTGCGAGCATTCCAAGCGTCATCGACCGCCGCCCAAAGGGCGTCGTTATACTTCCAGTTTCCATCTCTTCCACCTCGACGAGGCAAAAGAAATCCGCTCACCTAAACGGCGCCAAAAACTCTTGACAGCGATTCTCGGAAGTGCGATTCTCGGAGGTGTTCAAGACTACGAGGAAAGCTTCCGTGACGGTGACGTTCGGGGGCTTTTTTCTTTTGCGCGTTATCTCCTGTTCAAATTGTCAGCTGACAATTAGTCTAACTGACCTCATTTTCCTTCATTTTCCTCTTCAAATTCGGCGGCGAGGACTGCCAACCGCCGAGCCAGGAATTCCGAAAATGCCGCCGATTTGACGGTGATGCGAAAGCTCTTGCCCGAGCGGCTCACCGAAGCAAGCGTCCCGCCGCTTTGCGTCCGAAGCGTCTGTTCGACCCGCTGCGGCGTACCCTTCTCCTCCAGTGCCTTCCAGATGACATCGAAGCGGCTATTGCTCTCCAGTGTTGGGAAAGCGCCGGCAGCGATTGCCGCCTGCACCTTCTTCCGCCCGCCTGTCTCCCTGAATTTTTCAGCAAAGGCCAACCAGCGGGGGCGCCCCACCTTCGGCGCGGGTCCGATGGCAAGAATGATCTCGGGATCGATCGTCTGCGCCACCTGCAGCAGCCGTGACGTTTCCGGTTTATCCGTCGCCAGCGCCTGAGCAATCATGTCGCGACTGAAGCCATGTTCATCCATGCGTCGCGCAAACAGCGCCCGTTCGATGAAGCTCAAGTCGACACGCGGGCCGTTCTCCTGACCCTGCGCGAGAATCAGCTCTTCATCCGTGAGCTTGCGCACCACCGCCTTGACGGGAACACCGATCTCCGCGGCCGCACGCAAGCGCCGGTGGCCATAGGCGGCCTGGTAATACCCAGCCTTTACCGGGTCCGGACGCACGAGGATCGGAACTTGCTGTCCGCTTTCCTGGATCGACTGCTTCAATCGCTCGAACTCGGGATCCTTGTCGACTGGGATGCGGTCGCGGATAAAGGACATTTCGACGACAGCCGCATCGATCTCCAGCACTTTGTCACCAGAGGCGAGGGACTCACGCAGGGCCTTGGCGGCTGCTGCTTCCTCTCCCAACCGTCCCAGCGACAGGTTCATCGCCTTGACAGCACCCGATGGTCGATGCGGCGGCGGCGCGCTTGGCGTCTCCGGCCGCGCCGGTTCGACGGCGCCAACCATGCTCTTCAGGATATCGCGACCTTTTGGGCTCATGTCCTGCTCCATGCACTGCGGATAAGTTGCTCGACCTCGGCATTGACGTTGTCGACGGATTCGACGCCGCGGTCATAGGTCTGGCGATGCATCGTCTCGCGGCCCGCCTCGTAGATCGTCTGCTTGGACAGGCCAGCGTCCGAAACCGCCGTCGACTTCACCATCATCGAGGTCAGCACACGCTCGCCGAACAGGCTGCGCAGGAAGGCGACGATCTGCGCCTGCGGACCGTCATTGGACTCATAACGGGTGATCAGATAGCGCATCCAGTCATATTCGAGATTGCCGCCTGCCTGCTTGACGACGGCCAGAAGGTCGGAGGTCATCGTCAGGAACTGGTTCATCGACGCCACGTCGAGCATCTGTGGGTGGACAGTGATCAGCACGGCAGTCGCTGCGCAGAGAGCAGACAGCGTCAGAAAGCCGAGAGTAGGGGGGCAATCGATGATGACGACGTCGTAGCTCTGCTCTAGCGAATGCAGGGCATTGCCGACCCGCATGAAGAACATGTCCTTGTCGTCGCGATTGCTGTCGGCCAGCGCCTTCGGGGTATCGTGCTCGAACTCGTGCAGTTCGAGATTACCCGGAATGAGATCGAGACCGGGGAAATAGGTCTGGCGGACGATATCGGCCACGTCGCGGCGCGTATCGTCATATTTGATGGCGCCGTAGAGCGTCTCGTTTTCACCGACGTCGAACTCCGGCTGATATCCGAGCATCGCCGACATCGACGCCTGCGGGTCGAGGTCGACGGCAAGCACGCGATAGCCGCGCAATGCCAGGAACTGCGCCAGATGGATTGACGTTGTCGTCTTGCCGGATCCGCCCTTGAAATTGGTGACGGCGATGACCTGGAGATGGTCGCCCGGCCGACGCGTCGGCAGATAGGAGGGTTTGGTGCGCCCCAGATGCTGGCGCATCGCATGGATTTCTTCGAGCGAGAAGACAAGGCGGCCCGCCGCAGTCTTTTCGGGATTGATGCTTTCCACCTGGGCGGTGAGGTGGCGAACATAGCTGTCGGTGACGCCGAGCAGCTTGGCGGCTTCGGTGCTGCTGAACCGCCGCAGCGACTTACGGGCATTGGGCGAAAACAACCGCTCAAACAGCACCTGGAGTTGACTGCTGAGTATCGTCGAGTCCTGCGCAATCGTCTCGTCGATTGAGACTTGACTCGCTCTTCTGGCTTTCTCAACAATCGCGGCCTTGGTCGGCATTCACGCAAATCCTGATAAATCGGGCAATTTTGCGCAAATGATCGTGAGTCTGGCGATTCCGTCAAGCGGTTTCTTGGTTAGCCAATATATAACACACTGAATTCGTCGAAAAAATTACGTGGAATTCCGGAATCTTAGCGCGATTGTCAGCTGACAATGGCAGCGACACCGCATCGGCCGAAGCAGCCGACCCTATCGCAAAGACTTCCGAACCTTCGCCGACCCACCGTAGGAGTAATCGCCGCCGCTTGGTACAAACAGGATCAGGCAGATGCCGTTCTTATTTATAGGCAGACGAACGGCAAAGGCTCTCGGCCTCCAGCCCGCGGACGGGCTCGACGGCGGAAGACTTGCCATTTGCATCTTGGGATTCGGGATCGCGGCGTGACGGAACAAGGCCGAGCATTTGTTCGAGACGGCCTGCATTGATCGGAGCGCTTATTCCCTTGAAGTTCATCTTATATCTTTCGTCTGCAGGTGAGCTTGCGTGACGTGGAGATAAGCGCAATTTGAACGCACGGAGAACCGCCCGCCGATGTTATCACCATCTTTTGCAGTTGTGAGGCAGAAAAGGGCAGGGGCCAAACCAAGCATTCCTCCCGAGATAACTGCGACAACGACAATGCGCGGCATACTCGACAGACACGCCGAACCGAGTTCTATTCGGACCGTACGCATTGCCAGAGTCGCGACTTGTGTCCGCGACTGAGCCGCTCCCCGGAATCATCTACTACGACGGGGGCCAGCCGAATGTCGGCGCGATGAACCGATCGGCCGCAGTCAGATGCTGACAGGAACAGTTGGCGTGACGGACATTACAAGCGCAATGAATGTGAGGTTTGCCCAGCGCTATGCGAATCACGCCGGGACGGTTATCATCGGGTTCAGCAAGGGCCCCACGTACCTGTCTCTGCTGAAACCGGCACTCTCCCTAGCGGAACTTACGGGTGCCTTTGCTTCCGTCTACGGAATTCCTCGTTGTTTACCCGTTATTTACCATAAGGCTACACAACGGCAGTTGCCGGCCGCTTTCCCGTCTTTGATCTGCTATCACGCTTTCATTCCCTCACGATTGGTAAAATGGGCATTGCCCAACCCTGTTCCGATGGTCAGCACCGCCCACCTCGAAACGTCCTCCATGAAAGGGATCTGCGACAAGCCCTGCACGACGGCGTCATTGTGCATCATCACGAACGTGCTGTGATCGCCGATTGAGGGAATGGCCTTCATCAGTGCGGCGGGAAGATTGAAGTTGTCGCTTTCCCAATTGCCGCCTGGCAGGTTCTGTCCGCCGCGTTCGATCGAGCCGTCTGCCTTGATGATGCCGGGACAGCCGATGCCGATGATCGGAGCCGGCTTCAGATTGGCCTTTTCCGCCTTGTCGATCAATTCCTGTAGCATCGCCGCCATTCTTTCCACCGTCGCACTGCGGCTCGGTTCGTCGTCGGCGTGGCGCCAGATAGTCGATTCCCAGACGCCCGCATCGGCAAAATGGGGGCTTTTTTCCTTTCCGAACTCGACGACGCCGGCACGGACATTCGTGCCGCCGATATCGACGGCGAGCATCGCTTTATAGCCCTTGAACATCCAGGGCGGCATGAGGTGGACGGAGCCGATCAGTCCCGCCTCGTCGGGATGGTGGACGATCGGGAGGACCTCGATATTGATCCCCGCCGCCTTGAGAAGAACCATGGTCCTGGCGATTGCCAGCTCCCCGAAGCGGCTTTGCCTGAAGCCGCCGCCGACGACGATGCGCTCCGTCTTGCACCAGCGCTCGTCCTTGAGGAACTTGCCGATGACCTCGGCAAAATCCTGCGCGAAGTCCTCCACCGCCCCCATGACCAGTGCGGCGGCCTCCATATCGTCCCCTTTCAGCAGAGACTCGATCTTTTTCTTGGAAAGCTTAGCTGTCGCAACCTTGCCGATCGGGTCATCTCCGAATTTGCGGACGTGTTTTCTCCAATCGTCGAGCTTCTGCTGGAAGGTCTTCTTGTTGGCGTTGTCGCCAACAAAGCCGTTCTTGTCACGCAGTTCATTGTTGTAGTCGTCGATCGTCACCAGCGGCAAAACAGTCGCGCCATGCGCCAACGGCGCTGTAATCTCCTCGCTATTCTTGGAACTGCTTTTGGCCATCAATTTACCTTTACGGCACGAGTGCTTGAACGGGCAGCGAGATTAAACGCTGACCCGCCTTTGGATGTTCCAGTGCCGGCCACGTCATCTTGTCCTTGCCGGCGGGCGACCTAGGTTCAATGATTGCAGAGTTTGGAGAATGCCGTGCAGGACGACACCACTACGCAGGAAATGCTTTCATTGGTGCTGGGGGAACCGGAGCACTGGGCAATGTTTCTAGACATCGACGGAACGCTGCTTAATCTTGCGCCTACGCCGGACGCGATTGAGGTCCCAGAGGATCTGCCCGGACACCTTCATCGCCTTTCGCACAAGCTGGGCGGTGCCTTGGCGCTGGTCACTGGGCGCTCGCTTGCCTATGCAGACGAGCTGTTCAAACCCTTTGCATTTCCAACCGCAGGCCTGCACGGCGCCGAGATTAGGAGCGCCGCCGGGATGCATACCGTCGAGGCGACACCCGAGTTCCAGGCGCTGAAACATGCATTGACCGCCGAAGCCGAACATTATCCGGGAGTTCTGATAGAGGATAAAGGTGCAGCGGTTGCCGCGCACTACCGGCTGGCGCCCGAATATGAAAAAGTGCTCGAGGAGCGCATGCATCACTACGCGGAGCTGGCCGGACCGAACTGGGCGTTGCAGCTTGGTAAAAGGGTGTTCGAGTTGCGACCGGCACGGTCGAGCAAGGGAGACGCGCTGGAGCGCTTTTTTCAGTCCGACCCGTTCAAGAACCGCGTCCCCATCACCATCGGCGATGATCTCACCGATGAGTCGATGTTTGCTATCGCCAATGCGCGCGGGGGGGTCTCCGTTCGCGTCGGGGCCATCGGCGCCCCAAGCTGCGCTACGAGCCGGCTGTCTTCGGCTGCGCTGGTTAGGAATGTCATTGCCGCACTGGCCGCCTGAGATAAATTTCAGACGGTCTCAAAAGCAGATTGCCGTCGTCTTTGCGCCGCCTGCGTAGCGTCAATCATCAAAAAAGTATCGGTATTGGGCGGGAATCGTGGTGGCGGGCAAGAAGCGAGCCCACTAAACTCGCCATAATAATATAAGCCAAAAGGGAATTTGGCAGGCGGACTTAGAACCGCCCCTGGGTGGAGGAAACGATGGAACCTGACTTGGAAGTCGTTCAGATCAGACCGGGCGAATCCTTCGCAACGAAGGCCCATGGCTATCCCTATCACACCGTTCGCTGGCATTTTCATCCGGAGTATGAACTGCATCTCGTCGTGGCGACCACAGGACGCTATTTCGTCGGCGATTTCATCGGGGAGTTCGAACCGGGCAATCTCGTGCTGGCCGGCCCCAATCTTCCTCACAACTGGATAAGCGACGTCCCGAAGGGATCGAGTATCCCGCTTCGATGCCAGCTCATCCAGTTCAGTGAGAATTTTATCAGCGACACGATGAAGGTGCTGCCCGAGCTCGGTCCCTTCGAGCCGGTCCTCGAAGCGTCCCGCCGGGGCGTGCTCTTCGGCACTGAGACCAGCCGGCAGGCGGCGCCTCTGATGAACGAGGTGCAGCAGGCCCAGGGCGTACGCCGTATCGAGCTCTTCATGATGATCGTCGGGCTGCTCAGCCGGGCTCAGGATGCCCAGCTTCTCGCAAGCCCCAGCTATCTGCCCGATCCCTCGGGCTATATGTCGGCCGGCATCAACAAGGCGCTCGCCTATATCAGGGAAAATCTGACGAAATCCTTCGACGAAACCGATCTCGCGGCGATCGCCGGACAATCGACAGGCGCCTTCTCACGCGCCTTCCGCCGCCATACCGGCATGTCGCTCGTGCAATATGTGAAACGCCTGCGCATCAATCTCGCCTGCCAGATCCTGATGAGCGACGACCATGCGTCGATCACCGACATCTGCTTCGAGGTCGGCTTCAACAATCTGTCCAACTTCAACCGCCAGTTTCTCGCGGAAAAAGGCATGACGCCGTCCCGCTTCCGGCGGTTGCTCGGCGACAATATCAACGTGGCGAAGGCGGCATAAGGTCCGCCGAAGACGGCAATAGGGGAGGACAAGGAGGAGGAACGAAACTGACGCAGGCTTGAACGTGAGCGCGCGAGGAGCGGCTCGCGAGAGGAGACGCTTGTCCTCAGAAACAGCAAACCGCTGGGACAGGCACAGCCGCTCATTCAGCCGAACGGCACAGCAGAACACTGCAATCATGGACTACACGATTTTTTCCAATGGGAGGAGATGGAAATGATGAAATTTTCGACAAAAGCGGCAGGCGCCGCGGCACTTATGCTGTCCTTGCTCGGCGGGACTTCCGCCTTTGCACAGGGCGCGGTTGCGGATGCGACCGTCGCGTTCCTCATGCCCGACCAGGGCTCGACCCGTTATGAAGAGCACGACCATCCGGGTTTCGTCGCCGAAATGAAGAAGCTTTGTGCGTCCTGCAAAGTCATCTATCAGAATGCCGATGCCGATATTGCCAAACAGCAGCAGCAGTTCAATTCGGCCATCACCCAGGGCGCCAAGGTCATCGTGCTGGATCCGGTGGATTCGGCGGCGGCAGCCTCTCTCGTTCAGCTCGCCCAGAGCCAGGGCGTCAAGGTCATCGCCTATGACCGCCCGATCCCGAAGGGCAAGGCCGATTTCTATGTTTCCTTCGACAACAAGGCGATCGGCAAGGCGATTGCGGAATCGCTCGTCAAGCATCTGAAGGCGAAGAAGGTGCCGACCGACGGCGGCGGCATTCTGCAGATCAACGGTTCGCCGACCGATGCCGCCGCCGGGCTGATCAAGGACGGCATTCATGAGGGTCTGGCGAGCGGCGGATACAAGACGCTTGCCGAATTCGACACGCCGAACTGGCAGCCGGCGAACGCCCAGCAATGGGCGGCCGGACAGATCACCCGCTTCGGCAAACAGATCGTCGGCGTCGTCGCCGCCAATGACGGCACCGGCGGCGGCGCCATCGCCGCCTTCAAAGCGGCCGGCGTCGATCCCGTGCCGCCGGTGACCGGCAATGACGCGACGATCGCGGCACTGCAGCTCATCATATCAGGGGATCAGTACAACACGATCTCCAAGCCGAGCGAAATCGTCGCCGCTGCCGCTGCCGACGTCGCCGTGAAGCTCTTGGCAGGCGAGACGATCAAGGCCGAGATGACGCTCTACGATACGCCAGCGCAGCTTTTCGTGCCGGCTGTCGTGACCGCCGAGAACCTGAAGGCCGAGATCATCGACAAGAAGATCAACACCGCCGAGGAGCTGTGCACCGGCCGTTACGCCGAGGGCTGCAAGAAGCTCGGCATTATCAAGTAACGCGCCAGGGAAGCGCGGCCGCCATCGGTCGCGCTTCCGCTTCGCATTTCGGAAAGGCCAGGCGATGTCTGACACCTCTCACACTTTTGACTCGCGCCAGCCCGTCCTCAGCCTGCGCGGAGTTTCGAAAAATTTCGGAGCGGTGTCGGCGCTGACCGACATCGAACTCGACGTGCATGCCGGCGAGGTCGTGGCGCTGGTGGGCGACAATGGCGCCGGCAAATCGACACTGGTCAAGATCCTGGCCGGCGTCCACCAGCCGACCTCGGGCACCATCCTGTTCGAGGGCCAACAGGCAGATTTATCGAGCCCCAGCGCTGCGCTCAATCTGGGCATTGCGACCGTGTTCCAGGATTTGGCGCTTTGTGAAAATCTCGACGTCGTCGCCAATATCTTTCTCGGCAAGGAGCTCAATCCCCTCCAGCTCGATGAGGTCGCGATGGAGATCCGCGCCTGGAAGCTGCTGAACGAACTTTCCGCGCGAATCCCAAGCGTGCGCGAGCCTGTCGCCTCGCTATCCGGGGGCCAGCGCCAGACCGTGGCGATCGCCCGGTCGCTGTTGCTCGAACCGAAACTGATCATGCTCGACGAACCCACGGCCGCACTCGGCGTTGCCCAGACGGCCGAGGTGCTGGATCTGATCGAACGCGTGCGTGAACGCGGCCTTGGCGTTATCATGATCAGCCATAACATGGAGGATGTGCGGGCCGTCGCCGACCGTATCGTCGTGCTTCGGCTCGGCCGCAACAACGGCACCTTCATGCCCGACGCATCCAACGAAGAGCTCGTCAGCGCGATTACCGGCGCATCCAACAATTCCGTCTCCCGCCGCGCGATGCGCCGCAAGGCGCAAAGCCAAGAGAATGAGGAGGGCAGGCCATGATGAAGACCATTCAGAACGAGCCGGCAGCACCCGCGCTTCTCGACCGGCGCGACGAAAGAGTGCGCCATGACGACAGCCTTGCCGGGTCGGTCCGTGCCTTCTGGGACCGCATCCGCTCCGGCGACCTCGGCTCGCTGCCGGTCATTGTCGGCCTGGCGATCATCTGGACCGTGTTCCAGGCGCTCAACCCGGTGTTTCTCTCCAGCGCCAATCTCGTCAACATGCTGTTCGACTGCTCGACAGTCGGCGTCATCTCGCTCGGCATCGTCTGCATCCTGATCGTCGGCGAAATCGATCTTTCCGTCGGTTCGGTCAGCGGTTTCGCCTCGGCGCTCACCGGCGTCTTCTGGGTCAGCCAGGGCTGGCCGGTGGTCCTGGCGGTGCTCGCCGCAATGATCATCGGCGTCCTGATCGGCTCGCTCTACGCGTTCCTGTTCAACCGTTTCGGGATGCCGAGCTTCGTCTCTACGCTGTCCGGGCTGCTCGCGGTTCTCGGCCTGCAGCTCTATATTCTCGGAGCAACCGGTTCGATCAATCTTCCCTATGGGTCCTGGCTGGTGAACTTCGGCCAGATCATGGTCATGCCCGACCCGGTCGCCTATCTGCTGGTGGCGGTCGCCGGCTTTGCCTTCTTCTTCGCGAGCTATCGCACGGCGGCGCGCCGACGGGCGGCCGGATTGTCCTCGAAATCCGCTGGCGGGCTGCTCCTGCGCGCCGTCATCATTACCCTCGCCCTGGAAGCAGTTGCCTTCTACCTCAACCAGTCACGCGGCATTCCCTGGATGTTCGGCCTGTTCGTCGGCCTCGTCGCAGCGATAAACTATGCGCTGACGCGCACGAAGTGGGGCCGCTCCATGCATGCCGTCGGCGGCAACAGGGAGGCTGCCCGCCGCTCGGGCATCAATGTATCGCGCATCTATGCCAGCGCCTTCGTCATGTGCGCCCTGTTGGCCGCGACCGGCGGCGTGCTTTCGGCGGCGCGATTGGCGACGGCCAGTCAGCAGGCCGGCACCGGCGACGTCAATCTCAACGCCATCGCTGCGGCGGTCATCGGCGGCACCAGCCTGTTTGGCGGGCGCGGCAGCGCCTATTCGGCCCTTCTCGGCATCATCGTCATTCAGTCGATCGCGAGCGGTCTGACGCTCCTCGATCTGTCGTCATCGCTTCGTTACATGATCACGGGGGCCGTTCTTGCCGTCGCCGTCATCGTCGACTCGCTGGCACGCCGATCGCGCATTTCGCACGGCCGGGCCTAAATCAACGGGAAAGCAGAGGAAGAAAATGGGACAGGATCTGTCTGGAAAAGTCGCGGCCGTCACGGGGGCGGCGTCGGGTATCGGCCTGGAGTGCGCCAGGACCATGCTTGCATCAGGCGCCCGCGTCGTGCTGATCGACCGCAACGAAGAGGCATTGAGGGATGTCTGCTCGAAACTCGGCGAAAAGGCCATTCCCCTGGTCGTCGATCTCTTGGATCCAAAAAGCGTGGCGCAGATGATGCCTGCTATCCTGGAGAAAGCGGGCCAGTTGGACATTTTCCATGCCAATGCCGGCTCCTATATCGGCGGTGAAGTGCTCGACGGCGATCCAGACGCCTGGGATCGCATGCTCAACCTGAACATCAACGCTGCCTTTCGCTCGGTGCACGCCGTCCTGCCGCATATGGTCGGACGTAAGACCGGCGATATTATCCTGACGAGTTCGGTCGCCGGGATGATCCCGGTGGTTTGGGAGCCGATCTATACGGCTTCCAAACATGCGGTCCAGGCCTTCGTCCATACCCTCAGGCGACAGGTCGCCAAGCACGGCTTGCGGGTCGGCGCCGTCGCACCCGGCCCTGTCGTCACCGCTCTTCTCAGCGATTGGCCGCAGGAGAAGCTCGACGAGGCACTCGCCGCCGGTGGTCTGATGGAGCCGAAAGAAGTGGCCGAAGCAGTGCTCTTCATGCTGACGCGTCCACGTAACGTCACGATCCGCGACCTCGTCATTCTGCCGCAGAGCACCGACATCTGAGGAGGATGTGCCGCCCCCCCACGACCGCAGAAAGGAATCGGCCATGATCTTCGATAGTTTTCGCTTGAACGGACAGGTGGCGCTTGTGACCGGCGGCACGCGCGGTATCGGCCTGGCGATCGCCGAAGCGCTCGGCGAGGCGGGCGCCAAGATCTTCATCAGCGGAAGAACCCGCAACGCGGCGGCGGAAGACCGGCTCGCCAAGGCCGGCGTCGATTGCGATTTCATCGCCGCCGACATGACGAAAGATAATGCCGCCGATGCGCTCGTCACTGGGGCCCTCTCTCGGGCGGGTCGACTCGATATCCTCGTCAACAATGCTGGCATCGCCATTCATGGCGACAGCGGCGAATTCTCCGATGCCATCTGGCGCGAGATCATGACCGTCAATGTCGACGCCGTCTTCCGCGCCTGCCGCGCAGCACTTGCACCGATGCGGCGCCAGGGCGGCGGCGTCATCCTCAATATCGGCTCGATCTCCGGCATCATATCCAACATTCCGCAGAACCAGGTCGCTTATAACGCCTCCAAAGCGGCGGTCCATATGATGACGAAGAGCCTGGCAAGCGAAGTCGCCGCCGAGAACATCCGCGTCAACGCCATTGCGCCCGGTTATATCGAGACCGATATGTCGCGCGGCGGCATCGCCAATCCCGACTGGTTCCCGACTTGGCGCAGCATGACGCCGATGGGACGTGTCGGGCAGCCGGAAGAGGTGGCCGGTGCGGCCCTGTTTCTCTGCTCGCCGGCGGCAAGCTATATCACCGGCGAGGTGCTGGTCATCGATGGCGGCTATACAACACGATAATGGACGGACATCGGATAGGGGAGGAGCCGCAGCTGCTTCGTCGGCGAACCACAATTGCTCATGGTCAGCCCATGCTCACGCCAAGCAATCGACCATCCACTGAACACCAAAGCGATCGGTGAACTTGCCGTAGTAACTCCCCCATGGTTGGACGGCGAGGGGTGTCGTTATCTCACCGCCTTCGGCCAGCCGGGCGAAAAGCCTGTGTGTCCTGTCATGGTCGTCCATAATCAGCATATGGGCGGAGCCGCGCATCGGCTCGGCATCGTGATTGTCCGAGGCGAAAAACATAATGCCAGGTCCTTCGAAGCGGGCATGCATCACCTTGCCCCGCATGGTTTCGCTGGCAATAGGCATTCCGTCTGCGCCGTGCCGCTTCAACTGCGTGACATGCCCGAGCCCGCATTCGGCATAAAAGGCGAGCGCCTCCTCGCAGCCGGAGGAAAAGAACAGATAGTTGGCAAGCTGCATGGCTTGGCTCCGTGGTGGTGCCGGACCGCGACTCATTGTTGTCGCCGGTCCGGTCTTGCATCAGGTCAGAGATTTCCGCGCGTGCGCCGATCGTTACGAGGCGGTAGCCGCGCCCTGGATGGCGCGGGCAAACTCGGCGTTGGTGTAGCTGCGGCCGGCGATACCCCACGCCCCCTCAGGCGCGTAGACGATGTTGGACCATATATGCTCGCGCTTCAGCCGGCCCTCCGCGGCGCGTTCGACCACATCGGCCGCTTTTTCGAAGAAAGCCTGTTTTGCTTCAGCGCTCGCCAGCGCGATCTCGGGCAGCTTGAGTTCGATGAACGCAGCGGCAACTGGCGTTCCCCCGGCAAGCACATGTTGGCGCGGCAGCACGTTGATGGTGCCGACGATATTGGCGGTCATGAAAGCATTGCCGGTCAAATCGGCAACATCAAGCAACGCGTCCGTCAATCCGGCAAAGACTTGCGCCTGTGCTTGCTGCGAAAGCAGGCCTTCCGGCACGGTGAGTGTAAAGGGCATCGCATTTCTCCCTATTTTGGATCGTGACCGTTTCTGATATATACCGATCACTCTTTATGAATACACACTGATCACTCTCTTAGCAAGCCATAAAGAGTGATCACTCTAAATGAGGTATCCATGCGTTATAGTGCCGAACACAAGCAAGAGACCCGAACGCGCGTCATCGCGGCGGCCGGACAGGTTTTCAGAAAGGAAGGCTATGGCGGCGCCGGTATTGATGCGTTGACCAAGGCGGCGGGCGTGACCAACGGCGCCTTCTACGGACACTTCAAGTCGAAGGGCGAAGCCTTTCGCACAGCCGTGCTGGTGGGCCTCGAAGAACTGCGGCAGGGAATTGCGGCGCTGAAAGCCAATCAACCGAAAGACTGGCTGACGACATTCGTCGGCTACTATCTCGGCTATAAAAGGACCTGCGAGCTGGATGAGAGCTGCGCTCTGCCGAGCCTTTCCCCCGACGTGATGCGCGCGGACGATGAAACGCGAAATGCCTATACGGAAGAGATCAAACGCCTCGTCGAGGAAGTGGCGGCCGGCCTGCAAGAGGGTGCGATACAGGGCCAATCCGGCCCACGGCGCGAGGATCGGGCGATCCTGCTGCTCGCGATGCTGAGCGGCGGCGTTACCCTCGCGCGCGCCGTCTCCGACCCAGCGCTGTCCGAACGCATCGCAGATGTCATCGCGCAGGCTGCGTTGACAGTGATGGAGCCTGGAAATTGATCCGCTCGCCTCGACAACGTCGCGCCGCTCAGATTGGCCTGCCGCAGGCGCTCTGATAGTCGGCAAGAACACGATCGACCGCTGAAACCAGGATATCCTCGGGATCGCCGGCTTCGGCCGCCGAAAGCTGCGGCAGGAACTGGTGAAGCAGCGTTTCCGGAATGGTCTTGCCACGCAGCGCGCCGAGCAGCTTCTCGAAAGCCCGGCCGGCCTCGGGCCTATTCCAATAGTAGCGGATGCGGTCGCTGTAGCTATAGTGCCGTTGCAAGCGCAGGGCGGTGGCGTCACCGTGATAATGGGCCTGCCAGTCGCCGGGCGCCGACAACATCACCGCCTCCATCGCGGCGGCGAGCGGCCTGTCGCCATAACCGGGCACCATTTCGGTGGCGATCAAATCCAGCGCATAGGCGGCCTCGCGCAACGCAAAGGTCAGGTCGGGGCCAACCTTCAGGATCGGAAAGCCGTCCTGTACCAGCCGCGTCAGCGCATCGCGCGTCTGATAATCCGTGGAATGAGCCTCGAAGACGAATTGCGGTTCCTCGTCGAGCAGTGCGGTCAATTCAGTCGCAAGCTCGGGCCTGTAGCCGATGACGTTCTCACTGCCGAATTCGACGCCCGGCTGGACAACGAAGGCGATGACGCGGGAAAAGGCGTCTTCCAATCCCGCTTGTGAAAAGATCTCGCGATGAATGGCGATCGTCGCCCGGGCAGCCTCCGGCCCGGTCGGCCGGAGTTCTTCGAGCGCATGGTCGGCGCCGCCCGGCACCGGAACCTCCGTGCCGAGGATATAAAGCGGCAGCGGCGCACCGCTCGCCTTCGCCGCCCTTTCGCTCACCTGCGCAAGTCTTGCGGCGCGCTCGGCGATGGTCCGGTCGTCGAGCGCGGCCGGCTCGCCGGCGCAGCCCATCGAGGCATCGAGATGGATCTTGCCGAACCCAGCTCGGACGTAGGCTTCGACCATGGCCTCAGCTTTCTCGAGCGCTGCTTCCGGCTTCTCCTTGCGCCATGGATTGGGACCGAGGTGATCGCCCCCGAAGATCATCTGCGAACGGTCGAGCCCTTCCTTGGTAGCGATGCGCTCGGCAAAACGGATGAAGTCTTCCGGTGTCATCCCGGTATAGCCGCCGAGATGGTTGACCTGATTGCAGGTCGCCTCGATCAGAACCGTCCCGCCGTCGCGCACCGCCCGCCGGATGGCGGCCCTGAGGACGAGGGGATGAGCGGAACAGACGGAGGTAATACCGAAAGGGGTGCCTTCGCGCCGCGCAGGTGCAAGACGGGTCAATATCCGGTCCATCGTCTATCTCCTCGGGGTCTCAGTGATGAAGGCCGTCAGTTCCGCAAGGGTGGAAACGCCTTCCATCGGCCCGAGCCGGGTCACATTGCGGGCGCCGGCCGCATTGGCGTGGAGGAGGGCTGCCGCCGGGGTCATGCCCTTACGGCGGCAGGTGAGGTAGGCCGCGCCGAAGCAATCCCCGGCGCCGGTGGGGTCGATTTCGTCGACCGCGAAGGCAGCGCAATCGACGCGCTGGAGATCGCGGCCGAAGAAGGACGCGCCCTGTTCGCCCCGTTTCAGGACGATTTCACCGATACCGCTTTCCAGCAGCCTTGCGACAGCCCCGACCTCGTCGCTCACTCCAGCGGCGGTGAAAAGCTCGTCGCCTGATGGCAGCAACAGATCGGCTGCGGCCAGCACCTTGTCGAAGCTTTCCAGAGCGTCGCCATCCGTCAGCAATTCCTTACGGAGATTGGGGTCCAGGGAAACTGACCCGCCGCGAGCACGCACCGTCTCGATAGCGTAGAGGATCACCTCGCGGGCGCCGGGAATGGAAAGCGCCGTTCCCATGACATGTACATGGCCAGCGCGCTGAACCAGAGCCTCAGCAGCCGGGGTCAGGGCAATCTGACCGGCGGCGGATCTGGCGATATTGAAGACGAAGTCGCGGGCCCCGTCCGGTCGATAGCGGACGAATGCGCTGCCGGTCGGCCAGTCCTCTCTAACGGCGACGGCAGAGACGTCGACGCCGTCCCGTCGCAGGCGTTCGATGTTCAGCAGACCGAAATCGTCCTTGCCGACGCTGGCGATGATGCCGCCGCCGCCGCCCATGCGGGCGACCTGATCGATGAAGATGGCCGGCGCGCCGCTTGGGTAAGGCCCAGTCAGGGATTGCGGCTCCAGGAAGCCCGCGCCGACCGTCGTCGCCATGATCTCCACCAGAATTTCGCCAATTGTGATCGTCGGTCCGAGCGCCTCTGGCGCAAGTGCCCTGGGACGTGACGACATCTGCAGTCTCCTTCATGCGGGCGGATCAATGCCCACGCTTCTGTCCGCGCCATCCGGTCGTATCGCGCCGTTCCATAGTTCGTCAAGAATTAATTTACGCACGGCAATATTTTTGTTGCACCGCAGAAAGCTATTTCGTGTTTCCAGTGCATTGCAAAATGACATCAGGCTTGCCAGATTTGCGTATTTAGTCATTCCGCACAACAGATCAAGCGAGCAGAACACGCTTGACAACAGAACTGGAGAAGCGGATACAAAGTTTACGCATGTAATATTATGCGTGACATCCGTGGAGGAGGAAATCATGAGCAAGATCATTTGCATCCTTTCTGCATCCGTCGCATGCCTCGCGCTGGCCGCCGGGATGGCGGACGCCGAGGAACTGACGATCGCCACCGTCAACAATGGCGACATGATCATCATGCAGAAGCTGTCGCCGGAATGGGAGAGGGAGACCGGCAACAAGGTGAACTGGGTGGTTCTGGAGGAAAACGTCCTGCGCCAGAAGGTCACCACCGACATTGCGACGAAGAGCGGCCAGTACGACATCATCACGATCGGCGGTTACGAAGCGCCGATCTGGGGCAAGCAGGGCTGGCTGGCACCCGTTGGCGACCTCGGCGACGGCTACGACTATGACGACCTTCTGGCCCCGATCAAGACAGGCCTGACCGTCGACGGCAAGCTCTATGCCGTGCCCTTCTATACGGAAAGTTCGTTCACGCTCTATCGCAAGGATCTCTTCGACGCCGCCGGCATCAAGATGCCGGATGAGCCAACCTACGACCAGATCAAGGAATATGCGGCCAAGCTGACCGACAAGTCCAAGGAACAATACGGCATCTGCTTGCGCGGCAAGCCCGGCTGGGGCGAGAACATGGCGTTCCTGGGGACGATGATCAACTCCTATGGCGGGCGCTGGTTCGACATGGATTGGAAACCGCAGATCAATTCCGAGCCCTGGAAGAAAGCCATCACCGACTACGTCGATCTGATGACCAAATACGGTCCTCCTGGCGCGATCGGTAACGGTTTCAACGAAAACCAGGCGCTGTTTTCGACCGGGCATTGCGCCATGTGGATTGATGCGACCTCGGCTGCCGGCCGCGTTTATGACCCGAAGCAGAGCAAGGTTGCTGACAAGATCGCCTTCACCCGCGCTCCCGTCGCCGTCACCGCCAACGGCTCGAGCTGGTCATGGTCCTGGAACCTGGCAATTCCAGCCACCTCGACCAAGCTTGATGCGGCTAAATCCTTCCTGAAATGGGCGACCTCCAAGGACTATGTGAAGATGGTCGGTGAGAAGGAAGGCTGGGTCGCCGTGCCGCCCGGCACACGCAAATCCACTTACGCCCTGGCCGAATATCAGAAGGCGGCCCCCTTTGCCGATACCGTACTGAAGGCAATCCTCTCGGCCGATCCGGCAAAGCCGACCAAGGATCCTGTTCCTTATACCGGCGTGCAATTCGTCGCCATTCCGGAATTCCAGGGCATCGGCACCATCGTCGGTCAACAGATCGGTGCGGCATTGTCCGGTCAGCAATCAGTCGATGCCGCTCTCGACAACGCGCAGAAGCAGGTCGAGCGCGACATGAAAAAGGCAGGCTACCCGAAGTGAGTTCGTCCTCGCGGTGGTGCTGCCGCGAGTTCCTCCCGGAGGTTTCGTCAGCGCTGCTGTCGAAACCTTCTGGCTGCCGGAGCCGATAACAGACAGGGCAGGCGCCGTAGATCTTCCGGCTCTACGTCGGCTGAATGGAGACAGACATGAGACTGAAAGACAAGATCGCCCTGATTACCGGCGGGGCACGCGGCATCGGATTGGGCTTCGCCGAAGCCTTCGTCAAGGAGGGCGCCAAGGTCGTCATCGCCGATATTGACATCGAACGGGCAACGAGATCCGCTGCTGCGATCGGCCCCGCAGCAAAGGCGATGCAGCTTGACGTTACAGACCTTGCCGCGATCGAGGCTGTCGTCAATACGATCGATGCCGAGTTCGGCGGCATCGACATTCTGATCAACAATGCCGCCATCTTCGACATGGCGCCGGTCAACGAGATCACCGAGGAAAGTTATGACCGGGTCTTCTCCATCAACCTGAAGGGACCGCTCTTCATGATGAAGGCAGTCTCGAACGTCATGATCAAGCGGGGCAGGGGTGGCAAGATCATCAACATGGCGAGCCAGGCCGGCCGCCGCGGCGAAGCGCTCGTGCTGCTCTATTGCGCATCGAAGGCCGCCATCATTTCGGCGACGCAGTCGGCCGCACTTGCGCTGGTGAAATACGGCATCAACGTCAATGCGATCGCACCGGGCGTCGTCGACGGTGAACATTGGGATGTCGTCGATGCCCATTTCGCCAAGTGGGAGGGCTTGAAGGCGGGCGAGAAGAAGGCCGCGGTTGCCAAATCCGTTCCGATCGGCCGTTTCGCCACACCTGACGACATCAAGGGTCTGGCCGTCTTCCTGGCTTCCGCCGATAGCGATTATATTCTCGCCCAGACCTACAATGTCGACGGCGGCAACTGGATGAGTTGATCGCTCTGCAGCTGCCACCAAGCCGGGGAGCCAAAGGAATGGAAGCCATCTGCTATACCGAAAAGGGCGTCGCGGTCACCAAGACGCTGCCGGTGCCGGAGCTGAGGCCCGGCCATGCGCTGGTGCGCGTGCGCGCGGCCGGCCTTTGCCATACCGATATCGACGTCCTTCATGGCCGTTACGGCGAGGGCCGTTTCCCGCTGGTTCCCTGCCATGAATATGCCGGCGTGGTCGAGGCGGTCGCTGGCGACGTCTCCGGCCTTGCCGTCGGCGCCCGGGTCGTCGTCGATCCCAATCTTCCCTGCGGAGAATGCCCGGCCTGCCGCAAGGGGTTGACCAATCTCTGCCGTGACCTGAAGGCCTATGGGGTGACGGAGAACGGCGGTTTTGCCGAATACAGCCTGGTCAGGACCGATCATCTCTATGAGATTGGCGATCTCGACTTCAACCTCGCCGCACTTGCCGAGCCGCTCGCCTGCGTCTTGAACGGCCTTAACAGCGCCGGCCTGAGGACCGGTCCTGCGGGAACGCAGACCGCGCTGGTCTTCGGCGCCGGACCGATCGGGCTGTTGCTGGCGTTGTCCCTGAAAGCCAAGGGCGTTTCATCGGTAACGGTCGCCGATATCAATGAGGGACGGCTTGCCTTTGCGGAAAAGCTGGGGCTGGAGATAACAGTTTCGTGTTCCCAGGCACTCGCGGAACGCCGCCGGGCCTTCGATTTCGTCGCCGATGCGACCGGGATCGCCCGCGTCGTGGAAGGCATGATCGATTTCACCGCCGATGGCGGCACGGTTCTCGTCTTCGGTGTCTGCGCGCCCGACCAGCGCATTTCCATCTCGCCCTTCGAGATCTTCCGGCGCCAGATCCGTTTCGCCGGGTCCCATTCGCTGAACCGCAACATTCCCGAGGCGCTTGCCATCCTCAAACGGGACGAGGGCGCTATGGCTGCGCTGGTTTCCCATCGCCTGCCACTCGGCGAGGTGTTGCCTTTCATCACCAGAAAGTCCGCCGATCCGGCAACGATGAAGGTACAGTTCTCCATCGATTAATCTTGAACTATCGCCGTCATCACGGCCGCTCGACAGGACCGCTTTTCGTTCGGCGATGAGTCATCTAGAAAGCCGTCAGAAACGCCATGTCAGGAGATCAGGTGGTGGGAAAGACGATCAAAACCATGGAGGACTTTTCGGAGTTCGTCGGCCTGTCGCGTCCCACCGTCTCCAAATATTTCAGCGACCCGATGTCCGTGCGCCAGAAGACCCGGGAGACGATCGAGCAGGCCCTGAAGAAATCGGGGTTCCGACCGAACATATTCGCCGTCAATCTCAACCGGCGGCGCAGCAATATTCTCGGCGTCATCATTCCCAATTCCACCGATCCCTTCTATATGGCGCTTACCCGCCGCATCGAGATGATCGCCAACGAAACGGGCTTCCTTGCCTTCGTCCTGTCGTCGGACGGCAAGGCCGAGATGGAAGACCGGGCGATCAAGACGCTGAAATCGATGAATGTCGCCGGCGCGATCATTGCGCCGCTCGGCGTCGAATCCCATCATGCGACGCTCGACGAACTCGGCCGCAGCGTGCCCCTCATCTATGTGGACTCGCCGCTCGACGAGACGTCCTCTTTCGTCGGCACCAACAATCGCCAGAGTTTTAGCCTGATCGTCGACTATCTCTGCCGCTCGGGCGAGCCGCCCTGCTACTTCGGCATGCCGCATGTCAACACCAACGCGCTGACACGCCAGACGGCATACCTGGAGGCGATGGAGCAGTTTCGCATGGCGCCCAGTATTGTCGAGCTTACCGACAGCAAGAGCTGGGATTTCGAGCGTTTCGGCTTCGAGGAGGCAACCCGCATCCTGGCGTCGGGCCAGGGCTTCCCGACACGCACCGTACTCTGCGCCAACGACCGCGTCGCCTTCGGCGTCATCGCTGCCGCCTACCAGCTGGGCGTCAAGGTCGGCCACGGCGCCAGCCATGACCTGCGTGTCGCCGGACATGACGACCATCCACTGTCCCGCTACGCCTGCCCGCCGATCACCACGGTTGCGCAGAACTATAACGAGATCGGCCGGCTGGCGATCGAGCTGTTGCTTGACAGGCTCGGTGAAGGCGAGGGGCCGGCCGCGCCGGCGGACCGCATTCTTATCAATGCCGAACTGATGCTGCGGGCTTCGGCCTGACGGCCTTTCAGGCGCGGGGCAGACCTGCTGGTCTCAGATGTTTCCTCAGTGCCGCAATCCTGAAAATGGCGTTCGCGGCGCCATAACCACGATAACCGCGCCGCTCGACGATCTCGAAGAACAGGCCCTCGCCATAGGTCGGGCTGTAGAGCTGGAAATATTCGCCGGAGTCATCGCGATCGTAGAGGATATTGTTGGCCTTGAGGCGATCGGCAAATTCGGCGTCGAGGCCGAAGCGGGCTTCGAGATCGTCATAATAATTCGGCGAAATCGCCAGCGACACGAAGCCGTTTGCGGCAAGGGCAGCGGCGGTGGCAAAGATGTCGTCCGTCCTGAAGGCGAGATGCTGGATGCCGGAGCCGAAGGTTTCGGCGATGAAGCGGCCGGCTAGCGTGTTGCGGTTTTCCGCGCCGTTCATGGTGATGCGCAGCGAACCTTCGCTGTTCTCGACCACCTGGCTGCGGACGATGCCGGAGGGATCGACGATATCGACCATCGGCGTCTTCTCAGCTTCGACGAGCGAGGTATAGAACAAGAGCCAGGTCAGCAGCTCCTCGTATTTCATCGTCTGCGCCATATGATCGATCGATCGCAGCCCGGCCGGCTGCAAAGCGGCATCATCCTCGATCGCATCGAATTCGATTTCCCAGATGCGACCAAGCTCGCTCTTGCGGTCGAGAAAATAAAGCACTCCTCCGCCGACGCCGCGAACCGCAGGCATCTCGATCTCGCCGGCATCGAGCGATTGAGCAAACCGTTCGGCGCCAAGCACCACGGCGCGCTGCAGGGCTGCCTCGGCATCATCGACCATCAGGCCGGCGGCATAGGCCGAGGTGCCGTGCACGGCATAGGAGGCGCTGGCAAATCCCTTCCGCTCGGTGTTGATCACGAGATTGATGGCGCCCTGGCGGAAGACCGTCACCCGCTTGGTCTTGTGTCTCGCCGCCTGCCGGAAACCGAGGCTTGCAAACAGCGCCTCGAGTTCCCGCGCCTCCTCCTCGTCGGCGGTGAACTCGATGAAAGCGATGCCCTCGACGGCAGCGCGCGGCGGCATAGCGGGCACCGGCAGCGCGCTTTCCGGCTGCTGCCGCTTCACCTGATCTCCGAGATAGATCAGCGAACGGCGGCCGTCGACGGCGATCGCGGTCGGCGAACCGCCGCGGAATTGGTCGTTGAAGATCTCCAGCGAGAGATAGCCGTCATAGCCGGTTGCCGCCGCAGCCTTCATGAAATCAAGCACCGGCAGGTCGCCTTCACCCGGCATGTTGCGGAAGTGCCTGCTCCAATAGAGCAGGTCCATGTCGATCAGCGGCGCATCGGCAAGCTGGATGATGAAGATCTTCTCCTTCGGGATCGACCGGATCGAGTTGACGTCGATCTTGCGCGACAGGGTATGAAAGCTGTCGAGGATCAGGCCGACATTCGGATGATCGGCCCGCCGGACGATCTCCCAGGCGTCGCGGTGATCATGAATGTGGCGGCCCCAGGCAAGCGCTTCGTAGCCGACGCGCAGACCGCGTTTGGCGGCGCGCTCGCCGAGTTCATGAAAATCGGCCGCCGCCCGGTCGAGACCGCCGAGTGATGCCGGCGAGACGTTGGAGCAGACCAGCACGAGGTCGGTGCCCATCTCCTGCATGAGGTCGAATTTGCGCTCGGCCCGGTCGAAGGTGCGGCCGCGCAGCGGCTCGGGCATGCCTTCGAAATCGCGGAACGGCTGAAAGAGGGTGATCTCCATACCGAGATCGCGCACCATGCGGCCGACCTCCTTCGGGCTTTCGTCGAAGATCAGCAGATCATTCTCGAAGATCTCCACCCCGTCGAAGCCGGCCTTGGCGATCGCCTCCAGCTTGTCGCGGAGGTCGCCGCTCAGCGAAACAGTCGCAATCGATGTCTTCATGGGGAGTGGTCCTTGCGAGAGCGTTAAGTCGTCATGGTCTTGAAATGGGCGAGCATGCGAGCGGCATCGGGTTCCCTGCCGGTAATCAGGCGAAAGGCGCCGACCGCCTGAAAGACCGCCATGCCGCCGCCATCAAGCGTCCGGCAGCCGCGCTGCCTCGCTCGCCGTAATAGCTCGGTCTCCAGGGGGAAGTACACGATTTCGGCGACCCAATGCCGCCTCTCCAGGAGTTCGGGCGGAAGCGGCGTGCCGGGATATTTGGCCATACCGGTCGGCGTCGCGTTGATCAGCCCGGATGCCGTCTTCATCGCGGCCTCAAGGTCGTTGCCGGCGGTGATCGACGCATCGGGAAAGAGCGCGGACATCGTTTCCGCCAGATCGACGGCGCGCTCATGCTCGCGATCGAAGACCGTCAGTCTCTTCAGGCCAAGCGTCAGGATCGCATAGGCGGTTGCGACACCCGCTCCGCCCGCTCCAAGCTGGACGGCCGAGGAAAGATCGGCTTGCGGCAGCCCGCGCCGGAAGCTCTCGGCGAAGCCCCACCAGTCGGTATTATGCCCGAAGCGCTTGTTGTCTTTCAGCACGACCGTGTTGACGGCGCCGAGTGCCCGGGCTTCCGGCGACAGCTCGTCGAGCAGGGCAATGACGAGCTGCTTGCAGGGATGGGTGATGTTGAGGCCGGCAAGACCACGCTCTTCGCCATCCGCGACCAGCCGCGAAAGATCGGCAGGCGAGGCATTCAGCGTGACGAGATCGATCAGCTCATAATCGTATTCCAGCCCCTGGGCCGCACCTTCCTCCATATGCATGGCAGGCGTCAGCGAGGCCTGGATGCCGGAGCCGATCAGCCCGGCCTTCAGCGGTTTCAGCAGTGTCTCGGCCATGCGCCAGGTTCCGTTTGCTCGTGATGGGAAAGGCCCGCAGGATCGCTGCGGGCCCTGGTCCGTTTACTTGCCGCGAACCGTGTCGAGCTCCTTGAAGAGCTGTGTGACGGTCTCCGCGCCGATCTCAGCCGTGAACTTGTCGATCAGCGGCTTGACGGCGTCGCGCAGCTTCTGCGTCTCTTCGGGGCTAAGTTCAGCGACTTCCATGCCGGTCTTCTTGATTTCCGCGATCGCGTTGGCATCCTTTTCCCTGGACACCTTGCGCTGGTAGTCGCGGGCTTCCGTCGCGGCCGACTGGAAGACCGCCTTTTCTTCATCGTTCAGGCTGTCCCAGAACTTCTTGCTGATGAGCACGATCTGCGGATTGTACTGGTGACGGGTGATCGTCATGTACTTCTGCACTTCGAAGAATTTGGCGTTGATGATGTTGGCGGCCGGGTTCTCCTGGCCGTCGACGGTGCCGGTCTCAAGCGCTGTATAGAGCTCCGTATAGGGCAGCGGCACGGCATTGGCCCCTAGGCTGTTGAAGAGTTCGATCGGGATCGGCGACTGGATCGTGCGGATCTTCAGGCCCTTGATATCCTCGAGCTTGGTGACGGGATGACGGTTGTTGGTGAGATTGCGGAAGCCGAGCTCCCAATAGCCGAGACCAACGAGGCCATTATCGGGCAGAAGCTTCATCAGGTCGGTGCCGAACGCACCGTCCATCACCTTGTCGGCCTCTTCGCCGCTGTTGAAGAGGAAGGGCAGGTCGACAGCGCCGAACTGTTTGACGTTGCTGGCGAGAATACCGGCGTTGAGCACCGTCATCTCGATCACGCCGCCCTGCAGCGCCGACACGGTCTGGACATCGCCGCCGAGCACGCCGCCCGGAAACAGCTTGACCTCGATCTTGCCGCCGCTCTTTTCTTTCATCAGCTCGGCAAACTTCTCCATGCCCATGACCTGGGGATGGCCCTTGTTGTTGGCAGCGGCGAATTTGAGGCTGTGTTCGCGGATTTCGGCCACCGCAGGGCCGCTTGCCAGGAGGGCGATCGGCAGGGCCAGCCCCAGAGCCAGTTTCGTCAATCTAGTCAGCATGTTTTCCTCCGAGGATGAGGCCGGTATCTCCCTCCGGCCATGTTGAAATTCCATCGCCGCAGGCGAAGTCAGTGCCCGAACCAGGCGACCGGCGCGGTCACCAGTGTGGGAAAAAGGACGAGCAGAAAGAGAACGATCAGTTCGGCGATCATGAAGGGAATGACGCCCTTCATCAGATCCTCCATCGAAAGCTTCGACACGCCGCAGATGACGTTGAGCACCGTGCCGACCGGCGGCGTTATCAGCCCGATCGAATTATTGATGATGAACAGCACGCCGAAATAGACCGGATCGATCCCCGCCTGCTTGATGATGGGCATCAGCACCGGCGTCATGACGAGGATCGTCGGCGTCATGTCCATGGCGGTACCGACGACGACGATCAGCACCATGATGGCAAGCAGCAGCAGTGTCTGATTGTCCATGAGCGGTTCGACGAGAGCGGCGAGTTCGCCGGGCACGTCGGCGACGGTGATCAGCCAGGCCGAAACGGCGGCGCAGGCCACCAGGAACATCACCACTGAGGTGATTTTCGCGGCAGCGACGAAGACCTCGAACAACCGCGACGGCGGCAGCTCGCGATAGACGACCATCGACACGAAGAGCGAATAGACAGCCGCGACGACACCGGCTTCGGTCGGCGTGAACACGCCGAATTTCAGGCCGACGATGATGATGACGGGCAGCATCAGCGCCCAGATGCTCTCGGCGAATGCCCTCATCCGCACCGCCCTGCTTTGCTTCGGTGGAAGGGCGAACTGCTCCTTGCGCGCCACGATCAGCCAGGTGACGCAAAGGGCCGCGCCGATCATCAGGCCCGGGAAAATGCCGGCCAGGAACAGCTTGGTGATCGAAACCCCGCCGATCACGCCATAAAGGATGAAGCCGATCGAGGGCGGGATGATCGGGCCAATGATCGAGGCGGAAGCAAGCAGACCGCCGGCGCGAGCAGGATCATGGCCCGATTTCAGCATCATCGGGAAGAGCAGGGCGCCAAGCGCGGCCGCATCGGCGACGGCCGATCCGGAAAGGCTCGACAGCACACAGGCCGCGAAGATGGCGACGAAGCCGAGGCCGCCTCTGATATGGCCGACCATGGCCATGGCGAGATTGACGATGCGGCGTGACAGGCCGCCTGTGTTCATCACCTCGCCGGCGAGAAGGAAGAAAGGCACGGCCATCAGCGGAAAGCTGTCGGCGCCGTTCAGCACGTTCTGCGCGACGATCTGCGCATCGAACATGCCGAGATACATCATCAGCGCCACGCCTGTGATGATGAGGGCAAAGGCGATCGGAACGCCGAGCGCCATCGGACCGAGAAGGGCGCCGAGGAAGATCGTGACAGTCATGACGCGCTCCTCAGTGCTTCGGCTTGAGAACGGGGAAGGCCGCCTGCGCGGAATCTTCGAGTGCCGCCTGTTCTTCGCTGTCGCGCACGAGCTCAGCGGTCGTCACGTCGATGCGGTCGGTCACGATGGCAAAAGCGTCCCAGAGAAGGATGAAAAAGGCCGGGACGCCAAAGGCGAGCCCGGCGCCGTAGAAGACGCCCATCGAAATGCCGGTCGCCGGGGCCGAGACGTGAAGATTGATCAGCGTCTGGGCCCAGCTGCCGCTGATCATCAGCCAGGTGGCGACCAGCATCATTCCATAGCCGAGGAGCACGGCGAGCTTCGCGAGCGGTTTCGGGAGGCGGATGATGAGGGAGTCGACGCCGAGATGGGCATGCTCGCGCATTGCCACCACCGCGCCGAGGAAAGTCAGCCATATGAAGAAGATGCGCGACAGCTCTTCCGACGAGGTGATGCCTTGGTTGAAGGCATAACGCAATACGACGTTCCCGAAGACGAGGACGACCATGCCCGCCAGCAACAGGGCGATCGTTGCTTTCAGCGCTAAGAAATAAAAGTCGATAATACGGGTCATTCGCTCCTCCAAGCGCGGCCTTGTTTAGGCCGTCCGCCGACCATCCGTCAGACATGCGAAAGCATGCCGTGACCGAACAATTGCCGTCGCGATCAATTCCTCCATTGTCGCGCTTCCAAAATGTACTAACTAGTTCGTATGTCAAGCGTCATCTATTGAAACATGTGGCCAACGTGAATAAGACTGACGGAAAGACAGATGGAGACGTTCGCTTCGAACGCCGCCCACAGTCTGAATTCCCTATGCACGACAATAAGTTAGAGGATCGGCAATCAGGCTCATGGCGGAACGGGGCGAAAACGGCCGGAAGAACGATCCACAGCAGACGAAGGAAGATATCCTGCTCGTCGCAACCGAGGAATTCTCCACTCATGGGCTTGCCGGCGCCCGCGTCGATGCGATCGCCGAGAAGACGCGCACCTCGAAGCGGATGATCTATTATTATTTCGGCAGCAAGGAAGGGCTCTATCTTGCCGTGCTCGAGCAGTCCTACCGCAAGATCCGCTCGCTGGAATCCGATCTGCATCTGTCCAATCTCGAGCCGGAAGAGGCGTTGCGGACGCTGATTTCAACGACCTTCGATCACGACGAGGCCAATCCCGATTTCGTCCGTCTCGTCAGCATCGAGAACATCCATCATGCCGCCCATATGCTTCGCTCCGAGGCGATCCGCGATCTCAACGTCTCGGTCATCGAAACCATTGCCGGCATATTGGAGCGCGGTTTCGACCAGGGTGTCTTCCGGCGCAAGGCCGACCCGATCGACATCCATATGATGATTAGCGCCTTCTGCTTCTTCCGGGTCTCGAACCGCTATACGTTCGGCACGATCTTCCGGCGCAATCTCTCGGACGGCGACACCATCGAGCGCCATCGCGGAATGATCGCCGATGCCGTCGTCAGCTATCTGAAAAGCTGACGGCGCGGTCTCCTCAGCCGCGCTGGGAAAGCAAGGGTATCGCAATCTCGAATTCGGCGCCGGCGCCGGTCGTCTGCCGAAGGTGGATCGTGCCGCCGTGGGAGCTGAGCATGGCATGGACGATGCCGAGCCCCATGCCGGTGCCGCCCTCTTCGCGGCGGGTCGAGAAGAACGGCTGAAAGATGCGGTCGCGGTTTTCCTCGGAAATACCGCTGCCGTCGTCACGGACGAGAATGAGCGCTGTTCGGGTGTCGGCCGACACTGTGAATTCAAGCAGCGCGGCGCCGTGCTGAAGGGCGTTGTCGGCAAGGTTGGCGAAGACGATGGACGCCGCCTCGTCGGGAAGCGCAATCAATGACTCCGTATCGCCTGTCCCTGAGATATCAAGAGCGGGAAATCGGTGGCGCAGTAGGGCCATGACGCTTGCAATGCTGCTTCCGCCCCCGGTCATCGGCATTTCCGCCTGTGCAAGTTCCCTCAGCCGCTGCAGCAAGGCGTCGAGACGGACAGCGTCGGCGGCGATGTTGTCCAGAAAGTGCAGGCGTTGCGCCTTCGTCATCGCTCTGTCGGCATCATCATCGCGCAGAAGCTCCGCCGCGCCCCGAATGGCCGTCAGCGGCGATTTCAATTCGTGGGACACATGTGCGGCAAAGGAGCGGACATATTCGGTGCGGTCGACCAGTTTTCCCGCGAGATCGAGGAAGCTCTGCGACAACACGGCGATCTCCCGCGTCCCATAGCTTTCAAGCGGACGGATCGCTGCCTTGCCGCCGCGGGCGATCTCATCCGTCCGGGCGATGAGGGCGTCGATGGGGCCAGTGATGGTGCGCGTCAGCACATAGGCGACGGCGAGCGTCAGCACGAGAACGACGACGAGGGCGATGATCTCCACCGGCTCCATCCGGTTCGCGCTCGCCTCCGTCGCGCGAAACCAGATGACGATCAGGACAGGCAGCGCCATCACCGTGAGAAGCACCGCGTAGACGATCAGCGCCAGCGGCGGCCGCCATTTCACCCGGACTTTCGGCGCCGGCATCACGCCTTCCTCCCGATTTCACCGCCGAGCTTGAAGCCGATGCCGTGAACGGTTGCGATGACCCCGGAGCCGCCGGCGGCAGCCAATTTGGCCCTGATATTGCGGATATGGCTGTCGATCGTGCGATCGGCGACATAGGTGCCGGCGCCGTAGGCCGCCTCCATCAATTGCTCGCGGCTGAAGACCATACTGGGCCGTGACAGCAATGCGTTCAGGATGGCGAATTCGAGCGCCGTCATCGCAATAGCGCTCTTGCCGAACATAACGGTCCTGCCGGCGCGATCCAGGCTGAGCTCGCCGGCGACGAGCGTGGCGTGGCGCCTGTCAGGCCCCGCTTCATTGCCACTGCGCTTCAGGATCGCCTTCACCCGCGCCACGAGTTCACGCGGGCTGAAAGGCTTCGTCACATAGTCGTCCCCGCCGATTTCGAGCCCCAATATCCTGTCAATCTCCTCGTCGCGCGCCGACAGAAACAGGATCGGCAATCCTGACGTCGTGCGGATCTGACGGCAGACTTCCAGACCGTCCATACCGGGCATACCGATGTCGAGAATGATCAGATCGATGTTGCCGCGGCGGAAGACCGCCATCGCCTCGGTGCCGTTGCGGGCCGCCATCGATGCCAAGTCGGCGCGCTCAAGGGCAAAACAGATCACATCGCGGATATGAGGCTCGTCATCGACGACGAGAATGCGGGGCGCCATCACCGGTCCTGTACTGGTTGTCGTGCCTGTTGTTATCGTTCTGTCCTATCTTGCAATGGCTGCAGGGGCCAGAAGATAGCTCTCCAGCCGCGCCGCCCGGAAGGTCCAGTTCCGCCAGTCACTCCGGCGCATGCCGAAATTCCTGGCGAGGTAGTACCGAACTGTCACCGCTTCGCTCCTCCGGTCGATCAGGTGTTCCGGCAGCATGCTGAGATAAAGATCGAGCGCCGGAATGACGGAGGGGCCGAGCGAGGAGAGATAAGCAAGGTCGAGCGGCGGGCCTTCCTGGCTGATCTCCTGGCTATGGTAGACATTGAAGCGGGCGATGAACGCCGGGAAATTGATGAAGGCGCTGATGTAGAGAACCGTCACGAGAGAGGCGAGGTTAGCCGCGATCAGCCACTGGTTGGATCGGTTGAGCAGAATGCGCAGCAGGATCAGGACGAGGCCGATGGCGACGAGACCCATCCAAAGACCGGCGGCGACACGCAGTTCGGTCAGCGAATAGGCTTCGACGTAAAGCCCGAGCCGCAGCATCGACGACAGGCAGAGAAGGACGTTCTGGGCAATCCAGGCGTGGACAAGGCCGCGGATGAGCGGACTATAATCGCCGGGGCCGCCGCGTCGCATGGCAACGAGGACGAAACCGGCGGCAAGCAGCGCGGTCGCAATCAGCGGATAGGCACCGCGATGAGCGTATTCGGCATGGCTCATGTGATCGGGCAGATCCGCGCCGCCCCAGAGATAGACGAGATCAAGGAGCGTCTGCACGGCAAAGACGGCATTGAACAGGACGAGCGACCGCAGCAGCGAGGCGTGGCCGAGCGGCGCATTTCTGGAGGGCACGATCATTTGTCCTGCCGGCCTGCGACCGCGCACCACGCCGCTTCAAACGCGGCCGCAGCATCGCCCAAACCACGATGGCGGTCATCAACCAGAAGCCGATCCGCCAAGGGTCGAGGAACTGCAGCAGAATGCCGAAATCGATGCTCCGCAACGCGATCTCGATAAGCGGGTTCGCAGCCGCAAAGAGAGACACGAAGACCGCGGCGAGAACGAGAGGCATGATCCAGAGGGCAATGCTCTGCTGAACGCCGGTTAGGGATAGATGGTTACCCGGTGTCGCAAGATATTTCCTGATATCCCCGACAAGTCGCAAGGGAATGACAAGTGCGAAACGGCAAAATACTAGAGGCAGCGCGGTTGGCCGGCGAGGCATGAGCTTGGCGCTGATGAGAGCAACCAACATCAGCGCGCCGAGGCAAAAGGCAAGGCCCGTGAGTGAGGGCGCTTCCAGCAGGGGAGCCGCAGCCAGGACCAGAAAGCTCACGAGAAGAGCCGCCGTCGAAGACGATGGCGGCTTGCGCGCCGAGAACAGAATGCCGACGCAGACCGCAACAGCAAAGAGGAAAAGATTGATCCCGGGCGCGTGGCCAAAGATCAGAAAGTCGGCAAGCGCCACCAGCGCAAGCAGCGCGGCGACCCGGCCGCTGCCGCGCCTGATGGGCATCGGTTGTGTCAGGATGTCGGCTGTGTCCATTGGTGCTCCTCTTGCGGATGCCGAGTTTCGATCGCGATGAGCGTATTTCCCAACCTTGCCTCGATAGGAATCTCGGTCAGCCACCATCCGTCCTTGCGCAGGCGATCCGGCAAGGTGGGCGATGTGAGGCGCGGCGGGATATCGCTTTTGCTCATGGCGGGAAGATGCCGCGCCGGATTGCAGATTTTGTGCAGAGTGTGAGGAGCAATTCAGGAGATTGTCTGATCGGGAAGTCATGGAGGGTCGCTCCGGCTCACAGCGGGCGTGACGGCGGATGGGAATTCCCCGATCCCTCCGGAGCGCGATGACGACCGTCACCCCGCCGGTTCACGGGGATGGCCAGTCGAAATCAACTAAGGAAGCGGGGAATATCGCCGGTCGACGAGCAAGGACCTCATCGGTATCGAGGCGCACGCCTGGCATTATGAAGCAACTCGCAGGCTGTCGCGAATGGCCCGAAGAGTTTGAGCAACAACGCTTGCTGCTCGACATCTATCCGATGGCGAGCGCAGAACTCGGTGACAGACCAGACTTTCGTTAGATCGTCCGTTTCAATTTGTTTGGGTTCGATGTGTTCGGTCAAGGGCGTGTCCTCCGACCATCGAGACTACGACGGCCTCTCCTATATAAGAACTAGCTAAAAAGAGCTAGTTTTGCAACCCCTTGCTCCAACAGCGGCGCATATACAAAAAGCCCGCCGATTGCGCGGCGGGCCTCTTGTCTCACGATCAAACACCGACGCCGTCGGGATGAGCGTCCGTGCCGGTGATGTCGAGCGTCACCAGGGCAGTGTCCGTATGGCCTTCGCCGTCGGAGATCTTGTAGTAACGGAGAACTTCCGTGTAGGTCTGACCATCGTTCAGATCGCTCGTCATTACGTACGCCGCTTCAATCAAATTTGAAGCAATTTAGAACAATTTACACGCGGTAAACTTGAAGGAACTTCTGTGGCGACTAGGTTACGGCGGCGTTTTTCTGGTGCTGCTTTATGGTGTCCGCACTCCATTGCAATCCCCATCGCCGCCACCTATTTTTAGAGCCGAACCCGATCCCGTCGGTCACTCAAGCAGTGCCGACTCGTCAAAGAACGTAAAGGATCGGCGGTGGGCGTCATCCGCGCGCGCTATGGGCAATCCCAGCAACAAACGATGAATCCGGCCGCGGCCGGCAGAGGATTTCTTTTTGAGCGACGAAACACAGCGACTGCGATTGCGGTCGTAGGCCAGGCATTTCAGCCTCTTTAGCCGCAGCGAATGTAGACGCCGATCGCCGCGCAGTTCGGCTGAAAGACGATCGACACTCATCCAACAAGGAGAATTCGACATGCAGGTACTCGTCAGAGACAACAATGTCGATCAGGCCCTCAGGGCCTTGAAGAAGAAAATGCAGCGCGAAGGGTTGTTCCGCGAAATGAAGGAGCGGCGCGCCTATGAGAAACCGTCCGAACGCCGCGTCCGGGAAAAGGCGCAGGCGATCAGCCGGCAGCGAAAGGCTGCACGCAAGAAGATGCAGCGTGAAGGGCTGCTGGTCGGGCGCAAGCGGACGGCCGCGCGTTAGAATCCTGCCCCGGTCTCAGCGGTTACATTCCCCGAAAGGATAGACAATGGACGAATTGAATAGCCTCACCATTTCGGAGGAACGCCTCGAGGATTGCCGCGACGTCGTGGAGCCGGATTTGCAGGAGCTGATCCAGCGCGCACTGACATCGGGCTTTTCACGGGAGGAAATCCTCATAGCAGTCAGCGAATTGGTCGCAGAAGATTTCGCGATGGTCATGGAAACCCCGAGCGTGCATTGAGGAACGAGCGGTTACCATGATGGCACAGAAGGATCTCTTTGGTGGGGCCGACGATGGCTTTCCTGAGGGTTTCCGATATTCGCGGGATATTGTGCCCGCCGATCTGCAGCGCTCGCTTCTCGAAGCAATACCTGTCCTGCCGTTCAAAGCCTTCGACTTTCATGGGTTCGAAGGCAAACGCAGGACCGTCTCCTTCGGCTGGAGATACGATTTCGAGAGTCAGCGCATGAGAAAGGCAGAGGAAATACCGTCATGGCTGCTCCCCATTCGCGAGACCGCCGCACGCTTCGCGGATATCGTGCCGGAGGCGCTCGAACATGCTCTCGTGACGGAATACGCCGCCGGCGCGCCAATCGGCTGGCACAAGGATAAATCCGTGTTCGGCCGGGTCGTCGGCATCTCCCTGCTTTCGTCCTGCACCTTCAGGCTGAGGCGCCGGAACGGCGACAGGTGGCAACGGCGATCGCTCGTGCTTGAACCCGGCTCTGCCTATCTCATGGCCGGGGCCTCAAGAACGCTCTGGGAGCATTCCATCCCGCCTGTCGATCGACTGCGTTATTCAATCACCTTCCGGGAATTGGCCACGTAAACCGCGGAACATCGGCTCCAGCAGATGGTTACTCCGTCTTTCGCACAAATGGAGATGACGATGGCCGAGCAGGATGACGCGACACGCGTATGGGAGTTGATCGACAAAATAGGGTTCTGCATGTTGACGACCCGCAACGGCGACAATCTACGCGCCCGGCCAATGTCCGCCTACAGCGCGCAACTTGAAAACGCGGTCTATTTTCTGACTGATCTCGCCAGTCACAAGGATGATGAGGTCGCCTGCTGGCCGAACGTCTGCCTGGCCTTTGCCGACACCAAGGCACAGAAATATGTTTCCGTATCAGGGACGGCCGAGGTGCAGAACGATCGCGAGAAGATCCGTGAATTGTGGGCCACTCCGGCAAAGGCCTGGTGGGACAATCCCGACGATCCCTCCATCCGCATCCTCAAAGTCACCCCGTCTTCGGCTGAATATTGGGACAGCCCCGGCACCATCATCAGCTATATCAAAATGGCGGCCGCAGCGGTCACAAACAGCAAACCGGATATGGGCGACAATGCCGAGGTCACGCTCTGAGACACAGGCGCGGAGGCCGAAGGCATGCCGCTCGCCAACCGACGTCAAGCCCGGTTGGCCGACGCCTTGACGAAATCGATGAATGCCCTGAGCGGCGCAGGCACCAGACGCCGGCCGGGATAATAGAGGAACGGCCCGGAAAAGCGCTGCCACCACGGCTCGAGAATAGGCTCAAGTGCGCCGCTGTCGAAATGCGGGCGCAGCCAGTCTTCGAAAATGCAGATGATCCCTGTGCCCGCCATTGCCGCGTCGACGGAAAGATCGGTCGCCCCGCCGACCCTGACGATCAATGGGCCGGCCGGTTCGATCCGCACCACCTCGCCGTCCCGCTCATATTCCCATGGGGTGGTCAGCGCACCGCTGGCAAAACGGCCCAGCAAGCAGGCATGAGCGAGGAGTTCACTCGGATGTTGCGGCCGCCCGTGGCGGTCGAGATAAGCAGGCGACGCCGCGGTGGCAAAGCGCTGGTGGCGCGGACCGATAGGAATCGCGATCATGTCCTGCTCCAGCCGCTCGTCATAACGGATGCCGGCATCGCACCCCGCAGCGAGCACGTCGACAAAGCTCTCCTCGGCGACGATCTCCAGGCGAATGTCGGGATAGGCGGCGAGGAATGGCGGGACGATAGCGGGCAGCACCAGCCGCGCAGCGCTGACCGGAACATTGAGCCGCAGCGAACCAGCCGGCCTGTCGCGAAAACGATTGACCACGTCGAGCGCGGCCTCCACCTCCGTCAAAGCAGGGGCGAGCCGCTCCAGCAGACCCTTGCCCGCTTCGGTCGTAACGACGCTGCGCGTCGTGCGATTGAGCAGCCTGACCTCGAGATCAGCCTCAAGGCGACGCACCGCTTCGCTCAAGAAGGAGGCGCTGCTGCCACTGGCACGCGCTGCCTCGCGAAAACCACCCGCCCGCGCCACCGCGACGAAGGCGTTGAGGTCACTCAGGGCTGCTTTCACTGTTCGCCACTCCGCACGGCCCGTGCGCATTGTACCCAATTATCACACGCACCGCCAAGGAGTAAGTTTGGTCTCATCTCTTGAAAGGAGCGAGATCATGCCCATCACAAATCAGTCCGGCACTTTCAATATCGGCGACCGCAAGGTGAGGCGACTCGGTTATGGCGCCATGCAGCTTGCCGGGCCTGGCGTGTTCGGCCCGCCTAGGGATCATGACGCCGCCCTGGCGGTGCTGCGCGAGGCGGTCGCAAGCGGTGTGAACCATATCGACACCAGCGATTTCTACGGCCCGCATGTGACCAATCAGATCATCCGTGAAGCGCTCCATCCCTATGGCGACGATCTCGTCATCGTCACCAAGGTCGGCGCGCGGCGCGGCACGGACGGATCCTGGATTCCGGCCTTCTCGCGCCAGGAACTGACGCAGGCGGTTCACGACAACCTTCGCAACCTCGGCCTTGACGTGCTTGATGTCGTCAACCTCCGGATCGCATTTGACCTGCATAGCCCGGCCGAAGGCTCGATAGAAGCACCCCTGACGGTTTTGGCTGATCTCCAGCGGCAGGGTCTGATCCGTCACCTAGGCTTAAGCAACGCCACATCGAAACAGGTCGCCGAAGGTCGCGGGATCACCGAGATCGTCTGTGTGCAAAACCAGTACAATCTGGCGCATCGGAACGACGACCGGCTGATCGACGATCTCGCCCGTCAGGGCACCGCCTATGTACCGTTCTTCCCGCTCGGCGGATTTACGCCGCTGCAATCGTCCACGCTCTCCAATGTCGCCGCGCGCCTCGGCGCCACGCCGATGCAGGTTGCGCTCGCCTGGCTGTTGCGCCGCGCACCCAATATCCTGCTGATCCCGGGTACCTCGTCACTCGGCCATCTCAGGGAGAATCTCGCTGCTGCCGGATTGGCACTGCCGGATGATGCCGTCGAGGAGTTGAACCACATGGCTGACATCGCGGCCTGACGGCTGGCGGCGGTGCGATCGTTACGCCGTGTTCTCGCGCGGCGTGGCGATCCTGCCGGACGTGGTAGCGCAATCTGTCGGTCGGCCGTACCTTGTTGGCTGCGCCAACGGGCCGATAAACGATAGCATCAGGATGACTTCCGTGTCAGAAGCTCATAAGCCACAAAGGCCGCTGACATCGCCAGAAAAACCACGATTGCCAAAGGATAATTGGCACTGGCGTTCGGATCAGCGAGCTTGGGAAGGCCGATAACACTGCCGGCCGCCAGAATCGCCGAGAGCACAACCTCCTGAACGATTAATCTCCAAAAGCCCGTCATGACCAACCTCCTTTCATCTCCGTATTATCGGCCGATGGGACACCCAGTCTTTATACTTCACGATGCAACCGTTGCGAAACACGCATTGACCGCACGGTCCAGTGACCATGCGGTCTCGGTTTCAACGCTTCGGCAGCCGACTTGTTGCGGCATGCTTTCAATAGCGCTCCGGTACGAGCATTTCAGGCGGAACCGGCGCCCTGATATAATCGGCGTGGCGGATACGATCCGGCAGCTGAATCTCAGGCTTCGGCACATCCTCGTAGGGAATCTGGTCGAGAAGATGGGCGATGCAGTTCAGCCGCGCCCGTTTCTTGTCGACGGCCTGCACCACCCACCAGGGCGCTTCCTTGGTGTGTGTGCGCGCCAGCATTTCTTCCTTGGCCTTGGTATATTCCTCCCAGTGGATGCGGCTTTCCATATCCATCGGCGAAAGCTTCCACTGCTTCAGCGGATCATGGATGCGCATCTTGAAGCGGAACTCCTGTTCCTCATCGGTGATCGAGAACCAGTATTTGATCAGCACGATGCCGGAACGGACGAGCATCCGTTCGAATTCGGGCACCGAGCGGAAGAATTCCTCGAGTTCGTCAGAGGTGCAGAAACCCATCACGCGCTCGACGCCGGCGCGGTTGTACCAGCTGCGGTCGAAGAGCACCATCTCGCCGGCGGTGGGAAGATGCGGGACATAACGCTGGAAATACCATTGATGGCGCTCGCGTTCGGTCGGGGCGGGCAGGGCCACGGTTCGGCAGACGCGCGGGTTGAGCCTTTGGGTTACGCGCTTGATCGCGCCGCCCTTGCCGGCCGAATCCCGGCCCTCGAAAAGCACGACCACTTTCAATTGTTTGTACTGGACCCAATCCTGCAGCCGCACCAGCTCATGCTGCAGCCGGAACAGTTCGCGGAAATAGATCTTTCGATCGAGCGTCTGCTCCGCCGGTTCCGTCATTCCTTCGACGACCAGATCGTCCAGCCGGTCTTCCTCCATCTGCATTTCCAGCTCCTCATCGAAGCTGTCGGCGATTTCGGCCTTTATCCGGCTGAGCTGGTCCTGATGTGTTTTAGACATGGCTTTCCCTTCCTGCTCATTTGACAGGAGCATGTCACTGCAAAGTTTGTGTGACGGTTGGATAACCCGAAGCTCGTTCACTTGTTCGCCTCTTTCGTCATTCCGCATGCCGGAGGTCTTTTCGACGCCGGTCGCACCGAGGCGGAGGCGTGTCTAGAGCAGCCCCGTCCTGTAGCGGTCGACGAGGTTGCGGCAGGCGCGGACCGCCAGCGCCATGACGGTGAGCGTCGTGCCGGCGATGCCGCTGCCCGGGAAGGCGCTGGCATCGGTGACGATGATGTTCGGAGCGTCCCAGACCTGGTTGTAGGCGTTGAGCACCGAAGCCTCCGGGCTTTCGCCCATGCGTGCGCCGCCGGTTTCATGGATTGCCGCGCCCATGCACATGGTTTTGCGGAACCATTTGCGGAACATGAAGCGGCTGAAGGCATCGGCCTCGGGGAAGGCGCCCCCGCCCATCTCCTTGAGGCCGGTGGGCGAGCCGATGAATTCGAGGTCGCCGCCGACTTCTTTGACCATGGCGATCAGCGTTTCCTCCTGCCGGCGAAGCAGCGCCTGCTCCTCTTCCTGCATGACGCAGCGAATGTGCGGAACCGGAATGTTCCAGGCGTCCTTTCGCTTGGCATCCAAGGTAATGCGATTGTCGGCATAGGGCAGCATGCGGCCGAAGCCGAAGAAGGCGAGACGCGCATCGCTCTCCTCTGAAACCGGCGCCCGGCCGACGCTGCCCTGGTAATCGAAATCGCCCCGCGCCGCGTCGTCCTCGCCGAAGCGGGGGATGAAGATGCCGCCCGACGGATTGTAGAACGGGTCCGTTGGAGCGGATTCGTCGGGCGCCCAGCCCCTCGCCTTCGAAAACGATCCGAAGGCGAGGCATGGAAGTTGATCCATGAAATAGCGTCCGAGCGCGCCCGAGCTGTTTCCGAGCCCGTTAGGATGTCTTGCCGATGCCGAATTCAGCAGCAGCCGCACGCTCTCGATCGGCGAGGCGGAGAGCACGACCGTCGCGGCACGCGCCGTCGAAACCTTGCCCGTATTGCGATCGATGAATTCCGCACCGGTGGCGCGGCCGGTCTTTTCGTCCGTGGTGATGCGGCGGACGACGGCATCGTAGCGGATCGTCAGCCGGCCGCTGGCCTTGGCTTCCCGCAACGGCCGTGGCATACGTTCGGCATCGGGCGCAATGTAGCGCCAGGAGACGACGTGCCGTTCCGGAAAGAGGCTTTCCACAGCCTGCTTGAAGATCTGTTCGGCGGGCGTCAGGCTCGCCGGCTTCGCATAGATGCCGTCCGGCAGGGTCGGCACCTCGTCCTTATTGCCATAGAGGCCGAGATAAGCCTCGACTTCGTCGTAGAGCGGCGCGAGCTCGTCATAGGAAACCGGCCAGTCCACGCCCTTTCCGGTACGCGATCGGATCTTGAAATCATCGTCGGTCCAGCGCAGCAGCACGCGGCCGAAACTATGCAGACGCCCGCCGCCCTGGCGGCCGCGGATCCAGAGAAAGGGCTCACCCTTCGGCGTCGTATAGGGGTTCTTGCGGTCGTTGACGAAGAAGTGGCTGAAGCGTTCGGTAAAGAAGGCCGCGCGCGCCTGGATCGGCTGGCCCTTGAGGGTGGCGCGTGCGCGCTCCCAGATATTGATGCTGCTTGCCGGCGCCTTCTTGCGCGCCGGGTCGAAATCCCTGGGGCCGACGGCGGGTCCAGCCTCGAGCAGCAGCACCGACAGTCCTTGGGCCGTCAGCTCTTTGACGGCAAAGGAACCCGCCGCACCGGAGCCGATCACCAGCGCATCATAAACGATCTCAGACATGTCTTTTCAAATCCTGTCCTGGGGCAATTCCTCAAAGCAGCGCGATACGCATCCGGAATGCGGGAAAGCGAAGGGATGGCGCGTCATAGCCGCGATCCATCGGCAGCAAAGAGCGACGCCTTGGTGATATCGAGGCCTGGAGCCACGGCATCACCGGGCTTGAGGTCGACGTCGCCCATTAAACGAAGCGAGAGGCTTTGCTCCGCCCAGTCAAACCAGACGACGGTATCCGAACCCATCGGCTCGACGACCGAGACCACGCCTGGAATGATTGGCAAGCCGCTTGCCGCCCCGTCGAGCACAAGGTGCTCAGGGCGAAAGCCTAGCGTAACGGGCCCATGCGCCACGGCTGCCCGGAAGGCGTAGCCGGAGAGGTCGACGGCCAGCCCGCTATTGCGGAAGAGGAGAGCCTCCCCGTCGCGCTCGACCCGGCCCTCGATGAAATTCATCGCCGGGGCGCCGATGAAGCCGGCGACGAAGAGATTGGCCGGACGGCGGTAGATCTCCGCCGGCGATGCGAGCTGCTGGATCACGCCGTCGCGCATGATGGCGATGCGATCGGCAAGCGTCAGGGCCTCGACCTGATCATGAGTCACATAGATCATCGTATTGCCGAGGTTCTGATGCAGCTTCTTGATCTCGACGCGCAATTCATTGCGCAGTTTGGCGTCGAGGTTCGACAGCGGCTCGTCGAAGAGGAAGACATCGACTTCGCGCACCAGCGCCCGGCCGATGGCGACACGCTGGCGCTGGCCGCCGGATAGTTCGGCAGGGCGCCGGTCGAGCAATTTGTCGAGATGGAGAAGGGCAGCGGTCCGGGCGACGCGGGCCTCGATCTCCGGCTTCGGCAGACCGGCGACACGAAGGCCGAAGGAGAGGTTCTTGCGCACCGACATGCGCGGATAGAGCGCGTAGGATTGGAAGACCATGCCGATGCCGCGGTCCTTCGGCTCTTCCCAGCTGACGTTCTTGCCTGAAATCCAGACCTCGCCCGCCGTAATGTCCTGCAGGCCGGCGATAGCGTTCAGGAGCGTGGACTTGCCGCAGCCGGAAGGGCCGAGCAGCACCAGGAACTCGCGAGTCGCGATATCGATCGACATCTTTTCGATCACCGTGTGGTCGCCATAGGCGATCTTCAGGTCTTTGACGGAGACGGCGGATTGCATGGAAGCCTTACCCCTTGACTGCACCGGCCGCGATGCCGCGCACAAACCAGCGGCCGGACAGGAAATAGATGGCGAGCGGAACGATGGCGGTCAGGATCGTCGCCGCCATGTTCACATTGTAGGTTCGCTCGCCCATCGTGGTGTTGACGATATTGTTGAGCTGCACGGTCATCGGCAGGTTATCGCGCCCGGCGAAGACGAGACCGAGCAGGAAGTCGTTCCAGATGCCGGTGAACTGCAGCATGGAGACGACGACGACCATCGGCACGGCGATCGGCAGCATGATTTCGAAGAAGATGCGCCAGAAGCCGGCGCCGTCGACGCGCGCCGCCTTGCAGAGTTCCTCCGGCACGCTGACGAAATAGTTGCGGAAGAGCAGCGTCACCAGCGGCAGGCCGAAGATGACATGGACGAGAATGATGCCGGCGAGCGAATTGTAGAGGCCGATATTCGCCATGGCGCGAACCATCGGATAGAGGAAGATCTGATAGGGGATGAGACCGCCGGCCATCAGCAGGCCGAAGAGCGCATTCGCCCCGCGCGGCCGCCACAGCGACAGCGCATAGCCATTGACGGCGCCGATAAAGACCGAGATCGCGACCGCGGGGACGGTGATCGCCACCGAATTCCAGAAGCCGCTGCGAATGCCGACACAGACGGTTCCCATGCAGGCGCCCGACCAGGCGGTCACCCAGGCGGAGAAATCGAGCCTTGTCGGCAGGGCGAAGATCTGCCCGAGCCGGATCTCGTCCATGCTCTTCAGCGAGGTGACGACCATCGTGTAGAGCGGCAGAAGGAAGAAAAGCGCAGCGGCGACGAGAAAGGCATAGAGACCGATGCGTCCAGCCGTGATCCGTGTCGGCTTCGGCCCGTTCGGGTGAGGCTGGGTCATCACGCCGCTCCCTTTGCCCGGTTGCGCATGTGCATTGCGTAGCGGAACGGCGCGACCGCGATGATGACGCTAAGGACCAGCACCGTTGCGCCCGCGGTGGCTAGGCCGAGATTCTGGCGCCCGAAGAGATTGTCCATGATGAACTTCGCCGGCACCTCGGTCGCATTGCCGGGGCCACCATTGGTCATAGCGACGACGATGTCGTAGGTCTTGATCACGCCCATGGCGAGCAGCATGCCGGCCGCGGCGAGCGCCGGCTCGAGCTGCGGCAAGATGATCGAGACATAGATGCGCCAGACGGGAATGCCGTCGATCCGCGCCGCCTTCCATTGCTCAGCCTCGATGCCGCGTATGCCGGCGAGCGCAATGACCATGACGAGCCCCGCGCCCTGCCACACGCCGGCAAGCACCAGCGCATAGATCGCCATGTCGCGATTGACGACCCAGTCGAGGACGAAGCTGTCCCAGCCGAGCGCACGCACGCTCGCCTGAATGCCGAGCGTCGGATTGAGCATCCATTGCCAGATCAGCCCCGTCACCACGAAGGACATGGCGTAGGGATAGAGAAAGATCGTCCTGAAGGCGCTTTCGAAGCGGATCTTGCGATCGAGGGCGGCGGCCAGCAGGAAACCGAGCACCAGACAGCCCGCCACATAGAGGACGCCGAAGATCAAGACGTTCTGCAGCGAGGCGAGCCATTTGGCCGAGGCGAAGAGCTTCGCATATTGCGCGAAGCCGACATAGGTCGAAGACGGAAAGAGCGTGGAATTGGTGAAGGACAGCCGGATCGACCAGGCCATCGTGCCGATGAAGACCACGACTGCGGCGAACCATGTCGGCAAGAGGGCGATGGTCGCGGAAAGATTGCGCTTGCGTTTGACGGACATCGGCCAGCTCGTTGACGGATGGAAAGAGGAACACGCGCCGTGGCGTTGGGATCAATCCGACGCCACGGGCACGATCCTACTCGAAGATGGCGAAGAAATTCTCGGCCGCAGACGCCGCGTCGTTCGAGCCGCCGCTCCAGTATTCGTCGACGAAATCATCGAGCGCGCCGACCTGCTGCGGTGTGAGCACGATCGCCTGATCCGGTACAATCGCGCCGGCGGCCATCAGCTCTGCACCCTTCTGGGCGCAGACATCAAGCTGCGACTTATCGACATCGGCACGCATCGGGACCGAGCCCTTCTTAAGGGCGAATTCGACCTGGACGGTCGGGTCCATGACGACCTCGGCAAGAAGTTTCTGCGCCTTGTCGGTCTGGGCATTGCCGGTCTTGGGGAACCAGAGGGCGTCGGCGATATAGACCATGCCCTTGGATTCAGGAGCGATCATGCAGCCATAATCCTTGCCCGGCTCCTTGCCGGCGACGGTGAATTCGCCCTTGGCCCAGTCGCCCATGAACTGCACGCCTGCTTTGGCGGTGATCAGCATGGCGGTCGCGTCGTTCCAGTTGCGGCCGGCCGCACCCGCATCGACATAACCGCGCAGCTTGCCGAGGATTTCAAGCGTCTTCTTGACACCGGCGACAGACGCTTCGCTCTTGTCCTTTTCTACATAGATCTTCAGGAAGCCGTCGATCCCGACCTGCGAGAGCAGGATCATGTTGAAGACCTTGGTCTGTTGCCAGGGCTGTCCGCCCCAGGCGACCGGGATGATGCCGGCGGCCTTCAGCTTGTCGAGATCAGCGAAAAACTCGTCCCAGCTTTTCGGTTCCTGCCCAATGCCGGCCTTGTCGAAGGCTTCCTTGGAATAGAAGACCCAGCTTTCGCCATGGGCGCCGGTCGGCGCGAGATAGACCTTGCCGTCATAGGAAATGAGATCATGGATCGATTTCGGTAGAGCGCTGGCCCATTTGCCGGCGGCGGCCACGTCGTCGATCGAATTGAACAGGCCTTGGCTGACGAAATCGGCAGCAGCAAGACCGATGACGCCCTGCTTGGCGCCGGGCGCATCACCGGCAACGATACGGTTCTGAAAAGCCGCATCGGCTGCGCCGAAACCGGCGATCGAGGAATCCTTCCAGACGCCGCCGCGCCTTTCGAATTCGCTTCTGATGACGTTGAGGGCCGCGGCTTCGCCGCCCGACGTCCAGGAGGACATGATCTCGATCGTCGGCTTGTCCTCGGCATGCGCCGCGGCGAATGGACCGGCGAAAGCCACGCCGGCAAGAAAAAGCTTCATCATGGTCTTCATTGTTCCACCTCTTGAAAATGCCCTCTTTGCGGGGCGTTTATCGTCTTCGGAATGATATCAGCGGTAGATCGGCAGGAGCGCCTGCCGGACGAGCGTGAGCCCGTTGGCGATGTCGCGGACGGGATCCGGCGCGGCATCGAGTTCGAGGATCGCCCAGCCTTCATAGGCCCGGTCACGCAGCAGCCGGATCCAGGCCGGCCAGTCGACCCGCCCGAGGCCGAAGCCGCAGAAATAGGGCTGGTGGCGTTCGTGGATGTGCTTGTCGATCGGGGTATCGGCAGGCATCGGACCGATCGCGTCCTTCCAGTGAGCGATGATCATGCGCTCGTGATGGCGGTCGACGAGCTGGACGGGGTCGGAGCCGGCAACGATGATATGGGCCGTGTCCGGGCACATATGCACATAGGCCGGATCGGTCAGCAGCATCATCAGATCGACATCGCGCGCCGCGGCAAAGATCGAGTGAGCCTCGGTATGCAGCGCGAGCCGGACGCCTCCGGCATGGAGGATCGCGCCGAGCCGGTTGAGGAAATCGGCGATCTTCTTGGCGCGATCGAAATCATGGAACTGCACCGGCTGGGCGCCGAGCGTCTGGCGCAGGGGGGCGCCGATCACCATGATGTCGCTGCCGCAGGCTTTCAGGAAATCGGCATAACGTTCCGCCTTGTCGATCAGCGCGCGCTGGGCTTCAGGGTCAGTAAAGTCTCCCGCTGCCTCGAGCTCTGCGAAGAAGCCGCTGCAAAGCGTCAGGCCGCGCCTTGCCAGTTCGGCGGCAAAGCCATCGATCAAACCGTAGGTCTTAATCGCGTCCTGCCAGTTGAAGGGAGAGAAGGTCAACTCGACGCCGGTGACGCCGGAGGCCTGGACGCTGTCGAGGATCTTGTCCCAGAAGGCGCGCGGCGCGGCGCGTGCATGGTCGACGATCGCATCATGGCTGCCGACGCCCCAGAAGCCGGGATGGAAGAACGTCACGAGATCGACGCCGAAGCGTAGTCTGTCGCCAGTGGCCATAACCTATCCATTCTCAAGGCACGACCCGCCTGCATGCGAAACAGAGGCTCCGCATTCAATAAGTCGTGCATTTTCAAACCATTAAGGAATGGCAATCGTTTGCCATGCCCAGATGATAGCCAAGCTGATTTTTTAAGCAAGCAATTTTTGGCAATCGTTTGCTATAAACCGCCACCTGCCTTAGAGTTGCAAATCGAAGCATCCGGGAGACGGAACTAAAGGTGAATAAAAACAAGGATGTGGCGGCAGAAGAGCCGTCGGGCGCGTTGATGGCCGACGTTGCGCGGCTCGCCGGTGTCGCGATATCGACGGTCAGCCGGGCGCTTGCCAATCCCGGACGGGTGAACGAGAAGACCCGCGCCAAGATCAATGCGGCCGCCAGGCAGCTCGGCTACACGCCGAACGCAATGGCGCGCGGCCTCAGGGTCGGAAAATCCAATACCATCATGATCATTTTGCCGGGTTCGCCTTATTATGGCGCCTCGCAGATCATCCCGCAGGTCCTGCAAAGCATCAATAAATCCCTGATCCAGAGGGGGTATAACTTGATGATCGCCAATCTCGATCGCGAGGAAGCTTCCGAACGGCACATACTTGATCTTGCCTTCAGCGGCACGGTTCGGGGAGCCATTATCTTCTCGTCGAAACTTCCGGAGATCGAAGGGCGTTCGCCTGCCGGGGCAGGCCTGCCGATCGTCTCGATGTTGTTCGACATGAGTGATGCCGGTTTGCCGAGCGTCGTCACCAATGACCGGGAGGCGATCCGTGATGCGACGATGGAATTGATCCGTTCGGGTCATCGGCGCTTCCTCTATATAGCCGGCCCCGAGGGAAACTACCACGACGTCGAGCGCTACGCCGGGGTCCTCGAGGCTCTACGCACAGAGGGACTTTCCGAGGAAGCCGTGTCGAGATCTGGCGGCGATCTCGAATACCAGCATGGCTTCGAGATCGGCATTCGTGCCGCCGATGATTTCATGAAGCTCGCCGTCAGGCCGACGGCTGTCATCGCAACGAGCGATGACATGGCAATCTCGTTCATGAGCATTATTCAACGCGCAGGCCTTGTTATTCCAGAGCACGTGTCCGTCGTTTCCTTCGACGGCTCCCCGGTCTGCGAATTCTGTTCGCCGCCGCTCTCGACGATCAAACAGCCCGTGGAAGAGATGGGACGCGCGGCCGTGGAACTTCTGCTCGGCGCCATCGGCCAGACGCAGGATGCGGCAACGATGCGCACCGTCATCCGCAGCCAGCTTATCCTGCGGGAGAGCATTGCCCCTGCGAGGGATTGACGGTGCCGGAACCAACCACGCACAGAAAGCACATGACCGTAAGAATAAGCGCTGCGCGATGGGTAAATTCATTCATAGACAAATACCGCAGGGAAGCCTAAGTTAGCGCCAGGTATTACCTGTAGCTAAGGAAAGCCTTATGGCATCGCCAACCTCGCTCAAGCTCGATGACGAGCTGAAGGGCCGCGTCCAACAATTGGCCGAGGCTCGCCGCCGTTCGTCCCACTGGATCATGCGTGAAGCGATTGCGCAATATGTCGAGCGCGAGGAGAAGCGCGAGGCGCTGCGGCAGGAGACGCTTGGCGCCTGGAATGAATTTGAAGCGACGGGACTGCATGTTACCGGCGCCGAGGTTGAAAAATGGCTTTCGACTTGGGGAACTGACGACGAGTTGTCCGCACCCGAATGCCACAAGTGATCTTCTCCCCGGCCGCAATCCGCGATCTTGAGCGGCTTCGGGAATTCTTGCGACCGAAAAACCCATCAGTCGCCAAGCGGGCAGGCGAAACTATTCTCAAAGGCGTGAGCGTCCTTGGTGCGCATCCCCATATAGGACGCCTCATCGAGGATATGCCCGAGCAATACCGGGAATGGCTCATCGATTTCGGAGATACCGGGTACGTCGCTCGTTATCGTATGGATGGCGACATTTTGACGATCCTTGCCGTGCGGCATCAGAAGGAAGCTGGGTTCTGACCAGGATTTCGAGGGCCCCGCACCTGTCGGTTGGGGAATTCGCAACCGACCGGCGAGATGTCCCATAGGGTACAGATTGCGCTCCATCAAAACTTCGTCTGACCCCATCAATCCGCCCGTCGTGCTACGAAATCACAACACCGGGCGATCTGAAACTTCGGCTATGCGCGGTGGGATTTTGAAATTCCGAGCACGCACATGGACCTCTCGAAGATCAAGACGCTGATCGACTTTGTCGGACGATCGAATATTACCGAGCTCACCGTGACGGAAAAGGACGTGACGGTTCGGATTTTCCGAACGGCGGCGGGGCAGGAGGCTGTCGCCGAACCCGAGCAAAAGCCGAGACCGATCGCCGCTGCGTCCTCGGGCGTCAAGCAAACCTTCCATGCGGTGACGGCGCCTGTTTTCGGCGTTCTACACAAGGCCCCGGCGCCCGGGGAACCGCCATTTGTCGCGATCGGAGACGCGGTGGAGGAGGGGCAGACGCTCTTCATTATCGAGGCGATGAAGGTCTTCAACACGATCACCGCACCGCGGGCCGGGCGCATCATGCGCCTGACCGAAATAGATGGCGGCGAGGTCGAGACCGGCGACCTGCTGGCGGAGATTGCCTGATGCCGGAAACATCTGAACAATCCGCTGTCTCGGGGCGCCGCTTCGATACCGTCCTCATCGCCAATCGCGGCGAGATCGCAGCGCGGATCCAGCGTGCCTGTCGCGAGCTCGGCCTTACGACGGTCGCCATCTGCTCCGAGGCGGACAGGGAAGCACCTTACGGCAGCACCGCTGACAGCTTTCTCTGCATCGGCCCGTCGAGCGCGGCGAAAAGCTACCTCAATCAGGATGCCATTCTTCTCGCGGCGCGCCTGACCGGTGCGGGCGCCATCCACCCCGGTTACGGATTTCTATCGGAAAATGCGGCATTCGCCGACGCCGTCGAAAAGGCAGGGCTGGTCTTCATCGGTCCGACGGCTTCATCGATCGCGACCATGGGCGACAAGATCGCGGCGAAACGGGCGATGATGGCGGCGGGCGTGCCCTGCGTTCCCGGGCCGGACACGGCGCTGCCCGACGATCCCGCATCGGTGGAGCGGCTCGCGCTGGAGATCGGCTATCCCGTCATCATCAAGGCATCAGGCGGCGGCGGCGGGCGCGGCATGCGCGTCGTTCCGAAGGCCGACCAGTTGAATGAAGCGATCGCGCTGACCCGGGAAGAAGCCCGCAAGGCTTTCGGCTCACCCTCTCTCTATATGGAGAAGTTCCTCCAGCATCCGCGCCATATCGAGATACAGGTTCTTTGCGACGACCAGGGGAATGCTGTGTGGCTGGGGCATCGAGACTGCTCGATGCAGCGCCGCCATCAGAAGGTTGTGGAGGAGGCGCCGGCGCCTGGAATCGCGCCCGACATCATCCGGCCGGTCGGCATGGCCTGCGTCGAGGCCTGCCGCCAGATCGGCTACCGGGGCGTCGGAACTTTCGAATTTCTCTATGAGGACGGCGCTTTCTATTTCATCGAAATGAACACGCGGCTTCAGGTCGAGCATCCCGTCACCGAGATGACGAGCGGGGTCGATATCCTCCAGGCGCAGATCAAGGTGGCCCAGGGTGAGGTTCTGAACCTCATCCAAAGTGAGGTGATCTGCGAAGGCCATTCTTTCGAATGCCGCATCAACGCCGAAGATCCCGACAGCTTCCTGCCGTCGGCGGGCATCATCACCCGTCTGGCTTTGCCGCAGGGGCCGGGCATCCGCGTCGATACGCATATCCATGCCGGCTATAAGGTCTCGCCCTATTACGACTCGCTGATCGCGAAACTGATCGTGCATGCGCCGACGCGGGCGAAAGCCATGGCCAGAATGTGCGAAGCGCTTGCCGGCACCGAGATCAAGGAAATCGCCACCAATATTCCCTTTTTGCGCGCCCTGTTCGAGGACCATGCTTTCGCGCGCGGCGAGACGGACATTCACTATCTCGAACAATGGCTGAAGCTGCGGAGGGCGGCGGCATGAGCGCGATCGATTTCAGCGATCCGGCCGCCATCGCGCTGCTGACCCAAGCACTGACGGCCGCCGGAGTGGACGGGCTGGAAATCTCCCGTCCGGGCGCACAGCTTCGCATCGTCATTTCAGGGGAGGGGGAGGCGCGGATCAGCGCGACGGAAGCAGCGCCGCGCGCGCCGGGCTCTGCACAGACGGTCGTGACGGCGCCGATGGCGGGCCGCTTCTGCGTCGAACATCCGGCCGCCTTCGTCGTGCCGCAAAATTTGCCGCGGTCCCTATCCGACGCCGATGTCCTCGGCTTCATCAGGGTAGGGGATGTGCTGCTTCCCCTTCGCGCCGGCAGTTCCGGCGTTATGACCAGGCTGCTCGCCGCGCCCGGCGCGCTGGTGGGCTACGGCGATCCTCTGTTCGAAATCGAGTTCCCATCATGATCGTCACGACGAACAGGCACGCTTCGCAAAGCGAGATCGTTCCGGCCACCAAAAGCCGGGCACGGGTTTCCTCGATCGGCGCCAGGGCCTTCCTGCTCGAGGCGCCCGGTGAATTCGACCTTGCCGCGCAGCGGCGGATCTGGGCTCTGTCCCGGAGCGTGAAAGGCTGGGCGGACCTCGCGGAAGACATTCCGGGGATGACCAACCTGCTGGTGATCTTCAAGCAGACGCCCGAAGATCCCGATCTGGTGGTCACGCGGCTGCTGGAGGCCTGGGCGAATGCCGAGAGCATCGATCTCGAAGGCAAGACCATCGAGATCCCGGTCCATTATGGCGGCGAGCACGCGACGGACCTGCCGGCTCTTTGCAATCTCTCGGGATTGAGCGACCGTGAGGTCGTCCGCATCCATCACCAAGCCACCTATCGTGTCTTCGCCGTCGGCAGCGCGCCTGGTTTCGGCTATCTGCATGGCCTCGACCCACGTATCTACATGCCACGGAAGACCGTTCCCTCGCTGAAGATGCCGAAGGGCTGCGTGACCATTGGCGGTATGCAGACCGGCGTCGCCATGTTGACCGGCCCCAACGGCTGGAATTCCATCGGCTTCGCGTCACTTGAGATGTTCGACCCGACGTCGACGACCCCTGCGATGATGGCGCCTGGAGATACGGTGCGGTTCCTGCCGGAAAGGATCGAGCTATGATCGAGATCTTGGAAAGCGGCCCTTTCAACACGGTGCAGGATCTCGGACGCCCCGGCTATCGCGACATCGGCGTATCGGCGAGCGGCGCCATGGATCCGCTTGCGGTCAGGATCGGCAATATTCTCGTTGGCAATGACGAGAATGCGGCCGCAATCGAGGTGCAGACCTTCCCGTTCAGCCTGCGTTTCCATCGGCGCGCCGTCTTTGCCGTAACCGGCGCCGACGGCAATCCTCATCTCGACGGATCGGAACGGCTTGCCTGGTGCGCCTATGTGGCCGAATCCGGACAGGTTCTCGAACTGAAGCAGCCTCCGCGGCTTGCGCGCTCCTATATCGCGCTCGGCGGCGGGCTGGATGTTCCTGTTATCATGGGCTCGCGCAGCACGTCGCTCCGCGGCGGCTTCGGAGGCAATGCAGGCCGGCCACTGGCGAAGGGCGATCGGATTGCGGTCGGCGAGGACCTGGAGATTGCCATGCTGCCGGCCACCGGCCTCGCCGTCGTCGAACCGGCGACAGCACTCAGCAATGTCTTTCCGGCCCCGGTTGACGGCGTATTGCCGATCCGTGCCCTGCCGGCCGCTGAGCATGAGCTTTTCGCGGGAGACGGCGGGCCCTTCTGGAGCCAGATGTGGAGGATTTCTTCCCGAAGCGACCGGACGGGCTACCGCTTGTCAGGCGAACCGATCAAGCCGGTGGCATCGATCGAGATGCGCTCCCACGGTGTCGTTCCCGGCGTCATCCAGGTGCCGCCCGGCGGCGAACCGATCGTGCAGATGAGCGATGCGAACACCGCCGGCGGATATCCGAAAATCGCCGGCGTGATCGAATCCGATCTCTGGCGGCTGGGACAGGCCCGCATCGGCGCCCGCCTCAGCTTTGTTCGCTCGACACACGCCGAAGCGCGCGCTGTCGAACAGGCCGTCACCCGCTATGTCGACGACGTCAGACGCACGTCCCGGATGGTCAAGCGCGCTTTGAAGGCGATGGCTTAGGACCCTTATAAGGAGGAACTCATGAAGATCGATCTGAATTCCGATATGGGCGAAGGATTTGGTCCCTACCGGCTGTGCGACGACGAAGCGATGATGAAAATCGTCTCCTCGGCCAACATCGCCTGCGGTTTCCACGGCGGTGATCCCGATACGATGGGGCGCATGGTCCGGCTCGCCAAGCTCAACGGCGTCGGCATCGGCGCTCATCCCGGCCTGCCCGACCGGCTCGGTTTCGGCCGGCGCGAAATACCGTTTTCGGCAGACGAGCTTCGCCAGCAGATGCTCTACCAGCTCGGCGCCCTGATGGCCATCGCGAGAGCCGAGCGGGTTGCCGTCTCCCATATCAGCTTCCATGCGGCCATGGGCAATATGGTTAACCGCGACCCTGTCCTCGCCGACCTGATGATGGATGCGATCGCTACTGTGGACCCCGGTCTCGTGGTCTTCGTCACGTCGGGCAGCGAGATCGAATTGGCGGCCAGACGCGCGCGCCTGAAGACGCTGGCACTTTTCCTTGCGGACCGCGCCTATGATGGCAACGGCAAACTCGTCGCGCGCGGCCTTCCGGGCGCCGTCATCAAGGACGAAACCTCGGTGCGGGCGCGGGTGCGGCAATTCCTGCTCGACGGGACCGTCCGGACGATCGACGGCGCCGTGATCGCCATGCCGGCGCGCTCGATCCTCGTTCACAGCGACACACCTGGCGCCTTCGAACTTGCCGGCATCGTTCGCGGCGAAATCGAAGCCAGCGGCGCGGCGCTCGCTCCCGCTGCCGAACTCGCCGAATGACACAAGTCAGATCGCCCGCGGGCGGTCCATAACTCCAATCCCTCACCGAAGGACCATTCCGATGTCCATCAAAGCCGACCGCCTGAAAAACGTCTCCATATCAGCATCCGCCGCCATGACCCAGCGGGCCAGGGAACTCGCCGCCAAAGGGATCAAGGTCGTCAGCCTCTCCTCCGGCGAGCCGGATTTCCCCACCCCGGCGCACGCCATCGAAGCAGCCCATGCCGCAGCGCTGGCAGGCGATACGAAATATCCGCCGATGGACGGGACGCCAGCCCTCAAGTCCGCCATCATCAGGAAGTTCAAGCGCGACAACAATCTCGACTACGATGCCAGCCAGATCGTCGTCTCGGGCGGCGGCAAGCAGGTGATCTTCAATGCGATGCTGGCCACCTGCAATCCGGGCAACGAGGTCGTCATTCCGACGCCCTCCTGGGTCAGCTATGCCGATATCGTCAGATTCGCCGGCGGCGTCCCTGTCGCCGTACCCTGCCACGAGCAGACCGGCTTCAAGCTGCGCCCGGAGGATCTGGAGGCGGCGATTACGCCGCGCACCAAATGGCTCTTCCTGAATTTCCCGAACAATCCCACCGGTGCGGCCTGCTCGCGAGCCGAGATGGCCGCCATCGCCGAAGTCATGCTGCGCCATCCTCATGTCTGGATCATGACCGACGACATTTACGAGCACCTGGTCTATGACGACTTCCAGTTCTGCACCATGGCGGAAGTCGAGCCGAGGCTCTATGAGCGCGTCCTGACGATGAACGGCGTCTCCAAGGCTTACGCGATGACGGGTTGGCGGCTCGGCTTCTGCGCCGGCTCGAAAGAGTTGATGGCAGCTATCAGCAACGTCAACGGTCAGAACGGCGGCGGCATCGCGACGCTGACGCAGGCGGCCGCGACCGCGGCGCTCGACGGACCTCAGGATCTCCTGAAGGAGCGGGCGGCGATCTACAAGAAGAGACGCGACTTTGTCCTCGACAAATTGTCGGAGGTGGAGGGGCTGCGCTGCCACAGGCCGGAAGGCGCCTTCTACATCTATCCCAACATTTCAGGGCTGATCGGCAAGACCAGCAAGGGCGGACGAAAGATCGAAACGGATGTCGATTTCGTTATGGCGCTGGTCGAAGAGCATCATGTGGCGACCGTTCAAGGCGCGGCTTATGGAATGAGCCCCTTCTTTCGCATTTCCTACGCCACCAGCATGGAGAAACTCGACGAGGGCTGCGCCCGCATCGCCGAGTTCTGTAAGGATATGCGCTAACCGGCAGCCCGCCTCAGTCTTTCAGCCGCGCCGTCAGCTCGAGGAGGATGTCCCGGACGGCAAGCGCCGGCTCCGACAGGGGATTCTGATCGGAAACGCAAAGCGACAGGGTTTCCTCGATCCGCGGAGAGACGAGCCGGCAGATCAGCGGCTCGCTCGATTCCGATACGATGCGATCGGCGATGGCTTTCGGCATGATCGTTGCGCCGAGACCGTCGCCGACCGCGCGCCCCAGGGTGCGGACGATCTCAACTTCCGCCACGACTTTCAAATTGGTGCGGGTGCGCGTGAAGGCGGTATCGACTGCGCGGCGGACAAAATTATAGGCCGGCGGCAGCAGCATCGGTATCCCGTCGAGAGCGTTGACGGCGACAGGTTTCGCATCCGCGTCGATCGCAAAATCGCGATGCGCGACCAGGAAAAATTCCTCGCTAAGGATCGGTTCGAACCGCACGCCTTTGATTGGCCCGGTTCCATGCAGAAGGGCCATCTCCAGCCGGCCGTTCATGATCATTTGGCTATAGGTCTGACCCACGCTTTCGGTCAGATGTAGCAGAATGCCGGGATGCCGCTTCCGGGTCTCCGCCAGCAGATCGACCGACAACGTGGCAGCGCTGCTGAAAGGAACCAGACCGACGGAGACACGCCCTGCAAGCGAATTGCCGGCCGCAGAAGCATCCGCTTGCGCCTGCTCCATCTGCCGGAGGATAATCTGGGCATGGCGATACACCGCATGGCCCGCATCGGTCATGCTGACGCCCTGCTGGCTTCGGATCAGAAGCTTCTGGCCGAAATGCTCCTCCAGCGCCGCCAGCTGCTGGCTGAGCGCCGGCTGGGCGATATGCAAAAGATCCGCCGCGCGCGTGATGCTGCCGCTGTCGACGATCACGATGAAGGATTTAAGGCGTCTGATGTCCATGAGGATCGGGGAACCGTTCTGATCTGCTGGGATGGCATGTTTGCAGACGCGTATAGCTTTTGCAACGCGACGCGATCGTCAACCGGCCGGGCCTTGCTGAGGCACGAACACTGCGAATAGCGCCGACATCGCATCTTTCTGTTCTTCGGCAGCCACGCAAGGCTCCATAACCGTTGCTTATTGCTCCAGAGATAATCGGTCTTAGGCAAGGGGTTAAAGCTTCGCTACTCTCTCGATCAACAACTAGGGAACGACAATGCCATTCTCCGACTACAAGACCGCATTGGTAACCGGCGCATCCTCCGGAATCGGCGCAGCCGTTGTCGAGCGGCTCCGCCGGGAGAACATCGAGGTCCATGCCGTTGCCCGCAGCACCGAGGCGCTGCAGCAGCTGGCCGCGCGGACGGGCTGCATCCCTCATGCCATCGACGTGACAGACCGCCAGGCGATGGCCGAACTCGCGGCTCGGGTGGAATTCGACATTCTCGTCAACAATGCCGGCGTCGACCGGCCGAAGAAGTTCCTCGAAGCCGACGAAGGCGACATCGATCTCATCGTCGACGTCAATCTGCGGGCGGTACTGCACCTCTGCCGTCTGGTGGTGCCGGGCATGGTGGCGCGCGATCGCGGCCACGTCATCAATATCTCGTCGATCGCCGGCGCCTACAATTTCGGCGGCAACTCGTCCTATCACGCCACCAAGGCGGGGGTGAGCATGCTGTCCAACCAGCTGCGCATCGACGCCTTCGGCAAGCGGGTGCGGGTCACGGAAATCTGTCCCGGCCGGGTCGCTACCGACATCTTTAATCACGTCCACGGCAATGACCCCAGCGTCCGGGAACGGTTCATCGACGGTTTCGAATTGCCGCAGGCGGCCGATATCGCCGATGCGATCGCCTTCGCAATCGCAGCCCCGGTCGCAGTCAACATCGGACATATGGAGATCACCCCGACGCTGCAGGTCATGGGCGGTCTGCAGACGGCGAAGCCGGATCAGTCCAGGGAGCCAAAACCGTGAGCGGCTTCGACCTTTCGGCGATCCTCGGAAATCCGGAATATGCCGCCATGCTGCTGCATGGCATCGAGATGACCTTCATCATCTATGCCGGATCCTGGTTGCTGGCGATGACGCTGGCGCTTCTGCTGCTGGGTCTGCGCCTATCACCCTTTCGCTTCGGCGATCCGTTGGTCGCCGCTTACGTTTCCTATCACCGCAACGTCCCGACGCTGGTGCAGCTCATGCTCTGGTATTTCGGGATCTTCACGCTGATGCCGAGCGGCATCGCGACTTGGCTGGCAAGCCACAATGCGGAATCCATCTTCGCGGTGATCGGGCTGGGGCTCTGCCAGGCGGCCTATTTCAGCGAAGATCTTCGTTCGGGCGTACGCTCGGTCGGTGACGGCCAGATGCAGGCAGCCCGTGCACTGGGCCACGGCTACGTCTCGGCGATGCGTTTCGTCATCATGCCGCAGGGTGTGCGCAACGCTCTGCCGCCGCTCATCAATCACAGCGTCTCCCTGTTCAAGAACAGCAGCCTCGCCGTCGTCATCGGCGCGTCGGAACTGACGCATGCCGTCAAGGAAATCGAGAACCTCAGTTTCCGCACCTTCGAGATCTACCTGATCGGCACGGTTCTCTACCTCTTCTTTTCCCTCGTGATCATGAGCATCGGCGCCTACCTGTCGATGCGCGCCGATCCTGCCCGGAGTGCCCGCGCATGATCCAGGACATGATCGCCATCATCAAAGACTATTGGTTGCTGCTGTTGATCGGCCAATATCCGAACGGACCGCTCGGCGGGCTTGCCAATACGCTGATCCTCTCGGCGCTCAGCATCACTCTCGCCTTTCCGGCCAGCATTCTGTTTGCAATAGCGCGGCTCTCCAAGTCGCGGCTGCTGCGCTGGCCGGTCACCGCGCTCGTCTATTTCACCCGCGGCGTGCCGCTTCTGATGCTCATCCTGTGGAGCTATTTCCTGGTGCCGCTCTTGACCGGCGCCGATGTGCCGAGCTTCGTCACCATGTTGACGACGCTGGTCGTCTATCAGAGCGCGTTTCTCAGCGAAGTCGTCCGCGCCGGCATCGTTGCGCTCGGACCCGGCCAGATGGACGCGGCGCGTGCGCTTGGCCACGGCTATATGGGCGCGATGCGCTACATCATCCTGCCGCAGGCGCTCTACAACATGATCCCGAGTATCCTCTCCACTTTCGTCTCGACGATCAAGGATACGACGCTCGGCTATGTGATCAACGTGCCGGATCTCACCTTTGCGGCAAGCCAGGTCAACAACCAGCTCCTGACGCAGCCCTTCCAGGTCTTCCTCATCCTGGCGATCGTCTACTTCATCATCTGCTGGACGCTCACCTACTTCGCAAATCGCCTCGAGCGGCGCATCACGCGGCGGCGTGCGGGACTTCTCAACGTTCCCACGGCCTCTCTGGTCACGCCATCGAAAATCGTATCGGAGCAGCTATGACCATGTCAGTTTCCGCGCAGGAATCGCAGACGATCCGGCTTTCGCAGGTCTGCAAGAGCTACGGCGACTATCCGGTCCTGAAGAACATCGATGCTGAGGTCGCGCGTGGCGAGGTGGTCGTCATCTGCGGTCCATCCGGTTCGGGAAAATCCACGCTGATCCGCACGATCAATCGCCTCGAAGAGATCAACAGCGGATCGATCTCGCTCGACGGACAGAACATCCATGCGTCGATGCGGGCGAAGGAGCTCAACGCGATGCGCAGCCGGATCGGCTTCGTCTTCCAGAACTTCAACCTCTTTCCGCATCTTTCCGTGGCTGAAAACGTCTCGATGTCGCCGATCCGGGTGAAAGGCGTGGCGCCCGATGTCGCGCATGAGAAGGCGCTCAAACTTCTCGACCGCGTCGGCCTCGCCGACAAGGCCCGAGCCTATCCCGGCCAACTGTCGGGCGGCCAGCAGCAGCGTGTGGCGATCGCTCGTGCCCTTGCGATGGAACCGCCGGTGATGCTGTTCGACGAGCCGACGAGCGCGCTCGATCCCGAAATGGTCGGCGAAGTTCTGGCCGTGATGAAGAGCCTGGCATCGGAAGGCATGACCATGCTCTGCGTCACCCATGAAATGGGCTTCGCGCGCGAGGTCGCGGATCGGATCTGGTTCATCGATGCCGGCCAGATCATCGAAATGGCGACGCCTGAAAATTTCTTCAGCAATCCGACCCATCCTCGGGCTCAGCGTTTCCTCGCTGATCTCAGGCATTGATACCAACCATCAAAAACAAAGGAGAACAGCAATGAACTGGAAATACCTGAGCGTTACCGTCGCATTGGCCGGCCTGGCGGCGGCGATGCCCGCGAAAGCCGATCAGCTCGACAACATCATGTCGGCAAAGACCCTGCGCTGTGCGACTTTCGCCGACGTTCCTCCCTTCGCTTCGCCCGATCCGAAGACCCGCGAAATGGCCGGTTTCGACGTCGATCTCTGCGGCGCCATCGCCAAGGAATTGGGCGTCAAGGCAGAAATCAAGCCGGTTTCGGTCGAGGCCCGCGTGCCTGAGGTCAAGCTTGGCCGCGTCGACATCACCGTTGCCAACCTTGCCTATACGCTGAGCCGCGCCGAGCAGATCCAGTTCAGTGATCCCTATTATCTCGCCAAGGAAATGCTGATCGTGCCGGCGGACGATGCCGGCAAGACGAAGGCCGATTATGCAGGCCAGCGCATCGCTTCGACCAAGGGCTCGACGTCAGAAATGTCGATCAAGCTCAACAAATCGGAACCGCTGACGTTCCAGGATACCGCCTCGGCCTATCTCGCCGTTCAGCAGGGCAAGGCGCGCGGCATGGTGGCCAACACCATGACGACGACCAAGTTCGTCAATGAATCGAAGAGCAAGGGCAAGGAAATGCGGATGATCGAAGAGCCGATGCTCTACCAGCCGATCGGCATCGGCATGGCCAAGGATCAGCCGGCGCTCACCGCCAAGATCAACGAAATCCTGCACAAGCTCGATGAGTCCGGCGAGATCAACAAGATCTGGGACAAGTGGCTCGGCCCGAGCACCGAATATAAGATGACCCGTACCGACAAAGTCGTGCCGCTCGCGCAGCTGAAATTCGACCCGATCCCGTAGACCAACCGGTCTTCGGAACCTCCCGAAGACAATTCAACCGAGATCAGACGGCGGGATATGCCCGCCGTCTACTAACGAGGTGAGGCATCCATGATCCATATAAAAGACATCGCTGAACGGCCCAGCAAAGCCGACGTCGAGGCCGTTTCCAGATTTTCGCCGGCGACCATCCACGAAGCCCAGGGACGCCGCGGCGCACTCTCCTCGCGGCTCAAACCCGTCGACTACCGCATGAAACTCTGCGGTCCGGCATTCACGGTCAAATGCGCGCCGCGCGACAACATCATGCTGCAGCTCGCCATCAACTACGCAAAGCCGGGCGACATCATCGTCGTCTCGGCTGGTGAATACGAAGAGGCCGGTTCCTTCGGTGACGTGCTTGCCAATGCCTGCCTGGCAAAGGGCATCGGCGGTCTCGTCACCGACACCGGCGTGCGCGACACGTTGCAACTGCGGGAACTCGGTTTTCCGGTCTTCTCGCTCAGCGTCTGCATCAAGGGGACGGTCAAGGAAACCATCGCGGCGGTAAACGACACCATCATCGTCGGCGGCGAAACCATCAATCCCGGCGATATCATCGTCGGCGATGCCGACGGTCTGGTGGTCGTGCGCAGGCAGGAAGCCCAGGAAGCCGCCCGGCTGTCGCAGGCCCGCGAAGATGCCGAAGCCGGTTATATCGCCGCCTACAAGGCGGGCAAATCGGTCATCGAGGTCAGCAATCTGGCACCGGTGCTGCAAGCCAAGGGCCTTGTCGTCAACATCTGACAAGCGAGGGAGGGCTCCAAGGGCTCACACTCAAAGATCGATCTGGACACTATTATGGACACATGTTCTATAACGCGGACAGATTCGACGGGAGCGCGCCATGCATTTTTCCATGTGGACCTATCCCTGGGATATCCAGGACCAGGGGCTCGGCGTCTTTGCCGCCGAGCTTACCGGCCGGGCAGGCCTGACAACGGTCAGCCTGGCGACCTCCTATCATGCCGGCCGCTTCCTCCAGCCGCGGAGCCCGCAGCAGAAGGCCTACTTCCCGGAGGACGGAACGGTCTATTTCCGGCCTGATGAAAGCCTGTGGCAGGACAAGCCGATCCGGCCGCTGATGGCGGGCAACGTGACCGAGCGCGGCGATATGCTGGAAGCGCTCGTCAGGAAGCGCGAGGCGACAGGTCTAAAAGTCTCCTGCTGGACGGTCTGCCTGCACAATACCCGTCTCGGCACGCTGCATCCCGATCATGTGACACGAAACGCCTTCGGCAATCCCAATTATTACAACCTCTGCCCCTCCAGCCCAGCCGCGCGGGATTATGTCGTCACTCTCGTGCAGGACCTCACCACAAACTACCGGCCCGAAATGGTCGAGCTCGAGAGCCCGAACTTCATGGGCTTCGCGCATGAATACCACCACGAGAAAGACGGCGTCGGCCTCAATGCCGAAGACGATTTCCTGCTGTCGCTCTGCTTCTGCAAACATTGCACTTCGCGCGCCGCAAAGGCCGGCGTGCCGGTCGAAGGCGCGCGCCGATCAGTGGCGCGCTTCATCGACGAGCTCTGCGAACGAGCCGTGCCGGAGCGGCAGTTCCCGGATTTCCCGACGGCTGGCATCGATGCCTTCCGCGGTCATCCCGATCTCCATGCCTATCTTGCGTGGCGCAGCGAGCCGGTGACCAGCCTGATCGGCGAGATCAAGGCCGCGGCCGATCCGGCGACGCGTATCGTGCTTATCGATTTGAAGGACGGCTGGCTCGGCGGCGTCGATCTCGCAGCCGTCGGCAAGCTCTGCGACGGTGCGATTCTTTGCTGTTACGACATGACGCCGGAGGCCGTCGGCGATGTCATCCGAGCCGGCCGGGCGGCACTTGGATCGGAAAAATTCCTGGGCGTCGGCCTGCGTGTCTTCTATCCCGAGGTCGGCGAGGCTGCAGTGCTGGCGGCCCGCGCCAGGGCCGCCGTCGATGCCGGCGCCGACGGCGTCAATTTCTACAACTACGGCCTCATTCCGGCAAAGCGCCTCGACTGGGTCAGGGCCGCCGTGGACGCAATCAGTTAAGTGGGATCTCGCGCGGGGGATCGGCTCAGGATGCGATAGGTTCGGCGACCTGGATCAGGCAGTCCCCGGCCTGGCTGTCGCAATGCAGCCTTTGGGAAATAACCATGCCGCTCTCGGAAAAGCGCAGCTCTTCCTCCGGCTGCTCCAGGCGTTCCAGATCATGATACCATCCCGCCAGATCGCCGGCGGCAACGGCGGTACCGAGCGCGACAGCCGGCTCGAACCAGCCTCTGCGGTTGGCGTAGATGCCCTGGCTGTGCCGGGATAGCGAAAGCAGTTGCAGCGGCCCGGGCTGAGAGAGTGGTCCGCGCGACAGGACCGGGCGCTCAACGATGCCGAGTGTCAAAAGCAGCCGGTCGATTGCCGCCGCCGTGAAGGTCATCGTCTCGGGCGTCACGGTTCCGCCGCCGCCAAATTCGCCGGAAAGCCCGATCGTCCCCGCCCGCGCGGCAGCCCCCATCGATGTCGGTGCCGCCGGTCCGTTATCGGCAATGAAGGCATAGGACGCACCGAGCGCCCGCATCAGCGACACGGACCGCTCGAAGCGGGCGGCATCCGCCTGCCGCTCGATCAGCGTGCAGGGCAGGTGGGCCATCGACGTGCCGCCCGAATGCAGGTCGAGCAGGACGTCGTGGCGCGGAAAGAGTTCACGTTCGAGGAAATGCGCCATCCGCGCTGTCGGCGACCCCAAAGGATCGCCGGGAAAGGCCCGGTTGAGGTTGCCGCCGTCAAAGGGCGAACAGCGCTTGGCCGCCATCACCGCCGGCAGGTTCGCCATCGGCAGGATGGTGACGGCGCCGCGGATTTCCGCAACATCCAACAGTCGCATCAGCCGGCCGAGCTGCAGTTCACCCTCATACTCGTCACCGTGATTGCCCGCCATCAGCAACAGAGACGGACCCTCGCCATTCCTAAAATGAAGGACCGGGATGCGGATCTGATAATAGGGCGAACGGTCTACCGAATAAGGAATGGCGAGGTGGCCGGCCTGCCGGCCCTCGCGCGAGAAGTCGATCGGGTTGACGAGGCCGCTGTGCATGATGTCTCCAGTCCGGGCGGTTACTGCGCCCTCAGAGCGCGGCGATCGCGGTCATTTCGACGCGCAGATCGGGATCGGCGAGGCGTGCTTCGGTGCAGGCGCGCGCCGGCGGGTTTTCGATGTCGATCCAGCCGTCATAGACGCCGTTCATCGCCTCGAAATCGACGATTGCGGGAAGGAAAACATTGACGGCGATCAGACGCGAGCGGTCCGTACCGGCTTCCTTCAAAAGAGCATCGATTTTGCCGAGCACATCACGAGTCTGCTCTTCGATCCCAGCCTTGCGATTTTCCGCGACCTGGCCGGCAATATAGACGAGACCGCCATAGCTGACGGCTTGGCTCATTCGCGAACCTTTCTGATAACGCTGGATCATGGGCAGGTTTTCCTTTTCTTGCTTTTTGGAAGGAGAGGTCAGCCGAAGCTTGTGAGATAGGCCGCCGTCACCGAATGCTCGGGGTCGAGACCGTAGAGAATGGCGTGCCGGTCAAGGCAGGTGCATGGATGCGAGATGCCGAACTCGATCACGTCGCCGACGCGGACGTCACTGCCCTCGGCGAGGGCGACGAAGGCGTGTTGATCGTTGAGTCGGAAAACCTCGGCGCCCTTGAGATCGCCGATATATGCTCCATCGCGATAGAGCGCCAGCGGCCGTGGCAGGCCCTGGTCCATCGCCACGTCGCGCAGGCCCATGCCTGAGATCGCAAGCCGCGGCTCCGGCCGCGACAGGACTTCGGCCCAGACCCGCAGCGCCGGACGAAACCCTGCCGCCGCCGAAAGCGTCTCGCCAGCCACACGGAAACCGCCGCGCGCATCGAGACCGGCAAGGCCGCGCTCGTAGACGCCGTGATCGTGGAAGAAGATGGCGCCGCTGCGCAGGATCAGCCGGCAGGCCGGATCGGCCGCAACCGCGGCCGAAAGCCCGGCGATCACGACATCGAAAAACACCGAGCCGCCTGATGTCACAAGAAGCGGCCGGTCAGGGCCGGTGCGGGCGCGCACCTTCGGCAGAAAATCTGCCGTCATTGCCATCAGAGTCTCGATGCGAAGCATCGTCTCTGTCGCATCGACGGTCGCGGCAGCACCTTCATAGGCGGCGATGCCGCTCAACCGGAAGGTCGACGTCTCGGCGGCAAGGATTGCATCGAGGACTGTCTCCGCGGCAGCGGCGCTACGGAGACCGGCGCGACCTGCGCCGAGCTCCACCAGCAGGCCGAGCGACGGCAGGTCCGAACGCTCGCGCCATGCGGACCGGAGCGCTTCGACAAGCGCTGCCGAATCCACGAAGACGTGAAGTTCAGCATCGGGATATCGGCAAAGCAGGGCGGCAAGCCGTCTGGCCGCGGCCACGCCGCCGATCTCGTTGGCGAGGATCAGGCGGCGCTGTCCAGCCTCGAGCAGGACGGCGGCCTGGCGGATATCGGCGACTGTCGTGCCCCAGGCACCCGCCGTCACAAGCGCCTCTGCAAGCACCGTCGACATCGGCGTCTTGGCATGCGGGGCGATTTCGGCGCCATGGCTTTTCACATAGGCCATCATCAGTTCGACATTGGAGGAGAAGGCCTGCCGGTCGAGCGAGATCAGCGGCAGAGCCATCCTGCCGTCATAGGGCTTCCACCCCTGCTTGCCGATTTCCGAGAGCGAAAGCGGCGGATGCCCCGGCGGAAAACCGCGCACCCGCTCATCGATCAGCGCGTTTTCCCACGCAGCATGAAGGTCAGACAAGGCAATCCCTCCGGGCGTCGGCCGGGTCGGCGATGCCGAGACGGTAGGTGTCGTTGGCGGTGGCAAAGAACAGAGCGCGCTGCTCGTCCAGAGAGAATTGTGAGGCGACCGTTCGGAAAATCTCATAGATCTCGTCGAAAGAGGCGTGCAAACCTGCGACCGGAAAGTCGCTCGCAAACATCGAACGTTCAGGACCGAAACATTCGAGGCAATGCTCGATCACCGGCCGCAGGCTTTCGAGTGTCCAGTCATTGTCGTAGGCGACGAGATCGGAAATCTTCAGCCGCACGTTGGGCTCTCTGCCGAGCGCCCGCAGGCCGCGGCGCCAGAGCGCCATGCCCTCCTGTGTCCTGTCGGCAGGGCTTCCGCCGTGATTGAGCACGAAAAGCGTTTGCGGAAAAGCCCGGGCGAGCTCGAGCGCTTCACCCATCTGCCAGGGATAGAGCATCAGGTCGAAGACGAGCCCGAGCCGCGTGGCATGGGCAAGGCCTGCTCGCCAGGCAGGATCGCTCATGCGATCCGGACGCGACGCAAAACTCTTGGCCACATCGGGATGCCAGCTCAGAATATCGCGGATGCCGACGACGTTGGGATGTTCCGCTTCCGCCTCGAGCAGGCGCAGGGCGTCCGGCCGGTCGAGGTCAATGCCGGCGATATAACGGTGCGCCACACCGGATCCGCGGTCGAGGCCATCCAGCCAGCGGCTCTCCTCCAGCGGATAGGCAGCGGACCAGCCGGCCTCGACATGGACGGTCGCAACCACGTTCTGGCGCGCGGCGTCGGCTCGATAATCGTCGATGCCATAGTCGCGCAGGATCGGCGCCAGGCTCCCGAACACCATCCCTTCACCTGATACCCGCGCTTTATGAAGCCAGGGATGACGCTGAAGGCCGAGGTCCCAGAGATGGTGGTGCGGGTCGATCACCGGCCCATCATAGCGTCCCGTCATCGGCGCGCCTCGCGGCCGGAAACGAGCAGAAGGGCGAGGATCAGCGTGCCGAACATGATCGACCGCCAGCCGGGCGAAGCGTTGACGACGGTGATCAGCGCCGTCGCCGTCACAAGCAGGATCGCTCCCGGGATGGTCCCGGCATAGGTGCCGCGGCCGCCGAGGATCGAGGTGCCGCCGAGCACGACGGCAGCGATTGAGGTCAGCAGATAGGGATCGCCGATGCCGACATAACCCTGCCGGTTCATGCCGAGAACCAGAATGCCGGCAAGCCCTGCGAAAAGGCCCGACAGGGTATGCGCGATCAGCGTGTTGCGAGTGACGCTGACGCCGGAAAGCCGGGCGGCCAGCGGGTTCGCCCCGAGTGCCAGGAAACGGGCGCCGATCGGCATGCGGTGGACGAGCAGCAGGACGACGACCGCGACAGCGAGCCAGAGAATGATGCCCGAGGGAATGCCGAGCGGCCGCGCCTGCCCAAGCAGGATGACGGCGGGATTGCTGACGGTGACCGCACTTCCGCCGGCAACGATGACGAGCAGGCCCTGCAGGAAGGTCGCCATGGCAAGCGTCATGATGATCGGCGGGACGCGGAGATAGGTGGCACCTGCGCCGTTCATCAAGCCGATGCCGGTGGCGATGGCAAGCGCCGCCGCGATGCCGGCAAGGCCGGTCGGATCCCATGCCGGCGAAATCAGCGGCAACAGGATCGCCGTGACCGTGATGACAGCGCCGACGGAAAGGTCGATGCCGCCCATCAGAATAACCAGCGTCTGCCCGGCGGCGACGATGCCGATCACGGCGGCGAGTTCGAGGAGGTAACGCAAGTGGCCGTAGGCGCCGAAGCCGCGCAGCGTGAAGCTTGCGATGATCCAGACGAGCGCCACCAGGAGAAAGGTCAGGAACGGCGGGTTGCGGAATGCCGATCTGATGATGTTCATCGCCTTGCCCTCCATGCGCAAAGAAGTTCCGGAACGGCGACCGCGCCGACGATGATCAATCCTTGAGCGACATATTGCGCCACCGGCGGGAAGCCGAGGAAGAACATGACGTTGATCATGACCGAGAGCAGCAGGCTGCCGCAGATCGCACCGCGCATCGTGCCCTTGCCGCCGAGGAAGCCGACGCCGCCGAGCACGGCGGCAGCGATCGAGTTCAGCGTGAAGGGCGTGCCGATGACAGGATCACCGGAGCCGGTCTGCGCGGCGACGAAGAGGCCGGTCAGCGCTGCCAGCAGACCGGAGAGCGCAAAAGCCGTGACTTTCACCCGTTCGACCGGCACGCCGGAACGGAATGCGCCGACCGGGTTGTCGCCGGCCGCATAGATGCCGAGGCCGAGCGGCGTGGCGAGAAACAGCTTCCACAGCGCCAGGATCGCCAAGAGCATCAGAAAGGCGACGGGCGTATGGCCGGCCAGCACCGTCGACAGCCAGTCGGGAACGATGCCACCCGGCCGCGGCAGCAGGATGAGTGCGACGCCGCTGATGATGAAGGAGCCGGCGAGCGTGACGATGATAGCGGGAAGCCTCAGATAGGTGACGATGGCGCCGGTGGCGGCGCCGACCGCAAGGCCGGCGGCGGCGACCGCGAGAATGCCGCCCGACACGCCGAGCGCCCCTTCCATCGTCGTCGCGGCGATGACCGCGCCGAGGCTGACGAGCGGACCGATCGCCAGCGTGATGCCGCCGTTCAGCATGAGCAGCGCCTGCGCCATGGTGACGAGTGCGAGCGGGAACCAGTTCTGCGTGAACTTCGAGAAGCCGCCGATCGAAAGGATGCCCGGAAAGAGCATCGCATAGAGGATGAGAAAGGCCGCGACGACAAGATAGAGGCCGGAGAGGCCGCGATTGCGGCGCATCTGGATCGAGGGATAGAGCCGGGATGAAGAATTGGTGTTCATGCCGCCTCTCCCTGTGCCGTGGTGCTGACGCCCATGGCCGCACCGACGATCGCTCCTTCACTGATATCATCCTGCGACAGCACCGCCGCGACGCGGCCCTCGCGCAGAACCACGACACGATCGCAGAGATGCACGAGTTCCGGCGTATCGGAACTGGCGAGAATGACGAGCCGCCCCTCGGCGGCGAAGGCGCGGAGCATGAGATAGATTTCCCGCTTGGTCTCGATGTCGACACCGCGCGTCGGGTCGTTGAGCAGCAGCACGGACGGATCGAGCGGCAGCCATTTGGCGAGCGCCACCTTCTGCTGGTTGCCGCCGGAAAGCGCCTGCACCGGCCGGGCCGTATCACCCTTGATCGTCAGCCGGTGTGCGAGCTTGGCGACCAGGCCGGTTTCCGCCCGCCGGTCGCGCAAGCCCTTGGCGGCAAGCCGTCCGAGCGACGGCAGGATGAGATTGGAGGCGATCGAATGCGACAGCACCAGCCCCTCGTGCTTGCGGTCGGCCGGGACATAGACGATGCCAGCCGCGTTCGCCTCGCCGACGTCAGCGGGCAGGCCGGACTTGCCGGAGACTTCCGCTCGGACGGCTGACGAAGGAATGGCGCCGTAGAAGCCAAGCAGCAGGTCCTCCTGCCCTTGACCCACAAGACCGCCGATGCCGACGATCTCGCCGGCGCGGGCGGAGAAGGCGATGTCGCGCACCGTGCCGGCGGAAAAGCCTTCGACGCTGATGCGTATGACACCGGGTGTAGTGGCGCCGCGCGACGGGAACAGGTCGCCGGTCTCGCGGCCGACCATGAGACGCACCAGCCCTTCGCCGTCGATGCCGGAGAGCGACTGATCCGCAGTGACCCCGCCGTCCTTCAGCACCGTGACATGCGAGCAGAGCGCCTGCACCTCGTTGAGGCGGTGGGAAATATAGAGGAGTGCCATGCCGCGACCCCGGAGCGCCTCGATCAGCCGGGCGAGGACGCCGGCTTCATGGGCCGAGAGTGACGAGGTCGGCTCGTCGAGGATCAACACGCGCGGCTTGCGGAACAGCGCCTTGGCGATCTCCACCATCTGGCGGCGGCCGAGCGCGAGGTCGGCGACCGGCATGTCGAGCGGTTCGGTGAGCCCGACCATGCCGCAGACCTCCTGCACCCGGCGATGAAGCGCTCGGTAATCAATGAGGCCGAAGCGGCGCGGAAAGGCGCCGAGCCCGATATTTTCGGCAATCGAGAGGCTGGCCGTCAGGCTCAGCTCCTGCTGAACCACAGCGATACCGGCTTTGCGGGCCTCCGCCGGGCTGAAACGCCCGACGGGTTTGCCGTCGACAAGGATGGACCCGCCGTCGGGCTGGAGGGCGCCGGACAGAAGGTTGATCAGGGTGGACTTGCCGGCGCCGTTTTCGCCGAGCAGGGCATGAACCCTGCCCGGCAGAAGGGCGATGTCGACGCCCTTCAAAACCGGATTGCCGAAAAATCCCTTGAACACCTGCCGGGCTTCCAGCAGCGGGTTTTCTTCCGTCATGACGACGTTCCCCAGACGCGGATTACTTGGTCAGCAGCTTGTCGAAGAGCGCCTTGTCGTAGTCCGAGTAGATATAGCCGTCGGCCGGGAACTTGTCGGCCCGTGCGAGATAGCCGCCGATCGAGCTGTCGTCGATGACAGGCAGCGGCACCTTGACGAAGGCCGGGACATCCTTGCCTTGCAGCGCCTGGACCGCGGTATAGACGGAAAGCGCGCCGAGCCAGTTGGGCTGCATCGTCGCCCAGCCCTTCAGCCCCTTCTCTTTCCAGAGCTCGAGGAACTGGCGGGCATTTTCACCTGTTGTCGGCACCTGATCGCGGCCCTGACGCTCGAAGGCGAGGACGGAGCCGGCAGACAGGGCTCCGCCGAGCGACAGCACGCCGTCGATTTCGGGATTGGCGAAGAGCAGGCTCGTCATCGCTTCCTGTGCCGGCGCGACATTATATTCCGTGTTGGTCTCGGTGATCACCTGGATGCCCGGATTGGCATCGAGAACCGGCTGGGCGCCCTTGCGGCGGTCGTCGCTCACCGAAATGCCGGCCGGACCGTTCATGACGATGATCTTGCCCTTGCCGCCGAGCTGGCTCACCATCCACTTGGCAGCCGTCGCGCCCCATTCGTTGGAATCGGTGTTGATCTTCGCCGTCACCTTGTCGGTATTGACCAGGCTGTCGAAATTCACCACCGCAATACCCTTGTCGCAGGCGTCGGAGATGACGCGGTCGAGGGCGGTGGAGGAACCGGCGATCACGACGATGGCGTCGACATTGGCATCGATCATCGACTGGATATGCTGGATCTGCGTCTGGGCGTTGCCCTGCGCATCGGTGATCATCAGGTCTTTGACGAGACCTGCCTTTTTCAACTCCTCCACCTCGGCCGTAATCGTGCCTTCGGTCTGTTTCATCCAGGTCGGCACCGAATAGATATTCGCCCAGCCGATCGTGAAAGGCGCCTTCCTGTCACCCTTGATGCAATTGGCGGCAGCCGAGGCCGAGCCGGTGGAAAGAACGAGAAGGGCGGCAGCAGCGGCAGCGCCGGCGAGAAGGCGGCGGCGACGCGAGGCAGAAATGCTGTTTTCAGAATTTTTCATGTCGATCCCCTTTTGTGTGGCAGCCTTAATGCTTGCCATCTGTTTTTGTCCAATATAATGTACATATGATCTAAATACCGGACGGCCGATCTTATGCCGATTTTTCCACCTCGCAAGAGGGGTGATAAAAATTTTCGTCGGCCGGGAACAACAGGATCGGTTGACAGATGCGGCAGAGGGTTTGAAAAGCTTGGCCGAACAGAAATTGGGATCGACAGCAATGGACGCAATTCAGGACGAAGCAATCGGCAAGCGTGCCCGAGGGCTCGACCGCGCCTTCGAAATCCTCGATTTCCTGCGCCAGAAACGGCAGGCTTTGAAGCCGAATGAAATCGCAGCGCAGATCGGCGCGCCGCGTTCATCGGTTTATGAGCTCGTCAACTTGCTGCTGAGCAATGGCATTCTGGAATTCACGGGCGGCGAGGGGCGCGTCTATCTCGGCCGTAAGCTTTATTTCCTCGGCGCCGCCTATGAAAACCATTTCGATTTCACCCGCGAATGCGAGGCCGCGCTGGAACAACTCGCCGACGAAACGCGGGAGACGGCGCAGTTCTGCATGCTGGACGGAAATAAATATACGGTCGTGCGCATGCGCGAAGGCGCGCGGCCATTCCGCATTTCGACCGATATCGGCCAGTCGGTGCCGATCCCGTGGACAGCCTCCGGACGTCTGCTCGTCGCGCATCTGTCCGATCAGGAAATCCTGAACTTCATTCCATCGCAGGATTTTCGTCTGCCGAACGGCGAATGGCTCGATCCGCAAAGCTTCATCGTCGAGGTCCGCCAGGCCGAGCGAGAAGGTCTCTTTACCTTCAACAGCATCGTCGACAGCTTTACCCATTGTTTTGCCGTGCCGGTGCGGGGCGAGGAGGGTCATGCGGCTGCAACGCTCTGCCTGGTCACGCCGCGCGACGACGGCATCGCGAACCGCGACCGCTACCTCGATTGCCTGAAGAAGGCCGCCGCGGGCTTGGAGCATGCCCCGGCCCGGCCGAAACGAGGCTGATACCGAACACGCATTAATCGCCGGCGTGACTTCCTACGGGAAGCCGCACCGCGCCCTGTGCTTCCTTGAATCACAGCACTCTGGCGCTGGTTTTCTGCCGCCTGCACGTCGAAGAGCCGCCGCAGGACGAGCCATGCGTTGGTTGTCCACTTCGATATTGATTTCGAGATTCAGTCCAATCCCGCAAATCTATTCACCCTTCTCCCGAAACTACGGAATGAAGTTTCTCTATTAAATTTATAGGGTACGTATTCTGATGTCCTCAGCGCCAGATCTTTCTGCCTTGCTCTTTGGCAAGACGGGCTGTCGCCGATGAACGGAGAGGACGCGAAATGACACGGAAAATCAGGCTTGGGGCATTTCTTCCCGGCGGTGGACAGCATGTTGCATCGTGGCGGCATCCCGACCAGCCGGTCGACGGCGCGACCAGTTTCGAATTTCACAAGCAACTCGCCCTGACGGCGGAACGCGGTCTCTTCGATGCCTACTTCCTGGCCGATGGACTGGCCGTCGGTTTCGGCGGAGCCCGTGATGGCGGCAACGCCCGCGTGGCCGGCTTCGAGCCCGTCACCTTGTTCTCCGCCCTTGCGCCTCTCACCACCCATCTCGGCTTCATCGCGACGTCCTCGACCACCTACGAGGAACCTTATACGACCGCCCGCAAGTTCGCTTCGCTCGATCTGATCTCGAACGGGCGCGCCGGCTGGAATGTCGTCACCACCACGGGCGACCTCACGGCGCAGAACTTCAACCGCGAAACCCAGCTTCCGCATGCCGAACGATATCGCCGCGCCGCCGAGCATGTCGAGGTCGTCCGCAAACTCTGGGAGAGCTTCGAGGACGACGCATTCATCCGCGACAAGGAGACCGGCGTCTTCTTCGATCCGGCGAAGCTGCACGACACCGACCACCGCGGCGAGCATTTCAGCGTGCGCGGCCCGCTCAACGTCTCGCGCTCGCCGCAGGGGCATCCCGTAATCGTGCAGGCCGGACAGTCCGAGGACGGACGCGGACTTGCCGCAGCAACCGCCGAAGTGATCTTCACCGCCCATCAGCACATCGAAACAGCCCAGGAATTCTACCGCGATATCAAGGCACGCGCCCGCGGCCTCGGCCGCAACCCCGATCACATCCTGGTCATGCCCGGCGTATCCGCCTTCGTCGGCCGGACCGAGGCCGAGGCGCGCGAGAAATACGACCGGCTGACCTCGCTCATTGTCGAAGAGGATGGAATCGGCCTCCTCAACGGCCTCACCGGCGGCACGCTCGACCTGCACGGTTATGATCTAGACGGGCCTCTTCCGCCAGCGCCCCCGACCGAAGGCATGAAGAGCCGCCAGGCGCTGATCCGCCAGATCGCCGATGAAAACAACTTCACCATCCGCCAGCTCTATCAGTGGATCGCCTCGGCCCGCGGTCACTACACCATCGTCGGCACGGCCGAGCAGATCGCCGATACGCTGCAGACATGGTTCGAGAACGAAGCCGCCGACGGCTTCAACATTTTGCCGCCTTGGCTGCCGACGGCGCTCGACGACTTTGTCGATCTCGTCATCCCCGAACTCCAGCGCCGCGGCCTGTTCCGCACTGCCTATGAAGGCAAGACGCTCCGGGAAAATCTCGGCTTGCCTTTCCCGACAAACCGCTGGGCTGCCGGACGCACTGTTCTTGAGGCAGCGGAGTGAGGAGAAACCAATGGCCTACGAAATCAACCAGGCTCTTCCGAGAAGCTTCGGCCGTCTGAAAAGCAGCAAAAGCAATAGTTCCCCTCTGGTCTCCAATGTGCGCGGAGTGCTAGCGGCATTTTTGCCGCGCTACGGTCTGCTCATCAGCTTTCTCGTGCTCTGGCAGGTGTCGAGCACCAGGGGCTGGATCAATCCCGCCGTCTTCCCGCCGTTGAACGTGATCCTTTCGGCGCTGTGGACCAATCTTGCCAATGGCGCCTTGCTCGATGACATCGCCATCAGCCTGCAGCGCTCCGGAACCGCCTTCGCCTTTGCCGTCGTTGTCGGTATTCCGCTCGGCCTGTTCATGGGCCAGTTTCGCTTGGTCGAACAGGCGCTCGACCCGATCCTGCAGCTCTTCCGGCAGACCTCGGCGCTGGCGCTCTATCCGGTTTTCATCCTGCTGCTCGGCCTCGGCGAAACCTCCAAGATCTTTGTGATCTTCTGGGCGACATTGTTTCCGGTGCTGCTCGCCACGATCGGCGGCGTCAAGGAGGTGGACCAGAAGCTCATCGAGATGGCGCGCACCTATGGCGCCGGACCGCTGACCGTCTTCCGGCGCGTCATCTTGCCGGCATCCGTCCCGGCAATCTTCGTCGGCCTGCGTCTTTCGGCGACGACTGCGCTTCTGCTGCTGATCGCCGCCGAGATGATCGGCGCCAACAAGGGCATCGGCTTTCAGGTGATGAACGCCCAGTATAACTTCCAGATCCCGCTGATGTTTGCGGCGATCCTGCTGCTCGCCTTCCTCGGCCTTGCCGCGAATGCCCTGCTCGTTCTCCTGCAGCGCCGTCTCTGCCGCTGGTCTCAGCCGAGCACCTGATCTCTTCCTCCGATTTTTCTTTTCCGAAAGGACATCCCATGACGTTCCATCCTCGCAATTTTCTCCTGCCGGCTGTGATAGCGCTCGGTCTCGCCACGCCAGCCGCAGCCGCCGACACCGTGAAGCTGCGCTATCTCGCGAGCCAGGGCGGTCTTGCCGCCCATGAACTTGCCGCCGAACTCGGCTATTTCGACGGCACAGGCATCACGTTTGAGAATGTCGGTTATGCCCAGGGCGGCCCGGCCTCCCTGATCGCTCTGGCATCCGGTGATGTCGAGATCGGCAGCGCCGCCACCTCCGCGGTCCTGAACTCGATCATCGGCGGCAACGACTTCGTCGCCGCTTATCCGTCGAACGGCATCAATGACGAAGTACAGTCGACCTTCTACGTGCTGGAGGACAGCCCGATCAAAACAATCAAGGACATTGTCGGCAAGAGCATCGCCGTCAACACGCTCGGCGCGCATCTCGACTACACGATCCGCGAGGCCCTGCATTCCGTCGGTCTGCCGAGCGACTCCGCCAATCAGGTCGTCGTTCCCGGGCCGCAGCTCGAACAGGTGCTGCGCTCCAAGCAAGTCGATATCGCCGCCTTCGGCTATTGGCAGACGACCTTCGAGGGCGCCGCACTCAAGAACGGCGGCCTGCGTGCTGTCTTCGACGATACCGACGTACTCGGCGACATCGCCGGCGGCTTCGTGGTCCTGCGCCGTGATTTCATCAAGCAACATCCGGAAGCCTCGAAAATCTTCGTCGAGCAGTCGGCCCGCGCTCTCGACTATGCCCGCGAGCATCCCGAGGAAACCAAGAAGATCCTCGCCAAGGCGCTCGCCGAACGTGGCGAGAATCCCGATATCGCGCAGTACTTCCGCGGTTACGGCGTGCGCGCCGGCGGCCTGCCGGTCGAGCGCGACATCCAGTTCTGGATCGACGTCCTGGTTCGCGAAGGCAAGCTGAAGCAAGGCCAGCTGGCGGCCAAGGACATTCTCTTTACCGCCGACGCCAAACCGGCAAGCAATTGAGGAACCGTGATGAGCGTCGCTGAGGATATTCGCCGCGGAGAGGTGACGATCCGTCGTCTCTCCAAATCCTACAGACTGAACGGCAAACCCCTGCAGGTTCTGAAGGATATCAATCTCCATATCCGCTCCGGCGAAAGCCTCGCCATCGTCGGCGCCAGCGGTTCGGGCAAGACGACCCTGCTCAGGGTTCTCGCCGGACTTGAGGATTCCGACACCGGGGAGGTTCTGGTCGATGGCAAGGCAATACGAGGCGTCGGCGCCGAACGCGCCGTCATCTTCCAGGAGCCGCGCCTTCTTCCCTGGCTTACGGTACTCGACAACGTCGCTTTCGGACTGAAAACGAGAGGCCTCTCCCACGAGCAGGCGAGGGGGCGGGCACGCCACTATGTCAAGCTCGTCGGCCTGCAGCAATTCGAGGCGGCCTATCCCCGGCAGCTCTCCGGCGGCATGGCGCAGCGCGTCGGCATCGCCCGGGCGCTTGCCGTCCAGCCCGAGATCCTATTGCTCGACGAACCGCTCGGCGCGCTCGACGCCATGACCAAGATCGGCATGCAGCAGGAGCTCGCGCGGATTTGGCGCGACGAGGATGTGACAACCATTCTCGTCACACACGACCTCGAAGAGGCGATCTATCTCGCCGACCGGATCCTGATCCTGCCGCGGGAGAAGGGAGCCGAGCCGCGCCTGATCGAAATCGATCTGCCGCGTCCCCGCGACCGCAGCGCGCCGGAATTCGTCCGGCACCGGGAGGAGCTGCTCAATCTCTTCGGGCTGCATTGACCGCTTCCAGACGCAAACACGCGCCGCATGGGACCTATTCATGCGGCGCGCGGCAGTTGCGGCAGCGATTCGGAGGAAAGCCCCAACCGCTATTGCAACTTGCTCCTCGAACTGGCGGCCAGATAGGGCCGCCGGTCCAGTTCCGCTGACCGGTATGAACTGCGCAGCCGCAGCAGATCCTTGCGGGCGATCAGGCCGCACAGCTTGCCCGATGCTGGATCGACGATCGGAATGCGGCCGCTGTCCGTCGACAGCATCAGGTCGGCGATGAAGGCGACCGTATCATCGGGATGCCCCACGGGAACCGAGTCGTCTGTGACATTTTCCGCAAGCGTTTGGGTGGCCAACTCCGATTTTCCCTGCCAGAGCAGAGCGTCGGCCCTCGAAACAATGCCGGCCAATTTACCTGCGGCATCGACGAGCGGATAGATCCGGTGCGTCTTCTCTCGGGTGGCGAAGAAATCGCAGGCCTCGCCGACCGTCATGCTGACAGGAAGCGTGTCGACATCGCTGATCATGATCTCCCTTGCCCGGGACAGCTCAAACGGGTCGACACCATATTCGCGGGTGATGTGCTGACCGCGGCGCGCGATCTTCTCGGTGAGGATCGAGCGGCGCAGCAAAAGGACCGTGACGGCATAGGCGACCACGGTTGCCGCGAGCAGGGGAACGAGCGTACTGACGTCGCCGGTGATCTCCATCGCGAAGAAGGTCCCCGTCAGCGGTGCGCGCATGGTTCCGCCCATCATCGCGGCCATTCCGAGCAGTGCCCAGAAGCCGGGATCGTTGCCCGGCATGGCAATGCCGACCAGCCATCCGAGTGCGCCGCCGAAAATCAGGAGCGGCGCGAGCACGCCGCCCGAAGTGCCGGATGACAGGGCAAACAGCCAGATGATCGTCTTCACCAGCAGGATCGACAGTACGGCCGGTGCGAGCAACCGGTTGTTGAGCAGCCCGTCGATGATATCGTAGCCGACGCCCATGGCCCGCGGTTCGATCAGACCACCGAGACCGATGACGAGACCGCCAAGCGCCGGCCACCACATCCAGTGGATCGGCAATGCTTCGAACAGGTCCTCGATCTTGTAGAGCAGCGTCGTCAGCAAGCCGGATTGCAGACCTGAAATGATGCCCATTGCCGCACAGGCGAAAATCCCCCACCAAGGCAAGGTCACCTGGAAATGGGCCGGGAACAGCGGACCGGCGCCGAACAGCAGCGGACGCCAGCAGATCGACACGCAGGCGGCAACGGCGACGGGAATGAAGCTGCGCGGCTTCCATTCGAACAACAGCAGTTCGACTGCCAGCATGACCGCTGATATCGGCGAGCCGAAGATCGCCGTCATGCCTGCGGCCGCACCCGCAACGAGAAGCGTCTTCCGCTCGGCCGCGCTCATGTGAAAGAATTGGGCGAAAAGCGAGCCGATCGCGCCACCGGTCATGATGATCGGTCCCTCGGCGCCGAACGGACCGCCCGTTCCGATCGAGATCGCCGAAGATAGCGGCTTCAGGACAGCGACCTTCGGCGACATCCGGCTGCCGCCGATCAGGATGGCCTCGATCGCTTCCGGGATGCCGTGGCCGCGGATCTTCTCGGATCCGAAGCGGGCCATCAGCCCGATCGCGAGCCCTCCGAGCGGCGGCACCAGCACCACCCACAGCGAACGCGTCACGCCGGCGAGCGAGGCGGGCTCGATGCCGATCTTCCCGAACCAGATGACATTGGTCACCAGCGCGATGAGGCTGACGAGGCACCATGCTGCAAAGGCGCCGGCGGAGCCGATGATGATGGCCATGCCGATCAGGACGAGAACCCGCCTGTCGGTTGTGAAATCTCCGGCCTCGCGCCGGGAAAGACCGCCCGTAAAGTCGTGCGGCCTGTTGCTGGTTTGATGCTGCGCCATGGAAGCCTCTGCTACGCGGAAATAGGTATGCTTGAGCGGCTTGAATATATCGTAATACGATATAAATCAACGGATGAAAGCGTGAAGACGAACATGTCTTTTGAACATGCTTCGCTTGACCGGCTGACGCCCGCCCATCTATTCGATACCGGAAATAACTCCCGCACGGATCGCCACCTGCGGACGAGCGGCAGAGGAGAACGAGTTTGAAGAAAGCCGCGCCGCCGCTGAGACGGGAGGATTACGAGGCTCTTGCCGACCTCAGATTCGCACTTCGTCAATTCATGGACTTCAGCGCCTCCGCCGCACAGTCGGAAGGGCTGCCTCCACAACAGCACCAGGCTCTGCTGGCGATCAAGGGCCAACGCGGCGATGCTATGACCATCGGCATGCTGGCCGATAGGCTCATCATTGCGCCCCATACGGCGACCGAGCTTGTCGGGCGGCTGTCGGATGCGGGGCTCGTCGAACGCCATGCCGACCCGGCCGATCGGCGCCGCCAGACGCTCGCCCTGACCGACAAGGCGGACGAGCTTCTGACCAGACTGAGCGCCGTCCATCTCTCAGAAATCAGGGTGATGGCCCCGAAACTGATCGAGCTTCTTCTCGAGCTTCAGAAGACGGCACCGAAGGCGCAGTGAGTGACAGAGCCGGCAGATGTAGCCATCGTCCCAGCCTGCATCTCGTCGGTCGTCGCTTCAACCGAAGAGCGTGTTCCTGACGCGATGGATATGGGCTGCGCCGATGCCGCAGCAGCCGCCGATGATCGTAGCACCTGCCTCGGCCCAGGAGCAGGCAAAGCGCGAGTAGGCATCGTCGTTCAGGTCGTCACGGGTATCGTGCAGGCCTTCATTGGCGGCTGCCTCGCCTGTTTCTCCTTCGAACGCATTGGCATAGACGCCGATTTCGATCTGAGCATTCCTCTCGCGGAACACCCGTGCCGCCGTCTCGACCGCGCCCCGCATGACCTCGGGCTTGCTGCAATTGAATAGGAAAGCCGCCGCACCCGATGACACCGCCCATGATGCCGCCTCCTCGACGCTTTCGCCGGAGCGGAGTTTCGGCGTGTCGCCCCTGATCGCCGCCTCGTCATCCGCCAAGGTGAAGGAAATCCAGAACGGCTTGCCCGATGCCGCCACCGCCTTGCGGACGGCCTCGCCCTCGGCAATCAGGCTCAAAGTCTCACCGAGCCAAATATCGACGAAGGGAGCGAGGTTTTGGACCAGCACCTTGAGATAGTCCTGCACCCGGGAAGGCCGGAAATTCTGCGGTTCGTAGGAGCCGAAGATCGGCGGCAGCGAGCCGGCAACCAGCACCTTCCTGTCGGTCACGGCATCTGCAGCCTCGCGCGCGAGGCGACCTGCGAGGCGGATCAGCGCCGGCCCCTCCTGCTGAAAGCGGTCTTCGCCGATATGGAAGGGCACGAGCGCATAGCTGTTCGTCGTGATGATCTCGGAGCCGGCGGCGATGAATTCCTGGTGTACCTCCCGAACGATGTCAGGCGAATTCATCAGCGCCAGCGCCGACCATTCCGGCTGCTTGATTTCGGCGCCCAGTCGCAGAAGCTCGCGGCTCATGCCGCCATCGAGAATTCGCGTTGTGCTCATGAGGTAGTCTCCATTCAGGCTGTCGCGCCGTAATCGGCGGCGGGCTTTCAAAACAAAGTGGCGAGCTTTTCGTGGCCTAGCGGCGAACCGGCACCTGCGCTTCGAGCCCTCGAAAGACGTGGGCGATTACCGCGGTCAAGGCGAGATAAAAGAGGGTGACGACGATGAGCGGTTCATAGACGAGCAACGTGTCCTGGCGAACCTTGTTGGCGACGGCGTAGAGATCCATCACCGTCACCGTGAAGGCGAGCGGCGTCGCTTTGAGCTGCATGACGATTTCCCCGGCAATGGTCGGCAGGGCGATGCGAATGGCGCGCGGCAACCAGATGCGGCGGGTGAGCTTCCAGGGCGACAGGCCGAAAGCCCGACCGGCCTCGAGCTCGCCCTTGGGAACGGCAAGCAGCGCACCGCGCAGCACTTCCGCCTCATAGGCCGCATAATTCAGCGTGAAGCTGACGGAAGCGAAGAAAAAGCCCTCGCGCAGAATCGGCCAGAACAGGCTCTGGCGGATGCCGGGGATCATGGGCAGCAGCGAGCCGACCCCATAATAGAGGAGCCAAAGCTGGATCAGCAGCGGTGTGCCGCGGAAGAAGGTGCAGTAGGCGCGGGCGGCGAGCCGCGTCAGCCTGCCGCCGCTGACCTGCGCGAAGGCGAGACCGATGGCGATCATGAAACCGAACACCACTGATATGACCAGCAGCGCTACGGTCTGCCAGGCGCCGGTCAGAAGCAGCGGCCAATAGGAGGAGATCCAGGTGAAACTCATGGCGGCCTCAGGCCAGACGCGGCTGTCCCCGCCGCACCCGCCCTTCGATCAGTTTGAAGACGACGTTGGAAGCGAGTGTGATGGCGAGATAGAGAACTGCCGAAGCGAGGAAAAAAACGAAGTAGTGCTTGGTGCTTGCCCCGGCGAGACGGGTGGCGAGCGCTAACTCCTGATAGCCGACGACCGCGACCAGCGCGCTGTCCTTGGTGACCGACATCCACAGATTGGCAAGACCCGGCAGCGCGTTCGGCAACAGCGCCGGCAGCAGGATGCGGCGGAAGCGCAGCATCGGCCCCATGCCGAAAGCCTTGGCGGCCTCGATCTGGCCGACGGGGATGGCGAGAATCGCGCCGCGCAGCACCTCGGTCATATAGGCGCCCTGCACGAAACCGAGCACGGCGACGGCTGCGACGAAGCCGTTCACCTCGACCGGCGGCAGGCTGAATACCGCCAGCAGCTGGTTGAGGCCATCGGTGCCGGCATAATAGAGTCCGACGATTAGGATCAGTTCGGGAACGGCACGGATCACCGTCGTATAGAGATCGAGCATCAGGCGGAGCACAGGGTTGCCGGAAAGCTTTCCCAGCGCACCGCCGGTGCCGAACAGCAGACCGACGGCGAAGGCGCAGGCCGAGATGGCGACCGTGGAGACCGCACCTGCCAAGAGAACGCCGCCCCATCCCGGAGGATAGGGGGAGAGCAGGTCCAGAATGCCTTGTTGCGCGGTCGCCATTTCTAAGAGCTTACTTCGCGCCGTAGATATCGAAGTCGAAGTATTTCTTGGTGATCGCGTCATACTGACCGCTGGCGCGCACTGCCGCGATTGCCTTGTTCAGCTTGGCTTTCAATTCGGTATCTTCCTTGCGCAAGCCGCCAGAAACGCCAGCCCCGAGAATCTCCTTGTCGTCGGCGACATCGCCCATGTTGGCGCAGCAATCCTTGCCGGCATCGCTTTTCAGGAAGGCGTCAAGCGCCAGCGAATCCCCGAAGACGTAGTCGATGCGGCCGGAAGCGAGATCCTGGAAAGCCTCGTCGAGCGTCTGGTAGGTCTTTTCCTCGGCGGCAGCGGCAAAATACTTCTTGTAATATTCAGACTGGATCGTCGACACCTGGATGCCGATGGTCTTGCCCTTCACATCCTCGGCCGTGGCGCCCGGCTTCTGGTCCTTGGGGCCGATCAGGGTGCTCGGCGTGTTGTAATATTTGTCGGTGAAGTCGATTACCTTCGCACGTTCCGCGGTGTTCGACATCGACGACCAGATCACGTCGAACTTCTTGCTCTGAAGAGCTGGAATGAGGCCGTCCCAGGAGATCTCGACGATCGAGCATTTCTCCTTCATCTCTTCGCAGACGGCATTCATCAGGTCGATTTCCCATCCCTGCCACTGGCCCGAAGCGTCCTTGGCGAAGAAGGGCGGATAAGCTTCGTTCATGACGCCGAAGCGGACTTCGGCCTGTGCCGCGACGGCGGAAAGCGCAAATGCGACGCCGGCGAAAAGCGTGGGGAGCAGTTTCATTCGCAGGGTTCTCCTGGTTCGTATTGTGGGTGATGGCTCGATGCGAGATCAGTGGGCGGTGAGACCGGTGAATTCCCGGCAGCGGGCGCTGACGGGCGTCCCGAAGACTTGTTCCGGCGGGCCTTCCTCCTCGATCCGCCCTTGGTGCAGGAAGAGGACGCGGCTTGAAACGTCGCGAGCGAAGCGCATTTCATGCGTGACGATCAGCATGGTCCGGCCCTCTTCCGCCAGATCTCGGATGACTTTCAGTACCTCGCCAACCAGCTCGGGATCGAGCGCCGATGTCGGCTCATCGAACAGCATGACGGCGGGATCGACGCAGAGCGCTCTTGCGATCGCCGCGCGCTGCTGCTGGCCGCCAGAGAGAAAGGCGGGGTAGGCGTCGCGCTTGTCGAAAAGCCCGACCTTGTGCAGCAGAGCTTCCGCCTTTTCGATCGCTTCGCGCCTGGAAACGCCCATGACATGCACCGGCGCCTCGACGACGTTTTCCAGCACGGTCCGATGAGCCCAGAGATTGAAGCTCTGAAAGACCATGCCAAGCCCGGTTCGCAGCCGCTCGATCTGCCGCCAGCTCTGCGGCTGCAGCCGCCCGCCGCGGCCGGTTTTCAGAGCGACCTCCTCGCCGTTCACAGCGATGCGGCCACGATCCGGCGTTTCCAGAAAATTGATGCATCTGAGGAAGGTGCTCTTGCCAGAACCGGACGAGCCGATAATGGAGATGACGTCAGACTTATGGGCCTCGGCCGAAATACCCTTGAGAACCTGTTGCGAGCCGAAGCTTTTATGAAGATCTTCGACGCGAAGAGCAGGAATGGGCTGATCCGACATGCATGGGTCCGACTGAACTGAGTTTGCGAAGGATAATGATAAAGTTGCGCGGTTTTTTCGCGCAATTTCTGCCTATTCTGCATTTAATGTGCAAAATAATCTTTCTCATGCGGCAAATCAGGCAGAACGCATGAGCCGCGAAACGCCGAAATGGACTGGACAATGGAACAGCTGGATCGTTTTGACCGTGACATCCTCGACATAGTTCAGCGCGACTGCCAGCTGAAGGCCGAAACGATCGCCGAGCGGGTAGGTTTGTCGGTCTCGGCCGTGCAGCGGCGGCTGAAGCGGCTGCGCGAGGAGGGCATCATCAAGGCGGAGGTCGCCGTCCTCGACCGGAAGGCGACGGGGACATCGATGGTGTTCATCGTCGGGATGGAGATCGAGCGGGACAATTACGACGCCTTGGCGAAGTTCCGCCTCTGGGCGGAAAAACAGGATCATATCCAGCAGGTCTATTACGTCACCGGCGCGGTCGATCTGATCGCGATCGTCACCGCCCGCGACGTCGAGCATTATGATGACATCGCCGCCCTCATCATGGCTGACAATCCGCAGATCCGCCGCATGCATACGAATGTGGTGCTGCGGGACGTCAAGCTCGGCCTGTTCGTGCCGCTGGAATAGCCATCACCTCGTGCCGCCGGCAAGCTGCTGGACTCATGTCGGACAAAGGGCATAATTCCGGACGCATTTCGGGAGGAACGAACTTGACCCTACGACACCAGATCATCGCATTGGCGATCGTCCCGCTCGTCATTTCGATCCTTGCAATCACCACCTTCATCACCTGGCAATCGGCAAATCTCGCCAAGAACAGCATCGACACGTTCGAGCAGAACATGCTGAAGACCAAGGAAACCGAAATCCTCAACCTGACCAATCTTGCCTTGTCCGCCATCCAGGCGATCTACGACAAGGCCGGTCCTGACGACGAACCCGCCAAGCAGCAGGTGGCTGAAATTCTGACCTCGCTCGATTACGGCAGGGATGGCTATTTCTTCGTCTACGACTATGACGGCAACAATATCGTCCATCCGCGCCAGAGCTTCCGGCATGGGCAAAATTGGCTGAATCTGACCGATCCTGACGGCGACAAAGTGATCGCCGAGCTGATCGCCACGGCAAAGGCGGGCGGCGGCCTGCATCAATACAAATGGCAGAAACCCTCGACCGGACAGATCGCCGACAAGCTCTCCTTCGTCGTCAGCCTCGACAAATGGCACTGGGTGGTGGGAACCGGCGTCTATCTCGACGACGTCTTTGCCCAGAGTGCGGCCGCCAACGCCGTGACGCGCGCAAATATCAGACGAACCTTCGTCATCGTCGCGCTGATTGCCGTACCCTCGGTGCTCGTCGTCTTCACGACCTGCATGCTGCTGACCTTCCATGAGCGCCGTATGGCTGACAGCCGACTCAAGGAGCTGACGCAGCGGGTCATCGATACCCAGGAGGAAGAACGCGCGCGGCTCGCCCGCGAGCTGCACGACGGCATTTCCCAGAACCTTCTCGGGGTGCGCTATGCGATGGATCTCGCCGGCCGCAAGGTCAGGACCAATGTCGACGATGCAGCGCTGACCATCGACCGTGGTGTCGAGGCGCTGAACGGCGCCATCAAGGAAATACGGCGGCTCTCGCACGATCTGCGCCCCCGCGTGCTCGACGATCTCGGCCTGACCGCCGCACTGGAGGCGCTCTGTCATCATTTCGCCGAGCGCACGGGGATCGAGACTGATATCGACGCTTCAGGCTTTACCGGCACGCTGAAAGCCGAGGCCAACACCGCCCTCTATCGCGTCGCCCAGGAAGCCTTCAACAATGTCGAGCGGCACGCGGGCGCCTCGAAGCTTTCGGTGAAGCTCTGGTGCGACGGCGGCCGCGCCCGCATGACGATTTCAGACAACGGCACCGGCTTCGACGGCAGCAAGGACGGCGCAGCCGGCGGGTCAGGCCTCGGGCTGCGCAACATGCAGGAGCGGATGGCCCACTTTCGGGGCCTGCTGCTCATCAACAGCAGCGAGTCCGGCACGACGCTGACGGCAATGATGCCGAGGTCGGCCAATCTGCCGGCCGGCAAGCAGGCGGAAGCCGCATGAGTGAACGGCCGAAAATCAGGGTTCTCCTGATCGACAACCATCCGCTGGTGCTGGACGGATTGAAAGCCGTATTGGAAACATTCGACCATATCGAAGTCGCCGGCACCGCTGGTCTCGCGCAAACAGGCCTCGACATCGCCCGGCAGGTCCAGCCGCAGGTGGTGCTGATGGATATCAACATGCCGAAACTCAGCGGCATCGATGCGATCGAACTGTTCAGGAACGATCTTCCCCAGGCACGGGTCGTGATGCTGTCCATGCACGACAGCCGCGAATATATCTCCTCCTCGGTCATGCATGGCGCTGCCGGTTACGTGCTCAAAGATGTTTCGACCGACGAGATCGTCTCGGCCATCGACACCGTTGCGGCCGGGGGCACCTATTTCTCCTCGGGTGTCTTCGACGCGCTGATGGGCGAACGCGCGGAAGAGGGCAGTGATCCGCTGACGCCACGCGAGCGCGACATTCTCGGACTGATCGTTGCCGGCAGGAGCAACCGGGAGATCGCCGAAGCGCTCGGAATAACCGCCGCGACGGCGGAAACGCACCGCAAGAACCTCAAGAAGAAGCTCGGTATCGCAACGACGGCAGGCCTCATCCGCTATGCGCTGGATCACGGCATCATCTCCAAAGTGAGATGAATCCCGGTCTACCCACTTCTGGGTAGAGCCCCGCATTTCGGCCTGACACCCATCTTGTGAGGGCAAAACCGACGTCCTAGGACTCCATCCACGGCCAGCCGAGGGTGAGCCGTTGGGAGGAATTCATATGCGTTACATCAGCTTTCGATCGGCTGGAAAGATCGAGCGATCCGAACCGCGCTCGCCGCGGCCGCCGGCTGACAGACCTGCCTTCCACGCCGACAACTGGAACATGGCGACCGCCGCCCGCGGCGCTTGAAAGGTATCCGACATGGAAAAACCACATAGCAAGGCAGCGCTCTGGCTGCTGATCATTCCCTACATAGGGCTGCTCTGGCCGTCATTCTACAATCTGCGTGAGCCGTCGCTTTTCGGCTTTCCTTTCTTCTACTGGTATCAGCTTCTCTGGGTGCCGATCACCGCGACGCTGACCTGGATCGCCTATCGGAGCACCCGCCATGACGACTGATATCAACGGCACGGCGCTCGCCGTCTTCATCTTCTTTTTCGCCCTCGTCACCGTCATGGGCTTCGTCGCCAGCCGCTGGCGCAAGCCCGAGACACTCGCCCATATCGATGAATGGGGCCTCGGAGGCCGCAATTTCGGCACCTGGATCACCTGGTTTCTCGTCGGCGGCGATTTCTATACCGCCTATACGGTGATCGCCGTCCCGGCGCTGGTCTATACGGTCGGCGCCTACGGCTTCTTTGCGCTGCCCTACACCATCGTCGTCTATCCCTTCGTCTTCATGGTCATGCCGGTGTTGTGGAAACGCGCCAAGGATTTCGGCTATGTGACGGCGGCCGACGTCGTCCATGGCCAATACGGATCGCGCGGCCTCGAACTCGCCGTCGCGGCCACGGGCGTCATCGCCACCATGCCTTATATCGCCCTGCAGCTCGTCGGCATGACGGCGGTTCTGAAGGCGCTCGGGCTGCATGGCGAACTGCCGCTGGCGATCGCCTTCATCGTGCTGGCGCTCTACACCTATTCGGCCGGCCTGCGCGCCCCGGCGCTGATCGCCTTCGTCAAGGACATCATGATCTATATCGTGGTAATCGCAGCCGTCGCGTTGATCCCGTCGAAGCTTGGTGGCTACGCCAATGTCTTTGCCTCGGCCGATGCGGCCTTCCAGGCCAAGGGCTCCGGCAGCCTGCTGCTCGGCGGAAATCAATATGTCGCCTATGCGACGCTCGCTTTCGGTTCGGCGCTTGCGGCCTTCATGTATCCGCATACGCTGACGGGCATCTTTGCCTCCAACAGCGGCAAGACGATCCGCAAGAATGCGATCATGCTGCCCGCCTATACGCTGCTGCTCGGCCTTCTGGCGCTGCTCGGCTATATGGGCCACGCCGCCAACCTGAAGCTCGACAGCGCCAATGACGTCGTTCCCACGCTGTTCAAGACGCTGTTTTCGGGCTGGTTCTCCGGCTTCGCCTTTGCGGCGATCGCCATCGGCGCGCTGGTGCCGGCGGCGGTGATGAGCATTGGCGCTGCCAATCTTTTCACCCGTAACTTCTGGAAGGCCTATGTCGATCCCAAGGTCAGCGATGCGGGCGAGGCCAAGGTCGCGAAGATCACCTCACTCGTGGTGAAGGTCGGCGCGCTTCTCGTCATCCTGTTCCTGCCGACGCAGTTCGCCCTCGACCTGCAGCTGCTTGGCGGCATCTGGATCCTGCAGACGCTCCCGGCGCTGGTCTTCGGTCTCTACACCGGCTGGTTCCGTGCACCCGGCCTGCTTGCCGGCTGGTTCGTCGGCTTCTGCGGCGGCACCTTCCTGGTCTGGGATGCCGGCTGGAAGCCGCTGCACCTGATCAGCCTCGGCGGCGAACCCTTCACCGTCTACACCGGACTGCTGGCGCTCGCGGCAAACATCGGCGTTGCCGTCGTGATCAACGCTCTGCTTCCGGCCAGGTCCGCGGTTCGGGCCTGAGATGAAATCGGCATAGGGGGCGATCGATGTGATCGCACCCCTGCCACACCACCCGGCATGCGGGTCCGCACCGGGCGGTTCGAGAGATTGAGGTTTACGC
>NZ_JACIFV010000019.1 GCF_014197535.1 Rhizobium aethiopicum
CATTCGCGGCGATCCCTCCGACTCGAGATGTGGTAGCTCCAGTCTCCTCGATCCGCTCCGAATGGACAACCTCCCGAAAGCTCACACCTAGAGCCGCTCATCGGACTTCTTCAATCGGAGAAATCAAGCGAGCGGCAGCGCGGGGCTCGGTATCTCGATGAAGCTGACCCGCCGGCCGACCGTATGGCCGATGTCGTTATCAAGCTGGCCGATGACCCGGTGAGCAACTGCCGATGGAGGTTTGTGTCTTATGTGACAAACTCCAGGCTCTATAGCGATGCCATTGCGGATCGTCTCGCCGCTTGCCTCCTGGACCTCGATCTCTACGTGAGAGCGGAAACGATCTTCTGGGCTGTAGTGGCCAATGACAAGAACTTTGCTCACTTTTCGGAAGCAGTGCTCACCGGCGCCGGTACAATGCTGTATAAGTTCAGAAATCCCGAGAGTGCCGGATTTTGGCGGGATTCGGAGCGCAAGCGTGCAACACGAGGTATCGAAATCGCTCAGCGTCTTCGCGCCGGAGAATTGGTTGCGAGCATTCGTGAAAGCATGCCCGAGGAAGACAGTTTCAGTTTCGACAAGCTGGCCTCTCTTAGTCACGCAATAAAACGCGCCCTTGAACGCAGAGCCGCAGAAGCTGGCGCTGCCATCGGCCCATGATGTGAGGCCAGACCAACGAACGATTCACAACTCAACAGACCCTAATTCGCAAAGGCGGCGATGCCGGTGATCGCTCGGCCGATGATCAGCGCATGGATGTCGTGCGTGCCCTCATAGGTGTTGACCACTTCGAGGTTGACGAGATGGCGAGCGATGCCGAATTCGTCGGAGATGCCGTTGCCGCCGAGCATGTCGCGGGCGGCGCGCGCCATATCAAGCGCCTTGCCGCAGCTGTTGCGCTTGAGGATCGAGGTCAGCTCCACCGGCGGATGGCTTTCCTCCTTCATACGGCCGAGCCGCAGGCAGCCCTGAAGGCCGAGCGCGATTTCCGCCGCCATGTCGGCGAGCTTCTTCTGGATCAGCTGGTTGGCGGCGAGCGGCCGGCCGAACTGCTTGCGCTCCAGCGTATATTGCCGGGCTCTGGCATAACAATCCTCGGCGGCACCAAGTGCGCCCCAGGCAATGCCGAAGCGGGCCGAGTTGAGGCAGGTGAACGGCCCCTTGAGGCCGGTGACGCCGGGCAGCAGGTTCTCCTCCGGCACGAAGACCGCGTCCATCACCACTTCGCCCGTTATCGAAGCCCGCAAGCCGACCTTGCCGTGGATGGCTGGCGCCGAAAGCCCCTTCCAGCCCTTTTCGAGAATGAAGCCGCGGATCAGCCCATCCTCGGTCTTTGCCCAGACGACGAAGACATCGGCGATCGGCGCATTCGAGATCCACGTCTTCGAGCCGGTGAGGCTATAGCCGCCGTCGACCTTCCTGGCGCGCGTCGCCATCGAGCCGGGGTCGGAGCCATGATCGGGCTCGGTGAGGCCGAAGCAGCCGATCCATTCGCCGGTCGCCAGCTTCGGCAGGTATTTCAGCTTCTGCGCCTCGGAGCCGAAGGTTTCGATCGGCACCATGACCAGCGAGGACTGCACGCTCATCATCGAACGGTAACCGCTGTCGACCCGTTCGACCTCGCGAGCGATCAGGCCGTAGGCGACATAACCCAGACCGGCGCCGCCATAATCGGGCGAAATCGTCGGGCCGAGCAGGCCGAGTTCGCCCATTTCGCGGAAGATGGCGGGATCGGTCATTTCATTGCGAAAGGCGTCGAGAACACGGGGAGCGAGTTTTTGCTGCGCATAGGCATGGGCGGTATCCTGCACCATGCGCTCCTCGTTGGTCAGCTGCTCCACCAGGCGGAATGGGTCGGCCCAGTCGAAAACCTCGCGCGTATGCTGCATGGCAGCGTCTCCTCATTCAGGCTTGCCTCGCTCAAGGTCGCATAGACCCGCCAGCCGAGCGCGTCAACAACAAGGCGGCCCTGTCGAAAAGACAGGGGCCGCCATCTTTTCAAACGCCCCGGCATGATCCACTTTGCCCGCGTTCGATTCTGGAATGAGGAGGCGGAAATGTCGTCAAGCGATCTGTTCATATCGGCCGAAGACGCCGAGTGGGTCAATCCGGAACCCGGCGTCACCAGGCGCATCATGACCTATCTGCCCGAAATGATGATGGTGGAAGTGGCGTTCGAGAGCGGCGCCGTGGGTGCTGCCCATTCGCATCCGCACATCCAGGCAAGCTATGTTGCCGAAGGCAGCTTCGAGGTGACGATCGATGGTCGCACCGAGGTGCTGCGGCAGGGCGGCAGCTTCATCGTGCCGCCCAATCTCGTCCATGGCGTCAAGGCGCTGGAAAAGGGCCGGCTGATCGATAGCTTCACCCCGCATCGGGCCGAGTTTCTCAAGTAATCAACTTCCGGATTCTAACCGGCGAGGGGAACTGGCGGCGACGATATAGGGCGGCACGAAGCGCGCATCTTCCCCGCGCACGGCCTCGCGCAGGAAGTCGATGACGGCGCGCACGCGCGGCGCCTGTTTCAGGTCGCGATGGCAGGTGATCCAGTACTGACGCTTGAGATCGATCTCCTCGGGCAGCACGCGGACAAGCTCCGGATAACGGCTGGCGAAGAAATAGGGCAGGATGCAGAGACCGAGGCCGTTTCGCGTAGCGGTGAGCTGCGCGAAGATGCTGGAGCTCTGGAATTGCGGCTTGATGCGCGGATGCACATCGCTGAGATAATCCAGGCCCGGCGCGAAGATCATTTCCTCGATATAGCTGACGAAGGGATGTTCAAGCAGATCTTGGCGGCAGGTGATGGCAGGCGCCTTTGCCAGATAGTCCCGCGAGCCGTAGATCTGCAGGTGATAGTCGGTCAGCTTCTCGGCGAAATAAGGCCCGCCCTTCGGCTCGTCGAGCACAACCGAAATATCGGCCTCCTTGCGCGACAGCGACATGATCTGCTGGATCGTCACCAGTTCGAGCGAGAGATGCGGATGCCGGGCCGCGAATCGCGGCAGCACGGGCGCGAAAAAGAAATTGGCAAAACCTTCCGGCGCGCTGAGGCGCACCAGGCCGCGCTGCGCCATCGAACCGTCGGCGAGATCGGCGCGCAGCCGCTCGGTCTCCTGCTCCATCCGCTCGGCCGTCTCGACGAAGCGCGTGCCCATGGCGGTCAGCACGTAACCGCGCGGATTGCGCTCGAACAGCTTCACCTTCAGGGCAAATTCCAACCGGTCGATTCGGCGAGAAACGGTGGCATGGCTGGAGCGCAGCTGGCGGGCGGCCGTCGAGAGCTGGCCGGTGCGGGCGACGGCCAGAAAAAACTGCAGATCATCCCAGGTAAACTGCGGTGGATTGCTCATCGCCATTGCCTTCGTCCAACAACCCCGCAACGAATATCATGACTGGAGATTTAAACAATTCTTTGTTTTTACTTACGTTTTGTTCCGACAAGGATGGGCGGTTTGCGGTTGGCGAGTCCGGAAAGCCTGGGCGGCGATGAACCCGAAGGCGCCGGCAATAAATCCGTTGATGCCCCGCGACAGCGCTTTCAGCCTCCATGCGTGAATGCTACACGGCAGCGTTGTGCTTTTTTGAGGTATTTGGATGAAAAAATTGCTTCGCCTGCTACTGACGGTCGCCCTCGCATTCGTCGTGGTCATCGGCTTTCGTTGGTATCGCTACGTCTCCAACACCGACAGTCCCTATGATGAAGTCGGCATCACGCTCAACACGGCCATGCCAGGCCCGGTCAATGCCTGGGGCTGTGCCAAGCTGAAGGAAACCTTTAGCGGCGCCTTGCCGCCCTCTGGCTGCGCAGCCGACAACGGGACGCAGTGGAAGTAACAGCAGCCTGAACGTGCCGAAATGCGCCTGTGAGACGAACGGACAAAGGAGGATTGTTCGTTCGTCTGATGGCACATGCCTGCACAACCGCAGAAACTGCCCTAGTTCTAGCGCTGAGCGCTGACTCCTGGCGCTTCCTGAGGTTGAGATGGAAATTGTGCAGCTCTCTTTCTGTGCAAAAATGAACAGATACTGTTTGGAATTAGTTGTAAACCACCCGTTGCTTCAGGCGAGAATTTCCATGATCGTAGGACGAGGGGCGGTCGTTCTGAGGAGTGCGACCGGCCAAATCTGAACAGACCCGCAATCTGGCTCATCTCTGGGAGGAGAGAATATGCGTAAGAATCTCATTGCATCAGTTGCATTTCTGCTTGCGAGCAGCACTGCCGTGCTCGCGCAGAGCGCGACCGACGGCAAGGTCAAGATCGGCATCCTGAACGACCAGTCGGGCGTTTATGCCGACTTCGGCGGCAAGTCTTCCGTCGAGGCCGCCAAGATGGCGGTCGAGGATTTCGGCGGCAAGGTGCTGGGTGTGCCGGTCGAGATCGTCGATGCCGACCACCAGAACAAGCCCGATATCGCCTCCAACATCGCCCGCCAATGGTACGACACCGAGCAGGTGGATGCGATCATGGAATTGACGACCTCGTCCGTAGCGCTCGCCGTGCAGGCGATCGCCAAGGAGAAGAAGAAGATCGACATCGTCACCGGTGCGGCGACCACCGATCTCACCGGCAAGGCCTGCTCGCCTTACGGCTTCCACTGGGCGTATGACACGCACGCGCTCGCTGTCGGCACCGGCGGCGCGCTCGTCAAGCAGGGCGGCGACAGCTGGTTCTTCCTGACCGCCGACTATGCCTTCGGTTATTCGCTGGAGCAGCAGACCAGCGAATATGTCAAGGCGAGCGGTGGTACGGTCGTCGGCACCGTCCGCCATCCGCTGTCGACCCAGGACTTCTCATCCTTCCTGCTACAGGCGCAATCATCCGGCGCCAAGGTGATCGGCCTTGCCAATGCCGGCCTCGATACCTCGAACGCCATCAAGCAGGCAGCCGAATTCGGCATCACCCAGGGCGGCCAGCATCTGGCGGCGCTGCTCTTCACGCTCGCCGAAGTTCATGGCCTCGGCCTCGAGGCGGCGCAGGGCCTGACGCTGACGGAGGGCTATTACTGGAACCGCGACGACGAAAGCCGCGCTTTCGCCAAGAAGTTCTTCGACCGCACCGGCAAGATGCCGAACATGGTCCATACCGGCACCTATTCGGCGGTGACGCAATATCTGAAGGCGGTGCAGAAAGCCGGCACCGACGAGACGGAAGCCGTCGCCAAGCAGTTGCATGAGATGCCGGTTGACGACGTGTTCGGCCGCGGCGGCACGGTCGGGCCCAATGGTCGCATGATCCACGACATGTACCTGCTGCAGGTCAAGAAGCCGGCCGACAGTAAGGAGCCATGGGATTACTTCAACGTTCTCGCCACCATTCCCGGCAAGGACGCCTATATCGATCCCGCCAAGAGCGGCTGCGATCTGGTGAAGTAAGCACGATGGCGGTTTCCGCGATTGAAACTCAGGCAAAGCCGCGGGTGGTATTGTCCGCCCGCGGCCTGCGCCGCGATTTCGGCGGCTTCACGGCCGTCAAGGACGTCGATCTCGACGTTCATGACGCCAGCGTGCATGCGCTGATCGGTCCGAACGGCGCCGGCAAGACGACGGTGTTCAACCTTTTGACGAAGTTCCTGCAGCCGACGGCGGGCACGATCACCCTGATGGGCACCGATATCACCGGGACCCCGCCCGACAGGGTGGCGCGCATGGGGCTCGTGCGCTCCTTCCAGATCTCGGCGGTTTTCCCGCATCTCTCCGTCCTCGACAATGTGCGCGTGGCGCTGCAGCGGCCGAACCATCTGTCGACACAGTTCTGGCGGCCGCTGTCGGCGCTCGACCGGCTGAACGAGCGCGCCGAGCAACTGCTAGCGAGCGTCGGCCTTTCCAAGGAGCGCGACCATTTCGCCGCCGATCTTTCCTATGGCCGTAAGCGCGTGCTGGAGATCGCCACGACGCTGGCGCTCGATCCGAAAGTGCTGCTGCTCGACGAGCCGATGGCCGGCATGGGGCATGAGGATGTCGGCGTCGTCTCCGCGATCATCCGTGACGTCGCCCGCGACCGGGCGGTGCTGATGGTCGAGCACAATCTCTCCGTTGTCGCCAATATCTGCCAGCATGTCACCGTTTTGCAGCGCGGCGAGATCCTCGCCGAGGGCGATTATGCCACCGTCAGCCAGGACGAGCGCGTCCGCGTCGCTTACATGGGCACGGAGGAGCATTGATGGCCGCTCTGCTCGAGGTTCAGGGCCTCAACGCCTGGTACGGCGAAAGCCATATATTGCACGGCGTCGACATGCATGTCGGTGAAGGCGAGACGATCACCATTCTCGGCCGCAACGGCGTCGGCAAGACAACGACGCTTCGCACCATCACCGGCATCGTGCGGACCCGCAGGGGCAGGATCAGCTTTGCCGGCAGCGACATGATGCAGGTGCCGCTGCACAAGACGGCGCACCGCGGCATCGGCTTCGTGCCGGAGGAGCGCGGCATCTTTTCCACGCTCACCGTTTCGGAAAACCTGCTGCTGCCGCCTGTGGTGGCGGAGGGCGGCATGACGCTCGACGAGATCTACGAGCTCTTTCCCAATCTCTATGAACGCCGCGGCAGCCCGGGCACCAAACTATCAGGCGGCGAGCAGCAGATGCTGGCGATCGCCCGGATTCTCCGCACCGGTGTGCGGCTGCTCATTCTCGACGAACCGACGGAAGGGCTTGCCCCCGTCATCGTCCAGCGCATCGGCGAGGTGCTGAAGAAACTCAAGGAGCGCGGCATGACGATCCTGCTCGTCGAGCAGAACTTCCGTTTCGCCAGCGGTATTGCCGATCGCTTCTATCTGATGGATCATGGGCAGATGGTGTCGGAATTCCCGGTCGGTGAACTGCCGCAGCGCATGGACACGCTTCACAAGGTTCTGGGAGTGTGACCAGATGACGATGATCTTCGGCGTTAGTTTGCAGAGCCTGTTGAGCCAACTGCTGGTCGGCCTGATCAACGGCTCGTTCTATGCGCTGCTCAGCCTCGGCCTCGCCATCATCTTCGGCCTGCTCCGGGTGATCAACTTCGCCCATGGCGCCCAGTATATGCTCGGCGCTTTCGTCGCCTATCTGCTGTTGACCTATGCCGGCATCGGCTACTGGCCGTCGCTGATCCTGGCGCCTGTCATCGTCGGGCTTGCCGGCGCCGTCATCGAGCGGCTGTTCCTGCGCCGGCTCTACGAGCTCGATCCGCTCTATGGCCTGCTCTTCACCTTCGGGCTGGCGCTCGCCGTCGAAGGCACCTTCCGCTATCTCTACGGCTCATCCGGCCAGCCCTATAAAATGCCGGGTGTCTTCGCTGGCGCGGCCAATCTCGGCTTCATGTTCCTGCCGATCTATCGCGGCTGGGTGGTCGTCGTCTCGCTCGTCGTCTGCCTCGGCACATGGCTGCTGATCGAAAAGACCAAGCTCGGGGCCTATCTCAGGGCCGCGACCGAAAACGCCGTGCTGGTGCAGGTGTTCGGCGTCAACGTGCCGGTGCTGCTGACGCTCACCTACGCGCTCGGCGCCGGGCTTGCCGCCTTTGCCGGCGTGCTCGCGGCGCCGATCTACCAGGTTTCGCCGCTGATGGGCTCGAACATGATCATCGTCGTCTTCGCCGTGGTCGTCGTCGGCGGCATGGGATCGATCATGGGCGCGATCATCACCGGTTATGTGCTCGGCATTGCCGAGGGCCTGACCAAGGTCTTCTATGCGGAGGCCTCCACCACGGTGATCTTTGTCATCATGGCGATCGTGCTTCTCATCAGGCCCGCGGGCCTCTTCGGCCGGGATGCCTGACATGACTGACATCACCGAAACCATCCGAACGGAAAAAAGCCGGACCGCCCTTTCGGTCCAGGCCGGTTTCCTTCTCGTGGGACTGCTGCTTCTGCTCTTGGCGCCGTTCTTCTTCTATCCGATCTTCCTGATGAAGCTGCTCTGCTTCGCGCTGTTTGCCTGCGCCTTCAACCTGCTGCTCGGCTATACCGGCCTGCTTTCCTTCGGCCATGCCACCTTCTTCGGCGGGGCCGCCTATTTCACCGCTTATACGGTGAAGGCATGGGGCCTGCCGCCGGAACTCGGCATTCTGATCGGCGTGGCGGGTGCGGCCTTTCTCGGTCTGGTCATGGGCTTCTTCGCCATCCGCCGCCAGGGCATCTATTTCGCCATGATCACGCTGGCGCTGTCGCAGATGTTCTTCTTCTTCTGCCTGCAGGCGAAGTTTACCGAAGGCGAGGACGGTATCCAGTCGGTGCCGCGCGGCCATCTCTTCGGCTTCATCGATCTGAACAACTCGACAAACATGTATTATTTCGTGCTCGCCGTGTTTATTATCGGCGTGCTGATCATCTGGCGTTTCATCAATTCGCCCTTCGGCATGATCCTGAAATCGATCCGCGAAAACGAGCAGAGGGCGATCTCGCTCGGCTATTCCGTGGCACGCTACAAGCTCGGCGCCTTCGTCATGTCGGCGGCGCTGGCCGGGCTGGCGGGCGCGGTGAAATCGATCGTCTTCCAGTTCGCGACGCTCACCGACGTCGCCTGGCAGATGTCAGGCGAGGTGATCCTGATGACGTTGCTCGGCGGCATCGGCACGCTGATCGGTCCGCTCTTCGGCGCGGGGTTGGTGGTGGCGCTGGAAAACTACCTCGCCACTTCGGAATTTCCGGTGACGATCATCACCGGCATCGTCTTTATGGTCTGCGTGCTGATCTTCCGCCGCGGCATCATCGGCGAGTTCTATGCCTCGCGGCTCGGGCGGAAGCTGGGCTTCGTCTATCGCCGCTAACGGGCGGACCGGTCTCTTCCCGGAAGGGGAGCGGCAAGCATCGGAATTTTCGTGCAGGGCGCACATGGATCGTTACGACTACATCATCATCGGGGCAGGCAGTGCCGGCTGCGTACTCGCCAACCGGTTATCCGCCGACGGCAGGAGCCGGGTGCTGCTGCTCGAAGCCGGCGGCAGCGACAATTACCACTGGATTCATATTCCCGTCGGTTATCTCTATTGCATCAACAATCCGCGCACCGACTGGTGCTTCACCACGGCGCCGGAAGCGGGGCTGAACGGCCGGGCGCTGAGTTATCCGCGCGGCAAGGTGCTCGGCGGCTGCTCGTCGATCAACGGCATGATCTATATGCGCGGCCAGGCGCGCGACTACGACCTCTGGCGGCAGATGGGCTGCACCGGCTGGGGCTGGGATGACATCCTGCCCTTCTTCCGCAAGTCCGAGGATTTCTATCGCGGCGCCGACGACATGCACGGGGCCGGCGGCGAATGGCGCATCGAGAAGGCGCGGGTGCGCTGGGCCGTGCTCGATGCGTTTCAGCAGGCGGCGAGGGAAGCGGGCATTCCGGAGACGGCGGACTTCAACCGCGGCAGCAATGAAGGCTCCGGTTATTTCGACGTCAACCAGCGCTCCGGCATCCGCTGGAACACGTCGAAGGCCTTCCTGCGCCCGGCGATGCGGCGCTCCAACCTGACCGTGCTGACCAAGGCGCAGGTCCGGCGGCTGCTGGTAGAGGAGGGGGCAGTTATCGGCGTCGAATTCCAGCATCAGGGCGCTGCGAAGCGCGCCTATGCGGCGAAAGAAACGGTGCTTTCGGCTGGTTCGATCGGTTCGCCGCATATCCTCGAATTGTCGGGCGTCGGCCGGGGCGAGGTTCTCGGGCAGGCGGGCATCGATGTCGTCGCGGAAGTGAAGGGCGTCGGCGAGAACCTGCAGGACCATCTGCAATTGCGTCTGGCTTACAAGGTGACCGGCGTTCCGACGCTGAACGAGAAGGCGACGAAGTTGATCGGCAAGGCGGCGATCGGGCTCGAATATCTTGTCCGCCGTTCCGGGCCGATGGCGATGGCGCCGAGCCAGCTCGGCATCTTCACCCGCTCAGGCCCGGACCGGGAAACGCCGGATCTGCAGTATCACGTGCAGCCGGTGTCGCTGGAGAAGTTCGGCGATCCCGTCCATCCCTTCCCGGCGATTACCGCCAGCGTCTGCAATCTGCGGCCGGAAAGCCGCGGTTCGGTGCATCTGTCGAGCCCAGATTTTGCCGCCCAGCCGACCATCAGCCCGAAATATCTCTCGACGCCACGCGATCGTGACATAGCTGTCCGTTCAATACGGTTGACGCGCAGGATCGTCGCGCAGCCTTCTTTCGCGAGGTTTCGGCCGGAGGAATTCAAGCCGGGGCCGAGCTATCAGACGGAGGCCGATCTGGAGCGTGCGGCGGGCGATATCGGCACGACGATATTTCATCCGGTCGGCACTTGCCGCATGGGCGCCGACAGGGACAGCGTCGTCGATCCCCGGCTGAAACTCCGGGCGCTCGGCAAGCTCAGGATCGCCGACGCCTCGGTGATGCCGTCGATCACCTCGGGCAACACCAATTCGCCGACGATCATGATCGCCGAAAAGGCGGCGGCGATGATCCTCGAAGACAATCGATAGGAGAAGACCATGGCAAGGATCGCATTCATCGGGCTTGGCAACATGGGCGGGCCGATGGCGGCCAATCTCGTCAAAGCAGGCCACGAGGTCCTTGGCTTCGATCTCGCGGCCTCGGTGCTGAAGGCGGCCGAAGCGAGCGGCGTCAAGCCGGCCAGTCATGCCAGCCAAGCGGTCAAGGACGCCGAGATCATCATCACAATGCTGCCGCAGGGCCGGCATGTGCTGACGGCCTGGACCGATATCCTGCAGACCGCCGCGCAAGGCACGCTCGTCATCGATTGCTCGACAATCGATGTCGAGAGCAGCCGCAAGGCGCATGAGATGGCGAAGGCCGCAGGCTGCCTGCCGCTCGACGCGCCGGTCTCCGGCGGCACGGGCGGGGCGATGGCGGGAACGCTGACCTTCATGGCCGGCGGCTCGGATGAAGCCTTCGCCCGGGCGAAACCGATCCTCGAGGCGATGGGCAAGAAGATCGTCCATTGCGGCGAAGCGGGCGCTGGTCAGGCGGCGAAGATCTGCAACAACATGATCCTCGGCATTTCGATGGTCGGCGTCTGCGAGGCCTTCGTGCTGGCCGAAAAACTCGGCCTCTCGCATCAGGCGCTGTTCGACGTCGCCTCGACGTCATCAGGCCAGTGCTGGTCGATCAATACCTATTGCCCCGTGCCCGGGCCAGTGCCGACCTCGCCGGCGAATAACGAATACAAACCAGGTTTTGCCGCCGCGCTGATGTTGAAGGATCTGAGACTCTCGCAGGAGGCGGCGCTGGCAAGCGGCGCGTCGACGCCGCTCGGCGCGGAGGCCGCCCAGCTTTACGCGCTGTTCGAAAAGCTCGGCAATGGCGGAAGAGATTTTTCCGCCATCATCGAGATGTTCCGCGAGAAGGTGTAGGCGACGACCTACAAGAGATAGCTGACCGGTTCTTTTCGAACCGGGTGCGGGAAGACGCCCATGCCGACGCCGAAAATCGAGTGCAGGGTGTCGGCCTGCATGATCTCGGCGGGCGTGCCTTCGGCGGTGATCCGGCCGCGGTTGAGCGCGACGATCGCGTCGCAGTAGCGGGCGGCGAGATTGATATCGTGCAGCACGATGACGACGGTCAGCCCGCGTTCGTGGCTGAGTTGCTGCACCAGGGAGAGAACGCTCGCCTGGTGGGCGAGGTCGAGCGCCGATGTCGGTTCGTCGAGCAGCAGGCAGCGGGCGTCCTGGGCGAGCATCATGGCGATCCAGGCGCGCTGGCGCTCGCCGCCGGACATGTTGGCGAGGGGGCGATCGGCAAAGTCCTCAAGCTCGGTGCAGGCGATGGCGTCCTCGACCTTGCTGCGGTCCGTTGCGGTGAAGCGGCCGAGCGTGCCGTGCCAGGGAAAACGGCCGAGCGCCACCAGTTCACGCACGGTCATCCCATCGGTCGCCGGGGTAAATTGCGGCATATAGGCGACGTGCCGGGCAAATTCCCGGACGCCCCAGTCGGCCGCCGCCTTGCCGCCGAAGGAGATGGCGCCGGATTGCGGCACGACTTGGCGGGCGATGATCTTCAAAAGCGTGCTCTTTCCCGAACCGTTCGGCCCCACCAGACCGTAGATGCGGCCCTTTTCGAGGATCAGGTCGATGCCGGACAGGATCGGCTTAGGGCCAATGGCATAGATGATGTCAGACAGGGCAAGGAAAGACGACGGCATGGTCTGCTCCAGGTTCGGCGCTGCAGGCCCGGAAGGGCAAGCCCTCCCGTCCACACCCGGTTCCTGCAAAACTAAACCATGATTGTCAACTTACCTTTTTCTGCTGATCAACAAGGCGAGGGCGCGGGTATCGCCGCGGCCGCAGGCAGAAACAACGTCAATCAGGTCTTCGACACCGAAAAAGTCAGCCTGGCGTCGCCGAAGAGGATATCGATTTCGCCGGGTTCGGGCAGTTCGACGGCGCCGCTCAACGTGCCCGTCGTGATCAGCGCGCCTGCCTTCAGCGATGTTTCCGGACGCAAGCCGTCATTGGCGTAGTCCACCAGCCAGGTGAGAACGTCGCCCTTCGGATGCTCTGCCGGGCCATCATAGATGGTGCGGCCGGCATGGGTGACCTTGAGCGGCGTGCCGCCGGCGGTATCGACAAGGCTGTCGTCGAGCTTCGGACCGAGCACATAGCCGCTATTGCCGAGGCGGTCGGCGGCAAAGAGCAGGAAGGAAACGCTGCCGCTTTCCCTGACGGCGCTGACCAGCAGTTCGGCGCCGAGATGGACAGTGGAGATCGCCTCGACCACTTCGGCGCGGCTGTAGGGCCTGCCCGTGCGGATCGGCAGGTCCTTGCCGAGGCGCACGGCGATCTCGGTTTCGAATTTCAAGCCGGGATACCAGGGGATGTCAGCACCGGAGACCGATTCGGCATAGGGATGCAGCGGACCGCTGACGGCCTGGCCTTGCGGCGAGACGGTCACCTTCCATGCATTGCTGGAAATGCCATCGGCCGCGGCGAGGAAATGCTGCGCTTCCATCGCCTGATGGAGGTCGGCCGGCGACAGAAAGGTGCTGGTCGCCTCCTGTGTGCCGGCCTGGCGCAAGCTGTAAAGCCTGGCTGCGAGGGCGCGCGGATCGAATGCTTTTGTCATGCTGTCTCCTCGACCTGATTTTCGAGGTGCCACACTAACCGCAAGCCGGCGGGGAACAAGGGGCGCGCCTGGGAAAAGCTGCTATTCCATCGCCGAGAACCAGCGATCGCGATAGGCCTTCAGCCCGGGGATATCGGTCGGCGGAACATGTGTCTGTGCCCCGGAGACCGGCCGGATGCCGGTCAGAAGGGCGGCCCCCTGGCTGGTGCCGGTCGAGCCTGGAACGGCGATGACATCGCGGCCGGCGAGGGCGGCGAGCAGCTTGAGATAGGTCCCGTTCAGGGCAAAAGGTCCTTCGACGATAACTGGCCCCTTGGCGCCGATCAGTCCGAGGCAGGCTTCGGTCATTAGCGCCAGATAGAGGCAGGCGGCGGCAAAACGCTCCTCGCGACTCGCCTCTTCGGCGCCGATCCAGCGGCTTGCCTTGCTCGGAAAAGGTCCCGAACCGGAGGCGATATTGGCCAACAGCATGATGCCCTTGCCGATGACGGGGCCGATCGCCTGCGCGGCTTTTTCGTCGATAGGGCCGATCTCGGCCGAAAGGATTTCGAATTCCCGCCCGCCCATAAAACGCGAAGAGGGAACGGCGCGGCCATAGGCATCGACATTGGCAAGCGCATCGCGTGTCGGATCGAGGTGGTCGAGATCGCCGCCGACGCCGAAACTGATGACCCAGGTGCCTGTCGAGACGACGGCGAAGGGGGCGTCGCGGTGGACGAGGTGCGGCAGCAGCGAGGCGTTGGAATCGTGGATGCCGCAATAGACGGGCACGGAGATGCCGATATCATCGGCAATATCAGGCAGGACAGGGCCGAGCGCATCGAAGGCGGAACGGATCGGCGCCATCAGATCGCGGATGCCGAGCCTGTCGACGAGCGAGGAATAGCTTGATGTTTTCGGGTTCCAGAGGTCGGTGTGGCAGCCGAGCGAAGTCAGCTCATTGGCGGCGACGCCGGTCAGCCGCGCCGCCCAATATTGCGCGTATGTTACGATGGTCGTGACCTTGGCGAATTCCTCGGGAAAGGCGGTCTTCTGGTAGTGCAGCTGTGCGCCGACGTTGAGACCCATTGCAAGACGCGGCGAGAAGGTTTCCTCGAAGGAGGGGCGCAAGGCGGTATAGGCATCGCGGATCACCTCAGGATATTCGTGCTCGTAGTCGATCACGGGCATGGCGAGCGCGCCATTCCGGTCGAGCAGTGCGGCGGCGGCGCCATGGGTCGTAATCGAAATGGCGTCGAAGCCGGGGTCCCGCGCCAGACTCCTCAGCGCGTCGAGGGCGAAGCACCAGAGCGCCTCGATATCATAATGCGGGTAGGGGCCGGTCTTGACCGTGATGTTCGGCCGTTTCAGGACAGCGATCTCAGCGCCTGTCCCACTGTCGAGCACGACGACCTTGGCGTTGGTCTTGCCGATGTCGAGGACGGCGATGCGGCGATAGGAGCTGGCGTTCATGGCATATGAAAGAGGGTGACGAGGTCGCTCTGGACGGGCGAATTATCCGGATTGGTCGCCATGATGTCGGCCATATGAGCCCACCATTTCTTCATGACCGGATGGTCCGGCAAGCTCGCCATCGTGTGATCGGCAGGCCGCGTCAGCACGCCAAAGAGCGTGTTGGTGTCGCGGTCGAGATGGATGGAATAGTCGCTGGCGCCCGACTGATGCAGGAGATCGACCAGTTCCGGCCAGATCTCGTCATGCCGCTTGCGGTATTCGGCTTCCATGCCGGAATGAAGCTGCATCTTGAAAGCGTATTTTTCCAAGGTCATCGGGAGCTCATGAGCTTGATGCGGCGGGCGACGATCGGGATCGCGATGGTGATAATGAGAAGCAGGCCGATGAAGATCGACATGACGATGCCCGGCACGTTCAAGAGACCGAGGCCGAATGTGACGAGGCCCATGACGAAGGCGGCGATGACGACGCCGCCGATCGTGCCGGAGCCGCCGAGGATCGAGATGCCGCCGAGCACGACCATGGTGACGACTTCGAGTTCCCAGCCCTGAGCGATCGATGGCCGGGTCGAGCCGAGGCGCGAGGTCAGGCAGATGGCGGCAATGCCGCTCATGATGCCGGTCAGCAGGAAGAGAGTGAATTTGACGCGTTCGACCGGGATGCCGGAGAAGCGGGCGGCGAAATCATTGTTGCCGATCGCATAGACCTGACGGCCGAAATTCGTCGCATGCAGCAGGATGGCGAAGAGGATTGCCAGCGCGATGAAGAGCACGAATTCGAACGAAAACACCCAGACGACATAGCCCTGGCCGAAATAGGCAAAGTCGGCCGGATATTTGCCGTAGGCCTGGTCGCCGAGCACGATATAGGAAATGCCGCGGAACAGACTCATTGTGCCGATGGTGACGACGATTGACGGCAGTTTCAGCACCGAGACCAGCACGCCGTTGAAGATGCCGCAGGTTAGGCCGGTGCCGAGGCCGATCAGCACCAGGCCCGGTGTGCCGATGCCGAGCTGGGCTGCCGCGCCCATCGCCGTCGAGGTGAGCGCGATGATGGCGGCGACCGAGAGGTCGATCTCGCCAGAGATGACCAGCAGCGCCATGGCGAAGGCGATCATCGCCTTTTCGGTGAAGTTGAAAGTGGCGTCCGAGAGGTTCCAGGCATCGAGGAAGTAGGGCGAGGCAAGCGAGTTGAAGATGAAGATCAGGACGGCGACACCGACGAGCAGCACCTCCCAGCTCGAAACGATGCGCTTGAAGGGTGTGCCGAGGCGATCGGGAATGACTCGTTTTTCAGGCTGCGTCGAAACGGTGCTCATGCTGCGGCCTCCGTTCTGATTTCGGCTGCGGCGCGGTCGCGCAGGATGATGCGGCCCCGGTTGCGCTCACGCCGGGCGTTGAAGGCAACAGCGAGAATGATGACGGTTCCGGAGATCGCCATCTGCGTGAAGGGTGAGATGCCGATGACCGGCAGGGCGTTCTTGATGACGCCGAGGAAGAGCGCCCCGAGGACGGTGCCGGCGACCGAGCCGACGCCGCCGGCAATCGAGATGCCGCCGATGACGCAGGCTGCAACGCTGTCGAGTTCGAAGCCGTTGGCGATATCGACATAGGCGACGGCGTAGCGCGACACCCAGAGATAGCTGGAAAGGCCGGCGAGCGCGCCCGACAGCACGAAGGCGAGGAATTTCGTCCGGCCGGTATCGATGCCGGCATAGACGGCCGCCGTCGGATTGCCGCCGGTTGCATAGGCCGAGCGGCCGAACTGGCTGTAGCGCAGCAGCATATACATCAGCGCGACGATGATGATCGCAACCCAGCTCAACACCGGCAGGCCGAGGATCGGCGTGCGGGGAACGGCGAGGAAGATGGGTGTCATCTGGTGCGCGTTCACCCAGGCGCCGCCGGAGAGCACGAAGGCCATGCCGCGATAGATAGTAAGGGTGCCGAGGGTGACGACGATCGGCGGGATTTCGAGGCGCCAGACAAGGAAGCCGTTGATGGTGCCGAGGGCCGCGCCGATCACCACCGCCGCAAGAATCAGCACGATGAGCGGCAGGCCCGGAAAGGCGGCATTCATCATCGCGATCGCCATGCCGGTAAAGGCAAGGTTGGCGGCAACCGAAAGATCGATCGATTTCGTCAGAATAACCGTCATCTGGGCAAGCGCCAGGATGATCAGGATCGCGGTGTCGTTGAAGATGCCGGCGAGATTATCCGGTGTGGCGAAATCGGCCGCCCGCGTCGAGAAGACGACGATCATCACCACGATGATGGCGAACAGCAGGGTTTCGCGTTTTTTGATCAGTTTAGCCATGCCATCACCTCATGCATTTCCGGTCGCCGCGCGCACCAGCGCCTCCGGCGAAAGCTGATCGCGCTCGAAGAGCCCGGCCGAGAGGCCTTCCTTCATGACAAGCACACGGTCCGACATGCCGATGATCTCGGGCAGTTCGGAAGAGATCATGATGATGGAAAGGCCCTCTGCGGCAAGCTCGCTGATGAAGCCGTGCACGGCAGCCTTCGAACCGATGTCGATGCCTTTGGTCGGTTCATCGAGAATGATGACCTTGGGCATGGTGGCAAGCCACTTGCCGATGACGACCTTCTGCTGGTTGCCGCCCGAAAGGGTGCCGACCGGCACGGAGAGGGCTGCGGCACGCAGATCCAGCCGCTCGGCATATTTGCGGGCGAGCGCGAATTCCTCCGCCGCCTGCAGGAAGCCCTTGCGCGAGGTGCGCGTCAGCGACGGCAGCGTCATGTTCTGGTAGATCGGCATCGGCAGCGCCAAGCCGTGGCGGCCGCGCTCTTCCGGCACGTAGACGATACCGGCCTTGATGGCATCATGCGGCGAGTTGATCGAAATTTCCCGGCCTTCCAGCGTCAGCCTGCCTGAGAGCGGCCTGGTGATGCCGAAGAGCGATTGCGCGAGTTCCGAACGTCCGGCGCCGATCAGGCCGTAAATGCCGAGAATCTCGCCCTTGCGCAGCGTCAGCGAAATATCACGAAATTCGGTGCGGTGGCTGTATTTTTCGACGTCGAGCACCGGACCGCCGATCGCGACCTCGATCTTCGGAAAGACGTTTTCGACGTCACGGCCGACCATCATGCGGACGATCTCGTCCTGCGGTGTTTCCTTGAGCCGGCCCCGGCCGACGGCGCGGCCGTCGCGGAAGACGACAAAGTCGTCGGCGATCTCGTAAAGCTCGTCGAACTTGTGGCTGATGAACAGGATCGCCTTGCCCTGTTCCTTCAGGCCCTTGATGATGCGGAAGAGATCGTCGATCTCCTTGCGGGAGAGGGCGGCCGTCGGTTCGTCCATGATGACGATGCGGGCCTCGATCGACAAAGCGCGGGCGATCGCCACCAGATGGCGCTGCGCGATGGAGAGGTCCTTCAGCCGGATCGTCGGATCGATATTGCTTTCAAGCGCAGTCAGCAGCGTCTTCGAGCGGCTGTTCATCACCTGCCAGTCGATGGTGCGAAAGCGCGTGCGCGGCGCGTGGCCGAGAAAGATGTTTTCGGCAACCGTCAGCTCGTCGAACAGCACGGTTTCCTGGTGGATGGCGGTGACGCCTGCATCAATTGCCGCCTGGGCGCTGGCGAAGGTTACGGTTCGGCCGTCGACCAGGATTTCGCCTTCGTTCGGCCTGTAGATGCCGGTCAGGATCTTGACCAGCGTCGATTTGCCGGCGCCGTTTTCGCCGATCAGCGCGGTCACCGTGCCGGGGTGAAGCGCGATGCTGACATTGTCGAGCGCTTTCACGCCGGGAAAGATCTGGGAGATGCCGCGCATTTCCAGAATGGCCGGTGCATCGGGCATGGGGCTGACATCGTGCTTTTGCGTTGCGGCGTGCATTATTCGTTTCACCTTGAAAACCCCTCCCCAACCCCTCCCCACAAGGGGGAGGGGCTTGACCCATCGCGATGCCGAGGCTCGCGATGGGCGGGGACGTTGCCTCAGATTATCTCCCCCCTTGTGGGGGAGATGGCCGGCAGGCCAGAGAGGGTCTTAACAATCAGAAGACCTTGGAGAACTGGTCGATGTTCGAAGCATTGTAGACGAAGGGATCGGCCATGGCGGCTTCGCCGTTGTCGCCGACCTTGATCTTGCCCATGCGGCCGGCTTCGATCTCGCTGCCCGGCTTGCCGTCGGTCTCACCCTTGACGAGGCGATAGGCGATCTGGGTTGCAGAGTAGCCGAGGTCGATCGGGTTCCAGATGGCGAATTCCTTCGTGGCGCCCGACTTGATCGCGCCAGCCATTTCGGACGGCAGGCCGAGACCGGTGACGTAGACCTTGCCGACAAGGCCCTTGTCTTCGACGACCTTGGAGGCGGCGAGAACGCCGACCGTCGTCGGAGCGACAATGACCTTGACGTTCGGGTTCGACTTCAGCAGGCCTTCGGCTTCACGATAGGACTTGTCCGAGAGGTCGTCGCCGTAAACCGTGGTGACGAGGTTGAGGCCGGGGAAATCCTTGAGCTGCTTCTTCATCTGGTCGATCCAGATGTTCTGGTTGGTCGAGGTGGTCGTTGCCGACAGGATGGCGAAGTCGCCCTTGCCGCCTTCCAGATGATCCTTGGCGAGCGTCAGGCACATCTTGCCGATCAGCTCGTTGGAGGACGGGTTGAGCTGCAGGATGCGGCCTTCCTTGGCAACGCCGGAATCCCATGAGATCACCTTGATGCCGCGCTGGGTTGCCTTCTTCAGCGCCGGAACGAGCGCGTCGGGATCGTTGGCAGAAACGGCGATGGCATCGACGCCCTGAGCGATCAGCGAGTTGATCACTTCGATCTGGCCTTCGGCCGTCGTCGACGTCGGACCGGTGTAGATCACTTCTACGCCGCCGAGTTCCTTGGCGGCTTCCTGGGCGCCCTTGTTGGCCGCGTCGAAGAAACCGTTGCCGAGCGACTTCACGACGAGGCCGATCTTGATGTCCTTGGCGCTGGCAGTGCCGGCCATCATGGCGATGGCGAGCGCTGCGCCGAGCGCCAGTGTCTTTGCGAGTTTCATGTCACTTTCCTCCCATTAAGATTAGACTTCCACACCTCGGCGGCGCCTCACGCGACCGACGAGGAATCCTCCTTCGCAAGCTGCGCCACCGGGCTGGCGACGACGAGCCGGATGCCGGCATTCTCGACCATGCGAGCTGCCTCTTCCGAAATCCCGTCATCGGTAATGATCGCAGAAACACGGTCGAGCGCGCAGAGAATGAGGCTCGACCGGCGATTGAACTTGCTCGAATCGACCATGACGACGAGTTCGTCGGCCTGGTGCATCAGCTTCTGCTCGCTCTGGATGATGAGGGCGTCTGCCTCCATGATGCCGAGCGGGCCGACGCCCTGCGCGCCGATGAACATGCGCCGCGCATAAAAATTGCGGATCGCGTCATTGTCGAAAGGCGACAGGATGAGGCTCTGTTCGCGATAGATCGCGCCGCCCGGCACCGTCACCGTATTCTTGGAATGCTTCACCAGATGTTCGGCGATGGCAAAAGAGTTGGTCATCACCTGCATGCGGTGGCCGGCCATGTAATGCACCATCTGGAAGGTCGTCGTGCCGCCATTGATGATAATGGCGTCGCCCGCCTCGCAGAGATCGACGGCCGCGCGCGCAATTGCACGCTTTTTATCGATGTTGACTGATTCTGAAACCCGGAAGGGCCGCCCGGCGAGATTGCCGAGCTGCGGCGGATGCACTGCTTCGGCGCCGCCGCGGACGCGGCGGATCTTGCCCTGCACATGGAGGGCCGCAATATCGCGCCGGATCGTCGCTTCAGAAGCTTCCGTCAACTCGGAAATGTCCTGGATCGTCACGACGGACTTTTCCTGAACGGCGCTTAAGATGATGCGATGGCGTTCGCGTTCGTGCATTGGGCTCCTCCTCTTGTCATATTTATTTCGTATCCGTTAAAGGCTGTCAATCACAAACGATCATAAATTTTCATATTGCGCTGCACAATAATCGAATTTGATCGTTTTCGATTGACAAGCGCACTTTTGATGCGCGATACCGTGAGCGAAAGGGTGCTGGGATTGCGGCGCCTTGCAAGCCTATTATGGGAGGATGACATGGCGGCGAACGTCCGGCTTCTGGAAAACCGGTGGGATGATGGTTACGCGGCAGGCCTCGATGAGCCCGGCAAGCTGCTCTATCGCTCCAATCTGCTCGGCGCCGACAAGCGCATCACCAATTACGGCGGCGGCAACACCTCGGCAAAGGTGATGGAAACCGATCCGCTTGATGGCGGCAAGGTCAAGGTTCTCTGGGTCAAGGGTTCGGGCGGCGATGTCGGCACCATCAAGCTCGACGGTTTCGCCACGCTCTACCAGGACAAGCTGGAATCGCTGAAGGGCATCTACAAGGGTATCGAGGACGAAGACCGCATGGTCGGTTTCTTGCCCCACTGCACCTTCAACCTGAATGGTCGCGCTGCTTCGATCGACACGCCGCTACACGGCTTCGTGCCGTTCACCCATGTCGACCACATGCATCCCGACGCGATCATCGCAATCGCCGCCTCGAAGAACTCCAGGGAATTGACCAGGCAGATCTTCGGTGACGAGATCGGCTGGGTGCCCTGGCGCCGTCCGGGCTTCCAGCTCGGCCTCGATCTCGAAGCCTTCGTAAAGGCGCACCCGAACGCCAAGGGCGTCGTGCTCGAAAGCCATGGTCTCTTCACCTGGGCAAACGACGCTAAGGCCTGCTACGAACTGACGCTCGATATCATCAACAAGGCGATCGTCTGGTTTGCTGAGAAGACCGAAGGCAAGACGATTTTCGGCGGTGCGCTGACCCATAGCCTGCCCATCAGCGAGCGCCGCGCCATCGCCGCCCGGCTGATGCCGGAGATCCGCGGCCGCATCGGCAAGCAGGAGCGCAAGCTCGGTCATTTCGACGATCAGGGCGCCGTGCTCGAATTCGTCAATTCCAAGGATCTGCGCCCGCTCGGCGCGCTCGGCACCAGCTGCCCGGACCATTTCCTGCGTACCAAGATCCGCCCGCTGATCGTCGATTTCGACCCGGCCAAGCCGGATGTTGACGCAGTCGTCGCCGGCCTCGATCAGGCGCTGGAGGATTACCGCGCCGATTACGCCCGCTATTACAACGACTGCAAGCATAACAATTCGCCCGCCATGCGCGACGCCAATCCGGTCATCTTCCTCGTTCCCGGCGTCGGCATGCTGTCCTTTGCCCGCGACAAGGCAACGGCCCGCATCGCCAGCGAATTCTACGTCAACGCCATCAACGTCATGCGCGGCGCTTCGACGGTTTCGGAATATCAGGGCCTGCCGGAGCAGGAAGCCTTCGATATCGAATACTGGCTGCTCGAAGAGGCGAAGCTGCAGCGCATGCCGAAGCCGAAGAGCCTTGCCGGCCGCGTCGCCTTCGTTACCGGCGGCGCCGGCGGCATCGGCCGAGCGACGGCCGCCCGCCTCGTCGGCGAGGGCGCCTGCGTGGTGCTTGCCGATATCGATCAGGCAGCACTCGAAAGCACAGAGGCCGATTTCGTCAAGAAATACGGCGCTGACGCCGTACGCAGCGTCCGGCTCGACGTTACCAAGGAAGATGCGGTGATCGCCTCCTTCGCCGAAGCTTCGGTCGAATTCGGCGGCATCGATATCCTCGTCTCAAATGCCGGCATTGCCTCTTCCGCGCCGATCGAAGCCACCGAGCTTTCGACCTGGAACCGCAATATCGATATTCTGGCGACCGGCTATTTCCTGGTTTCGCGGGAAGCCTTCCGTCTGTTCCGCCGTCAGGCGCTCGGCGGCAACATCGTCTTCGTCGCCTCGAAGAACGGTCTCGCCGCTTCGCCGAATGCGTCGGCCTATTGCACGGCAAAGGCCGCCGAAATCCATCTCGCCCGCTGCCTGGCGCTTGAGGGGGCCGATGCCGGCGTCCGCGTCAACACGGTCAACCCGGACGCTGTTCTGCGCGGTTCGAAGATCTGGAGCGGCGAATGGCGCGAGCAGCGCGCCGCCTCTTCGAAGATCGAGGTTGACGATCTCGAGGAACATTACCGCAAGCGTTCGATGCTGAAACTCAATGTGTTTCCGGAGGATATCGCCGAGGCGATCTACTTCCTCGCATCGGACCTGTCGGCCAAATCGACCGGCAACATCATCAACGTCGATGCCGGCAACGTGCAGAGCTTTACGCGGTGATTTTTGACGGGGCGGATGTGTCTGCCCCTCACCCTAACCCTCTCCCCGTTTTGACGGGGAGAGGGACTTGCCCAACGAAATGTTGGAATGGGACGGAGACGGCGCGGCATATTCCCTTCTCCCCGTTTGGACGGGGAGAAGGTGCCGGCAGGCGGATGAGGGGCGGCCCCACGGCAGTTCCAATGTAGAAATTGCAGAACCGGGAGGAAAGAATGGCCGAGTTCAGGATCGCACAGGATCTCATCGCGAGCGAAAACGACAAGCGGGCACCCGCACTGGAAGCCGATTATGAGGCGCTGGGCGCCACACTTGCGCGCCGCGGCGTCGATATCGAAGCCATCACCCGCAAGGTCGCGGAATTCTTCGTCGCCGTTCCCTCCTGGGGTGTCGGTACCGGCGGCACGCGCTTTGCCCGCTTCCCCGGCAGCGGCGAACCGCGCGGCATCTTCGACAAGCTCGACGATTGCGCCGTCATCAACCAGCTGACGCAGGCAACGCCGAACGTCTCGCTGCATATTCCCTGGGACAAGGCGGATGCCAAGGAATTGAAGGCCAAGGGGGATGCGCTCGGCCTTGGCTTCGACGCGATGAATTCGAACACCTTTTCCGATGCGCCCGGCCAGGCTCATTCCTACAAATACGGCTCGCTCAGCCACACCGACGCGGCAACACGTGCGCAGGCGGTCGAGCACAATCTCGAATGCATCGAAATCGGCAAAGCGATCGGCTCCAAGGCGCTGACGGTCTGGATCGGCGACGGCTCGAACTTCCCCGGCCAGAGCAATTTCACGAGGGCATTCGAGCGTTACCTCGCCTCGATGGCTGAGATTTACAAAGCGGTGCCCGACGATTGGAAGCTGTTCTCCGAGCACAAGATGTACGAGCCGGCCTTCTATTCGACGATCGTTCAGGATTGGGGCACCAATTACCTGATCGCCCAGACGCTCGGCCCCAAGGCCCAATGCCTCGTCGACCTCGGCCATCATGCGCCGAACACCAATATCGAGATGATCGTCGCCCGCCTGATCCAGTTCGGCAAGCTCGGCGGCTTCCACTTCAACGATTCGAAATATGGTGACGACGATCTCGATGCTGGCGTCATCGATCCCTACCGGCTGTTCCTGGTTTTCAACGAGCTGGTGGATGCCGAGCAGCGCGGCGTCAACGACTTCAATCCGGCCCATATGATCGACCAGTCGCACAATGTCACCGATCCGATCGAAAGCCTGATCAACAGCGCCAACGAAATCCGCCGCGCCTATGCGCAGGCGCTCCTCGTCGACCGCAAGGCGCTCGAGGGCTATCAGCAGGACAATGACGCGCTGATGGCGTCGGAAACCCTGAAGCGCGCCTATCGCGCCGATGTCGAGCCGATCCTTGCCGAGGCCCGTCGCCGGGCCGGCGGCGCGATCGACCCGATTGCCGCCTACCGCGCCAGCGGCTACCGCAAAAAGGTGGCGGCCGAGCGTCCGGCTTCCGTTGCCGGCGGCGGCGGCATCATCTGAGCTGCCGGGCTGAATAAAAGTGTGGTCGCCGGCAACGTGGGGTGAAACGCTGCCGGCACCGCCGCTCACGGTTTCCAGGCGCCGGCGATCTGACGGGTTGCGATGTTCAACCGGTTCCAGACATTGATATTGGCGATGGCGATGACGAGAGCCGCAAGGCTGCGGCCGTCATAATGCCGGGTCGCCTCGTCCCAGATCTCGTCAGGCACCGGGTCGGCGCGGTCGCTGGTGCGGGTCACCGCCTCGGTCAAGGCGAGGGCGGCGCGTTCAGCCTCGCTATAATAGGGGGCGTCGCGCCAGCCGGCGACGGCAAAGAGCCGCTCATCCGTTTCGCCGTGTTTGCGGGCAATGCGCCAATGACCATCGATGCAGACGCTGCAGCCGTTGATCTGGCTGGCGCGCAGATTGACGAGTTCGAGCAGCTTTGGCGAAAGGCCTGTTTCGGTCGGCACCTTGCTGAGTGCATTGAGCGCCTGCATGGCTTCTGGAAGCACAAGGGCGGGATTTCCCATTCTCTCCTGCATGATATGTCTCCTTGATGCGTTTAGGGTGCGACGATCCGCCGGCGCTGTCACACCGGCCCGGTTTCATTCGTCATTGATTTGACGGAACGCAGCGAAGGAATGTGACGGATGAACGAGAATAATTGGCTGGCCGATCAATTCGAGGCGAACCGGACGCATCTGAAGGCGGCGGCCTATCGCATGCTCGGCTCGCGCAGCGAGGCCGAAGACGCGGTTCAGGAGGCCTGGCTGCGGCTCACCCGCGCGGATAGGACCGACGTCGGCAATCTCGGCGGGTGGCTGACGACGGTGGTGGCGCGCATCTGCCTCGATATGCTGCGTGCCCGCAAGACCCGGCGCGAGGAGCCGCTGGAGACATCAGTTCATGCAGCGATCGCCGATCCGGCCAAGGATCCGGAACGCGACGCCGCCTTCGCCGATTCGGTGGGCGTGGCGCTGCTCGTCGTGTTGCAGACGCTGGCGCCTGCCGAACGGGTTGCCTTCGTGCTGCACGACATGTTCGATCTGCCCTTCGACGAAATTGCGCCGATTATCGGCCGGTCATCCGCCGCCGCCCGTCAGCTCGCGAGCCGTGCCCGCCGCCGGGTGCAGGGCGTGGACGAGACGCCGGATGTCGATCTCGGTGGCAAGTGAACGATTGCGGAGGCCTTTCTGACCGCTTCGCGCAACGGCGATTTGCAGGCGCTGATTGCCGTGCTCGCCCCCGACGTGGTGTTTCGGCTGGATGCGACGGCGGCGCGTTTCGGCGCCTTCGGCGAAAGACGCGGCGCATCCGAAGTGGCAGAGTTGTTCAAGGGCCGGGCGCAGGCGGCAGAGATCGCCATCGTCGAGGGCGAGCTTGGCTTCGTCGTGCGCATCGCCGGTCAGATCCGCGTCGTGGTGGCGTTCACTATCGCCGACGACAAGATTGCGGCAATCGAAGCCATCGCCGATCCAGACCACCTCGAACGGCTTGACTACTCAATCGTGCGGGATTGAAATCGCTGGAAAAATTTGCCGCCCCTTGACGGCGAGCGCGGTTGAGAACGAGCGCGCTGCCGCCGTTGCCGTGCGGCTAGCTGCGCTCATTTCTCTTGACAGGAGTCCCTTCGGCTTTATTCTATTATAAGGATTTATATAGCATAACTATGGAATTTGGAAATATGATCATGTCGGGCGACCAGGCGAAGAAGCCGCTTCTCCTCACCAATGTCAGGCCGATGGCTTTCGGTGCGGGCGCATCCGAGGGGGTGATCGACATTCTCATCAATGCCGACGGCCGCATCGCCGGGATTGGTCCGTCGCTTCCGGCCTCTGAGGATGTGACACGCATCGACGGCAAGGGTGCCTTCATTTCGCCGGGCTGGATCGATCTACACGTCCACATCTGGCATGGCGGCACCGATATCTCCATCCGCCCCTCCGAATGCGGTGTCGAGCGCGGCGTCACCACCCTGGTCGACGCCGGTTCGGCCGGCGAGGCGAATTTCCATGGCTTCCGCGAGTATATCATCGAGCCCTCACGCGAGCGCATCAAGGCCTTCCTGAATCTGGGCTCGATCGGCCTCGTCGCCTGCAACCGTGTGGCCGAACTCAGGGATATCAGGGATATCGATCTCGACCGGATCCTCGAAGTCTTTGCTGAAAACAGCGAGCACATTGTCGGCATCAAGGTGCGCGCCAGCCATGTCATCACCGGCTCCTGGGGTGTCACTCCCGTCAAGCTCGGCAAGAAGATCGCCAAGATCCTGAAAGTGCCGATGATGGTGCATGTCGGCGAACCGCCGGCGCTTTATGACGAAGTGCTCGAAATCCTCGGCCCGGGTGACGTCGTCACCCACTGCTTCAACGGCAAGGCCGGTTCGAGCATCATGGAGGACGAGGATCTCTTCGATCTCGCCGAGCGCTGCGCCTCCGAAGGCATTCGCCTGGACATCGGCCATGGCGGCGCCTCCTTCTCCTTCAAGGTCGCCGAAGCGGCGATCGCGCGCGGGCTTCTGCCGTTCTCGATCTCGACCGACCTGCACGGCCATTCGATGAACTTTCCGGTCTGGGACCTGGCGACGACGATGTCGAAGCTGCTGAGTGTCGGCATGCCCTTCGACAAGGTGGTCGAAGCCGTCACTCATGCGCCGGCCTCGGTCATAAAACTGCCGATGAAAGACCGGCTTGTGGTCGGCGCGCAAGCCGAGTTTACCATTTTCGACCTCGTCGACTCCGAGCTCGAAGGGACGGATTCAAATGGCGATGTCTCCATCCTCAATAAGCTGTTCGAGCCGCGCTATGCGGTGATGGGCGTCGATGCCTTCGCTGCGAGCCGATACGTGCCGCGGGCGCGTAAGCTCGTGCGCCACAGCCACGGTTATTCCTACAGGTAGGATCCGCCGATCCGACAGGTGTCAGCGGTTGCGCCAACCCATCAGTTTTTCGATCCGCTCCGCCGCACTGCGCACATGCGCCGTATAATGGTTCTCATCGGAAAAGGCCTTCTGCTCCGGCAGCACGATCGAAATGGTGGCGACGCACTGGCCGTCGCGATCGCAGATCGGCGAGGCGATGCAGGCGACCGCATAGTCGGATTCTCCGGCCTGGATCGACAGGCGCGCCTCGAAGGCCTTGCCGGCCGCTTCCGACAGGGTGCGCGGATCGATCTCGGCGCGGCCGGTCGGTGACGAGCGGGCGCAGCGTTTGAAAAGCTCGATGCGTTCCTCTTCGGGCAGCTGGCCGACGAGCAGCCGGCCCGATGCCGTCCAGTTAAGCGGCACCCGGGTGCCGACGCGCGACGCCACCTGGAAGTGGCTCGGACCGTCGGCCATGGCAAGCACCAGCATGTAATCGCCGTCACGGCCGCAGACCTGCACGGTTTCGCCGGCCTGGCGACAGAGATCGTGCATTTCGTGGGTGGCGATGCTCATGAAATCCAGCGACCGGGCATAGGCAAGGCCGTAATGATAAAGCCGGGCGCCGAGCCAGATTGAGCCATCCGCTTGGCGCGTCAGCATATTCTTTTCGACGAGGTCGTCGACGATGACGTAGACCGTCGATAACGGCGCCTTCACCGCCTTGGCGATGGCATAGACGCCGGCCGGCGATCCTGTCTCATAGAGATGATCGATCACCTGAAGAGCGCGGTCGATGCCGCTGACGCGGGCGCGGCGCGCGCTCTTGCCGCCGGCTTCGCCGGCAAGGCTCTCATCTTCGGAGTAAACTGCGGGCGATGTCTTTCCGTCCAATTTCATGCACCTCATGAACACTGCAACCATATTACATTACTATGGCACAGCGGTCGCCGTGGCAAATCGCAACATTTTGTAGGTTGATCGTCGGTGCGGTTGTGGCGGCGGTGGAACCAGGAGACTGCGTGATTTCCGCATCCGCCGATACCGCCGACCTCATAACAAGCGGTGACGCGCTCCGATGAGGCTGCAGGCTTTTGCCAGCCCCTTGTCCAGCGTGACGAGCGTGGCGTCGCTATCGATTGCGACGGCGAGATGCAGTGCATCACCGGCACGAAGACCGATATTGAACTGTTCGATCATTCGCGCCGCTTCGATGAAGTGCGCCCGCGATATCGGCAGGCACTCGAAGGTCGTCGAACATAGTTCCTTGAACAGGGCCAAAGCTTTGCTGCGATCGGCCGGATCGATCTGTCCGTTTCTCGCCTTGAGCGCGATGGCGCTCGAAAATTCGGTTATCGTCCAGCTGCTGACGGCGATCTCCTCGGATCGAAGTTCCGCCAGCCATTGCTGCACGTCGTCCGTGCGGGTTTCGACCGTCCAGGCGGCGACGAGGGCTGATGTGTCGATGTAAAGCATCAATAACGATCGGTATCGCGCAGATCGCGAATGAAGGTCGCGGAATCGACCGGCTCGGCCGGTGGCTTCATCGAGGCCGTCAACGCTTTCAGCCGTTCGACATCGATCGGTTGTTTCGGCGTCTTCACCGGCACGAGCTGCGCCACCGGCTTGCCATGCCGCAATATCTCGACGGTTTCGCCGGCCGCCACCCTATTGAGCAACTCGCTCAGGTGGGCTTTCGCTTCTGCCAGGTTGACGCGTGCCATCACATTGTCCTCGTGACCTATTTTCTAGTCATTTTATTCGGAAAGCGATCTGGCCGCAACGCTGTTGGAACAACCGGCCGCAGCCTGAGTTTGTCCCTCAACTCAGGAGGCTATAATGACGCATTATCCAACACCCCCTTTCCCATCCCAGAAACAGCCGATGCCGGGTTTCACGGCCCAGATGGACCCGGTTCCCGATCATGGCGAAAAAACCTATCGCGGATCCGAACGGCTGAAGGGCAAGCGGGCGATCATAACCGGCGGCGATAGCGGCATCGGCCGGGCAGTGGCAATCGCCTATGCCCGCGAAGGCGCCGATCTGTTGATCTCCTACCTCGACGAGGATGAGGATGCCGACGAGACGAAGCGGCTCGTCGAGCAGGCCGGGCGCAGGGCCGTGCTCGTCAGCGGCGATATTCAGGATCCCGCCCATTGCCGGCAGATCGTCGAGACGGCGGTCAAGGAGCTCGGCGGCATCGACATTCTCGTCAATAACGCCGCGCATCAGGCAAGCTTCAAAAGCATCGACGAGATCAGCGATGAGGAGTGGGAGCTGACCTTCAAGGTCAATATTCATGCGATGTTCTATCTGACCAAGGCGGCCGTCGCCCACATGAAGCCCGGCAGCGCCATCATCAATACGGCTTCGATCAATTCGGACAATCCGAACCCGACGCTGCTGGCTTATGCCACGACCAAGGGCGCAATCCAGAATTTCACCGCCGGCCTGGCCCAGCTTCTGGCTGAGAAGGGCATTCGCGCCAATGCCGTGGCGCCGGGGCCGATCTGGACGCCGCTCATTCCCTCGACGCTGCCCGAAGACAGCGTCAGCAATTTCGGCAAGCAGGTGCCGATGAAACGGCCGGGCCAGCCGGCCGAACTGGCCACCGCCTATGTCATGCTGGCCGATCCCCTGTCGAGCTATGTCTCCGGCACGACAATCGCGGTTACAGGCGGCAAACCGATCCTTTAATGCATGTTGCCCGGAATTGGCGGTTCCGAGAGGCATGCATGAAAACAAGGAGCTGAAGCGCGTAATCACGATCTGGTAGGATGCGCGCTTCAGTCACGGCTTGCCGTAGCCGCCGCCGGTCGGCGTCGTGACGATCACGGCCTCGCCGGCGGCGAGCATTGCCTGGTCGCAGCCTTCCAGCCTTTCGATCTTGCCGTCTGCGCGACGGATCTCGGTTTTCCCCAATTGCCCGTCTTCCCCGCTGAACAGGCCGAAAGGCCGGATCGTTCGGTGCGAGGAGAGAATGCTGCAATCCATCGTTTCCAGAAAGCGGATGGTGCGCTCGGTGCCGCCGCCGGAACTGTATTGTCCCTTGCCGCCGGAGCCGCGGCGGATGTGGAAATCCTCCAGCACGACGGGGAAGCGGAATTCCAGCACCTCGGGATCGGTCAGCCGCGAATTGGTCATATGGGTGTGCACGCCGTCGGCGCCGCTGAAGCCGGTGCCGTCGTTGAGCAGGCCGGCGGGGCCGCCGGAGCAGATCGTCTCGTAATATTGGTAGGTGGCGTTGCCGAAGGTCAGGTTGTTCATCGAGCCCTGGGCGGCCGCGAGCGTCCCCAGCGCCCCGAACAACGCATTCGTCACATGCTGGCTGGTCTCGACATTGCCGGCGACGACGGCGGCCGGATAGGCCGGACGCAGCATCGAACCATCGGGCACGATGATCCGGATCGGCCGCAGGCAGCCTGCATTCATTGGAATCGGCTGCTCGACCATGACGCGGAAGACATAGAGCACGGCGGCGCGCGTCACCGGTTCCGGCGCATTGAAATTGGTCGGTTGCTGCGCACTCGTGCCGGTGAAATCGACAGTCGCCTCGCGCGCCTTCCTGTCGACGGTGATCTTCACCTTGATGACGGCGCCCTGATCGGTGGGGTAGGTGAATTCGCTGTCGCTCAAGCGGGCGATCACCCGGCGAACGCTCTCCTCGGCATTGTCCTGGACGTGGCCCATATAAGCTTCGACGACGTCGAGCCCAAAGTGAGAGACCATCTTGCGCAATTCCTGAACGCCCTTTTCGTTGGCGGCGATCTGCGCCTTCACGTCGGCGAGGTTCTGGGCCGGGTTGCGGGCGGGATAGGGATGGTCCCGCAGCATTGCGGCAAATTCGCTCTCACGGAAACGGCCTTTGTCGACCAGCAGGAAATTGTCGATCAGCACGCCTTCTTCATCGACCTTGGTCGCCCGTGGCGTCATCGAACCGGGTGCCTTGCCGCCGATATCGGCATGATGGCCGCGTGAGGCGACGTAAAACAGGATGGTCACGCCGGCGTCGTCGAACACCGGCGTGACGACGGTGATGTCGGGCAGATGCGTGCCGCCGTTGTAAGGTGCATTGAGCGCGAAGACATCGCCCGGTCGAATGCGGCCTTCGTTGAGGCGGATGATGGTTTCGACCGAGCGATCCATCGATCCCAGATGCACCGGCATGTGCGGCGCATTGGCGACGAGGGCGCCGGTGCGGTCGAAGACGGCGCAGGAGAAATCGAGCCGCTCCTTGATATTAACCGAATGGGCGGTGTTCTGCAGCGTCACGCCCATCTGCTCGGCGATCGCCATGAACAGATTGTTGAAGACTTCGAGCATGACGGGGTCGGCGCTGGTGCCGATGGCGGCATTGCGGGAAAGCGCGACCTCGCGGGTGAGAACGATGTGGTCGTGGCCGGTAAGGCGTGCCTGCCAGCCGGCCTCGACGACGATCGTCTGATGCGCTTCGATGATGAGGGCAGGCCCCTTGACGACCGCACCCGGCTTCAGCGCATCACGTCTGAAAATACCGGCCTCGTGCCAGGTTCCGCCGGAATAGAAGCGGGTCGTGCGCAGCGCTTGCGGCGTGAAGGTCGCCGCCTGTCCGTCGATCTCCTCGATATCGGCGCCACCGCCGATGCCCTCGACTTCGATGGAGTCGACGACGACAGGCCGGTCTTCGAAGATGAAACCGAACTGCTTCTTGTGGGCGGCGGCAAAGGCTTGTGTCATCTCCTCCTGTGGCCCGAAGGCGACGGGCAGGGCGGTGTCGGTGCCCTTATATTGCAGGTGGAGCCGGGTAATGACTTCCATGTCGCCGGCTTCGACGCCCTGCAGCATCAGTTCCCCGCACACCTCTTTCTCCAGTTCGGCCCGGATGCTCCCGATCGTCGGCAGGGCGGCTCCGAGTTCCGTCAGCACCGCGCGCTGGCGTGTGGCGCGGATATCGGCGAGCCCCATGCCATAGGCCGAAAGAATGCCGGAGAAGGGGTGGATCAGCACCGTTTTCATGCCGAGGCTGTCGGCGACCAGACAGGCATGCTGGCCGCCGGCGCCGCCGAAGCAGGTGAGCGCGTAGCTCGAAACGTCATAGCCGCGCTGGACGGAGATCTTCTTGATGGCGTTGGCCATGTTCTCGACGGCGATGGCGAGGAAGCCATCGGCGACCTCTTCCGCCGTCCGCCCGCCGCCGATATCCTGCGCCATCTCGGCAAAGGCGGCGCGCACCGCCTCGGCATCGAGCGGTTGGTCCTGCTCCGGCCCGAAGATTGTGGGGAAGAATTCCGGCAGCAGTTTGCCGGTCATGATGTTGGCGTCGGTGACAGCAAGCGGCCCGCCGCGGCGATAGGATTTCGGGCCGGGCGTGGCACCCGCCGATTCCGGGCCGACGCGGAAGCGTGAACCGTCATAGCTCAGGATCGAGCCGCCGCCGGCTGCGACGGTGTGGATCTTCATCATCGGCGCGCGCATGCGCACACCGGCGACCTCGGTCTCGAAAGCGCGTTCCAGTTCCCCGTCATAATGCGAAACATCCGTCGAGGTGCCGCCCATGTCGAAGCCGATCATCCTGTGGAAACCGGCGATGCGCGAGACCTCGACCGCGCCGACCACCCCGCCCGCGGGGCCGGAGAGGATCGCATCCTTTCCCTGGAAGAGATGCGCGTCGGTCAGCCCGCCCGAGGACTGCATGAACATCAGCTTCGGCCCCTTTCCTTCGACGGCGCCGAGCTCGACGGCGACCTGATCGACATAGCGCCGGAGAACCGGGGACAGATAGGCATCGACGACGGCGGTGTCACCGCGGCCGACGAGCTTGATCAGCGGCGAGACGACATGCGACGGCGATATCTGCGTGAAGCCGATGGCGCGGGCGATGGCGGCGGCCTGCTGTTCGTGCTCGGGATAGCGGTAGGCATGCATGAAAACGATGGCGACGGCGCGCAGTCCGCGGGCATAGGCAGCTTCCAGCGCGTGCCGCAGATCATTTTCTGAGAGGGGGCGTTCCACCGTGCCGTCCGCCAGTACGCGCTCGTCGGCCTCGATCACATCGGCGTAAAGCAGTTCCGGTTTGATGATTTTCTTGGCGAAGATATCGGCGCGCGCCTGGTAGCCGATCTCCAGTGCATCGCGGAAGCCCTTTGTCGTCACCAGCAGGGTCGGGTCGCCTTTGCGTTCCAGAAGCGCGTTGGTGGCGACCGTCGTTCCCATCTTTACGGCGCCGATGAGCTCGGAGGGGATCGTCTGGCCGGGCTTGCGGCCGAGCAACTCGCGGACGCCGTGCACCGCAGGGTCGCGATAGGCTTCCGGATTTTCCGAAAGCAGCTTGTGGGCGACGAGCGAACCGTCGGGTCGGCGGGCGACGATATCGGTGAAAGTGCCGCCGCGATCGATCCAAAAATCCCACTGTCCGCTCATCATCCGACCTCCTGTTGAACTGAAAATTTATTGACGATTTATCGATAAAATGTCAACGTTGAGCTGTTAATCGTGGAGGGATGGAATGGCAGATGAGCGCGGGCAGCCGGAAATCGGGCCGATCGTCTCCTCGGCGCATCTCGCCGATGGCGCGCTTCCTGTTCTTTCGGAACTGGAATTTGGGCTCATCCTCGCCGGCAATGCCTTCGACCGCTGGATGGTGCGCTGCATGACGGCTGCGGGCGAGCCCGGTTGCGCGGCGATCGACGTGCTGGTGCTGCATTCGGTGGCGCACCGGCAGCGGCCGAAGCGGCTCGGCGATCTCTGCAGCGTACTCGGCGTTGAAGACACGCATCTGGTGATTTATGCGCTCAAGAAGCTCGAAAAGCGCGGCCTCGTGAAAAGCGCGCGGGCGGGCAAGGAAAAATTGATCACCGCCACCGACAAGGGTTTTGAAACCTGCCTGAAATACCGGGCGGTGCGGGAGGCGCTGCTGGTGGAATCGATGAAGGGGCTCGGGCTCGACGCTGGCGCGACATCGGCGGTGGCAGCAACGCTGAGGGCGCTTTCGGGGCATTATGATCAAGCAGCAAGGGCCGCCGCCTCTTTGTGACGACAGCCCTTGTCGGGGGCAGGGAGAGATCCCCCGGTGTTCAGGCGGCTTTTTTCAGCCGAAGCAGGGCATGGCCGGCAGATTGGCGCGGCTCGCAAGCGCTCCGATCATCTTGCCCACCGGCGTCAGGCGCGGTTGACGTTTGTCGGCGGCCGTCTCCAGGAGTTGCTTGAAGTCTTCAAGCTTCACGCCGTCGGCGCGCAATACCATGGCGATCAGGGGGTCGCGAAGGGCTTCGGATATCGTCAGGTCGTCTCTGGTCTTTCTCATGGCTTGTCCTCCTTTCGTGGGCGGTCGCCCGTGTTCCACATCCGCCGCCAACCCTCTGCGTTGACTTTCGCGGTCTGTGGTGTTACCGGTAAGTAACAATGCTGTTGTTACCGATCGGTCACATTGATGTCAAGGACTTCGTCCGCAAAAAAATCAGAAACTTCGAATGAAATCTCCGCAACCGTTTCAGAAGATCGCATCCCGCCGCGGGAGCGCATCGTCTCGACGGCGGTGGAGCTTTTCCGTGAGCGCGGCATCCGCGGCATCGGGGTCGATGCCATCGCCGACGCCGCCCTGACCAACAAGATGACGCTCTACCGCCATTTCGGCTCGAAGGACGAACTCGTCTGCGAGACGCTGCGGCGCGCTTCCGAAAAGGCCGATGCCATCTGGCGCGATCTGGAGGCCGCTCATCCCGGCGATCCCCGCGCCCAGCTCGACGCCTGGGTGGAGATGCGGGCGCAGTGTCTGAACGGCGAGCCGGCCGGCTGCGATCTCGCCAACGCCGCCATCGAGCTCAAGGGGGAGGGCCATCCCGCCCACGAAATGATCGAACGGCACAAGGCCGAACAGCGCGATCGCCTGGCCGCGCTCTGTTCGGCAGCCGGTGCGCACGAACCTCAACTTCTTGCCGATACGCTGACGCTGCTGCTCGAAGGCGCGCGCGTCAGTCGCCAGGCGATGGGCGCCGCCGGCTGTTGCGGCCATTTCGCCAAGGCCTGCAGAGCAGCGATCGCTTCCTTCACGTAATAGGCCGGAACCTTACCGCCTCCACATCGTTTTTCCATCACCGGACGATGTGGAGACCGGGAGATGAATCACGCCTATCTTAAGCGGCTATATGCCAGACGCGCCGAACTCGAAGCCAAGCTCGAGCTTCACGAGGCCCGCTATTGTTTTGGCGAGGAAGAGGTCGATGACGGCACCGACAGCGACCTGCGTCAGCGATTGAGTGAGGTCTCCGAGGAGATCTCCGCGCTGGAGAACAGGTCGGCCAGAGCCTTTTCGGGGTAGGTCACCGTCGCTACAGGTGCTGCCGGATCGTGGGCAAAGCCAGAGTCAGGAGCGTGGCGAAAACCATGATGACGCCATAAGGTATCTTCCGGCTCGCCCGAATTTCCTCGATACGCATGAAAAAGGCGAGATGCGCGACGGGCAGCGGCACCGGCAGCCGCAGGACCAGAAGCGTCACGATGCCGAGGACCAGCAGCAGCACCGCAAACGACATCATTCCGTGCCAGCCGATAAAAAGGCCGATCGGCAGGAAAAGCTTGGCGTCTCCTGCGCCAAACAGCCGGAACGCCCAGAGCGCCACCCCAAGCATGAACATCAGCAGACCGGCCCCAAGGTCGCCACCAATTCCGCTCGAAGCAAATAATGCAGCGCCGACGTCCTCGGAGCCAAGCATCACGGCCACCGCGCGCAGCGCATAAAGTGTCACGAGCGCAAGCACGAGCGTGTTGGGAATCTTCCATGTGCGGAAATCTGTCCAAGCGGCGCAGAGAAAAAGTAATACTGAAAGAGAATTAATAACAACGACCAGTTCCAGCATGGGCTTCAACCTTTTAGGGCTATCATAATCTACTCTGTATGCTCAGTTTCACTCTATATCGGGGACTTTGCCAGGGTTTTACGACCAGTCACGCGATTTTTCGTCTTAACCATAAAGTATAGATGTCGAATGTTCTCGTATAAAACATTTGACTAAATTAGACTTAACAGATTATTAATATTCCCAGTCGAAGGGGCGGTCTCGACGACACGGCAGCCGGGGGTAATTTCGGCGCACAACTTACCTGGGAGGTAATTCTCGATGAAAGCATTTGTAAATAGCGTACGCGCTTTCGCGCGGGAAGAAGATGGCGTCGCACTGACAGAATACCTTATTCTGCTTGCCTTGCTGGTTGGCGGCGTGATCACGGCGGTGACATTGGCCGGCACCAATCTGGCTGCCGTTTGGACGGCATGGGCAGGGTGGTTCACGGCCGAGCTGGCTGTCCCGGCCTGATATTGGCGTTCGAAGAAGAGAGGGGTTTTTGTTAACCCCTCTCTTCTAAATTAGAAACAATGAATGGATGCACTCCGTCCAGTGTAGCGAGTAACCGCGATGCGTTCTTCAACGATTTTAAGCCTCGTTATTGCATTTGTACTCGCCGCCGCCGCAGTTTTCGGGATGCGCGAGTATCTGTCCGATCAGAAGGCCCGCCTGCTGGCGATGAACGGCATGAAGGCCGAAGAAAGGACACTTGTTGTCGCCGCCACGCCGATGCGCTTCGGCGACCGGATCCGATCCGAAAACCTCAGGGCCATTCCGTGGCCCTCCAATGAAACACCCGCAGGCTCATTCGTCAGCATCGAATTGGTTGTCGGCAACGATGCCCAGCCGCGCTATGCCATGGCGGCGATCGACCCTGGCGAGCCGGTGCTATCCTCGAAAATCACTGGTACCGGCGAACGCGCCACGCTGTCGGCGGCGCTCGACCAGGGCATGAAGGCGGTCTCCATCCGCGTCAACGACGTGCTCGGCGTCGCCGGCTTCGTCAGGCCTTCCGATCGCGTCGATGTGCTTCTGACGCGAGTCGTGCGCGGACCGGCCGGCAACGATCAGACCTTCGTCGACGTGCTGCTGCAAGGCGTCAAGGTGCTTGCGGTGGACCAGACGGCAGACGAACGCAAGGACGAGCCATCCGTCGTCAAGACCGTGACCTTTGAGGTCACGACCGATGAGGCGCAGCGCCTTACCCTTGGCTCCAGTATCGGCACGCTCTCGCTGGCGCTTCGCAATGTTGCCTCTTCCTCTGTCGAGCAGACCCGGCCGATCACCGTCGCCGACCTCGGCGGCGGGCCAATGGCAACAGAACTGGGCAAGGATTTGGAAAAGCAGTTGCCAGAACCTCCAAAACAAGTGCAGATTGTGGAACAAAAGGTTGAGCCGGTGTTGCCGGTTGAGCCGAAGTGGGTGACAGTGGGAGTCTGGAACACGACGAAGCGCGAGGAGCACCGAGTCGGCCTGGTCCAGTGATGTTTATGCGGAATGCCGCAGGTGCGGCGAGCCGAATGAGGGGGCTAAAGCAGGCATGGCGAACGGCAAGAGAAGAATCGCGAGGACAAAAGGCCTTGCGGCACTAGCAGCAGTGTTTTCGGCCTGTGTGTGTTTAGGGCCTGGCTTTGCCGGCTGCGCCAACGCACAGGAAAAGTCCGTCACCTTAGGCGAATCAGTCCAGCATGTGACGTTGCCTCCGAACGAGACACTGACGCTCAACACCGGCCAACCCTTCGGCGATCTCGTCATCGGCAGCGCCGATATGATCGACGTGGTGCCGCTTTCAGACAAGTCGCTGTTCATCCGCGGCAAAAAGACCGGCGCCACCAATATCTCGGTCTATGGCGACGACAAGTCGCTTCTCGGTGTCATCGACATCCGCGTTGCCAGCGATTTCAGCGAAGTCGCCTCCGCCATTCGCTCTGCCGCGCCCTCGGCTCGGGTCAGGGTCATCAACTCCAACGATCGCATTCGCCTGACGGGCTTCGTCCGCGACGGCATCGAACTGCAGCGGGTGATGGAAATCGCCCAGTCCTATTCCGACCAACCGGTGCTGAACCAATTGCGCGTCAGTGACAGCCAGCAGGTGATGCTGGAGGTCCGTGTCATCGAAGCCTCGCGCCAGACGGGTCGTGACCTCGGGATCGGTTGGTCCGGGCAGGGCAGCAACAACCGCATCGGCAAGGCCACGACCAGCCAGGGGATCGCCGTGGATGATAACGGCAATCTGGCCCGTACCCTCCTTGACCCCAAGGGTGCGGCAACGGGGGCGCTGCCCTTCGGCCAGTTGATCGCCAAGGTGCTGGAAATTTCGGGCGGCCACATCGACGTTGTGATCAACGCCCTCGAGCAGAAGGGATTGGTGCGCCGCCTGGCTCAGCCGAACCTCATCGCCATGAGCGGCTCGACCGCCAGCTTCCATGCCGGCGGTGAAGTGCCGATCCTGAAGACGACGAACAACGGCACGACTGTGGCCACCGAGACGGATTATCGCCCCTTCGGTGTGCGGCTGACCTTCAAGCCAGTGGTTCTTGATGATGGCCTCATCAATCTGGAGATCGAGCCTGAGGTTTCCGAGATTGATCCCTCGATCAACGTCAATGGCAATCCGGGATTCATTTCGCGCGCGGCCAGCACCACGGTCGCGCTTCGCGACGGCCAGAGCTTTGCCTTGGCGGGCCTGCTGCAGTCGATCAATGCCAGAGACATCCAGCAATTGCCGGGACTCGGGCAGATACCAGTCCTCGGCGCACTGTTCCGTTCGACGAGTTTCCAGAAGAAGGAATCCGACCTCGTCATCGTCGTCACGCCACACATCGTGCGACCGGCCCGCCCGGGCGAGGACCTCTACAGTCCGCTCGACCAGACGCGTTCGTCCAACGACGTCGAGCTCTTCGCTCTCGGTGTCCTGGAAGTCGACAAGGACATGCTCCGACGCTTTCGCAATGGCGTAGGTGTGACCGGGCCTTACGGTCATCGTCTCGACCTGAACCAGGGAGTCCAAGCCGTTGCTACAAAACGCTAAACGCGTCCTTCTCGTCCTTGCAGCCGCCGGCGTCGCTCCCGGCTGCGCCGACTACATGAACCACCGCGACTCGATCACCTTCGGGGTCGGGAACGCCGTAGAAGCAAACAAGGCCATCCATATTCAGGACCCGTTCCCGCCGGAAGCCCAGCGAACTCAAATCGCAAGCGACGGCAAGGTGATCCGCAGGGTGGTCACTCAATATCAGAACGGCGGGTTAGGCGTTGTTCAGCCGTCGCCGGCCATGGGGGCCAATGGAGCCTCCAACGGGGCGACCGCCAGCCAGTAGCTGGCGAAAGGCATGAACGGCGGCAGTGCGCCGAAGGGGAAAATGCACGAAACGGGGTCATCACGGCGATAGCGCCGTGATGGGGGGACGCCAATGCTCAGCAGGGTTGTCAGACGGTTCTGGAACGATCATCGCGGCTATGTCATCGCCTTGACGCTCATCGCCATGCCAATGCTTCTCGGCTTTTCGCTGCTAATCATCGATGTCGGCCGCAGCAGCAATCTGCATACCGATCTCCAGAACGCGGTCGATGCGATGGCGCTGGCCGGGGCCCGCGAACTCGATGGCCGCGATGATGCCATTACGAGGGCGCAGACGGCGATCGAGAAAATCGCCAATAGCGCGGCTTTTTCCGGCGGCGGAACCGGCATGTCGCTGGGCTCGCATATCAGCGTGACCTATGACGCCGGCAATGATGCCGGGAGCACGGTCACCGTGCTTTTTCTGAAGAGCATCCCGGCCAACGACGATACCCCTATTCCGTCTTCGATGGAAACGACCGTGGCCAGCGAAGCGTCCTATGCCTGGGTCATCGCCAAGCCGCAGGCGATGCAGACGATCTTTCCGATCCCGGTCGGCTTCACCCGCGACACGATCAACATCGCCGCCGACGCCGTGGCGGTATACCACGCCAGCGCCTGCGACGTGACGCCGATCTTTATCTGCAATCCGTTCGAGCCGGTGGGGAACACGAGCGAAAGTGCCAGCGAAACTGCAGCTACGGCCCTGCACACCAACTTTGCGGCCGGCAATCTCTACGGACGACAGATCGAGCTTCACAGCACCGCGGCATCCAATCCCGGTCCCGGCAATTTCGGCTTCCTGCGGACCCCCTTGGGCAATGGTGCGTCCGTGCTGGCGGAGGCTCTTGCCACCGGCAATCCCGGCACCTGCTACACACAGGACAACCTCGATACGGAGACCGGCGCGAAGGCGGGGCCCGTCGAGGACGGGGTGAATACGCGCTTCGGCTTTTACTCCTCATCATTCAACAAGGCGAACGGAGATTATCGTTACCGACCTGCCCAGAACGTGCGCTCCGCGCAATCAATCAGCGGCAAGGGCAAGAAGGGCTGCGATACCTATGATCCAGTCATGGTCGGAGCCGTTGTCGGCGATGCGACCAAGGCTTTGCCGCTCGGCTACGGAGCGGGCATGACTTCGCTTGCCGGCGGCAAGATCAGCAGCGGCAACAATTGGAATTACACGACCTATTGGAATGTCGCGCAGGGCACGGCCGCGCCCTCGGTGAGCACGGTCCTCGGCAACTACTCCAGTTATCCCCCTCAGGCGACTGGAACACCAGCCCAACCCTCCGCTTACGACGTCTATCGCTACGAGCTTGCAAATGCCGCTCTCATCAACCATGCCTCGGCGAATGGTGAGACCGGAACACCGGCAACGGGCGGCCAGTGCTATACCGGCCCGGACCTTTCGAACTATACGGCGGCCGAATATGGTGATCGCCGCGAGATCTTCTCTGCCATTGTCAATTGTGGCTATGAGGCCTCGGTCGGCCATCTCAACGGTCACAAGGCCACGCGCGCCGTCGCCTTTGCGCGCATGTTCCTGACCAAGCCGGCAATAAAGGATTCCGGCGAACGATACCTTTCCCTGGAGATGATCGACATTTCCGGCAAGGGTGGTCGCGGTACGCTGGACGAATTCCTGCGGGAAGAATCGGAGCTGGTCAGATGATGGCGCTCCGCAATTTTATCCTGCATCGGCTTTGCCTCGGCTTCTGGCGGCGGGAGGAGGGCGCAGTGCTTGCCGAGGCGTTGCTCGCGATCCCCTTTGTGACGCTCTTTGCCGCGGGGATACTGGAGTTTGGCAGCATCTTCTGGCAGCGCATGCAGATCGACGCAGGCTTGCGCGATGCGGGGCGTTACCTTTCGCGATGCCGACCGCCGTCGGGAACCTATGTGCCGACATGTAATCAGGTGACTGCGAAAACGATTGCTTTTTACGGAACGCAGACACCCGCGGCAGACGCGGAACCCCGTGTCCCCGACTGGAAGGACCCTTCCGACATCACCATCACGGCACCCGACGCGGACGGGAACATCACCCTTTCCACTGCTCATCTCTATAAGAGCTCGCCGGTGTTCGGCTTTCTCGGGATTGATGCCATCACGATCAATTCCTCCCATGAAGAGAGATACATCGGATGGTGACCTCCAGGAGAATCAAGGCATTCTGGCATGATAGCAGCGGTGTCAGCCTTGTGGAAGCATTGCTGACCTTTCCGATCGTCTTGCTGGTATTCGCCACCTTCATCGAGTTCGGCTATGCCATGTCGCAGTGGAACCAGACTGTAAAGGCGCTGCAATATGGTGCCCGTCTGGCGGCGGTATCCGATCCGCTGACGACGAATTTCAATGCCGTTTTCCCGACCGACGCTGCCGATCCCCTCAACAACGGCAAAGCCACGCCGAACGATGCGACGATATCCTCGACCTGCGCGTATCCTGATAACTGCACGCCGGCATTGAACCGGATCGTCCTGGGAAGCGATGGCGTTTGCGAAGTAGGAACCGATCCTCACCCCGGTATTTGCGACCTCGATTGGCGCATCAAGCGGGAGAATCTGATGGTCACCTATCAGCGATCGGGGCTCGGCTATTGGGGCCGCCCGGACGGGCCCGTGCTGACGATGCGGCTGGAGGTGCATGACGTCACCTTCGATCTGCCGATCCTCGGCGGGCTGTTGGGGCTGAACGAGGTCACCATCCCGGCCCATCCGGTGACGATCACGACGGAAGACCTGAAGACCTGCTCAACCTGCTGACTCCTTGTTACGCGTAGGAAAGCGAAAATGACAGCTCACATGAACATTGCCGCATCCACCAAGATCCTGGTTCTCTCCGACGACGCGGCCGCAGCGAGCTTCATGCTCGATACGTTCGGGTCGCTTTCGCGTTACGATGTCCGCCATCTCTCGCTGAAGGCGCTCGGGGAAAAGGGCCGGCTCGATCCGACGCAGTTCGACCTGATCGTTCTCGACGTCGACAACGGGGAATTGCTGCAGCAGCCGGAGCTCTTCACGTTTCGCACCCGCTATCGCGACATTCCCCTCGTTGTCGTTTCCGAAGACCTGCCGGACGACATGCTGCGGCTGCTCTTCCGCCTGAACGGCAATGACTGGCTGAAGAAGCCGCTTGAGCGCCGCGCTTTGATCGACATGATTTCGACCCATGCGCCAGGCACCGGGGCCAGCGACAGCCGGGTGCATGCTGTGGTCTCAGCCGTCGGTGGCGCGGGCGCCAGCATGATCTCTTCGTCGCTCGCGCATGTGCTGGCCCAGCCGACCAAGAATTCCACGCCACGGATCGACTTGTTCGACACGGATTTTTGCTCGGGATCGCTCGGCTATTATCTCAATCTTGTCAACGACTACGACCTGAAACCGGTCATCGCCAATCCTTCCCGGGTCGATCTCGAATTCATCGATCTCGTCCGAAAGCGGCATCCGGGCGGCTTTTCACTGCTTTCCTTCAAACAGCCGTCAGTCCTTCTGGCGCCGAAGGGCGGTGAACTCGTGCTGCGTATGCTCGACGTGGCCGCCTTTGAGAGCGACCACACGATCGTCGACATCCCCTATTATGACACGCCTTGGAAATACGAGGTGCTCACTTCGGTCAACAGCATCTACATCGTCACCGAAATGACGGTCCCCGCGCTTTCTCAAGCGAAGGATTTGTTTTCCAACCTGGTACGGCTGCGAGGCAGTTCGGATCAGATATTCATCATTATCAACAAATACCGCGCCAAGCTTTTCGGCCTCGGCCTGCGCCGACAACAAACCGAGAAGATATTCAAGGAGATCCCGACGCATGTCATTGCGGATGACTGGGATACTTTGAGCGAGGCGGTCAACCGCGGCGTGCTGCCATTCCAAGTGAATTCCCGCGCGCGCTTCTGCCGCGAGGTCGGTAAACTTGGAGCATTGGTGCGATGAAGGTGATTGACAGCGGGCGCATAAGGTCCTGCGTCGGCCTTGTGGTTCTGGCCGTTCTGGCCGTCGCCGGGGATGCAGCGGCCGCTGGGCTTGTGCCACGAAGCCTTGGGCCGACGACAAGCACTGTGGTGACGGTCGAAAAAAGCTTCGCGGCCGGAACGATCGTCATCATCAGCGCGAACCGAACGCTGGATCTCGTCATCTCCGAAGGACGTGCGATCCGTTACAAGATCGGCGTCGGACGAGACGGATTTCGCTGGAGCGGCACCGTCAAGGTTGGACGCAAGGCAGAGTGGCCCGACTGGCGCCCGCCTGCCGAGATGAAGGCGCGTGCGGCCGGACTCCCGGACTTGGTACCTGCCGGGCCGCTCAATCCGTTGGGCGCTCGCGGGATCTATCTCTTCAAGGGCGGGACTGACACGCTCTACCGCATTCATGGAACGAACGAGCAGTCGACGGTGGGCGATTTCGCCTCATCGGGCTGTTTTCGCATGAGCAATGCCGACGTCATCGATCTCTATGAGAGGGTGAAAGTCGGTTCCACGGTCATTGTAAAATAGTTCAGGGGTGGGAAGCATGGCGAACGGCATCATGGGGCGTTTCTATAAGCATCAACAGGAGCCTGAAAGCCGGGAACATCCGGAGGCGGCCGAGCCGTCTCTCGTTGCAGTTCAGAACATGCCTGCCCAACCGGCTCCTGATAGCGCCGCGGCGGGTGTCGAAGACACTTCGCTCGGGCCGGACCTGGTTTCCGAGCGGGTCAATCTGCACCGCTACCTGCTCGATCGCATTAACCTCGGGATTCTCGACACGCTCGACAACGAGGAGATCGCCACCGAGATCCGGCCGTTGGTCAAGGATTATATCCGGAACAACAACTTTCCGCTGAATGCCAAGGAAATCAATGATCTGATCCGCGATATCACCGACGAGATGCTGGGGCTCGGACCGATCGAGCCGCTACTGGCCGACGACACCATCGCAGATATTCTCATCAACGGCTACAACAGCGTCTATGTCGAGCGGAGCGGCAAGCTCGAGAGCACCGCGGTGCGGTTCAAGGACGAGGACCATCTCCTTCGGGTGATCAACAAGATCGTCTCGGCGGTTGGCCGCCGCGTCGACGAGTCGACGCCGATGGTTGACGCCCGCCTCAAGGATGGCTCGCGTGTCAACGTCGCCATCAGGCCGATCTCGGTCGATGGACCGCTCGTTTCCATTCGTAAATTCACCCGCAAACCGCTGACAATGGAGCGCCTGGTGCAATATGGCGCCATGGCCGATGCGATGCGCATCCTTCTCAGCGCCGCGGTCAAGGGCAAGGTGTCCATGGTCATTTCAGGCGGCACCGGTTCCGGCAAGACCACCTTGCTGAACGCGCTCTCGTCCCAGATTTCTCCAAAGGAGCGCCTGATCACCATCGAGGATGCGGCCGAACTGCAACTGCAGCAGCCCCATGTCGGGCGTTTGGAAACGCGACCGCCGACGCTCGACGGACGCAACGAGATCCGCCAACGCGAACTTCTGAAAAACGCGCTGCGCATGCGTCCTGACCGCATCATCGTCGGCGAAGTCCGCGGCGACGAGGCGTTCGACATGCTGCAGGCGATGAATACCGGTCATGAGGGATCGATGACGACCATTCACGCCAACACGCCCCGCGATGCCGTCGGTCGGCTTGAGCAGATGGTCGGCATGGCCGGGATGCCGATGTCGCAGTTGAGCATTCGCTCGCAGATCTCCTCCGCCATCACCGTCATCGTGCAGGTCCAGCGCCTGAGCGACGGCAGCCGCAAAGTTGTCTCGATTTCCGAGATCACCGGCATGGAGGGCGAAGTCGTACAGATGCAGGAGATTATGAAATTCAAGAAAATCAACACCGATGAAGGTGGGCGGATCCATGGAGAATTCCGCGCCACCGGCATCCGGCCGCGGTTCGTCGAGGAATTTGCCGAACTCGGGATCGAGATCCCTGTGGCGATTTTCGATCCCGGTAAACCGCTGCAAACGGGACCTGTTCAATGACGACCCTCACGCTGCTTTACGCCGCCGTTTTCACCGCGGCCCTTGTCGCTGTCGAAGCGATCATGCGCGGCTACTTCAAGACATCCGAACGCCACCGCGCAGTGAACCATCGGCTGAGCTTGCTCGAGGTCAGCGATGATCATCGTAAAACCTACGGCGACATGCTCAAGGAGCGCGGTGTCGCCGGCAGTTGGCGGCAAACCCCCATAATGCAGCGACTGCTGCGGTTCTATGCCCAGTCGGGAATCAAGTTCGATGCCAGGCGGTTTGCTCTCTTCGCGATCGCCGGCGCACTTGTGACGTGGCTGGTCGTCCAGTTCCTGGTGCCCAGCACTCTGTTTAGAATACCCGTCTTTCTCCTGATCTGCCTCCTCGTCCCCGCGCTCGTCGTTTGGCGCGCCCGCGCGCGCCGCATGAAGAAATTCGAACTGAAGCTTCCTGAAGCGCTCGATGTCGCCAATCGCAGCCTGGCCGCCGGCCACCCGCTGCCCGCGGCGATTGCTTTGGTGGCACGCGAGATGCCTGATCCGATCGGCACCGAGTTCGGCCTCCTCTCGGATGAACTCACCTATGGCGTGACGCTGGACGATGCCCTTGTCAACCTAGCCGACCGGGTCGGCGTCGAGGACCTGAATCTCCTTGCAATATCGTTGAGCGTACAGGCCGGAACCGGCGGCAATCTCGTGGAGATCTTGCAGAACCTTTCGAAAACGCTGCGAGACCGGTCGATGCTGAAGGCAAAGGTCAGGGCGATTTCGTCGGAAGGACGCATCACGGCGATCTTCATGTCGGTCTATCCGTTTTTGCTCTACGCCATGATCAAGGCGTTGTCCCCGACCTACTTCGATCCCGTCTGGGAGAGCGGCCACGGAACCGCCGTGGTGAGCGTGCTGCTTGCCGTCATGGCGATCGGCAATGTCATTCTCTACAAGATGGTCAACTTCGAGTACTGAGGCGGTCATGTCGAGTGAGTATGGAATCTACCTCATCGTCTTCTTTGCCGTGCTGATCTTTTCGGCGGCAGCCTCGGAACTGTTTTTTCGACAGCGCGAGGTCTCGGTTCGAATGTCGAAGAGCTCGGCGGCGGTGGGCGACGAGTTCCACCTCGGCGATACGACCATTGCCGATCTCGGCGAGGCGGAAAACCGCCTGATCCGTCGCTATTTCGAAATTACACGACGTGACACGAATGCGAACTCCACCCAGAACCGGCTGATCAGGGCTGGCTATTTCGCTGCAGGCGCCGTGACCACCTTCCAGGTGCTTCGCGCGGTGATCTGTATCAGCGCGCTGGTCGCGGCGGTCTGGGCCCTGAACCGGGTCGCGCCGAACATGTCGCAGATGGCGACGCTGATCATTGCCATGTTTGCTGCGGGTACGACCTTTATTCTGGTCAACATCTATATCGATCGGCGTGGCGCCGCCAAGGAGAGGGAGTACCGCCGACTCTTTCCCGATTTCATGGATATGCTGATCGTCTGCCTCGATGCGGGGATGAGCATCGAGGCTGCGGCGAACCGGGTTGCCCGTGAATTCGTCGACAAGCAGCAGGACTTCGGCCTGCATCTCTCGATCATGATGCTGGAAGTGCGGGGCGGCCGGCGATTGCGCGAGGCGCTCGCTAACCTTGCCACCCGCCTCAGGATTGACGAGGCCCGGGCCCTTTCCGTTCTGTTCCGCCAATCGGAGGAGCTCGGGACGAGCGTCACGCAGACGCTGCGGGTCTACAGCAAGGAAATGCGCGATCTGCGTATTGTGCGCGCGGAGGAAAAGGCAAACGCCCTGCCCGTCAAGATGCTGCTGCCGCTCGGCGCCTTCCTTTTTCCGGTGAGCCTCATCATCGTTCTCGTCCCCATCGTTATCCGCGTCGTCATGCTTCTCGTCCAGATGAAACCCGGCGGTTGAGCCAAGCGAGGTCGTATGCAGTATTCGCTCGAACAGGATCGTAACGGTGCCATCATTTCTCTCGATCCGCGCATGCCGATGGCACCGGCAAGCATAGAACAAGCGGGATTGGATCAATCGTTCCTGCTTCGGCTGGCCGCAAAATGCGCGGCCGAGCAGGATACGACCACGGCCTCTCATCTCGCTGAGCGCATGAAATTGCCGAAAGTGATCGTCAATATCCTGATCAAGGAACTGGTGAAACTCGCCTATCTCGAGGCTCGCGGCCTGGCGGGTGAGGATGTGAGATCCGATGTCCGATATGCGCTGTCAATGAAGGGGTTCGAATATGCCCATGCGGCGTCGCGTCAAAGCCAATATGTCGGACCGGCGCCGGTGTCGCTCGATGCGTTCTGCCGGCAAATAGGTTTGCAGTCCATCCATCAAGAGCGCGTAACTCCGGAGCGGCTGACCGACAGCCTTGACGGATTGGTGCTCTCGCACACCCTGGTCGAAAAGCTCGGTCCGGCCCTCAATTCCGGTCGCTCCATCCTGCTTTACGGACCGCCCGGCAATGGAAAGACGAGCATCGCCGAGCGGACGTCGCAACTGTTTCGCCAAACGATCTGGGTGCCCTATGCCATCGAGGTCGGCGGCCATGTCATCAGTTTCTATGACGAGGCAGTGCATCACCCTGTATCGGAGGCTGAGACGGACTCCCATCCGAAAGCGGATCAACGATGGATCGAATGCCACCGTCCGGTGATCAAGACGGGCGGGGAATTGACCCTCGATCAGCTTGATCTCACCTTCAACGCCGGGCCAAATGTCTATGAAGCGCCCATACACTTGAAGGCTTCCGGCGGCGTCTTCATCATCGACGACTTCGGGCGTCAGCAAGTGGCGCCGCAGGCGCTCATCAATCGCTGGATTGTGCCGCTCGAGCGCGGATATGACTTCCTGACGCTGCACACCGGCAAGAAGTTCAAGGTTCCCTTTGACGAGCTGGTCGTGTTTTCGACGAATATCGCACCGAAGGACCTCTCCGACGAGGCGGGCTTGCGGCGCCTCAAATACAAGATTTATGTCAACACGCCGTCGCGAGACGAATATATCAGGATTTTCAAATCCTATGCCAGCGGCGCCGGAGTGGTTGTCTGTGATCCAGACCTGAACCTGTTCTACGATCGCAAATACAATGGCGATGTGCTAGCGTCGTGTTATCATCCGAAATATCTTCTCGACTTCGTCGGTTCTTACTGCGAGTTCAACGGCATATCTGGAATCGCGTCGCTCGAGATGCTCGATCGGGCGTGGGAAGGGGTATTTACGTCGGAATGATTGCGAGGCTTGGCGCTGATTACCGCCTGTTCCTGGACATAGTGTCCAACACAGATTTCATGGCTTACGGGGAGTAAAACAATGACCGGCATCCCGAATATCGACGTCGAAGCCGACCGCGCAAAACCAAGCGACATGCGAACACCAGAGCCGAGAGGCTCAAGAAACCCGCTGCTCGTCGGTTTGATCCTCATGCTCCTGCCTGTGAATGCCGGCGTTCTCATCTATACGGCCAAGAACTCGGCCGATGTTCGCGAGAGCCGCGAGACTATCGCCGCGCTCAAAAGGTCCATCGATGGCCTGAGAGGACAAATGGAAAAGCAGTCGGGCAACATTGCCGATAATGCCAAGGCCGACGAAGTCGCACTGATTCGGCAGGAGATGGATAACCTGCAAAAGTCCATCCTGTCGATGAACGAAGGGGTGCGCAACGACATGAGCGGTGCACGCATGGGTTCAGCTTTGGTCCTGAGCGCGCCCGGCAAGGAGCCAGCGCAGTTTTTCGCACCCCGCACTGTGCCTGCGGAAGCTCAAATGTTGGATAGCACTCTTGCGTCCATCGAAGCCGGCGGCATTCCAGTCAATAACCTACCGCGTTACTCACGTACGCTCTCGCCGGAAGGCCAGCTCATCCTTCGGAAGGCACGGTAAGCAGCGACTTCACCGAATTTTCAAAGCAATTGGCGGACGCCGCCAGGGGCGCCGTGCCACTGCTCAGGGCGCCCTCATTTCGCAGATTGCTGATCGTTGAAGGGCCGATCACCGCTGAGCATACTTCACGCTGTTCTTCATCAGTTCGAGATTACGGGCAGTGACTTCGTTTCCGGGGTCGAGCTCATAGGCTTTCAGGAAATACCGTCTGGCAGTCCGCAAGTCACCGCGTAACAGGTGAGAATAGCCGATATTATTGTAGTAAACCGGGGTGTTGCCGATCATCCGCGAGAGTTGCTGATAAGCGCGGTCAGAGGTATCGAAGCGGGCAACCATGTCGGCGGAGGCCGCCAAGCCTAGCCAGGCGGCCGGGTCTTCCGGAAAAACGTCAACCGCTCGCTTGTAGATGGCGTAGGATTTTCCGTAATTCTTTTCCTGAAACTGCAGTTTGCCGTTGGTTATCAGCTCGTCGTTCTTATAGAAGGCGACGGCCGAGTCATCCTGGAGGGTTTTTGCGCTGTCGCCGTAAGCAGCCAGACCATCAACGCCGGATGACTGGCAACCAGCCAATATCGCTCCGGTCGCTAACAAAAAGGCAATGCATTTAGTCCCAGCTCTGATCTGCAACATTGGCAATTTGGTCCCCATCAGACATTCTTACCTAAGACTCGGATGCGTTCGTCGGCATCATCGTGAAAAAAAGCTAACAACTCAAGAATTTAAGCAGATACTCACAAAAAAGGCGACAGAGGCGGCCTTCGCCGGCTTGCGCCGTGGGCGAGAAACCCCAACTATTCGGGGTAGGCATTCATGTGCCCGGTGATTCTCAGAGTAGAAAATTAATCAACGTCGCCTACCCTGCTCGCCAGGTCAAAGGATGGAACGCCGCATGCGGATCGCTATTTTCACGCTGATGCGACTTGGGCCATCGCTGGCCTATGCGATCGCATCGATCTTCCTTCTCAGCATGCCACTCTTGGACAGCCACCCTTCGAGTGCGTCCGTCTGGTGGTTGCACATGACGATACTTCCGGTCATGCGCGAACCCATCTATCTGCTTTTGACGGTACCTGGCATCGGAATTTGGAGCGCCACGGTCCTGTTGATGCTTGCATCGGTTTTTGGGATTCGCGTGGCCCTGCAGCCGCAAAGGCACTACCGGTCGGGCTTCATCCATGCCCATATCGCGCTGATCGCGACCGGTCTGACTGTGGGGCGGGCAGCAGTGGCGCAAGCCGGCCTTGCCGACTTTGCGATCCCTCAGCTTCAGCCAAGCGACTGGTCGTTCCTGCCGCTATCCTACTCGCCGCTTGGGAATGTCCTTTTCATATCGGTGCTTTTGGCTTGCATTTGCTGCCATGTAACAATCATCAAGCGCACAATGTCGGCCTGATAGAAAAACTTGGCGGCGCATATCCTTCACCAACTCCGCTTAGTCCTTGGCGCTGAGGATCTCGATCGTCCGCTCGTCGAATTTTCCTTGATAAAAACGGTCGATCGCCCGGTGGAAGGGCGAGCCGTGATCGCTGATCGCGGCAAACAAGGTCATCGATGAGCGCAGCTTGAGATCATCAGGCGAGCCGAGGATGTCATGAGCCGATCGGCCGTCGATCGATAAAATAGCCTCGACGCAGCGCAGCAGCCGGCTTGAGAGCGTGGGATCGGCGAGATAGGCGGCGGCTTCCCCGGCCGAACGTATGGCATATTTTTCCGCCATTGCAGAAGTGCCGAGACCAGCGATCTGCGGGAAGATGAACCACATCCAATGAGAGGTTTTCCGTCCGGCCTTCAGCTCGGAAAGCGCCTGCTCGTAGACGCCGTTTTGCGCATTGACGAAACGTTCGAGATTGTAATCGATCTTGCCGGCCACGGTTCTTTCCCCTTTTGCTGTCAACGCAGCCTGAGCCAGAAGTCCCATGCCCGGCGAAGAAACCTCTCCCCTGGGCGAACAATGTCGCCCGGGGTAGTCGGCTTTCTGTCAGCAGACCCGTTCAGCATAGGGACTGCTATCACGGCAATGGCCGTAAGGCTGATGGTGCGGCGTGTTATCGCCTGATGTGGCGGCAATGGCCGATGTCGTCACCGGATCCGTCTCGCTGGACGAATATGCGGCAAAACCAACAAAGCTCAAGACAACCAACGCTGCGACCACGACGATGCGCTCGAAACCGGAAAGCTTCTGAGCACTGACATGTTCCACATAGTCGCGCTCGCCTGGACCGGCAGTTTCGTCCTCTTTCACGTGGAGAGTCACCATGTCCTGACGACGGCTTAAATTTTCACAATCTGTCATTTTTATTACTCCTGGAACACATTGCGAGCTGGTCGAAGAGTAAACTCTCACCCTCGTGCCGAACCGGCTCGCCATGCGTGCATGCATGTGTGTCTTCAATCGGGGCAATTGAAGGGGCGATATTCAAACTCAGTGTTCAAAAATTCGTACCAATAAATGCAAATGATCGTGAGGCTCTGGCCCACTCGGATGATCCGGGTTAGTCCTTGGCGGCATCTCTCATCAGGACCGTCCCATGAGCAAATCCTTCGGTGCGATGTCTGTCGCCCAACTTTCCGTCCTCATCCAGGGCGGCGCCGCCGATCCGGTCGATGTGGCCGAGACGGTATTCGAATCCATCGCGGATTTTGCCGACAAGGCGGTATTCACCACACTGCTCGAAGGCCGGGCGATGGAGGAGGCGCGCGCCTCCTCCAAACGTTTGCGGGAAGGGCGCTCGCTCGGTTTGCTGGACGGCATTCCGATCGCCTGGAAGGATCTTTTCGACATCGAGGGCCTGCCAACGACGGCAGGGTCCGTCGTCCTGGCCGCCGACGCGCCCGCCATTCGCGATGCGGCGGTCGTCGGTCTCCTCAGTCAGGCTGGCATGGTCGCCATCGGCCGCACCAATATGAGCGAATTTGCCTTTTCCGGCCTTGGCATCAATCCGCATTACGGCACGCCGGTCAATCCGCGCGGTGCTGATCTCCCGCGCATCCCCGGCGGCTCCTCCTCCGGCGCCGGTGTTGCCGTCGCAGCCGGGCTGGTGCCGGTGGCGATGGGCACGGATACCGGCGGGTCGGTGCGCATTCCCGCCGCCTTCAACGGGATCGTCGGCTACAAGGCGACATCCGGCCGTCATGCGATGGACGGCGTCTATCCGCTGGCAAAGAGCCTCGATTCGCTGGGACCGCTCTGCCGCAGCGTCAGGGATGCCGTCTGGATCGATGCGGCGATGCGCGGCCTGACCGCGCCCGATGTCGCCGAGCGGCCGCTGCTGGGGCTGGAATTGCTCGTGCCCGAAAATGTCGTTTTCGATTCGGCGGAACCGGGCGTCGTCGCTGCTTTCGAGATGGCTTTGGAACGTCTTCAAAGCGCCGGCGCCTCTGTTTCCCGCACCGTCGTTCCCGCCTTCAGCGAAATCTTCGATCTGATGACCAGGTATGGTCCACTGGTGACGGCGGAGGCTTTCGCCCTTCACCAGGAGCGATTGGCGGGACCGGACGCAGACAGTATGGACCATCGCGTCGTCATGCGCACCCGCTTGGGAAGCAGGACGACGGCGCCCGATTACATCGCGATGCTGCAGGCGCGCAGCCGCCTGATCGCCGATACCGACCTCCTCGTTGGCAATCGTCTGATCGCCTTTCCCACGGTCGCCCATGTCGCTCCGCCGATCGCGCCGCTGGAAGAGGATGACGAACTCTTCTTCGCTGCGAATAACAAGACGCTGCGCAATACCGCGCTCGGCAATTTCCTCGACTGGTGCGGCGTTTCCATCCCCTGCGGCACGGGCGCAGCAGGCATGCCGGTCGGTCTGCTGCTTTCGGCGACCGCAGGTCGCGACGAGGCGCTGCTGGGAGCAGCACTTGCGGCCGAGGCGGCGGTCCGCGGCGATTTCGTCTGAAATTGGCAATTGACCGCCAGGTGTTTATTGCCATTGATGGACGAGGAAATCCTGGAGGAAAGCACGTGCAAGTCTTGCAGAACGGACGCTTCGCGGTTTCGACCTGGTCGCTGCATCGGCTGCTCGGCGCCGTTTATGGCTATAGCCCCGACCCCGGCAAGAGCGCGGCGCCGAAAGAGCCCTACGGCCCCGGCGGTGCAGCACTGATCGACGTGCCGGCGGCGCTCGCTGCGCGCGATATCCACCGGCTGGAAGTCTGTTCCTTCCATCTGCCGAGCCTTGATGCCGCTTACCTAACTGAACTCAGCGAGGCGATGGCATCGTCGAACGTGCTGTTCCAGACGCTGCTCGTCGAAGACGGCGATCCAAGCCATCCCGAAACGGCCGAGCGCGATGTCAGATGGATGGCAGAGTGGATCGATATCGCGGCGACACTCGGGGCGCAAAGGATGCGCGTCATCGCCGGCAAGCAGAAGCCGACGCCGGAAAACCTTGCCCGCGCCGCCGGTCATCTTAGCTGGCTGGCCGACAAGGCGGAAGGCAGTAATGTGCGTATCATCGTCGAAAACTGGTTCGATCTGCTGCCGTCGCCTGTCGAGATGAACTGGCTGCTGGACCGGCTGGACGGCAAGGTCGGGCTCAACGGCGATCTCGGCAACTGGGCGGCGCCAGAAAAATATCGGGGCCTCGCCGATATCATGCGCCGGGCGGAAATCTGCCACGCCAAGGCGGACTATAACGCTGCGGGTCTCGATGCCGAGGATTACCGCAAGTGCCTGGAGATGTGCGAGCAGGCCGGCTACGACGGTCCCTTCACGCTGATTTACGACTCGCCGTTCTTCGCCGATGAATGGGACGGCATCCTGCTTCAAAAACAATTCATCGAGGGTTTCCTGCGCGAGGCGCCGGCGCGCAGGACGGCTTGAATCCCAAGGACTTCGCGCTCATTCCTGACGCGGGAATCTCTGGCTTTCCTCCAGCACGTTCAGATCCATGTGATTGCGCATGTAGCGCTCCGAGGCTTTCTGCAGCGGCTGATAATCCCAGGGATAATAGGCGCCGTTGCGAAGCGCTGCGTAGACCACCCAGCGGCGCGCTTGGCTTTCGCGCACGGCCGCGTCGAAATCGGAAAGGTTCCAGCGCCGGCTGGCCTGTTCGACCAGCCGCGCCAAAGTGCCGGCATGCGCCGAGTCGGCCGCCAGGTTGTCGAGTTCTTGCGGATCGGCCTCGAGGTCGAACAGCATCGGCGGGTCCTTCTCGCAGAGCGAGAGCTTGTAGCGCCCGTCCCTGAGGCAGACGAGCGGCGCTTCCGAACCTTCCGCGGCATATTCCATCGGTACGGGGCCGCGGCCACCGCCGCCCTCGGCAAGCGCTGCGAGATCCCAGCCCTCGGTCCACGGTTTCAGCGAGGCGATATCGATCCCGACGAGGCCGGCAAGCGTCGGTGTCACGTCGAGGGTGGAGACGGGCCGGTCGATCCGTTTCGGCTTCCAGCCCGGCGCCGCGATCATCAGCGGAACGCGAGCCGAACCTTCGAAGAAGTTCATCTTGAACCAGAGACCGCGATCGCCGAGCATGTCGCCATGGTCGGACACGAAGAGGATGATCGTGTTGTCGGCCATGCGGCCGCGTTCCAGCACGTCGAGAATCTCGCCGATCTTTTCATCGACATAGGAGATATTGGCGAAATAGCCGCGTCTTGCCCGCCGGACCTCTTCGCGGCTGATGTCGAAAGCATCGTGGTCGCAGGCTTTCATCAGACGCTGCGAATGCGGATCCTGCTGTTCATAGGCGATCGGCGCAACCGCCGGGTCGAGGGCAGGGCAGTCCTCATAGAGATCCCAGAATTTGCGGCGCGCGACATAGGGGTCGTGCGGATGGGTGAAGCTGACGGTCAGGCACCAGGGGCGCTCGTCATGGCCACGCGAGAGGTCGTAGAGTTTCCGCGTGGCGTGATAGGCGACCTCGTCGTCATATTCCATCTGGTTGGTGATTTCGGCCACGCCGGCGCCGGTGACCGAGCCGAGATTGTGGTACCACCAGTCGATGCGCTCGCCTGGCTTGGTGTAGTCGGGTGTCCAGCCGAAATCGGCCGGATAGATATCCGTCGTCAGGCGCTCTTCGAAGCCATGCAACTGGTCGGGACCGACGAAATGCATCTTGCCTGATAGCGCCGTCTGGTATCCGGCCGCGCGCAAATGGTGGGCATAGGTCGGGATATCGGAGGCAAATTCGGCCGCATTGTCATAGACGCGCGTCCGGCTCGGCAATTGCCCGGACATGAAGGAGGCCCGCGCCGGCGCGCAGAGGGGGCTTGCCGTATAGGTATTGGCAAAACGCACCGAGCGCTTGGCCAGCGATTTCAGATGCGGCGCGTGAAGAAAGTCGGCAGGGCCATCGGGAAACAAGGTCCCGTTCAGCTGATCCACCATCAGGATGAGGATATTCGAGCGCGCCATGTGAATTGCCTTTTGCTATTTGAAGATTTTATTGAAGCGTCTAATATCGCCCCTGTAAAGGCAGCTTTTTTCGATATATGACCAAAAGGATTTTTATGTCAGGACGGACGCCTGAGCTCGGATGGATGCGGCTCTTCGTCGAGGTAGCGCGGCTCGGGAGCCTTTCCGCGGCGGCAGCGCTTTTCGGGTTGAGCCAGCCAGCCGTCAGCTACCAAATCCGCCGGCTGGAAGAGCAGTTCGGCGTCAGCCTGCTGCGCCGCCAACATCGGGGCGTCGAACTGACCGCGGAGGGAGAGCGGCTTCTTGAGGTGACCGCAAAAGCGGTCGGCGACATCGACGCACTCGCCCGCAGTTTCCGCGCCGAAGCTCAAAGGCCGGTTGTCAGGCTCAGGACCGACTATGCTTTCTCGGCACTTTGGCTGATCCCGCGCATGGATGGTTTTCGCCTTCTGCACCCGGACACGGATATGCAGATCGTCGCGACGCAGCGGCTTGCAGCCGGATTTCGCGACGAGGCCGATGTTGCGGTGGTTTTTGGCACGCGCGGGGAATTCGGCGCCGTTGGTACGCTACTATTGCCAGAACGGATCGTGCCCGTTTGCACGCGCGGGTTCCTCGATCGCAACGGCCCCTTCGATGATCCGAGACAGCTTGCCAAGGCGAGGCTCATTCATCTCGACGCGCCGCTGCCATCGCCCTGGTTCGACTGGCGCACATATTTTGCCGAATTCTCCGTCCCGCGCGACATCAATGCCGGCCGCGGCGATATCAGTTTCAATACATACTCCCTGGTCATCCAGGCCGCTCTCAGTGAGCAGGGTGTGGCGATCGGCTGGATGGGGCTGGTCGATACGCTTCTTTCGGCGCACATGCTTGTCGAAGCCGGCCCGCCGCTGGAGGCGCCCGACCGCGGTTATTGGCTGGTGCCACCACGCTCCCCGAACCTCCACAGCGAGAGGCTCAGCGCTTGGCTATCGGATGAGGTGAAGAGAAATGGTGAGTAGCGGTTGCATTTCTCCTCGGGAGAAGCCTTGTCATCGGCAATGGCGATCGACATTGTGGGATCGAATCCAAGAAGAAGGTGGCTGAAACATGCGAATGATCGGATATGTCATCGGACTGCTTATGGTTCTGTTCGGGCTGATCTGGATCGGGCAGGGAAGCGGCTATTTTCCCTATCCGGCGTCCAGTTTCATGATCGCCCAAAAGATCTGGATGCTCTGGGGCGCCATATTGGCGGCAGCGGGCATCGTCGTGATCGTCATCATCTCGCGGCGGCGTCGCAGAGGATGAATTACTGCTGCCATTTGGCAGCAGTCCGGCCGGAGGCGGCCTGTCGAAATGAGGAGAATGGCATGAGCGCAGCTGAAATCGATGGCTTTGCGGACCGGATCAGGAAGCACCAGGGCGGCATGATCTCCGCCTGGGTCGGCATCCCCGACGCCATGCTCGTCAACCATCTGGCGCAGGAAGCTTTCGATGCCGTCGTGCTGGATATGCAGCACGGCATGTGGGATATGCAGTCGGCGGCAAACGCCGTCGCTCAGACGCGTCTTGCCGGCAAGCCGGCCATCGCCCGCATTCCCGTCGGCGATTTCGCCTCCGCCTCGCGGCTGCTCGATGCCGGCGCCTCCGGCATCATCGCGCCGATGATCAATTCGGCCGAGGATGCGCGCGCTCTGGTCCGGACGACGAAATATCCGCCCCTCGGCGAGCGCAGCTGGGGGCCGTCCTTGGCGCTGAACCATACCGGCCTCTCTGCCGACGCCTACCTCAAGAACGCCAACGAACTCACCGTCGCCATCGCCATGGTCGAAACCCGCGCCGCTCTCGACGCGATCGACGGCATTCTCGGCGTTACCGGCATCGACGGCATTTTCGTCGGCCCCGCGGACCTTTCGATTGCGCTGTCGAACGGCGATCAGGTGGCGCCGAACGCCGCCGAGATCGACAGCGCCATGCAGCATGCCGTTTCGCGCTGCCGCGCCCACGGAAAGTTCGCCTGTGCCTATGCCGGCGACGGCGAGCGGGCCGGCGAGCTGCTGAAGTTCGGCTTCGATCTGGTCATTGCCGGCGCCGAGACCGTGCAACTGCGCGCCGGCGCCCGCCGGGCCATCAACGCAGCGCGCAGGATCGCTTCCGGCGGCTGAGCTCAGCAGGCCGGTTTGACCGCCAGCCAGATGACGTGGCGGGCGCCGCGTTTGCGGTTGGCGCGGGTATTGACGACGTCGACGGAAAAACCGCTGTCCTTGAGCCGCCGCGTGAAATCGGAATCGGGGCCGGACGACCAGACGGCGAGCACGCCGCCGGGGCGAAGCGCGTCGCGGGCGGCGCGAAGGCCGTTAAAATCGTAGAGGCGATCATTGGATTTGCGGGTCAGCCCGTCCGGGCCGTTATCGACATCGAGCAGGATGGCATCATAGGCAGCTTTGCCGGCACGGATTGCTTCACCGACATCGCCTTGGTGGATGAGGACGCGCGGGTCGTCCAGACAGCCCTTGAAAACCTCGGCCATGGGTCCGCGCGCCCAGGCGACGACGGCGGGTACGAGTTCGGCGACGGTGACGCCGGCATCTTCGGGAAGGACGGCGAGGGCGGCCCGTAGCGTAAAGCCCATGCCGAGGCCGCCGATCAAGATCCTCGGCTTCGGATGCGCCTTGATCCGCTCCCACGAGAGGGTCGCCAGCGCTTCCTCCGAGCCGCTGAGGCGGCTGTTCATCAACTCGTTGGCGCCGAGCATGATCGAGAATTCGCTGCCGCGCCGCTTCAGCCTGAGTTCGCCGTCTTCGCCGGGAATGGTCGCGGAATCGAGCTGGATCCAGGGCAGCATGACGGTTTCGTCTCACATGAAAGGAACCGTCCCTTAGCATAGGGCGAAGGGTGAGGCCAGCAAGGCGGCCTCAGATCATCCGCGCGAAATGATCCGGCTCCACTTCGACGATCTCGTCCTGCGGTGCGGCGGAACGACGGCGGATATCGTCGACCTTGTCGGGCATCAAGCGCGCCTTCGGATCGTCGAAGCGGACATCGGGATCGGGGACGGCCGAAAGCAGCAGCCTGATATAGGGGTGCACCGGATTGTCGATCACCGCAGCGGTGCTGCCCCATTCGACGATCTGGCCGGCATACATCACGGCAATGTCCTCGGCGACATAGCGAGCGGTGGCAATGTCATGCGTGATGTAGAGCAGCCCGAGATTCATCTCCTGCTTCATTTCGTTCAACAGATTCAAGACGCCAAGCCGCACGGAGACGTCAAGCATCGAGGTCGGTTCGTCCGCCACGATCACCGCCGGTCTGACGGCCAAGGCACGGGCGATGTTGACACGCTGCCGCTGGCCGCCGGAGAGTTCGTGCGGATATCTCGGCGCGACGAGATCCGGATCGAGCCTGACGCGCTGCAACAGTTCGCGGACGGTCACGTCGACTGCTGCGCCTTTGATCTCCGGTCGATGCAGCTTCAGCGGCCGCCGGAGGTGGTGGGCGATGGTGTGGGCAGGGTTCAGCGAGGCGAAGGGATCCTGGAAGATCATCTGCACCGATCGGCGATAGTGGGCGATCTCGTCGGATTTCGCCGCCTCGACGGGGCGGCCCTTGTAAAGGATCTGCCCTGATGTCGGCTGATACTCGCGCATCGCCATGCGCGCGCAGGTGGTCTTGCCGCTGCCGGATTCGCCGACGAGCGCCAGTGCCCGGCCGGCATGCAGCGAAAAGGAGATCGAGCGGGCGGCATGGACGGCGGATGTGCCGTGGCCGAAGGTCTTGCTCACCTTGTCGAGGGCGAGGATGGCATCGCTCATAGCAGCGCACCTCCATGAAGCGAGGGGAAGGAGGCCCAGAGCTTTTTCGTGTAGGCGTGCTGCGGCGTCTTGTAGATTGCGCCGGCATCGTTCTGCTCGACAAGCTTGCCTGCGAGCATGATGCCGATGCGGTCGCAGAACTGCACCATCAGCCCGAGATCGTGAGTGATGAACAGAACAGAGAAGCCGAAGCTGCGGCGCAGCTCATTGATGCGCTGCAGGATCTCGCGCTGGACGACGACGTCGAGCGCCGTCGTCGGCTCGTCCATGACGACCAATTTCGGATCGAGCGCCATGCAGATGGCGATGACGATGCGCTGGCGCATGCCGCCGGAAAACTGGTGCGGATAGTCGCGCATGCGGTCCGGTGCGATGTCGACCAGTTTCAGCATCTCGGCGGTGCGCTCGCGCGCTTGCGCGCGGCTCATGTTCTTATGGGTTCGCAGCACGTCATAAAACTGGGCCTCGACGCGCAGCACGGGATTCAGCGAATTCATGGCGCTCTGGAAGACCATGGCAACCTCGCGCCAGCGGAACGCGGCAAGCGTCTGTCGGTCCAAGCCGAGCACGTCGCGGCCGTCGAGCAGGATGCGGCTTTCCTTGCGGATCAGCGCCGGCGGCTTGTGCAGGCGGCTGATGGCGAAGGCGATGGTGCTCTTGCCGCAGCCGGATTCGCCGGCAAGGCCGAAGACTTCGCCCGGTGCGACGTCGAAGCTGACATCGTCGACGGCGCGGAAATCCTTCTCCTCGCCGATATAGTCGATGGTGAGGTTCCTCACCGAAAGCAGCGGCTGCGTCACAGGCGGCCCTCCCCGGAACGGACGAGCAGCGACCAGCGCTTCAGATGATTGCCGGTGCGCAAACGCGGATTGGCGATCTCGTCAACGGCGAAATTTAGCAGCGACATGCCGATGCCGAGGAAGGCGAGCGCGAAGCACGGGGTGAGGATATCCCACCAGGCGCCGACCGAAAGGGCGGAGGCCTTCTGGGCATTGTAGAGCATGGTGCCCCAGGAGATCGCTTTGGGATCGCCGAGCCCCAAGAATTCCAGCGTCGCCTCGGTGATGATGGCGAAGATGACGCTGCCGATGAAATTGATGCCGACGATGGATATCACGTTGGGGAAGATCTCGAATGTCATGATGCGCCATTGCGGCTCGCCCATCATTTCGGCGGATTTGACGAAATCCTTGTGCTTGACGGAAAGCGTCTCGGCGCGGGTGACGCGCGCGCCCCAGGCCCAGGAAGTGGCGCCGAGGATGAGGGCGATGACGACGGGGCTTGCCTGACCGATGAAGGCCGCGAGCACGAGCAGCAGCGGCAGGTTGGGAACAACCAGCACCATATTGGTGAAGAAGCTGATGACTTCGTCGGTCTTGCCGCCGCGATAGCCGGCGATAATGCCGAGCGCGGTGCCGGCGAGGGTGATCAGCAGCCCGGCGCCGAAGCCGACGGCAAGTGAGGTGCGGGCGCCGTAGAGCAGCCGGGCGAAGACATCCTGGCCGATGCGGGTGGTGCCGAGCAGATGGTCGAGCGACGGCGGCTGGTGCGGCCTGCCGGTGCGGGCGGCGGGATCGTATTGCGTCAGCAGCGGCGCTGCGATCGCGACGACGACGATGAAAGCGATGATGATGAGGCCGACAAGAGCCTTGCGGTTTCGAAGCAGGCTTTTCATCTCACGCTCCCTTCAGCCGCGGGTCGAGCAAGATATAGCTGACGTCGACGATGAAATTGGCGATCAGCATGGTCGCGGTCATGATCAAGAGTTGGCCCTGGATGACGGGATAATCGCGGGCGAGGATCGCCTGATAGAGAATGTTGCCGAGGCCGGGATAGTTGTAGACGACTTCGGTCACCAGCGAACCGCCGAGGATGGTGCCGATGGCGATCGCCAGGCTGGAAACGGTCGGCAGCAGAGCGTTGCGCGCCGCATACCACAGCATCACGTGCCGGTCGGAAAGGCCCTTGGCGCGGGCCATGACAATATAGTCTTCGCCGAGCAGATTGATCATGTTGTTGCGCATAGTGACGGTGAAGCCGCCGATCAGCACTGTGCAGAGCGTCACCATCGGCAGGATGCCGTGATAGGCGACGCTGCCGATGTATTGCAGGCTGAAGGCCGGATCGAGCGAAGGATCGGCGGCATAGCCGTTGGGGAACCAGCCGAGCGTGAAACCGAAAATGAAGAGCACGATCAGCGACGTCACCACAGCCGGCACCGAGGTCGCGAAGATCGCCCCGACCGAGACGACGACATCGAACCTGCTGCCGCGGCGCCAGGCGGCGACGATGCCGAGCAAGGTGCCGAGCGCGAAGCTGATGATGGTGGCCGTTCCCATCAGGCCAACGGTCCAGACGAGGGCATGACCGAGCACCGAGGTCACCGGCAGCGGGAAATATTTGATCGAGCGGCCGAGATCGCCGGTGAAGATGCTGCCAAGATAGGTCAGATATTGCTGCCAGAGCGGGCCGTCGACGAAGCCGAAGGTGAGCTTCAGCGCCTGCAGACTTTCCGGCGGCAGTTCGGCGCCGGCGCTCGAAAACATGATCTGCACCGGATCGCCCGGCATCAGCCGGGGCAGGAAGAAATTGATCGTCGCTGCCGCGATGAAGGCCGCCATATAGAAGACGAGGCGGCGAAGCAGAAAAGCCATGGGAACTCCGTCGTGACGGAAGCGGCGTTTTCGACGCCGCTTCCGGAGATCATGATGCTTACTTCACAGGTTCCAGGGCGAGCAGGTTCAAGAGGCGTGCCGGATTGGTGCGCGAGATGGACGGATTGACGAAGGGGTTCTCCTTGGTCGACCAGCCGGTGAAACGCTTGGTGTTGTACTGATACCAGTTCGGATTGTTGAACACCGGAATGACAGGCATGTTTTCGGCGACGATGCGCTGCGCCTTGTTCATCGCTTCCTTCTGCTTGGCAAGGTCGGCGGTATGGGTGAACTCGCCAACAAGCTTCTCCACATCGGGATTGAACCAGCGCTGCGCGGTGAAGCGGGTCTTGCCCTTGTCCGAGGCGCTGAAGGCGCGCTTGTAGGGATAGTAGGGCGAGGCCGATGCCGGCAGGCTGTTGATCGCCGCATCGAACTTGCCGCTGATGAGGTTGCCGGTCCAGACGGCCTCCTCGGGCGTTTCGATCTTGGCGTTGATGCCGACCGCCTGCATGCCTTCGACGGCGATGTTGACCGTGTCGACCCAGTCCGTCCAGGAGTTCGGGACGATGATGGAGAAGGAGATCTTGCTGCCGTCGGGATTGTCGCGGAAGCCGTCGCCGTCCTTGTCCTTGTAGCCGGCCTCGTCGAGCAGCGCCTTGGCGGCGTCGGCGTCATAGGTCGCGTATTTGCCGAAGTCGGCCTTGACGGACGGATCCGCCCAGCTCTTGTAGAGCTCGCCCATCAGGCCGGGGTCTTCGTTGAGCGTCGGGTAGCCGTAGCCGGCGACGTCGATCATGGTCTTGCGGTCGAGCGCCATGCCGACGGCACGGCGGAACTTCACGTCGTTGAAGGCCTTCTTGTTGTTCTCGTTTGCAGTTTCGAGGTTGAACAGGAAGGCGACCATGCTGCTCGGCGAATACCAGTAGTGAAAGTGCGCCGGATCCTTGGAGACATAGACATTGTCGATGTCGGGAATGAAGGAGACACCCCAGTCGAGCGTGCCGTCGGCGGTTGCCGTCAGGATCTGGTTGTTGTCGGCAAGCTGAGGGAAGCGAATGCAATCAACCTTCAGATGAGCGTTGTCCCAGTAATTCGGGTTGCGGCACTGGTCATAGGTCTGGCCGGTGAAGCGCGGTACCTCAGTCAGCGGACCGCTGCCGACCGGGGTCTCGTTGGCGAAGGTGACGGGATCGGCGACGTCCTTCCAGATGTGCTCGGGAACGATCGGCAGCTGCGAGATCTGCTCGGCGGCAAGCGAACTCGGATTGGCGAGCGTGAAGCGCACCGTCTGGCCGTCGACGGCTTGCACGTCGGTAACGAAGGTCCAGATGCTGACGAAGTCGAGCGCCGGGAACTTCTTCAGGTAATCATAGGTGAACTTGACGTCGGCTGCGGTCAACGGCTTGCCGTCCGACCATTTGAGGTTCGGGCGCAGCTTGAAATCGATACTCTTCAGGTCGTCGGAGAGCTTGAAGCTTTCGGCCAGGCGATAGACCGGCTTGTTGCTGTCGAAGCGGTTGAAAATAACCAGCGGCTCGTAGATGAAGTCGAGTGTCGACTGACGCGCCGAGGTCTGGTTGAACGGGTTGAAGTTGCGAACCCAGGTGGTCGCCGGTTCGATGTTCGCGGTCAGGACGGTCTGCGCCATCGCAGATCCGGAAAGCAACGTCAGTGCTGCGGCTGCAAGAAGATATTTTTTCATGTTCTATTCCCCTTTTCTTATGCGGTGAGAAATAATCTGCCGGTCAGGAGACCGGCACGCTTGCAAACATGTCTTCGACTTCGGCATGGACGGCGCGGAAATCGATCTTCAGATTGCCGAGGCGGGCCTTTCCGGCAGCGATCCGCTTCAGGGCAGTATCCGTCAGCGGGCGCGCGGCCTTGGCGGCGGCTTCGCTTTCCCTGACGTCGCCGTGGCTGTGGAGGGCGATGTCGAAGCCTGCGTCGAGCACTTGGGCAACGCGCTCCGGCAGCGTGCCCGAGAGCGACTCCATGAAAATGCAGTCGGAGATCAGCACGCCGTCATAGCCCATGTCGTTGCGGATCACGTCGTGCATGACAGGCGAGATCGACGCCGGCAGCTCGGCGTCGTAGGCCGAATAGACGACATGGGCGACCATGGCCCAGGGCGTATCCTTCAACGCCAGGAAAGGCTTGAAATCGGTGGCGATGAGCGTCTGGCGGCTGGCGTCGACCACCGGGCGCTCCTTGTGGGAGTCGAGCGTCGCGCGGCCATGGCCGGGAATGTGCTTCATGACGGGCATGTTGCCGGTCTCGAGCAGTCCGTCGACGACCTCGCGGCCGAGGGCGGCGATGAAATCCGGATCGGGGCCGAAGGAGCGGGCGCCGATGACCGCGCTCGTCGTCTCGAAGACGAGATCGAGAACGGGCGAGCAGCCGCTCGAAAGACCGAGTTCCGTCATCATCGCGCCCATGGCCTGAGAGGACAGGCGCAGTGCTTTTTTGCCGAGATCGAAATCGCGGTGAGCAAGCTCGGCGAACTGGCCGAAGCTGCGGAAGAGCGGCCAGGGACCGGCGTCGAGATGCTGGACGCGGCCGCCTTCCTGATCGGTGAAGACGGGCGCATCGTCACGGCCGACGGCTTCGCGGAAGCGTTCGATCAACCGTTTCGTCTGCTCCGGCTCGCGCTGATTGCGCCGGCCGACGAAGAGGCCGAGCGGATTGGTCTCGCGGAAGAGAGCGAATTCATCATCCGAAATCGTGGGGTGGGGAAGGCCGACGAAAAGGGCGAGCGGGGTCGAGGACAATTCTGGAGCTCCGGGATCAGATGGTCATTTCGGCGCGCTTCTCAGCAGGCCTTCGTAAATACCCCTGTCGGGGGCGGGGATGACGATTGCGCCCGCCGTCCTGGCGTAGAAATCGACGGGGCCGGCATCGCCGATGAAGGCATAGGCGTGGCCTGTTGTTTTCATGGTCTGCAGGCAGGCGGAAAACAGCGCGAGCCCGATACCCTTGCCGCGCGCTTCAGGACCGACGCCGGTCGGGCCGAAGAAGCCGCGGGCCGTCGTGTCGTAACAGGCAAAGCCGAGCAGCTTGCCGCCTTCGACGGCGATCAGACAGGCGACGGGCTGGCGGGAGAAGGCGACGGAAACCTCGCTCGCCCAGTTCTCGCTGAATTGTTCGCGAACCCAGTTGACGATGAGGTGCAGTTCCGGAGGAAGAGCCGGACGGATGGAGACGCCGACATGATCGGCTTTCTGCTTCAGGTCAGCGAGCTCAGTGGAATATAAGCTTACAAGCAGGTCTGGCACCTGTCATCCTCCCGGTATTCCGTTATTGCGGAATGTATCCCCTTTTAGTGTTATAGACTTGGCCATATAACGACACTTGTCAACAAGGTTTTTGAATTCGATTAGGAACCGTCTGTTGCGGTGACGCGGGCTTCAACGCAGGGCGGGCGCCGAACGTTTCAAGGCGCTGACAAAGTCTCTTTCGTCTGAAAAGACCCGTCCCCAACCCCTCCCCACAAGGGGGAGGGGCTAACGCGCCGCGCCAACTGCAGCAGACATCAGCCTCTGCGGATGAGACGGCGAAATGGAAAACAATGGGTGCGGCATTCAAGCCCCTCCCCCTTGTGGGGAGGGGTTGGGGAGGGGTCTTGGATGGTGGCTCGGCCCGGTCGGCGGCAGCCCGAGGAGTGGCAACGGCGATGTCAGGGGCCGAATGTGATCTTAGTGCCTCGCAAATGCCCGCCTAACGAACCTTCAGTCGCCGTCTTTCCAAAGCGCGTGGAAATGCTGCACCGGACCGTGGCCGGAGCCGACGCTGAGCTTTCCGGCGGCCGCGACTGCATCAGCGAGATAATCCTTCGCGATGGCGACCGCCTGTTGCGCCGAGGCGCCTTTGGCGAGCTCGGCCGCCAGCGCGCTGGAGAGCGTGCAGCCTGTGCCATGGGTGTTTTTTGTCGGCACGCGTCGGGCTTCGAACCAGTGCAGGCCGTCGGCCGTGGCAAGCACGTCCGGGCTTTCGTTGCTGTCGAGATGGCCGCCCTTGACCAGAACGGCAGCGGGACCGAGCGCGCGCAACTGTTCGGCCTGGGCCGCCATCTCATCGCGACTGGTCGCAACCGGCTGGTGCAACAGGGCCGCGGCTTCGGGCAGGTTCGGGGTCAGAAGCGTTGCGAGCGGCAGCAACCGGCGGGTCAACACGTCCACCGCCTCCGGCGCGAGCAGGGCAGCGCCCCCCTTGGCGATCATGACGGGATCGATGACGATGGGAATGCCGCGCCGGTCAGCAAGGGCTGCGGCGACGGCCTCCGCAATCCCGGCATTGGCGATCATGCCGATCTTGACGGCGTCGACGCGTACATCGGCAAAGACGGCATTGATCTGGTCGGCGACGAATTGCGGCGGCACCAGATGCACGCCGCTGACGCCTTGCGTGTTCTGTGCCGTCAGCGCCGTCAGCACCGCCATGCCATAGACGCCGCGGGCGGAAAAAGCCTTGAGATCGGCCTGGATGCCGGCGCCGCCGGATGGATCGGAGCCGGCGATGGAGAGAACATTGCGGATCATGGGCGGACCTTTCGGATGTTTGCGGCGATGCGGCGCGTGGCCGCCTCGGGGTCTGGCGTGCCGCAGATGGCGGAGACGACGGCAAGCCCCCTGGCGCCGGCTGTGAACACCTGCGCCACATGCTCGGCCTTGAGGCCGCCGATGGCGACCGACGGCACCGGTGAGGATTTCACCAGCATCGCAAGGCCATCGAAACCGAGCGGCTGCTTGTGGTCGGCCTTGGTCGGTGTCGCAAAGACCGGTCCGACGCCGGTATAATCGACGAGACGGGGATCGACGGCGCCGGCAAGCTGGGCGGTCTCGACCGAGAGGCCGAGGATCATGTCCGAGCCGATCATCGTCCGTGCCGTGCGCGCATCCATGTCCTCCTGGCCGATATGCAGGCCGTCCGCGCCGATGGCGATCGCCGCCTCGACATCGTCATTGACGATAAGCAGCGCGCCGGTTCCCGCAAGCGCCTGTTTCAAGGCTCGGCCGGTCTCGATCATTCTGGTCGTGCCCGCATGTTTGTCGCGCAGTTGCACCATCGTCGCGCCGCCGGCAACGGCAAGGCGCGCGGTCTCGATCATGCCGATCTCGGCGCAGAGATCGGGATCGAGAACGAGATAGAGCGAAAGGTCGAAGTGCTTCATGCGACCGATACCCTTGCCCTGGCATCGAGCGTTTCGGCGTCGATCGCAGCCAGCGCATCGAGGAAGCGCCAGGAGAAGGAGCCCGGGCCGGCGGCACCCAGCGCCGCATCTTCGCCGGCGACGGCGAAGGTCGCAAGCGCGGCGACAGTCGCGCCGAAGATATCCTCGGGCGCGGTCGCGGCAAAGGCGCCGACGAGGCAGGTAAGCGAGCAACCGAGCGCGGTGACCTGCGGCATCAGGGCCGATCCGCCCGCAACGCGCACGGCTCTTTTCCCATCGGTGACGAAATCCACCGCGCCGGTGATGGCAACGATGGCTTGCTGCCGCTCCGCCAGCCGCCGTGCCGAATCCTCCGCCTGTTCGACCGGGTCGCGGCTGTCGACGCCCTGACCGCGGCTCTCTCCGCCGGCAAGCGCGATGATCTCGGACGCGTTGCCGCGGATGATCGTCGGCTTGAGCGCCAGGAGATCGGCGACCGCTGCGCGGCGGAAGGCCGTCGCGTAATGCGCGACCGGATCGAGCACCCATGGCTTGCCGGCTGCGTTGGCGGCCTTCGCCGCCGTCTGCATGCCTTCGATCCATTGCGTCGAAAGCGTGCCGATGTTGATGGTCAATGCATTCGCGATGCCGGCGAATTCACCGGCTTCTTCAGCGGCATGCACCATGGCGGGCGAAGCACCCGACGCAAGCAGAACATTGGCCGCGATGTTCATGGCGACATAATTGGTGATGCACTGGACGAGCGGCGGCTTTTCGCGCATCGCCTTCAGCATGGCTCCCGACGTGATCTTGCTTTGCATGGCGCCCCTTTCAGGCGGGGGCGGCGCGGGGGGCGCCCCTCACGGCGAGGCCCCGAGCGACTCCCTCCGCCGGCATTATCCGGTTCAGGTTCGAAGGGTTCTTCTCAGCCCGTCTTTCGACGAACGCCCCTGTCTCTCAATCGTGCTCTTTTTCGCAGAGAAGGGCGCGGCTGTCACTCCGAAAATGAATGTCGGTACTCCTTGCGGCAGCGCATTAGGCTTGAACGTCGCTGCTCGTGCTTCCGGGTATGCTATCCCGATCGCATCCGGCTAACTCAAATCATGAAGCTCCGTCGTAATCGCATCCGCAATCGAAAACTCCGAAAACCGCACAATCAGCCCACTACGCTCCGGCGTGCAGGCAGCCGGCCCAACCTCGTAGCGGTCAGCAGCCTGGAAGGGCGCCAGCCGCAATAGTGGCCAGCGGCGGCCGTCGCGGGAGGCCTGGATGCGCATGGCGCCATTGGCGACGGTGACGCGGATGCGGAAATCCTCGAGTTTCTTGAAGGGCTGCGATACTGACCAGTCGGACCGGCCGTCGGTGACGACGGTGCTGAGGAAGGCTTCGCCGTCGGTGAATTCGACGCCGGTCTTTACCCAGCGTTTCTCGTCGATGCGGACCATCAGGCCGGCCTGGTCATAGAGCGTGCGGAATTCGCCCTCGACGCGGATCTGTGCGGTGAAGCTGTCGCCGGTGGGGAAGGCGAGGAAGTGGCCGCTGTCGCGGGTGAAGCCGTAATAGGTTTCGCGCCAGAAATCGGTCTTCTCGCCTGTCGTCATCGTCAGGCCGGTTCCGTCGGCGTGCCAGCTGGCCGGCTCATTCAGCCATCGTCCCTGGTTGAAGTCGATGCTCATTCGATCCTCCCTTTATTGACGTCCTGACGCTGCCGATTCTTCATATCGGCATAATGCGCGACCTTCGCGCAGGCGACCAGTCTCGGCCGGCGATGTTGTGCTTCCGGCCTCTGTCGCGGACATAATCCGCGGCTTCGGCTTGACACGATAGTTCCAACTCTTATTCTGTTACAAAAAGATGAATTACATAATTGTGGAACTGAATCGGGAGCCCTCAAATGAAAACACTAGTCGCATTCCTGCTCGGCACCGCGCTTGTCGCCCTGCCTTCGACCCTCCTTGCCCAGGAGAAGGGCGGCGTCATCAATGTCGCCACCATCGGCGAGCCGCCGACGCTCGATCCGATGTCGTCGACGGCCGATCTCGTCGGCATCGTCACGCAGCATATTTTCGAAACGCTCTACACTTTCGACAAGAGCTGGAACGTCACGCCGCTTCTGGCCGAGAGCTTGCCCGAGATCAGCGCCGACGGCAAAACCTATACGATCAAGCTCAGGACCGGCATCAAGTTCCACGACAATACAGACATGACCTCGGAGGATGTCGTCGCCTCGCTTAGCCGCTGGATGAAGATCGCCTCGCGCGGCAAGCAGGTGGCCGGCTTCATCGACAAGATCACGGCTGGCGATTCTTCGACCGTCACCATCACCCTGAAGCAGCCCTATGCGCCGCTGACCTCGCTGCTCGCCTTCAACAATTCGGCGGCGATCATCATCCCTTCCGAAAAGCAGGACGAGCCGATGAAGGAATTCATCGGCACCGGTCCCTATATGCTGAAGGAGCGCAAGGCCGACCAGTATATCCAGCTCGTCCGCTTCGACGGCTACAAGTCCCGCGAGGGCGACAGCAATGGTTATGGCGGCGCCCGCCATCAATATCTCGATGAAATCCGCTTCGTGCCGGTGCCGGATCCGAACACCCGGGTCGAGGCCGCCATCTCGGGTCAGTATGATTATGTCGACTCGATCCCGGTCGAATCCTACGACAAGCTGAAGGCTTCGACGGCCTCGCAGCCGGTGATGCTGAAGCCCTTCGGTTATCCGGTCTTCGTCTTCAACACGAAGGAAGGTGTTGCCGGAAATGTCGAAGTTCGCAAGGCGATCCGCCAAGCGCTCAGCATGGAAGACATGCTGGCGGCCGCCTTCGGCAGCAAGGATTTCTATGCGCTCGATGGCGCCATCTATCCCAAGACCTTTGCCTGGTCGACCGATGCCGGCGTCGAGGGCGCCTATAATGTCGCCGATCCGGAAGGGGCGGCGGCTGCCGCCAAGAAGGCGGGATACAATGGCGAGCCGATCCGCATCCTGACCAGCCGTCAATACGAGTTCCACTACAAGATGGCGCAGGTCGCCGCCGAATATCTGAAGCTTGCCGGCTTCACCGTCGATATGCAGGTGGTGGACTGGGCAACGCTGACGCAGCGCCGCACCGATCCGAAGCTCTGGGATATCTACATCACCCACAGCCCCTTCCTTCCCGAGCCGGCGCTCATCGGGTCGCTCTCGACGAGTTCGCCCGGCTGGTGGGACACGCCGGCCCGCAAGGCGGCCGTCGATGCCTTCACCTCCGAGGTCGATCCGAAGAAGCGCGTCGCGCTCTGGGCCGATGTTCAGAAGGCCGTCTATGCCGACGCGCCCTTCATGAAGATCGGCGATTTCAACGCCGTCTCGGCAAAATCGGTCAAGCTCGAAGGCGTCGATCCGGCTCCGTGGCCATATTTCTGGAACGCCTCGATCAAGAAGTAAGCATCACCGCCGGTACCGGTCCTCCGGGACGGGTACCGGTTTTCTTTTCTGCCGCATCTGCAAGGGCTTGAAGGCCGGCATTCATGATACGCTACATCCTCCAGCGCCTATTCGGCATGATCGTCGTGATGTTTCTGGTCGTCACCATCGTCTTCGTCATCGTGCGCGTGACGCCGGGTGATCCGGCCGCAGTCATGCTCGGGCCGGACGCGACGACGCAGGATATTGCCGACCTCAGAAGCCGGCTCGGCCTCGACCAATCGCTCGGGCTGCAATATCTCTATTATATCGGCCAGCTGCTGAAGGGCGATCTCGGCCAATCGATCTTCCTCAACATGCCGGTCACATCGGCGCTAATCGACCGGGCCGAGCCGACCTTCTTCCTGACGCTGTTCTCGCTTGCCATCGCCAGCATCATCGCCCTGCCGATCGGCATCTATGCCGCCTATCGGCGCGGTTCCTTCGTCGACCAGGCGGCAACGACGCTCGCCATGTTTGCCGCCAGCATTCCAAGCTTCTGGCTCGGTCTCATTTTGATGCAGTTCTTCGCGGTCCGGCTCAATCTCTTCCCGGTCTCCGGTTATGGCGGCCCGGGCTCGACCTTCATCGACCGGATGTATCACCTGACGCTGCCGGCCTTTGCGCTTGGCATCGTCTCCTCGGCGCTGATCCTGCGCTTCACCCGGGCCTCGATGCTCGATGTGCTCGGCGACGATTATATCCGCACGGCGCGCGCCAAGGGGCTGATCGAGCGCAAGGTCATCCTCAAGCACGCGTTGAAGAATGCGCTGATCCCGATCCTGACGGTGCTCGGCCTGACGGCGGCGGTGCTGATTTCGGGCGCCGTCGTCACCGAAACCGTCTTCGGCCTGCCGGGTGTCGGCAATCTCGTCGTTTCGGCGGTGCTGCGCCGCGATTATCCCGTCATCCAGGGGGCGCTGCTCGTCATCGCCGCGCTCTACGTGCTGATCAATTTTGCAATCGACATGCTCTACCTGCTCGTCGATCCGAGGGTGCGCTACTGATGGCCGATATCGCAATCAAACCCGTAGAAAGCGAAGGCAGCAAATTCGTCCGCCGTCTGATGAAGCGCAGGACGGTGGCCTTCGGCCTGCTGATCCTGACCATCTTCGTGCTGCTGGCGGCCTTCGCGCCTGTGGTTGCGCCCTTTTCGCCATCGAAGCTTTCCATCGTCAACCGGCTGAAGCCGCCGAGCGGCACCTTCTTCTTCGGCACGGACGAGTTCGGCCGTGACGTCTTCTCGCGCACGATTTTCGCCGGCCGCCTGTCGCTGCTCGTTGGCGCCGCCGTCGTCGCCTTGTCGGCCGCTATCGGCGTCACGCTCGGCCTGCTTGCGGGCTTCTTCCACAAGCTCGATACACCGATCGCCCGGCTGATCGATGCGATGATGGCCTTCCCGGATATCCTGCTTGCCATCGCCCTCGTCGCCGCCCTCGGCCCGTCCTTGACGACCGTCATCATCGCGTTGTCGATCGTCTATGCGCCGCGCCTTGCGCGTATCGTCCGCGCCTCGACGCTTGTCATTCGCGAGCTTCCCTATGTCGAGGCGGCGAGAGCGCTTGGGATTTCAACCTTCCACATCATGACGCGGCACGTGCTGCGCAATTTGCTGTCGCCGATCCTGGTGCAAGCCACCTTCCTCTTTGCCAGCGCGATGCTTGCCGAAGCTGGTCTCTCTTTCCTCGGTCTCGGCGTCAGCCCCGACGTCCCGACCTGGGGAACGATGATCGCCGCCGGCCGGCAATATATCGGCCAGGCCGACTGGATGACGCTTTTCCCCGGCGTGGCGATCGTTCTCTCGGTGCTGTCACTGCAGATGGTCGGTGACGGCCTGAGGGACATGCTCGACCCGAGACTGCGCAAGGACCTTTAATCCGTCGACCAGCGGCCGGCCAATCCAAATCCGCCAATCGAAATTCGCCAATTCAAATTTGCATGACAGGAGTTCGCGTGAATCAGTTCCCCGCCGCCGCCGGCAAGGTCGAGAACTCGCCTTACCAACGGTTAGCCGCTCTCGGCATAACGCTGCCGCCACCACCGCCACCGATCGCCAATTTCGTGACGCATGTGATAGAAGGCAACATGCTCTATCTTTCCGGCCAAGGGCCACGCGAGGCCGATGGCTTCCTGCATGCCGGCAAGGTCGGCGGCGGCGTCAATGTCGAGGAGGCTTACCGGCATGCGCGGCTGACCGGCATCAATCTGCTTGCCGTCATGCATGAGGCGCTCGGCGATCTCTCGCGCGTCAGGCGGGTGGTCAAGCTGCTCGGCATGGTCAACGCCGTACCCGAGTTCGAGGACCATCCGAGCGTCATCAACGGCTGCTCGGATCTGTTGATCGCCGTCTTCGGAGCGGCCGGCGAACATGCCCGCTCGGCTGTCGGCTTCGGCTCGCTGCCCGGCAACATCACCGTCGAGATCGAGGCGATCGTCGCCCTGCATGGCTGACGAGATGTTTCATCTTTGGAGTGGTCTCGGATGAGCTTTTTCTATTTTAACCCGCCTCCTTCCTCCGGCTCCTCGACACTGCCGGATGACCGCGCCATGTTCTGCTCTTCGCCCCAGACTTCCGGAGATATTCATGCCCGATGATATCAGACCTTCGCTCGGCCTTCGTCCCGTCATCAATGTGTCCGGCACGATGACCAGCCTTGGCGCTTCGATCGTCGTTCCCGAGGCGACCGCCGCGATGGCGTCGATCCTGCCGCACTTCGTCGAGATCAACGACCTGCAGCGCAAGGCGAGCAGAGTCATCGCCCGGCTGACCGGCGGCGAGGCAGGCTTCATCACCGCCTCCTGCTCGGCCGGCATTTCACTCGCCGTCGCCGGAGCAATCACCGGCGATAACCTGCTTGCGATCGAAAAACTGCCGGACGCCGTACCTGAGAAGAACGAAGTGCTGGTGCAGATGGGCCATGTGGTGAGCTATGGTGCGCCCGTCGACCAGGCGATCCGGCTTGCCGGCGGCAAGGTGGTGCTGATCGGCCAGGCGACCTCGACGCATCGTTTCCACATGGAAAGGGCGATTACCGACAAGACGGCGGCTGCCGTCTATGTCGTTTCCCATCATGTCGTCGATTATGGTCTTCTGAACCTCAAGGAATTCGTCGAGATCGCCCATGCCAAGGGCGTGCCCGTCATCGTCGATGCGGCCTCGGAATATGACCTCAGGATTTTCCTGGAGCAGGGGGCCGATATCGCGCTTTATTCCGGCCACAAATTTCTCGGCGGCCCGACCTCGGGCATCGTCGCCGGCAGCAAGGATCTGGTGCGCTATGCCTTCCTGCAGAATATGGGCATCGGCCGCGGCATGAAGGTCGGCAAGGAGAGCATTTTCGGAGTGATGGCGGCGCTGGAAGCCTGGGAAAGCCGCGACCATGCCGGCATCCGGGAACGCGAGACCGGTTATCTCAATCTCTGGAAGAAGACTCTCGATGGTCGTCCCGGCGTTACCGCGCTGATCGAACCCGACCCGACCAACAATCCGCTCGACCGGCTGCGCCTCATCGTCGATCCCGAAGAGGCGCATATCACCGCCTGGGATCTGGCCGATGGGCTGGCGAGGGGCAATCCGCCGATCATCGTGCGCGATCACGAGGTCGAGCACCGCTATTTCTATCTCGATCCGTGCAACCTGCATCCGGGCCAGGAGGTGATCGTCGCAAACCGGCTTGCTGAGGAGCTCGACAAGGCGCGGGCCTCCAACGAGATCATCGCAACCCCGATCGAAAACCGCAGCAGGCACCGCTTCGACGGATTGCTGCGCTGGCCGGATTGATCCGCCGTTCTCATCCGCCGCAAGAGGAGCCGACATGGCCAACGCCCAAGCCCAGCCGATCGAGACATTGAGCCCCGTTCTTTCCGTCGACGGGCTGACCACATCCTTCCTGGTCGACGGCGCCTGGAAACCGGTCGTGCGCGATGTCTCCTTCACCGTCGCGCCCGGTGAGACCGTGGCGATCGTCGGCGAATCCGGCTCCGGCAAGAGCGTGACGTCTCTGTCGATCATGCGGCTGTTGCAGGCGGAAACGAGCCGCATCGAAGGCCGCGTCATGCTCGGCGGCCGCGATCTGCTTGCCTTGCCCGAACAGGCCATGCGGCAGGTGCGCGGCAACGAAGTGGCGATGATCTTCCAGGAGCCGATGACCTCGCTCAATCCGCTCTTCACCATCGGCGATCAGATCTCCGAAGCGCTGCTTTGCCATTCCGATATGAGCCGGGCCGACGCCAAGGCCGAAACGATCAGGCTCTTGGAGAAGGTCCGCATCCCCTCGGCCGCCTCGCGCTTCGACGAATATCCGCATCGCTTCTCCGGCGGCATGCGCCAGCGGGTGATGATCGCCATGGCGCTTGCCAGCCGGCCGAAACTCTTGATCGCCGACGAGCCGACGACGGCGCTCGACGTGACGATCCAGGGGCAGATCCTCGATCTCATCAAGGTGCTGCAGGAGGAGGAGGGAACCTCGGTTCTCTTCATCACCCATGACATGGGCGTCGTCGCCGAGATCGCCGACAGGACGGTGGTGATGTATCGCGGCGAACAGGTCGAGAGCGGCGCCACCGCCGATATCTTTCACCGCGGCAGACATCCCTACACAAGGGCGCTGCTGTCAGCCGTGCCGGTGCTCGGCTCGATGCAGGGCCGGCAGAGGCCGCTGCGTTTTCCCATGGTCAACACCGCGACAGGCGAATCGGACATTCCCGCCGAGGCCGCCGATACGGTGGCCGTGACGCCGGTCCTGCAGGTGAAGAACCTCACCAAGCGCTTCGACATCCATTCCGGCCTGTTCGGCCGGCTGACGAGCCGCGTGCACGCGGTCGAAAACGTCTCTTTCGATCTCCATGCCGGCGAGACGCTGTCGCTTGTCGGTGAATCCGGCTGCGGCAAATCGACGACAGGGCGGGCCATCATGCGTCTGATAGAGCCGCAGGCCGGTTCGGTGCTCGTCGAGGGCAGGGAGGTGCTCGGCCTCGGCAGGAAGGAGCTGCGCGAGATGCGCAAATCCGTACAGATGATTTTCCAGGATCCCTTCGCCAGCCTCAATCCGCGCATGACGGTGGGTGCTGCGATCGCCGAACCCTATCTCGAGCACAGGATGGGTAGTGCGAGAAACGCCAGGGACGTCGTCGCCGACTTGCTTGTCAAGGTTGGCCTCTCCCCGGATATGGCCGCGCGTTATCCGCATGAATTTTCCGGCGGCCAGCGCCAGCGCATCTGCATCGCCCGGGCGCTCGCCCTGCAGCCGAAGGTCATCGTTGCCGACGAAAGCGTTTCGGCGCTCGACGTCTCGATCAAGGCGCAGGTCATCAACCTGATGCTCGACCTGCAGCAGAGCCTCACCCTCGCTTTTCTGTTCATCTCCCATGATATGGCGGTGGTCGAGCGCGTCAGCCACCGCGTGGCAGTGATGTATCTCGGCGAGATCGTCGAGATCGGCCCGCGCGCCGCCATCTTCGAAAATCCGCAGCATCCCTATACGAAGAAACTCATCGCCGCGGTGCCGGTGCCCGATCCCGACCGCCGCCACGAAAAGCGCCTGTTGGCGAACGACGAGATCAAAAGCCCGATGCGCCCGGTCGACTATAACCCTCCGAAAGCCTCCTATCGCGAGGTCGGGCCGGGCCATCTGGTCATGGCCGATCGCACGTCCGGCTTGGGAGTTGCCTAACGGATCAGCGGCGCATAAAGCAGATGCAGAGACAAATGCTTGGAAAGCCGCGCCCATGAACAAGACGGATTATTATTCGACGCTCGGCGGATTGCCGCCGCAGAGCCAGCTGCTTTCGGGCCGGGCCGTTTTCACCACGGCTTACGCGGTCATCCCCCGCGGTGTCATGAGCGATATTGTCACGAGCCTCCTTCCGCATTGGACGGGGACGCGGGCATGGGTTCTCTCCCGGCCGCTTTCGGGCTTCTCCGAGACCTTCTCGCAATATGTGATGGAGGTTCAGCCGGGCGGCGGAAGCGACCGTCCGGAGCCGGACAAGCGGGCGGAAGCGGTGCTGTTCGTTGTCGAAGGCGGCATGACGGTGGAGCTCGAGGGCGTCAGCCACGCCCTGCGCGCCGGCTCCTTTGTTTACATTCCGGCGGGTTCGGCCTGGCGCCTCAAAAACGATGGTTCGGCTCCTGCCATCTTCCACTGGGTCCGAAAGGCGTTTCAGGAAGTCGAGGGACTGGAGCCGCCGCCGGCGATCGCCACGCATGAGGACGACCATCCGATCCGCGCCATGCCCGACACCGACGGGCGCTGGGGCACGACCCGCTTCATCGATCCGGCCGATGTGCGCTACGACATGCACGTCAACATCGTAACGCTGGAGCCGGGTGCGGTGATCCCGTTCATGGAAACGCATGTGATGGAGCATGGTCTCTATGTGCTGGAGGGCAAGGCGGTCTATCGCCTGAATCAGGATTGGGTCGAGGTCGAGGCCGGCGATTTCATGTGGCTGCGCGCCTTCTGCCCGCAGGCCTGCTACGCCGGCGGCCCCGGCCGGTTCCGCTACCTGCTCTACAAGGACGTCAACCGTCATATGAAGCTCTGGTAGTCGCTTTTCGCGACGCGCGCGGACGCTTCCGATCAGCCTGTTCGGTTGCTTGACAGCTCCCAGGATTGCCCGCATCGTCCTTCGATGCGGGATATGGATTCATGGCTGTCGGAGAAGAATGAGATAGGCCGAAGAAACGCTGCCGAAGCGGTCTTCGAAGATATCCGCACGGCCATTGTCGATCGGAAACTGGCGCTCGGGATCCGTCTTCCTTCGGAAGTGCAGCTCGCCGAACGTTACGGCATCAGCCGGGCGATCGTGCGTGAAGCGCTGCGTTCGCTGCAGACGCTGGGATTCACGCAGACCAGGACCGGCCGGGGCACTTTTGTCGTTTCGGAAAGCCCTGCGCGGCAACTCGACGGCGGCACCTATTCCGCCCGCGATCTGATGGAGGCGCGCCCGTGTATCGAGATTCCGGCTGCCGGTTGGGCGGCATTGCGGCGCTCGGACGAGCAGCTGACCCAACTGACATCCTTGTGCGAGCGGATGGACGAGGAAGAGGATGTCCGGGAATGGGTGCGGATGGATGCCGCCTTTCACGGAGAAATCGCGGAGGCTTCCGGCAATGCGATCTTCCGCAAAGTCGTCGCCGATGTTCGCGGCGCGCTTTCGACGCAATCCGAACTCGTCGAGCATGTTCGCGGCCGGCGCAAAGCGTCGAACGCCGAGCATCGCCGAATTCTGGAGGCAGTTGCCGCGGGCAGCGAGCAGGATGCGCGCGCGGCCATGGCGGAGCACCTGCTGGAGGTCGAGCGGTCCATCATCGGGATTGCCGATAACAGACGAACTGCCTGGAAGGCATGATTTCAAATACGCGCCGGATATCCCGCGCGGCCAATCGAATGCAAGCGATGAACGATCTAGAAAACTGGCTGTCCGATCCCGCGACCCTCAGTCGCAAAAGCGCCTCGGAACTGGTCTTCGAGGAATTGCGCAGCCTCATCCTTTCAGGCCGTTTTGCTGCCGGTTCGAAGCTGCCGTCAGAATCAAAGCTGGCAGGAAAATACGGCGTCAGCCGCCCGATTGTGCGGGAAGCGCTGCGCTCGCTGCAGATTTTGGGGCTGACGGAGACGCGAACGGGCAGCGGCACATATGTGCTCGCGGCTGCCGGCGACGGAAATATCAGTTATGGCGATTACTCGGCGCGTGATCTGATGGAGGCGCGGCCTTACGTCGAAGTATCGGCCGCCGGCTGGGCGGCGCTGCGTCGAAGCAATGACGAACTGTCCCGGTTGCTCGGACTTTGCGACGAGATGGAGCAGGAGGAAAATACCGAGGCCTGGGTCCGGCTGGATTCGCAGTTTCATGGGCTCATCGCTGCGGCATCGAAGAACGCTGTCTTCCGCGATATCGTCGACGAGGTTCGCGAGGCGATGGCGCAGCAATCCGGGCTGCTGACGGTATTAGGGCCGCGGCGCCAGGAGTCGAACGACGAGCACCGGGCAATTGTCGAAGCCATTCTTGCAGGCTCGGAGATCGAAGCCCGGGCCGCGATGGAGGTCCATCTGAAAAAGGTCGAGGCGGCGGTCAATCGCATCCTCGGCGCCGAACGGCGTTAAGCAGCCGCGCGCGTCCTCCAACACCGTGCGTCCGGGCATCGGCAGCTGCCCGATGGGCAAACCGGCGTCCATATATGCACACTATTGGACGAAAGACCCTTGACCGTGGCGCGGATCCTCAGCTATTTCACAAACCTGTCAGACCGCATAGCAGATTAACATCTTATGGGGACTGCGCGGAGGAGCGGCCGGGGAGGCTGCCGAACCCACGATAGGGAGGAGAAATGACAGTCATGGAATCCACTAGAACCGGGGCCGATGGCCAAATCTTCGCTGAGGAGGATCTCGGCTACAAGAAGGCGCTGAAGCCGCGTCAGATCCAGATGATCGCCATCGGCGGCGCCATCGGCACCGGCCTGTTTCTCGGCGCGGGTGGGCGGCTTGCCGCCGCGGGTCCGGCGCTTGTACTCGTCTATGCCTTGTGCGGCTTTTTTGCATTCCTCGTTCTCAGGGCTCTCGGCGAACTGATCGTGCATCGCCCGACCTCGGGTTCGTTCGTCTCCTATGCCCGTGAATTTTACGGTGAAAAGCTCGCCTTCGCGGTCGGCTGGCTGTACTGGCTGACCTGGGCAATGACGGCGGTCGCCGATGTCACCGCGGTGGCTCTCTACATGAATTTCTTCAAGGCCTATGTCCCATGGATCGCCATGATCGATCAGTGGGTATTTGCGCTGACGGCGCTGATCCTCGTTCTCGCCATGAACCTTCTGTCGGTGAAGGTCTTCGGCGAGCTGGAATTCTGGTTCAGCCTCGTCAAGGTTCTCGCTCTCGTCGTCTTCCTGATCGTCGGGGTCTATTTCGTCGTCTCCGGCACGCCGATCGACGGCCACGTTCCGGGGCTGAATACGATCACCGACTTCGGCGGCATGTTTCCGAGCGGGATCCTGCCGGCGCTGGTCGTGATCCAGGGCGTGGTTTTCGCCTATGCCTCGATCGAGCTGATCGGCACCGCCGCGGGCGAAACCGAAAATGCCCGCAAGGTCATGCCCCGCGCAATCCGCACCGTCGTGCTGCGCCTGGTGGTCTTCTATGTCGGCTCGGTTCTGCTGCTGTCGCTGCTGCTGCCCTATACCGCCTATAAGGGCGGCGAGAGCCCCTTCGTCACCTTCTTCGGCAAGATCGGCGTCCAGGGCGCCGACGTCGTCATGAACCTCGTCGTGCTGACCGCGGTGCTGTCGTCGCTCAATGCGGGCCTCTATTCGACTGGCCGCATCCTGCATTCCATGGCGATCTCAGGCTCGGCGCCGGCGGCGCTGGCGAAAATGAACAGATCCGGCGTGCCCTATGGCGGCATTGCGGTGACCGCTGTCGTGACCGCCTTCGGCGTCGTGCTGAACGCCGTCGTTCCGGCAGCAGCCTTCGAGATCGGCTTGAATGTCGCCGCGCTCGGCATCATCGCTGCATGGGGCGTCATCGTCCTCTGCCAGCTCAAGCTGTGGTACCTGTCACGTCAGGGTAAGCTGGCGCGGCCCGAATTCCGGATGTTCGGCGCGCCTTACACCGGCGTGCTGACGCTGGGCTTCCTGGCGGTCGTCGTGATCCTGATGGCCCTCGATTATCCGGTCGGCACCTACACGGTCGCATCTCTGCTGCTGATCATTCCGGCGCTGGTGGTCGGCTGGCTTCTGATGCGGGAGCGCATCCACCTGATTGCGGCCGAACAAGGCGACGATCGCGGCGGTTTCGATCTGGCTTGACCCGCGCGACAGCAAGGCTTTCCCCGGCGCGCCGAAGGCCGCCGGGAAACCGCATCAATGGAGAGAGAAATGATCCCGAGTGAGGATTTCGTCGTCACCGATCGTGGCGGCATCGTCGAGAACCGTCACCGCGTTCATGCGGCGGTCGTCGATGCAAAGGGCAGGTTGCTCTATGCGCTGGGAGATCCGACGCGCCTGACGCTTGCCCGGTCTGCCGCCAAGCCGGCCCAGGCGCTTGCCATCCTCGAGACGAATGGGGTCGAGCGCTACGGCTTCGATGATGCGGATCTCGCGCTGATGTGCGCGTCCCACAGCAGCGAAGAGCGCCATATCGCGCAGACGCGGACCATGCTGTCGAAGATCCAGGCCGAGGAGGCCGACCTTCGTTGCGGCGGCCATCCGTCCTTGTCGGAAAGCGTGAACCGTTCCTGGATCAAGCAGGACTATACACCGACGGCTGTCTGCAGCAACTGTTCGGGAAAACACGTCGGGATGATTGCCGGCGCGCGGGCCATCGGAGCGGGGGCGGAGAACTATCACCTGCCGGACCATCCGATGCAGCTGATCGTGAAGCGGACGGTCGCCGAGCTCTGCGATCTGGATCCACAGGACGTCGAATGGGGGATCGACGGATGCAATCTGCCGACGCCCGCTTTTCCCCTGGATCGTCTGGCGCGCCTCTACGCCAAGCTTGCTTCGGCCGCGGATCGGGGCGAGGGGCATGAGGATTTGTCGACGCGAGACGCAGCTCTGGCTCGCATTTTCCAGGCGATGGCGCGCTATCCCGAACTGGTCGCGGGCGAGGGGCGCTACTGCACGGTTTTGATGCGCGCATTCGACGGCGCGATGATCGGCAAGCTCGGCGCCGATGCCAGCTATGCAATCGGTGTGCGTGTCTCCGATGATACCAGGCGACTGGGAGCGGATGGGGCGCTCGGCATCTCGGTCAAGATCGAGGACGGCAACATCGAAATCCTCTACGCCGTCTTGACGGAAATCCTCGAACAGCTTGGCATCGGTTCGCCGGAATGCCGCAATCCGCTTGCGGAGTTTCATCATCCCAAGCGCGTGAACACGATGGGGGTGACGACGGGCGGCGTATCCTTTCCGTTCAAGCTGCGCGGATCGAAGCCGGACGGAGAGCATTCCAGTCCTGCGGCTTTGACCCGATGACACATTCGGATGTGGCAATTTTTGCCGCGTCTTAGCCCATCAGCTCTCCGGCCTGCTGCCGCAATTCAGGCCCGCAGCGCCGTCTCTCGAAAGTTCAGCCATGACTATCTCCGATATTGCGAAGATCCGCGTCGAGCATGACCTGATCGGCGATCGCGACGTGCCGGCCTCGGCCTATTACGGCGTGCATACGCTGCGAGCGGTCGAAAATTTTCCTATCACCGGTCAGACTCTGCGTGAATCGGCGGACCTGATTGCGTCGCTCGCTGCGATCAAGCAGGCGGCGGCCCAGGCCAATGCAAGCCTCGGCCTTCTCGATCGGACACGCGCCGACGCCATCATCGCGGCCTGTGTCGAGATCCGCGACGGCGCGCTGCACGACCACTTCGTCGTCGATCTGATCCAGGGCGGCGCCGGCACCTCGACCAACATGAACGCCAACGAGGTGATTGCGAACCGGGCCCTCGAAATCATGGGATATAACAGGGGCGATTATCAGCAGCTGCATCCGAACGAGCATGTTAATCTCTCGCAATCCACAAATGACGTCTATCCGACGGCGCTGAAGCTCGCCGCCTGGATCGGCGTTCACCGTTTGGTCGACGCTATGGCCGTCCTGCGCGGGTCATTCGAGGCCAAGGCGATCGAGTTCGCCGACGTCCTCAAGATGGGCCGCACCCAATTGCAGGACGCCGTGCCGATGACGCTGGGGCAGGAATTCGGAACCTACGCGCTGATGCTCGCGGAGGATGAGGCGCGTCTCCTAGAAGCCGTTTCACTGATCCGCGAGATCAATCTTGGCGCCACGGCCATCGGCACCGGCATCACGGCCCACCCCCAATATGCTGCGCTGGTGCGCGAGCGCCTGTCTGAGATCGTCGGCGTCGATCTGGTGACGTCGCCGGATCTGGTGGAGGCGACGCAGGATTGCGGATCCTTCGTGCAGCTTTCGGGCGTGCTCAAACGCGTCGCGGTCAAGCTGTCCAAAACCTGCAACGACCTGCGGCTGCTGTCTTCGGGGCCGCGCGCCGGGCTGAACGAGATCAATCTGCCGGCGCGGCAGGCGGGTTCGTCGATCATGCCCGGCAAGGTCAACCCGGTCATCCCCGAGGTCGTCAACCAGGTCGCCTTCGAAGTGATTGGCAACGACGTGACGATCACCATGGCCGCCGAGGCCGGCCAGCTTCAGCTGAACGCTTTCGAGCCGGTGATCTTCTACAGCCTCTATCGCAGTCTCAGTCACCTGACCAATGCCTGCCTGACGCTCGAGGCGAACTGCATTCAAGGCATTACCGCTAATCGTGACCGGCTGCGCCAGACGGTCGAGCAGTCCATCGGCATCGTGACGGCATTGAACCCCTATATCGGCTATCGCAATGCCACGGAGGTTGCGCTGGAAGCGCATCATTCGGGACGCGGGGTCTACGAAATCCTGCTCGAACGCGGCCTAATGCAGAAGGAGCATCTCGATGCGGTCCTGCGCCCGGAAACGCTGACCCGGCCGAGTGAGAAGCTTTCCTTCTCGTAAGGCATGGGGCTTATCTGCCGTTGCGAAGACCGGCCGATGAAGCTCTGGTCGCTTCATGGGCCGGGCAACACTCATATGTGCGCGGTCACGCCGCCCTTGCTTGCGGCTTGGCAGCCTTGACATGGGTTATGCTGCGGCGGCCATCGATGCTGACGGGAACATCGCCGTCAACCGTGGCGCGGCGTACGACCCGGTGCTGGTCACCATAATCATTGACGGCATAGTGCTGGGTGGCGCGATTGTCCCAGATCGCCACATCCCCGGCTCTCCAGCGCCAGCGCACGGTATTTTCCGGGGCGGTGACGTAGGACTGGAACACCTCGTAGAGTTTTACGGAGTCGCTCTTCGACAGGCCGACAAGGCGCTGAACGAAGTTGCCGAGCAGCAGCGATCTTTCGCCGGTTTCCGGATGGACACGCACGACCGGATGCTCGGTTTCGTAGATCGTCGAGGTGAAAACCTCTTCGAAATGCTTCTTCTCTTCGGCGGTGGCGCGCGGGCGCACGGCGGCATAATCATAGGCATTGCTGTGAATGGCCCATAGATTGTCCGCCAGCAATTTGAGCGGCGCCGGCAGGCTTTCATAGGCGGCATGGGTGTTGGACCAGATCGTGTCGCCGCCGGCCGCCGGGATGACGATGCCGCGCAGTACGGAGAACTTGGGATAGGCGTCGACGAAGGTGACGTCGGTGTGCCACTGGTCCGCTCTGCCGCCGCCGCGGCTGGAATCGAGATTGAGAATGGAAGCCGTGCCGGCGACCGGTCCCTGGGTTGGATGCGGCACAAGATCGCCGAGGCGGTGTGCGAAGGCTTCCTGTTCGGAATCGTCAAGATGTCCCTGATCGCGGAAGAAGATGACCTTGTGTCTCAGCAGAAGCTGGTTGATGGCTGCCACCGTTGCATCCGAAAGATCTCCGCCAAGGCGGATACCCTTGATTTCGGCTCCGACACGGCCGGTCAGTGGGACGACATCGGACCCGGGAATGATCTGATTGACGAGAACCGGATTGCTCATGGAAATCTCCTGTTGATATTGGAAGAAGTCGGCAGGTCACTTGCGACCGAAGACGGATTCATCGGGCGTTCGAAATCTCATCGCTGAAAGTCGACAGGGCTATGGAACCGTATAATCTACAAAATCTGTAGACAATAATTTCTAATTTTCCCTGTTTTCCTGAAATAGGCGTCTTCGATTTCCTCGGCGGCGGGGAGGCTGGCGACCGTTGCCATTTCTTCGTATCTTGCGCCGGCGGCATGGGATCACCGGGCAAATCTCATGCTCGAGGCCGTGCATCGGAACATCGGAAAGGAAAATCGATGGCAACAGTCAAACTCCTGTCGGATGAAGAGGCCGCAGCCATTCCGGCGGTGCAATCCGTGTTCGATGACATCAGGGCGACACGCAAGACCGATTTCATCAACAATTTCTGGCGTGCTCTCGCAAATGATCCCGCAAATCTCACGCGGGTGTGGGAGACGCTCAAATCGGTCATGACGGTCGAAGGCGCCATCGATCCGTTGACGCGGGAGATGATCTATATCGCCGTGTCGACGGCCAATGCCTGCCAGTACTGCATTCAATCCCACACCGCAGCTGCCCGGGCGCGCGGCATGACCGATGCCCAACATGGCGAACTCCTGACGATCATCGGGCTTGCCGCGCAGACAAATCATCTCGCTCTCGCCATGCAGGTTCCCTCAGATCCGGAATTCGAGGTGCGATAGGAAGCGACGCGCGTGATTTCGCGGCTGCGGCATCGACGTACAGAATCTGCCTCTTAGAGCGCCTTCAGCACGATGCGATTACCCCTCGCTGAAAACGCTCACATGTGCCTTTGACAGGATAACAAGATCGTCCGGTCTGACGTTGAGATAGTTGCGCCGCGTGCCGCAGACGGCTCCTCCGTCAGCAAAAATCTCTACGATGCCCTTGTCGTGGATGACTCTCAGATCCGTCGTACCGGCAATCGCCGCGGCGTAACGGATCGATCCGTCGTCTTGTGGCAACTGCACGGAGACACTTTGATCTTCCACGACGATGGAAAATGACAATTGTCCGGCTTCGGTCGCGGTGATCCTTGTTCCGTCGAGCATCCCGTTCAATCGGATATCGATCGACGCGTCGTCCAGAACGTATCTGCCGGGCTCTGCGGAAGACAGAGGCGCATGAGTGAGGGCCTCCTCCACTTCGTCAGCGGGTCTCATACATATCCTGTTACGCGCATCCAGCGATAGCTGGCGGGGCAAGGACAACTCGCCGGAATACGGCGATCCGGCAGGCTTGCGGAACTCCCAATTGAAGAGCCACGCAAAGGCAATCTGCCTGCCACCCGTCGCGAAGCTCTGCATCGCATAAAAGTCGCTGCCGAAATCGAGGAGTTGCAGGGCATCGGAGTCCGGAATGAAGCGGTCATCGACGAAATCTCCGACAAGCCCATAGAGGAGGTTGTGGCGCCCGCTGTCAGGATCACAGTGTCCGACAAGTCCCATGATCAGCACCCATTTGCCGTCGATGGAAAAAAAATCGGGGCATTCAACTGCTCTGGCGCCCTGCTCGCGGAAGAAGGGCGGTGCACGGTACAGCGGTCCCAGGTATTTCCACTCAAGCAGATCCTCCGAGCCGTAAAGCAAGACTGCCGGGTCGTCATGAATAGAAGCGCCGAGCACCATACGATAAGCGCCGGAGGCCTTATCCCACCACACCTTTGGATCGCGGAAATCGTGCTCGACTCCTTCGGGGCGCTGCTCGAGCACGATCGAGATGCTTTCCGCCTTGATCATCCGCCGGTCCGGGCGGGCGATCTTCTGTATTTCGCGATAACCTTTGAAAAGGTCATAGGCAGGCAGGCGTTCCGTATAGAAGAACATCAGGCTGCCATCCCTGTCCTGAAATGCATTGCCGGAGAATGCGCCTCCGGTCGCACCGAGACGCCAGAGGTTCTGCTCCGGATGGAGAAAAACCGGCATGTGTGTCCAGGTGAACAGGTCAGGGCTGGTAGCATGCCCCCAGTGCATCGGCCCCCAGTCGCCGCCGCATGGATGGAATTGATAAAACAGGTGCCAGCAGTCGCCGATCCTGCAAAGACCCACGGGATCGTTCATCCAGTTGCGACAAGGAGAAAAATGAAGTCGAGGCCGCTGAGGATCGCTTCGCAGCCATGAGCCAATTTCCTTTCCTGCGCGAATGAGAATTTCATCCGTGCTGAATTCCCATAGCTTTATGCCGGCCTTCGCAACGGTTGCCGGATCGTAGGAGTAGGTCCAAAGGAATGCGTCCGGCCAGTCCCATTCAACGACAACGCTGCCGGCCTCGCGGTGGTGATAGGAATAGTATGATGGATGAGCTTCGAAAGCGGGTACATGCCAGAGGGTCTCACCATATTGTGAAATGGTGACGGCCCCGGGGCCAACTGCCCAGAATTCCAAACGCTCGCCCGAAGCAAAAGAGACAGTCGCTTTAGCCATTTGGAGACGCAATCTGAGTGAGGAACGGCCGGTCCGTAGACTGGCCCAAGTTTTTCTCGGGAAGAGGACTTGTGGTCCCACGACCGGCGGGAGAGGCTTGGCGGCTGCGGTCTATTGCCCAGGAGCCGGAGTGCCCCTGAATGCATTTACCGTTCGGTCCATCACCACTTGTTCGGCATTTCCGGAGTCCAGGACTGTATTCCGTACGGATGCCTTTTGCACCAACACGGTCGTTACGTCGAGCGATGTCGAATTCCCGATTGAAAGCAATGCGCTCACCTGTGTTGAAAAACAGGCGCTGTTTGGCGTATCGCTTCCGTCTTTTTGAGGTATTTCGGTGGTGGCCACAATGTGGTTGTTGGCTATGTAGTTTCCACTGCCGGAAACTACATTGATTATGACAGGCTTTGCTGCGGGAGGCTTGATATATTGAGTGTCAATGGTGTGCGAAATATGGTTCGCGATCAGCGAATTGTTGCTGCCGTCAATCTGCAGAAGTCCAAACAGATCATCCAAGCCATTGTCGTACTTCTGCATCGGCGCCCATGGCTCGCGATCTCGCAGAAAGTGATTTGAGGAGACCAAATTCTCGCAGCAGTTAGCAGCAAACACCAACATTCCGGGATAGAAGGAATGGAACCTATTTCCCGTGACCGAGGAACGCACCACGCCGGAGAAATGGACACTGCTTGCTCCTCGAGGAAATACGTTGTTCGAGGATACCAGAATGCCCGCGTAATTCTCGGCGTAAATTGAGTGTCCCCTATATCCGGCGCCGACAAAATTATTTGCTATTCTTGAGGCCTGCCCCATACCTTTCAGCTCGATACAGTTGCCGCACTCTGCGATGAAATTATTGTCTATCGCGAGCGCATCTGCATCATGAACAGTGACTCCATGCTCCAGGTAGATAAGGCCCATCCCGGTTATTCGAAATGAGTCATTGGCGCTGCCTACATAGATTCCCGTTTTGCCATTCCGGTATGTGTTTTCTGCGTCGTCTTGCCCCGAACCATCATCGATGAAGTGCAAGCCATCGATGCAAAAGTCAGCAAACTCCACAGAGCTTATACGAGGATTTCCGTTGCGCTTGACATAAAACGCGGCACCAGCAGCCTCACCGTCTGCGGCCTCTGGAGAAATGTCCACAAGGATCCGACTTCCGCCAGGCCACACCTCGTGCCAGTGGGCCAACTCGCCTACGGGTGTGTTGAAGCGGATGCTTGAAGACGTAAAACCATGACCAGAGCCAACGATTTTCAGATAGCTCACGTCTATAACGACTTGAGTGACGAGACGATAATCGCCTGGTGGTATGTAGATAACCGATCCAGGTTTTCCGCCGTCATTTACATCGACCACCGCTTGCCTGTTCTTGATATCCGCAATGATGTTATTGATAACAGCGCCAATATCCTCACGAGGATTGCCTGTTGGATACTTCGTGACGTCGTAACAGTTTTCGCTAACCATTGTCATGTCTCCTCGGACAACGAGGGTTAATCTTGTTTTTTTTGGCTGTGCCTTCACCAGATGCTGGTGCGGGTGCCCGGGTCAAAGAAGTGAAGTTCTTCGGCATCGACAGCGATGCGCGCGATGTCACCTGCTCGCACTGTGCTCTTTGGAGAAAAGCGGGCTACCGCAGCTTTTTCGTCGCCGATGTCAGCGATGGCGTCCGGGTCGCCAGCGTCCACCCATGGTGCATCGATATTCAGATGCACCATGGATTCAGAACCCAGTGCCTCAACAAGAGTGACCGGGGCCGAGATCTCGGCCGAAGAAGGCCGGATTGAAGCGTCGTTCATGTGCTCCGGCCGGATGCCGAGGAGGATTTGACGGTGAGACGCACCGTTGAGCGAGGGACGGCATTCGAAAACCCGGTCAGGAATTTCGAAACTGTTGCTGCCCAGGGTCACCGTCCTTCCATTCAGGACGGCCTCGTACAAGTTCATCGAGGGCGATCCGATAAAGGCCGCAACAAAGACGTTGTCAGGGCGACTGTACAGGTTCTGCGGTGTGTCGACTTGCTGCAGCACGCCGCCCTTCATGACAGCGACACGGTCACCCATCGTCATTGCCTCGACCTGATCGTGAGTGACGTAGATCGTGGTGACGTTGAGTTTTCTCTGGAGGCTGGCAATCTCGGCGCGCATCTGCACACGCAGTTTTGCATCGAGATTGGACAGCGGTTCATCCATCAGGAAGGCGGACGGCTGGCGGACGATCGCCCGACCCATGGCGACGCGCTGCCGCTGGCCGCCCGAGAGCAGCGCCGGTTTGCGGTCGAGCAGAGCCGTCAGTTCGAGGATGCGCGCGGCCTCATCCACGCGGCTGGCAATGTCGGATTTCGGCAACCCCGCCATCAGCAATGGAAAGGCGATGTTTTCGCGCACGGTCTTGTGCGGGTACAGCGCGTAAGACTGAAAGACCATGGCGATGTCGCGATCCTTGGGATCGACATGGTTGACGACCCTGTCCCCGATCCTGAGTTCGCCGCTCGAAATGCTCTCAAGGCCGGCGATCATCCGAAGCGCCGTCGATTTCCCACAACCCGAGGGACCGACAAACACCATGAACTCACCATCCCTGATGTTGAAACTCAGGTCGTGTAGCGCATGAAAGCTGTTGCCGTAGATCTTGTTGACGTTGCGCAGTTCTATACCGGCCATGTCTTAGCCTCCCTCATCCTTTTACAGCGCCGAAAGTCAGGCCGCCGACGATCTGCTTTTGAAGTGCGAGTGTTACGATGATGACGGGCAGTGAATAGAGCACGGCTGCCGCCGTCATCGCTCCCCAGGCAAGGCCATAGACGGAGTTGTATTCAGCAATGACGATCGGTGCCGTTTTGGTCGACTCTGACGTCAGCAGCAGTGCGTAGAGGAACTCGTTCCAGCTCGTGATGAAGGTAAAGAGCGCGGTGACGGCGATTCCGCCCGTCATGATCGGAAGAATGACCTTCAGAAAGGCCTGGAAACGGGTGCAGCCGTCCATGCGCGCCGCCTCTTCCAGATCCTTCGGAACACCTTCGAAGAAGGCGGCCATGAGAAGAAGCGCCAGAGGTACCGCGGCTGATGTGTGGGCGAGCACCAGACCGGGAATTGTATCCAGCAGACCGAGCGACTTCAGAAGCTGGAACAATGGCACGCCGAGCGACACCGAGGGCACCATGCGCGTGACCAGCGCGAAAAGCAGGAACAGGGTGGTGATCCGGCGCCGGTAGTGGGTCGCGACATAAGCGGCCGGAACCGCCACAGCGAGGGAAAGGGTGGTTGTCAGCACCGCCACCACCAGCGAGCTTGCGAAGGCCCGCGGCAGGGTCGACGATTGCAGGACATCGCGAAAATTCTCGAAAGAGATCACGACGGGAAAGAAGCTCGGGGGAATCTGCTGGACATCCGCTGCCGGCTTGATCGACGTCATAAGCAGATAAACGTAAGGCAGCGCATAGGACATGACGAGGACGAGCGCGGCGGCATTGATGACGATGCCGTTGAGATTGAGACGGCGCGCACTACGCATGGACCGGCCTCCATATCTTCCAATAGGCAGCGGCGGCCAGAAGCATCATGACGATCAGAAACAGCGTGCCGGAGGCCGAGGCCTCGCCGAGATCGCCGAAGCGCACCATGCGCTGATAGATGTTCATCGAAAACACCTCAGAAGCGTGGTTGGGGCCACCTTGCGTCTGGATCCAGATGAGGTCGAAGGTCTTGGCCGCATCCACCCCACGCACGATGACGACGACGGCGATCACCGGGCGCATCAGCGGCAGCGTGACATGCCAGAAGCGCTTGAACGCGTTCGCGCCGTCGATCCGCGCCGCCTCGAGCAGGTCTTTGGGAATGTTTGTCAATCCGGCATAGGAGACGAGGGCGACAAAGGATGTCGTCAGCCAGATATCGGCGAAAGAGACGGAATAGATGACGATATCTTCGTCGGACAACCAGGCAATCGCATCGGAATCGCTGATGACGCCCAGATGGACGAGCCCGTAGTTCAGGATGCCGATGTTCCCGACCAGGAGAAAGCGCCATAAGAGGCCGGCGACTATGGGCGGTACCATCAATGGCAGCGTGAAGATCGTGCGGTGCCAGCGCGACTGACCGGGGAGCGCCGTGAACAGCAGCGCGGCGCAGAAACCGAAGGTAAATTCGAAGAACAGCGCAAAGATCGAATACTGGATTGTTCTGAATGCGCTTTCGGCGACGCGCTTCGAAGTTAGCGCGTCGATATAGTTCTTGAGCCCGATCCACTCTCGTATGTGGGGAGTAATGGTGTCGACCTTAAAAAAGGAATCGAACACCAAAAGCCCTACTGGGTATGCGACCAGCAAGCCAAGGATGGCGAGGGCTGGCGCAAGCATGCACAGCACGAATCGGTCTTCACCCGACATGGCGCTCTCCGAAAGCTGATGATGCGAGGAGGACCACCCGTCCTCCTCGCCGCCGAGGGACTAGTCGAGGATGTCTTCGATCGTTTCCTTGGCGTCCGTCAGGACCTTGCCGACATCCGCTTTGCACGTCAGGGCCTGCTGCACGGCTGGAAGAACCGCTTCGTCGACAATTTCCTGATATTTTTCGTTCATCGGACGGCCTTGCGTCGCAGGAGCACTCAACGTCTCAAGCAGCGGCGTGAAATGCTCATAACCGGGCTTGCTGGCATAGCCGTTATAGGCCGAGTTCGTCGCAGCCAATCCAAGCGGCGCTTCGATACCCAGGGCATTGTTGGCGATCGCGAAGGCTATGAACTTCTTGGCCGCGTCCTTGTGCTGGGAGGTCGACGGAACGACATTGTACCAAGGACCCGGAATTGCCGCGATTCCTGCATCGCCTGCGAGCATCGGGACGACGCCGACCTTTCCGCTGACCTTGGAATCGGCGGGCGTCATCTTGTAGGCGTGCGCCCAGAATTTCATCATCGCCGTCTTGCCTTGATAGAACAGGTTCTGAGCCTCGCCCCAGCCGATTTCGTTCACGTTTTCGGGCACGGAATGATCGATGCAGTGCGGCGCGATGTAGAATTCGAGCGCCTTCCTATGCGCTTCGTTGTCGATGATCACCTTCCCATCCTTGTCGAGGATCACACCTGGCGAGCCCGCCTGAAGCACATGCGCCATCCATTCTTCGGAGAAGCTGCCGATGGTGTCGGTGCCCCAAAAGTCGGTCTTGCCGTCACCATCTGTGTCTCGGGTGAAGAATGTTGCGATGTCGCGCCATTGCTGCCAAGTCTTCGGCGGGGCGAGGGGATAACCATATTTTGCCTGGAACGCTTTCTGTTCCTCCGGCTTGTCGAAGAGATCCTTGCGATAAAAAACAATTTCGGCATTGGCCCAAGCAGGCATGCCGATCAGTTTGTCACCGATCTTCGCGTCGGCAAGCAAGGCAGGCGGCAGGTCCTTGCGAACCGCATCGGTGAAAAGCGGCGCGAGATCTTCGACATGGCTTGCGAATTTTGCGTTCCACACGACGTCGATCGTTACCACATCGAACGCCGATGAGCCGGAGGCGATTTCGGCCGAAAACTTGTCGAAGACGCCCTGATAGGGAACGACGGTGAAGTCCACCTTGATACCGGTCTCGGCGGTGAACTTCTCTGCGGCTGCCTTCTGCAGCATTTCGCCGCCGCCTTCCACGAGGATATTGATGGTTTCGGCCTTGGCGGAGGCCGCAATGCAAACGAGCGCGAGCGCGCTGGCGCCAAGCAGTTTCTTCATGAATTCCTCCCTTGTTCCGCCGGAAGCACTTGCCTCAGGCTGTTCCATTGATGCAACCATAGGCGCGCTATGACGACGTTGTCAATTCAATTGTCGACGTTGTCAGAAAAATATGTCGACGTTGTCATGTCTGTGGTTTACAACAGACCCGCATCAGGAGAATTGGCGGACATGGTGAGCATCGTCAGCGTCGCGAAAGCGGCCGGGGTTTCGAATAAAACAGTCTCTCGCGTCATCAATGGCGAGCCCTACGTGACTGAGGAAACCCGGGAGAGGGTGGAAAAAGCCATTCGCGACCTCGGCTATATCCCGAATATGGCGGCGCGCCTCATACGATCCAGCCGCTCCAACACCTTCGGGATTATCACCGATTATGTTTCCACGACGCCTTATTCGGTTGATATTGTCCGCGGAATTCAGGATTGGGCCAATGCGAATGGGAAAACCATCCTGATAGCCAACACCGGTGGTTCTTCCGAGCGAGAGGTGGAAATCTGGAAAATGTTCCAGTCCCATCGCATCGATGGAGTCCTGTATGTAACCATGTACCGCCGCATCGTGGATCCGGAGACCGGCGATGTCAGCATTCCGACAGTGATGATAAATTGTCGGCCGCAAACAAGGGAGCTCCTGCCGTCTATCGAGCCCGATGATTATCAGGGCGCGCAAGATCTTACCCGCTACCTCCTTGAACGGGGTCATCGCAGAATCGGTTACATCCGGCTCAATCCGATCCTATTGGGAGCCGAACTGCGCCTGGAGGCATTTCGCCGAACGACAAGCGAATTCGGTCTAACAGAGAACGACCTCTCTATCAGCCTTGGCATGGACGGACCTGTTGGGGCAGAAAACAACTACGTCTTTGCGGCAGCGACCGAAATGCTCAAACAAGACGACCGTCCGACCGCGATCATGAGCGGCAACGACGAAATGGCGATTCAAATCTACATTGCCGCCATGGCACTGGGATTGCGGATTCCACAAGACGTCAGCATCGTCGGCTTTGACGATTTTCGAACAGTCACTATGGCGCTGAAGCCGGAGCTGACCACGGCCGCGTTACCCTATTACGATCTCGGCCGAGAGGGTGCGAAGTGGCTGAACGATTTGATAGCGGGCGAGAAGATTTATCCGGCCAGTCGGGTTGTCTCTTGCAAGCTGGTTGAACGTAGCTCTGTCGCCTTCGGCCCTCGTTAGGCGTCGAGAAGCTCAACTGCGTGAGTCGAATGATCACGTCTGATTTGAGCGTCGCCACAGCCGCACGGCGGGGGTGGGAAGTGGCTTCGGCTCAGCGGCGCAGGGCGCGCCAGCATTTGCTCTGATGACGTTTGACGCGACGCTTTCTCGAAGCCGCCTGAGAAAAGGAATGTGTATCCTTCATATTGGCGCCGGGGAAGGATCGCATTGGAGCGACCGCAGAGGTTGTTGGCACCGACCTTGCCATCGCGGCGGTCGAACGGGCGGAGTAGCGGACTGGAGCGCAAGAGTTATCCGCATCGCGCCACCGAAAGAGAAGATTCGCGCCTGACCTTCGGCAGTTTCGCCCACGTCCTTGTCGTCGGCATCGAGGTTCGACGAAGGAGAGGGCGCTTCTTGCAGACAGGGCGCGCCCCACGCCGGGGTTTACTCCGGTTTACCTAATCGCGGTGAACGCCTGGATGTGAGATACTGAATATGCGGCAGATCACCCGATCTGCCGATTGTTGAGGAGGATGTCCTATGCCACTGTTCATAATCACAGGGTGCTATTCAGCCGCGGCAGCGAAGGGAATGATCGCCGATCCATCGGACCGGGAAGCGGCGGCCCGTGCCATCATGGAAGCAGCAGGCGGGAAACAGCATTCTTTCTACGTCACGACCGGCGAAACCGACTGGATGGTAATCGCAGAATTCCCCGATGGTGTTGACCTGATCCCCGCGCTTCTTGTCGTCGGCGCATCGGGAGCAGTATCGAATATCAAAACCGTGCGAGCGTACACGGGTGCGGAATTCAAGGCCGCCCAAGAAAAGGCGGGCAAAATCGCATCCGCCTACAAAGCCCCGGCAAAATAAGCAGGCCACTCGTTGAATTACCTTTGGCAGCGGATGTGCGATCCGCTGCCGGTTCGTTCCGGCATCGCCTGACAGGCGGAGAGGTCAGGCATTCGGGCAGGAGAGTGCGTAAATCTCCCACGCCATCAAACGCCGGGAGAGTGACATTCCAACTTTGCAGAAACAGGACACTTTAACTTTGCGCTACAGGCTAATCTGGCGTAATCGATCGACTGGAAGTGGCTGTGTGCCAACGAACGGAAAAATCACCTATGCCAAGCACATAGCTGTTTCCGGCGAGGGATCTCCGGTTCGATTCCTTTCAACTGTACACTTCCCAAATTTTGTAGTTCCAGAGTTCGACCGGTGTCGGTCCGATAGTCGGTAGCGTTAGTTCTAAGTAGATGGATCGCGCGGTGTCTGCTTGCCACAGTACCTCAAGAAGTCGCCGAGCATGCCGAACGACTGGTTGATTGGATTTCAATGTTGGGCGCATCCTAAGTCAGCGGTCGTAAGATTCCTCAGATTTCCAACTAAAAGTTTCGCAAGTCGGCAAATCCGATCGGGCGCCTGTGAGAAATTGGCATGCCCAAATGCAAAATGCCGATCATGTCGTGATTGCACGCGCGTGGCACATTCAATATCAGCTTTTTGACGGCGGTCCCTCTGGATTGACTTATGGTGACCTCGAGTGGCAATTTTAGTTCTCTGACCTATCGTGATTTCAGTGATTTTGAGGAAAGTGATGGCTGGGCTTGATCGGTTTATCGAAATTCTGAGACTGTTCGACGAAGGCAAGCCAGATTGGACTATTCAGGAAATGGCGGATGCCGCGAAGGTGCCAGCTAGCACCGTCTACCGCACGGTTCGCGAATTGGTGGGGCAGGGTTTTCTCGATCCTTCAATCGAGGCAAATTATCGGCTGGGCGCCGCCTTCATCGAGTTCGATCGACGCCTGCGTCTTTGCGATCCGCTGATCCGCGAAGGTGAACCAGTTCTACGGGACGTCCTTGACGCGGCTCCCATCCCCCATGTCGTCGTGCTGGCACGGCTTTACCGTGACCAAGTGATCTGCGTCGCCGACGGCCGCACGCCGGGGGTAGATATTGCAACCAGCTATGAGCGCGGCCGGCCGATGCCCCTGTTGCGCGGTGCAACGTCCAAGGTGATCCTGGCGCAATTGCCCCGCGCCAGGCTCGGCAGGATCCTCAAGAACGAGGACGGTATTGGGGCAGCGTTGGACGACATCGCGACCGAACTCGTCGGCATTCGTCGACAGGGTTATGCAATTACGCGCGGTGAGGTCGATCACGGGCTCGTCGGCATCTCCGTGCCGCTATCCTGCCCCGAAGCGGCGATCAATGCGAGCATAAGTGTGATCGTCCGGGGCGCCGACAGCAGCGAAGCCATCGAGCGCCGACTGATCATGACACTTACGCCCGCCGCTGGCATGCTTGTCGGAAAGCTGCTGCCAAGACGAAACGCTTAATCTTATCTTGCAAATAACTGGTAATCTCAGCTACTTGATAGTTCACATTTATCGAAATATAATAATGTCATGAGGGTGATAGTTGGGCGGCCGTGGCCGCAACGGTCGCCGACCTGAAGTGAAAACGGACCGACCACGAACCCACCTGGAGCCTCCCATGACCGATATCCAATCCATTCCCCTCACCCGCATCGACGGCACGCCGACCCAGCTCGCCGACTACGACGGCAAGGTGCTGCTGATCGTCAATGTCGCCTCGAAATGCGGGCTGACGCCGCAATATGAGGGGCTGGAGGCGCTCTATCGCGCCAAGAACGGCGATGGCCTGGAAATCCTCGGTTTTCCGGCCAACAATTTCAAAGGGCAGGAGCCGGGCACCGAGGAAGAGATCGCCGCCTTCTGCTCGCTCACCTATGACGTCACCTTCCCGATGTTCTCGAAGGTTTCCGTCAAGGGCGACGACCAGCATCCACTCTACAAGGCGCTGACCAAGGCGCAGCCAGAGCCAGCAGGGGCAGAGGCCTTCCGCAAGCGCATGATCGATTCGGGGCTCGGCCCGGAAAAGCCGGAAGATGTGCTGTGGAACTTCGAGAAATTCCTCGTCTCGCGCGATGGCCAGGTGATCGGCCGCTATTCGCCGAACATGCCGGTGACAGATCCAGTGATCGCTCAGGACATCGATAAGGCGCTGGCCGGCTGAACGGTCTGAGCGCGCTTTTCCCTGACCAGATCAATCGACGCTCGGCCCGCCGCCGATACCTACCGACAGCCTGGATAATAGAGGCAAAGGCCCGAGGGAGGTCTGGATCCGCGGACCCTATGCGGCGATGATCCATGATTTCGCGGTGACGGAAAATTATGTGATCTTTCCGCTGATGCCGCTGACCGCCGACATCGACCAGATCAAGAGCGGCGGCCGGCATTTCCAGTGGCAGCCCGGGCTCGACCAGCTGTTCGGCGTGCTGCCGCGCAATGGCGAGGCGGCGGACGTCCGCTGGTTCACGGCGCCCAACGGCTTCCAGGGCCACACGCTCAACGCCTTTGACGACGGCCGCGGCCGGATCTATGTCGACATGCCGGTGACGTCGGGCAATATCTTCTACTTCTTCCCCCAGGCAGATGGACGCGTGCCGCTGCCGGAGACGCTGCAGATGACGCGCTGGACGTTTGACATGAACAAGACTGGCAACAGTCTCGAAGCCAGCCCGCTGACGGACTTCATGTGCGAGTTCCCGCGCGGCGACGACCGCTACATGGGCAAGCCCTACCGGCACGGTTTCGTCATCGGGTTCGATCCGACCCGACCATATGATTTCGAGAAGCTCGGCCCCCCCCGCCCTTCCAATTCATGAATATTCTGGCCCATGTCGATGTCACGACACGGAAGTCGAAGATCTTGTTCGGCGATCCCACAACCTCGTTTCAGGAGCTGATCTTCGTGCCGAAGTCGAAAGATGCCGCGGAAGGCGAGGGCTATGTGATCGCACTGGCCAATCTTCTTGCCGAAATGGCGACGGATCTTGTGGTCCTCGATGCCCAGCATCTCGACGAAGGACCGATCGCGACAGTGAAGCTGCCGTTCCGGCTGCGCATGTCGCTGCATGGCAACTGGGTTCCCGCTGCCGCCTGACGATGCCTACGGAGCAGACAACCGGCCCGGACATCGTTCCGGGCCGGTTGCTTTTTGTGCGATGGTTTGTGATTCTGCAATGAAAAATGAAAAAGCGACGTAAAACATATTGCATAATTATCAAAAAATGATAAAAAGGAAAAAACCAAATGGAGGAGGCGATGGCCCTTACTGCCGTCCGCGCGGGTGCTTATCTGCACCATGTCGCATTCGAAAGTTCTAATCCCCAACGCTTGGCCGAGTTCTATGCTGATGCCATGGACATGCAGCTGACCGCGTCCGGTGACGAGTGGATCTGCGAGGGACCGCAGCGCCGTTACGTCGTCCAGGCCGGCGAGGACAAGAAGCTCGCCTATGCCGGGCTTGCCTGCCGTGACCAAGATGGCGTGGCGGAGCTCAAGGCGCGCGCCATGAGTGAAGGTCTTAAAATCCTGCCGTCACCTTCACCCTTCTTCGAGGATGGCGCCTTTGCGGTGAAAGACCCTGACGGCCATCTTATATCCTTCGGGCTCGCCAAGCCCCAGGCCGCGGACTTCAAAGGCATCCGTGGTCCGACGCAGCATCTCACCTTTGCGTCGCTCGATGTCGAGGCGTTCCGTGATTTTTATCACGGCAAGCTCGGCTTCGCCCTGTCCGACCGCGTGCTGCACAAGGATGGGACGCTGGCGACGTGTTTTACCCGCTCCAACCACGAGCACCATACGATTGCCTGCTTCAAGTCCGACCGGACCGGCGTCGATCACCATTCGTATGAGGCGGGAGAATGGGACACAATCCGCGACTGGTGCGATCACCTCGCCAAGCGCAACATCCCGATCATGTGGGGTCCTGGCCGGCACGGACCAGGCAACAACCTGTTCATCTTTATCGAGGACCCCGACAAGAACTGGATCGAGATTTCCGCCGAGCTGGAAGTCATCCATGACCGCCCCGTCAAGGACTGGCCGCATGAGGCCCGCACCTTGAACCTCTGGGGCAAGGCGATTCTTCGTTCGTGATCGAGGCGGGACATCCCAATGCAGTTTCTAAGCTATACGCGTCTTGGCATCCCCGGTTTCGGGGTTCGGGTGGAAAACGGGATTGTCGACCTGACAGGCAAAATTAGGCCGGGCGTGACCAATCTCAGGCAAGCAATCCACGATAATTGCCTGGAGGAAGCGGCGGACTTTGCCGCCGGCCGTTATGCGGAATTCACAGAGGCCGACGTCACCCTGTTGCCCGTGATCCCCGATCCCGGAAAGATACTCTGCGTCGGGCTCAATTACGAAACCCACAGAGCCGAGACCAAGCGGCCGGATGCCAAATATCCGACCATCTTCACCCGCTTTGCCGATACGCAGGTCGCGCATCGCCAGCCTCTCCTCAAACCGCGTGTCTCCGACAGTCTCGATTTCGAGGCTGAGCTCGCGGTCGTCATCGGCCGCGGCGGGCGCTACATCGCCCAGAGTGCCGCAATGGACCATGTGGCGGGCTATGCCTGCTACAACGATGCTACTGTGCGTGACTGGCAGCGTCACACGTTTCAGTTCACGCCCGGCAAGAATTTTCCCTCAACCGGTGCCTTCGGCCCGCAATTGGTGACGCCCGACGAAGTCGGGGACTACATGAAGCTCCGGATCCTCGGCCGGCTCAACGGCGAGGTGATGCAGGAGGCGACGCTTGCCGACCTCATCTTCCCCATCGCGACGCTGATTTCCTACTGCTCGCAGTTCACGCCACTTCAGCCCGGCGACGTGATCCTGACCGGAACCCCCGGTGGGGTCGGCGATCGCCGCGAGCCGCCGCTTTACATGAAGGCGGGCGACATCTTCGAGGTGGAGATTCCCGGCGTCGGACGGCTGACGAATCCGATTGTGGTCGAGCCTTGAAAGCCCGGCACGATAAAGGGCGGCCGGACAGCCCGTGAGAGAAGCATGCAGCAGGAGAGGAGAAGCAGATGGAGATGAGGGAGGACGGATTGCACGCCGATGTCGTGATTGTCGGCGCCGGCCCGACGGGTCTGACGCTTGCCAACCTTCTCGGCGGCATGAACGTTTCCGTCGTTCTGATCGAACGAAACATGACGACGGTACAGGAACCCCGCGCCGTCTCCATCGACGACGAATCAATGCGCACGATGCAGGCCATCGGTCTCTCCGACGATGTGGAGCGCATCGTGGCACGCGGCTACGGCTCGCGATACCTTTCGCCATCGCGCCGCAACTTCCTGACCGTCGAGCCGACCTCGCGGGACTATGGCTTCGACAAGCGCAATGCCTTCCAGCAACCGGAACTCGAACAGGTTCTCAGGAACGGCTTAGGTCGTTTCCCCCATATCCGCCAGATGTTCGGGTGGGAGATGCAGAATTTCAGCCAACATGCGGCATCCGTCACGGTCGATATTCGCGAAAGCGGCGGTCGCGAGGCGAAAATCACCGGTCGGTTCATGGTCGCCTGCGACGGGGGACGATCATCGACACGAAGCGGTCTCGGCCTGGAGCTTGCCGGCTCCACATTCGCTGAGCGTTGGTTGATCGTCGACCTCGTCAGGACCGAAAACCGCTTCCGCCACACCGAGGTCCATTGCGATCCCGCTCGGCCCTGCATTTCTCTGCCGGGGCCTGACAATATCCGGCGCTACGAGTTCATGCTGCAAAAGGGCGAGGACGAGGAGATTGCGAATGACGAGGCGTTCGTACGCAACCTCCTCTCACGGGTCGGTCCGGACCGCAATGCCGAATTCCGTCGAGTGCGGGTCTATACGTTCCATGCCAGAATGGCGACGAGCTGGCGGCGGGGCAACATCTTCCTCGCCGGCGATGCCGCGCATCTGACCCCGCCTTTCGCCGGCCAGGGAATGAACAGCGGCCTGCGCGACGCCCAGAACCTCGGCTGGAAGCTGGCCGAAGCCGTCGCCGGAAAGGTCGACGACGCTTTTCTCGACAGCTACGAGATCGAACGCAAGCCGCATGCCTGGGAGATGATCAATCTTGCGCTGCGCATGGGCCAGGTGATGATGCCGGAAAATAGCGTCAAGGCGGCACTCACGCGGGCTGCCTTCGGCGCGCTCGGCCTCTATCCGCCCGCCCGTGACTATTTTGCCCAGATGCGCTACAAGCCCAAACCTCGCTTCCGGCAGGGGCTGCTGTTTCCCGATGGAAAGCCGGAGAGCCAGACCATGGTCGGCCGGCTCATCCCCCAGCCTGTCGTCGAGGGCACCGATCGCGTCCGCTCCCTGCTCGATGGGCTGCTGCCCGACCAGCCGGCGGTGGTTGTCTTTGACGAGTTCCCGGACCGGGTCGTGCCGGCGGCCGCCCTGTCGAAACTCGCAGGCGCCGGTGCCGTCGTCGTCGGTCTGACGCCGGAATGGATGAACCCGGTCGATGGCGCCTTCCCGGTCTATCGCGAGGTCTCGCGGCTGTTCAGTACACCGCAGCTCGAAAACTATCTCGGACATGCCTTTTTGCTGCGGCGCGACCGCTACATCGCCTCAATTGTGCCAGTTGCCGCACTCGAGAGCTTACTGCCCGCCATTGCCGCGATTGCGACGCCGCGTCCGGCACCCAACCCGAACCCGGCACTGGCCGAGGCTTCATGATGGAATAAAGGGCCGCGGAGGAGGGCCGGAATGAACATGGAAATCCAGAGTGACAAGATCACGCTGAATGGCGGCCAGGCCCTGGTGCGTATCCTCAAATCCTGCGGCATTGAGAATGTCTATGGCGTCGTGGGCGGTGCATTCGGGCCATTCCTGGCGGCGCTCAGCAAGGATAATTCCATGCGCTATGTAGGTGCGCGTCATGAGGCTGCCGGCGCCTTCATGGCGGCGGCGGAATTCTACTCCACCGGCCGCATCGCCGTGTGCCTGGGCGAACAGGGTCCAGGTGGGCTCAACCTGCTTTCGGGGCTCGGCGTTGCCTACAACAACAATCTCGCGCTCCTTGCGATTACCACCAACATTTCGCTGATCAGCGCTTATCCGCATGAGGGCAAGCTGATGGATGCCGACCACAAGCGGCTGTTCGAGGGACTCACCGGCTGGAACGCGACGATCAACGATGTCTCACGCCTGCCCGCGCTGGTACGGCGCGCACTGCGTAATGCGTTGACCGGCTGCCCGACGCCCGTTCATCTTGACATACCGATGGACGTGCTGGTCGAAGATCATCACTTCGACATCGCTGAGCTCGACATGCCGCTGTCGCGCTTCCTGCCTGCGGGAAGGCGGCCGGCAGACGCTGCCTCTGTGATGGAAGCGGCGCGCTTGCTCGCGACAGCTGAACGCCCGCTGGTAATCGCCGGCGCAGGCGTCTCGCATTCCGGCGGACAGCCGGAGCTGATGGCGGTGACCGAACTGCTCGGCGCGGCAGCCACCTCTACCATGACCGGCGCCGGCTCCGTCCCGAGTACCTATGCGGGCTTCGTCGGCTGTGGCGGTGTGATCGGCGGACCGGTCATCGCCCAGGCGATGCGCGAGGCCGACGTGGTGCTCGCGGTCGGCTGCAAATTCTCCTCCTATCTCTGGGAGACGAGCCGGCCGGTCGTGAAGGGCTGGCCGCGGCAGCAGTTGATCCAGATCGACATCGATCCGGTACGGCTCGGCCAGGCGGCGCCGCTCGCGCTTGGACTGCTGGGTGACGCCCGAGTGGTACTCACGCAGCTACGCGAAGCGCTCGAAAGACAGAAAATATCCAGCGCACCCAAGCCATGGGTCGCGGGCCTGTCGGATGCCTTCCGGACGTATCTCGACGCGCTTGGCCGCGCGCAGGCGCATATGGATGGCGGGGCAATCCATCCGGCGGCATTGGCCAGGACTATTGGGGGCTTGCTAGGCGAGAACGGGCTTGTGGTCCTCGACGGTGGTCACACATGCTTCTGGGGCAACGCGCTGACACCCGCGGCCAAAACCCGTACGCGCTTCAACGATGCGTGCATGGCCCAGCTCGGCTTCGGTCTGCCCTTCGCCATCGCGCTCAAGCATCTCCATCCGCAGGAGCTGGTGGTCAACATTACCGGCGACGGCTCCTTCGGCTTCACGCTCTCAGAGCTCGATACGGCGCGGCGCCACGGCCTGCCCGTCATCAGCATCATCCACAACAACGCCGGCTGGGGCATCATCGACTTCGGCCAGAAGCTGGGCGGTTACCAGATCGGTGGCGAGCTGTCCGGCACCGACTATGCCGAGATCGCCAAGGGGTTTGGCTGCTTCGGCGAGGTCGTCACCGATCTCGATGAATTCCCGGCGGCATTCGCGCGCGCCGTGGCGTCAAACCTGCCGGCGGTCCTCGATGTCAGGGTCGGATTTGTTCCGCATCCGCAGATGCCGGCCTTCGGCCGGATCGGCCTGGCGCAGCCGCGCCATCGCGGCGAAGGAGCGTGACCATGCGGCTGGACGGCAAAACCGCCATGATCGTCGGCGCCGGCTCGGGCATCGGAGCGGCGACGGCGCGTCTCTTCGCCGGGCTCGGCGCTCGGTGCCTGCTGATCGGGCCGGATGCCGAACCACTCGAAGAGATCGCGAGCGCGACCGATGCCGAGGCCATGACTGCTGATGCCTCCCAACCGGCAGACATGGCCAAAGCGGTCGCGCTCGTGAACCGACACCACGGCGCGGTCGATATCCTCGTCAATTGCGCCGGTGGCGGTGGCAACGCGCCGCTCGGCGATTTATCCGACGCCGAATGGTCGAAAGCGCTCTCCACCAATCTCGAGACGGCGCGGATCTCCGCCGCTGCTTGCCTTCCGGACCTGATCAGAACGCGCGGATCGATCGTCTTTGTCGCCTCGCTCGCCGGGCTCAGGGCCGTGCCCGGCGCGACGGGCTATATCGCTGCGAAACATGCTGTGGTCGGCCTCATGAAGGCGATCGCGGCGGACTATGGCCCATCGGGCGTCCGCGTCAACGCGGTGTGCCCGGGCCTGGTGCGGACAGCGATGGCCGATGCCGTGATGGATCACTTCGCCGGCGAAAACGGGCTCGACCGTGTCGGGATGTATGCGCGCGCCACCGGGAGATACCCGCTGCGGCGACCGGGCGAGCCGGACGAGATCGCGCGCGCCATCGCCTTTCTGGCGAGCGACTGGGCATCGTTCATCACCGGGGAATGCCTGGTGGCGGACGGCGGCGGATCGGTCGTGGACGTGTTTTGATGGCCGACGACGGCCGGATTTCGAGGAGACGCAGCGTGTTCGCAAGGAATGTGGTTCACACGGGATATCTGGTCGGCGACATCGAGCGCTCGCTGCGCTTCTACGAGAAGTTCGGCTTTGGCATCCATATCCGCATGCCGATGGGCGATGCCGAGCAGAACAAGATCGGCGAGGTCGTCTTCCTTGCACTGCCCGGTGATGGGCCGCGTCTGGAGCTTCAGCAACTATTCGCGCGGCCCGTGCCCGATGCCGGCAATGCGCGTGGTCATATCGGGATCACCATCGACGACATGGATATCGCGCTGGCCGCGTTGGTGCGTGAAGGCATTACTCCGGAAACCCCGCCCTTCCGTCCGGTGAAGGACGGCGCGACGATCTGCTTCTTCCGCGATCCCGACGGCCATCTCGTTGAACTGCTCGCCGGTCTGGAATTGTGAGATGACGATGACTCGGCCGCAACTGCTTCAGGGCAAAGTCATCGCCGTCACCGGCGCATCGAGCGGCATCGGTCGGGCGATCGCGATCGCAGCGGCGGAAGCCGGTGCGCGGATGGTTCTGGTGTCCGATGTCAGCGAAACACCGCGCGAAGGCGGACCGGCCACCGCCGAGCTAATCACCGGGCTCGGCTTTGCAGCTCGCTTCGTCCGCTGCGACGTGAGCCGCCAGCAGGATGCCCAGGCGCTGGCTACCGCGACGGATGAATTCGGCGGCCTCGACGGCATTGCCTGCAACGCCGGCATCGCGCTCGACGAGGATATGCTGACAGTGAGCGAGGTCGACTATCGCCGGATTACCGCTGTCAATCTCGACGGCGCCTTCTTTACGGCACAGGCGGCCGCGCAATCCATGGTCAGGCGGGGAGGGGGCGGCTCGATCGTCTTCACATCGAGTATGGGTGGCCTCCGTGGTTCGGCGATCACCACGGTCTATTCGTCCACGAAAGGAGCGGTTGTTCTGATGGCCGCTTCCATGGCCGACGCACTTGGACCCAAGGGTATCCGCGTCAACGCCGTCTGCCCTGGTGTGATCGATACCCAGCTTACCCAGATGGCGGGTGAAGCCAAACAGATCAAATCCATGGCGAACCGATCGGCGCTCAAGCGCCTCGGCCGCCCCGACGAGGTCGCTGCCGCGGCCATCTGGTTGCTGTCGAGCCAGGCATCCTACGTCACCGGCATAGCTTTACCGGTGGATGGAGGAACGACCGCAATTCTTTGAGGACGCCGTGCGGCGCTCCGCCCAGCCGACATGCATCGATGACACCGAAGCCGAACCGAAGAGGAGAACGTTATGGCAGAGGCAATGAAGGGGAGAGGCGTCAGTCGGCGCCAGCTTATTAAGAATACGGCCCTTGTTGGCGGCGCTGCAGCGCTCGGCCTGCCAATGCCGAGCATTTTGCGCGCGCAGGAAACGGCGATCAAGATCGGCTACATCACCTCTATCTCAGGTCCGCGCGCCACCTTCAGCGAGCCGGCCGAGTATAATGTCAACAAGATCAAGGCCCTGTTCAAGGATGGGCTGGAGATCGGCGGCAAGAAATACCCGATCGAAATCCTGATGCGCGACCAGCAGTCGAACCCTACGCGCGCCGGGGAAGTCGGCCGCGACCTCATCACCCAGGACAAGGTAGACATCCTGCTCGCTGATGACGGCGACTCCCATTTCGCCGCCGGCGAGATCGCCGACCAGCAGGGCGTGCCATTCGTCTCCACGATCAATCAGTGGGAGCCGTTCATTTTCGCCCGCAATTCCACGCCGGACAAGGGCTATCCCTGGTCGTTCATGTTCGCCTTCGGCGCGACTGACGTGGCCAAGACCTATGTCGGCCTCTGGGACTCGCTGCCGACAAACAAGAAGATCGGCCTGCTGTTTCTCGACATCCCTCCGGGTCATGCCTTCGGCAGCACGGAGAACGGCATTCCCGCCTTCCTGAAGCAGAAGGGCTACAACGTCGTCGATGGCGGCTTCGTCCGCTTCGACAGCGACGACTTTTCAAGCCAGATCGCCATGTTCAAGGAAGCCAGTTGCGACATTGTCGCCGGCTTCCTTCTCGACTCGCATTTCCAGACTTTCTGGGGCCAGGCTGTGCAGTCCGGCTTTATGCCGAAGGTAGTCACCTTCGCCGGTCCGTTCCTATTCCCGACAAGCCTTGTGGCACTCGGCGATCAGGGCGACGGCATGTCGGGCGAAGTCTGGTGGACACCGGATGTGCCGTTCAAATCGAGCCTCACCGGGCAGACGGCGCGCGAGATTGCCAATGACTGGGAAAACGAGACCGGCTTGCAGTGGACGCAGCCGCTCGGCTACATGCACGCGCTCTATGAAGTCGGCGTGGCCGCACTGCGTCATGCCAAGGACCCGCGTGACAAGGAAGGGATCCGCGAGGGCATTCGGCAGATGGCACTGGATACCGTGGTCGGCCCGGTCAATTTCCGCGACTCCAAGATCAAGAGCGTAGCGGTGACCGAAGTGGCCATGGGCCAATGGCGCAAGACCGCCGAGGGGTCCAAGTTCCCCTACGAGTTCGACACCGTCTATGCCGATCCGGTCCTCGCACCCAATCTCAAGCCGAACGCCAAGATGCGGCTTCTCGGTGAAGGCTGACTCCGCGCTGAAACTCTTCTCGGGGCGCGCAACGCGCGCGGCTCGCACACTCTGACCTCAACGGATTGTCCCATGTCCGAAATATTGAACGTACAGAATCTCAGGAAGAGCTATGGCTCGATCACTGTGGTCGATGACCTTTCCTTCAAGGTCGAGAAGGGCGAATGCCTCGGCGTGATCGGCCCGAATGGCGCGGGCAAGACCTCGCTTTTCAACGTTATCGACGGCGGTGTGGTCGTCGATGGCGGCAGGATCACGCTTGACGGCGAGGATGTGACGCGGCTGCCGCGGCACAAGCGTGCGCACAAGGGCATCGCCCGCGCCTATCAGGTGCCGCAGCCCTTTCCCGACCTCACCGTCTTCGAGAATGTACTCGTTGCCTCGACCTTCGCGGCCGGCCTGTCCGGCCACGAGGCGGAAGTCGGGGCTCTCGACGTGATCCGCCGGGTCGGCCTCAACGAGCGGCGCCGGGATCGCGCCGGCAGCCTCAGGCTGCTCGACCGCAAGCGGCTCGAGCTTGCCAAGGCACTTGCGGCGTCGCCAAAGCTGTTGCTGTTGGATGAGGTGGCCGGCGGCCTGACCGAGGCGGAGGTCGATGTGCTCGTCGAACTCGTGAAATCGCTGAAGCCGCATTATGCGATTATCTGGATCGAGCATGTCGCCCATGCGCTGGCCGCCACGGCGGACCGGCTGATGGCACTCCACTACGGGCGCAAGCTGATCGAAGGCACGCCCGACCAGGTTCTGAAAAGCCCTGAAGTCAGGGCCATCTATCTCGGGATTGTCGACGATGCAACTGCTTGAAACCACCGGGCTCGAAGCCTTTTACGGAGATTTCCAGGCTCTCTTCGGCCTTGAAATCAGCGTCGGTGAGGGCGAGACCGTCGCCATGATCGGCGCCAACGGTGCCGGCAAGAGTACTTTCCTGCAGGCGCTGGCCGGTCTCAACGACCAGAAGAAGGGTGCCATCCGCTTCGCCGGCCAAGACGTTACCCGGCTTCGCGCGGATCTCGTCTCACGTCTCGGCATCGGGCTCGTGCCCGAGGGGCGGATGATGTTCCCGAGCCTCACGGTCGAGGAAAACCTGCTTATGGGTCTCTGCACCGATCGTAAGGGACCCTGGACGCTGAAGAAAGTCTACGAGCTCTTTCCGGAGCTGCTCGAGATCCGCACCCGCTCTTCCGTCCGCATCTCCGGCGGGCAGCAACAGATGGTAGCGATCGGCCGGGCACTGCTCACCAATCCAAAACTGCTGCTCTGCGACGAGATATCGCTCGGACTTGCACCAAAAGTGACCAACGGCATCTATGCCTGCTTTTCCGAGATCAAAGCCACCGGCATGGCGATCCTACTCGTCGAGCAGGACATCGTGCGCGCCATTAAGGCGGCGGACCGGTTCTACTGCTTACTCGAAGGCAAGATCAGCCTTGGCGGCAACCCTCGAGATTACGGCATCGAGGAGATATCACGGTCCTATTTCGGAATTGGAGCGCACTGATGGCCTGGCTTGAAACCATCATCAATGGCCTACTTGTCGGCAGCCTCTACGCGCTCTTCGGCCTCGGCGCGGCGCTCACCTTCGGCATCGCCAAGATCGTCAATGTCGCCCATGGCGAGTTCATCGTGCTGGCAGGTTTCATCGGCATATTCCTGGTCTCGGTGATCCCGATCCATCCGCTCCTGATCCTGCCGATTGTGATCGTCATCGTCTTTGCGCTGGGCTACGGTCTGCAGACGGTGCTGCTCAATCGCGTCGTTGGCAAGGACCCGTTGCCGCCGATGCTGCTGACTTTCGGCCTCTCTATCGTCATCAAGAATGCGATGGTCGAATTTCTCGGCGCGACGCCACGCTCCATCAACATGGGCGGACTGCGCTTCAAGGGCATGGATGTCTTCGGCCTGAAGCTCGGCGTCCTGCCGGTCGTGATCTTCGCGATCTCTGTCTGCCTGTTCATTGCCCTGCATTTCTGGCTCAATCACACGCGCTACGGGCGGATTTTGCGCGCGACGGGCGACGAGCAGAAGATTGTTCAGCTCTTCGGCGTCAATTACAAGCGCGCCTTCGGCGTCGCCACCGGGCTCGCGCTCTCGATGTCCGCCGCCGCCGGCATGATGCTCGCCATGCGCTCGACAATCACGCCCTTTACCGGCGGCGACCGGCTTCTCATCGCCTTCGAGGTGGTGATCGTCGGCGGGCTAGGCTCGATGTGGGGCGCGCTGATCGGCGGCTTCGTTCTCGGTGTCACCCATCTCATGGGCCTGCGCTTCGATCCCAATAGCGGCCTGCTCTACGCGCACATCATGTTCTTCATCATCCTGACAATTATGCCGAGGGGGATTTCCGGATGGCGACAGTGACTTCCACCCGCGCAGCCATGTCGGACCAAGAGCGACCCTACCGGCTGATGGTGGTCTTCGTGATCCTGGCCCTGGCTGCCGCCGTTGCGCCCTTCCTGTTCGGTGAAGGCCTCATCCGGCTCGCCGGCGAAATCCTGCTCGTCTTCGCGATGGCGCAGATGTGGAACCTCCTGGCGGGCTATGTCGGGCTGCTGTCGATCGGCCATCAGGTCTTCGTTGGCGCCGGCGCTTATGGCATGTTCACGCTCTCGATCCATGCCGGCGTCAATCCTTACGTCGCCATTGCGCTCGCGCCGCTCGTCTCGGGCGTGCTGGCGGCGGTGATCGCGCCGATCCTGTTCCGCCTGCGGGATGCCTATTTCACCATCGGCATGTGGGTCTTTTCCGAGATCGTCTCGATCCTCGTCGGCAAGTCGTCCTGGCTCGGACAGCAGAACGGCCTGACGTTGACGGCGTTGCGCGACATGGATCCGGCCTGGATATCGCCGATCGGCTTCTGGTGGTCGGCGTTCGCCGCCCTCGGCAGTCTCGCCTTGCTGATCTGGCTGATGCGCTCACGGCTCGGCCTGGCGCTGATGGCGGTGCGTGACAATGACACCGCCGCGTCGAGCCTCGGTATCGACGTCTGGTGGAGCCGCTTCATCGCCTTCGTCGTCTCGGCGGCGGGAACCGGACTGTGCGGTGCGATCTATTTCCTCGGGCCGGCCCATGTCCTGCCGGCCTCGGGCTTCGATCCCAACTGGGTCGTCACCGTGCTCTTCATCTGCGTGGTCGGTGGACTTGGCACGATCGAAGGCCCGATCGTCGGCACCATCGTCTATTTCGCGCTGCGGCAGCTCTTCGCCGACAGCGGCAACTGGTACCTGATCCTGATGGGCTCGGTCGCCGTCGTCACGATGCTCGTTGCGCGCAACGGAATCTGGGGAACATTGCACCGGAAATATGGGGTGTCGGTGATCGGCATTACGCGGCAGCCGCCCGAAAATGATAACTGACGGGCGCACTCGACCGCTTCGTCGAGATCCTCAGGCTGTTCGACGAACGCAAGTCCGACTGGACCATCCACGAAGCAACTGAGCTCCGAGCTTGCAAACCTACGCGAGCTCAGTATTTGCGAAACTCGCGGTGAAGTCGACCAAGATCTCGTTGGGATTTCCGCGCTGCTTCGGAATGTGTCGCTCGGAATCGGCGCTTCGGGGTCGGTCATCGTGGGGGCTCGCATGCTGAACGATGAGCTGCGCGCAAAGATCTATGCAGCGGTAACTGCGACTGGCCGGATGATCGAAAGCTTCATGCCTGAAGTCTGACGCCTCAGCCTCGCCGAGGTTGGACGAACCCTCGTGTCGCTCAGGACGGAGATTGTGCCGGCTCAGGGGCGGTGGCTCTTGAGAAAAATAGCGCAGGCCGGCCTGACATTCTCCATGATCTCGGCGTCGGTGACGTTGCTGCGAATTCCCCACAGGCACTGTTCCACCAGGCGTGCTTCGCACAGGGATTTGAACCGCCACGCTTCCGACACGGGGTCATCGATCGTAAGTTCACCTGTCTCCGCTGACTGCTGCAGGGTCGACGCAATAACGCCTATCACGCTTTTCGGGCCGTTGTCGTAAAAGATCTTGCCGAGTTCGGGAAACCGTCCTGCTTCCGCTATCACGAGACGGTTGACCGACATGATCTCGTTCGAGAGCAGGAAGCGCAGGTAGCGGCGGGCTAGGGCCATGAGCCGCGCCTCGACGCTGGCTGGCACCTCCTCAAGGGCGATGAATTCCTCCCAACGCTGCTGCCCCGCGCTGACGACGAAGGCCGCGAAGACTTCCTCCTTGGAGGAGAAATAGCCGTAAAGCGTACCTTTTGACCCGCCTACAGCAGCAGCAATTGTCGCCATGGATACGGATCCATAGCCTTGCGAGAGAAACAGTTCTCCCGCGATGCTGATGATTTCGTTTTTCTTTTTTTCGGTCTTTACGCGCATGGCGCTTTATAACCGTAACGAGCTGTACTGTTAAGTTTGACCGAACGCAATTTCCATAATAGTACTCACGTGTACGATTATGAGGAGGTAGACGATGTGCAAGCTTTTCCCAAAATCTGCGGAATTCACCGGAGGTCTCTACAAACCGGCGCGGTTTGAGGGTGAGGTCTACGACCTTGAAGTCGACGGAGACGTACCGGAGCAGATCGACGGGACCTTCTTCCAGGTGGCGCCAGACCCGCAATATCCGCCGATGCTCGGGGAAGACATCTTCTTCAATGGCGATGGTGCCATCAGCGCTTTTTCGTTCAAGAACGGTCATGTCGACTTTAAGCGACGATATGTGATGACGGAGCGTCTGAAGGCGCAACGCGCGGCCCGGGCATCGCTGCACGGCATTTACCGTAATCCGTATACGAACGATCCCAGTGTTCGCGACCTGAACAACAGTACGGCGAACACCAACGTCGTCGTGCATGGCGGCAAGCTTCTGGCACTGAAAGAAGACAGTGCACCCTATGCGCTCGATCCCATAACGATGGAAACGATTGGGCTCTGGGACTTCAACGGGCAATTGACCAGCGCGACCTTTACCGCGCACCCGAAGATCGATCCTGCTACCGGAGCCCTCCTCTGTTTCGGGTACGAGGCCAGAGGTGAGGCGACACCCGACATCGTCTATTACGAGATCGATTCCTCCGGTCGGAAGAAGCGCGAGATATGGATCGTCGCGCCCTATGCGGCGATGATTCATGATTTCGCGGTGACCGAAAACTACGTTATCTTCCCGTTGATGCCTTTGACCTCAGATCTTGATCGCATGAAGAATGGCGGGCGTCATTTCGAATGGCAACCGGGGCTCGATCAGCTGTTCGGCGTGCTTCGCCGGGATGGCGATGGCCGGGACGTCCGCTGGTTCAAGGCGCCGAACGGCTTCCAGGGGCATACGCTCAACGCTTTCGATGACCGTGGCCGGATCTTTATCGACATGCCGATCACCAGCGGCAACATCTTCTATTTCTTCCCTCAGGAAGACGGCACTGTACCGCCACCGGAAACGCTGGCCTCCAACATGATGCGTCTGACAATCGATATGAATTCCACCGGGAACGGTCTGGAAATGACGCCCTTGACGCAGTTTCCCTGCGAATTCCCGCGGAGCGATGACCGCTACATGGGCCGGCATTACAGCCATGGATTTGTCATCGCCATGGACCCGAGCAAGCCTTTCAATGAAGAGCAGATCGGGCCACGTCCGTTTCAGTTCTTCAATCAGCTGGCGCATATCAATGTCGCGACGGGCCGGATCAAAACCTGGTTTGCGGACGACCAGTCGTGCTTCCAGGAGCCGATCTTCGTTCCGAAAAGTGCCGATGCGGCGGAAGGGGAGGGTTATGTCATTGCCCTTCGCAATCGACTGCTGGAGCAGTCTACCGACCTGTTGATCCTCGACGCGCAGCACCTGGACGATGGCCCAATCGCAACCGTCAAGCTTCCGATCCGACTGCGCATGTCACTGCATGGAAACTGGGTACCAAACTCCGTTTTGCAGGCTAGCTAGCATCCGCATCACTCCGATTTTGCTCCCGTTGAGGCGGGTGACGGCAGGCGACTTGATGATTTGAAACCTCGCAGACGAAGTCTGCGAGCCTAGTGTCTGTATTATTGAATTAAAGAATAACGTAACAGCACTGTTGATCAAAGATTATCATTTTATGATAATGTCGTCTTGACGATCTGTAATTTTGTAGAGTAGGCTTTTGTAAGTAAGGAGGCCCGTCAGTTGCATTGCCGGATCCGAGCCGAGCGATATTCGGTGACGGAGCGGGCGATGACAGACGCCGCGAGAGGAGAGCAAGCCGTGCAACAGTCAGTCGATCATTCCGTCTTTGTCCCGCGACCCTACGAAGGGTTCACCGGGCAGTTCATCGCCGGTCGTTGGCTGGCCGGCACGGCGGGTAGTGCCGTCCTCGACCGAAATCCCTATGATGATTCCGTTCTTGCAGAGCTCGCCCAGGCTAGCGTGAGCGATCTTGATCAGGCTTTCGATGCGGCCAAACGCGCGCAGGTCGAATGGTCGTCCGTGCTGCCGTCGGAGCGCGCCGTGCTGTTCTCCCGGGCCGTCGCCATCCTGGATGCACGCAGGGAAGAAATCATCCAATGGCTGGTCCACGAATCCGGCAGCACGCGTATCAAGGCCGGCATCGAATGGGGTGCGGTACGTGCCGGCATGCTGGAGGCGGCCACCATGCCGACAGCAGCCCAGGGATACATCATTCCTGTCGACAAACCCGGCAAGGAAGCACGGGTCTACAAGAAGCCTGTCGGTGTTGTCGGTGTCATCAGCCCGTGGAATTTTCCGCTGCATCTCTCCAACCGATCGGTGGCACCGGCGCTGGCGCTCGGCAATGCAGTCGTGTTGAAGCCATCGAATGACACGCCTGTCACGGGTGGGCTGCTGCTGGCAAAGATCTACGAAGAGGCTGGCCTTCCCGCGGGTGTTCTCAATGTCGTGGTGGGCAGTTCCGACGTGATCGGAGACGCATTTTCGCGCCATCCCGTGCCGCGCGTGCTGACCTTTACAGGTTCCACGCCGGTCGGGCGCCACATTGCCCGAGTGGCCGCTGAATCGTCACTGTTGAAGCGCGTCGGGCTTGAGCTCGGTGGCAATGCGCCGCTCGTCGTGCTGGATGATGCCGATCTCGAGAAGGCTGTCGGGGCAGCGCTGATCGGGCGCTTCATGCATCAGGGCCAGATCTGCATGAGCACCAACCGCATCATCGTCGATGCATTGCTCTATGATCGGTTCGTCGACGCTTACACAGAAGCTGCAAAGGCTGTGAAGTTCGGAGATCCGAACGCGCCGGATACGCTGGTCGGGCCGCTCTGCAACGACAGTCAGATGCGCAGCGTTCTAAAGAGCATCGCGCTTGCCCGAGAAAGCGGCTTCCGTGAATGCTCATCCGGCGCAATCGAGGGCCGCGTCGTGCCTCCGCATGTCTTTGCGGACGTCGACAATAGTTCCGAGTTTGCCCGCAACGAGATCTTCGGGCCTGTCGCTCCGATTATCCGGGCGGCGAATGAAGCCGAGGCGCTCGCTTTTGCCAATGCCACGGAGTTCGGATTGTCCAGCGCCGTGTTCACCCGAAACGAGGCGCGGGGCCTCGCCTTTGCTCAGCGTATAGAGGCGGGCATGACGCATATCAACGACATCACCATCCACGATTATCCGCATGTGATGTTCGGGGGCGAGAAAAACTCGGGACTCGGCCGTTTCAACGGGAAGTGGATCATCGAAGAATTCACCACGGATCACTTCATATCGATCCAGCGGTAACGGCACGGCGCTGCTTCGAGGAGGGGCGCGCTCATTCTACTTTGAGATCAGACATGCCCCCGGTCGGGTTGGCCGGCAGATTGATCATATCGGCAAAATCAAGGGAGCCACGGCACGTCTCACGCGTGACGCCGACCTGTGCCTGCAAGGAGAAGGATAAAATGCAGACTATGACAGCGGGCACCCGTCACGGGCTGCTGCTGGTGGCGGCCGCATGGCTCGCCCCGATCGGGTCGACCCTGTTCGCGCCCGTCTTGCCACACATGATCGAGCACTTCGCGGATGTGCCGCGCGCGTCTGTGCTGGCACCGCTTGCACTGGTCACGCCCGCTCTATTCGTGGCGCTGCTTGCGCCTGTTGCTGGTTTGCTTACCGACCGTTTCGGCCGGCGGAGCGTGCTGGCCTGGGCGCTCGGGCTTTACGCTGCCGCTGGCGTCGCGCCGTTCTGGCTCGACAATCTTTACGCCATCATAGCGACCCGCACGATCGTCGGCATCGCCGAGGCGGGCGTCATGACGGCGAGTACGGCGCTGATCTGCGACTATTTCACGGGACATCGGCGCGCCCACTGGCTTTCGGTACAGTTCGGTTCTGCAGCCCTGGTGGCGACCGTGTGCTTCATCTTGGCCGGCTTTCTCGGCAACTACAACTGGCGGGCGCCCTTCCTGGTCTATGGCGCAACGGCGCTTTTCATTCCGCTGATCCTGTCGATCATCTTCGAGCCGGCACGCGGCGCCGGGGTTAAAGCTGCTGAGCCTACTGTCGCGGATAGCATTCGCAGCATCATCGACCTTCGCTTTGTCGGCACACTGTCGGCGACGCTCATCTGTGGGGCGCTCTTCTACATCACGCCCGTCCATATCTCGCTGGTTCTGAGCGAACGCGGCTATACCGGCCCGAGCATGCTGGGGCTGGCGAGCGCCATGGGATCCGTCGGTGTTGTCGCAGGCGCCGCACTCTTCCGCTTTCAATCAAGGCGGCCGGTCGGCGCGCTGCTCACCGGTGCCATGCTGACCCAAGCGATTGGCTTTGCCGTTCTCTATACCCAATCGTCGTTGGCCGGGGGTGTCGTCGGCATGTTCATCAACAATGTCGGTTGCGGCATTTCCCTGCCGCTCGTCCTCGCCTTCACCATGGGCAAGCTGCCGGAAGGCTACCGGGGCCGTGTCTCCGGTCTGTGGACGTCGATGTTCTTCATCGGCCAGTTCGTCTGCCCGATCGTCGTCGCCGGTGTCGCCTCGCTGGGCGGCGGGATGGTCGCCGCGATGGCGATCTTTGCCGGTTTCACGATGCTGTGCGGACTACTTCTGCTGGCCGGCCTTGCCTTCGGCCGAGCGCCTCGAGAGCCGGCCACGACGGGCAACCCGGTCGTTCCGGTGCATTGAAATTCATCAAAGGGGACTGAAATGAAAAGATCACCTTCCAATGGCAGGCTGGCATGGCTCGCGCTAGCTGGACTGACCTTTCTGCCGGACAATGCTGCGCACGCCGCAGAATTCTACCAGACCGTGACACCAGGGGCGACATCCGACATCAGGGCAGCCGAACTGCCGCCGGAGCCGGGCTTCTACGCGATCGGTGGCCTGTGGGGTAACCGGCGCGACCGCCTCAATGACGCCCATGGCGACCCGAAGTTTCCGGACACGGACGAGCAGCTTCTACAGGGCCAACTGGGTGGGCTCTACGTTTATCCGGGCGAGCTGTTGGGCGGCCGGATGGCCTCGTCGCTGATCTTTGCGTATGGCAAACACGATATGACGATCACCGACACCTTGCCGGTGGATCTGAGCAGCAAGCACACCGGCTTCTTTGACGCCTATTCCGACCTCTTCTTCTGGTCCAAGAGCTGGTATGAAGGGCCGTCTCCGGCAGCCGACGGGCAGCCAAGGCCAACGGCTGACTTCGTGCCTCCGATGCCCGTCGGCTTTACGCTTGGCCTGGGCCTCGGCGTAACCATCCCGATCGGCAGTTACGACAACACGGCCGTCGGCAATCCCGGCTTTAACAACTGGGTCATTTCGCCGAATGTCGCCTTCACCTACCGAACGAAACCCATCTTCCTGGATGCCACAGAGTTTTCCGGAAGGCTATTCTATAACCACAACTTCGAACGGGAAGATGCGACGGGTGGCTTCACTTACCGTGACGGCGACTATCTCTCCGCCGACTTCGCCGTCACGGAGCGCTACAATCGTTTCCAGTTCGGCCTCGCAGGCAATATCAGCTGGCAGATCGAGGACGATACCGGCTCGCTTGCGGTGGCGGCCACCGATGGACAGAGGCACCGCTCGATCCGGCTCGGACCGGTTCTGGCCGTTGATTTCCCCGAACAGCGCACGACGGTTTCGATCAAATACCTGACCGACGTGTACAGCCGGAATGCATACGATGGCGACTATCTCCAACTCAGCTTCATACGGAAGATTTGGTGATGCCGAGTCTCCTGTTGAGAGTGTTGACCGCCGGTGATGCGACGACACGCGCTATCGGCTCGGCTCGGGAAACGCGACTTTGATGACTAAACCATCGAGGGGCGTGTGGCAGCAGTTGCAGCGTCTCCATGCGCATTCTACGGCTCGGGGATGATGGCGAACCCAGATCGACGTCTCGCGTCTGGTACTGGCTTAACTTTGTGAAGGAGCTGGTAGCAGTGCAGCCAGCTGCAGATCTCCTAAGCCTTCACTATCGTCTCAGTCGCTCCATCATATTTAGCTCCGAGAGTGCCCGTCCGAACTGGGTCATGCCCTGACCACCCTTGGCCTCCTTCTTCGCCACCCGGAACACGGAGTGCTTGTCGGAATAAAAGGCGACGGCGCGCCGTGCTGCTTCAGATAAAGCTCCAGTGCGTCGAAATAGCTGAAGGCGCTTTCCGAGCGCACGAACCGCAACTGCATCAACCGGCCCGTCGCATCGTCGACAAACACCAGGAGCGAGCACGGATCTCCACGATCCTCAAACCAGCGATGCTCGGACCCGTCGATCTGCACCAGCTCGCCATAGGCTTCACGCCGCAGCCGCGGCTGATGAAACGTCCGCCGCTGCTTGCGTGACAGCCACAGTCCGGCCTCCGACATCCAGCTGCGCAACGTCTCGCGCGACACACGCAATCCATCGCGCTCGGCAAGCTTCTCAGCCGCCAGCGTCGGACCGAAATCCGCATAACGCTCGCGAACCAGCGCCACCGCGTAATCCCGAACACCGTCGCTGATCCGGTTGTTCGACGGCCGGCCGATCGCCTTGTGCCGGATCGACGCTGCGCCGTCAGTCCGTATTCGATCCAGCAGCCGACGCACCTGGCGCGTACTCAGGTCAAGCACATGCGCCGCCGACGCCAACGTCATCCGTCCGTCGACAACCCTCGACAAAACCTCGATCCGCTGCAGATCCCGCTCGCTCATCGCAATCAGTCCCATCCGCAAACTCCCACGTCATCAAACGCGGGGAGAATGACATTCCAACTTTGCAGAAACAGGACACTTTAACTTTGCGGCTACAAACAATGTCAAAGCTGATTAGGAATGCGACTCTGCCAACCGATTAGA
>NZ_JACIFV010000020.1 GCF_014197535.1 Rhizobium aethiopicum
CCTCAACGACTTGCTGGTACTGCCGAAGCCGCTTGAAAGAGATAGTGTGTTTTCCCATGTCTTCGGTGAAGTCTTGGTAATCTTTTTTCAACGACTGTTGCTGCTGATCAGTACCGGTGAGTCGGCTGACTATGCTCTCCCTGCCCTCCCTTTGGAGCCAAGCGCTAAACTTTCGTTGGTGACTGGTATTATTCCGAGAAGTCGGGACCGGTCCGAACTTACTCAGCTCTTCCTTGGCCAAGCTATCAATGACGCGGGCGTCGTCGGGATAAGGATCATGTATCTGGCGCCCCATCAGGCGCGGCCCAGGTCCAACGGCTTGGAGTTCTTGCCCCTCAGGCGCGAGCCTCCTGAAATGAGACAGTGCTGACTTAAGACGGTCCTGACCATCCCCACCACTTGCCCAATAATCCGCGATATCAACGGCTAGTGAATCTGGATCGTTTAAAAGCCGAGAAGCCATCGAATCTCTGTTCTCTGCTCGGAGCCAACGAGCGAACCCCCTAAGAATCCCTAAATTGGTCGTCAAGGTACGCTCGGGAACCCTTCCGTCCCCTCGGCCGATGCTACCGTCGGGTAGAATTTCGTAGCCTCGGACTGCTTCCGCGAACTGGTTGATGCGGGACTCGTCATCGGAATGCATGTCCCGGTCGGCGGGGCGACCACGCTTGGCGTAATCGACGCGAACCTTGGTTGAGACCACGTGAGTCTCCGTTGCGGCATCGACGTCTTGCTGCCCCGAACTCCGCGACGACGTCTTGCCGCTGCTCAATCCGAACGCCTTCTTGAACCCTGACGCCATGCGCGACGTAAATCCGCGGCGTTTGCCCTGCGGCGGCGCGGCGACTTCGCCCGCCTCCGCCATATTGCTCGATGTCTTGCTCCCCGAGCCGCCGAATCGCAAGCTGCTGGAGCCCGCCCGAGAGACGTCTATGCTGTGGCGGGCGCCGCTCAACGAGTTCTCCGGCGCCAACGACTGCGGCGCCACTCGCATCGAACCGCCCACGGATCTGCGACGCGGCACACGGTCGCCGGCGTCACTGTCGTGCGAACCGAGGCGCAAGTCGCTCAGATCCTGTTCCACATCTCGTCTCTGTGAATTGTACTCCCGGATCCAGGCGTCCGTATCGAAAGCTCCGGTCACGCCTTCGATCCACTCACTTACTTCGCGAGAATCGTCATCGCGCGGCTGGTTCCGTCTTGGGTACATCGATGCCGGTCCTCCGGAAATCAAATTTGGAACCTCGATCCTATTGACGCCGGACGGCTCTCCTTCCCGTCGAAGCAGGACGAACAGTCGCCGATAGCCGAAACGCCGACGCTCGTTTGCAAGGTCACGCAGCTTTGCCCGCAGCGCCACCTCCGGCGGTCGGCAGGACCGATAACGCACCGTCTTGCGGTCGGCGGATATGATCTGGCAGGCCCGCCGCTCCGAAAGACCCATCACGGCCTTCAGATGCGTGACGGCTTCACGCTTGGCGGCAGGCCCTACCATTTTTTTGCAAGAAGCTCGCGGAGCGCGGCCGCATCCAGCATCTGTTCGCCCAGCAGCTTTTTCAGCCTGGCGTTCTCGTCCTCAAGCGCCTTCAGCCGCTTGGCCTCGGACACTTCCATACCACCGTACTTGGCTTTCCAGTTGTAAAACGTCGCTTCCGAAATCCCGTGCTTACGGCAGAGGTCGGCCGCCTTCGCGCCTGCCTCCTGCTCCTTGGGTACCGCAATTATCTGCTCTTCGGTAAATCTCTGCTTCTTCATTCGTCCGTCCTTTGATGGGCCGGACTCTAATCATTTCTGGAGGAAATTCGCAGTGGCAGGTCCACTTCACCACCTAAGGGGTCTACGTGGCTCCGCTTTTCCAAAGCATTTTAGAATATCGATTTTGCATGATGGCGACCAGTCCGGTTGCACTAGCATATGCGTAATCTGCAATTGGAGACCAACAACGGTGAAAACAGAACAGGCCCGCGGGGCGGTAAATTTTCCGAGACGCCTCTAACATTCAAGCTAATCTTAGCCCTGCCGCGGCGCAGACACCTCCGACGGACTGTCAGCCGATTCGACGATGGTCTGGCGAAGGGAGCCACGCTTTCGCGGATCCTCGAGGCTTGGGCTGAGGTAAAGGGATCAGGAGCGGCGCATGCAACGCGCACCGCCCGCTTCATCGAGTCTAGCAGTCACGTATCCGCTTTATAGGCCGGACATGTGAGCGCACCGTTCCCATGTGAAGCGACTGAAAAGAATGCGCTTCATCACACCTTTCACTCTCAGGAGAGACCGCCATGGATAACTCAGAACGATCGCTGCGCTACAACATTTCCGAGGAAGATGATCGCACCCGGGCCATGGCGGGGTGGATCGAGAATATGACCGGGGCACAAATGCTTACGGGCATGCCGTCCCGATCAACGCCAGATCCCCATGCTCTTTCGCCTTCGTCGCCAACGCGACCATACTCGCTCTCTTCCGAACCTCCAATTAAGGTGCTCGACAGATCGACATTTGCCAGAAAAGTAAGGGAATTTTACGGTGATGAAATCAAGCACATTTCCGTCAATCCACAAGAGTACTCGCCCTTCGTGTCCTCTAAAGCCCTGCGTACGGCTACCATCGCTCGACTCTACGGCGGCACCGACAATGATACGCCCAGCGCGCGATATTTCAGCTATGATCTGGGAGAACGAAGCGTTGGGCTTTTAAGAACAGAGGATGGATTTAGCATCGAAAACGAGCCGTGGCGGGAACTATTTCCCGGTCGAAGAAGAATCACGTCGATTGTAGACCTTCGCGTTACTCATCCGCTTGTCGAGAACGCAGGCGATATTCTGCTCGAACATCAACTTCAACTCGACGGCGAACAGCCGTTGATCATGTCACGTCCCGCTACGCCGGAGATGGGAACCCGTCTAGAGCAGATGGGTTTCGTTGATGTGGGTGAAAATCGCTGGGTGCTCGACCCTACGCAACATCCCGACAAGTGGACAAAGAATAGCAAGGGTGGATGGCAGCGCGCCGACAAACCTTGGAGTTATCTCTCTAAAACCGTGGAGTATCTTAGCGACGATGAAGCAGGTGTCGAGGAGCATTCGAGTGACGCCAGTGTCGAGACAGATTCATCCGATGATGACCCGTCTTGGTACTTCGAACACCTCAATTTGAACCGCGGCTAAAAGCTTGCCTCATCGTGAGGACTTTTTGCGCCGCCGGCTGAGTTGATACGCCCTTGTATTACGGGAGGACGCAGGCGAAGATTAGAGACTGCAATAATTGCTGCGACTCTCTGCGACGGCCCGCCTCATGCTGCACTCCGATCCTGCCGCGATGCAGATTGGCGGGGCTGGCTTCTGGGTGGTCCGCAACGATATCGCCGTTGGGGGTATCTTCTGATAATGGCCGTCGGGTTCGAAAACCTTCTGGTTGAGCCCCTAAAAGATCACCCAGGTACTCCCCAGGCGCCTCATGAATAACGACACCGAAGCGCTTGAACTCGAATCGCTCGTATCCGGACCCGTCGCCAAGCCCAAGGCGACCGTCCGACACGATGTCGATGAATGATCGACGTGCGAGCTGACCGGAAACCGCACGGTCCGGTCGACATCATCGGGACGCGCCCATGGGCCCCATCGGCACGCGTCTGCGAATAGCGGCGAGATCCGTCTCGTCGGCGCGTTCCAGTTCTCGACCATCGGCGTGCGCACATAGCCGAGCTCTTATGGCCGTCAGGCCCACTCGACGCGACGCCAACTCGCATGCCAAACTTTTCGTGATCAAGATCAGGCCCCTTCCAGGCAGCGTAGCCGTTGCGTCTGGGATCGCCCAGCAACCCGCCCAGCGAGGCCACATTGAAGATCACAGGGCCGCGCGGCAACGCCGCACCGCACCGTTCCGCTTCCAGGAAGATCCACGGCAACGACAATGTCGCCGTTTGTCGCAAAGGCATCGACCAGAGCGCGGCCAATCCCGCCTGCAGCGCGTGTAATGACGGCGGGTGTCTGCTTGCTTCATGGATTAGCTTCTCCTGCTCCGGCGTATGCGATCTAACGCTAAAGGAGCCAGATGACAGCAAGTTAGCACCACGTCCCGGAAAAGAAGAGTTCGGCACCAGCTGAACGCGCCGCTATTCCGCCTCGGCTTTCATGCTCTTTGCCGCTTCCGAGCGTATAGACCGGGTCGTTAGAATGCGATGTTCCGATCGGCTGCCTGAAACCGAACCGCTCAATCTCTGGCGACGCCGCCTGCTGTGTCTGCTCCTCGAGCCAATCATAGACCACTGTGCGGTCGGCAATTCTCCACTCCCCTTCCCTTTTCTGAAAATGGTCGCAATATCGACCACATAGGAGAAACCTGGCAACGTATGATCCGGCCGCAGTCCGGCCCTCGTTGGAGCGCAGTGAAGTAGCTCTCGACAGCTGCTTCGCCGGGCTGATAAACTCAATCAGAACGTTGGTGATCTGGTGGATGTTGCGCGGTTCGGTCTTGAAGACACCAAGCGTGAACTCAATGAATCCCTCGGCGGAGCCCGTATACGCTCCGTGAACGTCCTGCGCATCAGGCCAGAAGGAGCTGCGCAGCCCCGCCTCGTCCGCCCGTCTATCCCGCGGCAATACCGATAGGACAGTCGCGGATCGTTTCGCGATCATGCAATTCGACCCATTTTCGTGGTCCATGGCCCGTCGCAAGTCTGGTCTTGAGTTGAAAATGGCGTTCTATGCATCTGCGAACGGACATTCGCGCCGTCGGCGCTTGACTTGGCCTCGCAATGCCACTTCCCAGGGAACGTCTGTGAACTCAAACAGCGTGCGTAGGACAGCAACTCCCGCGCAATCAAGGACCATTGGTGCGTTGGATTTTGTCTGCAAGAACAGCCAGGGCCTCTCTGCGCTTGTGTGGAACGTAGCTAACGGTCCATTCGGCGACAATGCGGTCGACGAGTTCGCCAGAAAGAGCCCAATGTCGACTGGATCCCCGTTTGCGGCCGCCGGGGCTGCCGGTGCCTGTCTCGGCGAAGTCTCCTCCAAAGCCTGTATCCGAACGATCCTGCCTGGCTCCCAATCGGGCTCGTCTGACCGAGCGGGAGCGGCTGATCGACGCGAGGGAGAAATCTGGGGCCAGGCGGCTCGCCTCTCGGCGTCACCCCACGTTAGGCTGGTTATGCCATCCGCGGGCATCAAATCGGGGTGAAAGAAAGTTCTAAGCCTGGTGTGGTCGAGCGGCCCGACCTGCCCTCCTCAACTCAAGCACTCGAGGCGAGCCGCCATTTTACCGGCGTAGGTCTATTGTCGAATGCCTGACAACCCTATGTCGGGTCGCAAATGGAGGGAACCGGACAAAAAACTCTAACCAATTGAAAACTAACGCAATTTTCATTGGCATGGCCCTTGCTTCTTGAACCGGGACGTTAAGCAGCAACGGAGCCTTTAATGCCCCCACCAATGATTTCGCTCAAGAACCTGACCAGCACGACAACTATGAACCAACTGCTGGCCACAGCGAAGTCCACTGCTTGCGCCGCGTCATTGTGCGGTTCGTCCGCAAAGCCGCACCACGTCGAGCCGGCTGTCTGGGAGAAAATCACGGACCTTTCCTGCTATTTAGAAAAAGCGCACTACTATTTCGCGCGCATGCACGTCGTAGCCGCACCAGCTTGCAATATCCAGTGCAACTACTGCAATAGTAAATACTGCGCCAACGAAAGCCGGCCTACGCCTGACCAGGCGCTGCGAAAGGTCGTTGCGGTCGCCAATGAAGTCCCTCAGCTTTCCGTGCTCTTTATCGCCGGACCAAGCGATGCCTGTTATGACCGGAAGAAGACAAAGGCGACATTTGCACGCGGAGCCACAGAGGTCCCCGATATCAAGCTGTGTCTTTCAACCAACGGTCCGGCAGTGCCAGACCGTGTCGGCGAGCCTGCTGACAAAAATGTTGATCACTTGACGATCACCATCAAAATGGTCGATCCGAGAGCCGGCGCGAAGATATCCGCGCCACTGCAGGGCCGAGCCGCAGCTCAGCAGAAGCCCGGATACAAGCAGACCCCGCGAGCACATAGGCATCCAAGTCTCGATATTCGTCCAACATGCCTGGCACTCTCGGGCGCAGCAGCGCTGAGCCCTTGGTCATCTCCCCGCGCAAAATCCCCGTTTGCTCTCTTTGATGCTTCGGGAGCATCCCGATCACCGCTTCTTGTGTCAGTCTGCTCCCGTCTCCAACGCTGCGGCGACCTCCTTGCGCAGCCATTTATGCTGCGGGTCGTGATGGCACCGCTCGTGCCAGATGAGCATGACCTTGTACGGTGCCGGCTCGAGGGGTGGATCAACAACCCTAAGCGGCAGCATCGCGGAAACTTGGGTCGCAACGCGGCGCGGGACGAGCAATACCAAATCCGTCCCCGAAGCCACCACCGCTGCCGTGAGAACGCTGGAAAAAAGTATGGGACTACGATCCTCTCGCAGGTTGGGCAAGTGGTCGTAGATCGGGCCGAAATGGTCGGGGGAGTCCGTACTGATGGCAGCGTGACGCAAGGTCGCGAAGTTGTCGATCGTCCATTCCTGCGCCAGCGCGGGATGGTCGTGGCGCAACAAACACGCGAAGCGGTCTGTATAGAGACTGCGCCGAAAATAGCCAGGCAGTTGCACGTCAATATGCCCAACGGCCAAATCAATATCACCTTGCTCAAGCCCCCGCATGGCACGATCAAACGGCAAACAGGCGAGTGTGTCGAGATGAGGGGCACGCTCGCGTAACCACGGCAGGAGGCGCGGTAGTACAGCCAAAGCTTGATGATCGGGGATCGCCAGCGTTGCCCCCCTCCCCCATTCTTTTGAGATTACGCTGCGGCTTGTCACCATCTCTCGGATCGTACGCAGTGCCGACGGCAGCCTTTGAGCCAAGTGTTCGCCTTGCGGCGTTGGGATCAAACCCGTTGAAGACCGCACCAGCAGGTCATCATTGAACATGCCGCGCAGCCTTCCCAGTGCCCGGCTCATCGCCGGTTGACTCCGCCCGATGTGCTGGCCCGCGTGCGTCACGTTCCGGTATTCGAGCAGAGCCTCGAGCGCGACCAGGAGGTTGAGGTCTATTGATGCCAAGTTTATCTGGTGTCCAGTGAGGCGCTCTCCTCTCCAATCTTGCAACATCTTTCGCCTATAAGCGAGTTGATCCGTCACCTCTTTTTCTACATAGCGTTTCATGACGTTCATTCCTCAACAATCAATTCCGGGTCCAACGTTTTCGAGTTCATCTCGGCGGTGGAGCGCGGGTGACAACCTCATGGCATTGTGCCATCACGCGTCCAAGGGGCGGCCAGATCTGTGTGACGATGGCGATCACATGGAACATCGGGGTGTCCCACAGGAATATAGCGCCCGTGTCGACTTCCCCGAGCCCGTTGCAACAGTCTCGGATCCGATGCTGGGGTGCTTGGGTGAAAGAGGCGCACGCGCTCGAGCACAGCGTTGCAATAGGCCTCGGTCGCATAATACGCGATGCGGTCGATGTCGCTCAGGTGAACACCTGCAGATGCGAGGCAATATTGAATCGAACGCGTTGGTAACTTGTTGGAGTGCTTGATCCGGTTAAGGCGCTCCTCCTCGACCGCCGCTATCACTCGCCCGTCGCGAACGGGAACCGCAGCCCCATCGTGCATAAAGGTGTTCGGTAGATCGAACGAATTTTCGTAGACTCTGCTTAGACCGCCACTGAGCCCTAGACACAGCATGTTGCTCTCCAGTTCGTTTCGGAAGGTAGGTCGCTCTGGCCTGGCCACCGGCCTTCGTAGTTTCATAGGGTGGCGCTTGACAGTGCAGCTAGAGCTCACGGGGTCGAAGCCGATACCATTAGTGACCGGCGCGGCGACATTGCCGACAACCGATCCTGCGCAACCTTCTTGATCATTGTTGCGACGCCGCACAGAAACCCGGGCCGAAGCGCTTGCAGCAGAACTGCCTAACCTATCCACATCACTCAATCCTTCATATTTCGGCCCGACAGCCGCAAGAAAACATCACGAGGTTTGGTGGCCCTGCAAAAGGCGCAGACCAAGTCCTCGCGGCTGCGAGCGCGCCTGCTCTGGCTTCTAGTGATTGTGGGAGATGCACTCACAGGTTAGTCGACCAGGGAACAGTGCTTCTTGTGAGAGCCCTATCAGCACTGAAACGGGAGAAGCAACGGTGAAGATTCTGCCCGATCACGACCAGCGTAAGATAACAATCGAGGCCAGGCAACTGACAGAGGGCTCCAGGTCGAATTTCCAGCATCGTCTCCGCACCTGTGGACCCATTTTTTTAGAACTCCACATAATCTACACAGCGCTCTTCAGCGTTTTCTAAGGGCAATCGTTTTGAGCAGTAAAATCGTTTTTGTGGATGGAATGCGTGCAAAAAGGAATGGGTGGATCATAGCAAGGCGAGCGGCACTTTCAAACAGCGGTCGTGATGATCAACGTTTACGGCAAATCCGCCTCCGACGTCGGTGCCGACGACCGACCTCCGAAATCCTCGTGTATCGTCGTACCCGCAACACTCCTTCTCTACTCTGGTTTTCAGCCGATAAACCTAGCCGCAGCTTCGCCAGTCGGCACGTCGATAAGCGTGATCGGGCTTGCTGCAAGGAAACGGCGTTGGTTGTTGGTCGGCGCTGCCGCATCCAGCACCGCAAAACGTGGTGCGTTGGATCGCGTCATGATCCGTCGGGCGTAGGTGCGCAGCATCTGGTCGTTGAAGCGGCAGCCGATGAAGAAGAGCCTCTGTTGGTGCGCCGCTCCTTCACCGCTTCGCTGACCCACCTGAGCGGCGGAACTCCTTCCGTCGCTGATGAGGCCGTTGATGGCCTGCTAGCCCGGCCTTCCGGTGGGTCGGCCGGCATCGAGACAGGCGATTATTACGCGGCGGGCGCGGCGCGCGAGGTTTCGATGCGCTTCAGTCCATCGGTGATGGCCGCGAGCCCTTCCCGCAGCGTCTGCCCTATAGTGCCCGGACCGATGTCGATTGGAGGATTGTCAAGCATGGCTACAATGTCGCTGCCGTTGAGATAATCGAGCTTCTTCTGGACTGTGGTTCGGACACGCTCGGTCGCGCTCGACAGTGCCTCACCGTTGCGTTCGGTGATGGCGGAGAGCTGATCTGAAAGCTCTCCTCCGAACTGCAGGAAGATGTCGTCGACATACCTCCACGTTCCGCCGCGGGCTTCCACATCGACCATCTGGTTGATCTTGCTCTTTACCTCATCCCGCAGCGTCAAGGCAGCGTCGAGATGAGCCTGCCATATAGCTATGATACTTTCGACCGAGTTCTCGATGGATTTGGTCCTTTCGGGCTGGTCTGCGATGCCAAGAAGGACCAGAAGTTGATCATCGTTACCGAGCCGCGGGACCACCGCTGCGATCAGACGCTCCACAACCGCGCGCCTACGGGCTGCATCGCCTAGTTCCTTCGGCCATTGCGACGACACTATCTTCGCAATCCTCTCAGAATTCGCGTTCTCTAGCGGATAAGAAAGCTGTCGCTCCTGAGCCTTTGCCTTGATCAGACGGAACAAGGACTCTACTACCTCGTCTTGATCGAGAGCGCCCGTTGGAACTCTGTTCAGATCGATCCCATTCACCACGACCTCTTCGCGGCGGTCGCCGTTTGTCTCGCCCTGCCCCGCCCCATCGGGCATGTCATCCACATATTGAAGATTTCGCAGATTCTCAGGATAGGCCAGCATCAACAGAAGTCGGCCGGCGAAGTTGTGCAGCGTTGCCTCCTGCTCTTCCGGAGGCGTCGCAGCCAGCACACGTTGCAGCCAATCCGCGATCTTCGTGGTCAGATGGGACAACTCTGCGGTCTGTCCCGCGCCAATTTGCGCGCTGAGACTTACTGCGTGATTGGAAATGGTCGCGGCCGCGGCGGCAATGCCCTCCTTCACTTCCGGGAGAAGCTGCTCCAGGAGCTCAGCCCCGCCTTCACGCTTGCTTCTCTCTTCGGTTTCTTCAACACTCCCTGCAGAGTTCCCTTCCGCGCTATCGAGCGCCGTCATCGGCCGATTGAATTCTTCAGAGTCGTCGGGTGGAAGAAATTGGGAGTTCTCCTCGGCGTTCATCTCAAACTGCTGAATGTCTTCTTCAGTTAAGATTCCTGCTTCCTGCATGTCAGGCAACCTCATGCGGAAGTTCACGAAATACTTCTTCATCACCTTTTGGACCTGCGGGAACCCGGCCTTTCCACCATCAGCCAACTTGACGAGGATAACGCCGTTTTCGTTCATCCTGCCCGTGCCTCTCCGCAGAAGCGAAAAGTTCTCCTTACTACTATCCTCATCATCTTCAAAAGGCATGTTTTTCAAAGTTTGTGCCAATCCATTGAGCTTTTTCTTACTCACCAGGACAGCAGGCTTCCGCAGATCGCCAACCGTGCCGACCGCAAAGCAGAACTCCAAATCCGCTCTGTTCTTCGTCTGGTCGATCAACTGCAGAAATTTCTTCGCTCTTGTCCTATTGTGCTTCATTCCGGCCATTATATCTCTCCAGTTTCCTGTTCTAGATCAGTGTACGTCGGTTGATAGGGTGGGACAGGATCTGATCACCCAACTTCCCGAAGATCTGCCTGATGGAGGTGACCGCGCTCTCCAGCGGTCTAGTCGAGCGGGAAAGCGGCGCGCCGAGATCAAGCGACGATCGCCGCCAGTCGCAGCCGTGACCGCCTCCGATCCGGCCGGCAACCGACATGCCGACCTCTCCCGCCGCAGACCTGCGTGGGCGTCTCGTGACCCCATAGGGCTTTCCCAGCGCCAGTCGGATGCTATCCCGGCGTTCATAAGAAATCTGGACATCGGAATTCTGACAGCAGATTGCGGGACAACGGGCTCATCACGCTGTCAGGCTGGAGGTTAAAAACCGCCCAATGGCGACCGGACACCAGTCGTACCTGAATAAGGTCCCCTCCTCCCAATGGCTGCTTATCCGCCTCATTTAAGAGGCGAAACAGCGCCCAATGGCCGCTCTTAGAGAGGGTGGCGCCTTGAAAACCGATGAAAGCGACGGAAGCGCCGCCGACGCCGCCGGCCGTAGGCCAATGGAAATGCATGGCCGCGGCGGCCGTTCCTCGTCGATGTTCGAGGCGCTGGCCGTCGATGTCTACCACCACCTGGTCTGTCAACGGATCGGTCTCGGCGACGGTGAGCAGGAATCCAACTGACACCTGGCCGGCATCATCGAACATGGTGTCGCGGATCGTGGCTGCCCGTTGGAACTGGGCCAAGGTATTGCGGCCGATAGGGAAATCGACACCGCTCGTTGGCCGAAACTGCCACGAACCTTTGGATTTGTCGACGAATGGGGAAAGGTTCTCGGCGAAGAAAGTGTCGATCTCCGCCTTGCGGCCGAACAGCCGGGCGAAATCGCTCAAAGGGATATCCCGGCGGGATCCGCTCGCGAAGGGATACCGTCCTTCGGTAGCCCGTCGGCACAAATCGCCGGGGCCGCCCGCCCAACCGCTCGCCAACCCGCGCCTCATGCCGCTGACGGTTAGGTCCGAGCTGTGGCGGCTGAGGCCGAGGATCCATTGCCGGATGGGTTCGGGCAGATCGGCCGCCCCCGCCTCGATCTGTTGGATGGCGACGCCCGCCTGCCCGTTGTGTTCCAAGATGTTCGAACCCGCCAGCCCCTGCGCCTGGCTGAGGGAGCGATACAGTTCGCCGAGATCCCGGAGAGCACTGTCGATCGGCGCCTGCGCGCCCGCTTGGCTGTTCGACGGCACTTCGACCAGCTGGTGCAGCCACCGGAAATGATCGCCCATATAGAGCTGGACGTGAGCTTCAGGCGTGTCCGCGGCCGGTTGAGACCGGAACAGTGCCTCGAGCTCGCTTGGCAACACCTCGCCCTGGGGGACACTGTCACCTTTCGTCAAGCCGTCCTCGGGAGCCGGTGGTTGCTTGAGCTTTAGCTCCTGCGCCGCCGCGAAAAGGAACAGGCGCATTGGTGACGTCGGCGCGGACAGCGTGTTCAAGGTGCGCAGCGCGTCATCGATACCCCCAGACGGGCGGATGGACATATCGCCAATGAGCTGGTCCCAGCGCAACGCGAACTCCTGAGCGTAGAGATCCGCCGCCGAACGCCGCAGCTTCTGGCTCACATCACCGGCTGCAATCGGCGCGACTACCTGTGAGTCGAGAACCCAGCCTTCTGCAGCGACAGCGTCAGCCACTTGCGGCAGCAATCGCAGGAAGGTTCCGTAAAACCCCGCCCTCGTGTAGATGCCAGGAACCCCCTCGCTGAGCGGCTGTCCCGATTTGCGAGCCAGGACGCCCTGCGCCAGCGGCCCGGCATGGTCGGCCAGACGCCAGGTTGGCGCCCGCGAGGCTTCGGGACTGGTCGCGATGATGTCGAGGACGCGGCGCGCCATCGAGACGGTCTGGAGCTTCGCGCGGCTCCTCTCGATCAGTTCGCCATTAAGCTCACTATGGGGCAGCGGCCCTTCCATGAGTGCATCCAGGTGATCAGCGAGCGCGCTGCGCAGGCCGGCATCGGCTTCGGCCGGAAACATCACTCGCCAGTCGGCAGCCATCCAGTTTTTGACGACCGCGCGCTGGAGCGGACCCTGCTGACCCAGCATCAGGTAAACCTTTAACGCCTGGTAGACGAACTGATCATCGTCGTGCCGCTCGACCAATAAGGTTTCCAACCGGAACATCAGCCGCGGCAGCAGGATGGTGTTCACGGCGCGGCGGTACGCCGCGAGCGTCTGAACCTTGATTTTCTTACTCTGGTCGAGACCCGAACTTGATAGGCGGCCGCCCGCGCTGTCGCCGTTGGCATCACGCAGCCGCTGAAGCAGTGGCAGGATGGGTCGAAGATCGCCACTCTCAACCCGGTCGAGCTTCAGCTTTTCAGCCCCTCTGGCATAGCTGCCAGCCATTAGGCGAACGCTCTCGATCAGCTGAACATTCCGAATATAGCTGAACGTCCATAAGACGCTGGCGGTAACAATGACCGCCGCTATCATCGTGTAGGCGCCGTACCGGATCCGCCGCTGGCGCCGATCGAAGCGGTGATTGGCATCGACGAGCCCAGCTTCGGCGAAAACGACTTCGCGCAGCAGCCGGCTGATGAAATAATTACGGCCCGGGCCACGAAGCGCTGTACAGGGCGGCTGAGCGATCTCGAAGGTCTGAGATCTGGCGTTCGCAACTCGATCGAAGGGCATGCCAATTTGCGTGCCGCTTAAGAAGTAGACGCCGCGGAGCATAAGCGGTTCCTGGAACGAATTCCCGCCAAAGGCTTCCTTCAAGAACTGTTGCGTCAGGTGCTTGAGGCTAGCGACCTGCTGTGGGAAGCCGAACATGAGCGCACGACGCTGGAGGTTGCTTTCGTGCTGCATTCGTTCAAGCAGCCTTTCGTTTAGGCGGCCAACAAGCGCATCGTATGCTGCGGCAAACGCCATCGGATCGCCTTCGTCCTCCGACGCCTCTTGCGCAAAGGTGAACCCCCACACCGCCTCCCGCCCCTCGCGACCCAGATCGTCGAAGAATTCAACAAATCCCGCCAGCAGATCGCTCTTAGTGAAAAGCACATAAATCGGCAGTTGCAGGCGAAGCTCCCTGTACACTTCGAGGAGCCGCTCACGGATACAGCGCGCGCGATCGGCGAGCACTTCCTCGGATGTAGAATTCAGCTCGCTGATTGCGATCGTGACTAAGACACCGTTCAGCGGCTGCCGTGGCCGGGAGCGTCTGAGCATACGAAGCAAGCCACGCCAAACCGCTTTGTCCCGGTCTGCATCACCCTCCTGTATCGTGTAGCGCCCAGCAGTGTCGACGAACACCGCGTCATCGGTGATCCACCAGTCGCAGTTTTCCGTACCCGCTAACCCACCGGCGGCTCTCAGACCGGACCTCGCCGCCATCGGAAAGCTGAGCCCGGAATTGACTATTGCTGTGGTCTTCCCCGAGTTGGGCGGACCGATCATCACATACCAGGGCCGCTGATAGAGCCACCGCCTGCTGATACCTCCTGCGTAGCGGCGCCCCTTGAGTGTGGTAAGGGTCTCGCGGAAACGATGACGAATCGCCTCCAGCTCTCTTTCAGCAAGCGTGCTGGCTTGCCCCACACTTCGGTCGGAAGGCCTTGGGTCTCCCTTCTTCTGCTCGGCCCCACCCGCGTCCAGCGCTCCCGACACTCGTGATTGGACGAGGTCTTCAAAATAGGCCTGAACCTTGTAAAGCTGGGACTGGATCAAGTAGATCACGGTGTATCCGACCGGAATCAGCATCGATGCCGCGATCTGGCTGCGAAGGCTGTCAAGCGGCGCAAATCCTCCGACCGAGATATGCGGTCCGAGCGTGAAGATTAAGGCACATACGATCGCCGCCCCGCCGACACGGAGCCATTGCCACCTAAGCGCTTTCTTGATTGACTGCATGGCTTGTCTTCATTGTGTCTTTGTGATGATGATTTGAATCCGACGGTTCCGCGCGCGGCCCTCGGGCGTGTGGTTCGAAGCGACCGGTTCTCCGCTCCCTCTGCCCTCTTCTCGCACGCGGCCTGGGTCATCCATCATGGATTTGATAATCTCGGCAGCTGCGCTCGCACGCGCGAGCGAAAGGGAATCGTTTGAAGGGAAGGCGAGTGATTGCACCGGAATGGCGTCGGTGTGCCCGGTCAGGAGGACCGATCCCGACTCACCGTTCAGAGAACGACCAATTCGTAAAAGAAGCGGCAGGAACATTTTCTTCACTTCCGGACTAGCAGAATCGAACATCCCGGAGGCGCGAATGATAACGACGATCTGCTGTGGGTCCTCGGACACAGTGACAAGCCCTTCGCGGATTTCGGGCTCGAGGAAGTTACGCAGTCGGTCGCTGCTCATAACAACCTTTGGTGGCAATGCGATTCTCGCCGATCTGACAACGCCGTTCGGCGGCAATGTCGCGATATCGTTGAAGACAGCGTCGGCGCGGGCATTTAATGCATGCAGGAGTCCGGTATAGATCGAGAGGAGTAATCCTGCCCCAAACGCTACGACGGCCCAGATTGGAACGATTGTGCGGCGTGGCTTCGGATTATTTGAGTTCCTCCGCCAGTGCGGGGATAGTTCGCGCTCGAAGTCACCACGGGCTGCTCGGATCAGGCGGTAGACGTCTTCGCACAGCACACTGAGCTCTGCGGCTCCTCCCGCAGTGACGCGGTAGCGGCCTTCGAAGCCCAACCTCATGCAGTAGTAGAGCAGCTCCAGCAGTTCTATATTGATGGCCGGTTCATTTTTCAATTGCGTCAGCAGATCGAAGAAGCGCTCGCCGCCCCAGGTATCGCTGAACAGCGATCCCACCAAGCTGCGCGTCGTCCAGACGCTGTTGCTGCCCCAGGCTGTGTTCAGAACGATGTCATCGATGGTCGCGCAGAGGGCGTATTTGCAGACCTTGATCGCTCGCGAGGGCAATCCGAGCGGCGTGATCCGACGCTCAAAAGCATCGATCTCCCGCAGCACCCTAAGGCGCAGTGCTTCAACGTCGATATGGCTAGCACTGCTCTTGAGCTGAGCGCTGAGACCCAGCAGCGCCGCCGCGGCCGCGACCAGTGGATTAAGTCGGTCGAGCGCAAGCATCTCCCAGGTAAGTTCGTCCGCCACTGGCGATGACGGCGAAGGGACAGCCAACTGCTCCTCGGCGTGAAGGAGGACGAGTGGCTGGGATTTTGGCATCGTTTCCTCAATCACCATCATCAACCCGCCCACTTCCCTTCGGAGCGGACGCTCTCATCGTGGGATCGGCGGGCGGGTCGACTACGCTCTCGCACTGGGCGCGCGAAGTCGGCGCCGAAGCTCCGGAGCAAATCGGTTTCGATGCTCGATACGACGTCATTGAAGACGCGCACGTACGCACTCCGGTTTCGCGCCTTATGGTTGCGGTGCAAAAGGGAACGGGGCCGCCCCATCGCCTTCTCGATCCCTGCTAGGGACAAGCGTGCACGGACGCTGGACAGAGCCTTCTGCACAGCCGCGAATGACACGTCATGCGTCCCACGGTCGGTGAAGGCTTGCTCAACGGCCAGGTCTCCGCGGAGGGACCCGCTGGAGTCATTGCACAGAACTGCGCGCAACGCCTCACCGACATCGGGAACGAGACTCAGGGTTTTTTCGTCGGAACTCTTATTTCTGAATAATTGTTCGCCAGCTCTCGCTCGGAGAGTATGCTGTGCAGCGCGGCGGAATACAGAAGCATTTTCCCTGCACGATCCAGCACGCTTACGATGCCGGCATTCCGGACATCTGCCAATGATAAGCCGCAGGCGGCAAGGAAAGCCGTGACCGCCGCTCGATGATTCTTGGCGAGATGATTGCTCCACCTTGGGTTGCGTCAAGATGGGGGCCCGATCTGGCACACTGTCTGCGTAGATATCCCACGGACTTCTCATCATGCCCGCCAGCGCGTCTAAACGAGTGCCTAAGAACGGCAATGGTAGGAACTCGCCGTCCCTCAGGTCCAGCAGCGCTTCTTCACCCCGGGTGCAATTGCCCGCCAGGAGCGACGAGGCCGTTTCGAGGGGGCCAAGAAGACTCAACTCCTCACTTGTCGCTGCAAGTTGTCCCTCCGGTTCGGCGGCACTCTCCGCAATGGATATCGAAGGCGACACCGCGACGACATCGGTCATATAGGCGCCGATCTGAATAACATCGCTGGTTTTCCGGGCGACCGGCGCCTCTGACGGAAGCGGCACCGCCTCGTCATTTTGACATGTGTCGTCGCGGCCTCGGTCGATCAGTACGTATCGCCGTGCCATGCACTCGATTGAGCAGTGGGATTTCGAGACCATCTGCTGATCATCCGGCAGAACCAGGCTGTTGCCTGCTCGGCTGGTAGTCAGTCCACCAGCCGCGTCGCCCGGCACGAGATATTCCGGAAAACTACATCTATTGCTGTGTACACGTAGCGTGAGGGGCATTGGTGGGCTAACTCAAATGTGGGTTCTGTCCGGCTCGGATGGCCCAGAGAGCCATTTCGAGATTTGGGAAGTCGCCAGCAACGTGCAGCGCCAAGCCGGCGGATTGGGGCATATCCTTCCAGAAGCGGCTATTTTGATCGATCTCGAAATAGCTGAATCCAACATGGAACGGGATCTGACGCGGCGCGACCGGTAGGGGATTGATGATAATGCCGGGCAGTGCGACATTGACGAGTTCCGTGATTTTCTCCGCCGGGCCGATCTTAATCTGAGACGGGAACTCGCGCCGGAGGCGCTCGACCTCAATATCAGCCCGAGCAGCCAGCACGAAGCTCGAGGTCGTAAAGAGAGAGCGGTCGGCCACCTCAGCCACATGGACACCGTATTTTTGCCGCTGCAGCGGTACGGGGACCGCAGTCTGCTCAATCACTGCACCCAGCGAAGCCCGGATCGACTGTATCACTGGCAAAAACGCCTCCGCGAGAGAGTCGTGCTTGTAAACACCAAGGGTCGGGGCACGTTTATCGACGCGGGCGAACGTGGCTAGTTCACCCGCCAACTGGAGCATGAGAACATACAGCGATTCCGGATTTACAACGGCGGCCTTGGACAGGTGGCAGAAGTACGGCTCGTACCGATTGATCGCCTGCAGCAGAAGGAAGTCCGCGAGCTCTGCAACCCGGTTCGTTCCCGACTGGGAGACCCGAGTGGCCAGAGCTTCACCACGATGGTGAAGCAGGCCGGTGATCTCAGTGATGTAGTTCGAGAGGACCCGGGAGCTGGCGCAGTCGGGGGTTGGCGGCACGTGCGTTTCGTCCAGAATGATCTGTCGGTCGGCCCGGACCTCTATGATACGGGCGATTGGGATGCAAGTGTAGCCAGACCGGTCTGCCGCGTCCGGCAGCAGTCGAAAATCCAGCCTCGCTACGTCGATGGAGGCGCTGCCTCGCTCGCCAGCGTTGGTGTCGACAACATCCTCAGTGGAGACTGCGAAGCGGATAGGTACGTCAATTCCCGCTTGCGCGTCGGTTTCAAGAGCGCCGGGTTGATAAAACGGTACCGCCAAGTGAATAAGCGAATCTCGAAAATCCGGCGGAACGTCGTAGGGAGTTGGCTGGTTGGCTTCGTCAGGAATACTGAAGGGCATCCCGTCCTCCAAGACGCCGCGAGCCGCTTCGATGGCGATCTTACCGAGACCAAGCAGCTCTCGATTGAGCCGCAGCTCGCTGATACCCCACCCGTACCCATGCAAAACCGCCGTCCTGCTGCGCACCAGCTGTTCGACGTGACGATCGGCCTGCTGAAAATGCTGCGGGCGGAGGAACAAGCCCTCCGACCAGACGACCCTATTATTCCACGACATTCAAGACTCGCCTCGCGTCCACCTGACAGAACGGCTTTCTCCGTAAAAGTAGCAGAGCTTCACTGCCCCCTTGCATGCACATCTGATATCCAACAATGCGCTGGTAGAAGGGCATCGCGTGTCGGGACAGCTCAGATATGCAAGCGCCGAAGCTCATCAGGATTGGTCATGAGCCCCCTTGCAGCGCGACAAGCAAGGGGTCTCATCTAGACTGTCGCTCAGTAGCCCGTTGCCCTCAGAGCCTTATTGGTCGTTCATGTTCACACTGACCTACAACGCGCCAATTCGCCTGTCCTGTCACTCGTACGGGATGAATCTCGCAAATGACCGCCCGGAAGCCTTGAGACCCGGCGCCGCAAGTACGGGGCCAAAAGAGCAGCGCAACAGGCAAGGTGACACGTGATGCGCATTGCCTCGTCGAAAATGTTCCTGAATACGCTGAGGCAGTGCCGCCGCCAACATCGTCTTCACGCGCCGCCGCCCCTAAAGCACCTTGACGACCAGTTTAGCGATTAGACAACCACCTCCTGGACACGATCCACGAACCGGTTGCAGTCCCGGTTCGCGCCAGGTGCGGGATAGCAGCCCTGGCGGCATGGATCATTCATGCGGCGAAGATAGGCATTTCCACATTTGGTGATGCCCAATAGCTAGCGAATGGGATATGCGCTGCGCCTCATGTTGGCGCGCGAGCACATGCAAGATGGCACGGTGGAGATCGACCGTTTTCATCTCGGTGAGCGACCGAGAATGGATCCGGACGGTCTACCGCCTGGACGGGGCCGAAAAGGCCTTTCGATACATGCAGGGCGCGCGACGGCGAAAGGGATCGAACCGCAACCTGCCTGATGGGCGGTGAGGCGTTCATGGCGATTGGCAAGAGCTTTGCTACGCATGAGAACGTAAAGCATTCGAGCCGCGAATTCGTCCAAGTCGCCGTCCACTCGGTGGGAGGTTTCAAGTCCCGGGTCCGCCGCACCATTGCCGGCGTCTTTCATCATATCAGCCCGCAGCATGCCTTGTCTTTCCACGAGATCGGCTTCCGCTGGTCACAGCGCATTGTTACGGGCCAGGCAGTGCGGATACTAGTCACGGGTGCCGCCGGCGCTGCGATTGCTGCAAGTCTTTCGCGCTATTACCGGCCGGCAATGCGCAGAAGTCCGGATGCCGGAATCATCGTTAAATCTCCCAGCCTTTTGTGATAAGGCCGCGTTGTTTAGCGGAAGCCAGCAAGGAGTTCGAAGACGAAGGCCGACCTCACTGGCGCCGCAATTGGCGACAGTTGCCACTACCCTGGTATCGTTGGGCCAATCCCACCATAGAAGAGATCATGTCGATGTTTCGTCGTAACCGGCTTGCGCGGCACCGGCGGCCGTCAGCGTTGATAGCAATCCGTGCCGATCGCCACATCAAGCACGGACCTCCGGTCTGGAGAACGGGTCGTCGCTGCATCTCTCGAAGGATCGCCGCTGTCGTTATGGGTTCACGCAGGAGCTGCGCCATAGCCGCTCACTAACCGGATGCGAGCATATCACCTGTGCATGCAATCCAATACCGGGACTGCGCTAGTTTGAATCGCGGGCTCTTCTCCGTGGTTTTTGAGGTTCTGCTGCAATGATGCGTTTACGCTACCAGTTATCAACGGCCTGGCCATGTCTTCGGGATCTGCCGGCCTCCCGTCACCTGAGCTCGATTCCGCAGAGCCGCCCCATGCCACAACAGCAAAAAACGGGACCCACGGTGATTGAGCGGCGTCCGAACGAGGCTCGGCAAGCTGGAGCGGTCGATGGTCGCAGTCGCGCCCCTTGCACTCTGGTTAAGTCGCTTGAGCCCCTGATAAATTCTGACCTTCCGTCAGCAGTCGGTGCCCGACAGCTGACCCCTTGTTTCCTGAAGGCCATATCCCAGGGGGGTGAGCATGGTTGACAGGGACCCTCGGACTAAGGGGCAGGGCTCTTCGCGGCCGGATGAGGGCCGGCACCCAGCGGATCAAAGAGCGCAGTCTTCAGTGGCGCGTGTCGATCAAGTGGCCGACAACTTCAATTCGGACGACATCTGGCAAGAGAATTCGGTATTGCGTTACGTGGAAAGGCTAAGCGTCGACCAGCCAAGCCCGCCGACCGAGCTTCAAAGCCCTGAAGAACAAACCCCGCAAATGATGGCTGACATGACGGAACTGACGAGAGTTCCGGTCGTCCCGGCAGAGACCGCGTTCAACCTCACGAGGACAACAGATGAATACAATAATGCCGATCGCACTATTCACCTCGTCGAGGGCCAGCCGCTGGAGACTGGCCCTCAGCGCGGGGGGCTGCATGGCCTTGGGAATTTAGAAGCCTCAGCGGTTGCCGGGCCCACCGAGGTGCCGGGTGGAAGAGAGGAGCATTCGGCCATGTCCGAGGTGCCCGCGGAGCCCAGCGATCCGACCGGTGGCGGGCGCAAGAGGCGGACTACTGAGAAGGACGCAGATCCCAGGCCCAGCCGCAGGCAGACGTTATATGCTCAAAGGCCGCTGGCGTTGGCGCCTGATCTCAGCGCCGCGAATGCCGGCATAATCGTGGGGGCCTCAACGGGCGATCTCGTCAATCGAGCGGCGTTCCGGACGGTGTCGGCCCAGGACCAGGCGAGGCTGGACGAAATCGCCAGGCAGACACCGCGGCAGTCGAGGCAGAGCAAGGGGGCGTGGGCGGACGCGCTGAAGGCGGCCCATCCCAATCTCAGCGCCGCCGATGCCGCCGTAATCGTGGGCGTCGTAAAGCGGGTTATCGCCAGGAGGGCGGCGTATCGAACGGTGTCGGCCCAGGACCGGGCGAGGCTTGACGAGATCAAGGCGGCGACACCGCAGCTGCCGGGGCAGAGCAAGGGGGCGTGGGCGGACGCGCTGAAGGCGGCCCATCCCGATCTCAGCGCCGCCGATGCCGCCATAACCGTGGGCTCTTTTAAGGACGATATTGCAAGGAGGACGGCGTTCCGGACGGTGTCGGCCCAGGACCAGGCGAGGCTGGACGAAATCGCCAGGCAGACACCGCAGCTACCGGGGCAGAGCAAGGGGGCGTGGGCGGACGCGCTGAAGGCGGCCCATCCCGATCTCAGCGCCGCTGATGCCGCCATAATCGTGGGTGCCGTAAAGCAGGATATTGCTAAAAGGGCCGCGTTCCAGACGGTGTCGGCCCAGGACCAGGCGAGACTGGACGAAATCGCGGCGGTGACACCGCGGCTGCCGGGGCAGAGCAAGGGGGCGTGGGCGGACGCGCTGAAGGCGGCCCATCCCGATCTCAGCGCCGCCGATGCCGCCATAATCGTGAATGCCGTAAAGCAGGATATTGCTAAAAGGACAGCGTTCCAGACGGTGTCGGCCCAGGACCACGCGAGGCTGGACGAAATCGCCAGGCAGACACCGCAGCTACAGGGGCAGAGCAAGAGGGCGTGGGCGGACGCACTGAAGGCGGCCCATCCCGATCTCAGCGCCGCCGATGCCGCCGCCATCGTGGGCGCCGTAAAGCGGGTTATCGCCAGGAGGGCGGCTTTTCAGACGGTGTCGGCCCAGGATCAGGCGAGGCTGGACGAAATCGCTAGGCAGACACCGCGGCTGCCGGGGCAGAGCAAGGGGGCGTGGGCGGACGCGCTGAAGGCGGCCCATCCCGATCTCAGCGCCTCCGATGCCGCCATAATTGTGGGTTCCGTAAAGCATAATATTGTAAAAAGGGCGGCGTTCCGGACGGTGTCGGCTCAGGACCAGGCGAGGCTGGACGAAATCGCCAGGCAAACACCGCGACAGTCGAGGCAGAGCAAGGGGGCGTGGGCGGACGCGCTGAAGGCGGCCCATCCCGATCTCAGCGCCGCCGATGCCGCCACAATCGTGGGCGCCTTAAAGGACGATATCGCCGTGAGGGCAGCGTTCCGGACGGTGTCGGCCCAGGACCGGGCGAGGCTGGACGAAATCGCGGCGGTGACACCGCGGCAGGGGCGGAGCAATGCGGCCTGGGCGGACGCGCTGAAGGCGGCCCATCCCGATCTCAGCGCCGCCGATGCCGCCACCATCGTGGGCGCCGCAAAGGACGAAATCGCCAGGAGGGCGGCGTTCCGGACGGTGTCGGCCCAGGACCAGGCGAGGCTGGACGAACTCGCTAGGCAGACACCGCAGCTGCCGGGGCAGAGCAATGCGGCCTGGGCGGACGCGCTGAAGGCGGCCCATCCCGATCTCAGCGCCGCCGATGCCGCCGTAATCGTGGGTGCCATAAAGCAGGATATTGCTAAAAGGGCGGCGTTCCGGACGGTGTCGGCCCAGGACCAGGCGAGGCTGGACGAAATCGCGGCGGCAACACCGCGGCAGGGGGGGAGCAATGCGGCCTGGGCCGATGCGCTGAAGGCGGCCCATCCCGATCTCAGCGCCGCCGATGCCGCCACCATCCTGGGCACCTTTAGGGACGATATCGCCAGGAGGGCGGCGTTCCGGACGGTGTCGGCCCAGGATCAGGCGAGGCTGGACGAGATCAAGGCGGCGACACCGCAGCTGCCGGGGCAGAGCAAGGGGGCGTGGGCGGACGCGCTGAAGGCGGCCCATCCCGATCTCAGCGCCGCCGATGCCGCCATAGTCGTGGGTGCCGTAAGGCGCGATATCGCCGTGAGGACGGCGTTCCAGACGGTGTCGGCCCAGGACCAGGCGAGGCTGGACGAAATCGCTAGGCAGACACCGCAGCTGCCGGGGCAGAGCAAGGGGGCGTGGGCGGACGCGCTGAAGGCGGCCCATCCCGATCTCAGCGCCGCCGATGCCGCCATAATCGTGGGTGCCTCGAAGAAACGGATAGCCAGGAGGGCAGCGTTCAAGGTGATATAGGACGGCTCATGACTCATCACCACATTCCCTAGGAACTGCACCATCATGTGCGTTGGTTGTCCACCACGGGATTGCATGAGCATGTGAGAGCGCCGAATTTTTCTTCAGTCTGGAGGCCAATACCTGGCTCGAGATCGATATTTAGGGGCACGACGGCCGGCGCATTCCGGCTGACTAACACGCCGAGAGCGACCTCGTCTTCGACGGTCGGGAGCGCAGAATGTCGGCTCGCATGCCGCTGCGACCATCAGCCCGCTCCTCGCAAGATTGGCGCCAAGGCCGCCGTCGAACGATGGCGACGAGGCAAGTTTTTCCAAAACTTTCTTTAGCATAGAGGTAGAAGGATCGCTACAGCGGGGTTGCAGTGCGCGGGCGGCTAGGGTGACTAAGTGCGTGCACTCCACGACCGTCAAACGGGGTCGGTGTCCGTCAATTCGAAATCGCAGGGATCTGCACGAGAGACCGCGTGGTTGCCCTGCACGACTAATGGAAGCAGGGTCGACAGTCACGTTGGGATGCGGTAGGTGCGCGATAGAACGGGGGATTGGCGGCGGGACTCGATTCTTTTTAGAAGATCACGCAAAGCCGCATCACACCCATTGTCAAAAGTAAATACCGCGACGATGGTTATTAACCTTCGACTTCCGTCGAAAACGGCAATGGCGCTCACGAAGGAGGCCGGCCGCTGCGAAACCCCGCCATCTCCGCACCCCACTCCTTCGCTCCAACTGGGAGCAAAATGAATGAGGCAACGTGCGAATCTCGGGGAGCATCGTTACATGCGGTCAATACGGATCTCATCCAGATTGTCGCCCTATATGCCTCGTGCGGCGGTCCGGCGGAGCGCAGGAGTATAATGCCGTTGAAGTGCTCGAGCCGTTCTACCACTGACGCCGGGTCGCTGCACGCGCGATGGACCGCCGGCTGGCCGCTCGTTCGATGAGGGTCCGCGCGCCGACACCCCCAAGAGCGATCGCCGAGGACGCCATCCACCTTATGCAGCAACTGGCGCGGAGGCGGCCGCGCGAAGACTTCGTAGTTGGAGGCCTTCAGGCTCACGTTTGCAACGGTACTCCGCAGGTTGCCCTTTGCAACGACTGCCCGACGATGTCAATTCAATCTGGCTGAGCTTGTACCGTCAAGTTTATCCAGTTTGGGGTTCGCTCCAGCGGTGGGTTGCGCATCTGCGGCGGCATCGGCGGGTTTAGGTGCGGAGACCATTCCGGCTGCGCAGCACTGCATCACGTCGCGGGTTGCCGATCTGGGCGAACTCTGCAGGGTTAGTTAGCCGAGGCCAGAGTGCTTGGCTTGCCACGCTCCTCGATAACCCGATCCAGTCCACAGGCGACCGCAGGCCGGAGAGCGAAGTATCGGCGACGAGAGTCCGGCTTTCCTCACGACCATCAGAAGCCTGAACCCGCGCCAACGATCATTGGCAGCCAGCGGGATCAACACCAACGCTTGCCTTTCGCTCGTTTCCGGCCACGGCGCTTGCGCATCGTGAGCTTCTCCTCCCGATGGACCCGGAAGAGCTTCTTGTTGTTCACAAGGTGTCCCTCGCGCCTGAGCAGCACATAGCTGCGTCAAGATCCGAAGCGGCGGCATTCACGCCCCAAGCATTCACGACATATACGAATGTCGATTGTGCATGAGCAATCGCGTCTGCTCATTGCTAAACATTGAGAAACAGAGGCGCGACGATCTTTTATGTCGGGAAAACTGGGATTTGGGTCATGCTCGATGCAGATCATCTATTAAAACCGATCAGCGACGGCAACGCATGCGGGGATGCTCTCGATTACGATTTGAGCTTCCTGGAGCTGGAGATAGCGTCGCATGGCAAGCCGCACCAGCAGATAGGCGACTCCATCGCCACCGAGGAGGCTCCCGATTGGACAGAGGTGTGGCGGCTTGGCCTCGACCTTTCTGCCCGCACTAAGGATCTAAGAGTCGGAATCTTGCTCACACGATCCGCCCTCAGTCAGTTCGGCTTCTCTGGTCTAAGTCGGGGGCTTGAGCTGCTCGCGGCCTATGTCGAGCTCTACTGGTCAGAGCTACATCCGCGACCGGATCCAGAAGATGACGAAGATCAGACCGTTCGCCTCAACGCTCTAGCGAGCCTCTGCGATCTCTCCGGGCTCTTGGCAGAAATACGCCAAGTCCCACTCACCTCCTCCAGGCAATTCGGGACTTTTACGCTCCGCGATTGGGCTGGTGCGCTACGGTCCCAATCTACGGAAATTGATCGTTCGACCATCGAGCACGCCTTCATCGACACCGATCCACTGCAGCTCGAGCAGATCAGCACTGGTCTCCACGCCAGCCTGGCAGCCGCCACCCATCTAGACGCGAGTGTTCGGCAGCACGTCGCGAGTGACGAGGCCGTTCGATTCGACCCTCTGATAGTGCTACTCACCCAGGCCAAGGATCTGGTCGACGCCCATCGGAAAAGGGCCCAGCCTGCAGCCCCGGCATCTCCATTGCCAGACTCTAGCAAGGCCTCTTACCCCGAAGTGATCCGCAACCGCGATGACGTTGTCGAAATTCTTGGCCGCATTTGCCACTGGTACCAGGTGAATGAGCCCGCGAGCCCGCTGCCAGCCCTCCTGGAGCGCGCGCAGCGACTTGTCTCGAAGGACTTCATGGCTCTTATCAAAGAGTTGGCGCCAGAAGGGGTTGCCCAATACCGTTCGATTGCCGGTCTGGCGGTCGGCGAGGGCACGTGACGTGCGCAATCTTCCCTATCAGGAGAGTGGAACACATGACAAAGGCGAGTAGTCAAAAGTTCATCGCGCGGGTTCGTCCGCCTCGCGTACAGATCGAATACGACGTCGAGACCTATGGCTCTCAGAAGAAGGTTCAGCTTCCCTTCGTGGTCGGCGTGATGTCCGACCTCGCCGGCAATGCTGCCGAGCCGCTTGCCCCTGTCGCGGAGCGCAAGATGATGGAGATCGATATCGACAATTTCGATGATCGGCTCAGATCGCTGAGGCCCAGGGTGGTGATGCGGGTGCCGAACCTATTGACCGGAGAAGGCCAACTCGCTGTCGACTTGACGTTCGAGCGGCTCGAAGATTTCTCGCCGGCGGCCGTGGCGCGCAAGGTCGACAGCCTTAGCAGGCTGCTCGAGGCGCGAACGGAGCTCTCCAATCTGCTGGCCTATATGGACGGTAAGAACGGTGCCGAAGAGTTGCTCACCCACTTCCTCGCGGATTCGGCACTGCTAAGCGCCCTCGGCAATGGCATCGAGACTGAGAAGCCTGATGCATTGGTTGCCGCTCCGCCATTGGCATCCCCAGACACAGAGGAGGACTGATCATGATGCCTGCAGATGCCACAGATGTACAGGTCGCCACCGTTGATCTCGGCGATTTCACCCGCATGCTTCGATTCGAGTTCAAGATCCGCTCGGACCACTCCCGTGACTTGGTGGAGAGTGCCGTCCGAACACTGGCCGAGCAGGCACTTCAAAACACGTCGCTAATCAGCGACGATGTCGTCACGACTATCCAAGCAATGATTGCTTCGATCGACCAGAAGCTTTCTGCACAACTCAACGAGATCCTCCATCACGAAAATTTCCAGCGCGTGGAATCAGCTTGGCGGGGCTTGCATCACCTTGCCATCAACACCGAAACCGATGAAACGTTGAAGATTCGCGTTCTCCCAGTTTCAAAGGTGGAGATGTCCCGAACTCTGCGGAAATATAAGGGTGTCACCTGGGATCAGAGTCCGCTATTCAAAAAAATTTACGAAGACGAATACGGCCAAATCGGCGGTGAACCCTATGGCTGCCTGATTGCCGACTACTATTTCGACCATACCCCACCGGACGTAGAGTTGCTTTCGGGACTGGCGCAGATCGCGGCGGCGAGCCACTCACCGCTTATATCTGCCGTCTCACCACATCTGCTGCAGATGGATTCTTGGCGTGAGCTTGCGAACCCGCGTGACATCACAAAAATCTTCCTCACGCCCGAACATGCCCCTTGGCGGGCGTTCCGCGAGAGCGAGAACTCTCGGTACGTGGCCCTGACCTTACCACGCACCCTTGGCCGGCTGCCCTACGGGGCCAAAACCAACCCGGTCGATGAATTCGCCTTCGAGGAGGACACAGACGGCGGCGACAGCGAGAAATACCTTTGGACGAACGCAGCCTACGCCATGGGCGTAAATATCACGCGCTCGTTCAAGCTCTATGGCTGGCTCTCCAGAATTCGTGGCGTCGAATCCGGCGGCTTGGTCGAGGGTCTGCCGGTACATACCTTCCGCAGCGACGACGGTGGCGTCGACCTAAAATGCCCCACTGAGATCGCGATCAGCGACCGCCGTGAGGCCGAACTGTCCAAAAACGGTCTTCTACCGCTGTTGCACCGCAAAAACACGGACCTCGGCGTATTTATTGGCGCTCAAACTATTAACAAGCCGGTCAAATACGAAGACCCCGACGCGTCAGCGAACGCCGAACTCAGTGCCCGGCTACCCTACATCTTCGCAACCTGCCGCTTCGCACATTATTTGAAGTGTATGGTCCGGGACAAGATTGGCACGTTCAAGGAGCGCCACGAGGTCGAGGAGTGGCTCAACCAATGGATTCAGGGCTATGTCCACCCCTCGCCCGAGCTTGGGAGCGAAGAGAGTAAGGCACAGCAGCCGCTCTCCTCAGCCGAGGTCAAGGTGGAAGAGGTCGAAGATAATCCCGGATATTACGTTGCGAGATTTTACATGCGGCCACACTACCAGCTCGAAGGCCTAACCATCTCTTTGAGACTTGTCTCGCGCCTGCCATCCGCCCGCAAGGACTGAGAAAACCCGCAGATGATTGTGCTCCGTTCTCGGCGCCAAAACTCCGGAATAGCTGCCCCGGGCTGGCCGATGCAATCCAGGCCCAATCAGATCAACGAGAAAAGGAAAGTCCATCATGGCGTTCGACGCGGTTATAAAATTCACGCAAGCGTCCAAGGACGGCATTTTGCCCAAGGGCGAATCTATCATTCTAAAGGACGGTATCACCCTAGCGGACGAATGGAGCTTTTCACTCGAAAACAAGCTGAACATTGGGCCTCATACCGCCGGGGCGGGCGCGGGCAAGGCCGAATTCGAGGTCTTCACTATCAAGAAGCAGGTGGATACGTCATCGCCCTCTCTGTACGTTGCCTGTGGTCGCGGCGCCCACTTCAATAGCGTCGAACTGAAACTTTTCAAAGCGACGGGGAGCGGACAAGCTACATCAGAATCGAACCTGTTCTTGCACTGGAGTTTCAACATGCTGGTAGTCGAGAAGGTCGAGTGGTCCTATGCGGAAGAGGCCCCCGAGGAGACGATCACATTCCGGTTCGGCGCCTGCAAGGTCATTTATTACAGGCAGGATGAAAAAGGCGCTCTTACCAAAGCTGGCGAGGGCATCTGGAACCAAATCGCGAACAGCACCGACTTCAATAGGCTCGTCGGCTGATGGGGCCATCGGCAACCCGGGAATATTCGGGGCTGCGCGCGAAAACGACAGATCGACTCGTCGCCATTGCACCTGGAGATTGTAACATGGGCAGAGATGTTAAGCGGGATCTCGTGCAACCATCCCTCCTGGACCGGCTTACGGACGATGAGCCGCGCAGCTCGTGTGAAGCGCAGGACAAGCGCAGCTTCTCTGTTCGCCAACTGGAAGAGGTGATTCTACGCGATGTTTCCTGGTTGTTGAACACCAATCAATTGGGTGCAACCGTAGATCTACAAGCGTACCCTCACGTAGCGGCCAGTGCACTTAATTATGGTGCCTGGCCTCTCAGCGGACAAATTCGCGAAGGCATGGATAAGAGCGCATTGCGCGAAGCGATAATCGAGAGCCTTCAGCGCTTTGAGCCGCGTCTCTTACCGGACACCCTGAAGGTCACGGTCCTGGACGATGGTCAGGGTTGCGGCACTTTTCGCTTTAGGATCGAAGCCGATCTGTGGGCGCAGCCATTGCCGGTGCGAATGGTGATGCGTACGGAGGTAGATTCCGAGCTCGAATCCGCCCGCGTTCATCTCGGTACAGAGATAAGCTGATGGATCCCCGGCTCCTGCGACTGTACAACGACGAACTTGCTTATATGCGCGAGATGGGGGCCGAGTTCGCCCGTGCATTCCCGAAGGTCGCCGCCCGGCTCGGGATGGAATCAGCGGAGGTCGCCGACCCCTACGTCGAGCGGCTTCTGGAAGGCTTCGCTTTCATGGCGGCGCGGGTGCAATTGAAGCTTCAGTCTCGCTTTCCGGAATTCACCCAGCACCTCCTGGAGATGGTCTATCCGCATTTTCTACCGCCGCTCCCCTCGATGACGATCGTCCGTTTCGAGCCCGACCAGGATGCCGGACGACTTGAAAATGGATACCTCGTGCCGCGGGGAACCAAGCTTTTGGGCCGTCTTGCTCCGGGCGCCGTCACACATTGCGAGTTCCGCACGGCCCATGATGTGCATCTCTGGCCAATTGTGGTGAGCGCTGCCGATTATTTTTCGACGCCGGGGCAGATCGCCGCACTGGATCTTCCGGCCCGGCAAGATGCGAAGGCTGCTTTGCGACTACGCCTTCGTACCACCAATGGCATGCCGTTCAATAAACTCGGACTAGAGGCTCTCACACTGCACCTAACAGGCCCCGGTGGCATCGGCGCCGCACTCGCCGAACAGCTTCTCGGTGACGCATGCAATATCATAGCCCGTCCGGTCGGCCGGCCTATCCCTTGGCAGGAAAAGATTCCGGTTCATGCGCTGCAGCAACGCGGTTTGGAGCCGAGCTGTGCTCTCCTGCCCGAGGTGCCACGCTCTTTCGACGGGTACCGTCTCCTACAGGAGTATTTCGCCCTCGCGGAGCGGACGTTGTTCGTCGAGGTTAGCGGGCTGGCAGACGCAGTAGCCCTGTCAACTGCCGAGACCCTTGAGATCGTCTTCGCACTCAGACGTGTCGAGCCACGGCTGGAACGACAGCTCGGGCCCCAAAATATCGTTCTCTTCGCAACGCCCGCGATTAATCTCTTCGAACGCCAGGCAGATCTCGTCCACGTGAGCGACAAGAACACCGAGCATCATGTGATTGTTGACAGGATGAGGCCGCTCGACTTTGAGGTCCACTCGATCCTCGAGATGAGCGGAGACGGGGCGAAAAACGAAGCGGCTCCCGTGAGGTTCTACCCGTTCTATAGCATCAGCGCGCACGGTCAGGAGGAGCAGCATTCCAGATACTACGCGATCCGCCGGGAGCAGCGCCTCATGTCGGAGCACCAGCGTCTAAATGGCGCGCGGACTGGCTACATCGGCAGCGAAACGTTCGTTTCTCTAGTTGATCGCCAGGCGGCTCCCTATTCGGCGGAACTCCGGCATTTGTCTGTAAACTGCCTGTGCTCGAACCGGGATCTGGCGCTGCTGCTGCCGATCGGCCGGGACGAGACAGACTTCACCCTGGAAATCGGCGCTCCAGTTACCGCCACCCGGTGCGTATCGCCCCCGAGCCGACCGCGCCACTCCTTCGCCAATGGCGATATCACTTGGCGATTAATTAGCCATCTTTCACTGAACTACCTCTCGATCAGCAATTCCGATAGGAACGACCACCGGGGCGCAGAAGCGCTACGTGAACTCCTCCGCCTCTACGTCGATCCAGTCAATGCCTTCGCCTCACGGCAGATCGACGGGATCCGGGAGATTCGGTCCAGGCCTGCGGTCAGGCGATTGTCCAGCGGTGGACAAGCCGCCGTAGCACGTGGGATTGAGGTTGGTATCATCCTGGACGAAGCGGCCTTCGAAGGCGTTGGCATCTTTCCGCTCGCCTCCGTGCTCAACCAGTTCTTCGCGAAATACGTATCCATCAACAGCTTCACCGAGATGGTCGTCTCGACGCTACAGCGCGGGGAGGTAATGCGATGGCCGACGATGGCCGGCCGCCGGGCGATCCTTTGATTTCGGGGGCACTCGGCGACTTCCTAAGCTCGCTCAGGGCCGAACCGCATGCCTGCGACTTCTTCCAGGCTCTGCGGCGGATCGATGCAATCTGCTCAGATCGGCCTCGGCTGGGAGAATCGAGCGGTCCCAGCCTGGATCGCGTGCGGATCGCCCAGCAGCCCTCCCTTGCATTTCCGACTCGATCGATCGCGGGCGTGACTGCGCACGAGGAGAACGACCCCGTAATCTCCACCTACGCCTTCGGCTTGTTTGGACCCCACGGTCCCCTCCCATTGCATCTGACGGAGTACGCCCTTCTCCGGCAGCACAACGCCGCGGATGAGACGCTGATCCGATTTGCTGATACCTTTCATCATCGAATGGCCTCGTTCTTCTTCCGCGCATGGGCGGAGGGCGAACCGACCGTGAGCTATGACAGGCCACAAGAAGATCGATTTGCCCTTCAGCTCGGCGCGCTAGCCGGCTTCGGGATGACCTCCCTGCGCGCGCGGGATGCTATGCCTGATCTGGCCAAACTCCACTTCACCGGCCGTCTCGCCTCACACACCCGCAACGCCGAGGGGCTCGCTGCCATCCTCGCCAGCTTCGTCGAGGCGCCGGTTGATATCCGTGAATTTGTCCCAAAGTGGGTGGATCTGCCCCGCATATCGCTCTGCCTCCTGGGCCGCGACCCGGCCACGGGCACGCTGAACAGCAACGCTATTGCAGGTGCGAGGGTCAGAGTGTGGCACCATCGGTTCCGACTCATTGTGGGTCCCCTCAGCCTGGCTCATTACGAATCGCTTCTGCCCGCAGCTCCCGGCCTTAAGTCGATAGCGGAGATCATCTGCAACTACCTTGGAGATGAACTTGACTGGGAGATTAACCTCGTTCTCCGTCAGGAGCAGGTCCCGGAAGTGCAGTTGGGTCGCTGCGGCAGACTCGGATGGTCCAGTTGGATGGGCAAGAGGAAAACGCGCCAGCACGCCGATGACTTGACAACTACCCCGACTGACCGGGGCCCACCGGCTGCCGCATGGCACTCTCCTGAAACGGACATCCATGATGCGGCGGGCCCGCTCGACCTTCTTTTCGGGCGGGGAGAAGATCTCCTTGGCGAGATCGATCTGGAACGGGTGAATGGCCCACGTAACCTCGATACCAAGTGCGGCGGCACGGCGGGCGGCGGCTTGGAAGGCCCGTTATGACAAGCATCGGAAGCTCGACTCTCTTCAGTAAGCTCAACGCAAACTGCAATGGGACCGCCAAGGCCCTTTGCAAAATTCGCCGTGACGCCTCTTTGGAACGTTATCGCCATTTTGACGCCCTTGAGGCTTCAGCAGCGGAGAGGCCTATCGAGCCGACGATCGCGGCGAAACTCGACCACCGTGGTTGTCCGCTCGGGCGCTGCGCCCTGGGCCTGGTTGAATCTTCCAGGAGACACGTCGTCGCTAGCACCGCCGGAATCCGCCAACTCATCGATGTTACAAGGCCGCATGGCGAGATTTGGGTGGGACTTAGCGTGGGTGAGTTCCAAGAGACCCACACGCTTTCTTCACCCCGCCCTCCCCCGCTTGGCTCTGACGATGCGGGCCAGCAAGACATCTTGGCTGAGCAACGGTCGGCGATTTCGATGCACGAAATAAACGCTTTTCGGCATCTTCGCCGATGGCTTCGGCAGCATCCTACTCACGCCATCGGGCGCAACCGCGCCTTCTCATCAAATCTGCGGAACACACACCACCATGGTCGAGTCAAGAATCGAGAGTCTCTTAAGGCACAATCGTTTTGTTGCGGTCACTTCGGCCGCGTCCGAGTTGAATGAAATCTCTCTCCGGCGGCTCAGTGGCACCGAGCGGCTGGGGGAACCTTTCCTCTACGAGGTGAAGCTCGCCAGCCGCAATCCAGTTCAGAACTTTGCTACGATCCCCGGTCAAAACCTGACAATCGGCCTTAAGCTCAAGGACTCGCAAACGCGCTTCTTCAACGGTGTTGTTACGCGCTTCCAATATCTCGGCCTCGACGATACCGAGCACCTCAACTACGTGGCGCAGGTGCGGCCGTGGATTTCATTGCTCGAGCATCGCTCTAACAGTCGGGTCTTTCAGAACAAGACGAGCATCGAGATCATCACCACGATTTTTCGAGAACATAAAGGCAATTTCAAGAATCAGACCGCCCGACGGTTCCCACAGCGCCCATATTGCGTCCAGTACGATGAAACGGATCTGGCCTTCGTCAGCCGCCTCATGGAGCAGGACGGCATCTACTACTATTTTGAACATGCTGAGGACCAACATGACCTGGTGCTGGTCGACAACGCCGCGAGTCACATGGCCTGCACGCCTGAGATCGTAGAGACCCACCACAATCTCAGGCCTGCCCGAAGTCTTTACCAAGAAGATGTCATCCTGCATTGGGACGAGGTCGTATCGCTACAGCCGAACAAGGTCGTTCTCAGGGACTATGACCATGAGAAGCCGATGGCAGAACTGACGTCTGTCGCGCGTGTTCCTCCCGTGAGGACAGGCGGCATTCCGCCATGCAAGCTCACGGGAAGCGCCATCACCCGACCGCGGGAGAGCGTGGCGGTCAGAACGGGCGAGACCTCGTCGGCAAGCAGCGGCTGCACGGCAATGCGGGAGGTCTTCGAGTATCCAGGCCAGTATACAAAAAAAAGCGATGGCGATTTCTACGCCACCATCCGTGCCGAGGAACTCGCCTGCAACGCTTATCGCGCGCGGATCGAAAGCACTGCGCGCCAGATAACGACCGGGTCATTATTCAAGGCGGCAAATCCCTTCTACTACGGCCAGGTCGGTTCCCGCCCGAAACCCACCGATCGCTTCCTGGCAGTCGGACAGGACTTCACTGTCATCGGTGAGGTGGGGGACGATCTCACTGCGGACACCGTGGGGGGGAAGGGCGTGCGGTTCCTCTATCACAGCAACGTAGAGATTATCCCCGCGACCACCCAGTACCGACCGAGGCGCCGCACACCGGCGCGGTTGATTCACGGACCGCAGACGGCCGTCGTCGTGGGCCCCGAGGGCGAGTCGATCGCGACGGATAAGTACGGCCGTGTGAAGGTTCAGTTCTTCTGGGACCGAGAAGGCGGAAAGAACGAGAACAGCTCCTGCTGGATTCGGGTGGCCCAGAACTTCGCTGGTAAGGGTTTTGGCAACCTGGTCGTCCCACGGATCGGCCATGAGGTCGTGGTTGATTTCATCCACGGCAATCCCGACACGCCCCTGGTGACCGGCGTCGTATACAATGGCTCAAATCTGCCGCCTGAAACCCTGCCGACCGACAAAACGCGGTCGACCTTCCGGACGCATACCGATGGCGGCGCCGCTAATGCCTACAATGAACTGCGCTTTGAGGACAAGCAGGGCCGTGAGGAGGTCTATTTGAAGGCCCAGAAGAATCATACCGTCGAGGTCGGGAATATCTACAGCATCGACGTCAAGAGACACTTCCTCCTGACCTCGGGCGGCGCCGCGCCCGACTCCCCTGCCGCAGCGGCCTTAGGTAGCCGCGTCGAGGTAACACCCGACAAGATCCGCCTTGTAGTATCGGGCAGAACCGGCCCGCAGGCCATCGAAATCAGCGGCGATGGGATCGCCATTATCGGCACGATGATTGGCGTTATGGCAACGCCTCCGCGGCTCGGGTCCATCGTCTCCATGCCGCCGCCGACACCGGGTCCACCCACGCCGTCGATAATGAAGCTTATTGCGACACTCGGGCTGCCGCCTGTTACGCCCGAGTGACACGATGTCAAGGTGAACTGGTTCTGGGCCTCGGCTGTCCGGAAGTCGTTGCCTTTAAGTCGGCAGGGCCCTGCAGGCGTAGAGAAAAAGCGTAACGGCTTCGGCGTCGTAAGCTGACCTACCAAATCAACGTGACACTGCGAGATTGCCCGAAAATGAGGAAAGGTTATCGCGCGTGAGCGTTTGTTCCGGGAACTTGCGCCTCAGTTAGATGGAGTTGCCACGCGAAATCGGCCGCAAGCGGCTCCAAATGCGTCTGGTTTAGGTCTCCACCAAGCTGGAACTGGTGGATGAAATACCTTTATCACTCGGCGTCACGAAATTGCGATCAGGGGCGCGGGCGGCGCAAAAATCAGCGTTCTCGATCTGGGCGTTACAGCGCTGCTTTGCAGGGCGGGCTCTCGCCTCGAAGCGCTTCTGGCGGAGCGTGGCCGCCTCGAGCAGCAGTCGAAGCCTTTCACCATGCTCGAAGGTGTCTCGCTTCTATTTGCGTTTCGAGTTCCTGATAGGCGCTGGCCATGCCTGTCAGGCCGAGTTTGCGCAGCATGTCAATGGTGGGATTGTTCAACGTCGCGATAAAAATCATGCGCTGTCCAGCTCGAGGGAGGACGCTGGCCATGCCCCCGAAGCATAACGGGATACGAATTTGGTATTGGAAGGAAAGGTCGCGACGGAAGTAACATCAGCAGTGACGCAATGACCTAAGGAACGACGCAATGTACGGCAGAAGGCAGGGGGGTGTTGGCAATAGTTCCGAACAAGGCGGTGAAGACACCTTTAACTGGGTTGAAGGCTTGACTGGCTCCTCGTCCGGCGAAGCGGCACTGAAAGAAATTTTACTGGCCTGGGCGGAAGACGGGCAGCAGGAGCAGGACGAGGACCGGCACGAGGCAATGGCACGGATCGAGGCCTGGACGGAAACCCGCAATTTTCGTGCCCCCCTGAACTTAACATCGCTGTCCCTAACGGCACTGCCCCCCACCTTACCGGCCGGCCTCCAGCGGCTCAACGCCAATGACAACCGGTTGGGCAGGCTGCCCAACAACCTCCCGCCCGGTCTGCGAAAGCTCTCTGCCTGCGACAACCAGCTGACCACGCTGCCTGAGGTTCTTCCGGACATGCTCGAGACGCTCTACGTCGACGGCAACCGGCTGACCAGATTGCCGAACGAGCTTCCTTCCGGACTAAAGTATCTCTACGTCAACCACAACCGGCTGACCAGTTTGCCCGATAACCTGCCGCCTGAGCTCAGGGAGCTTCATGTCACCCGCAACGAAATCGCGCACCTGCCGGAGAATCTCCCCCTCGAATTGACGGATCTCCGCGCCGAACTCAATAATATAATTCGCCTGCCCGAGCGCCTTCCTGCAAAGCTCACGAGGCTCGAAGTCCCTCACAATGAACTGACTAGCCTACCCGAGGACCTCCCGGCCACCCTAAAGTGGCTCAGCACCGACAGTAATGAACTGACCCACCTGCCCCCTAACCTGCCGAGGGGGCTGGAGGAGCTTAGCGTTCGTGGAAACAACCTGAGAGGACTTGGCGACGGGCGAACTGCACTGCCGTACATTCTGTCGCAGCTTCCGCCTCATTGCAAAGTGTACCTGAATAACAATCCGCTGCCAGATCGACTGCGGGCGCACCTGAGCGCGCAAAGCGGGACGAGCCTTCCGCAGATCTTTTTGTGATGCTGCCTGACAAACGGGCCAAACTAGGTCCCTGCGTTTTGAGTAAAAGGCCTTTTGCCGAAGCCATGGCGGTGGGGTGCAGGCCAGGTATGACGCGTGCGGATCAAAAACAATGAGTTTGCAGGTTTATGCCGCTCGCCGGAATGTGTTGAGTTGTGGAAGCAACAGACGTCTCACTGAAGACTATGGCCGGAAAGCCCAGGCTCGGCACTTGTGTCCTTCGGGCGACCTTGCATGCGAGCCAGTTCGTACAAAGGATTACCCGCTATCGCGTACCAGGAGGTGCGACGCTTACGGCCTAGAGGCATTGCCGCCGGTTGGAACGTTCGGAAGCTGGACCCAGATTTCAACAGGCCTCAAGCGCATCCACCATTTCCACATGGTCCACCCCCAGCATCGCGTATTCGTTGATCTAACTACCCGAGACTCCAGCCTACGGGCCTATTTGCATTCGTCGGCGATCGACGACTCTGTCGCCTATTAGTTGAAATAGGGTTTCGTGGCGAGCCAGCAGAGGAACAGCCCATGGATGAGAAAAACAGCCCCATTGTTTGCATCTCGGGTGTAGACGAACGAAAGCTCGGCGCCGCTCTAATCGCGGTCCAATCGGCATTTAGTGTCGCGATTGCGGAACTATCGAAGCTTCACAAAGGGAACAGTCCTCAGTGGTTCGAAGACCTGGAGGAGGTGGTAATCGCTAACGCAAAAGGCACAGTCACCGAGGGCATCTCGCTGGATGTCGAGGTGGAAAGCCTCAAATTCGGCATCGACGTCCTTCGGGCGATCTTAGATGTCAGCCGCGTTGAGCTAGGCTTTGCAGCAAAGGAATAACCTTTCGCCCAAACGAGGTCTCGATGCTATTTGGCGCCGGAGATGTTCGATGCACACTCGAACCTTCGCATGAGTACCGCGCTCGTCGCCAAAGTCGCCCGCATCGTCACCAAATGGTACGGTCGTCCGACAAACCAGGAGGTCTTGCCGCAGATGATCGACGATACGACCTATGCATGGCGCACCGGCGTTTTTGAGGCAACGCGCGTTTTCCATGCGGAAGACCCGGGCGGACCAACCTTCATCGGGGGCAATTTGCGCAAGCCGGACTCCCATGGAAGACAATAACTTGTCGGACGCTGGGCGCACGAGACTGAGGGACTCAGCGTTGAAGATGTGCCGACAAGCTCGGCATTAGCGATGCACCCTGTATAGCGGGCAGCGACCGCCTTGCCATGCTTGAAGATGCCCTGAGCCGACACGCCCACAGTTGATAAAGATGTCGACTCAGTACCGCCGGCCGCTCCTCACCTTCTACCTTGCTGAGCCGCCAGCCATTGCGGCTCGTGGCAAGGATTTTTCGGACTCTTCCCGAGAATATGCACAACGCGACGCAGCGCTTGTCGACCCGCTGTTTCGTGAAGTTCGCGCTCGCCAGGAAATGGTGCGTGATGAGCCCTTTGTAAGAGTCACCCTTGCGCCGGCAGTCCGAGACCTCCCCGTTCATCTGGTTCGTCGTCTGGAATCGCAATCGATCGATGATCGACCTCCGCCCCTTCGTCGCAGGGATACACATCAAGTGGCATTGACCTGGACAGCGACCGCTCGCGCTGGAGCGCCGAATACCGGCGGCGCATTTCACCGGACGCAATCGACCCTGCCGTCCAAAGAGCGACCAGTTCCATGAAACCCGGGTCTTCATCGATCCGGATTCCTCGCGCCTTCCAACGCGCGATGACCCGCTCGGCTATGTCCCTGCGTGAATCCATTACCACTTCCCTGCCCCCTGCCCCCTACGCGGTTAGATACCAAGATGGTGGGTTCTTCGCCAGTTCAAACCGTCCAATATGTCACGCCGGCCGCCCGCGATCCGTTTTCAGGAGCTTGTTAGCTGGAGCTATCGAGATCGCAGGACACACTTTCCAGCTCTCTCCCGACCTGATGGTCCCCGTCACCATCTTTTCCGTCCATGAATAAGGTAGGCCGCCCCCGATCAGTCCAGGCGATTTAAGTGCGAGTCCGCTTTTACGTCGCCTTGAGGTCCGTCAGCACCTTGTCAAAAGCATCCTTGACCGGCTTTGAGATTTCCTCCACCGCCCTGCTTGAGAGCACCCGGACTTCCTTGGCGTGCTGCAAACTTGTCTCAACCCGCTTGCGGAAAAAGGTCGACTGCTGTTCGAGGATCTGCGACGGCGAATTCGCGCCCAGCAAAGCTTGCAAATGTGAGAAGCCGGCCTCGGCGTCGGCCTGCAGTGCAGCGATCGTCTTCCACCACAATTCGTTGCCGAATAGACTTGTCGTTTCGAGGATCGGAGGCAGCATTTTCTGTGTCGCTTCAGCGCCGGACGCAAATTTCAAAAGAGCCTCTGTCACCTTCTTGTTCCCCTTTTCAACAGATGCGGCGAACTGATCTGGCACCTTGAGCGACGATGACCCCGGGTTTTCGATCGTTTCAAAGGATCTTTCGGAAATCTTGGTCATTGCATTTTCCTTCTCTTTGAGTTGGTTGCAAGCTGTGACATCGGGATTGACCCTTCCGCCGGCGGATGCATGGCCGCTTGGTAGAACGCGGATCCGATGACGAACGGTCAGGTGGCCTCCGTTCCGTTCGTTTCATGAACCGGCATAATGCAGACTGCTTTCTGCCGCTTGTAACCAGGGATCAGCAAACACCATGCCAACTGCTCCGACGCGCCAAGAAGATGATTTTCTTTTATCAATGGGCGGGTTGAGGGCAGGTTGATGTGTATTTGAGGGAGAGACCGGCGAACAAAACGTTCCAATCACGACAAACCTGACAAAAGTGGCGGATGCCCGACATTTGCGAGAAATGTCGACGGTTGCGCTGGGGACAAGGGAATTCACGTGGACTTCAAATCGCGCCAAGGATCATGTGCCTGTTCGTGGCTAAGGGGCGTTACCCGGAAAATCAAAACTCGCGGAGCTCTCCGCTATTCCATATCGCGCCGCGATATCTTCGAGCGCTTCCTGAAAGACGGCCGCGTCGAAGTGGACTCCACATGTTGAGCGGGCAATCAAGCCCCAGGCGTTAAGAAAAAATAGCCTGTTTGCTGAAGGTGACGAGGGCGCGACATACTCCTCATCTGATGATGTCTATAAAAGAGGATTTTGAACCGGATCCTGAGATATCGGACGCCGGGATCGCCTGGCATCGGCTTCGCGGCGCACGGTTTCGTGTTGAAGGTCGGAAAGCTGGATGATCCACGGCGCTCCGGTGCATAACTGGCGAGCGGGAAGGACACCGCTGCTGACCATCCGGTAGGCGGTAGCTCGACTCACCTTTAGAATGTCGGCGGCCTCGTCGAGGGTTCTCTCACCGCGTTCGGCCCGTTCACCTTCTCGATAGACGGAGATGCCGTGGATGTTGCGAAGACTGCAGACGTGGCTTCGCGTCCAGCTGGCGCCATGCCCTGTCCGCTTGCCGGATCGATTCAAGATCGCTGCGATCGACAAATCGGGCAACTGCCTCGCCAAGTTGCGAACGAGATCGACAACATCAGCCTTAACTGCCCAGCGGGTCTGGCCGATCTTGTTTTTCTTCACCGTCATCCGGGTGTGATCGCCACCCTGCCAATGAATGACGAGCGCCAATGTGTCGTCAACGGTATCGACAATGATTTCTTTGATCAGCAGCCGAATGATCTTTTGGCGTGTCTCGATAGACGCGTCGGGACCTGTGCCATGCCTTACTATAGATCGCTACCGAGCATCATCAATCTTGTACGGTCGTCGGCCGATAAAGCAGGCGTGTTACGGTCGGTCGAGAGCATCTCGAACTGGACCTCGAGATCACGCAATAGGATCAGCTTCTCATTCCAGCGCCGCTCCAGTTCGCCGGCGACCAACCGATTGCCCGGATCGACAGCATCATACTGGCGGCGCGCCCTGGCAGCCTCGTATTGTGCTTGCTTGATTAAGTTCTCGAGTTGCTGTTGATTGTCGCTATGACGCTGCGTGTGCGCCTCCATTGCCCGCAAGGCCGCCTCGATTCCCAGAGGTTGCAATCGCTCGAGCACCTCCTGCGCCACGGCCCGATCGACCCGCATGCCGCCGAACCCGATACAGTTGCCGACCGCCATGGCGCCGAACGTGCCGCGACAAACATATCGCTGCGTATTGCCGCCTTTCCCGGAGTATTGAATGTGCAATCGGCGACCGCAGCGACCGCAACGGAATAGTCAGGCAACAAAGCTTGGCGCGCAGTTCAACGAGTTTGGTTGCCGAAAGGCGCGGCGCAGCTACGATCTCGATCGAACTTGCCGCAGGATCAAACATCCATGCCGGAATTTGAAATGAACCACCGTGTGCCAGAATGAGCAGATAGTGAACGCCTTCGTGCTCATGGCTGCCGGTTACCAAGACGGTTTGGTCAACCAGTGGATGGAAGGGATAGGTGACCCTTGCTTCAAACGTCGGAAATCCGGCATTATGAACCCGGCTCGGAAGGCGGCGGCAGGACTTGGGCGACGATCGCGACGCTGCTTCAAACTGCATTTTGCCGCGCGCGGCAAAAGCACGTTTATACTGACCAGCAAACTATGCCGATTAACCGACTTTGCCAACGTTTCCGGCACCATAGCGGCCGCCTAGTCGGCATAGCTTTGGGTCTCTCCGTCGCGAAGGAGAGGACACATGAACGCAACTCAGGATCGCATCGCCCTATGCAGGAAGCTAGTCTACAGTCCACATCGGGACGACGATGCACGTGGCACTCGCTAAGCCTGTTTCGGGATCTGATCGACTGGCATGTCGGCAATGGAATACTCCGCAGGATTAGCGAGGTTCACGTCGACCGCTTCCCTGAGCATCGTTTCAAACACTGGAGACCCGACTCGGGCGATTGATCGGCGCTCCGCCGCTCGCCTTTGGCGTTACGGGAGAATGGCTTAATACCGACCGCGCTTCCTATTCAGCGCAGTGAGCACGAGAAGATCGACGATGCTGGCCGGTCCCAAAAACGGGATGGCAGCTTCTAGAAGTCGATTGAACGGACCGGTCGGGACCGGCGTCCGCACGCGGTGCCCCACGGTCTGTCGGCCTCTGAATTCTGTTCTGCAGGTAAAGTCAGCCGACGCCGTCGCGTATCGCGACTTTGGAGCTCGTTGGGTTCGCTCGCCAGCCCCTTCCTCATGCGATGCGGCTCCGCCCGTTTGCAAGAAACGCTCCGGCGTCCCAATACTTTTGGCTTTGCTCGACGGCGCTGTATCCCGCAGCTTCGATAGCCTTGCTCCGAAACGCTTCCTGCGGGGTCGTCAACTCCTGCAGTCAGGCGCCTTCCGCCGCTGCGTTATGATCCGTCGGAGCCAGACTTTCAGCGGCTGTTTCCGCCGCTGACTTTATGGCTGCGGACCCTCACGGTTGAACTCTCCAACCCGGATTAGTGCCGGTCGAGTTCGGCTTCGACCTTCTTGCGACTGTTGCCTACGTTCTTCACGGTCTTCTTCACCGCTTCCTTGGAAATGCCTTCCTTCCGGGCTTCGTACTTCACCTCGTGATCCTGACCACCTGCGACGCGAGCACGATCCTGGCTGGGGGCTTTGGATGTGGTTGCCATGGTGAGATCCTCCTAATGTCGGTCCTTACGAACGGGCGCCGATTCAATAAGTTCCGGCCTCCGTTATGGTGAGGCGCGCTTCGGCGATGTCGCGGACGCGCTGCACATGGCCTCGGGCGAGATGGTTCACTTCGACGATGAGATCGCGCAAGGCATATCTGCGACCGCAGTTAATCAGTAGCGGACAATTCTTCCCAGGCAGTTGGTACGGCTCGTCGTGTGCCTATGAGCAAACCCATGGATTGATTGTCATAGAAAGCAGGACTAGAACAACAGCGCTAATGCAGGAGCGCTCGGCATCCGAACGCAGAACAAGATCGCGGCGGAAGCCACGCAAGAGCGTCGTCTGCGAAGAGAAACCAAGCGGCTCGGCAGGTTGCGGCTAACCTCTGACCGAGTCGGCACCACGAAGGAGCCAACCCATCGGGGACAGATCCCCCTCAGCCGCTACATCAACGTGATTTGGAGTTTGGAATGGATCAATTTGCTACCGCCGACAACACCTCCGCAGCCGCTCGTCGCCGCGAAGCCAGGATTGCGAAGGGCTACAGCCTTGAGGACCTGGCCATCGCCACCGGACTTACGGTCGAGGAAATCGCAGCGGCCGAGGAACCCCTTCAGATCGTGCCTCAGCACCACCTCGAGCGCATTGAGCATGTGATCTCATAGCTTCCGTCGCCACCGGCACGCGGTCCCGGTTTAGGGGCCGCAGTCAACCACGGAGGGCGCGGAACGAAAGATCGATGCTCTATGGGACGTCCTAGGCGCATTGATGCTCCGCTTCACGCCGACAGAATGCGCAAACTACTTCAGGGCTGCTGGATATGAGCCGGATTGAACAGGATTTGCTCTAGTCGATATTGCGTCCAATTGAAGTGTCATCCGCCATTTTAAGATAACTGCAGAATCACTTAAAGAGAACATGGCACCAATGATCGCACAAACAACCGGTCCGCTTCTGCCAACCGACGCAGTTCCGATTGTCGCGATGTTCTTCTACGATATGGCGCAACTATCTGCTCGGTGGCTTAGGTAAGCCACCGCCGTTCGCGGCTTGTGGCTACTCATCCTGCCGGGCTGCGCTGTCCGTCGCGTCACGCGCCGCACCCAATCGATCGCGATGCTGATGCCAATGCGGAAGCGCTTGGACGCCGCCCGGCACCGCCGCCCGGCACCACACCCCTCCTGTATCACCGCTTCTACAACTTCTCGCGGTTATTCGAAACAGGTCTCGCCATCCAGCTCAGCCTCCTGACCGGCCAGAAGGATGAATCTGATTTGCGTCATAGGGAATCCTTCTCACGGGTCTACCTAAAATCATCCCGCTCTAAGCTTACGCGCACAACTCGCGGTTCAGCATGAACTCGCAACATCTGTTTTCCGGTGCGAGGGTCATACCTCGATGCGATCGTCAAGCAGCCCGATCTGTCAAAGCCGCGACTATCTCTTCCAATGCAAATCTTAGGCTATCACTCAGCTTTCGATCTTTTTGCCAAACGACGACGTAGTGATATGTTGCCCCTGGCTGAAATTCGCGGAATGCAACGTCGAATTCAGCATATTCGCTCGCAATGATCTCGTTCGTAATCGAAACGCCGATCCCTGCCATGACATAGCCAATGTCATGGCCATTGGCGTCATATTCCACGGCGATGTCAGGAGCGGTTCCCATATATCGAAGGGCATTGACGCTCATTTGGTGAGAGGCAATTTGCGGGTCGATATCGATGATCGCCTCACTAGCAAGATCTTCGGCAGTGACAAGCTGCTGTGCCGCAAATCGATGGTTGGCCGGAAAAAGACATACGTTGGTGGCCGAGCCGACGGGCACCCAATCAAGAATGCGCTCATCAAGAGGCAATCGGGAGATGCCAAGATCCGAGCGGCCGTTTAACACATGATCTGCAATCTGCTCATAAGTTCCTGATTTCACCTGAACGGCGTAAGAGCGGCTTCTCTCCCGAATCCTTTTGACCACTTTCGGCAAGGTCGCGAAGGAGAAAGCGCTTGGCGCCGCGATGCCGATCATTCGCGTATCGTTGTTCCGCAGGAAGTCGATTGACGGTCCGATCCGATCAAGTCCGGCAAACGCCGCGTCGATTGTGCGTAGAAATTCCCATGCCTTGACGGTGGGGATCAACCTGTTGTTTTCCCGGCGGAAGAGCGCGAAGCCGACAGTCTCCTCTAGCTGCTTGATGTTTTGGCTGACCGCCGGCTGGGTTATTCGCAACATCTGCGCTGCGAGCCTTTCCGAGCCGGCGCGCATAACCTCCCGCAATATTTGAAGGTGGCGGATCTTCACTCCGGAGTCGGTGATTTCCATGGCCGGGAATCTCAATCGTGGTCGAGCGACGCGCCTCATAAGTTGCGCTTATCAAAACTTCCTGAATCTTATAAATTGACGGCGGCAAGTCAAAGTATATTTTTGACATACGCCAAACTTAGAGCGCTGGTTAAGCTAATAAATCCAATCTACCCTCGGTTAAATCTCGGCAAGCTCTTAGTATATGTCGGGAGAATACCTTTCCGATTTCGGTGCGCTCGCAAGAATATTGGAGACTTGCATTGTACGCATTTGTAGATCAATTTTTATCTGGATTGAAGAACACACTTTTAGTGTTTGCCTTGAGCTGCGCTTTCGGGACCCTATTAGGTTTGCTTATTGCCGTTCTCCGCAACTCGACCCGCAAGTCGGTTTCATCGTGCATGCGGGCCTACACGGGCATCATCCGGGGTGTTCCGGAACTTCTGATCATCCTCCTGACGTATTTCGGCGGAACCGCCCTTTTGAGCGCGATTGCCGGTGGCTACATCGAGATTAATGCATTCGCGGCCGGTGTCGCGGCACTGACCGTCGTGTTCAGTGGGTACGCCGCGGAAATATTCCGTGGTGCGATCAACGCGGTTGCACCGGGCCAACGAGAGGCTGCAGCGGCGCTCGGGCTTTCGAACGCGCAGATTTGGTTTCTGATCATCATTCCCCAGATGATCCCGATCGCTCTGCCGGCATTCTGCAACCTTTGCATCTCCTTGATAAAGGATACATCGCTGATTTCCGTCGTCGGGCTGACGGATGTCATGCGCGTCGCCTATATAGGCGCGGGCTCACTGCGCGCTCCACTCCCCTTCTATCTCGCAGCGTCTGCAATCTACCTCGCCCTCACAAGCCTGTCGCTTCTTTCGTTCCGGTTATTGGAGCGCCGCTATTCGCTCCCGGCGATGAAAGGTTGAGACAATGAGCATGACCATCGCGCTTGAAGCGTTTCTCACCCTTCCCCGCGGCCTTCTTCTCACTCTGGTTCTGACATTCGCATCGCTTGCCGCAGGCTTCGCCGTCTCGGTCCCGCTCGCCTTCCTACGGGCATCATCAAATCCGTGGGCTTCCGCGCCCGTGCTGGCATATACCTATGCGTTCCGCGGCACGCCGCTTCTGGTTCAGCTTTTCCTGATTTACTACGGGATTGGCCAGCTTCCCCTCGTCCGCCAAAGCTTTCTATGGGCCGTGATGCGAGAGCCATTCTGGTGCGCGTTTATTGCTTTCACCCTGAACAGCGCCGCCCATACGACAGAAGTTCTGCGCGGCGGGATCCAGGCGGTACCGCGTGGGCAGATTGAAGCGGCCAAATCCTTGGGCCTTTCCCGTTTCCACACGGCCCGTCTTATCGTGTTCCCTTTGACCCTCAGGATCGCTCTTCCCGCCTATGCAAATGAGGTGGTTGGAATGCTGAAGGCAAGCTCCCTTGCAAGCACCATCACGCTGCTTGAGGTGACCGGGCTCGCCCGGCAGCTGGTGTCGGAGACATTCGCCCCATACGAGGTCTTCATTGCCGCGGGGGCTTTCTACCTGCTGCTTACCCTCTTGATTACGCAAGGTTTCCAGATGCTGGAGACGCGTTGGACGCCGACGGCAAACCGTCCACCGCCGGCGCAACGCGTACGTCGAAGAGCGGACGACAAGCCGCCTCTCGCCTCGGCTGAAACTTGACGCCAGCCCACATCCCGGACGCCAACAATCAAACTCAGCAATGAAAGGAACATCGTCGTGAAACGAACACTTCTGCTTGCCCTGTCTCTTGTCGTCTGCGCCAACAACGCGGGAGCAATGGACAGGAAGACACTGACAATCGCCTCTGAAGGTGCTTCGCCGCCCTGGAATGCCATCACCCCCCAAGGGGAGCTCGCCGGCTTTGACATCGACGTCGGCCGCGATCTTTGCCGGAGGATGAAGTTCGAGTGCACTTTCGTGCCTCAGGACTGGGACGGAATCATACCGGCGCTCACCGTTGGAAAGTTCGATGCCATCATGTCGGGGATGGCGATAACTGAGAAGCGGAAGAAATCGATCGCTTTTTCCAAGCCCTACGCCGGAGGTTTCAACCAACTCGTCATACTCAAAGATCTCGATCTTCCGCCCACGGATACGTCGGCCGAGCTCGACCTCACAACTATCGATCCTGAAAAGCAGGCAAAGATTGAGGAGCTTCGAGCCGCTCTCAACGGCAGAACTCTAGGCGTATTGCGATCATCGAATTCGGAAGCGGTGCTCAATGAACTGTTCGGAAAGGTCGCGACGATCAGGAGCTACGATTCCCAGGACAACATGCATCTCGATCTCGTAGCTGAGCGCATCGATGGCGGCCTTGCCGACTATTTCACCTGGAAAGCCTTCCTCGACAGCACGGATGGCGGGATTGCAACGCTCTACGGCCCGCGGCTCTCCGGTGGCCTGTGGGGCCCGGGTGTCGGCGTCGGGCTTCGGCAAGACGACGGCGAACTGGTTGCGGCATTCGATAGCGCCATCGAGGCCGCCACGAGCGACGGAACCCTGAAGCGGCTGAGCGAGCAATGGTTCAAGATCGATGTTTCGCCGCAGACATCGAACTAGACACTGGCTCTACGACACGCATTTCCCCCGAAGCCATAGCGCGTGAGCAGTCGGCAGTCCCAAAGATCGAAGGTAAACCATATGTCCGCACCCTTTTCCATTGCTGTCACCGGCCAGTCGCTCATCCGTCATGATCTTCGAGCGATCGGCGATCCACGGCTCGCTGAGATCGCCGAGATCCTCAAAGCAAGCGATGTTGCCTTCACCAATCTCGAGACGACTATCTATGGTCGTCATGGTGGATGGCCGCTCAAAGGCAGCTATTTCGGCGCTGCAACGCCGGATGTCTTGGCCGCGTTGAAGGAGCTTGGTTTCAATAGCCTGGCTCTGGCAAACAACCATGCTTTCGATCTTGGACCGCCGGGGATCCTCTCGACGCTGGAGGAGGTTGCGGCACACAATTTCCTGTATGCCGGCATCGGCCACAACAAGCATCACGCTTCCACGGCACAGAAAATGACGTTCGGATCCCGAAATGTTGCGCTGATTGCCATGGACGCTGGGCCAGGCCCGTCTTTCATGTACGCCGAGGACGCAACTGAGGGCAGGATAGCAAGGCCCGGCATCAATAGGCTGAAGGTCTCCAGGGTATTCGACCTGGAAACGGGAACATTCAACCTGCTTCGCTCCATTCAAGAGCGTCTTCTAAGTTCGCCCTTGGAGCGCGCGAACTATGCCCAGCCGGAGAATCCGCCTGATCTTCATGGCCAAGACGAAATTGATTTCTATGGAACCGTGTTTCGCAGATCAGATGAGACGGCTCGCCGCATCGTCGTGGACCGGCACAGCGCCTGGGTTCACCTTTCGGCGATCGCGGAAGAAGCGGGCCGCGACACACTCGTCATCGTGTATTTGCATCATCACCATTGGGAGCCGAACTGGCAGCAAGTCCCCGCCTGGGTGCGAGAATTTGCGCACGATTGCGTGAACGCGGGCGCAGGCCTCTTTGTCAGCCATGGCGCTCCGGTCCTTCAAGCGGTCGAGATATATCGGAATACGCCAATTTTCTACGGCCTTGGCAACTTCCTCTTCCATACGGAAAAGGACGAACAGGAATGGAGCCCGCCGGAGGTGTGGAGAAGCGTCATCGCGACCTGCAATTTTGAATCTAGCGGACGGCTGGAGAATATCCGCTTGCGCCCGATTGTGATCGGGGGAACCGAGGCATTATCCAATCCTGCACGCGATCGCCTCCCCTTCCCTGTGCTTGCCGATGGCAGAACGGCGGCAGATATCCTTGACGATCTTGCCGACCGCAGTACCGGTTTTGGCACTGTGCTTGACCGAGAGAAGAACGTCGGCCAGATCGTTTTTTAGATGCGGAATAAACCTGCAGTGCGCGACGAGAACTTTACGAACCGCTGGCCAATTTGCGGCCGCGCTCTTGTTGGTCTTTTCATGGGGAAACGTCCTTCTGTTCTTCCATCTCTTCATCGACAATCGAGCTGACGAGGGCAACGACCCGGCTGCGCACACGCGGAGAAAGGAGCAAAACGTCGTCTATCAGACGCCGTCCCTCCGCCGTGGAAATATAGGCAATCTTCTCATCGATCTCTGTTATGATTTGCTGGCCCTGAGTGGTTTCGGGATCTGGAAGGCCTTCGAAAAACCTCGAAACAGGGATCTTGAGGCAATTGGCAAGCTCGTAGAGCATCGAAGCGCTGACGCGGTTCTTGCCGCTTTCATATTTTTGTACCTGCTGCAAGCTCACCCCGATGCCGGCGCCGAGATCCCCTAGGGATACATTCGACTGCATTCGGCGGATACGGATTTGCTGTCCGACATGCCGATCAACTGGATGCACCAACTCGCGCGCTAAATTCGACTGTTCGGCTTGCGCAGGCCTCGAAGTCCGGACCTGTGCTGCTGCATAGCGCTTCATGGTGGACACCCCGATGGAGAGTTTCACGCGGTGCGCCCCCGCGGAATAACTCGCTCAACCCACTGATCGGGGAGTTAGAACACCGTGCTAGACGGCCCTGTGGCCTTTAGTTCCGAGGAACCTGGACATACGCCACAGGCTCCTCGACCGAAGGTCAAGGAGTGTGGTGCCGAATCGGCCGACACCAACCGCTAACAGGGGGTTCTAATCCCCAAGGCAGCGCGTACTGCCTCGCTGCCAAAGGTAGTTGAAATCCGCCCGCCGCGCAACCGAATTCTTTACAAGATTCAATAGCTTCGCTTTACGCGCGGACACTTGTCTCAAAAGCGAGAGGTCACGCTTTGGGCGGTAAAGTGGTCAGAAAACGAAAGGAGGTGCGATCAGCGGAACGCCCATTGGGAGGATTGTCTGCCCACTCTCCCTGAGGAATAGGCCACCGCAAGCTCCGCCCATAGGGGGTCCTGGGTGAAGCTGGAAAGGGGCCCGCAAGCGTCGATAATGCTCATCTTTCCGAACTGCTCGAGAAGCGTTTCAATTCCCCCACGGCTAAAAGCATTCAACAGCGAAAATGGCTCGCACGGCGAGGAGATGATGCGATGGCCCCAAACCCCCGGCCGTTCGTCCTTTGACAGTGCGTTGAGAAGCTGTGTGTCACGATGGTTGTTCCTCAACGCCTCGCAGAATGCCCAGCGCATCAACGGATAATAGATCGTATGCCGACTTCCACCCAGGACACGCACGCCAGGCAGGATCGACGTTACGATGAACATCAGCAGAAGGTTCGGAACGATCCGGCCAGTTCTCAGGGCCTCCACAAGACTTGGCGGCGAGAGTTCAACACAGACATCATCTGTCTCCTTCGACCGGAGGACCCTGCCATCCAGCCAAAGTGGAAAAAGCCGCCCTTCAATGCAGCCCCAGAAAAAATGCGTCGAGTTTTTCAGCCAGCCTCGCCAAGCCGTGTCAGCGAGTTGATCGATGAAATGGATGAGGCGCATCGCGAATGCTCGGTCCTCGATCAACGAGGCTCGCAGCCAGGACCGGCCATCGGAAAGGTGGTCCGCGACCAGATCGGCAACGTCGCTATCATCAAGCTGAAGAAAGTCCACCTGGCTCTCAGAATACCGCTTCCAGAGGCAAAGATTTGCCGCTTTGAGCGCCTCTGCCGCCGACTGGAATTCGCCAAGAGGCAAAAGGTCTCGCAAGTAGGAAATTGCCTCCGAGTCATCACCGGGCCTGTCGACGTTTTGAAGATGGAATCTGTAGCAGCCGTTTCTGCCAAGAATGCTGTAGGGGATCATTTTGCTGCGCGACAGCCCGAAGACATTGACTGCATCGCCATCGACGTGGAGCCAGGCCGGACCCTTGCGACCGCGTTCTACGAACTTCACTGTCGAGCAAGCGTAGGAGATATAGGATGTCCTGCCATGCGCGCGAAGTCCCATCAGGGAGAACAGATGGGTGTAAAAGGCGTCAGGCTCGATCAACAGGTGGAGGTGGGGGCCACACTGCAGCACCGGAGCGACTTCGATTTCGGTTTGAAAGCGCGATGCGGCTTCTGCTGAATAACCCTGACGTTGCGCGACGGCCGCCACGCGTGACCGCAATAAAGACATTGCCTGGCTTCGCGCGACGCACCCCGATCGATCCGATCCAACCGAGAAGGCCGCCTTTGCGTAGTCGTTCAGCGTTGCCTGCTCAAACTGACGCAACCAAGGGAATAATTCAAAAATGAGGGCCAACACCTCACCTTTTGAAACCAGGTCACTATTGGGCGACGTCTCCATCCTCAGACGAACCGCCTTTCCACCGGCGCTCCCCGATCCATGTTAAAGTGAAAGAAGAGCGCGACGGTCACCATCAGCGCCCCGAAGAGGCCGAAAATCCCCGAAGGTGGAATTGCGTCTCCGATCGTCCCGATGATGCCATACGCAAGAAGCCCTATCGAAACACAGATCGTGTGGATCTGGCTTCGCGCCCGCCCCAACATGTCAATTGAAACGGTCGATTGAACCCGTACATCGATCAGGATCCGCGTGACATTGTAGCAGAAGCCAAGCAACACCAGTTGAACGAGCCCGGACAAAAAGCTCTGGAAAACAGGAAAGCCCAACAGAACAATGCCAGCGAGCGCCGACTGGAAGAGGATGCTTTGTCGTCGCGAACGCGCCCTTCTGAGAAGAAGGGTTGAACAGCCCGCAATCGAACCGAGGGCCCAACCTGCCTCGAGATAACCGAACTCTAGCGCTGACCCCTTGAGTTCGCGGGTGACATATGCGGCGCCCAATACACTCACGAGCATGCCCATCGCATAGGTCAACGCATACATGACGGCGATGGTCTTCAGTGGGTGAACGACGAAGGTCGTCGGCAACAGATCCATCCGACGAATGCTCTTTGCCTGCAAATCCGATCGAGAACGAGAAGGCGGCTGGCGGCCGATCAGTGCCAGCAGCCCCAACAGTGATAGGGCGAAAAAGGCGCCAGGCAAGACCGACGTCAGATTCATCCCGATGGCGTTTAAGCTGTAACCGGTGACGATAGCGGCGATGAGATTGCCCGCCTGCATCGCAATATAAGACGCCGAATTGAATGAAGTGAGGTTCTTAGGACGCACGATGTCTGGAATGATGGCCTGCAGCGCAGTCGAATAGGTTCTGTCGATGAACGCGAAGATGGTCCACGATAGGCAAAGAACACCAAGTGGGTCACCGAACGAGAGACCAATACCCGTTGAAAATATGAGGATCAACCTTGACAAATCGCAAGCGATACAGACGAGGCGACGGTCAAATCGGTCAACCAGAACGCCGCCAACATTGCTGGTGAGTAACTCGGCGGCATTGCCGAGCGCCAAAAGGATGGCAAGAGCGCTCGCGCTCTTGCTGACATCGGTGGCGATCCATGCCGCCGTCGCAAAGTAGGCATTGCGTCCCGTGGCCGACGTCAGCACACAGAAGAGATAGATTCCGCGAGCGCCATACCGCCCTATGCCGCTGCTGACCGATGCGCCCACTTCATCCACACTCCTACTGGCCTTCGTGAGGACATGCTATTCCTCTGAATAGCTGGCGGCTTTCATGAATTTGATATTATCTCTCTTTCAGAACCAGGTTACTCCTTCCAGAGCGCCCGATACTCGGCAGGTGAAAATCCCGTCTCCCGGCGAAATCTGGTCGAGAGGTGGCTCCCGCTGGCGTAGCCACAGGCGATTGCGATCTCAGTCACGCTCATCGCAGTCGTGCGGAGAAGATCGGTCGCGCGTTCAAGACGGCGCTGGTTATAGAAGCCATATGGCGTCGAGCCTTGCGACTGCTTGAAAGCGCGGGAAAAATGCTCGTAAGTCAATCCCGCCTCTTCAGCCAGAGCGCGCACGCTCGGAGGTCGATCGATGTGAGCTTCGATTCGCCCTATCACCCGCTTGAGAACCGTAGGCGCCAGTCCTCCTCGAGACACTCTGCCAGTTGTGCCGGAGCGGCGCTGCAGAAGTCCGAAGATGGCCGCAAGATGCCCTTCAACGATCAGACTTCCCATGGAATCGTCGTGTGAAAGTTCTCCGGCAATCTGCCGCGCCAAGCACTGAATCGGCAGATCTCGAAATCCAAGCTCCGGACGTAAGGTGCCGGTGCGCGGCAGCTTGGTCGTAAGGTTGGAGAAGAAATCCTGCGTCACGGTTATCATAAGATAACAACCCTCAGCATCCCCTTCATCCCAACCGGTCCAATGGCAGCCGGGGGGAATATAAACGAGCGAGCCGTCTGGGCGCGGACTGAACTCGACTCTTCGTCCGTCCAGGAAGTTTTCGCCGGATGCCGCGGTACCCCTTATGTTGAGGAAGATCAGGTGGTCATCCGCGACAACGTCGATAACCTGTCGCCCCAGACCGCGCCGGCGAACGACGTCGGCGCTGGCATGGCTCCAAAGGCCTCGTTGGTGAAGGATGGTTTCCCCTTGTGACTTCTTCATCCGTTCGGGCTGAATTGTTGGAACGATCCTCACTCGACCGGCTGCTCCCTTGAAAAACCGGTGTGGTAGCGACCCTACCTCACCCCAAGTTGTCAACAAGCCAGGCTTTAACCTCAGGTCGAATTTCATGTCAATTTCATGAAAACCAATCAAAATCGTGGATGCGAAAACATGACGTTCGCGATCATCTTCTGCCGACATCATCGCTGACGGCACAATCTTTTCAGGATGCGCGATTTCCCTCCTGAATCCCAAAAACGCGATGGTGCGAGAGAAAGGCAGGCTTTCGCATGTGTGAATTTGCCGACTTCATTGAGGAGTGCGACCGTGCCCCTCGCCTTAACGAGCTTTCTGAGTTTTTTTCGACCACCGCATCCGGTGAGGCCGGAATGCCTATCCGTCCGCCTGAGCTCGATCGCCGCTTGTTCCCAGTGGACATGACGTTCAGGCGCTTTTCAGCCCTTCATCCGCTGCGCCAAGGTCCATTCGATAAGCACTACCTGAGCAGCATACCCTACCGCCTCGAAGAGGAGTGCCGCATAGGCAGCGCGATCCTCAAATACGCGCGCGCCAGAAAGGGTCAACTGCAGCTCTACACGCTAGGTACAGCCGAGGGGACGATGGCTCGTGTGATCGGCGAACTTGGCAATGGCAAGATAGAAACACTGTCCTGCAGTCCCAACGTCGAGAACCTTAGAAGCTTCTATGCCTATGGCGTTCCTCCTCACGCCATGTTTTTTCACGGACCATTTCATCATTTGACATCGCAAAGGGTCCAAGAAGACGTGGAGCTCCGAAAGTTTGGCAGCGGTTTCGATATCATCCTCGAGGACACGACTTTCCAGATGTATTCGCCAAATCGCTTCGATCAGATCCGTTTCGTCTCGCAGCATCTCAAGACCAACGGGCTCTTCATGTTCGTCGAGAAGTTCAGGCATGAAGACGCCGAGGAATATCGGCGGCGGGAACGCCAGAAGGACCATAGCTTCAAAGCTCGCTTCTTCAGCGCGTCAGATATTCGCGCCAAGGAAGAGACGGTGCTAACGCGAATGGATCGAAACGAAGTCACCCTTTCGGAGATGAGCGAAACACTACGCCGGTTCTTTGGACACTCATTCGTCACCTGGAACAGCGGCAATTTCTACACGCTTGTCTCCAGCAACAGTCGGGAGAATCTCGACCTGTTCCTATCGAAGCTGTCCCCACCCGCGATTCCGGCAGAATATGTCTATGCGGACCTTCCCTACCGCCTTTACCCGGAATCCGAAGCAAGGCGGCTATCGGGGCGATCTTGGACCCTTTAGCGATTCCTCATCTTCACCGTCGCGTAAGCGCAACTGCGTCACGTCTTCACGAGCCTCAACTGGAACAACGTTCGCGTCAGCAGAAAGCGCTCCATCACGTTGAGCAGCCCTCAGCGCTTTGCCACCTCTAAAAGCCTTTTTTCTCCAAATAGGCAGGAACAGCATGAAGAAATCGATTGGCGAAGTCCGTCACTTCGTTGAGCTGAGCCCGCCGTGCAACGCGCATCTGGTCCTGCCACGAGCGCCATCATTCGCGGGTGAGGAAGATGTTCCAAAGTGCGTGCACGTCGCCGAAGCGTGTGTCGCAATCACGCGCACGCAGCACGTTGCCGACAAGATCTGCACGCAAATCGAGAACTTCTACCAATCCCTCGTCTCCGTGGGACCTGACAGGTTTCTAGCTTTCGAAGGTGGAGGCGCGATCATAAGGCCGACCAGTGAAAGCCTGTTCTTCACGGTCTCAGCGCGAGACCTCGTCACTTTCTGTGGCATCCGCGCGCTGCTGGAAGCAGGCTTGTTTCTGGCCACGTCCGTGTCCGAGGGGGCTATAGAGTGGCTTCACGCAGACGGCACCCGATCTGGTGAAACCTGCAATCGCCTCTACAACGACCGCTGCGGAACGGACGAACAGTAGCTTCGACCGCTCCGCCACCCAAAGGAAGATCGATCTCGGGACAATCGGGTCGTAGTGCTTTTCCAATCGACCAACCATTTCGTCCCCCCGCTTTTCTTCGAGTCTCAGAGGTTGATGCCGCGAGCGCGGCTAGCAGCCCTTTGGCGCCGCTCCGCTATGATCTGCTCACTGCTCTGCAGACGGACAGTCTGCTGCAGGACCTTCAGCCGCTCCTGCATCGCCTCGAAAGCTCGACGCTGCGCCGGCGGCACGCGGTTGACAAGATCCTTGTCACCCCGGACGAGGGCATTGCGACCAAAGCGCTCGTCGAGCGCTCGGCTGACAGCGGCAAACTCCCGGCCAATGCCCGGATCGAGGGAAGCGGCGGAAACACTCAGCTTCCTGCTGTCCTTGCTCACCTCGACCGTCAGGTGCGCCAACGCCTCTTCCGCAGCTTTCGAAAGAGCTGGAATGGCAACCGCCATGCGCCGCCGTTCGTCCGTGATAGCCTGGCGTTCGGCATCGAGGGCATTGAGGTGGGCCGCACCGAGCGCGCGCAGGCGCGCTGCAGCTTCCGGCACGGCCGCCACAGCCTCTTTCCGCTCTCGGCCAGAGGTCAGCATCCGGTCCATCAGGCGATCCGAACCACGCAAGGCACCATAGGCGGCAGGATTGTTGGTCACCGCGGCTCCAATGCGCTCGGCGGCAAAACCTTTCTGGAGAAGTTCCTCGATCTTGCCGACGACTTCAGCCGGATCGCGCCAGATTGTCGTTGCCGCGTTGGCCAATGCGCCACGCTGCTGGCGATAGAAAGGGTTGGAGAGCGCCCGCAATCGAGCCTCATCGTCGACCGACGTCTTGAACGCGATGACGGCAGCAAGCATCGGCGGCACGGCGACATTCTCCTTCCCCGGTCCGTTCTCTGTCTCTTGGCCCCGAACAACACTGGCGCCGGCGACGACCTTCGAACGATCCCGACGTTCGGCGAGGTGCTGCTCGTCGGCAAAGCGTCGCACGGCGTCGAACAAGCGGGTCAGCTTTCCGCGCCGTTCATCCGTGAGGTCCTCCGGCATGCGCTCGACAATGTTGCGTTCAGCGATCGCATCCGCCTTCGCGCTAAATGCGCTCCAGCCAAAGCGGGCCGTCAAAGCTTCGCTCACCGCCTTGATCTCCTGCACCACCGATCGATCCTTGGCGGTAAGCGCAAAGGCCGTCTTGTAGGCATCGTCCCCGCCCTGGCGGCGCACCGCCTCGATTTCCATCAGACGTGCCATGGCGCGTTCGGAGAGCGCCGGGATCGACAATGACATATGCGCGCGGCGCGTCTGCTCGCGCAGTACGAACCGTTCGGCGTTCCTGCGGAACTCGGTCGCATGGGCACGGGCCATCGGAAGCAGTTCCTTCACGGCCGCGACAGCGAGATTGCGCTCTTCACGCGCCGCGCCTCCGTCGACGATCAGCTCGGAGCCACGCAGCCGGCCAAGCCGACCAGGGGCTGCCGCAAGGTCGTCGGCGAGCCTGCGGGGTGCGACCCCGATATCCGACGCCAGTGCATTCAGGGAGACGAGCGCTGCATCCGGATCCCGGTAGATCTTCTGCAGCAGCGGCCGCAGGATCACCTCCCGCTCCGTCCAGGCCGGCGACGCAAGCTGCGCCAACCGCGCATCCTCCTCGACGCTGCTGACAAAGGACGTGGCCGGCGGGATCAGATAGCGTGTTTCAGCAGCACTTGCGCCCGAGACGGAGTGGGATGCAGTTCGCGCGTCACTGGACGTCGCTTCGACCATCGTCTGGCTCCGCTCTTCATTGTAGACGACCCGCCGTTCCCGCTCGATGGCAAAGCCGAGCGCCACGCTTGCCCTCTCCCAGAGCTTTTCCACCTGCTCCCGCTTTGCGGCAATCCACGCCCAGCGCCGGGTAAGGCTTTGCTCCATCTCGGCTGCGGCCAAAGAGAGATGATCGAGCCCGCGGCGCCGGGCGAAGTCGTTCGCGTGTGCGCGGTAACTGGCCTCGCTCTCAAAATCGAGCGTCGTCGTCTTGGCACCGGAGCGCGACAAGCGTTCGACGAGCGGATTGAAGAGTTCCGGCCGATGACTTTCCCGCGCGATGCGCTCCTGTCGTGCGCTAGCGGTCTCGACCTGACTGGCCGTCCAGACGTTGCGATCGACCTCCCTCTCCTCGTAATGCTTGTGACCTGTCTTCTCGTCGACTACGGCAATCTGGACCTTGACCCGCTCGACACCATCCTTTCTGAGCGTCACGGTGTCGCCTTCCTGGATGCCGGCCTCCTCGAGTGCCTTCGGCAGGCTCACGCCCCAAAGCCGATGGACGGTTCCGTCGTCCGCCCTGACGTCGGCATAAGGGCTGTCGTCGGCATCCTCGTCATCAGGCCGGAATTTGGCTTGGCCGGTTTCGACAAGCTCGCCGGTCACACCCGCGGCATGATCGACACGCGGCTTGCGTCCCCATTCAGGTTTTGCCGCAAAATCTTCTTTGGCCGCATAAAGATCGACGCGGTCGCGATGCCTCGTCATCGACACATAGGTCAGATGCTGGTCCATCATCCCGGTTGCCAGCACGAAGGTGCGATCGACGGTGGCGCCCTGCGATTTGTGGATCGTTGCGGCATAGCCGTGATCGACATGGCGATAGCTGTCTTCGCTGAAGACGAGCTTGCGGCCGTTGTCGAGCAGAATCGAAAGCAGCGGATCTCCACGCTTGTCGCCGGTGGAAACGACGGTGCCGAGCATGCCGTTCTTCACATACTGTGGCCCGGAGTGCTTGGCGCGCGGCTCAAGGAAGCGGGCGTTCTCCAGGAAGATGATCCGATCGCCGGCGGCAAATTCCCGTGCGCCCCGCTCGCTCCGGAAGCTGCGGCTTTCGCCAAGCGCTCCCTCCTGCGTCATCACCGATCGCAGCGCCTCGTTCAACTTGCGAACATCGTCGTTGGTGTGGGCGAGCACCAGCAGTTCATCACCGCGAAGGCGGCCATCCCCGCCCTCAGACGTTGATCGCTCTATTGCCTCTCTGCGCGCAGCAGCCCAGTCGGAGACGATCCGATCGATCGTTTCCTCGCGTGACCCTGCCTCGACCAGATGGCCATGCCGGGCATAGGCGTCGAGGCCCTTCTCGACCTCGCCGCGGGCAAACAGCCGCGAGGCATTACGTGCCCAGGCCTCACGCTGGCGGCGCACGCCGGCAAGCTCTGCAAAGCCGATGCGTTCGGTAATTGCCCGGAAGGCAGCACCGGCCTGGATCGGCTGCAGCTGCATCGCATCGCCGACCAGCACGACCTTTACCTCAGCCTCCTCGGCAATCTTCAGCACACGGGCCATCTGCTGCGAGGCCACCATGCCGGCCTCGTCGATCACCAGCACATCACCGCGATGGAGCGTATCGCGCCCATTGGCCCAGGCCAGTTCCCAGGAGGCAAGCGTCCGCGACTTGATGCCGGAACTGTCTTGCAGCCCTTCCGCGGCCTTGCCGGCAAGGGCTGCACCGATCACCCGGTGTCCCTCGCTCTCCCAGGCAAGACGTGCGGCAGCAAGCAGCGTCGATTTGCCGGCGCCGGCAAGGCCTACAATAGCGGCAATGCCACCATCACCGGTGACATGACGGACAGCATCGACCTGCTCTGCATCGAGCCGAAACGGATTCTTTGGATCGCCGCTCTCCACGCGTTCGATCGCCACCGTCACATTCCGCTCGGAAACACCGAAGCCGCGACGCTCCGACAAAACCCGCGCCGACTGCGCCATGTCGTATTCGATGCGCAGCATCTCCCGCGTCGTAAACACCGCGGGCTCCGACACCTTTCCTGTCTCTGCCTCGATCTCCTGCGGCTTCAGTATGACCAATTGGTCCGACGCCATCAGCCTGGCGCGGATGTTGGCAAAATCGGTGGGATCGTCGACATAACGGTGCAGCGCCCTGGCGATATCCCTCTCGTCGAAGGTAGAGCGTTCATTGCCGAGCTGCTTCAGCAAAAGCTCCGGCTCTGAAAGCAGCCGATCGGCCATCTCCTGGCGGCGGGCGAGATCGGCCGGCGCGAAGTGGAGCTCCCTGCCCTTCCTCGCCAGCGCCGCCTTCTCCGGCCCGAGATGTTTTTGCGCGATGCCGTCGAGGCCCTGTTCGGCATAGGAGCGACCGTCGAGGCGGATGTCATGTCCGGCCAGCGCCAGATGCCGGTTGGCCGTTTCCGCCCAGGCGATCTTCCACGCCTTCATCGTTTCCTTGTCGCCCGCCCAGACTTTGTAGACGATCTTGCCGTTCGGGCGGTCCGGCGTGACGACACGCAGCGGCTTGCCACCCTCACCAAGCACTGGAACCTTCTTTGCCCCGAACCCCTCCTCCGTCAGCGGCCGGAGCGTCGTCATCAGGTGGATGTGCGGGTTGCCGTCCTTGTCGTGATAGACCCAGTCGGCGATCATTCCTTTCGAGGTGAGATTGTCGCGGACGAATTCGCGCACCAGCGTGATATTCTCGGCCCGCGTCAGCTCCTCCGGCAGCGCGATGATCAGTTCGCGGGCGAGCTGCGCATCTGCCCGCGTCTCGAAGGCGTCAACGGCATTCCAAAACACTTCGCTGGCCTTGCTGACGGACTGACCTGATATCGCCGACCGCAGCCAATCCGGGATCTCATCCGGCAGCGCCAGTTCCTCATACATCAGTTCGCCCGCCCCACCGCGATAGCTGAACGACGTTCCCGCCTGCTCGTCCATCATCCGGGCGCGGTGGCGATAGGCGGCAGCCGAGACGATGCTGCGTCCCGATCCCCTGCTGATCACCTGCGCTCTGACGAACATGATCGCCACTGGCGTCTCCAGACTGGCCCAAGCACGTCGCGACAGCGACGTATATTGCGCCCTCAAACAGATCGGACCGAAGGGCCGATGCCGCTTTTCTGGTTGCACGGTAGCGCATTTTACTGTTTTATTCTAGTTAGTATAATCGCACCTTCGACATCAAAGCAGAAAAGGAACCAGGAATGGCGACAAAATCATCGATTTCCGATCTCGACGCCCAGATCGAAAAGCTGCGCGAACGCAAACGATTGTTGATAGTTAAATCGGCCGAGCGGTTTGCCCGCGCCGCGACCAGAACCGGGCTGGCGGAGATGGAGATCGCCGACGAGGAGGTCGATCGGATCATCGAGGAAATCGCCGCGCGATTTCGGAAGGGGGAAAGGAAAGGCGCCGCTGGCCCCACTCCTCAAACGCGTCGACCAGCAGATAGCGGCGCTGGAGCGCAGGGGCAGGTTCCACATGACGGCTGACCGCAAGCGCGACACGCGCGAAAAGATCCTGCTCGGCGGGATCGTCGTCAAAGCCGGGCTATCGAAGGCGGATCGGGCGTTCCTGCTCGGCGGCCTCATAGAAATGGCAAGGCTCGTCCCAGGCTCCATCGAGCATCGGCGGCTGCGCGATATCGGCGAAGAGGCTTTCAAGGTCTCCTCTCTGAGGAACGGTTCATCGCATCTCGAGGAGAAAGTAAGATGGGCCTAAGAGGGAAACCGCATCCGAGCCTGTTACTCGTTTTGGTACCGATCGCCGTCACCACGATCACAATCTACATTGTTGGCTGGCGATGGCCGGGACTCGCCGCCGGCATGTCCGGGAAGATAGAACACTGGTTCCTGCGCGCAGCACCTGTGCCGCCTCTACTGTTCGGACCTCTTGCCGGACTTCTGACAGTTTGGGCCTTGCCGCTGCATCGGCGAAGGCCGGTCGCCATGGCAAGCCTTTTGTATTTTCTCGGTGTTGCCGCGTTCTATGCGCTGCGCGAATTCGGCCGGCTTGCACCTGCTGTGCAGGCCGAAGTGATCACATGGGATCGAGCGCTGTCCTATCTTGATATGGTCGCAGTCATCGCCGCCGTCGCCGGCTTCATGGCAGTGGCGATGTCGGCCCGCATCTCCGTCGTCGTCCCAGATGAAATAAAACGTGCCCGGCGTGGAATATTTGGAGATGCCGATTGGCTGCCCATGACGGCAGCAGGAAAGCTGTTCCCGCCGGATGGGGAAATCGTGGTCGGCGAGCGTTATCGGGTCGACAAGGAAATCATCCATGCGCTTCCCTTCGATGTAAACGATCGCAGCACATGGGGACAGGGCGGGAAGGCGCCATTGCTCACCTACAGACAGGACTTCGATTCCACCCATATGCTGTTTTTCGCGGGATCGGGCGGATACAAAACGACCAGCAACGTCGTGCCGACGGCGCTCAGATATACCGGACCCATGATCTGCCTCGATCCTTCCACTGAGGTCGCGCCCATGGTCGTCGAGCACCGCACCAATGCGCTCGGGCGCGAGGTCATGGTGCTCGATCCGACGAACCCGATCATGGGCTTCAACGTGCTCGACGGGATCGAAGCATCCAAGCAAAAGGAAGAGGACATCGTCGGCATTGCCCATATGCTGCTGTCGGAAAGCCTTCGCTTCGAAAGCTCGACGGGATCCTACTTCCAGAACCAGGCGCACAACCTCCTGACCGGTCTGCTCGCCCATGTGATGCTCTCGCCCGAATATGAGGGCCGGCGAAGCTTGCGCAGTCTCCGCCAGATCGTTTCCGAACCGGAGCCCTCGGTGCTCGCTATGCTGCGCGACATTCAGGAGCATTCCGGTTCGGCCTTCATCCGCGAAACGCTCGGCGTCTTCACCAACATGACCGAGCAGACGTTTTCGGGCGTCTATTCCACAGCATCGAAGGATACCCAGTGGCTGTCGCTCGACAGCTATGCCGCGCTCGTCTGCGGCAATGCCTTCAAGTCGGGTGATATCGTTTCGGGCAAGAAGGACGTCTTCCTCAACATCTCCGCATCGATCTTGCGCTCCTATCCGGGCATCGCTCGTGTGATCATCGGCTCGCTCATCAACGCCATGGTGCAGGCCGACGGCGCCTTCCAGCGCCGGGCGCTGTTCATGCTCGATGAGGTCGATCTGCTCGGCTACATGAGGGTGCTCGAGGAGGCGCGCGACCGCGGCCGCAAGTACGGCATCTCGATGATGTTGATGTACCAGTCGGTCGGGCAGTTGGAGCGGCATTTCGGGAAGGATGGCGCGACGTCATGGATCGATGGCTGCGCTTTCGCCTCTTACGCAGCGATCAAGGCGCTCGACACGGCGCGCAACCTCTCTGCGCAATGTGGCGAGATGACGGTGGAGGTGAAGGGCAGTTCCCGCAACATCGGCTGGGACACGAAGAACAATGCATCCAGGAGATCCGAGAACGTCAACTTCCAGCGCCGGCCGCTGATCATGCCGCACGAGATCACCCAGTCGATGAGGAAGGACGAGCAGATCATCATCGTCCAGGGGCATAGTCCGATCCGCTGCGGCCGGGCGATCTACTTCCGGCGAAAGGAGATGGATCAGGCAGCGAAGGTCAATCGTTTCGTCAAACCGGTGCTATGATCGTGGTTTTATGAGCGGCCCACCTCGTCCTCGCCGGCATAGGCGTCGACGGCGTTTTCGAGTTCGGCAAAAAGCTCATCGGGCATCGTTTCGATAGTGCCGACGGTGCGTCGGTCTGCCTGCCTGATCAGTTGCTGATAATCTTCGATATTGAGGAGAACCAGCCGGGGTTTGTTCCGCTGGGTGATCGTCACCGGATGACGCAGCGCCTCGGCGATGATGTCGCCGGATTTACGTGAGAGGTCACTGGTTGAATACGTCCCGCTTGGCTTCGGCATTGGGCTTCCTTGCTATCGCTGGAATTTACAGCATTTACAACATTACTGCGATTGTTGTGAAACTTCGCAGCCGTCCTTCCTCGGCTCACTTGAGGGCCATCGGCAACTGAGAGGCAACCTCGTCTGTCGCCTCTCAGTATGTGAGATGGTGCTGCTACCACCATGACCAAACGACGCGCCCCGCATAGACCGGGATGCGAGTTGCCAACGTGATATCCTTGATGATCGGCGCCAGCGAGCCGAGTTCGTCCGCAATCAGCGCAACGAGCTCAGGATAGTTGATATCGACGCCAGTGTCGTCGGCAGCCCAAGCGCTCATCCAATCGCCGCCGTTGACGCGGAATTCATGCGTGTCGTAATCAATTTCGAGTTCGTCCAGCAGATTGATAGTGAAGCGCCCGAAAATCTCGATCTCGCCCTCCAGCTGATATTCGGCGAATTCATCCTCCCCGATGAGAACACTTCGTTCCAATTCCATGATGACGCTGATCCGATCGATTGCCGCGTCGAGCCCCTCAACCAGGCGATCGTGAAGCTCTCGCGAAAAATCGCTGTCGCAGCCGAAGCGGTTTGCCAGGACGACGAGCCGGAAGCCGGCAAACTTGGTGTAGAGTATGAGGTTCTGATCGGTTGTCATAATGTGATCTCCTTCGTTGATGACGGAGATCGGCCACTCTCTTGCAAAGAGGGGTCAAGGACCGCGGAACGCGGCTCGCAAGCGGGGGAACCGATTTTTCCAGAGCGCAGTGAAACGCAGCAGCGGAAAAATTGGGGGAGACGCGCCGTCCTTGACGCCGGATTTGCTGGAGTAAAATTGGACGTCAGAGAGAGAAGAGACCCGCGGACCCGAAGGGGACGCGACCGTTTCCGGCGTGAGCCGGCAGGAGGTGTCGAGGATAGAACCGCCGCCCTGCGGCTGGGCAATTCGCTCACGTCATTCCGCGAGAGGGGGCGTGACCGGAGGCGGAGACGGTGTTCGGGCTCCGTGAGCGGAGCGAATAGCACCCGGCCGCCGATTGGCCGGCTCGCCCAAATCCATGATCTTCGGCTTCAACGATCATCACAAAAATGAATCGGTGTGGGCCGACCGATTCATAAGTGTCGTTAGACGCAAAAGCTGGAAGAGGCGACTCTCCGTCATGCTCACTCAACCCTATCAGCTCTACATCGAACGCAGGGACGCGACGAAAAACATGGCGCGCTTCTACGCGCTCGCAATCGAACCGACGTTGTTCGGCACACCATGCCTGACGCGGCGATGGGGACGCATCGGAACGATCGGACAAGCCATGGTGCATCACTTCGACAGAGAGGAGGATGCAGTCCGTATGTTCCTCGAACTTCTCCGATCAAAACGGGCGCGCGGCTATAGGCCGAACACAAATGTCGGACGGGAACCCACGGTCCGGGCTGTCCGCGGAAGTCTTCCTGGTCCTTGCCGGTAATTATCGGCGTGAAGCGCAGCTTCGGGTCGACGCGCCGGTCGATCCGGCGTGCCGGCCCAGGCGAGGAGGCAAACGCCGCCTCAGAAGGGTGGCGCGGCGTCGATGGCGCCCTCCTGCTCGGCGATCGCTACCCTCAGTTCGGCCCGAGCGATCTCCAGCTCCGCTTCGATCTGGCGGCGCTCAGCCGGATCGGCGTTCCTGAGCTCGGCCCGCAGTTCCTCAACCTGAATTTCGAGTGCAATCGTCATCGTCGTCGTCTCCTGAAATGTGAAAGATGACGCCCGGGGTCGTGAGGATCGGGCCGGGTCAAGGATCGCGTCAGCGACCGGCGGAGCCGGCGAGCGGAGGAACCGATTTTCTGACGGTGCCCTTCAGGGCGCCGGCTGAAAATTGGAGGGGCCGCGAAGTCCTTGAGGCGGCACGAGCCTCACGGCAGACTTCAAGTATCTGAGCAGACAGGGTCCTTGGTCTCGTGTGGCACGACAGGAGGATTGAAGGCGGGCTCGATGCCCGCTTTCAATCCCGCTATTGCGCGCAAAACCTGAGATACGGCGAAGCCGGCCCCGATTGCTCGGGGCCGCTCGCTTTGTTCTTCAGTTCGGGCTGTTCCAGAGGATCACCTTCTTGCTAGGATCGCCGCCGGGTGCCGGTGCGAGATTGCCGAAGATCACACCGATCTCGGGAGCCTCAAGCTTCACTGAGAGGTATTCCTCGCCGGTCTGCCGCGCGATGCGGTTCCAGGCGGCGCCGATCTCGAAGCCCGTCTTGCGGTGAATGACGCGGTAGTCGGGCGCTTCTTCGCTTGCCTTGCTGGCATTTGGGACGATGGCGATCGGGGCGTTGACCCGGATCGTGGCGAAGACGCCTTCGAGGATGCCGTCGGTCTTCTGCGTGAGCGTTGCGATCGTGGTGGCCATGGTTGTTGTCTCCGGTTGCTCGGGACCATTCCCGATGGCGCACGAAGAGACGGCCGACCTGCTGCGGTCAGCTCGCCTGAAAATTTTGCAAAATTCTATTTTCCACCAGGATAAACGAACCGAAATCGAATTTTGCAAAAATTTCGGGCGAGTCTTACCCCTTCAGGGGTTGGCCGCCAAAGCAGGCGGTCGTCTATACGAGCGATATAAAACGGGAATGGTTCGGGGCAATCGAAGGAGACAACAACCATGGCCCCCGGTCCAAGCACTGGGGATATTGGCCGCACACTCCACGGACGCTTCGCCCGCATGTCGATCAACATAATACCCTCGCCCGCTCCCGGCTGCGGCAGGCTGTGAGCACCTCGATAACATTTCTGCTGATCGGCGAGGTCGCCGCGGCACCGCATTGCCGTCTGCAGACCATGCTCCAATCCCGGGTGAAGCTGTTCACGCGGGCGTCGAATGAGTGATCTTCCCCAAACGTGCCCGCTCCCAAGCACCTGAGCCGCCGATGGGTCGCCAGGTACATCGCCATTGGCAAACACGCAACCGGAACGATCTGAGCCGGCTTCATCCGCGGAGCCAAGCTCGGTGAGATCACAAGGCAACAGGATCGGAGCAAGTCACAAACGGAATGCCATAAAGCGCGACATTTTGATCGTCCGAAACCAAATACGCTCCCTCCGCCACGGCTTGCGCCATGAGCAGATGATCGAAAGGATCGCGGTGATGAAGTGGAAGAGCAGCGAGAGCGATAAGATGCGCGTCCGAGATATCCAGCCGGTCGAAACCTTGATCCGGCAAAATCGCAACAATCTCTTCGATATCGGCATCAAGTTTGCCGATGCGCAGCTTCACAGTGATTTCCCAAAGGGAGACAGCACTGACGAGGACATCATTCTCGGGATCGCCAATAAGGCGACGCGCATGGTTCCCTAGCTTCTCGTCGTCGTTCAGCCACCACAGCAAGGCATGTGTATCGAGCAGCAGCCTCACGTCCCGTCTTCCATGGACTTCAGAACATCCGCCGGCAGACCATCGAAGTCATCGGCAACTTTGATCTTTCCGCGCAACGCGCCTGGTTTCCGCATGACGACGCCGGCTGACGGCGGGCCGATTTCGGCGACAACCTTGTGATGCGACGTCAGGACGAACCGCTGGCCGTCTTCGACCTGCTTGAGGAAAGACGTCAGGTTGCCGCGAAATTCCCGCACGCCGACACGGCGGGGAGATGGTATCTGCTGCCGAGATTGGGTCATGGCGAAGCTCCGTTTCAGCGGCAAATGTGTACACAATTTTTGCGAAATGCAAGCATCTCCTTCAGCCGTATGGACAGATGGCGCTTACGCGCCATCTCCCGCCGCTTGCCAAAACGGAGATGCCAAGTCGGCGGGCCTTGTCGGCAAGATTTCCGGTAATGCCGGAGCCGGGGAAGATGACGACGCCAGCCGGCATGACCGAGAGCATGTCGTCATTGCGGCGGAACGGTGCGGCCTTGGCGTGCTTCGTCCATTCGGCTTGAAGGCGATCTGTATCACCTTGCGCGCTTCTGCCCAGCAGGCAGCGATACGTTCGGCGCCCTTCGGCGAGCCGCCGTGCAGCAGCACCATGTCGGGATATTTGGCGAGGGCTTGATCGAGTTTCGCCCAGATTCGTTCGTGATCATTGTAGTCGATGCCGCCGCCGAAGGCGATCTTGGTGCCTGCCGGGATCAGCACTTCGGTCTCGGCGCGCCGGCGGGCGGATGGAAAGTCTCTGGAGTCGATCATCGCCGCGGTCATGTTGGCGTGGCTGACCTTGGAGCCCGTCCGCGGCCGCCATGCCGAGCCGCATTGGCTTCGAAGTGGTCGCCCGCATAGGCGCGCATGAACTCGAAGGCATTGCGGCGCTCAAGCAGCGTGATGCCTTCGGCAACGAGGCGCTCCAACTCGACACTCTTGACCTCCGAGCCGTCCTGCTCGCGCTGACCGTTGCGTTGGCTATCCTCATTACGCTGAAGCTCCCGCTGGATGCGCTCGCCGGCGCGGTGGAAGAGATTGACCGTCGACCACAGGAGGTCTTCGAGATCGGGCTCCAGGCGGGTATCGCCGAGCATTTCGAATAGAGCATCGAACATGGCGGTCAGCGCCGACTGGACGACCGGCTCCTCCGGCAGCGGACGCGGGTCCGGTTCATCCTGGAAGGGGCGATGGCCGTAGATCTGCATCTCGTAGATGAAACGGTCGGTTGGGGACGAGGCGGGGCGGGGCTTGTGCCAGGAATGGCGGGCCGCACGCGGCCCAAGCCAGGGGAAGAAACCTGAGCGACCCGCTGAAGGCCCGCCCGCCGCATGGTAAGGGTCGCCTCTCGGCAGGCCCGCGGGCGGGCGCCTACCCGTGCGGCGACCGGCAGAGACCTGCCATCCTGTAGGCCCTCACGCCCTCACCTTCCCCGTCCGGCTCGATCATGCGGGCAGAAAGGCCAGAGCGTTTCAGAACGAGCTGCGCCCTGAGATTAGCGATGAGCCGTTCCGGACTGAGCCGGCGCAGATCCTCGTTGAAGTCGCCGAACTCCGGGGCAAGCACTAGCGGCAGGATCCCCAGCGCCTGGGCGCGGTAGCTCAATCCCTCGATACGTGCCGGCCGGCCGCATCGGCGTCAGCTGCGATGTAGAGACGCCGGCAGCCATCGGGCAGTCGGAAGGCGGCAAGGTGATCGGCGGTTCAGTGCCGGCCGGCTCGAAGGGCTGGGTAGCACGCGATTAGAACTCACTTCATGCTGGCGCAGCCTCTACATTTTGACCGGCTGACTTCTAATCAACGCACCGTTGACTTCTAATTATCATGATCGTTAATTTTAATTTTTGGAGGCTGGAATGCACGTATCTTCTTTCCTGCCTTGGCGTTGAAATCGGCCCCAGCGGCCGTAACATTTACATACTAACTATTTTGCGCTAGTAAAGTCCGCGAAGCTCATGCTACGCCTTCCTTTTACGGCTCGATCAGCCTTTGGCCAGGCAAGGGAGGAACGACGTGCGACAGTTTTTGATCGGCAACCAGGCGTTCGACGACAGTTCTCCAGAGTTTCTGCCGCAGCTCGAACGCGCTTACGAACAGAAGCTCAGGCCACTTTGCCCGTGTCGGCAACCGCCGGTGCCGATGTATATCGCCCGGATGGATGGCCAATTCCTGATCAAACGGATGCCGCTTTCAGGACGAGATCACGATCCCGGCTGCCCATCCTATGAACCGCCATATGAGCTGTCGGGTCTTGGTCCATTGATCGGCAATGCCATCCAGATCGACGCAGCGACGGGCGCGGCTGTGCTGAAACTCGATTTCTCGCTGTCGAAACGAGGGAACCGATCGGCTTCGGCCTCATCTTCGGAGCCGTCGGAAACGGTGCGAAACGATCCGAAAAAGCTGTCGCTCAAGGCCATGCTCCATTATCTCTGGGAGACAGGGGAACTGACTGAATGGACGGCGCTGTGGGCTGGGAGACGCGGCTGGGGTCGCGTCCGCAGCAGCCTGCTGAACGCAGCGCGACAGATGATTGTCCGCGGCGGTCCGCTTAGCGACATCCTGTTCGTGCCGGAAGTGTTTCATCAGGAGGACAAGGAAGGGATCTCCGCCAGGCGCGCAGCGATGTTGGCCGGAGCCCAGTTAACCGGTCCCGGTCCGCGGAAACTGATGATGACCGTCGGAGAGGTAAAGGAATTTTCCTCAGCGCGCGATGGCCAGAAGATGCTGGTGCGCCACCTGCCTTTCCCCTTCATGCTCGATGAGGGTGCGTGGAAACGGTTGAATGCCCGATATGAAACCGAACTGGAACTGTGGCGATCCAACGAGGGGTTTCATCTCATCGTCATCGCCACGTTCGGCATTTCGGGAGCGGGGATAGCTTCGGTCGAGGAAGTGGCGCTGATGGTGGTCAACGAGAACTGGATCCCGTTCGAAACCATCCATGAACAGCGTCTCCTGGAGCGGCTCTCAAGCCTGAAGCGAAGAAGCGTGAAAGGACTCCGGTTCGATCTTTCGCGCGACCAGCCGATTGCCTCCGTGACCTTACCGGAGGCAAAGCCAGCGCCGATCGCCATGTTCATCGTTCCGACGAAGGCCGACGAAGACTATGACGTTGCACTGAATGAGATGATCGCCGCGAGAGCCGAGATGACGCCGTGGATCTGGCGTGTGGCCGACGGCGAAATGCCGCGGCTGCCATGATCCACACCAGCCTCCTTGGTCAGCGACGTAGGCGCCCTAAAAGGAAGCCATCGCCCGGGCGATCTCGAATGCGTGAAGCTATATCCCGGTCAAATCGGCCCAGAGAACTCTCTGCCATTTCTGCATAGCTGCACTGCACAAAAAATGTTTTACCAAGCGGTCAAAATATGAGCATATTGCCTCCAGTTGATGCAGTCGATGGTTTTCCTCCCAGTGCCATCGTATCAGCTGTTCCCCTCTGGAGGTTATTGACCTTCACACCTTAAAGGGCCCTGGTTTTCCAGCGGCCCTATTTTTCTGCATAGTTGGTGAGGCGGCCCCTTTGCATTGCACGATCACATCGGAAGCGGAGCGCTTGCCGTTGGCGGTAACCCACGCTTCAAGTTGGCGGGTCGAGCTCGTTCGCCGCGCGCTCCTATGGCACCCGGAAATCGGAGATGGAAAGCGGAGGATATTTCAGTTATTGCAGTTATGAGCGACTTGCCCTATATACATGGTCAGAGGTGTTCGCCATGACCAGCCATGTTCTTCAATTTACCAAATTGTCGGATCGCGACCGCAAGGCCGTCGCGCCTATGCCAAATCTGGCGGAGGGCGACCAACTGGAACTACGGATTCGCCGTGAAAGTGGACAACTTCAAACCCTTTCTCTCCCAGCCTCGGCTCTCGCGCCTGTCGAAGCACTCCTCGATCATCTGTTGCGCGGCAAGCGTGTTGCCGTGCTCACGGAAGATCAGGAATTGAGCCCGACCGACGCCTCCACCATCCTCGGCATCTCACGTCCTCTCGTGGTGCTGCGCATGGATCGCGGCGATCTGCCCTTCCGCTATGTCGGCAAGCACCGCCGAGCCAAGTTGAAGGATGTTCTCTCGCTCAAGGCCAAGCTCGATGCTCGCCAGAAAAGCCTCGACGCGCTGGCCGAGGACACAGAGGATCTGATCGTCAATCATGGCCTCTAAGCCGCCTGTCGCGGTCTATGATGCCTGCGTCCTCTACCCTTTCCATTTGCGTAATGTCTTGGTCCAGTGTGCTTTCGACGGTCTCGTCGACGCACGCTGGACCGACGACATCCACGCCGAGTGGATTCGCAATCTGGCCATCGGCTCACCCGAGATACCCTTCCCCCGTCTGGAAGCGACCCGTGATCGGATCAAAAAAGTCTTGCCCGATGCCGATGTCGGCAACCGCCGAATTCTCATCCCCGACCTCTCGCTACCGGATCCGGATGATCGTCATGTTTTAGCTGCAGCCATCGCCGGAAAGGCTTCTGTGATTGTCACGTGGAATCTCAAGGATTTCCCAGCCGCGGACCTTCGGCCTCATGGGGTGACCTGCGTATCGCCAGACAATTTCCTCGTGGGCCTCCATTCCACCTTTTCGAGCGCATTGATCGACAGCATCAGGCACGCCCGGTTGAATTTACGCAAGACGGTGCCGGCGGTTCACGAATTCATTGATGCACTGGACCATCAGGGGCTCCGCGCGTTTTCAGTGGTCCTGCGTGAGAAGGCAGCACAATTGGACTGACGGTCGAGACCGACAGAATTGTTAGAGGCCCGGAAGCAACCCGTTAAGCTCGATCCGACGAAGAGCGGCCGAGGTCAGTCGTGGCGTCTCGATAGTAGATCTCGCTCACCCGAAACCGGCCGTCGATACGCTTGCATTGGATGATGATGTCGACCGCGATCGTCAACATCTCGCGGATGTCGTGCCGTTCGAGGTCCCCACCACCCTCCGACTCCTTGACCAGCAAAGTCAGCTGCTCAAAGGCGAGGCGGGCGGAGTCGGCATGGACGGTGGTGATGGAGCCAGGATGGCCGGAGTTGACATTGCGGATGTAGTAGAATGCCGTGCCGTCTCGGAGCTCCTGAAGTAGGATGCGGTCGGGCCGCATGCGCAAGCAGGATTCCAGCAGATCCTTCGCATCGACTTTAGACAATCCCTGGCCGCCTTTGGAATAGAACAGTCGAACGTGGTTGGGCTGCGGGACCACCAGTTCCGGAGTGTCTTCGATCGAAATAATCCGCTCGCTTTGCGGAATGTGGCGGATCAGCGCTTTCGATAGAGTTGTTTTTCCCGACCCGGTTGCGCCGGAGATGATGATGTTCTTTCTTGCAAACACCGCCTCCCGGAGAAACGCTTTGTAGGCGCCAATGCGATAGTATTCCAACAGCCTTTGGTCCGATCGGCTCCCGTCGCCGTCGACCCGCAAAACATCGGCGAACAATCCCCCATGATCGAGATCCTCAAGGGTCAGCGACACGGAGGACGGCTTGCGGATGGTGATGCTGACGGTTCCCCTCGTCGTTGCCGGCGGGATGACGATCTGGATCCGCTCATCATCCGGCAACGTCGCCGACAGGATCGGTCGCGTCTGGTCGATCGCCTGATTGGAAAAGCTCGCGACCGAGCGGGCGAGACGCATCAACCTGTCGAAAGAGAGTTCGGGCATCTCATAGGTCTGCCATCCCTGTCTCCCCTCCGTGACAACCTGCCCTGGCCGGTTGACGATGACCTCATAGAGGGTCTTGTCACGCAGGAAGCGTGATAGCGGCGAAAGCAGTTCGCGCACGACGCCGGCGTCGGCAGCTTCAGTCATTGCCGAACCTATTTTGTCACGAGCTTCGAGGAGGGGCTGAAATCCCCAAGCACAGCGTGGTCGTAGATGCGGTTGCGGGGCTCGGTCACACGAAGCCGATAGACGCTGGAGAAATCGAGGTCGCGGGCGACGAAGATCGAAACGAGCTCGCCCTGATGTTTCATGAGCGTCGGGGGAATGTTGATCGATTGCTCGACGGCGACCGCCGCGGCCTGCTGACCGGCACTGGTGGTATCTCGCGCTTCGACATCGCTGTCCTCCAGCCGGCTGCTGACATAGGAACTGGCATCACCGACGATCGACAGGAGCATTGCGCTGCCGAACCGCTCCCACCAATGGGTGTCGACAAAACCGTCGATGCCGGCCCGGCCAAGCGCATCGGTTGCAGGCGACGCCAGAGTGATGATCACGCCTTTCGGCGTCTTTGCCCGGCTCCAGAGAACGAACAGACGCTTTTGTCCACCCCGAATGCCGCCGCGATATTCTCCGACGATCTGCGTGCCTTTTTCCATCAGCACCACGCGGCCGTTATCTGAGAGAACGTCCCGGCTGATGACGCAGCTCGTAAACCCTGGCTGATCGGAGGAGAGCGCGGTTTCGAGAACGCAAGGAATGGATGTCCCCATGGCGACGATGAAATCGCGATTGCCCAAAGTGCCGGCACGCGATCCCTGCAGTTGGGTCGGCATCAGCATGCGGTTGAAGCGTTGGTCCTCGTTTTCGCCCTGGCCGCCAAGGTTGCCGGCGGCGTTCGATCCAAGTGGGACATAGTTCGATTGAGCCTCGGCGCCAGCCTCCTCTTCCGGCCGGCGGGCTTGGGGTGACTTCCCGCCGCCATAGGCGATGACAGGTGCACGGCGGGCAGCGTCGAGTAGCTTGTCATCGTCGGTCGGCGCCTGCTCGGCGGCAACAGGCGTCGGCAGCTGGACCTGCGGCGGTGTCGCCACCGGCTCTGGCTCCTTCGCCGGTTCGAACTCCGATGTCTGCCGGATGACGACCCGCTCCTGCTGGGCACCGTCTGACGGTTTGTCCTGCCCTCGCATCGACCAGAGCGCGAAGGCGACAAAGACGACGATCGCCAAGGCGACAGCGCCGCGTTTGAGGATCGGGTTATTGTCGAGGCGGCCGCCGGCCGACGTCTCGGCGCGCTCGCCCGGGATCTGGGTAATCTCTTCCTCGGCCATGTCACCTCCTATTGCGCCGCGCCGGGCGGCGCCTTGACGACGCGCTCGACCGATGGTGACGTCGTGTTGGTCTCGGGATTGATGCCGACGCGATCGTAAGCTTCGTTGAACACGCAGAGGACGTCGCCGCCCCGGCGCAGGATGAACTTGCGGCTGATCGCGTGAACGAGGACGAGATTGCCGTCGACGGACTTCGGGACCAGGCTTTCGCTGCCATCGGAATTTTCCATGTAGATTGCCGGCATTTCCTGGTTGCCGGCAAAGGCGAAGGTGGTGACCTTGCCGTTGTCATAGACCGCTTGCGGCTCGAGCGCCTGGGATCCTTGTGCGGAATAACGCCAGTTGCGCGGTCCATAGGCTTCGTGAAGGGCAAGCACGCGATCGGCCTCACCGGCCTGGGCCGCCTGCGCGCGCGCAGCTGCTTCCTGCCGGCGCCGCTCCGCATCATCAGCAGGATAGCGATATTTCACATAGAAATAGGTGTTCTGACCGGCGTCGACGCTGCCGTCACGGACGGTAAGCTCCATCTGATAGCTGCGGGTCGAGCCGTCCCGTCGTGTCGTCACGACCGAGATATTCGTCACCGGCTGGTTTTCCCGGGGCTTCAGGAACAGGATGTTGCCGGCCGGCGCCACTTCCCAGGCAACGCTGTTGCCGAGGGCGACATGAGCGATTTCCTCGTCGGCTTCGAATTCGACCTGCACCGAAGACCGGAGCGTTCCAACGACTTTGGTGATGTTATAGGGCTGGTAATCGACGAAACGGATGCGGCTGTCCTGTGCGGCGCCGCGTGGCGTTTCGAGGGCGAGCGCCGCTGATGAAAACCCGGTGGCCAGGATGAGCGGAAGGAGAAAGTGCGGTCTCAATTGATGGTCTCCGGATCGGCGCGATATTCGCTGACGACGAAGCCGAGCGGATTGGTCAGCCGGTCGGTCGAGGACATCGGAGCGTTGGCATAGGAGAAGGTCAGGGTCGCAACCCAGTGCGTGGTGCGCACCTCGTCACCGCGGGTCACGGTCCTCATATAGCGGACGGATGCCACATTGGCGTTGATCAGCGAGATGGAAACAATGTTGATCCGCGACGTGGCGCTGCGGCCATAAATGTTTTGCGGGGAATCGGGATTGCTGCCGCGGTAGACTGCGGCAAATCGAGTCTGTTCCGGCTGCGTCGACAGCAAGGCGACGGTGCGGAAATTCTCCTCGCCCTCGCTCCAGACGTAGCCCTCGCGGGCGCGGACATATTTGGCCGCGAAATATTTGGTGACGGCCTCGTCGTAGGTGCCGGCGGTGGATGTCAGCGCCGAGACCACATCGACGATGCCGGTGGAATTATCGACCCGCACGACGAAGGGCTCGACGGTTTTCAAAGGAGTGAGGCCGGCAACGGCAAAGACGGAAACGGCAGCAAGCGTGCCGGCGCAAGCAGCGACGAACCAAGCGATGCGGGCGGAACGCTCGACCTGGATCATCCGGTCCTGATCGAACCGGCGGGCTTTGTCGAAGTAACTTTTGAGGTTATTCGTGGTCACCATGTCACTCGCCCTCGCATGGACGGTAGGAGCCCGCGACATCGAAATGCCCGAAAGCGGCCGGTGTGCCTGAAGATGGTTCCGACACATAGGAGGCAGCGTGGCTTGTCGGTTCAGCGGGAACGCCCCGCGTCGCCGGCTGCTCGCCTCCACTGTCCTGCCATTGCCACATGGCGCGGTTCAGCGGCCGGCGGGAATAACCATCACATTTCGGCAGCGGGTGGGACATCGAACCGCAGCCTACGAGACCAGCGGTCAGAAAAAGCGATAAAACGATTCGGAGCATCCAAAAAACCTGTTCAATTATCTGAAGCATTGGTGGCCGTCATTCGGTCCGGCCTGGAGTCAGGCGGCGGCCGACGGAACGCGCGCCGCGGCCGACCGCTCTGACTGTGTGGGATGTCGCCCAGGCGAGCGTGCTTTCATGCGCATCGCGGGCGGCGCCGTAGCCGTAGGTGAGCGACGCCCCGCCCGCCGCGAGAGCTGAAGCGATGCCGGGCAGTTGGTAGAAGACGTAGAGTGCGGCAACGCAAATGGCGCAGAGCGCGATCGGCCGCATAAGCACGTCACTATAGCTTTCGATCGCCGTAAACGTCGTGTCGATGCAGGTGATCAGTAGCGAGCCGATGGCAACGACAAGCACCTGCAGGACGACGAAATTGACAAGCTGGCCGATCCAGGATTCGGTAAAACGCCGGGTCGACTGGAACATGGCGAGCGCGATGAAGATCGGACCGATCGCGAGCACGATAGCGAGCGCCAGTCGCGCGTAGAGCGACACGATGTAACCAATCGCCGCGACAAGAAAACTTGCGCCTATAACCAGCAGGCCGCCCACGCCGGTGACGATGTCGATAGGCCAGGAGCCCCGCGACCATATCTCTTTGGCGCACCTCTGGCCCTTATCCAGCAGGCTGTCGAATGTGGAGGCGCTCGGCGCCGCGCCGGAGTTCAGCGCCTGCGAGATCTCCTTTGGCAACGCATCGAAGAAGATGTTTGTGACATAGGTCTGATAGTCGCCGGCATTCCTGACCAGCATGACGATGATGGCGAGCTTCATCGCTCGGAAAGCGAATTCGAGGATCGGTTCCTGCACGGAGCCGCGCAGAACGAGATAACCGTAGAGCACGACATAAAGTGTAAGTGCGGCCGTCAGCGGGCCGCTGACCCAGCTGGCGATATTCGAGGTGCCGGAGGAAATGAAGTTTTCCAGCGGTGTTTTGAACTGTCCGTCGACGAAGCTGAAGACCTGATACATCGTCAGCCTCCCAACGATTTGCCCATCCGCTCCAGCCGCAGCTTGCCGTCGGCTGCCTCGGCGTTGCGGCAATTCGGCGTATCGCGGCGTTCTCCCGGATTGTTACGGCATTCGCCGATGATTTTCACGAGCAGCGCATTGTCCGCCATGAACTCATCGACCGTGTAAATCTTCTCCGCCTGCGGGGAGCAGGCCGCCAGAAAAAGCATTGCCGCGCTAAAAAGAAGCCACTTCATTTGAGCGCCGCTCCCATCGTATCCATGCGCTTGCGCCAATCCTCGGCCTCGCGCTGTTCATCGACCTGAACCTGGGCCTGCTGGACCATCTGCAGACCCTGCATGCGCAGAACGTCGGTTTGCAGGAACGCGGTTTCAGCCTGGAGGCGAGCCTGCAGGTCGGCTATGTCCTTGGCATCGGCCGCACTTGAGATCTTCTCGCGAAGCTCATCGATGCCGTCGATGCGCTTGGTCGCCGCATCGTAAATCTGCTGGCCGAGGCTCATCTGCCCGGCGTTCCGGTTCTGAATGCGCGACAACTCCTGGGCATAGAAATCATTGGCATTCGTGCGATAGCTGGAGTTGTCCTGCAGGAATTTCGAGGCTGAGCTGCCGAAGACGCCGCTGCCGGAACCTTTGAACAGCCCCTCGATCGCGTTGAAATTCTGCGGAAGCGCCTTGCGGATCGAGGGATCGTTCAAGAGGCTGGCGACGTCGGCCATGTTGGTGATCTTGTTCAGCGAGCCGTAGAGCTGCTGGGCTTGCTGGAGCTGCTGGTTCAAGGCGTCGAGCTGGGACTTCAGCTGCGTGATGCTCTCGATCTGCTTGGCGATCGATGTCTGATCGATGACCGGGATGCCCTGGGCCGATGCCAGCATCGCCGACGCCAAAAGAGCGGCCGATACAAACAATGGACGCATCGTTGCTGTTCGGATCATGCTGTCTTCCTCCTCTGATGAAACACGGCAAGCCAGTCCTCCCGTCCCTCGCCGATCTCCGATCGGATGGCGTCGGCAAGTTCCACATTGGCGGTCCCGCCGGAGAGGATGGCGAGTTCGTCGGCGAAGCCGTTGAGGTTCAGCTCGGCGACGACACTGTTGTGCCCCTGCTTGACGATGAACCGGCGGCTTTCGACGGAGAGTTCGCGCGAAATGAGCTCGAATTCGCGCTCCGTCAGCTTGAAGCCGTCGACGTAGTCGGCGCGGTCGCCGCGCGGGTTCGGAAGAAAGATCTGCGTCGGGCACTGCTCGATGATGGTGTGGGCGATCGGCGAGACGATGGCATCGCGCGGGCTCTGGGTCGCAAACAGCATTAGACCGTTCTGCTTGCGGATCGTCTTGAGCTTGTTCTGGGCGAGATCACGAAAGTCTTCGTCCTGCAGCGCCTTCCAGAACTCGTCGATGACTATGATGATGCGGCGCCCGTCGATCAGCTGCTCGATGCGGTAGAACAGGTAGGCCATCAACGGCGTGCGGATCTCCTCGTTGTCGAGGAAATCGGTCATGTCGTAGCCGATGAACTTGGCGCCGATGCCGATATCGTCGGTCTCATTGTCGAAGACCCAGCCAAGCGGTCCCCCCTTCTCCCACCGTCGAAGACGTGCGGCAATGCCCTCGGGGTCGGTGTTGTTGAGGAAGGTGCGCAGGGCGCCGATGGAGCGACGCTCCACCGGCAGGTCCGCCACCCCGTCGAACGCCGAGGCGATGTCGCGTAACTCGGTGATCGATAGCTCGCCAGCGGATCGGACCAGCTTGGCGATCCAACCGGTGAGGAATACTTTGTTTTCCGCAGTGAATTCCAGTGCTTTCAACGGCGCGCAGCCGGTGGAGACACCATTTCTCAGCGGCAGATAAGTACCGCCGGCTGCGCGCACGAAGAGATCGGCGCCGCGGTCCTTGTCGAAGAAGACCATATGCGGATCATGCTTTTCGAGCTGCGACAGCATGAAGTTCAAGAGCACCGTCTTGCCCGCACCCGACGGACCGCAGACAAACGTGTTGCCGAGGTCGCCGTGGTGAAAGTTAAAATAGAAGGGCGAACCCGAGGCGGTCTTGAGCATGGCGACCGCCGGTCCCCACTCGTTGCCCTCCTTCTTGCCCGCCGGATAGGAATGATAGGGCGCCAGGGCTGCGAAGTTGCGCGATGTGATCGCGCCCGAGCGCGCCCGGTAGCGGAAATTCCCCGGCAATTGCGCCCACCAGGCGGCCTCGAGCCCGAGATCCTCGCGGGCGACGACCGCGCCGCCACTGGTGAGGTAGGCGCGCGCCTTCGCCATGTGATCGGTCAGTTCCTTGACCGAAGGCGCGAAGACGGCAAGCGCAAGGTGATGTTCCCCGAGAACGAAGCGATTGGATTCGAGATCGTCCATCGCCTCGCCGAGCTCCTCGATCTGCGAGGCCGCCTTGTCGCCGGCGCTGACCATCTGGTTCTGCTTGCGGCCCATAATCGTGCGGGCATCGGCCTTTGAGGTAAAGGCGAAGGACTGCGTCAGGATGAACTCGAACGGTGAGGTCAGGATAGCGTCGAGCATGCCGCTGCGCGTGGTCGACGGATATTCCTTGAAGCCGAACATGCCGGCATAGCGGCTGTCGGCCTCGTGACGGATCTCGACGGTCTCGCGCCCGAAAATCACCCGGTCGGAATAGATCGCTGAGGAAATTCGTCCCTCCGTCAACGGAATCGGTTCCCGCCGGCCGCCGACGATCTGGTGGAGCACTTCGCTCGGCTCGGAAAACAGGATGCCGTCCTGTTCGTGGAGGGTGAGCAGCCGCGGCGCGAAGCGCTGCAGCCCGGCGACGACGTCCACCACGCGGTCACGCAGACGCTTCAGAGCCTGGCCGTCGAGCTCGGTAGCGGATCGACGGGCCTTACGCAGCCGTGAGAGAAGCTTGGCTGCCTTTTCGGCCGGATCCCGGCCGGGATGCCAGATAAGGGTGAGGTAGAGATCGTTGCGAAACAGGTCTTCCCTCACCATCCGCTCCCGATACCTCGCGTTCAGACCGTTAGAGAAGGGATTGGCGAAGCGTCCCTCGGGATAGGCATTGTCGCGGCGGCGCACCACATGCGTCCAAAGCGCCAGCCGCTCGTCCGCGATATTGCGATAGAGCGTGTTCAGGCCGCGGTGCAGGCCGTTGAGGTCCCTGACGTCTGATGTTTCAAAGGAAACGCCGTCGAGAGCGATCATCGTCATTAGCGCTCGGGATTCGAGCGAAATGGTCGTCTCGTCGACGTGCCTGACATAGGGAATGAAGGTCTCCGGCCCGAGCTCGCGCGATCGGAGCGTCGCAATGTTAGCCAAGGCTGAGATCCCTTTCGTTGTAACGCCGGGTGAGCGTCAGAGGCGAGAGCGTGGCGCCGCCCCAATAGGCGGCATTGCGGGAACGGCCACGGGTTTCGATCCACGCGATCAGGATGCGAAACATATTGTGGTCGTGCTTGACGAGCGCGCGAAACAGGACATGAAAGACGATCCCGACCAGCGCGTAGGCAATCGATCCGGCGGTGATGTAAAGGATGGTCGTCAGCATGATGTTGAGGCCCATCGCCTCCATCGTCACGCCGGCGATCATTGCCGGGCGCGTGCAAGCGAGGAATAGGATGTCTTCTTCGAGACTGGGAGCGCTTGCCATGCCGATCAGCCCCCGACGATCGTGTTGACCAGTTCGGTGGCGCCGAAAATGCCGCCGATGCCGATGATCCAGAAGCCAGCCCTCCTCAAATCCATGTAGCCGAACATCCAGGCAATGCAGATAATGATCACGGCGATCACCGCCAGCAGGCGGGCGATATTCCCGGTGAGCATATCGACGATGTTCTGTAGGACGCTTTCGATCCCGGCAGCCTGGGCGAAAGCTGGCTCCACCAAGCAGATGACAATAGCCGCCGCCATGAGGGTGGATGCGGCAAAGGGGCGAAGACGGACTTTGGAAATCATTCACTTTGCTCCGATCGATCATTCTGAAAAACGAGAACCGAGGATTGCCGCCCTGAGCTGAACACGTCCCAGGATGCGGCCTCGACGGTTTGGGAGGATTGTTTCGCAAGCGCCGGCGCCGCCTCATCTTGCGGCTGCTCTCCAGGCCCGATCCGGCTATCGGGCTCGCCGATGGTGAGCGAGTCAAGCATCGGCGATAACCGCTTTGCTTCCTGGCGTACCTGCCTGTCATATTTGACCATGGCGCCGAGAGATGGATCATCGCGGCCATAGTAGGACTGGAGCATCACCCTTTCGGCCTGAGCAGAATCCCCCGCGTGTAAAGCGGCGCGGTAGTATCCGTCGAGAAGCGTGGCCGTCGCCTTGAGGCTCAGGCAGGGATCGAAGGCGTCGGCGACGGATAGCTTCAATTTTTGAAGCGCCTCTATCGCGATACCGCCGAGCCCGATCTGAATATCCTGGTGATCGGCAATCAGAGACGTCGTGACCTCGATCGCCTCCGCCTTCGATGCGGGTTGAGCAGCGAGTGGTGGGCCGCTGTTGATGCGGATGGCGAAGGGCTGAAACCGGCTCTCAAGGCTGACAATGCCGGCCAGCGTCTCCACCTGAACCATCGGCGCGCAGGTTTGCGCGATTTCGACGAATGCAGCACCCATCGGTCAATACCAAACGCGCTGTTTACCGGCGCCGTCGATGGTGACATCGACATAGTGCGGCTGCGATCGCACATTCGGGCGCGTTGTCGGATAGCCGATGCACTGGCGGTGCCCGTCCACGCGCTGCCAATGTGGCGACAGGACCGAATTGTCGCGGGAAGTATAGTCGTTCCCATCCCAGCAGAGGCTGTTGCTCACCGGCTGCGGCGATGTCGATACGCAGGTTGCTTGCCGACCGCCGCGACCGCTATCAGTCGTGAGCTTGTACCCCGCATCGCAATAATAGGGTTCATAGCCAGGCCGCGAACTCTGAAAACCGACGCCGCTACAGGTCGGGAATGAGTGCCCCTCGGCAAGCTCCCGCCACAGCTTCTGGATCGGCGGCCGGCATTCTGCATATTGCGTCGGCCCGCCGGGATTGGAAAGGCATAGAATAACCTGGCATCCCCAATCCTCGGCCCGCGCTTTACTGCCGAAAATAAGATAGGGTGGCGCAACGAAGCAGACCGTAAGCAGTGAATTCAGGAGAAGGCTTTTCATGAACAGGATCCTTCGAGACGACGGCGTCCCATTGCGTTCAGGAGAACCCGCTTTGCTCGCCCAGGTTTATACTGATCTATATAACACAGTTAAATGACATGACAAGCGCGATTAAAACGCAGTGGCACAACCTTGCCTTCTCGGGGCTCATTCTCCATGAGATCCTCGACCATCCGCTGGAGGACGAGACCCCGCAGGCGAGGCTGAAGCAGATCGGCATGATGACGATCCTCTACACGATGACCCAGGCTCACCAGAAACTAACCCTCTCGAATATCATCGAGATTACCGAGCTGACGCGAAGCGGCGTGAAGGAGACGGTCGATCTTCTGGTCAAGCGGGGAATGCTGGTGGAGACGATGGGAAAGAACTCCATGGGCCGGGGGACGGCACGGCAATTCGAGATCTCGCAGGACCTCCTGAGCAAGCTGAGCTCTTTCCGCGCCAGCCAGGAAGCGGGATTAAACTGACTGATTTTCGATGACTGATAAGGCGAGATGGCGAATCACTCACAACTCCCGATCGCATGGCTGCAGGCAGCCATCAGTGACGATCGGGCAACCCGCCCGCAGGCGGGTTCCAATCAAACAATGAAGAGTATCGGAGAAATCAGCATAGCGGCGCCGTGAGGCGGATTTCGGGAATTCTCGCCCCGCTAAGGGCGGAACAAGGGCAGCCGCAGGAGCCTCAGCATAGCGGCCGTCAAGGGAGGCGGGACCGACTGCCCCCGCCCGTGCGTTCCCTATCTCCGTCGCCGCTCAGCATATGGAGCGCGTTGCGCACCGGCGAACTCGGCTGGAACATGACCTACCGGTGAGGGCGCCAAAGCAATATTTTTTGCTAGTTCCAAATAAATCATCCGACGACCCGCTGTCATCAACGCTTCTCTCGATGCTACGCACGACGACTCCTTCGCGCGGGACATCGTTCTCGTTCGCCCTCGGCGGACGATGGCTTCCGCCATCGCGATGCTAAGGGAGGATCTGCCGGAGGAGGTTGCAAGCCTGGACAGTCGCGTGATTTTCAGCATCGACGGTCGAGGGGATGCGCTGGTTCTCACCACGGGGCCGCATGACGACGCCGTCGGAATACTTCGCGCGTCACTTCAATATGCCGGTGAATACGCCCCACTAGCTGCGCGAGGTCAATGCGTGACGATTTTAGACGCCGGTTCGCGGGATAGGAGCTTGCGGCCGTCGGGTCGCGGCAGTGGGCGGCGTCCGGGTGGCTGATAAGGAGGCGGCTCAAGCCGCCTCCTCCTTGTTGAGATCCGGCTGCAGGTCATGCAGGTAGTCGACGGCCCGTTGCGCATGAGCTGCCGCTGAAAAGATGGCGCGCTTGTCGTTGCCGAGAACCTTGAGCCAGCTGTCGAGATAGCTTGCGTGGTCGGGGCGCGGTTCGAGCTCTGGAACGACACCAAGATCGGCGCAGAGAAAGCAGCTACCAAGTTCGGCAATGAGCTCTTCGCGGGCGCGTTCGCTCCTGTCTTTCGCATAGCGGCTCAGATCCCGATCGAGTCTTCGCGGTGCAGCCGTCCAGTGCGTCATCTCGTGACTGAGGACGGCGACGTAGGAGGCATCGTGCCGGAAGGCGTCGACGCATGGCATCTGGATGTAGTCCCGAGCAGGAGCATAATAGGCCGCCGATCCACCGTGGCGGATCAGGGCGCCGGTATTGGAAAGAAGCGGCCGGCAGCACCGATGCGGCTCATCCAATCCTGGTCAGGCCCGATGGAATGGGCAAGGCCATTGAGCCCGGTGATCTGATCGGTGTTGAACACGGTGTAGGTTTTGAGAAAGGGGATATCCCGTTCGATTTCGGCGCCTGTCTCCGTCCTCTCGGCGCGGATGAAAGAGCTGGCAAAGACGACGGTCGTGCCGGTTTCGCCCCTGCGAACGGCGCCGCCAAGCTCGATTGCCTGACGAAACGTCATCCACCTTGGCGATGCAAAGCCGCGGGCGATGGCTTCAGACCAGAGGAGCAGAACATTGATGCCGGTGTATGGTTGGCCGTTGTGGCGCAGTGGCCGGCTGACCTCGGCCGTCCCGCCTCCCGCCGTCCACGGCTTGGTCCATGGACGGACGCCCTGTTTGAGATCGGCGATGATCTTGGTGGTGATGCGGCTGTAGATATCGGATCGTTGATTGGATTGCTGCCTGTTCATGTCTGAACCTCCGTTCGAGGTCGCGGCCATCGCGACCTGCTACGGCGGCCCAAAAGCCGGGCTGCAAGCGCGGCCCGCACCCGCAGGGCCGCAACGAAGTGGAGGACGGCAAAGCCGTTGTGGGCGGCGCGAGCCTGGCAGGACCAAAAGCCGGGGCAGGACGGGATGCAGCAACACCACGGCGAGACTGGTTTGAAACCCAGGCAGAAATGAAAAATCCAGTCTATTACGCAAGGCGGGAGCGTCCGGGATGAATCGATGGACCCGAAGCGTGGCATCGACCTTGCGCGGCCGTTCCTCGTCGACGCAATGGAGAAGGTTAGCAACGAGAGTGCCATTTCGTCGAGGAAGCCAAGACCGCCGAGACCAAACTCGTGGTCTTCGCGCGCATGCAATTCGACCGCGTACCTCAGCCCCTACTTCGTCGCCAACCAGGACAAGATGCGGGTAGAGTTCGAGGATCCGTATATCCTCATCCACGAAAAGAAGCTATCGAACCTGCAGCCTTGCTGCCGGTAAGTTGAGGTCTGATGGAGCATTCCAATCGGCCGACCGCCTTCAGCAAATAGGCAGAACCATTACGAAATCACGGTGCAATCGCTGGCGTTTTTTTCCGCCACCCGTTCAAATGGCCGAAAGTTTCGAGTTGATCGAATTGAAGCTCCCGTCTTCGGGAAGTGGTGGGATCCGGGAACGTTTGGCAAGATTCAACGAACCACTGGCCGCCACGCCCAGAGAGGGTCATAGGGAATACGATGACAAGCGCGGACGCTCAGTCGTTCAGTCAGGTTGCGAGCACGTATCAACTTGGGATCGGTATGACTCACATAGCGCCTCCAACTGATTTACGGCACTAGCCAAATCGTGAAGTTCCGATTTCAGCGATTGGATGATGTCGAAATGTCCGGAGCCATTCGAATTCGCAGTTGAACTTTTCAAATCCGCAGAATTTCTATTCGGATGGGGAAATGGGATGAGCTTTTGCACGGTTATGCTTTTGACGATATTGACTCTGAATAGTAGATTGTACTGGGCAAGTCTTTGCAATGGCAATCGAAAGCGAAAACACGTCAACGTATGTTTCGTCGCGCAATTCGGTACAGGGCCTGCATATTTCGGAACATCAAAGCACCTGAAGTTTTCAGTAGTTCCTGTTGGTCCGCGTTTTATCCAATCGCCCAGAGTAGTTTGGGCTTCCGTTGGATGAGTGCGGTATAAACAGCGCCGCAGGTGGCGTGGATCCTGCGCGCTGTTAGCCGTAGGCTTCACGCGGTTCGGGTCCCAACAGATGCGGGAGGCAAGCGCATGAGTGCCACCCCTTCCTCTGCGGGCATCGGCGTAAGATGGGAATCACCGCGAGAGAACTCGGGCACTGCGTTTGCAGCGAGAAGTTCGGACTTCGGGATGGGCTTGCTATAGTAGAACCCCTGTGCCACAGCGCAGCCGCTTTCAGCCAAGAATTTTTCTTGATCGACCGTCTCCACGCCCTCAGCGACTACATTTTGCCCTAGGCAGCGCGCAATTGAGAGAATTGCCTTGACCAGTTCTCTACTTCGCTTGTCGGATCGATTGATGAATGACCGGTCAATTTTGAGGGTATCAATGGGAAAGTTAGCCAAATAGCTCAGAGATGAGTAGCCGGTGCCGAAATCATCGATCGCTATGGAAATTCCGCTCGCATGCAATTGAGAGAGTGTCGTCGAAACGCCCTCGCAGTTATGGAGCAGGAGACTCTCAGTTATTTCAACCTCGATCCACTCCGCACGACAACCGGTTTCCTGCAATACGTCCGCCACCGTTTGCGACAAACGCGGGCATTGAAACTGCTTAGGAGACAAATTTATCGCAATCTTGTGCGGGGGCAGTCCATCTGCATTCATGACGGCAGCCGTGCAACACGCCTCATGCAGCACCCATCGTCCAAGATCGATGATCAATCCCGTTTCCTCGGCGACACCTATGAATTCTCCCGGAGGGATCAATCCCATCTTCGGATGATGCCATCGTAGCAGTGCTTCTGAACCGATCACCTTTCCGTTGTCCAATAGGACCTTTGGCTGATAATGGAGTTCAAGTTGCTCATGTTTCAAAGCTAGGCGTAGGTCTGATTCTAGCGCTAGGCGCTTTTCAGCCCCAATCGTGAGATCCTTTGAGTAGAAGCGGAAGTTGCTACGCCCCGAGCGCTTCGCCAAATACATCGCAGAATCCGCATATTTCACCAAATCGTCGGGAGCGTCGCCGTCATTTGGAAATACCGATATCCCGATGCTGCAGGATACAAAGATCTCCCTGTCGGAAAGCATGAAGCGTTCGCCGAATGCGGCAAGCATTCTGCTGGCAATTTGAGCCAAATCGTCATTGTCCTGAACATTGGGCAGCAAGACTGCAAATTCATCTCCACCGAGTCTCGCCACGGTGTCGCTGGCACGGACGCCTTTTTTCATGCGTGTCGCCACCTGCCGCAGTAACTCGTCACCGACGGGATGTCCCATAGTGTCATTGATCGCTTTGAAATGGTCCATGTCGATCAGCATCACCCCGGCTCGCTGGCCCGCCGAAGCCGCGTCCCCGATCATCTCGCGTAGCCGTTCATTGAAAAGTGTCCGGTTAGGCAGGCCGGTCAGAGAATCGTAGAATGCCATCTGATGGATTTTCTTACGGGACGTGTCCAGTTCGGTGATATCGCGGGCGACGCCGAGGATCCCCATCAGCTTTCCCCCCGTGAATACCGGAACCTTACGAGTCTCCAAAAGCGTTGATCGACCGTCCTCGTGAGCGGTAAACCGTTCCTCATTGATGAGAATACGGCCGGCTTGCATGGCCTCCTCATCCTTGTCACGAAAAAACTGGGCGAGTTCGGGAGTAAACAGGTCATAATCCGTTTTCCCGACGATTTCCGCTTCTGCCTTGCCGACCAATTCTTCGAAGGCATGATTGCACAACAGATATTTGCCTGTTACGTCTTTCAGCCATACCATATCCGGAATGGTCTGCAGGACACTTAGGAGGCGAGCCCGAGCTTCAATAGTTGTGCCCTCGGCGTGCTTTCGTTCGGTAATATCGCGAGATAACACCAGAAAAGTGACGGTTGAGTGATTGCTGCTTGGTCGCCTTGCGACCGACAGTTCAAACCAACGGGATTCGCCGTTTGGTAGGGCTATACGGACACAACGACCGTAGGAGGCGCCGGTTTCATCGGCTTCTTCAAGAGCCAGCATAGCGATGTCGGCCTGATCTGGAGGGAGCACATCGCGGACAAGCTTGCCGAGCAGCACTTCTTTTCGCTGCGCCAGGATCTCCTGATTCCTTGCCCAGACCTGCAGGTAGCGACCGTCGGCATTTACCTCGAACAGAACGTCAGGAATGGCGGCAATAATTCCCTCTGCGAATTCAAGAGCCTCTTTGAGATCATGCTCCGCACGTTTTCGCTCTGTGATGTCCAACATCGCGCCAACCAAGCCGATCCTGTTACCAGCGATATCAGTGATTGCGGTCTTGCTGAGTAAAAGATCAACGACACCACCATTCTCGGTGGTGGCCTTTGCTTCATATTGCTGAACACCGCCATTTGCAAAAAGCGCCTCGTCCAACGCGGCATACGTCTCGGCTATGGGTGCGGGCACCAAATCGAAAACGGTTTTTCCGATAATATCTCCCTTTGAGCGGCCGGAGAAGCTTTCGAAGGCCCTGTTGCAACCAAGGTGTATCCCATCTCTGTTTTTGAAGAAGACGGGTAACGGGATCGCGTCGAGTACGACGGCACTGGACATCTCTTCGGCGTTGAATGGCAAGTCGATGTTTGTCGCAGGATGCCGGGGATTCGCCCGGAAAGCCTTCTCAAACGGTTGCTTCAGACTTGCGACATCTGCGTCGTGACCTTGCGATGGCCGGACAACGGAGGCTTCCGAAAATGGCGGGGCCGTGCCCGTGGCAAGCGGAGGGCTGGCATTGACCGCGTTGCGGAAGGCTCCACGCCCCTGGTCGATTTGAGCATCAGTCGGCATCTGCACTTCCACAGGCTGTTCGGGGCGGGATGTGCGTTCCGATTGACGTACGTGTTTCATGTGCCTGTCCTGCTTTGTCACGTGGCTGAGCAATCATGCGTCAAGCCAGCATTTTGTTAGGACCGCACAAGTCATTTGGCGGAGTACCATGCCGCTACCCCACCGGGATATCGCTCTCATTCAGAATCATCAAAGACGTGTATTTGCATGTGGTCGGCGACGCCGCCCATATCATTTAGAACGCTTGCCAATCATCATTCGAAGGCGCGAGCACCAGGTTACCACGGCGCATCGGATAGTCTCCGCGGTCAACCATTGTCTGACCGGGCGGGAAGCTCTTCCCAAGTTCGCCCGTGACCTTCTGTGGCTTCCCGCTCTCGTCTTTGAAGTGGAAATGTTTCAACAGTGCGGCTAGGCTTTGGCTCTCTTGAGCGAGGTGCGATCCTGCAGTATTCATCTCCGCGACCATGCTCGCATTTTCTTGAGTGGCATGGTCCATATGGTTAACCGCGCCGTTGATCTCGCGCAGGCCCGACGATTGTTCCTGGGAGGCCGTTGCGATTGCGTCCATATGAAGATTTACATCCTGCACAAGCTCTTCAATCGTTCTCAGGCCCGATCCGGTTTCACTCACGAGCCTTACGCCTTCGTCGACGGCAAGAGCTGAATTGCCGATGAGATCCTTGATTTCTTTTGCCGCTGTCGCTGAGCGCTGTGCAAGCTCCCTGACCTCCTGGGCAACAACCGCAAAGCCTTTTCCCGCGTCGCCAGCACGCGCTGCTTCGACGCCGGCGTTCAGCGCCAGGAGGTTCGTTTGGAAGGCGATCGCGTCGATGACGCTGATGATCTGGGAAATCTGCTTGGAGGAGTTTTCAATGCGATTCATGGCGCCGATAGCATCGCGTACAACCCGACCGGACATTTCCGCATGATCTCGCATCTGTTGGACGGCTCCGCGCGCCTCAGCCGTCCTCTTCGTGGTCGATGCAACGTTGACGGTTATCTCCTCCAACGCCGCTGCAGTTTCCTCGAGCGAAGCCGCCTGCTGCTCCGTGCGTCTTGAAAGATTTTCAGATGCGGCCGAGACGCCCGAGCTGCCATTCGTGACCGTTTCGACTGAATGGCCGACGGTAACAAGCACGTCCCGGAGCTGACGAATTGAAGCGTTGAAATCCCTGCGCAAACTTTCAAACTGTGGCGCTAACGGCTCCTCAATTTCATAAATCAAGTCTCCATCCGCCATCCGCTTCAACCCGGTTGCCAATGCCGTCGTCGCTCGGATGAGGCGCTCTTCTGCTTCTTTTTCCGCCCTTACCTGAATATCCAGCTTCTCTTGGTCAGAACGAATGCGCTCAGCTTCCGCGGATGTCTCCAGGTTACTTTTCTGTATGGCCGCGCCGCGGAAAAACTCAAGGCAACGCGCCATGTCCCCGATCTCGTCGCGTCGGATCGTCAAGGGCACCGGCGCCGACGTATCGCCTTCTGCGAGTGCCTTCATTCGGCTTGTCAGAGTCCGAATGGAGCTTGAAATTCTCCGAACGACCGAAATGCACAAAATGAGTACCGTAGACATGATCAGAAGCGTGGCGCCGGAGTAGCCGATAAAGGCATTGCGAAGATCGGCGTAACGCTGAAATGCCATCTCGTCCAACTCGTCGCCGGTGCGCATAATGAGTGCGGTCAACAAAGCAGCCCGCTGTTGGGTGATTTCATTCCATCGATCCAACGTCTCGGGGGGGAAGGAAACGCCCGGCTGGTTTGCATACATCTGATCGCGAACGCCCGCGATGAACTTGCCTGCGGCGCTGGCCTCGAAGTCGTCATAAGATTTGACGAGATCGGCGGGGAGAAATTCCTGCATCGCAGGCACATAAAGCTGCTTTAGATTTTTTGACTGTAAGAGGGACGAAAATAGATCGACGGACATGGCTGAATTTTTGACGTAGGCTCGGCCGGGCCTGATCTCCAGCAAACTAGCTTCCGTGATCTGCATGAGCGCGTGAAAACCGGTAATTTGGCGTGCTAAATCCAAATCATTGACAGTCGCCCCAGTGCGACGGACGAGCTCCAAGCCCGCAAGGGCAGCTGGGCGCAAAGCAACAGCTCCCTCCGCCTCGCTAGCCGTTCCGTCATCGACGCGCCGGCGGAAGCTATCGATATTGTCCCGCCTTTCACGAATGATCTGTACCGCCCGTTCTATGGCCGGATCGTCGAATGCCTTTTTCCAAGAGTCGTAAGCGGAAAAGACCGCTGTAAAAGCCCTGTCCGATGCAGCTTGCTTTGCCCGACGCACGTCGGCGCCTGCAAACGCTTCCGCCGCTATAGCTTGGGCGAGGAATCCGCCTTCCCGCCCAAGTCGCTGCGTTGTTTGTGCGCTGCGGAAGGTAGAGTATTCTCGGTAATATCCCAGTGATGTTGATACTCCGATGATTACGAACGCCGTCAACGGGATAATTGCCAAAATCATTAAAAGTAGAGATAGCGGCAGTCTCGACATATGTTCCTCATAGACGACTATAAATTACACCGGCTTCCATTAGCGACGCGGTCCAGAACATTGCGACATTGACCGCTATGTGTGAGATGACCTCGGCATAATTACTATAAGATTAACCCCTGTAGTGGTCTTGAACTGCGTTGCGCAGATCGGAACATCGTCGCGTTCAGGGGATCATCTGCAAGACAGATCTTGGGCCGAGGCAGTCGGCTTTTCTGGAGAGTGCTGTTGCTGCAAGCCTTGAGGACGGTCGAGCGTGCCGGCTGATCGTAGCTCGGTCGGCGCAATCTGCTTATGATATACGCAATGTTTCCGAGGGAAGTACCCCATAGCGCTTGCGATAGTCCGCAGAAAATCTGCCTCTATGCACGAAGCCCCATTTCAGAGCGACCTGCGTGACCGAGAGGCCAGGTTCGCCTGTCATCAGTTCCTGATGCACTAATTCCAACCGTAGGTGCTGCAGGAATGCCAGAGGGGTCGTATTCCGAAAGTTGCGAAAACCGCTTTGAAGAGTGCGTCGGCTTACGCCACAAGCCGTTGCGATTTCCTCAAGAGATAGCGGCCGAGTAATATTGGCACGCATATAGTCGACCGCCCGCTTAACGGCCTTGGGTAAGGGTGATTCAGCAACGCGGCATAACTCAGATGAGTAGCGATGCTGCGCAGCTTCGATCAAAAGCTCCATCGTCGTTTCAGTGAGGTGATGAAGTGCTATCGGTGATTGAAGGAGGGTTCCGTCTCGTAATCCAGCATACAGCACTGGTACCAGTTGAACCAAAAGGGAGCCGAACCCGACCGATAGGTCGATTTCTGGCGAAAAATCGAGGCTGCCTCTTATTGGCGTATTGAGCCGACATCCCAAACGGCGCGTCAGCTCATCATGGGCGATCCTAAGCCCCAAATGTTTCCTGGGCCCAATGAATTGGGTCGTACTCGCCGACATACTGTTCACGAAAACGCCCCGCGTTCCCTCTGACGGGATTTGTCTGCCGTCAACGGTAACGACCGATCGCCCATGTAGTGGAAGCATGATGATGTTTGCCTCCGCCGGTCCCCGGTGCTGGACGGTTAGGTCGCCCTCGTAGTGCGCGGCAATAACTGCAATCGGACCATTGGTAATCGCATGTACATCGTAGGCGATCGTCTTATCGCCATGTACATGCGCTTCAGATTGCGGGGAAAGCCTCGAAAGCGCTGCCGCGAGTTCCTCGCTGCAGGTACCTTTGAGCGAGAAATGGTCAATCTTAGAGGGGGACACTCTCAACTCTCCACATCATCACTTCCTTCCCGAAACGGTATTCAAGCATGAGGCCCGCCTATCGCTAACGACAGGCGGACAGGGCAATTGACTTGTCGCGGCCAGTCCTCGCCGTGAATTCGACGCAGTCGAAGTCGCCTAAGTTGATAGTGCGAAGATCAATCATTGTTATATATGGAACTCCGACAGAATTGTTACCTGCTGCCAACCATCGCTTTGCAACCGATTCCCAAATGTCTGGCCTTTGATGGTCTCCATTCACGGCCCAGCAGACTCGGGCGTGCTCGCGCTAGCGACTAAACCTCATCCTTTAAGGTTTCTTTTTGCGTGATCAAACGTGCGGAGTGATGGCCGGAAACAAAGATCCATAGCCAGCTTAGTCCCACTGCCAATCTGCTCCTCGTACCTATCAGGAAGTAGATATGGGCAAGCCCCCAAATCCACCATGCAATTCCGCCCTTGAGCCGGATCTTCCCAAAGTCGATAACAGCCGAATTCGGCCCGATGGTAGCCAGGTTTCCCAGATGCCTATATCTGAACGCACTTGGAGTGGGTGTACCCAGACGTCGTGCTTCAATTACCGAAGCGACATATTTGCCTTGCTGTTTGGCGGCGGGAGCCACTCCGGGGACGGGTGTTCCATCAGCGGCCTTCACGGAGGCAGTATCTCCAATAATAAAAATCTCGGGCTTACCGCCAACAGTCAGATCTGGCTGCACGACCGCCCTACCCGCCCTGTCCTTTTCAGCACCGACCCAGGCGGCGGCGTTCGACGCTTGCACCCCCGCAGCCCAGATGACGGTCCGGCTTGAAACGAACTCATCTCCGATCGCGATGCCGTTCTCGTTGCATGCCGTCACGGGAATGCCTGTTCTCACTTCGACGCCCATCTTGATTAGCGACTGCTCGGCATATCTCGAAAGTGCTTCCGGGAACACGGGTAGGACACGTGGACCTGCCTCGATGAGAAGGATGCGCGCCGATCTGGTGTCGATGCTACGGAACTCCTCAACAAGGGTTCGTTGGGCCAGTTGCGCTATAATCCCAGCCATCTCCACGCCTGTCGGGCCTGCTCCGATTATGCTGAACGTGAGCATTGCCTTCCGCCGTTCGGGATCAGCCTCCAATTCGGCCTTCTCAAACGCGAGAAGAAGCCGCCGCCGGATGGTCGTCGCGTCTTCGAGTGCCTTTAGCCCGGGCGCAAACGGCTCCCACTCGTCCCGGCCAAAATAGGCGTGCCTTGCACCTGTCGCGAGAACGAGCGTGTCATAGGGAATAGCATTCCCATCCTTGAGCGATACTACGCGTGCCTCGGTATCAACGCCAACAACCTCGCCCAGCAGCGTCGATACATCCTTTCGTCCTCTGAACAATGCTCTGATGGGCCAGGCTATCTCCGAGGTTGCCAATACAGTCGTGGCAACTTGGTAGAGGAGCGGTTGAAAGAGGTGATGGTTGCGCCTGTCGACGATCGTTATGGAAGTGTCGGGACACTTGAGGTCCTTCGCTAACTGGAGTCCGGCAAAGCCACCGCCGACTACGACAACTCGATGCGTATCCATTTCGTCTCCCCAAACCTGCGCGCTCGGGGCGCGCGCCTCGTAGAAATGGCCATTGCGCCCGATCAGTCGCTGATACGGGTATTTACATTAATCGACGGTGGACTCACCAACAGTGGAAGAAGAGGCTCCAGCACCCGCTTGACATTAGGATGTTCGCCATGGCCAACGACAGCCGCCTCATTCTGCCAGCCGTCTAAGATGATGAAAGTGTTCGGATCGTCCGACCGCTGGTAGAGGTCGTAGTAGAGACAACCAGACTCTTCGCGGGCGGGTCCAATGAATTCTTGAAGGAGTTCTTTTACGCGATTTCGATTTTGGGACGTGGTTTTGAATTCAACGACAAGGTGCTGTTCCTCTGACTTCTTCGATGTCATTTGCGCTGGCTCCTAATTGAAAACGACGACCGGCTTGATCACTCGCCCGGCTTCGGCGTCCGCGATCGCTTCGTTGATCTTCTCGAAGGGATACTTGGTGATCAATTTTTGGAAGGGGAAAAGCCCAGCCTGATTAAGATCCATCATCTGCGGAATGAACAGCTGTGGAATCTGATCACCAAGGATCGCACCCTGGATCTTGCGATTGAACACCATTAGATCGAGGGGGATGGGAATGTCGTTCCCGAGCGCGTCGAGGCCGAGCAAGACAACGTGCCCGCCGGCACGGGTGCACTTGATCGAGTTCAGAATAACCGGAATGATGCCAACTGCGTCGATCGCGAAGTCGGCACCGCCGCCCGTCAGCGCATGGATCTGGTTGACTACGTCGGGATCTTTGCCGTTGATCGCATGTGTGGCACCAAGCCCCATGGCCATGTCTAGCCTCTGCTGATTCAGATCTATGATGATAATCTTGCTGCACCGACGAACTTTGGCGGCCATCACGGCGGCCATGCCGACAGCACCTGCGCCGAAAACGGCTATCGTCGACCCTATTTCCGGCTTCATCGCGTTTATCACTGTTCCTGCACCCGTTGCCATGCCGCACCCGAGTGGCGCAGCGTCGGTAAGGTCGAGGTCTGTTTTCGGCAAAAGCGCTGCATTGTTTTCAGTCGCAAGGATATGCGTCGCAAAGGACGACTGGCCCACGAAATTGCTGCCAATGCCAACTTCATCGCAGAGCAATGCCTTCTTACCATTCGGACGAAGCCCCGTAAGATTGTACTGGGTATAATTTTGGCAGTTCATTGGGTGAGAACGGCGGCAGTCGGCGCAGAATCCGCATGAGCTCTGGCTCAGTGCGACGTGATCACCCACTTTGAGGCTCTGAACTTCTGGTCCGACCGCCTCGACGACGCCGACGCCTTCGTGCCCCGGGATCACCGGTGCCGGCGGGCCAAAAATACCGTCGCGAAGCAGCAAGTCCGTGTGGCAGATCCCGCTCGCAACCGTGCGAACCAGGATCTCGTTGCCTTCGGGGTCAGCCAGTTCGAGTTCACGGAACTCCAGCGGGCTCTTTGGCTTCACGGCGACAGCCGCAGTGATTTTCACCATTATATTCTCCTGCGTTCTCCCGCAATTGCTACGGGAATGACTTGATCGGCCCGACGGACTAGACGCGACCCGCGCGCGCACCGTAGATGATTGCGGCAAATGCAATGATCACGCCCTGGACGATAAGCTTGCCCGGCTCCTGGATGCCGAAGACGGTCAGCATCGCGAACAGGAAGCTGAAGGCAACGACGGCAACGAACGGCCCGGCGACGCCGCCCCGGTCGACGCCGAACGTCACACCGCCGAGGATCGTGGCGGCGAGAGCATTCATGAAGGTGTCGAAGCCTGGCTTGATGGTGCCGACCGCCAACGCGGATACCTGGACCAGGGCCGCGATGCCTGTCAGGGCGCCCGCGAGCGTGTGCGAGACAAAAATCGTACGTGCCAACGGAATTCCTGTAGTTTCCGCCGCCCTCGGATTGTCGCCGACGGCCCTGAAGTAACGCCCGACGATGAGAAAGCGAAATGCGATAGAAATCAGGGCGGCGATGACGATCCACAGGACCACGGAATAGGAAAGGCCGTGGATATTGCCGCTCGTAAGTATTCGAAGCCAGCTTGGCGTTGAACCGGGCGCGCGGCCGGCGCTCATGTATTGGACGATCCCAATCAGAATGGCCGAAACACTTAGTGTGGAGATAACGGCAGAAGCGCGCACGTATGCTACGAGTATTCCGTTTACACCCCCCACAGCTAGCCCAATCACAACAGGCATGAGGACGGTCATTAGCGGTGGATAGTTGTTGAGCTGGCCCGAGCTGGCCAGATAAATCGCGAACGCGAAAATACCGCTGACAGAGAGATCGATGGATCGCACCCGCATGACAAGCGACTGGGCGAGCACCGCGATCCCGAGCGGCGCTGACTGCTTGAGGATTACAAACCAGTAGTTGGGATTTATGAGCGTGGCGCTCACTGCTGGAGCAACCGCAACCAGGATTGCGAGCACATAGTATGCGGGCGGTAGCCCGAGTATCCACGAAATGGCGCTCTTACCCCTCAATGAGCGAGATGGTGCTTCAGTTTTCGAGTCTGATGTGGTCATCGAGAAGTCCATTTCTTTCAAAGTCCGATTGTTTTGCGTCGCTGCGAAACGACGAGTACGAGAAGCAACACACCCTTGACGACCGACTGAAGAAATGCAGAGACGTTGGCCAGATTCATCACATTATTCACTGTCCCGAGGATCGCCGCGCCAACGACGGTTCCCACAATGCTTCCGATGCCCCCGGCGAGGTGGACCCCACCCAATGCTGCAGCCGTTACAGACTCAATCCCGAATGAAGCGCCGCCCTTAGGATCACCCGATGCAAGGCGACCTGCAAGAAACATCCCCGCAGCGCATGCGAATAGAGCGGAAAGAACATACGCTTTGATGATGGTGCGCTCGACGGGAACACCGTTCATCCGTGCGTTGAAGTCATTGCCGCCGGAAGCGAAGAGGTAGAGGCCGAAGGGACGACGATAGAGAATCCAGGATGCGAAGAGCGATGCCGTGATCAACCAAAACAATGAGTTAGGTACGGGGCCGATGGATCCGGCTACCGAGCCGGAAAGCCACTCCGGCACGCGCCCGCCTGGGATTGGCAAAATGATCAACGCGATACCTTGGCCGATGCCCATTGTTGTCAGCGTCATGATGATTGGATGTACATTGAGGCGCGCGACACCGTAACCGTTCGCTACTCCGAACCCCATCGCCACCGCGATGCAGATAAGCACGCGGGTTATCTCAGGAAGATCAAGCGTCATGATCGTCGTCGTTAGACTGATGACGGACCCAACCGACACGTCGAGGCCGCCAGTGAGAATGACGAACGTCTGACCGAGAGCCGAGATGACGAGCACCGTCGATTGCGCCAGGAGATTAGACAAATTCTCCGGATCCATGAAGTCCGGCAATAATATTACCGAGGCGACAACCATCACCAGGAGCGTTCCAATGGAAAGCCCGATCGCTCCCGCGCGATAAGGGAGCTTCAGGCGACTGGCAAATGAATTCATAAGTTATCCTCCTCAATGCACCGCAGCACGGGGATCCGGTGACGCACTCGCCCCCAGCGCAGTCTCGAGGATTCTTTCCTCGGTCGCCCCCTCTGCGGACATCTGCCCGACGATCTTCCTGTCATGAACGACCAAAATGCTGTCGCAGAGCCCTATAAGCTCAGCGTGCTCGCGCGACGAAACCACGACCGCACCGCCACGATCACTGAAGTCCCGCAGCAATCTGTAAATCTCTGCCTTTGCACCGACGTCGACGCCGCGCGTGGGCTCCTCAATAACGAGGATGTCCACTCCGGAGAGCAACCAGCGGCCCAGCAGCACCTTCTGCTGATTCCCGCCCGAGAGTTTACCTACGGGCGCATTGGGATCGGCGGCCGCAACTCGTAACGACTTGATCACCTCGCGGACCCTCGACACCGATCGCCACGCAACGCTTGCCATATTCCGATTGAGCTGTTTTCCCAGCGCGATGTTGTCGTAGATAGGCAGGCGCAGGAACAGCCCTTCCTGCTTCCTGTCCTCAGGGATAAAACCGATTCCTGATGCGACCGCGCGAGCGAACCCTGACCCTACATTCACCACGTGCATGCTGTTGTCGGGGCCGGCACGCCACACGGCGATGGCCTTTGGCGATTCAACGCCCACAATGGCACGCATTATCTCTCGCTGGCCCTGTCCTTCGAGCCCTGCCAGCCCGATGATTTCACCTTTTCTGACAACGAAAGTGACTGTCGAGCTGCTGTCGTCGAGGCGCAAGTCCGAAACCTCCAGCATTGCCGCTCCGGTGGCCTGCGAGCGCGGCGGAAAGAAGTTCTGAAGTTCGCGACCAACCATTGTCGCTACCAGCGTTTGCAAGTTGAAGTCCTGCGCTCTTGCAGTCCTTACCCAAGCGCCATCTTTCATGACGGTGATGGTGTCGCATAGTTCGAAGACTTCATTCATGCGATGAGAGATGTAGACGACAGCCTTATGTTGAGCCTTAAGGTCGCGGATAACCTTGAAAAGATGCGCGACATCGGTCGAGTTCAACGCCGCCGTTGGCTCGTCGAAGATGAATACGTCCGCGTTCGACGTAAGTCCCTTCGCGATCTCTACTGCCTGCTGCTGCGCGACAGTCAGTGTCTCGACGATCGCGGTTGCGTCGAGCTGTGGAAATACGTCAGCCAGCAAAGCGCGAGCGCGTTTCACTACCTCGACGCTATCGATCGAACCGTCAATGCGACGAGGTTCGTGGCCCAGGAACATGTTCTCAGCAACGGTGAGATTGGGGATCAGGGTAAACTCCTGAAACACCGTCGACACTCCCGCCAACCGTGCCTCCTTAGGGGAACGGAAATTGACTTCCTCCCCGCGGAGCCGAACACTTCCTGCGCCCGGCTGATATACCCCCGCCAGAATACGCATCAGGGTGGACTTCCCCGCGCCGTTTTCCCCCATCAGAGCGTGCACGGAGCCACGTTCCAGGGAAAAGCGAACGTCCGAAAGGACTTTCGTGAAACCAAACGATTTGTTGATGCCGACCATCTCGACAAGCGTGCTCATGGGAATTTCCATCTTCGACAGGGATACGGGCACGAGTGATCGTGCCCGTAGTTCATCAAGCCTTGAAATAATCAAGGAGCTTTTCGTTCGGCATTTCGGTCGGCGCCCAGTACGCATCAGTGAGATCTGCGCGATAGAACTGGGAGAGCGTCTCGTCGGTGATCGGCTTGGGGCGGTTCGTCCAGTTACGCTGAATCGGCTTCCCATCCAGCAAGGCGAAGGCGGCCCGTAGCGCGGCAGTAGACAGAGCGGGTGGGCAAATCGGACCGATCGAGGAAAGTTTTTCGTCATTCCAACGACGCATCCAGCCGTTAAGTGCTTCGCCCGTGATTGGCGGGATCGTTGAGGCGCCAGCCTCCTGCAAGGCATCCAAAACGCCAAGAGACATGTTGGCTCCATCGGTCCAGATGCCCGCGACATCTGGGTCGGAGAGATACAAGCTTTCGGCGATCTTCTTTGAGTCCTCATAAGACCAGCTTCCGTGCTGGGTCGACGTGATCTGAAGTCCAGACTTGCTGAAGACTTCCATGGCGCCTGCATAACGATCTGCATCGATGGGATGCCCGGCGACGCCACGCAGAACCCATACCTTGCCCTTGTTGCCAAGCTTGTCGACGAGGAACTGAGCCATCACGCGCCCGAAATAGAAGTCGTCGCCCTGGACCTGAACCGTAAACTCCTCGGTGTCGACGCGTCCGAGATAGACTACGGTTGGAATGCCAGCAGCCTTTGCCTTCTTGATGCCCTCGACGGCGGAACCGGTGGTTAGCGGTGCGATGATGATCGCATCGACCTTCTGGGCGATCAGATCCTCGATATCGGCAACTTGTTTGGAGGCATTGAGATCAGCGCTCCGGAACTGGTAATCAGCGATCCGATCCTTGTTCTTTTTTATTTCATATTCGGCTTCAAACGCCGTCTGGTAGGTATGCGTTGAACCAGCGAGGCCGTAGTGGCTGTGTCCGATCTTCCACGGGCCTGACTTCTTGAACTTACCCGCGTCGACAATTGGGTTGGCGCCTTCGGAGGGCCAAGTGTCAGGTAGGAGACTGATCGCGTCGTCGGCGCGAAGAATCCCCGGCATTCCGAACGTGCCGGCTACAGCAATTGCCCCGCTCGCTTGTAGAAATGTACGTCTCTTCATGAAAATTCCTCCTCCGGCCGCTCTGGGCGGCATTGTCTGTTAAGGCGAGAGCCTTGCCTTCCCAAGCCGTGCCGGACTCTCCTCAATACGGCGGAGTGCATTGGTATGAGCTATCAGACAATCTGTCAATAAATATAAACTTCGACGTTTGTTTTTTCGACATCGTTTTGTTTTCACTTGCACATAGTCGCACTTGACGGATTGTCCGATAGTGCGACAATATTCGTGTTCGCTAAATCGATGGGAGGGTTATGAATGTCCACTCTGGTGATTGTCCGGCATGGCCAAAGCGAAGGGAACGCGCGCGGGGAGTTCACGGGTACGAGCGACGTGCCGCTCACACAGGAGGGCTGGTCTGAGAGCAGGCGAGCCGGCTCACTGCTCGCGAACCTCGGCATCTCGTTCGATATTGCGTTTAGTTCTGCCCTCTTGCGCACAGTCGACACTTGCAGAGCGATTTTGAACGAAACCAACGGCGATCTGCTGGAGCCAATCAGGAGAACCGAGTTGAACGAACGCGACTACGGACAGCTCACCGGCATCAACAAGAACGTGGCACGTGAGCGGTGGGGCCAGGATGTTGTCCAGGTTTGGCGCCGCTCGTACAGCACTCCACCACCTGGGGGAGAAAGCATACGGGACATAAGCGCGAGGGTTCTGCCCTTTTTGATAAGCGAAGTGTTCCCCCCCTTGTTGAGAGGGAAATCGGTTCTTGTGGTGGCCCACGGGAATACGATCAGGTCACTAAAGCAGGGCATCGAACGCCTCACGATCCAGGATACGCTCGCTATTGAGTCACCGACCGCCGCGCCAACTGTATACCGGATTGCGTCGGACCTCTCGATCATCGAGAAGACTAACGTCCTGGTTGGTACTGTCTGTTAAGCCTGGCTGGCAGTAGCATCGTTTGTAGTCGGTTGAACTTGGCAATACCGGTGTCTCGAAGCTGTCGATAGCCTTCAGAACCGGCTCGACGTCGGCAAGCGACGCCATCCGGCTCGCCTCACACGTTGCTACTAAATTTTCGTCTGCCGATCTTTCAGCCCAAAGCGGGACAAAACGCATGCTCCCTTTCGAACATGCATCGGAACCCTTTGATCACTTCAAATCAGCGTTCACTCGTGACTTTGCAAAAATGCAGCCCTGCTCCGGTTGAACTGATCTAATTTAATAGAGTAATTATTGACTGATTGTCTGACGATGAGTACGTTCGCGCGAATTGCGTTGTGAGCCTTGGAGGAACAGTTACATGAAGCAGGCATATGCGGCGGTCTCGCGCGAAAAGGCGAAGCCCTTGATCTTGGAGTGCATAGGGATTGAGGAACCTCGTGCAGACGAGATTTTGGTCCGCATCGTCGCATCGGGGGTATGTCATACCGACCTGGTGGTCAGGGACCAGGGATATGACGTACCTCAACCTGTTGTGTTGGGACACGAAGGCTCTGGCGTCGTCGAGGCCGTCGGGAGCGCAGTTAAAGATCTTGTGCCCGGTGATCACGTTGCTTTGAGCTACGCCTATTGCGGCAAGTGCGAAAAGTGCCTTTCCGGTACACCTTTCTACTGCGAGGACTTCTTCGGTCGCAATTTCCGCGGCACTCGTCCGGATGGCACCTGCCCGATCCATGATTCTCACGGGAAACAGATTAGTGGCTGCTTCTTCGAGCAGTCGTCTTTTGCAACCTACGCCATCGCCAGCGAACGAAACGCCGTGAAGGTTGCAAAGGATGTTCCACTCGAGTTGATCGGACCGCTCGGGTGCGGGCTTCAGACCGGTGCTGGCGCGGTACTGAATTGCCTCAAGCCGAAGCCCGGCTCGTCAATAGCAGTGTTCGGTGCTGGTGCGGTTGGAATGGCGGCTACGATGGCCGCGAAAATCGCCGGATGCGCGACCATCATCGTGATCGACTTGAACGATGAACGGCTGGAACTTTCGCGCGAACTCGGGGCGACGCACACGATAAATGCCCGCAAATTGGACAGCGTTGCCGCGATCAGGAAGATCGTCCCCGCAGGCGTTGATTTCAGCTTGGAATGCACGAGTTCGCCGCGAGTTTTCCGTCAGGCAGTCGACTGCCTTGGTACGCCGGGAACATGCGGTCTCGTTGGCTCGTCCGCTCTCGGCACTGAAGGCACGATCGATATCGGGAACTTCCTTTTCGGCCGCACATTGATCGGCGTTGTCGAAGGACAAAGCGTTCCGTCCGAGTTCGTCCCGCAGTTGATCGAGTATTGGCAGCAGGGACTTTTCCCGTTCGACAAACTGGTTCAGTTCTATGACCTCGACCAGATCAACGAGGCGATGGCTGATTCCGAGAGCGGCAAAGTCATTAAGCCGATCCTTCGCATGAAGCATTAGTTTTGCGAGACTTTTCGAAAGACAAGACGGACCGCGATTAAATGCGATCCGTCGGAACAGCCGTGCTCAAGACGAGATATGGTCGAACGCTGCTTTCGATGCAATCGCGGGCCACATCACTCCGATAGGCCTGCACGAATGATGTGCTGGCAGGGCCCACGCAAAAGCTCTAGGACTCTGCCGGTCAAAGGCGGCCCCCTACAATCACCGGCAGGTAAGTGGCGGGGCGGCTCCGTTATCCAAGGGGTCCAGAGAACACCTGCGCGCCAAACACTGAAAAGACGTTGCTCCGGCCGACGTGTTCAGCTGACGTGTCCTGGTCCAACAGGTGGCCAAACCGATCGCGCTTTGTCTTAAAATAAGTGATGTTGGACGCGCTAGATGCGGCGATCAGACTCTGGCGAGACGACACGATGACGCCTGACGTTCGCAGCGCCTCTATTTTTGTAGGATTGTTGGTCAGAAGCCGAACGCTGCCGATACCGAGGTCGCGGATGATATCCGCCGCTGCGTTATATTCGCGGGAATCAGATGCGAAGCCGAGTTCCCGATTTGCCTCAAGAGTATCACGACCATGATCCTGCAGGCTGTAAGCCGCAATTTTGTTTCCTAAGCCAATGCCACGCCCCTCTTGCCCACGCATGTAGATCACGCAACCAGCGCCCGCTAACTGGACCGCCCGAAGAGCCATTTCGAGCTGTTGACCGCAGTCGCATCGCATGGACCGGAACGCCTCACCTGTCAGACATTCAGAATGCACCCGTACCAGAACGTCTTCCTTCTCGCACAACTCGCCAAGTGTCAAAGCTAAGTGTTCCGTTCCCGTCAAACTATCGCGATAAGCAATTGCCTTGAAATCCCCAAACCGCGTTGGCATAAAGGACTGCGCGTAACGCTTTACCCTCGTATCACGACTCCTGCAGTACTCAATCAAAGCGTCGATCGTTACTATGTGCAGGCCATGTTCGATTGCGAACTTCTCGAGATCTGGCAGTCGAGACATGGTTCCGTCGTCATTGGCGATCTCGCAGATTACGCCAGCCGGCGCCAGGCCGGCAAGTCGTGCAAGATCCACGGCAGCTTCGGTGTGGCCAGGACGGCCCAGGACACCGAGACGATTTGCACGCAAAGGAAAAATGTGACCCGGTCGCGATAGGTCTTCCGGCCGCGTCTGCGGATCGATGAGCGACTTGACGGTTGCTGCTCGATCTTCGGCTGAAATCCCTGTCGTTGTGCCGTGTTTGCAATCGACGGAAACGGTAAATGCCGTCTGCAGTGAGTCCGAATTACGTGTGACCATCAGGGGGATCTCGAGTTTGTCGAGACGTTCGGCTGGAAGTGGCACGCAGATAAGGCCTCTCGCATATTTCATCATGAAAGCGATGTGCTCAGCTGTTATTTTTTCGGCAGCAACGACTAGGTCGCCTTCGTTCTCCCGGTTTTCGTCGTCGACCACGATAACCATCTCGCCCGCTTCGATCGCCTCGATCGCCTCATCTATGCTCGAAAAAGACATGGAATCCTCCTCCTTATTATGGGCTGACGGCGCGACGCGCGGCATCGAGCTCTCTGTCGACAAGCGCGCGCAGGTTCTCAGAAAGAGCATCGTTCTGAAAATCTTCATCGAGAGCGAAAATGAAACGGCTATGTATTTGCGCTTCGAAAAAGTCGAATAAGGCTTCCATCGAGGCTTCGACGAGCGGCTTGTGACTCGATGCTTTACCGGTTGCAAAAGGGATCACATAGCGGCCCTTAAGCGCTTTCATGTCGACAAGGTCGAATAAATGCTTCAGCAACCCAGTGTAAGATGCTTTGTAGACCGGACTACCAACAACTAGCACGTCACTAGCCAAAATATCGTTGAGTGCCGCTTTAACAATCTCAGCGGCGCTGGAGGGCAACACTGTTGCCCCAAGGTGCGGATGAAGGTCGACAAGGTCCCAGCAGCTTGCTTCGTTGCCGGACGCGCGCACCCGATCCACCATGAAGTCTGCTACGGCCCGGGTTTTCGAGGGGCGCGATAAATTCCCCGTTATTACAACAACTTTCATGTCACAGGACTCCCAACATTCTCGCATAAGACAATCTTACAATTTTCACTCACACCGCAATGGAGGTCGTTGAGGACCCGTGGGGGCAAAAATAGTCCTGCGGTGTCCTGAGCCCTCACAACCCGTAATTTCCCAACCTCGAAGGCTGGATTGCTTCGCAGAAGTCTTCTGTCTCGTACGACTTTATTCTCTCAATGGGTGGGCTCGCCGTGCAAGCGCACCTACTGTCTGCAATCCCTGCCGCTTTTACCGACCCAGCACGTTTGCGTTAGAACCTCCTGGACACGGAATGAGGCGTTGCCGCTTGATATACGGTCGCCGTGGCTCCACCTCAGTTACGACAGGTAGTATCCCGGTCACTTACGGGAACTCTGGTGAGCTTGCCTTCGATGGATCATGGGCGAGCCAAGGTTCCGCATGCGATACCCATACGTTTGACATCGGCACACTTCCAGGATCGGTATCGAACGTGCCGGCTCTAACGACTTTGAGCTCCGGGCTGGCCGGCCGCTCCGCATAAACGTGCGAGCCACATACCGAACAAAACCACCGCAGCTTTCCAGGCGTCGATTCGAAGCTATGAAGCGTATCTTGGCCTGTAAGGATCTTGAAGTGCTCGCTTTTCACCTTCGCAGCGGTATTGTGATCAGCGGCGTGTGACTTCCGGCATGTTTGACAGAAGCAATTCCACATGGGTCCATCAATTTCCTGAACCTGGTACGTTACCGCTTTGCATTGGCATGATCCGAAGATTGGCATCGGGTATCCTTTCACTGATTCATTACGTTGATTTCAAATTTCTCGTCGCCGCTAAGCCAGCGTTTGATGTTGCGCGCAGCCTGGCGGATGCGGTGTTCGTTCTCGACGAGCGCCAGACGGACGTAGTCGTCGCCCATTTCGCCGAAGCCGATACCCGGTGCAACGGCGACGTCGGCCTTCTCGACCAGCAGCTTGGAAAACTCCAGCGAACCGAGATGACGGAACTTTTCCGGGATCTTTGCCCAGGCGAACATGGTGGCAGCCGGCGGCGGCACGTCGAAGCCGGCCTTCCCGAAGCTTTCGACCATGACGTCGCGGCGACGCTTGTAGACGTTGCGAACCTCCGCAATGTCGGAACCGTCGCCGTTCAGCGCATGGGTCGCGGCCACCTGGATCGGCGTGAAGGCGCCGTAGTCGAGATAGGACTTGACGCGGGTGAGCGCCGCGATCAGCCGCTCGTTGCCGACGGCAAAGCCCATGCGCCAGCCGGGCATGGAAAAGGTCTTCGACATCGAGGTGAATTCGACGGTCACATCCATTGCACCCGGCACTTCGAGAACCGATGGCGGCGGAGCGCCGTCGAAGTAGATCTCGGAATAGGCAAGGTCGGAAAGCACGATGATGTCATGCTTCTTGGCGAAGGCGACGACGTCCTTATAGAAATCGAGCGTCGCGACGAGGGCCGTCGGGTTCGACGGATAGTTGAGGATCAGCGCCAACGGCTTCGGGATCGAATGCCGGACCGCCCGCTCCAGCGGCGGGAAAAAGCTCTCATCCGGCTCAACCGACATCGAGCGGATCACGCCGCCGGCCATCAGGAAGCCGAAGGCGTGGATCGGATAGGTCGGGTTCGGGCAGAGGATCACGTCGCCGGGCGCGGTGATCGCCTGCGCCATGTTGGCGAAGCCTTCCTTGGAGCCCAAGGTGGCGACCACCTGGGTATCCGGGTTGAGCTTGACACCGAAACGGCGGGCATAATAGGCGGCCTGGGCACGGCGCAGCCCCGGAATGCCCTTGGAGGAGGAATAGCGGTGGGTGCGCGGATCCTGCACGACCTCGCACAGCTTGTCGACGATCGACTGAGGAGTGGGAAGGTCGGGGTTTCCCATGCCGAGATCAATGATATCGGCGCCGCCCGCTCGCGCGCTTGCTTTCAAACGGTTGACCTGTTCGAAAACATAAGGCGGCAAACGTTGAATTCTGTGAAAGTCCAGCACACTATTTCCAATCAAATCGCAGATACCTCCCGCGCCGATTATAGAAACCGACGCGGGAGGCTGGGAGGTCTCCTTCCGGAGAACATTCATTACTTCTTCGGCCGCCAAGCTAACGGATCTTCAGGACGTTCGAAGTAGTTTGCAGCGACGTCTGCAGGCCACCAGCCGTTGTTCTTCGGCTCGATCCAATCCGTGGAATTGGGATCGCAATCTTCCTTCAGCACTTCCTTCACGTCATCAATGGTGTAAGGAAGCGCAGGACGAAGAATCGACTGGATCTTTGGTCCCTGGCCTTCAAGCGTTCGCATCATGACGTCCCACACAAGGCGGGCATCAGACCGCGGCGGCCAGAAATGGAAGCTCTTGCTTATGAAATCAGGGTTCTTACGCCAGTAGCAGGCTGCCGAAGCCTCACCCCCGAGCACGATAGGCATCATGTCGCGGCCGGATTGCTGTACTGCGTTCACGACACCGTTTTCTGAAGCGGACTGAACGAGAATGCCATTAACCTCAGCAAGATTGGTGGCAAGAAACTTCTGAACCTCAACCTGGGCGACCTGGTCGGTCCATTTGCCAGCTATCGTGCCTACAATTTTGATACCGGGGAATTTATCGAACGCGTTCTTCGCGCCGATGTCGAAGCTGTCCGATGATGCGAAACCGGGGATGCCCGATACCATCAGGACGTTGCCTTTTTCACCGATTTCCTTGGCAAGCCATTCAGCAGCCTTGTAGCCACCGTCGGTGTTATTCTCTGTGGCATTGATTGCGTAGGGTGATGTGACATAGCCCGAGACTGAGAAGACTGGCACGCCTTTCGAATGAGCATACTCTATGGTCTTGTTAAGTGCGGTAATGTTCGAGCAGCAAATGACGATCGCATCAACACCGTCGTCAACCATCTGCCGCATCTGCTGGATTTGGACAGCGTCTTTGAGGTCAGACTGCGTGACGATTAGATCGGAGACTAGGCCTGCTTCCTTATATCTCGGAAGCAATACGTTGGTGAATTCGTCCAGGATGTTCGCGCGCCAGGTATTACCGGCATATGTGGATGCATAACCAATTTTCCACGGCGGTGGACGTTTTGGAACAAAATCTTTGTACACCGTCCCCCCGAGCGGAATGGCGGGATCGATATTCTCGTAAAGCGCCTTTTGGTCCGGCGGCAACGAATCGAGGCCGTCAGCCTTCGCCACGCCGTTCATGTGATAAAGGCTCGACAGCGTAAAAAGCGCTGCAACGATTTTCTTCAGCATTCAGGGCCTCCTCCCCTTGTGGTTCCGCTCAACCGCCGGCCCCTTTGGCCGCCAGCCGCGAAAATCCTGCCAGAATCTGGCAGAGTTCGTGTCGGGACGGCAATCGCCGTCCCGAGGACTGGTTCAGTTGCGCAGACCGGCTTGCTTGAGCAGCGGCATGACACGGTCGTTAAAGAAGGGAAGTTCCTCGTTGTAATCGACCATTGTCAGCAAGGCGCCGTTGACGCCTGTATTGCTGAGATCCACGAGCTTGTCGGCGACTTGTTCTGGATTGCCGACGATCGGGTATCCACCCCAGCCAGCGACGAAGCGTTCCTTGAATTTTTGATACATTTCGGCAGAATGGTTTTGAGATTGCACCTGCAGAACTTCACAGATGTTCTCGCATGCCTCCCAGTCACCCTTCTGGTTGACGTAGTAGTCGTAGTATTCCTTTGCTTCCTTCTCCGTTTCGCGAACGATAACGGGGCAAGCTGTGAATGTGCCAAGATCACGGTTATATTCAGTACGCGCCAGGTCCTTCACCTTTTTGACCCAGGCAGCGCCGGATTCCATGTCTTGCATGAAGCCGAAGTTGAAGTCGCAGAACTTGGCGGTGAAATGCAGTCCCTTGCCCGAGGCGCCGGCGCAGATCAGGAGCGGGCGACCCGCCTTGTTGTAGGGTTTGGGTTCACTGAAGGCGTCTTTGACTTTGAGGAACTCGCCTTCGAAGGTAACGCCATTGCGTTTCCAGAGCGTCTCGACGATATCCATCCATTCAGTGGCGTATTCATAGCGGGTGTCGTGCTCCATCATAGGAACTCCGAACATTTCCATTTCGGGAGTGAACCAGCCGGTAACGAGATTGAGGCCGTATCGACCCTTCGAGATGTGATCGATTGTTGTCGCCATCTTGGTTGCAACAATCGGGTTTAGCGTCGGAATGTGAGTCGTTGAGAAGAACTGGAGCTTCGTGGTGACCGCCGCGAGAGCGGCCGCCCAGGTGAACGTATCCATGTTCACGCCATTGAAGTTTGAAGGACCGCCAAAACCACGCCAGCGTGCAATCGGCACCATGCATTCCCAACCGGCTGCCTCAAGCTTCTTTGCAATCTCGACGTTGTGGTCGAAGGTAGGTTCGAACGTTGTCTCAGCGAGCGTAATCGCGCATGCATTCGAGCAATTCGTGCCAAATACGCCGAGCTTGAGCTTGTTATCATTGAACATTGGGTTTCCGGCAGCGCGGAAATCGTCTTGTGCGGTCACTGTAGTCCCTCCTCGGGCTGGCAACGGATGATGCTCAGCCCACTCAAATGCGTTGAATAACTAGATGCCCATCTCGTCGAAAACTTCCGCTGCCACGCGGAAGCTGTCGATGGCCGCAGGAACACCGCAGTAAATCGAAACCTGGAGGAAAACCTCCCGAATTTCCTCTTTGGTAAGACCGTTGTTGATTGCTCCGCGAACATGCAGTTTCAGCTCATGCGGACGATTGAGGGCCGAAATCATCCCGAGATTGAGGATGCTGCGCTGCTTGCGCTCCAGGCCCGGCCGATTCCAAATCGCGTCCCAGCAGTATTCTGTGACGAGGGTTTGCATCGGCCAATTGAAGTCGGTGGCTTTGCTGACCGACGCATCAACATAGCCCCCCCCCAAGACTTCGCGCCGGGTCTTTAGTCCGCGCTCAAAGCGCTCTGTGACTTCACGTCCATGAATTTCTCTTGCGGGTGCCATATTGCTCACGCTTTTCTCCTTGCCGCCCTTGGGCTTTCGATGAGTGATGTGATTGGTGGTTAAAGCCACCTACTATGCGGCCGATCCACTGATGGACGACGACCTGACGAGTTGACCGTTTTCGTAGAGAAGCGGCGCGATTGACTCGATGAACCGTGCTTCGAGCACTTCTCCGAGCACAACATCATGCGTTCCAACGTGAACGACATCTTTTAGCTTGCAGACAAACGCCGCCTGCGCATCGGACAGGACCGGCATGCCGTCGAGAGACAGCCACTCGCCGTAATGAAAGCGCTCTTCACCCTTCAATTGCCCACTGAACAGCGGCACAAGATCGGCATGTGAAAGATGCAGCATGTTCACGGCGAACTTCCCGGAGATCTTCAAAGGCTGATTCACCGAAGCCGATTGGTTGATGCAGACAAGAACAGTTGGTGGGTCCGCGGTAACCGACTGGACCGCGGTGGCGGCCATGCCATGACGGACCCCGTTGAGTTCGGTCGTGATCAAGCAGATGGTTGATGTGAACCGACGCATAGCTGCCTTAAAAGCCAACTGCGCCTCAGTGCTGGTATCGGCCATATTGTCCTCCCACGGCCAAATTCGATCGAGCCTAGATAAACAGATCAGCAGACAATCTGTCAACTGGATTTTCACAATTGACAGATTGTCTGCTAAAATGTCTTCTAAGGCACCCAAAAATGAGGAGATGGTCGATGGATTTGAATCAAAGAGTTTGTATCGTCACAGGGGGCGGCAGCGGCATTGGTCGTGCGACAGCCGAGCTTTTCGCAAAGAACGGCGCCTATGTGGTTGTTGCTGATGTCAATGAAGACGCCGCGGTTCGTGTGGCGAACGAGATCGGCTCGAAGGCTTTCGGTGTTCGCGTCGACGTCTCGTCCGCCAAGGACGCGGAAAGCATGGTTGAGAAGACGACCGCAAAGTGGGGCCGGGTCGACGTGCTCGTCAATAATGCCGGGTTCGGAACGACGGGGAATGTGGTGACCATTCCTGAAGAAACTTGGGACCGGATTATGTCCGTAAACGTCAAAGGGATCTTCCTTTGCTCAAAGTACGTCATTCCTGTTATGCGACGGAACGGCGGAGGTTCGATCATCAATACGACTTCCTACACCGCAACCTCAGCAATCGCGGACAGGACTGCCTACGTAGCATCGAAAGGAGCAATATCTTCGCTGACGCGCGCGATGGCCATGGATCATGCGAAAGAGGGAATTCGTGTCAACGCGGTCGCTCCAGGGACAATCGACTCTCCTTACTTCACGAAAATCTTCGCCGAAGCGAAGGACCCCGCGAAGCTTCGCAGCGATTTCAACGCCCGTGCCGTCATGGATCGGATGGGGACAGCTGAAGAGATTGCTGAAGCAATGCTTTTTCTTGCGTCCGATCGTTCGAGGTTCGCGACCGGTAGCATTCTGACGGTCGATGGCGGCTCCTCGATCGGAAACCACCTGGTCAAGTGAAGGAAAGGGCGGCACTCGTCATGCCCTTACATTTGAGGCAGGAACACCGGGTATAAGGCTCCAGCCTCGTTGATCATTGACGTGTTCCTAACCCGTCAATGACAGCACAGAGCTGTTGGCCTAGGCGCAGCTCTTGTCGGACTTGCGGCACGCTCCAGCAAATATGATAGAGAAGGAGAAGGACTGCCGGCGACAACTAGATCTAACAGCGGAAACTGGATCAAGGACATTTCGCAATTTTTGTCGAATAACCCCACGATGTCGGTCAGATGACGTCATGCGAGTGCCGACCTTCCGGAATAGCCGCATGCTGGTTCCGAATGCCCTCTATCGCAACGCTGTCGGCATAAGTTTAGTCCGGAATACAAGGTGATACGATCGTGTCCCGGGAGGTGGTGTAGGTCGCGGCTGATGGCCGTGCTTTCCCGACATGGGTCGGAAGGGGATATCAGCGTGCCACAGCGGGGCAGGCTGATTTGGGGCTCATCTCATTTGGGCCATGGTCTCAAGCGTCATATACTTGGCGCGTTGAACGGCCCATTCGTCATTCTGTTCGAGCAGCAGTGCGCCGACGAGACGGACGATGGCTTCGTCGTTCGGAAAGATGCCGACGACCTCGGTGCGTCGCTTGATTTCGCCGTTGAGACGCTCAATTGGATTCGTCGAGTGCAGCTTTGCCCGGTGCTCTTTCGGGAAGGTCATGTAGGCGAGCACGTCCTCTTCAGCGTCGTCCATGATGGTGGCAAGCTTCGGCACTTTCGGCCTGATTTGATCGGCGACACTGCGCCATTGTGCGGCTTGCTGCCTCCGGGGTCTCCTGGGCAAAGGCCGTCGCGATGAAGGCGGATACGACCCGCCTGCCGCTCTTTCCAGCATGCGCGAGCACGTTCCTCATGAAGTGAACCCGGCACCTTTGCCAAGTGGCATTGAGAACCTTGGAAACGGCAGCCTTGATGCCCTCATGTGCATCAGAGACAACCAACTTCACCCCGCGTAGACCGCGGCGCGTTAGCCTGCGCAGGAATTCCGTCCAGATCGGTTC
>NZ_JACIFV010000021.1 GCF_014197535.1 Rhizobium aethiopicum
TCGACAACCAGAAAATAGACGGAAAACCTCCGTCTGACGGGGCATGCGCCTGCGGCATTTCGATTCACCCAGAACTTTCCCCGGACAGCCCTGCATGTGCCGGGATCAGTTCAAGGCCCTTGAACTGCCTGACATCGGCGATGACATAGAACATGCCGCCCCAGCCGACATCGACGGTGACCTTTCCAAGATGCGGCACGTCGATGACGGCATCGAGATGGGCGGCGAATGCCGGCACGTTCTTGAAGGTCACGCTTTTGACCTTGCCGTCCTTGCATTCGGCCTTGATGCGAATAAGGCCGGCAGGCGCCTCGAGGACCAGTTCGGTGGCGGGCTCCTTCATCGAAAGCATGCCCATTTCCAAGAGGACCGTCACCACGGAGATGGTGTTGCCGCCGGACATCATCGGATATTCGACCTGCTCCATGATCACATAGCCGGCATCGGCTTCGGGATGAGAGGGTGGCACGATGATGTTGCAGCAATGGGCAGGATAGCCGCGCGGTTCGCGCAGCATTAGCTTGCGCAGCTGATCGTCATTGCTCTCCAGCCATTTCATCTTCTCATAGACGGAGTTTCCGGGAATGTGCGGAACGCCTCCCGTTATCACGCGCATCGGCGTGCCGGCGTGGGTTTCGACCGCATGAATCGTTCTCTTGAATCCCATTTCTGCTTCCTCCTCTGGTGAGTTGCGTGTTCGTTTTCATGGGAGCAATGCCTGGCCTTCCGCTTTTTCTGTAACGCGCCGGATACGGTATTGCTTTGTAATATCGTATACGATATCTGAAAACACAGGCCCGTCAACCGGGAAAGGCGAAAAATAGACATAGCTGTACATTTTGTCTGTCAGCGCGCCACCACGTTTGCTAAAGAAGCCTCAGAACGGCCGCTTGGCCAGGAGAGACACAGGAGAAGATACAAAATGTCGGATGAGGTCGTATTCGATCTGGCGGAAGCCGAGAGCTTGGCGATGCGCGCTTGCCTCGCGGCAGGCGCCAGCCAAGCCACCGCCCGTTCCCTCGTGGACGCCACCTTGTCCGCCGCGCTTTATGGACCTCCGGCCGTCGGGTTCCCGCATTTCGTCGATTACCTCGACAGCTTCCGTGAGGGCCGCATCAATCGCGATCCCGCTCCTACCTGCGAGCGTCCTTATCCCGCCTTCTTCGCCGCGGACGCCGATCGGGGGATAGCACAGCTCGGTTTCGATCTTGCCTTCGAGGATCTGGTCGAAGCGGTGCGTTCGCTCGGGGCCGCGGTCTTCACGCAAACGAACAGCTATACCACGGGAGAACTCGGCTATTACGTTCGCCGTCTTGCCGGCGAAGGGATCGTCGGCATCGCCGCGACCAATGCCAATGCCATGGTGGTCGCCAAAGCGGGCGGCCCGGCCGTCTACAGCACCAACCCGATGGCCTTCGGCTTTCCGCTCGGCGAAGGATCGCCGCCGCTCCTCATCGACCAGGCGTCGAGTGCGACCGCCTATGTCAACGTCGTCGCGGCGGCGGCCGAGGGACGCAGCATCCCGGCGGGATGGGCCGTCGATGAAGCGGGACAGGAAACCCAAGATGCCGCAAGGGCGCTCGGCGGAGCCCTCCTTCCCTTCGGCGGGCGCAAGGGCGCCAATGTGGCGCTGATGGTGGAAATGCTGTCGGCTGGCCTGTCCGGCGGCCCCTGGTCATTGGATACGCCGTCTTTCCGATCGGGGAGCGCCAGCCCCGCTGTCGGGTTGACGATTGTCGCGATAATGCCGGGTCACGACGGCCTTGTCGAACGCGCGCACCAGCAGGCCGACCGCCTGCAACGCCACGGCGTCTTCGTACCCGGCGTCAGCGGCATCGAATATCCGAGGCCTGCATCGGAAGGGCTGAAAATATCCCGCGCCGTGTTTGAAGCCATCACGAAGATAGCGGAGGCTGACGGCTAAACGGACCTTTTCCCGGGCAGATGTTCGAGCAGCGATTGGCACGCGCTCATGATGTGACCATAGACCAGCTCTGCTGCCTTGTCCTCATCCCGCTCCCGGCAGGCTTCGACGATTTGCCGATGTTCGCGGTCCGCCGTCTGCTGGCCGTGCGATAGGGTCAATTGCACCCGGAGATATCGTTCCAGCCGGTCGTTCACCGAACGGATCGTGCTGACGAGGAAGGGCCGGCGAGCATCCTCGTAAAGGCGGCTATGAAACCGCCAGTTCAGTTCCGACCAGCGGGCGACGTCGGTTTCCCCAGCGAAAGCATCGCAATAGGCAAGCGCCTCGCTGAAAGTCTCCTGCGTCATGTGTGGAACCGAGAGCTTGATGGCATTCGTTTCCAGGATCGCGCGCACCTCGAAGATTTGAGCAATCTCGGGTTCGGAAAGGCTGGTGACGACCGCGCCCTTGTTGCGATGGAACTCTACCAGGCCTTCGGCTTCGAGCCGTTTGAGCGCCTCGCGGACGGGGATCTTGCTGACATTGAACAGCCGGGCGACATCGTCCTGCCGGATCGGTTCGCCTTCATTAAGCGAGCCATCCGCGATCGAATCGCGGAGGAATTTCAGGATCACATCCGAGGCCGTGGGCGCCTTCCCGAGATCGGTCACCTGTTCGGTACTGAAAGGCATTTCCCAGCTCCTTGTTTCCGAGACGGAGATTCTGCTTGGGATATCGTAGACGATCTCTTTCCTCAAGGCCGCCCGATTTTATGCCACCGCTTGTGCGCCGGTGATTTCCACGAGCGATCCGCACATAAATGCCGCTTCATCCGATGCCAGAAAGGCGACGAGTGCGGCCACCTCCTCCGGCTTGCCGATGCGGCCGAAGGGGACGAGCATGTCGAGATCGGCAATCGTCCGGCCGGAGCGCTTGACGCCGGCCTCCAGCATCGGCGTGTGGATTTCGCCGGGGCAGACGGCATTGACGCGGATCTTGTCGGGCGCATAGTCGCGGGCGAGGTTCTGAGTGAAGGCGGCGACGGCCGCCTTCGTCGTATTGTAGGCGATATGGTTCGGCGCGGGATAGAGACCCCATTGCGAGGCCGTGTTGACGATCGCGCCGCCGCCTGCCTCAATCATATGCGGCAACGCCGCCCGGCAGAGATGGAACATCGAATCGAGATTGACGGCGAAGCTCGCCTGCCAATCCTCGTCCGAGAGCGACAGCAGGTTTCCGCGCCGGTTGATGCCGGCATTGTTGACCAGCACATCAAGCCGTCCCTTGATCGCAAAGGTCTTCTCGATCAGCTCGAAGCAGTCGGACTTCCGGGAGATGTCGGCCAAGATGGCGGCCGCCGATCCGCCTGCGTCCTCGATCAGCGAGGCGACTTCGGCCGCTGCTTGCGCGTTGGCATCCGTCACCACCACCAAGGCGCCCTCATCGGCGAGCCTTCTCGATATGGCCGAGCCTATGCCCCCGCCTCCGCCCGTGACGACCGCGACCTTGCCATGGAATCTTTTCATACCAGATCTCCTATCTAATGTAGCTGCCGCCATTGACGTCGAATGTCGCCCCGTTGACCGAGGCCTGCGACGGGCGAAGCAGGAAGGCCACCAGCTCGGCGATCTCCTCCGTCTCGGCCATTTCGCCGATCGGGATGTCACCGACCGCCGCTTCCTTTCCGTACTTGGCCACGAAATCCTCGGCCATGTCAGTGCGCACCCATCCTGGCGCGATGGCGACGGCGATGACGCCGTCGCGCCCGAAGCTCCTCGCGATCGACTTGGTCAGATTGATTAGCGCCGCCTTGGTCGCGCCATAGGGCATGGCGTCGGCGGTATAACCGCGCTGGCCGGCTCGGCTGGCCATGTTGATAATCCGCCCGCCGCCATTCTGCCGGAAATGCACGAGGGCTTCCTTGCAGAGATCGGCCGCGGCGAAGAAATTCACCTGAAACTCCTTCTGCCAGGCGGCCCGCCAATCGGCGGGATCGGCGTCAACCGAAATTTCTGTGCGGATGCCGGCATTGTTGGCAACGGCATCAATGCGCCCCGCCGCCGCGAGCGCATCGCGCCATAGCGTGAAGGCGCCGTCGGGACTGGAAAGGTCGGCCTGAACGATCAAGCCGTTCCCACCGAGCTTGCCCAACAGGGCTTCCGCCCCTCGGCCATCGCGCCCGTAATGGATGATCGGCCGTGCCCCTTCGGCAGACAGGCGCTCGGCGATGGAGGCGCCGATCCCGCCCGATGAGCCCGTCACGAGCACTGTTTGGCCGGCGAGTGGTTGAGCATGAGACATGCCGGCTCCTAACCGAGTAAACCGACCTGGGGACCCCAGGTGTCGGACAGGGCGAATCCCGAGGCGAAGGGGTCGTCGTCGGAGATGCGAAGCTGTTCACGGCCATAGACGAAGGCCCGGCCTGATATTCTCGGCAGCACGGCGCGGCGACCGCCGACCTCGGCCTCGCCGATCGCCTCGGCGAGAAACTCGCCGCCGATGATCGATCGCGACGTCCTGCGGTCGCCGACCGCGACCTCGCCGCGGGCGTAGAGCGTCGCAAGATTTGCCGAACTGCCGGTTCCGCAGGGCGAGCGGTCGACGCGGCCGGGCTGCAGCGTCGTGCAGGTCCTTACCGCGCCATCGGCTTCGCGACTGCGGAACATCACGTAAGCGATCTCATCGACGCCGCTCAGCACCGGATGGGCAACCGAAACCTGACCTGCGAGCAGCGACTTGAGCTCGATCCCGGCTTCCGCCAGCTGCCGGGCATTGGCCGGCGTTATGTCGAGGCCGAGCTGATCGATGTCGACGAGCGCATAATAGACGCCACCGAAGGCGACGTCGATCTTGATGCGCCCCCATTTCGGCGTCTCCACCTCCCGGTCCAGCACTTCGGCAAAACTCGGCACGTTGTCGAGGCTGACGGACAGGCAGCGCCCATCGCGACAGGCGGCGCGCGCGACGATGAGGCCGGCGGGTGTGTCGAGACGCACCAACGTTTCCGGCTCCGACATCGCCACCCGGCCGCTTTCGAGAAGCGCGGTGACGACGCAGATGCAGTTGCTGCCGGACATCGGATGAGCGCGGTCGGCCTGAAGGACGATGAAGCCGGCATCGGCATCGACGCGCGTCGGCACCACCAGCAGGTTCACCGACATGGCGACATTGGCGCGCGGCTCGAAGGTCACGAAGCGGCGCAGGCTGTCGTCGACCCTGTTAATGTGGTTCATCTTGTCGAGCATGGTCGCGCCGGGTATCTCAGGCGCTCCTGACAGGATGACCTTGCCGATCTCGCCTTGGCAGTGGACCTGTAGCAGTTCGAGGCTGCGGTCCCAATTCATTCGGCCACCTCCGGTTTGATGTACCAGCCCCACGGATCTTCGCCGACGAAGCGGGTGATCTGCTTCGTCTCGAGATAATTGTCGAGGCCCCAGCGGCCGAGTTCGCGGCCGATACCGGATTCCTTGTAGCCGCCCCAGGGCGCTTCGGTGAAAGTCGGCTGCGAGCAGTTGATCCAGACGATGCCGGCGCGGAAGGCGGCCGCAACGCGCTCGGCCTTGACGTCATCCTTCGACATGACGGCGGCAGCAAGGCCGAAGCGGGAATCATTGGCGAGCTCGATCGCCTCCTCTTCGGTCTTGAACGGTCGGATGCAGACGACAGGCCCAAAAATCTCCTCCACCCAGGCGGCGCTGTCGAGCGGAACGTCAGTCAGAATGGTCGGCTGGAGGTAATAGCCCTTCACGAACCCTTCAGGGCGCGCTCCGCCGCAAGCAATTGTGGCACCTGCCTGCCTTGCCGCTTCGATTGCTGCAACGACCTGCTCATGCTGACGTTTTGAAACCAGCGGCCCGAGGAGCACGCCCTCGTCCAGACCGTTGCCGATCTTGATCTTTTTCGTTTCCTCGACAAGGCGCGCAAGCAGCCGTTCGTAGATGCTGTCCTGCACGAGGACCCTTGACGTCGCCGAGCAGACTTGGCCCTGGTTCCAGAAGATGCCGAACATGATCCATTCGACCGCCGCGTCGACATCGGCGTCCTCGAAGACGACGAAGGGCGACTTGCCGCCGAGTTCCAGGCTGACACGCTTGATGTCGCGAGCGGCGGCAGCCATGATTTTAGAGCCGACCGGTCCGGAGCCGGTAAAGGCGAGCTTGTCGACTTCTTTATGATCTATGATTGCCTGCCCGGCGACCGATCCGGCGCCCGTCAGAATGTTGAGCACGCCGGGTGGGAGCCCAGCTTCGTCGGCAATCGCCGCAAGTTCGAGCGCCGTCAGCGATGTCAGTTCGGCAGGCTTCAGCACGACGGTGCAGCCGGCGGCGAGCGCCGGGGCAACCTTCCAGGCAGCCATCAGCAGCGGATAATTCCAGGGAATGATCGCGCCGGCGACGCCAAGCGGCTCGCGCACCGCTTTGGAGGTGAACCGCTGATCGGGAAGCGCGATCTTCTCCTCGAGATTGTTGTCGAGCTGTTCGGCAAGGCCCGCATAGAAATCGAAGCAGCCCGCCGCGTCGGCAACGTCCCAGTCCGCCTCGGGGAACGGCTTGCCGTTGTCGAGAACTTCGAGGCGAGCGATCTCAGCCTGGCGGGCGCGGATGCCGTCCGCGATGGCGCGGAGATATCGCGCGCGCTGGGCGCCTGTCAGCTTCGGCCACCCGTCCTTGTCGAAGGCGCGGCGTGCCGCCTTGACGGCGAGATCAACATCTTCAGCGGTCGCTGCGCCGATCGTCTGGATCACTTCTTCCGTCGCCGGATTGGTCACCGTGCAGGTGCCGCCCTTGACCGGCTTCACCCATTGTCCGTCGATATAAAGTTCGCTTCGCATGTTCACTTCCTTTCGCCTTGCGCCGATCCGCTCAGAAGCGGTCGACGCGATAGGGTTTCATGGCCACGGGCGGCTCTACGCCCGTGATGAGATCGGCCATCAGCCGGCCTGTTGTGGCCGCATAGGTGAGGCCGAGATGTCCATGGCCCGTCGCGTACCAGACGTTGCGGCGCTTGGCGGACGGCCCCATGACCGGCACGGTGTCGGGCAGCGCCGGGCGATGCCCCATCCACTCCGTCGCTCCTCCGGTCTTCAGCTCCGGCAATGCCTCCCGCGCTCGCTTCACCAGGATCTTCGCGCGCCGATAATCCGCAGGCTCATCGAGGCCGGCCATCTCGACCGTGCCGCCGACGCGGATGCCGCCCGCGGTCGGCGTCACCATGAAGGCGCGCGCCGGCCAGATGATCGAATGGCGCATCGAAATGCCGGGCTCCATGATCTGCGTGTGGTAACCGCGCTCGGTTTCGAGCGGAATATGCTCGCGCAGCAGGGCGGAAAGCCGGGCGGTGAAGGCACCGGCCGCGAGCACGACCTTCCCCGCCGCGACCCTTCGCCCGTCCTCCAGGCGAAGGGCGGAGACACCGGCCTCGCTCTGCTCGAAGCCGACGACGTTACCTCGCACGATCCTGCCGCCAAACGCCTCGAACCTTTCGAAGAGAGCTATGACGAGTTTGTAGGGATCGGATATCGACCGGTTGTCGGGAAAGAGCACCGCCTTGCCGATCTTCGTCGTCAGAGCGGGCTCGAGATCGCGAATGGCGTTGCCGCCGAGGATTTCGTGCCGGAAGCCAAAGCGCTCCAGGATTTCGATATGTTCCCGATCCGCCTTGAACTCGGCCTCATCGGCATAGAGGCTGAGGCATCCCTCGGCCGTCAGCATGTGCGTCAGGCCGGTCTGCTTCAGCAGTGCGTCGAGGTCTTCACAGACGCGCCGGCAGAGAACGGCGCCGGCGGCCTCCAGCTCCCGCAGCTTCGAGGGGCGGCTCGCCGCCAGGAACCTCAGAAACCACGGCACCAGTTTCGGCATGTAACCGGGCCGGACACGCACCGGTCCCTCCGGATCGAGCAGCCATTTCGGCATCCGCGCCCAGATGCCCGGACGCGAAGCCGGCATGAATTCGGTGACGGCGATGCTTGCCATATTGCCGTAGGAGGCGCCCTTGCCCGGCGCATCGCGGTCGACGAGCGTCACGGCAAGGCCGCGGCGCTGGAGTTCATAAGCGATGGTGACGCCGATGATGCCGGCGCCGACGACTACGATGGATGACACGAAGAACCTCGCAATTTCAGGTGGGGCCGAGGCGGTTTGCTCGCCCCGGACCGGTTATTCGTTACCAGTTGAGGATCGGCTCCATAGCCGCCCGGAACTCGGCCTTTTCCTCGGCCGTCAACTCGCCGAGCGGCGCACGGCACTGCCCGACCGGCAGGCCCTGAAGTTCGCAGCCATACTTGATCTTCTGCACGAACTTACCGCTTTCGAGGATGTTCATCGCCCGGTAGAGCGTTTTCATCTGTTCGCGCGCCTTGTTCAGATCGCCTGCCTTGAATGTGCGGTCGAGATCACAGCAGGCCTTGGCCATGCAGTTCGACGGCCCGCAGATCCAGCTTGCAGCGCCCCAGAACATGAAGTCGAGCGCGATGTCGTCGGAACCGCTGACGAGCTGAATCTTGCCCTCATAACGCCTGGCGATTTCGATCGCCCGCTGCAACACGCCCGAGCTTTCCTTGATCCCGATGACGCGCCGATTGTCGGCAAAGTGATCCAAAAGCTCGAAGCTGATGTCGGCACCATCCTTGGCCGGATAGGAATAGAGGACGAGGTTCACATCGACGGCGCCGAGGACGGCTTCATAGTGCTTGATGAGCTCGGCTTGTGTCGGGCGGGTGTAGAATGGCGGCGCCAGCAGGACAGTGTCATAGCCGATGTCTCTCGCCAGCGCCGTCTGCTCGATCACCTCGCGGGTGGCGGGCGCATTGGTGCCTGCGATCAGAATCTCGCCCGGCCTGGCAAAGTCCTTGACGAACTGCAGCACATCACGGCGCTCTTCCCTGGATTGGCTGAAATATTCTCCGGTCGATCCGTTCGGAACCCAGCCGGTCACGCCTGCCTCGCGCAGATGGATCAGAAGTCTTTCGAACGCCTTGAAGTCGATCCTATTGTTGACATCGAAGGGAGTGATGAGCGCGGGCATGACGCCGGAAAGTTTCATGGGATGTCTCCTGTCCTGGGAACGGCTGTTTCTAGATTGCGAGCTTCTTGAGGATACGTCCCTCGATGAGGGAAACGGCCCGCGTGAGGGGGAAAGCGATGATGAAGTAGATGAGGGCGACGACCGTCAGCACTTCGACGGGACGGGCCGTGTTGTTGGAGATGTTCTGGCCGACGAACATCAGGTCCGCCATGCCGACGGCCGAGACCAGGGCACTCTCCTTGAAGAGGCTGACGCAGTTCGACAAGAGCGTCGGAATGGCCCGCAGCACCGCCTGCGGCAGCACGACGTTGACGACCTGGACCCTGTTCGGCAGGCCAAGCGCAACGCAGGCGTCCAGCTGCTCCCGGCCGATCGACTTGAGGCTTGCCCGGAAGGTCTCGCTGGTGATCGCGCCCATGTAAAGCGTCAGCGCGATCACGCCGGACGCAAAATTCGAGAGCTCGACGCCGAGCAGCAGCGGCAGGCAGAAGAAGATCCAGAAAAGCTGGATGAGAACCGGCGTGCCGCGGAAGAATTCGACATAGATGCCGGAGATCGCGCGAAGCGCTGGGTTGCGCGACGTTCTGGCCAGGCCGACGAGGAAGCCGAGGGAACATCCGAGCACGATGCAGATGACCGTCAGCTTGATCGTCATCCAGAGGCCGAGCAGAAGCGCATTTTCGAAACGCAGCAGGATCGAGAAGTCGAGCGTCATCATCCTGGCCTCCTAGCTGACGAGGATCTGGCGGCGGCGTTCGAGCAGGCCGACGATCTGGGTTATCGGGAAGGACACGGCGAAATAGATGAGAGCCACGACCGTAAAGGTCTCGATCGGCCTGTAGGTCTCGGTGGCGAGCGTCTTGCCCTGATACATCAAGTCCTGGATCGCCACGATCGCAACGAGCGCGCTCTGCTGGAAGATGACGATGCCGTTGGTCAGGAGCACCGGGATCGAGGCGCGGAAGGCCGTCGGGAAGATGATGTAGAGCACGCGCTGGAGCGGGTTGAGGCCGAGCGCGATGCCGGCATCGAGCTGTTCGCGCGGCACCGCCTGGATCGAGGCGCGGTAGGCCTCGGCGTTGAACGCCATGAGATTGAGCCCGAGCGCCATGATGCCCATCGTCATCGGATCGAGGAAGACGTCGAACAGCATCGGCACGCAGTAGAAGATCCAGACGATCTGGACGATGGCAGGCGTGCAGCGGAAGAATTCGACGAACAGCATGAAGGGCAGCCGCAGGACCCGATAGGGACTCATGATCAGCAGAGCGAGCGCGAAGCCGAAGACGATGCCGATGACATTCGCCGCCGCCGTCAGCTGCAGTGAAACCCACAGGCCCTGAAGAAGCGGAGCAAGGGTGACTGCGTTGAAGTCGAACGTGTAGTTCACGGCATGCCCTCCCTACTGCTTGATGTGGAAGACGCGGTCGATGAATTCCTTGGTGCGCTCCTCGCGCGGCGCGGCGAGCACCTGTTCGGGAGGCCCGTCCTCGACCACCACGCCGCCGGCGCAGAAGATCACCCGGGAGGCGATGTTCTTGGCGAACCACATGTCATGGGTCACGATCATCATCGGCATGTCCTGGGCGGCGAGCTGCAGGATGACCTGCTCCACCTCGCTGACGAGCTCGGGGTCGAGAGCCGAGGTGACTTCGTCGAACAGCATCAGCTTCGGGTCGAGCATCAATGCGCGGGCAATGGCCACGCGCTGCTTTTGGCCGCCGGAAAGCTGCGCCGGATAGGCCTTGGACTTGGCGCCGAGCCCGAAGCGCTCGAGCAGCGCCTGGGCGCGATCCGTCGCCTTTGTCTTGGCTTCTCCGCGCACCTTGCAGGGGGCGAGGATCAGATTCTGGGTGACGTTCAGATGCGGAAACAGCGTGTAATGCTGAAAGACCATGCCGATCGAGCGGCGGACATTGGTGTCGATCTCAGTCTTCTTGGCCGCACCGGCGGAAGAAATATAGGGCTTCCCGTCGAAATTGATCGACCCGCTGTCGATTTGCTCCAGGCCCATCATCACCCTCAGCAGCGTGCTCTTGCCGCCGCCGCTGGGGCCGATGACGACGACGCGTTCGCCGGGCTTCATTTCGATGTCGATGCCTTTCAGCACCTGGATTGCCCCGTTGCCGTAGCTTTTGTGGAGCGCCTGCATTTTCACGAGGGGAAGGCTGAAGGACGTGGTCATGCCAATCTCCGCTGATCGAAGCTGGGAGGGCCGGCGCTCCTCGCACCGGCCCGGCGAGGTTACTTCGCGCCCTTGAGCACTTCGTCGACGGCCTTGCGGATCAGCTCATCGACATGGCCGGTCGCGACCTTCTCTTCGAGGAAGATATCGACGACTTCGACATCGGCCGCCGAAAGCTGATGCGGCAGGCCGAAGGCCACGCCCTGCTTGGCAAGCGCCGGCGTCGGGTTGAGCGCCACCGCCCAGTCCGGGTTCGACTGGGTGAAGAGCTGATTGGTGTCGGAGGCGTCGACCAGGATGTCGGCACGCTTCGAGGTGACCGCCAGGCGGGTCTCGTCATTGCCGGGAAGACGCATGATCGTGGCGTTCTTCACCGCTGCGGAAATCGCCTTGTCCTGCGCCGTGCCGGACATGACGGCAAGCGTCACGCCCGCCTTGTCGATATCGGCCACCGAAGCGGCGCCCGGCGCAATCTTCGGGTTGTTTTTGTTGTAGGCGAGCGAGATCTGGTACTCCATCGCTGGAACCGAGAACTGCACGGCCATGGCGCGCGCCGGCGTGCGGTTCAGCGCCAGCGACATGTCCCATTTGCCCGCCTGCAGGCCGGCGACGATGTTGTCCCAGGTGGTATCGACGAATTCGGGCTTCACCTTCAGCACGTCGGCGAATTCCTTGCAGAGATCGGCAAAGAAGCCGGAATATTCGCCTGTCGCCGGGTCGCGCATGACATAGGGCGGCGCGACGGCCGCGCCGCAACGCAGGACACCCGCCTTCTGCACGCCCTGCCAATATCCCTCGGCAGTCTGAGCCTCAGCGGCGGTTGCGGAAAGAGCTCCCATCAAGGCGAGCGCAGGCAGCGTCCGCAAGGCGGACGTTATCAAAGAAAGCATCGGGCATTCCTCTTTTTGTTGTGCGCAGAAAGGCGCGGTTCCACTCGTCGGCTCTGGCCGTTTCTATTATTTTCTGTCGGCTGCGTGTCGACTGACGAAAATATGTCAACAGCGTGTCGACAAAGTCAAGTGGAAAAATTACATTGCCGACACGCTGTTTTTCTGGCCCAATGGATCGGCGTCTGGAGAAAGGGACTTAAGTGTCTGAAGAATCGGAAGTGAAACGGATCCGCGGCACCGGCTGGAAGAACGTCTATGAAACGCTCCGCAACGAGATCCTGTCGCTCGCTTTGCCGCCCGGTCAGCTTCTCGACGAGACGACGCTGGCCGAACGTTTCGACATGTCGCGTTCGCCGGTGCGCGAAGCGCTGATCCGCCTCGGCGCCGACGAACTGGTCGTGACGCTGTCGAACCGAAGCACCATCGTCGCCCCCATCGAGGTCGCGACCTTTCCCAAATATGTCGAAGCACTCGACATCGCGCAGCGCATGAATACGCGGCTTGCCGCCGCGCTCAGAACCGAAGCCGACCTGAAGATCATCGCCAAGCGGCTGAAAATCTTCGAAGCGGCGGTGAAGACAGGCAATCACCTCGCCATGTCGGAGGCCAACAAGGAATTCCACATGGCGATCGCCCATGCCGGAAAAAACCAGTATCTCGCCTCGTTCTACGAGAAGCTGCTGTCGCAGGGCCAACGCATGCTCCACCTGCATTTCGAATATCTGGAGCGGACCCATGAGGGGTATCTCCTAACTGACGAACATGCACTGATGCTCAATGCCATCCGGGACAAGAACGTGGATCTGGCCGACGAACTCGCCCACGCCCATACGCGGCAGTTTCAGGACAATTTCATCAACTTCATGCGCGAGAACTACACGACGGATGTCGCGCTAGGGCCGCTCAGAGCTGCGGAGTGATCAAGTGAACGACAAAAGCATCGGATTCGTCGGAACCGGCGTGATCACCGAGGCGATGGTTCGCGGGCTTCTCGCTGGGCCGGCCTATGCCACCGAGATTCATGTCTCCCCGCGAAGCGCCCACATTGCGGAAACGCTGGCAGCCGAATTCGCAGCCGTGAGAATTGCCGAGGATAACCAGGATGTCGTCGCGCGCAGCGACACCGTGTTCCTGGCTATACGGCCGCAGATTGCCGAGGAGGTCGTGCGGGAACTGTCGTTCAGAGACGGGCAGACGGTCGTCAGCGTCATCGCGGCGACGGAACGCCAGGCTCTCATCGACTGGATCGGCGCCGACGTGCGTCTCGTGCAGGCGATCCCCCTGCCCTTCGTCGCATCTCGCCAAGGCGTCACCGCCATCTACCCGCCTGACGATACGGTCGCAGTGCTGTTCGACACGCTCGGTGCCGCCGTCCAATGCCAGTCGAGGAAGGAATACGATCTACTCGCGGCCGCGAGTTCGATGATGTCGACCTATTTCGGGATCATGGAAACGGTTGCCGGCTGGCTGGAAAGGAGCGGCCTAGAAAGGGCGAAAGGCCATGCCTACATTGCCCCGCTCTTCGCAAGCCTGGCGCAGAAGGCGAGCGGCCCGGGCGCTGAGCCCTTCAGCACGCTGAGCCGCGAATTCGCGACCAGGGGCGGGCTGAACGAGCAGGTTCTGTCCGACTTCGAGAAAAAGGGCGGCATCGCGGCGCTGACCGGAGCGCTCGACGGCGTGCTTGCCCGCATAGAGGGCAGGAACTAAAAGGTAGGCGGCGTGCAGGCGCTGATGACCTCGCAGGCCACCGGCCCGACGCAGCGGAACCGGTGCGGGCGCCGGCTTTCGAAATAATAAGCGTCACCAGGGCCCAGCACGCGCCGTTCGTCGTCGACCGTGACCTCGAGCCTTCCCGAGAGCACGATCCCGCCCTCCTCTCCCTCGTGGACAAGAGGAATTTTTCCGGTGTCGGCGCCCGGTTGGTAGCACTCCTTGAGCATCTGCAGGCTGCGCCCGAACAGGGTTTCGCCAACCTGCTTGTAGGAAATGGCACCCTTGCCGATCTCCACCAGTTCCTCGGCCGCGTAGAAAGCCTTTTTCGGACGTTCGGGTTGGAAGGCGAAGAATTCCGCCAGCCCGATCGGAATGCCGTCGAGAATTCGCTTCAAGGCTCCAACCGAGGGATTGGAGGCGTTCGATTCGATCAGCGAGATCGTCGAGTTCGGCACGCCGGTGCGTTTGGCGAGCTCACGCTGGGAAAGCTTGTGGGCGAGGCGAAGATGGCGAAGGCGGCTGCCGATGTCGATTGACATGATGCGGTCCGTTTGCGTTGTTCAAAATATCTAAAACATGTCAGCTGAACCGATATATTTCAACAGCTTGCGCTGGCGAAGAAAAGGACTTGTTTGCAAAGGAGAAATCACCATTCTCGACCCATCCCTAAGGAGGCCAGAATGGATCAGTTGAACAAGACGAACGCGCCCGTACTCGAAAATTTCTGGATGCCATTCACGGCGAACCGGCAGTTCAAGGCCACGCCGCGGCTTTTGGCCGCTGCGGAAGGAATGTACTACACCGACGTCGATGGAAACCGGGTGCTGGACGGCACGGCCGGACTCTGGTGCTGCAACGTCGGCCACGGCCGCAAGAAGATCGCCCAGGCGGTCGAGCGGCAGCTTGCCACCCTCGATTATGCCCCGACCTTCCAGATGGGGCATCCGATCGCCTTCGACTTCGCCGCGAAGCTGGCTGCGAATGCGCCGGGCGGTGCTGACGCCAAGCTCGACCGGGTCTTCTTCACCGGCTCCGGTTCGGAATCGGTCGATACAGCGCTGAAAATCGCCATCGCCTATCAGCGCGCGATCGGTCAGGGCACCCGCACCCGCATCATCGGCCGCGAGAAGGGCTATCACGGCGTCGGCTTCGGCGGCATTTCCGTTGGCGGTCTCGTCAATAATCGGCGAGTCTTCCCGCAAATCCCGGCCGACCACATGCGCCACACGCTCGACGTCGAGCGCAACGCCTTCTCCAAGGGCCTTCCCGCCCATGGCGTGGAACTGGCCGATGATCTCGAACGCCTGGTGCAGTTGCACGGCGCCGAAACCATCGCCGCCGTCATCGTCGAGCCGATGGCGGGATCGGCGGGCGTTATCCTGCCGCCGAAGGGATATTTGGAGAAGCTGCGCGCGACGGCCGACAAGCACGGCATCCTGCTAATCTTCGATGAAGTCATCACCGGCTTCGGCCGTCTCGGCACGCCTTTCGCAGTGGATTATTTTGGCGTCGTGCCTGATCTGGTCACAACGGCGAAGGGCCTGACCAACGGCGCTATCCCCATGGGCGCGGTCTTTGCCAGCCGTAAGGTCCATGACGGACTTATGGTCGGACCTGACAATGCGATCGAACTCTTCCACGGCTATACCTATTCCGGCCATCCGGTCGCCTGCGCCGCGGGGCTCGCGACCCTCGAAATCTACGAGGAAGATGGGCTGCTGACGCGTGCATCCGAGCTGGCCGAGTATTGGCAGGACGCCCTCCATTCGCTGAAGGGCCAGCCTGGTGTGGTCGACATCCGCAATCTCGGACTGGTCGGCGCAATCGAACTCGCTCCGCGTGACGGGGCACCGGGAACCCGTGCCTACGACGTCTTCGTCGATTGCTTCAAGAAGGGCCTGCTGATCCGCGTGACCGGCGATATCATCGCGCTTTCTCCGCCTTTGATCGTCGAGAAAGACCAGATCGACACGATCGTCTCGACGATCGGCGATGCGCTGAAGCGCGCGGCATAATCTGCCGATACCAACCGCTGCGGTGGCGAACCAGCCGCCGCAGCGGCTTACTCCAGAGGAACGCCAAGCCCGACTTTGACCCGGTCCATCGCAACAAAGGTGCGGAAGCGCTTGACGTTGTTGTTGCCGAAGAAGAGCCGCCGGGTGAGTGCCTCGTAATCAGCCATCGACGGCACGACGATCACAAGAATGAAATCGGCTTCGCCGGTGACGTAATAGCATTGCTGGATTTCCGGCGCGGCTGCGAACTCCGTCTTCGCCCGCTCGATCTGATCGGCGGTTTCGCTGATCACCTCCACCTCGACGAAGATCGTGATGGACTGCCCGACTGCCTCCGGCGCGACGACCGAGACGTCCGCCAGGATCACCCCTTCCTCCCGCATCCGCTTGATCCGGCGCTGAACGGCCGGCGCGGACAGGTTCACTGCATCGCCGATCGTGCGCTGCGGGGTCATATTGTCCCGCTGGAGAATGGCGAGGATCTTGCGATCAAAGGCATCGAGCGGCGATGGCTGAACGCGCTTGCTCAAATGGGGACCCCGACGAAACAAAATTGCAAACAGACGCCCAGATATCAGCGCTTTTTCCGTGGGCGATGCAATAGAGTTCAGCAACTTTACGAAATTGAGGTTTGCCATGTTTCTGTTGAACACAGCCGCCGACTATCGTCTGCCGCTTGATCCGCGCGATCAGAACACGCTCGGCATTGCCGCCGCCGAGGACGTGGAGTACTACCTCGGCTTCCGTGAAGACCATGCGATAACACCGCTCGTCGCCCTGCCGGGGTTGGCGCGCGACATCGGCGTTGCCACCATCCACGTCAAGGATGAAGGCCATCGTCTCGGTCTCGGAAGCTTCAAGGCGCTCGGCGGCGCCTATGCGGTGATCCGCCTCGTTCTCGAAGAGGCGGAGCGGCGACTTGCACGCGCAGTCGATATGGCCGAGCTGCATTCGGAAGAAGTCCGCGCCATTGCGCGCGGAATGACCGTTGCCTGCGCCACCGACGGCAATCATGGCCGCTCCGTTGCGCAAGGAGCGCAGCTCGTCGGGGCGCGGGCCGCAATCTTCGTTCATTCCGGCGTCAGCGACGAGCGGGTCGCCGCCATCGCCCGCTTCGACGCCGAGATGATCCGGGTTGCGGGAACCTATGACGACTCCGTGCGCGAGGCGGCCCGCGTGGCCGAGGCGAAGGGCTGGACTATTGTTTCCGACACATCCTGGCCGGGCTATGAATGCATCCCCGGCCTAGTGATGCAGGGTTATACCGCGCTCGTCCGGGAAGCGCTCCGGCAGATGCCGGAGCCGCCGACGCATGTGTTCATTCAATCCGGCGTCGGCGGCATTGCCGCGGCGATCGCCGGCCATTTGGCGATCGCGCTCGGGGAGCGGCGTCCCGTCTTCACCGTCGTCGATCCCGCCCGCGCGGCATGCCTCTTCGAGACGGCCCGTGCCGGACATCCCGTGACGATCGCCCATGGCGAGCCGACCGTCATGGCGATGCTCGAATGCTACGAGCCCTCCCTCGTCGCGTGGCGAATTCTTTCCCGCACCGCCGACGCCTTCATGACGGTGGAAGAGACGGATGCGACCGGGATCATGAACCGCCTTGCCGGTCCCGCTGCCGGTGATCCCGCCATCGTCGCCGGCGAAAGCGGCGGCGTCGGCCTCGCAGCCGCCATCAAGGCCGTAGCCGACCCGTCGATCAAGGCAGCGCTCTCGATCGACGGCCGCTCCCGCATCTTCGTCGTCAACACGGAAGGCGCGACGGACCCCGGCAAATATGAAGAGATCACCGGGCTGCCGCCCGCCGCAGTCACCGCGAAGAACGTGGAAGGAGCCTTGACATGACCGGCCCATCGATCGACGCGGCGCGTCTCCTCGGACGCATCAGAACGCTCGGCGAAATCGGCCGGGATAGCGACGGCCGGCTCGTGCGGCTGGCGGCTTCCGATACGGAAAAGCTCGGCCGCGACCAATTCGTGGCATGGATCAGGGATGCGGGGCTCGAGGTCGCCGTCGATCGCATCGGCAACATCTTCGGCATCTGGAAAGCTGGTGGCGTAGCAGACGAAGCCCCTATTCTCATCGGCTCGCACATCGACACCGTCATCGGCGCCGGCATCTATGACGGCTGCTACGGCACGCTTTCGGGGCTCGAAGTCATCGAGACACTGAAGGCGGAGGGCCTGACGCCATCCCGGCCGATCGCCGTCGCGGCCTTCACCAACGAGGAAGGCGTGCGCTACGCGCCCGATATGATGGGATCGCTGGTCTATGTGGGCGGCCTTGATATCGATTCAGCGCTCGCCACAATCGGCACCGATGGAACGATCCTAGGCCGCGAACTCGAGCGGATCGGTTATGCCGGAGAGCATCGACCGGGTTTCCTCAAGCCGCATGCCTATATCGAGCTGCATATCGAGCAGGGACCAGTCCTCGAACGCGAGGGCATTCCGGTCGGCGTCGTCGAAGATCTTCAAGGCATTTCCTGGCAGCGGGTGACCATCACCGGCGACGCCAACCACGCGGGGACGACACCGATCTCCATGCGCCGCGATGCGGGCCATGCCGCAGCTCGGGTCGTCACCTTCCTGCGGGAGCGAGCGAAAGCGTCCAACACGCCGACCGTCGCCACGGTCGGCTGCATGAGTTTCGAACCGAACGCGATCAATGTGATCCCGTCGCGGGCGATCTTCACGGTCGATCTGCGCGATCCCGACGAGGATCGCCTCAGGGAAGAAGAGGCCGCGCTCGCTAATTTCCTGGAAAGCCTATCGACCGAGGAGCAGGTCGGCATATCCGCGGAAAGGCTTGCGCGCTTCGAGCCCGTGAAATTCGACCAGAGCATCGTGCGGCTCGTAGAAAAGGCTGCGCGGGAACGGGGTCTTGCCTGCCGGCGAATGACATCGGGCGCCGGCCACGATGCGCAGATGATCGCAAGGATTGCCCCGTCGGCGATGATCTTCGTCCCGAGCGCCGGCGGCATCAGCCATAATCCGAAGGAATTTACGGCCGACGAGGATCTCGTCGCAGGCGCCAACGTCCTGCTCGACGTCGTTCGTCGTCTCGCTACGGAAGGAACGCCGAAATGAGCATCGACAGGAACACGCTTCATGCCGAGATGACGGCGTGGCGACACGATCTCCACGAACATCCCGAATTCGGCTTCGAGGAACGGCGGACATCCTCCTTCGTGGCGGCCAAGCTGCGGGAATTCGGCTTCGACGAGATCGCCGAAGGCGTCGGCGGCACCGGTGTCGTGGGAACACTGAAGCGCGGCAGCGGCAACCGCGCCATTGCTCTGCGCGCCGACATGGACGCGCTGAGGATCAACGAACAGTCGGACCTGCCGCACCGCTCGAAAAACCCCGGCGTCATGCATGCCTGCGGCCACGACGGCCACACCACGATGCTGCTCGGCGCGGCAAAAATACTGGCTGAGGAAGGCGCTTCGATGGCGCCGTGCGCTTCATCTTCCAGCCGGCCGAAGAATGGGGCAAAGGGGCGCTCGCGATGATGGCCGACGGGCTCTTCGAACGGTTCCCCTTCGACGAGATCTACGGAATCCATAACATGCCGGGGCTCGGCGTCGGCAATTTCCGCACGCGCCCGGAAGCGATCATGTCGGCTGAGGACAATTTCGAGATCACCTTGACCGGCATCGGCGGCCATGCCGCGCGGCCGCACTGGGGCAATGAGGTGCTCGTCGCCGCCTGCGCGCTGGTCACCAACCTGCAGACCATTGTCTCCAGGCGGCTCGATCCGGCCGATATCGGCGTCGTCTCGGTCACCGAACTGATCACCGACGGCACGCGCAATGCGCTTCCCGGCCTCGCCCGCATTCTCGGCGATGCCCGCAGCTTCAGCTCCGAGATCAGCGAGACGATCGAAAAGCAGATGCGGGTGATCGCCGAAGGCACGGCCGCGACCTATAACGTCAAGGCCGATGTCGTCTATACTAGGGAATTCGTCCTCTGCTGAACGACCCTGCCTTGACGGAGGAAGCGCTTGCCGTCGCGCGCGATCTCTACGGCGAGCCGAATGTCGCCATCGAAAGCAAGCTGATGACGGGATCGGAAGATTTCGCGCAGTTCCTGTCAAAGGTGGCGGGCTGCTTCGTCTTCCTGGGTAATGGCGAACACTCGCCGCCGCTCCATAACCCGACCTATGACTTCAACGACGATGGCCTCCTGCACGGCGCAGAATTCTATGCGGGAATTGCACGCCGGCGGCTCCGGCCAAGCTGAATCCTAGAGCGGGAACCGCGTCGGGGCTCTAGCGCTTCACGGTCTGTGAGGGCAGCTGACCGAAGCGCTTCTTGTATTCGGCGGCAAAGCGTCCGAGATGGGTGAAGCCCCATCTCAGCGCGATATCACCGATGGGCTGCGTTCCGTCTAATTGCAGCAGCTCGCGATGGGCGGCAACCATCCGGATTTCATGCAGGTAGGCGATCGGAGTGGTGTTCCTGAACTGCCGGAAACCCTGCTGCAAAGTCCGAACGCTTACCTTGGCCGCCATGGCGATCTCGCTGAGCGAGATTGGTTCGGCGATGTGCTCCTGCATGAAATCCATGGCCCATTTCACATGGCGGGGGGCCGGGAGCGGAGCGGCACGCGCCAGCTCCTCTGAATAGTGATGCGGACATGTCTCCAGAAGCAGGTACACCGCCGCGTCGCAGAGCGATCTGACGGCCAGAGGTGAGCGTTGTAGCAAGCCGTTGCCGCTGAGGCCGCTGTGGAGGTTTGAGACGAGTTGTTGCAGGAGGAATCCCGGACCGACCGTCAGATCAATGTCGGTATGGAAGCCGACATCGCCGCTGATCGTCCGCTCGCACATATGGGAGAGCTGCGCGGCGATCTTGGCACGGTCGATGAAAAGACAGAAATGACTGCGGGGGCCAACAATACCCGTTCCACTGACGCTGCCCTGTTCCAGGATCACGCCGCGACCGGGCACCGAATATGTCGGCTCTTGCTTGCCGCCGAACCACATCATCCCCTGCTTTGGCAGAAACATAGCCAGTTTATCGGCGACCCCTTCCCGCTTGCAGAAAATCCTGCCTTCATAAGAGCAATCGGCAACGCTGACATCTTCCATCGAGATGAAATTGCAGCGGTATGCAATCGGCATCGTGCCTTCGGTCGAAACCCTTATGGTGGATCTCGGCGTCGACAGTGCTTCCGCGAGTTGATCCGCGTCGGTTCCGTTCTGCACCGTTGCCCGAAACGACATATTCGCCACGGCCGATGATTGGACCACGCTGCCTGGGGCATGCCGATCGGGGCTAACGGACATTCGTGACCTCCTACAGTGATGCCCGCGAATAAAAAGCGATTTGTACCATATCGTTTATCCGCCTGTCGTCCATTTCGCGTCAGCCGTATCGGCTAACGGCAAGATCCCTGGCGTCGATATCGGGCGTACGGCCGCCGACGAGGTCGCCGATCAGCCGGGCCGAACCGGTGCTCATGGTCCAGCCGAGCGTGCCGTGACCGGTATTGAGAAAGAGGCCCTTGATCTTCGTCGGACCGATGACCGGCGTGCCATCGGGCGTCATCGGGCGCAGGCCGGACCAGAAGGAAGCCTTGGAAACATCGCCGCCGGGGAAGAGATCGGTGACGGAATGTTCGAGCGTGCTGCGGCGCGCCAGGCCGAGATCGTTGGTATAGCCAGAAATTTCGGCCATGCCGCCGACGCGGATCCGGTTGCCGAGCCGGGTGATCGCAACCTTGAAAGTCTCGTCCATGACGGTCGATTCCGGCGCGCGTGACGCATCGGTAATCGGGATGGTGAGCGAATAGCCCTTGACCGGATAGACCGGCAGGCGGATGCCGAGCGGCTTCAGCAGCAGCGGCGAGTAGCTGCCGAGCGCGACCACCACAGCCTCCGCGCTCATCCGTTCGTGGTCGCGATCGGGATCGCGAGCGGTGACGACCCCGCGCACAAGGCCGGCCTCGACATCGAGCCCCTTGATCGTCGTGCCGTAGGCGAAGCGGACGCCGAGAGCCTCGGCTTTGGCGGCCAGCGCATTGGTGAACTTGAAGCAGTCGCCGGTTTCGTCCTTCGGCGTCAGCAGGCCGCCGACGATCTTCTCGCGCACATGCTTCAGCGCCGGCTCGACGCGGATGCAGCCATCCCGGTCCAGCACCTCATAGGGAATGCCGTCGGCGGCGAGCGCCTTGACGTCCTTGGCCGAAGCATCAAGCTGCTGCTGCGTGCGGAACAGCTGCAGAGTTCCCTGCATGCGTTCGTCATAGGCGATGCCGGTTTCGGCGCGAAGCTCGGCGAGCGCGATGCGGCTGTAATCGGCAAGGCGCAGCATGCGGCTTTTGTTGATCGCGTAGCGCTCGGAGGTGCAGTTCGACAGCATCCTCGCCATCCAGGAGAGCATGGCCATGTCCAATTTCGGGCGCAGGATGAGCGGCGCGTGTTTCATGAACAGCCATTTCATGGCTTTCATCGGAATGCCGGGTGCCGCCCATGGCGAGCAATAGCCGAAGGAGACTTCGCCGGCATTGGCAAAGCTCGTCTCCAGCGCCGGCCCCGATTGCCGCTCGACGACGGTAACCTCATGGCCCGCCTTGGCCAGCTGATAAGCGGAAGTGACACCGACGATGCCGGCACCCAGAACGATGACTTTCATGATGTCCCCAAGAATGAAGCCAGCCGGCTCTCAGCGATATTGCCTGTGATACCGATCGCCGAGACCGGTCAGGATTTCATAAGATATGGTGTCGGCATCGCGCGCAATATCCTCAAGCGTCTGATGCGGACCGAGCACTTCGACGAGACTGCCGAGCGTCAGCGCGCCTTCGGGCAGCGCCGACATATCGACCGTGATGCTGTCCATTGAAACGCGGCCGACGATCGGCAGGCGCGTGCCCCTGTAATAGACGGCGCCGCGGTCGCTGAGGCAGCGCGGCAGACCGTCGGCATAGCCGGCGGCAATGGTGGCGAGACGCATTTCCCGTTGCGCGATATGCGCGCCGCCGTAACCAACCTTCGTGCCCTGTGATACGGTCCGCGTCTGTACGACGGCGACATCGAGGCTGACGACCTGCTCCATTGGGTTCGTCGTGCCGGCGCACGGAGCGCCGCCATAAAGCGCGATGCCCGGCCGGGCGAGCACGCCGTGATAGGCCTCGCCGAGGAAGACGCCGCCGGAATTGGCGAAGGAAACGTCGAGCCCTGGAAATTCGTCGGCGATGCAGGACATTTCTGCCAGCTGGTCGCTATTCTGCTCGCCATCGGTCTCATCGGCCGAAGCCAAATGGCTCATGATGAACAGGACTTCGATATTGGTGCCATTGCGAAAGGATGTTGCCAGATCCGCCCTTTCCTCCGGGGGAAAGCCCAGCCGCGACATGCCGGTGTCGAATTGCAGGACAGCCGGCAGGCAGCGCTTCAGCGCGCGCGCCGCCGCCGACCATTGCTGCCATTGGGCGAGCGAATTGAGAACCGGAACAATATTCATTTCGGCGCAGGCAATTTCATTGCCCGGCTGTAGGCCGTTCAGCACGAAAATCTGGGCGTCCTGCGCAAGCACCGGCCGGAGCCTCGCCGCCTCGACGAATTGAGCAACGAAGAAATGCCGGCAACCTTGGCCGTAGAGCGCTTTTGCCACCTGTTCCGCGCCGAGGCCATAGGCATCTGCTTTGACGACAGCGCCCGCGCGAACCGGGGCCAGCATCGACACGAGCTTGAGATAATTGCGGCCGAGTGCAGCAAGATCGATTCCGAGATAGCCTGTGGCTCCCTGCGTGATCGCGGCAGTACGTGCATAGGAAACCAAAATATCGCTGTCCATGTTCACCCTCTTATGTCACTGCAGTGTATGAAAGAATAAGCGATATTACCGGTTATTTTGTCGTCGATTATTGCAGGATTTGCATATTATGCGCATGATCCGCGAAAGTTCGGAACAATCTATCATGCCCGCTCTTGACACGACAGATCGCAACATCCTGAGGCTGCTGCGCCTCGACGCCCGCATGAGCAATGCCAAGCTGGCCGCCGAGGTCGGCCTCTCGCCATCGGCCTGCCTCAGACGCATCAAAATCATGGAAAAGACGGGCGTGATCCGCGGCTATACCGCGCTTCTCGATACGAGCAATGCGGATGCGATGATTGCCGTCATCATCAATATCACTCTCGAACGGCAGACGGAGGACTATCTCGACCGTTTCGAGGCGGCCGTCCGCCGCCATCCGGAAATCCGCGAATGTTTCCTGATGACGGGTGGTTCCGACTATCTGCTGCGCGTGGAAGTCGCCAATGCCGGCGAGTTCGAACGGATCCACAAGGAAATATTGTCGGCCTTGCCAGGCGTCCTCAGGATTAACTCCAGCTTCTCGATCCGAAACGTTCTGGCGACGCGCAGCAGGGGCAAACGCTGAGCAGGAACCGGGCAGACTTATATCAGTTCGAGCGCCGTCGCCTTGGCGACCGCTTCGCTCGTCGTCGCGACGGTCAGTTTCCGGCGCGCCGAGGCGAGATAGAGCTGCACCGCGCTGACCGAAATGGACAATCGGGCGCCGATCTGCTTTGCCAGAAGGCCATTGGCCGTCATCTCAAGGCATTGCACCTCGCGGCGCGACAGTTGTGCAAAATCCGCAACCGCGCGCATGCCCGACAAGACCATTGCCCGGTCGTGAAGATGATGGGCGAGAAACTGGAGGTCGCGCATGCTGTCCACGCGGAACTGCCGCCAGTAGGCATCGGGATGATTGGAGGTGACCGTAAACAGCGATCGCTCGCCCTGAGGTCCCCGCACCGGCAGGGTCACGCCCTGCCGGCCGACGCCGAAGGCCATCGCCTCCTTGAAGAAGCCGTGCGCCCGGCCTGTATCCCATTTCGACGCCGACCACTCCACCGGCAGGAAGCCGCGCCGGCCGAGACGCACGACGGGATCGATGCTGAAGTAGTCCCGCTCAAGATATTGTTTCACCCATTCGGGCGGATAGGTCAGCATCAGCAATGGATTGCCCGCCGCCGCCCCTGCGAAACGGGTCACATGCAGAACCATGTGCGAGATCGCATAGATATGGCGGACTTCGTCCAGCGCTGTTTCCAGATCCTGCAGTGTCGGCGATGCGGAGATCCGCTCCAGACAGTAGAAAAAACGAGAACTGCTCAGCATGAGTGGACTCGTGGTTGTGAAATTTCCTAACTGCTCGCATTAGTAACATCTCGCGAATGCCGAGAACAGCATATTTTTCAACAGCCGTGGCGCGACATGAAGAACAGGTTAAAAACTGACGATCCCACTACAAAGCGGCGGGACAGCGACTCCGATTACCGCATGCCGGCATCGACAAGGGCTCCGGCAGGATTGGGAGAGGCTTGCTCCTGAAGTTGGGACAGATTGGCCCTAAGTGTCCGACAATTCTCCGCCGTCACATCCCATAGGCCAACATACAGCTTGCCGATCTCCGGCCGGGATCGGGCAAGCGCCGTCGGTCTCCAACCGATCCTGCGGTACACAGCAATCATCGCGACGTCATAGACGCCGACAATGCTCTCGATCCCGGTCTCGAGCGCAAGATCGCAAAGCCCTGAGAGCAGCTCCGTGGCGACTGCGCGCGATTGCTCCATTTGCCCGGCATGCGGATGAAGGCAAAAGCGGGTACATTCCCAGGTCGTCGGGCTATCGACGTCGATGGGCTGGTCGAAGAAATGCCGGAACTCGCTTTTGAGCATCGTCGCTCCGGTGGTCGGCAGCAGGCGCAGCGAACCTGTCAGCGTGCCGGAAGGTTGGTGCGTGACGAGATAGACGGGATCCTCAGCCTCGTCGTATCGGTCCCTTTCCCACCCATCCCTAACATCGACCTGCCATCCCAGCCGATCGCGAAAGACGGCGGCGCGAGCCCGAAACATTTCATCGAAAGCACGTCGATCGGTATCGAGCATGTCTTTGGTGAGTATCCGCAACATATCGGTCCCTCCTGATGTGCTGACGTTTCACAACAGGAGGCCGAGCGGGATCAATCTGGATATTTCACCAGGTTGACCGGTGCTTGGTTTTGTCTTCCCCTTCCATAAGAAGTTCCTGATGTTCGCCGATCGGAAGCTCTTGGTTATTGCCAAGTTTAAAGCAACCAAAGGGGGGATTCTTGATGACCTACGACATGGCACGCGGCAGACGTATTCGAGAGGCGATATCCCGGGGCAAGTTCCGGAAAGTTCACGCCCTGGCGGCCGAACTAGACGTGTCCGTCGCCGCCGTCTCACGCTGGCAGAATGGCGGTCATACCTCGCTGGAAAGCGCCTGCGCGCTCGCCGATCTGCTGGATGTCTCCCTCGACTGGCTGCTGCTCGGGCGCGGCACGATGGACTGGCATAGGAACAGCGCGATCTCTCCCACGGAATTGCAAATGGTTCTAGCGTTGCGCAACCGGTCTGCGGCAACACGGTCCAACCTCGTTGGGCTGGTCGAATCCATCCCGCCGGAGCACCCGTAAAGCCAAGCGCAATTCTCTGAGATTTTTTGACCTGAGCTCAACACGTTTAGGTTGATAAAAAGAAGATCGTCGACGATCTTTCACGTTAAAGGTTCAGTTGCACCGAGGGCAGACGGCCAGCCACCCTGCCCTCCGCAGAGACCTTGTATTCACTCTCAACGCCCATTTGGCCGCAATATTCCCTCGATCTGATCACGGCAGGTCTCAACGATTTGGAGTCAGTCAATGACAGTTGCGCTTTGGAGTCAGTCAATGACGGGTGCGAACCCGGCCCATATCGGCGCCAATGCGCCTGCCGTCAAACCGCGGCCTGCCTTCGCGCAGACCGATCTGGTCGCATTGTCGCGCTATTTTGCTCTTCTGATGATGCGCAACATCACAAGCGATGGATATGTCATTGAGGATCCCACATCGCCCGGCGTCTTTTCGGCCCCCGGCTGCATCATTGCCGCCCCCTCCTACCCAGCGAATACGCCGGGGGTCGACCAGGACTACGTTTTCAACTGGGTCCGCGACGGGGCCATTACGGCCATCGAAATCGCGCTTGCCGGCTTGCTGCCCGTTCCGGGCGGAGTTTTGCCGAGCCTGGTCGACTATGTGAACTTCGCCGCGCTCTGCCAGGCGAATGCGAAGAATTCCGACGCCGTCACACTTGGCCACGCCTGCTTCACCATCACCGGCGAGGTTCGTCCGTGGTCGGAGCAGAATGACGGGCCGGCCATTCAGTCGATTGCGATCCTGACCCTGTTCGATCAGCTGGATGGCGCCACGCAGACGATCGCCAAACAATTGGTCGAGACCAACCTCGCTTATCTTCTCGAAGTCTACCAGAACAAGACCACAAATCTCTGGGAGGAATATGAGGGCTATTCGTTTTTCGCAAGAGCCGTACAGCTCCGCTTTTTCCGGGAAATTTCCACAAACACGATCGGCATTGCGGTGCCTGCCGGGGTGGCCGATGCCATCTCCTGGCTGGAAAGCCAGCTGGCCACCCATTGGAACGGGCAGCTCTATGTGAGCATTCTGGATGCTGCGGAGCAAGCCGGTTATGACGCGAACATCGATATCGTCTCTTCGGTCTGCTATGGCGGGATCGAGCCGACCGATACCAAGCTTCTGGCAACGGCGGCCATCTTGCGGCGCCAGTGGGCCGATCCTTCGTCTTCGAACTATTACCCGATCAATGGCGCCGACGCCGCCAAAGGGCTCGGACCACTCTTCGGGCGCTATCCAGGCGACCATTACGATGGCGATGTGGCGGCTCCAGTGGTCGGCGGGCATCCCTGGGCCCTGTGCACCGCCAACTTCGCCGAGTTTCAATATCGGCTTGCCAATGCCATCGATGCCAGCGGCGCCATCCCCCTCGATCAGTTCTCCGAACCCTTCTTCGCGGAACTGGGACTTGGCGCATCCAGCAGCGCCGCCGAAGCGTCGGCTGCCCTGCGGGCTTCGTCTGACGTCATGCTGCGCGCCATCGTCTATCACAGCGATCACTACGAGCTGAGCGAACAGTTCGATGGTACCGTCGGCTACGAGAAAAGCGTCCGGAATCTGACCTGGAGCTATGCTTCCTTTCTCTCCGCAGTCAGAGCCCGCTCTGCCGGCGCCGCGGCCGCCAAGTCCAAACCCCGAAACTCCCGCGGCCCGAGATCATGACGATTTCAGGCCGCCCAGCCTGAAATCTCGATTGAGTTCCAGAACGCATGATCCGCAAAGCCTGATGCGGCTTCCGGGAATAATGGAGGACCAAAGTGCTTTTTCCCCTCGAATCGGCAATAAGAGCCGATGCCAAGACCGTCGCAGAGTCTGGCGACTACGATATCGTGATCGTCGGCAGCGGAATTTCCGGAGCAATCATTGCCAAGCAGGCTGCGGAAGCGGGCAAACGTGTCCTTATCCTTGAAGCCGGAACCGGTTCCAATGTCACTCTGGCAGGCTATGACAATCTGCTGACGACTTTTTATTCGGCAGCCTCCAAGGACAACCAGTCGCCCTTTCCGCTAAATGCGAACGCGGCCATACCCCGCAGCCCGCAGCTTCGCAAGCTGCAGGCGGGGGAAACCGATAGCTCGAACTATATCGTTCAATCCGGCCCTTATGTCAGTGATACGGTATATACCCGTATTTTCGGCGGAACGACCATGCACTGGGAGGCGAAAACGCCCCGCCTGCTTCGCTCCGACTTCAAGACGCGCACGCTCTTCGGCCAGGGGTTGGACTGGCCGCTGAGCTTTGAGGAAGTCGAGGAGGATTACCGCCTGGCCGAGCGGGAAATCGGCGTATCGGCGAATGTCGAGGATCAGCAATATCTCGGGCAGACCTTCCCGGACGACTATGTCTTTCCTATGCGCGGCCTGCCGCTCTCCTATCTGGATCAGCAGGTCAATAAAGGCATCGAGGGCACCAGTGTCGAACTTTACGACAAGACCTATCCTCTGAAGGTCAGGCCCTATCCGCAGGGGCGCAATGGCATACCCAACTCGGCCTATGACGGTGGGAAGGGCTACCGTCCAATCGGCGCCGTCGATACGCATCAGGTCGAAGAGGGCGGTCGCTGCCAGGGCAACACCAACTGCGTACCGCTCTGTCCCGTGCAAGCGCGCTACCACTCTGGCAAAACGCTTGCCAAGGCGTTCGCGGTAAATGGGAAAGGCGGCGAGCGGCTTGTCGAACTGCTGCCGCAGGCGGTCGCATCGAAGGTCAACATCGATCCGGATAGCGGGAAAGTCCGCTCTCTCGAGGTCAAGATTTACAAGGACCCGGCCTCACCGGCCCACGAGACCATCACCGTGAAGGGCAAGATTTTCGTGCTTGCGGCAGGCGCCATCGAAACGGCGCGTCTTATGCTGGCCTCCGGCCTGCGCAGCACCAGCGGTCTTGTCGGACGCAATCTGATGGACCACGCCTATCTGCTGAACTGGGCGCTGATGCCTGAGATCTGCGGCACGATGCGCGGAACCAGTTCGACGGGCGGTATCGTCGACCTGCGGGACGGCCCTTTCCGGGAAAAGCAGGCCGCCTTCGCCATCGATATCCATAACGACGGCTGGGGTTGGGCCACAGGTGCGCCGACCTCCGACCTTCTGGAACTGGTGGATGATCGCAACCTCTACGGCGCGGATCTTCGGCGCGGCATGGTCGACCAGATTTCGCGGCAGTTGCTGCTGGCGTTCATGATCGAGGTGATGCCCGTCGAAAGCAACCGCATCACGGTGGATCCGCAATATACCGATGCTCTGGGCAACATGCGGCCCATCCTTTCCTTCACGGTTCCGGAATATACCATGAAGGGTGCCGCCTATGGCCGCCAGTTTGCGCGCACCGTCTTTACGCGCCTGGGCGCGCAGGACCATACCCATTACGACCGCAGCGACTACGGCTATGTGGCCTATGAGGGACAAGGCTATGCGATCCGCGGCGGCAATCATCTGGCCGGCACCCATATCATGGGAACGACGAGGACCAATTCCGTCGTGGACAAGAACCAGCGCAGCTGGGACCACGAAAATCTCTATCTCGTGGGCGGCGGCAGCATGCCGACGATCGGCACGGCCAATGTCACCTTGACGCTGGCTGCCATGTGCTTCCGAAGCGGTCGCAACATTCTGAAGTCTCTGCATTGAACGAAGGCCGGCATCCATTGCGGGAACGAACCGATGGGTTCGATGCAAGCGACACGAAGCCGGCCGGTGCACCCAATTTATCTTTCATGGAGCATGAGCATGGATTCCTACAGTATCAAGACGCTCGATGAGCTGAAAGAGTTTCTCTACCGGGCGATGCAGCTCGAGCATGCGACGATTCCGCCGTATCTGACGGCGCTTTACTCGATCAAGCCCGGCGTCAACCAGGATGCAACCCAGGTTCTGCGCGTGATCGTCGTGGAAGAAATGCTGCATCTGACGATCGCGGCCAATATTCTCAATGCCATCGGCGGCAAGCCGGATCTTGTCAGGCCGGACTTCGTAGCCAGCTATCCCGCTGCCCTGCCGGACGGTGAGACCGATTTCAAGGTCGGCATCCAGGCTTTCGGCCGTGAGGCGCTAGCGACTTTCCTGAAAATCGAGCGGCCGGCCCAGCGTCCTGAACATCTCGTCGGCAAGGGTCTGATATACCGCAAAACCCCGCCTGACATCACCGCGCTTGCCAGCCATCCGAGGCATGAGGACTTCCATTTCTACAGTATCGGCGAGTTCTACTCGGCCATCGCGGAAGGCATCAAATACCTGGAAGCCGAAGCGCATGAGGCGGGCACAACCATCTTTACCGGCGACAGGTCGCGCCAGATCACCTCGGAATATTATTACTCCGGCGGCGGCGAGCTGTTTCCGGTGACCGATCTGAAAAGTGCCTTGGAAGCCATCGACCTCATCATCGAACAGGGCGAGGGCGACGGTGGCGGTATCTACGACGATGACGACCACGAACTGGCCCATTACTATCGTTTCGAGGAACTGGTCAAAGGCCGCTACTACCAGAAGGGCGACCAGCCCGGCCAACCCACAGGTCCGCACCTGCAGGTCGATTGGGAGGGCGCCTATCCCATAAAAGAGAACCTGAAAGTGGGGGACATACTCGAAGGTTCGGAACTGCGTGAGGCGGCGATCGCCTTCAACACGCGCTATGGCGAATTTCTCCAGCTTTTGACGCGTGCCTATAACGGCCAGCCCAGCCTGCTGCTGGAAGCCGTTCCGATGATGTTCGAATTCCGCAACATGATCCTCGAACTCATCCGCAATCCCCTGCCGAAGCATCCCGGTAAGAACGGCAGCCCCACCTATGAGATCCCCGGCGGTATCAAACAGCCAGCCGTCACCCGGCAGGCGGAGGTGAACGCATGACCAGCCGTTTCGAGCCCTTTCTGGGTCTTTCCGTCGAATTGACGGCCTTCTCCTACTTCGATCTTCTAGGAACCGGCCTGGCAGAACGCTATCTCGCCACGCTCGATACGGTGGTCGGCAGCGAGATCACCGACGCGCTGCTGGCCGCTTTCACGGCCTTGCCACCGCCGGAAAGCGAGGTCCGTATCCACGCCGTGCGCACGACCATCCTCGGCAATGAATTGCTCGGAGACGTGGCCCGCGCGCTGATCAAGCTCTGGTATTCCGGCACCTGGTTCGAGCTGCCCTCCGCCTGGACGGAGCGCTTTGGCCCCAGGCCTGCGAATACCACCTTCGTCGTTTCTCCCGATGCCTATATCGAGGGTCTGCTCTGGAAGGCAATCGGAGCTCACCCTGCGGGCGCCAAGGGGCAGGGTTTCGGCTCCTGGGCCTTTCCACCGAAAATTCCGGCTCCGGCCCCCGTTCCAAAACCTGACCTGACGCCACTTCCGCTTGTCTTCAAAGAACTGGATCAACGCCATGACGAAATATCTGCATCGACTGACGCCCGCTAAGGTCTGGCTCGGCGTCATCCCCACGCTCTGGTGGAATGACGATTTCATCAACATCGACATCGGCATCCCCTACGAGCAGGCTCTGAGTGAAATGGCGCTCGCCGGCTATGTCGGGTGCGGCGTCGGCCATAAATATCCGACGGATCCGAAAATCTTGCGCCCCGTCCTCGAACTCAGGGGATTGCGGATTTCCGAGCCTTGGGTGAGCACTTACTTCACCATCAAGGCGATGAATCGTCACACGCTTGAAAGCGTCGATGCTCAGCTCGACTTCCTCGAAGCCATGGAAGGCGGCAGCGACGATCCGCGCAGGGCCGATCTCGTCGTCGCCGAGTTTGGCGGAGCGGTCAATCCGCTTCCGGTCGCCCTGTTTCCCAATTGCCCCGAATTCTCCGAGGACCAGTGGAAACAGCTGATCGAAGGCCTTCACGCAGCGGGAGAGAAAGCCAGGGCCCGTAACCGCCGGCTCTGCTATCACCCGCATCTCGGAACAGGGGTGATGAAGACGGAAGCGATCCACCGGCTCATGGACGAGACGGATCCTCGCCTGGTCAACATGCTTCTCGACACCGCACACCAGGCGGCTGCCGGTGTCGATCCGCTGGCGCTGGCCAGAAAATACGCCCACCGCATCAAGCATGTTCACCTGAAAGACATTCGCGCCGAGGTGGTTACGAGGATTCACCACAGGGAATTGTCCTTCCAACAAGGGATCGAGGCGGGGATCTTCACCGTGCCGGGTGACGGCTCGATAGAGACCTTTCCGGAAATTCTCGATGCGTTGGCCGAGGCGGATTTCGCCGGGTGGATCTGCGTCGAGGCAGAGCAGGACCCGGCCAAGGCCAATCCGCTGCAATACGCGAAAATGGGCCGCGAATATCTGCGCAAGCTGCTTGGATGGTAGCCCGGCGCGGACCGTTTGTTTCACCTCGCAATGTGAGGGAGGCGGGACGGATCTCGCCTCATAGCAATGCCGGGCGAGACGTCATCCTGAACCACGCATTCCTGGATAGCCACAGCTGGAGCGATGAAGATGGAAGAGGCACGCAGGCGAGATATATATTTCAGCTTCTTTATGTTTACAGCCGATTTGAGGCCGAATGACGCGGGCTACACCCAGGTTCTCGTCAGACATCTGAAAGCTCTTACCGAGATCGGCTACACCGGCTTCGATGTGCATATCGCCCCAGGACCGGCCCATATCGGTCATCATGCTGAGATCGAAAGCTATATCAGCCTCAAAAGGGCGTTCGATCAGGCCGGCTTCCGGGACGTGAAATTCACAACCAATGTGGGGACCACGCGAACCTTCGATCCGACCTCGCCCTACGAAGAACAGCGCAAGCAGGCTTTGTCCTATCTCAAATCCCGCGTCGACATTACCTCGGTGCTGGGCGGAGAGAATACGATCATGTCGGGGCCGTTCCTGTACCCCTATGGTATCTTTCCGCTGACGGATGACGGTGAAGGGATCTGGAGCGACGCGCTTCAGGATTGGATGAAGCCACGATATGCGGCGGCAGCCTCCATCTTCCGGGAATTGGCGCAATATTCTGCCGAGAAGAGGGTGAAGCTCGCCATCGAACCCGTCAAGAATTGGGAAACGCCCGGGGCGACCATGGTCTCGGAAGTGCTGGATTTTCTCGAAAGCGCCGACATCCCGGTCTGTGGCGTCACGATCGATACGGCTCAGGTCGTGATGGAAAGCCAGGGGCCGGCGATCTTCAGGAAAAATGTCGCCCGGGCAGCACAGCAAAGCCGGCTGAATTACGTTCATATCTCAGCACCGGACCGGGGCGCTGTCGGAGATAGCTGGATTCCCTGGGAGATCATGCTGGACGAAATCGAGCCGGTCTATTCCGGCCCTTATCTCGTCGAAGTCTTTAACGCGATTCCCCCCTTCGAGAGCTCGATGCGAATGACGCGCAGACGCTTCTGGCGGCCCGGCGAGGACGCGCCGGAGGCGGGCGTCGACAGCGCCTACGACGTTGCGCGCGCCGCCCTGAGGACATTGGAGGAAAAGATCGCGTCCCACGGTCGTCGATCTCATCCGTGATGGCGCTCTGCGCACATGTTGGAAACAAACCTGGGAATGCTGGGGAACCACGTCTCCGCCATGCCCGGGCGAACATCAAACCTCAGCAAACGACCTTTCAATCAGGGAGATACCTATGGTGGCGCAATTGCCGGATCCCATCAAAATCGTCAGGCGAGCAGGCGATGTCCGTATTCATACTTTCATTTCAGCTTTCACGGACGACAATATCGCCAATGCAACGCACATCATCGAAAGCAGGAACAAGCTTGTTCTTGTCGATGGGCAATTCCTCGTTCCCTATGCGCTGCAATTCAGGGCGTATGCCGACAGTATCGGCAAGGAAATCGACCGGATTTACCTGTCGCACAGGCACCCCGACCATTGGTTCGGCCTGGGAGCCGCATTCAGCGACATTCCGATTCATACATTGCCGGAAACGAAGGAGTTCCTGAGGCAGCATGGGCAGGATTCCCTGAACGACCATTGGAAACTGGGCAACCTCGCTCCGAAGAGCCTGGTAATTCCTGAAAACACCGTCCGCGCCGGCCACGAGATCATCGACGGAGTCAAATACGTATTTGATAAAGTCGTTGATACGGAGATCGATTTTCTCCTCACCATAGGTCTTCCGGAGGTGGGCGTTTTTATTGCGCAAGACCTGATCTACAGCGGAACGCACCTTTACCTGACGAAATACATGGAGCATTGGATTGGGATTTTGCAAGGCATGCTGCTGTCCGACTATGACCTGTTCCTTCCCGGTCACGGCTTTCCGGCCAACAAAAACGAAGTTGCCAAAAATATAGAGTATTTGTCCGTCGCCATGGAGGCCGTCGGCACCGGACTCACCAATGATGCTTTCAAGCGCTTCCTGCTGGAAAGATTTCCCGAACGAAAATGCCCCGGAATATTCGATATATACATACCGCGCTTATTCGATAACGCGAGCGAGTTCTAATATAGATCCATTGCCGTCAACAGGGGAGCCGTTGGACCATGGGCGATACATACACGGTTGGACAATATCTGGTCGATAGACTTGGCGAACTGGGCCTCGGACACCTGTTTTCCGTAGCGGGCGATTATTCGATCGAATGGGTAAACAGCTATGTCGAGAAAAGCCGTATTCAGGTCATCGAAGAGGTGAACGAACTGAATGCCGGTTATGCGGCCGATGGCTATGCGAGACTGAAAGGAATTGGCGCGCTGTGCGTCACCTATTCCGCAGGCTCGCTTTGCGCGACAAATGCGATCGCCGGATCTTACGTCGAGAAAGTGCCGGTCGTTCTGATCAACGGTGCGCCAAGCATCCAGAAAACGCTGACATTCGAACAAACCGGCTACAGTTCGCATCACTTCATCAGCGGACGGGAAACGGATCTTCAGGTGTTCGAATACATAACCGCCGCTACCGTCCGCATCGACAGCCCTCATCTTGCGCCAATGCTCATAGATTATGCGCTGACACAGTGCATCACGGAAAGACGTCCGGTCTATATCGAATTGCTGGAGGATATGGTCGACCTGGAATGCGTGCGCCCGGCGAATGCATTGACGGCGGCGCCTATCATATCCGATGAGGACAGTCTCACTCAGTCGATCGCGCAAATCGGCGAGAGATTGGAGAATGCCACCAAACCCCTGATCTGGATCGGTGTCGAGATCGACCGGTTTAGCCTTCACGACCAGGCGGAGCGGCTCATTCGTGGCCTCAAAATTCCCTACGTGACCGAGCTCCTGAGCAAGGCCATCCTGTCGGAAGACGACGTCCAATTTGCCGGGGTGTTCGATGGCAAATCGTCGTCACCCTATGTCCAGTCTTTGGTCAAAGACGCCGACTTCGTACTAGCGCTGGGCGTCTGGTTGACTGATATCAACGATTTGAGCTGGCCTATCGATCTTGATAAAACCGCATTCGCCTCTTGGGATACGGTAAAATACGGCACGATTTTCAACGCACAGGTTTCGCTGGCGGATCTCGTCAACGGCTTGATCGACAAAAGGCTGACGTGCAAAGCCCAAACTCTTCCGGCGAAAACGGCCCGGCAAGCGCCGGTCGTGAACCCGGCAGCCGAAATCACCTATCAGGGCTTCTACGATTTCATTCAGCAGCAGATCGACGGAAATACGATCGTTGGTGCCGACGCCAGTTTGAATTATTTTGGGAGCCTGCTTCTTGAAGTGGGTGCTCGCCGCGGTTTCATCGTCCAATCATCCTATTCGGCGATCGGTTATATCGGCCCGGCCGCGACCGGGGTTTCGCTGGCGAAGCAGGATAAACAGAGGCTGCTGGTCTTTGCGGGGGATGGCGGGTTTCAGATGACCGCTCAATGCCTCTCGACACAAACCCGTTTCAATCTCAACCCGATCGTCTTCGTGATGGACAACGGCATCTATGGCGTGGAGCAGTGGCTTGCCGATGCATCGGTTTTCCACGGCAACAAGCCGTTCTACAATTCATGCATTCTGCACCGATGGAATTACAGCAAGTTGGCAGAGGTCTTTGGCTGCCAAGGCTGGAAAGTGGATACCTATGGCGAGCTGCAGGACGCCATAAACGGCGCCAAAGAAAACCTGAACAGCCCGTCCATTATCCAAGTCGTCGTGCCTCAGCGGTCGATCCCCGACAATGCGAACTGGAAAGCAAGCTAGAGCGATTCAGCTTTAACGACGCGCAGAACCGCTCTAGCCTTTGTATTTTACGCAATTCCGGACGGAAACAGTAGGTTGGCGGGGAGAAAATGGTGATGCCGCCGAGTTCTCTTCATCAACGCGCGCGCACGACATCCGGTTGCCCGAACTCCAGTGCCTCCTGCTCCAGTCGCGCCGCCAGATCGGCAAACGACTGCGGCCGTCCAAAAGCATAACCCTGGAGAGTGTGGACGCCGAGATCGGCGAGCACTTTGGCATGGTCGAGCGTTTCCACCCCTTCCGCAATCACTTCCATGTCAAGCGCCCGCGCAATGTCGACCAGTGAGCTCACCAGCCGGCGGCTGGGCACGGATTGCAGGATCGGCATCACAAGCTGGCGATCGATCTTGACGCGGTCTGGTCTCAACTCGAGCAGGCCCAGCAAGGAGGCATGTCCCGATCCGAGATCGTCGATCTCGATGTCGACACCGAGGGATTTGATGGCCCGGATGTTCTGGCGCACCCGATCGCTCAGGCTGTCCAGGAATATCGTCTCTATCAGCTCAAAGCTCAACCGGCCGGGCGGGATGTCATAGCCGCCGAGCTTCGTTGCCAAATCAGGATCATCGAGACGGTCGGCGGAAAGGTTGACCGATACACGGATGTCCTCCGGCAGGGACGCCGAGGATTGTATATCCGACAGAACAGCCTTCAGAACCACGTCGTCAAGCTCTGCGACCAATCCATTCGATAAGGCGAGGGACAGGAAATGCGCCGGAGCAAGAATTCCTTTCGTCGGGTGGTCCCACCTCGCCAGCGCTTCGACACCGTTTACCCGCAATGACTTGGCGTCGACCTGCACCTGGTAAAATGGACGGATATGGCCAAGCGCCAGTCCGGATCGCAGATCCTGGGCAAGCTGCCTTTCATTCGCCAGGGTCGAAGCCATCTCGTCGGAAAATATCTCGGCGCGATTCCGGCCATTCCGCTTGGCGTGGTACAAAGCCAGGTCGGACTGGGACAGCAGCTTGGCGAAGTCTGCGCTCATGGCGCTGGCCACGCCAATGGAGCACTGCACGCTCAGCATCTGGTCGCCACCAGGAAGCGGGCTCTCCAGACGTCGCTGAATATGATCGAGCACGGCCTTGGTCTTGTCGGACTCGCCCTCGGTGATGACGACAGCGAACTCATCGCCGCCGAGTCGTGCCGCGACGTCACCCGCGGAAATGGCATCCAACAGAATCTTGCTGACATGACAGAGAACGAGGTCGCCGACCGCGTGCCCGAACCGGTCATTGATCTCCTTGAAATGGTCCACGTCTATATGGAGAAGCGTGACCTTGACGCTCTCCTGCCTGGCAAGCTCGGACAGGGCGAAATCGAAACTGCGCCGGTTCAAGAGACCGGTGAGGTGATCGTGATCGGCGGCAAACCGAGCTTCCGCCCGGCTCCTCTCCAACTCCTTGTTGAGGAGGACGTCGTCCGTCACATCCCATTCGGCGCCGACAAAGCAAGGATCGCCGGCCGCATCGACGAAATAGCGAGCCCGCGACCGCAGATAGCGGATCGCTCCGTCCGGTCGAACAATGCGAAATTCCGATGCATAATCCGACTTGGTTTCGATTGCGCGCAGAAATATTTCATTAGTCGGCGCCAGGTCGTCGGGATGGATGCTGTCGAGCCAGACGACATCGAGCGGCGCTTTCGGAACGCCATAAATCAGCTTGAGCTGCTCGTCCCAGCGCGTCTGTTTTTTTGCGATGTTGTGCTGCCAGATTCCGATGCCGGATGCCTCAAGCGCCAGACCAAGCTGGCGAAGCAGGTTCTCAAGCTCGACATTCGTTCTGGATCGTTTGCTGCTCAAGGCGCTCTCGCTGTTTCGTTCGCCCGAATGTCGCACTGAATATTTGAAAGAGTGCTAATCGAAGCAAGCTGCGCCGTTCCGCTCCCTCTCTTAAACCGAAGCTGCAAATTCGTCTCGTCGGCGGCACTGACGGCGCCGTAAATCACCTCTGCATCGCGGGCCGCAGAGCGACCACCTGCGACGGCATGCTACTTTCCAGGGACCGCGTATTGTTCCTGCCATGCGCCGGGCTGCTGTCACCGTCCAACTGGAACTGGTTGACCAGCTCCCGCAGACGGCTTGCCTCGGAAGACAGCGAAGAGGCGGCGGCGGTGGACTGTTCGACCATTGCCGCATTTTGCTGGGTTGCCTGATCCATGTGATTGATGGCGGTATTGATTTCGGAAAGTCCGGTGGCCTGCTCGCGCGCCGAGGTGGCGATCGCGTCCATGGCTCGATTGATCTCGGCAACGCGTTCGCCGATCGATTTCAGTGACGTCCCGGTTTCGAGAACAAGCCTGACCCCGTGTTCCACTTCGGTCGACGACTTCTGAATAAGACCTTTGATTTCCTTGGCCGCTTGCGCAGCACGCTGAGCGAGTTCGCGAACTTCTTGTGCGACCACCGCGAAGCCCTTTCCTGCCTCACCTGCGCGCGCTGCCTCGACACCGGCATTAAGCGCCAGAAGGTTCGTCTGGAAAGCAATTTCGTCGATCACGCCAATGATGTTTGAAATCTGCTGTGAGCTGCCCTCGATGCGTCGCATAGCCTGCTCCGCCTCCGATACGACCGTTGCCGAGCGCTGGGCGCTGACATTGGCTTCTGCGGAGATGTTGCGCGCCTCCTCGGTGCGCTTCGTCGCCATTGCGACGTTCGACGTAATTTCGTCCAACGCGGCGGCGGTCTCCTCTAGCGAAGCCGCCTGTTGCTCCGTGCGCTTTGACAGGTCCTGGGCACCGGATGCTATTTCGGCGGTGCCATTGTCTATGCTGTGGACCGTCTGCAGTACTGCGCCAATGGTCGCGCCTAATTGCCGGAGTGAAATATTGAAGTCGTCGCGGAGTGTTTCGTATTCGGCGGCAAATCGCTCCGAGAGCTGGAACGATATGTCACCCGCGGCAAGGCGCTGGAGACCTCCGCCCAACGTCGTGGTCGCAAAGCGCAATTGCTCTGCTTCGCGTTCAGCGCGCTGCTGGGCTGCGGCGCGCGCCGCCTCGCTCTCACTACGGGATTCGGCAGCCTCCTTCTCAAGCCTGACAACGTTGAGAGCATTCTGACGAAACACTTCGACCGCGCCGGCCATTTCGCCGATTTCGTCGGCGCGGCCGGCATAGGGAATATCGCTGTCGAGATCGCCAGTCGATAACCGCTTCATGGCGGCCGCCGTATTGCGGATCGGATTGGCAATGCCGGCAATCGCAAAAACGATACCCGCTGCGGCAATCAGCAAGGCGAGCGAGGCGATCGCTGCGGTCAACACGAAAGCCGACTTCGCGGAAGCATCGCTCGCAGCCACGAAGCCCTCGGTCTGGCTGAGAATGAATGCGACGAGATCCGCCACTCCTTTGTTCACCAGCTCGGCCTGCGGCTCCATCTTCTCCTTAAAACACTGAACTGCCTCAGCCGTCTTGCCGCTATCTTCGAGCGCTATCATTTGCTCCGCAAGCGCGCGATATTTGTCGAGTTCGGGCTTTATCTGGTTGATCAGCTGGCGCCCGCGCTCCGTGCGCACGCCGTTCTCGTATTCGGCAACAACCGCATCGAGCCCAGCGGCTGCAGCCGCAATCGCCTGCTTTTCGGATCCGTCGTTTTCCATCGTGTCTTCGAGGAGATACCGGGCGTGGGCAAGTTTCAGATCAAGAAAGTTGGCCTTGATTTCACGCGCTGTCACAAGCCGATGCACCCAGAACGCACCGACCTGTTCAGCGTTTGCGCGAAGCGAGGAAATGGTCTCGAGCGAGGCGTAGGATAAGCCGAGTATGAACATGCTGATGATGGAGAGCTTTAAGATGAGGGCTTGCTTGATGCTCGGACGTTTCATGCGGATCTCCTCAAGAAATTTTGGGACGGTCGCTGCCGGTTAGTGCGAAATCTCCCCCCGATTCGATAATTTAGTATTAACTAAAGAAGGAGATTCGTTCCGTTTTCGAAATACCCGGCCCAAGCGATTACCTACACGATCAATCTGGAGCCGCCTCTACTCAAAGTTATTGAAATATGTAGGAAAATTCGATCTGGCGAGATCGGAGGCTGATGCAACGGGGCGTGTTCAGCTCGCACTGCATTGCGACGCATGAGACCCAGAATGTTTGAACGCAAGAGATCGTTATGCGATCGCTTCGCGGATGAGCCCCGATCGCGGAGCTTCCCTAGGCTTGAAGTTCAAATTTGCGTCGCGGCATTGTGTGCGCTGCACAATTATAATGCTCCGGGAATGCGCCGGCATTCGCAATCGCACAAATCGTAACCACATTCCATAGGTGCACAATAATTAATCACCGCCGTTATTTTCGATTTCTTGTTTTATATGATGCCGTTAGCAGCTCTCCCCGGAGTTGGCACGCCGGTTGCACGTTCCTAACCGCCCGATCAACGGCGATTGAGGCACATAGGCGCGACATAGGCGCTTAATTTCGACACCGACGTCGCAAGGTCTTTGCTGTCCGGGATCTCCCATCCTGCGAACGCAAGTGCCGGCGGCGTTTTTTTGCGTCCGAATTCAACAAGCAGAGGGGAACCTGCAAATGAAAAAGATTTCGACGGCTGGGATTTCGACGACCGGCATCACCCGCCGGAGCATGCTCAAGACGACTGCGGCGGCCGCCCTCATCGGCGCTGTCAAGACTGCCTTTCCATCCGGCGCTTTTGCAGCCGGGGCCGGCCCTGAAGTGAAGGGAATCAAGCTGGGCTTTATCGCGCTCACGGATTCAGCGCCGTTGATTATCGCCAAGGAAAAAGGCCTGTTCGAAAAGCATGGGCTTCCGGAAACCGATGTCGCTAAACAGGCGTCCTGGGGTGCGACCAGAGACAATCTGGTGCTGGGTGGCGCGGCCAACGGCATCGACGGCGCTCATATCCTCTCGCCGCTCCCCTACCTCATGCATACCGGCAAGGTTACGCAGAACAACAAGCCAGTGCCGATGGCGGTCCTTGCGCGGCTCAATCTCGACAGCCAGGGCATTTCGGTTGCCAAGGAATATGCCGAGACCGGCGTGCAGATCGATGCCTCGAAGCTGAAAGCCGCCTTCGAGAAAAAGAAGGCCGAAGGCAAGGAGATCAAGGCCGCGATGACCTTCCCGGGCGGAACCCACGACCTCTGGATCCGCTACTGGCTTGCCGCCGGCGGCATCGACCCGAACAAGGACGTTTCGACCATCGTCGTTCCACCGCCGCAGATGGTGGCCAATATGAAGGTCGGCAATATGGACGTCTTCTGTGTGGGCGAACCGTGGAACGAGCAGCTCGTCAACCAGGGCATCGGCTTCACCGCAGCCACCACCGGCGAGCTCTGGAAAGGCCATCCTGAGAAAGCGCTCGGTTTGCGCGCCGACTGGATCGAAAAGAATCCCAATGCCGCAAAGGCCCTGCTGATGGCCGTCATGGAAGCCCAGCAATGGTGCGACAGCATGGACAACAAGGCAGAGATGGCCGACATCCTCGGCAAGCGCCAATGGTTCAATGTTCCGACGAAGGATGTGCTCGGCCGCCTCAAGGGCGATATCAATTATGGCAACGGCCGCGAGGCCAAGGCCACCGACCTCTACATGAAATTCTGGAAAGACGGCGCCTCCTATCCGTTCAAGAGCCACGACACCTGGTTCATGACCGAAAACATCCGTTGGGGAAATCTGCCTGGTACAACCGACATCAAGGCGCTGGTCAACCAGGTGAACCGCGAGGACATCTGGCGGGAAGCCGCCAAGGATCTGGGCGTCGCTGCCACCGACATTCCCGCCTCGTCCTCCCGCGGCAAGGAGACCTTCTTCGACGGCAAGATCTTCGATCCCGAAAATCCCGCCGCTTATCTCGACAGCCTGTCGATCAAAGCCGTTTCCTGACCCCGCCCCGGCGCGCCGCGAGCGCGCCGGCCCCTTTTTCCCGTGAGGAACGCGCCGATGTCCGCCCTGGCAAATCAACACAATCCCTCCACCACCGCCCCCATCAAATCGGCGGCAAGGGTCCTGCCGTTTTCCAGAAAACATGCACCGCGGATCGACTTTCGTCATGTGGGCCTGACCGCGCTGCGCAACGTCGTTCCGCCAACCGTCGTGCTGGCGCTCATCCTGCTCGTCTGGCAGGTACTGTGCTCCTCGAGCGACGCGTCTCTACCCTCGCCGCATCAGGTCTGGCAGGAGAGCTATGATCTGATCGCCTATCCCTTCTTCAACTACGGCTCCCAGGATATCGGGCTCGGCTGGCGCGTGCTTGTCTCGCTGCAGCGGGTCGCTTACGGCTTCGGGCTTGCCGCGGTGGCCGGCATCATTGTCGGTGCAATCATCGGACAGTCGGTCTGGGCGATGCGCGGCCTCGATCCGATCTTTCAGGTGCTGCGGACAGTCCCGCCGCTCGCCTGGCTGCCGCTGTCGCTTGCCGCCTTCCAGGATTCCAATCCGTCGGCGATCTTCGTCATCTTCATCACCTCGATCTGGCCGATCATCATCAACACCGCCGTCGGCGTCCGCAACATCCCACAGGATTACCGCAACGTGGCGGAAGTGCTGCGGCTCAACCAGCTCGAGTTTTTCTGGAAGATCATGTTGCCGTCGGCAGCCCCTTACATCTTCACCGGCCTCAGGATCGGCGTCGGCCTGTCCTGGCTCGCCATCGTCGCGGCCGAGATGCTGACGGGTGGGGTCGGTATCGGCTTCTTCATCTGGGATGCCTGGAACTCCTCGCGCCTTCCAGACATCATCGTCGCGCTGGCCTATATCGGCATCGTCGGATTTGCCCTCGACAAGCTGGTGGCCGCGCTCGGCAAACTCATCACCCGTGGCGCTATGGCCAATTGAGGAGCACGTTATGGACGCCTATTTGAAGCTCGATCGTATCGACAAGCATTTCGACCGTGGCGGCGTACGCGCCGAGGTCTTGAAGGACATCAACCTGACGATGTCAGAGGGCGAATTCGTCTCGATCATCGGCCATTCGGGCTGCGGCAAGTCCACCCTGCTCAATCTCATTGCCGGCCTGACACCGGTTTCCGCAGGCGCCGTGCTCCTTGAAAATCGCGAGGTCAACGAACCGGGTCCGGAACGCGCCGTCGTCTTCCAGAACCACTCGCTGCTGCCGTGGCTGACGGTCTACGAGAACGTCAATCTCGCTGTCTCCAAGGTCTTCAACAGAACGAAGACCAAAACGGAGCGTCATGACTGGGTCATGGCCAATCTCGACCTCGTGCAGATGGCGCATGCGAGGGATAAGCGGCCTTCGGAAATATCAGGGGGCATGAAGCAGCGAGTCGGCATTGCGCGTGCGCTTTCAATGGAGCCGAAGATCCTGCTGCTCGACGAGCCGTTCGGCGCCCTCGACGCCTTGACCCGTGCTCATCTTCAAGATGCAGTGATGGAGATCCATAGCCGGCTCGGCAACACGATGGTGATGATCACCCATGATGTCGATGAAGCGGTGCTGCTGTCCGACCGCATCGTGATGATGACTAACGGTCCGGCGGCCCGCATCGGCGAAGTGCTCGACGTGACCATGCCACGTCCTCGCAATCGCATCGAACTCGCGTCGGACCGAACATATCTGAAATGCCGCGAAGCCGTGCTGAAGTTCCTCTACGAGCGCCATCGCTTCATCGAGGCTGCGGAATAGACCCCGCGGCGATCGCCGACCTAAACCGCTGCCCGATTGCCAATCGGGCAGCGGTACGCATACTGGCCTCATGCAGCAATCAGACAATCAACCGGCCGCCATCGATGTCGTGCTTTGGCAATATCCGCAGAACGAAGACGACGGGAAGCGCTGGAGGCAGTCGCTTTCATCGAATGAGCTGGAGCGCGCCGAGGCCTACCGGTTCGAACGAGATCGGACCTCGTTCATTGCCGGCCGGTATCTGCTGCGACAACTGCTGAGCGCGCATACAGAAACTCCGCATGACAAGGTCGTGTTGGTGGCGGATGCCTACGGCAAGCTGAAGGCCGAGGGTCGTCATGAGCTGCAATTCAGCCTCTCCAATGCCGATGGGCTGGTGGCCGTCGCGGTTGCGTCGGGCTGCGAACGCATCGGAATAGATTGTGAACGCGCCGATACCGGGATCGAAGAGGCGGCTTTGGAGAGCTATTGCAGCCCAGACGAACGACGCTGGCTCGGTGAATTGCCCGCGCAGGAACGGCCGCGCGCAGCCGTTCAACTTTGGGCGCTCAAGGAGAGCCATCTGAAGGCGCTCGGCGTGGGCCTGCGTGAAGATCCCCGCAACGTTGCCTTTTCCTGGGAGGACGGCTTGCCCGTTGCAGCCTATGGCGGCGAGCGCGACGGGCAATGGTTTCACCGCCTGACCGAGAGCGGCAGCCGGCACGTCGTCGCGCTGGCCGCCCGCTCCCGATCAGGTCTCCCGGACATTCATACACGCATGTTTCAGGACGACAGCATGCCGTCCGAATAGCCGGCGCGCAGCTGATGCGGCATCGCCGAAGCTGCTTCCGTTGCCCAGACCAGCTGCGCATTGTCGGGTTCGGCATCGAAATGCTGCCGGCCGAGAAGCGTATTGACGATGGCGGCACTGCGCCAGGCCATGAGGCTGAGCTGAGAGTCGGCGATGCCGTGCGAGTATCGGCCGGCATTCTGCGCAAACAGCCGGTTGGCCCTCGGGCCCGTCCACTGCATGGTGTAATCGTCGTTCAGGGTGGGATAACCGTTCCTGTCAAGGCTTATCCTTTCGCCGAGCGAGCCGAGCGCATCCGGCAGTCGGAACCTGTAGCCGGTCGCCAGAATCACGGCGTCGGCATGCAGCACTTCTATGCCCCCGTCGAAATGGTTCCGGACGATCAGCCGATAGGCATTGCCGTTTCGCTCTATCTGGATCACGTCGCGGCTTGGCGAGAGAGATGCGGTGAGCGTGCCCGGTTCGAGATAACGCAGCGCATAGAGGCGGCGGTAGATCGAATGGATCGTCGAAATCGACAGGCCGTCGCTCGTCAGGATCGAGTTCTTCAGCGCCGCCTGCTTCTGCTCGCCGCTGAGCTTCAGATAGGCCTGCACATATTCGGGCGAAAAGACCTGGTTCGAAAACGGCGTGTCGTTGATCGGCTCGAAATTATGGCGCCGGCTGATCCAGGTCAGTTCCTTCATCGAACCGGGATCGCCAAGCAGCGCTTCCACCACCTCGCCGCCGCTCTGGCCGCCGCCAACCACGACGATGCGGGCGGCGCGGAGACCGTTGAGGCGCGACTTGGCCTTGCTGTTGTGGAAGCAATCCGCACCCAGGAAGGCTTTTGCCCAGTCAGGCACGAAGGGCGAGGACCCCGTGCCGATCACCAGATTGCGCGCTTCCTCCTGGCCGTTGTCGAAGCGCAGGATGAAGCGGTCGTCGCGGTGTTCGACGTCACGGATGTCAGTCGAAAAACGCAAGCCCTCCACGCCCTTGGCGACCCAGGCGAGATAACGTGCGAACTCCTGCCGGGGCACGGCGTCATAATTGGCGTTGAGGAAGGCGTAGAGCCGCTTGTGCGCCACCAAATAGGAAATGAAGGACCAGCGGCTGGTCGGCAGCACAGGGGTGACGAGATCCTTCAGGAAGGACGATTGCAGCTCGACCCCGGGCATCATCATGCCGGGATGCCAGTCGAAGGCGCCGCGCCGCTCGAAGAAGCGGCTGCGGACCTCGGGCACGGATTCCAGCAGGCAGGCAAGGCTCAGATTGGAGGGACCGATGCCGATGCCGGCAAGATCGAGCGGCTCGTTGAGGGCGTCCCTGCGGGTAAAAGCGACGGTCATGCGTTATCCTTCTCTGTTTCCTTGAGACGCAGGGCAAGCCTTGAGTGGAAGGCAGGCGACCCGATCATGTGCAGGTGGTTGGTGCCGGTGATGATCTCGGCCGCATGCGCGCGCGGCGACAGGCGGCGCCAATCGATCAGGTTGAGGCCGCGGTTGAGGCTGTCATCGGCTGCCCAGGGATAGATCGGCACGTCGTGAGGAACGAGCCGATGCTTGCGGAAGATCAGGGCATTGTCGATCAGCACCCAGAACGTATGTTCGCGGCTGCTAATATCGGGCCCATCGGTCGGAAGCGGATCCTTCTCGTCGCCGACGAAGCGCAGGAACTGCTCATAGGTATCGGCGTCCATCGTCGAAAGCAGCCGGTCCCATTCCGGGCGCATCGCCGTTTTCTGCAGCCATGCCTGCACGTCCCGATGAAGCGCGTCGCGCTCGCCCGGCCGGAAGCGCGGCTTGGCGCCGATCGCAAATTCCGATCCGAGATCGCAGACATCGACCATCGCCATCATCCGGACGTCGACCTCGTTGGCAAGCGTGCGGGCAGCCTCGTAAGCCAGAAGCCCGCCCCAGGACCAGCCGAGGAAAGTGCAGGGCGCGCCGCTGCTGTGTTTCCTGATATAATCGACATAGCTCTCGATGATCTCTTCGACCGGCGCGCCGACCTCCTTCTTCTCGGACAGCGAGTGGCAAATGAAGCCGGTCGCCGGCTGGTCGGCGCCGAGATAATCGACGAGCTTCACATATTCGCGGGTGCTGACGAGAAGTCCCGGGAAGCAATAGAGCCGCGGCTTGGCGCCTGATGCCCGCAGCACGATCACTTCGGAGAGATCCCTTTCCTCCCCCTGCTCCATCACGCCGGCAAAGCCGCGGATGGTCGGATTGTTGAAGATATCGGCGACAGTCAGCGGGATCTTCGGCTGGCGCTGCCTGAACTGCGACAGGATGCGGATCGCGCCCAGCGAATTGCCGCCGATCGCGAAGAAATTGTCCTCGACGCTGATCGCCTCCAGCTTGAGAACCTGGCGCCAGACATCCAGTACCTCTTCTTCGAGCGCGGTCGCCGGCTCGACGATTTCGCGCTTGACCGGCTGGGGTGCGGGCAGCGCGAAGCGGTCGAGCTTGCTGTTCGGATTGGTCGGCATTTTTTCCAGTTCGACCACCGCCGCCGGCACCATGTAGGACGGCAGGCTGCGTTCGAGGCCGGAACGGACCGTCTCGACATCAAGCCTCTCGTCCTTCTTAGGAACGACATAGGCAACCAGCGCTTTCTCACCGGCATCCTCGTCGCGCAGCACAACCAGGGCTTCGCCGACGCCGGGTTGCTGAAGCAGCGCCGCTTCGATCTCGCCGAGTTCGATGCGGTATCCACGCAGCTTCACCTGATGGTCGACGCGACCGACGAATTCGACGGTTCCGTCTTCACGCCAGCGCGTGAGATCACCCGAGCGATAGAGCCGGCCGCCCTCTTTCGAGAACGGATCGGGGATGAAGCGGTCCGCCGTCGTATCGGGCTTGCCGAGATAACCGCGGGCGATGCCCTCGCCGCCGATATAAAGCTCGCCGGTCACGCCGATCGGGCAAGGATTGAGGTCCGGGTCGAGCACATAGACGCGCCTGAGCCCGACGGCTCGGCCGAGCGGGGCGTAGACGCCCTGGAATTTCGTGCCGGCCCTCACCTTCCAGACCATCGGCGTCATGATAGTTTCTGTCGGGCCGTAGCCGTTGATCAGCCATTCCGATTTCAGCGCCCGCGACAGAAGGTCGAAGGTCGATTGCGCCAGCCCTTCGCCGCCGAAGGAATAGAGCCGCATCGGCGGCGCGCCGTCCGTAATGTCGGCCCATTCCGCCAGCTGCTGCAGATAGGTTGTCGGAATGCTGGCATTGTTGGCGCCGTGCTTGCGCATCGCCGTCAGGGTCTCTTCCGGTGTCCAGAGCGGCTGGTCGGGCAGAATGATGCTGCCGCCTTCCATCAGCGGGTTCATCCACCGCTCATGGCCTCCGTCCGAGCTGAAGGGCAGGAACGGCAGTTCGCGAGACTCCGAACTCATGCCGTAGACGCGCGAAGTATTCTGAAGATGATGCGTCAGCGGCCCGTGCTCGACGGCGACACCCTTCGGCAGTCCGGTCGATCCCGACGTGTACATGACGTAGGCGAGCTGATCCTTGTGCGTGGGAACATAGAGCGGCGTATCCGGCTCGACTTCGAGATCGAGCTTGTCGAGTTCGAGGATTGTGGCGTCGAGCTCCTCCGGCAGGCGATGGCGCAGCCAGCTGTGCGTGAGAACGATCTTGACGCCGCCATCGCGCAGGATGTGGTGGTTGCGCACCGGCGGATGATCTGGCTCGACGGGGATATAGGCGCCGCCGGCCTTCAGCGTCGCGAGTATGCCGACGATCGCTTCCGGCGAACGCTTGATGAAGATAGCGACCGTCATCTCGGCGCGAACGCCGAGCTGCCGCAGCCGATGCCCGAGTCGGTTGGTGCTCGCCTCCAGCCAGCCATGGCTCCACTCCTCGTCGCCATAGACGATCGCGGTCTTGTCAGGCGTCCGGCGCGAATGGGCCGATATCAGTTCGTGAACCGGCCTGTCGTCGTTGACGATGTCGTCCTCATAGGGTGCAGACAACCATTCAAGCTCGTCGCTGCCGACGAGTTCGATATCCCTAATCCTGAGATCCGGCTGCGCGACGATCTGTTCGAGCACCAGGCGGAAATGCTTGGCGACACGGGCGATCAGGGCGCCGTCGTAGAGATCCTGAGCATAGTCGATCAGCCCAAATGCGCCGCCTTCCAGACGCGCCTCGACCACCAGGGAAAGCTCGCTGTCGGCACGTGCGCCTGACGGTTCCAGATTCGCAGCATCTCTCGCGACCGGATAGGGTTCGCGGAATTCGAACAGCGCCTTGACCACGGCTTCCTGGGCGGCCGCCTCGTCGACCACCAGTTCCTGCGTGATGCGCTCCAGCGGCACGAGCCGGCGAAGTCCCTCCTCCGTCACCGACGAGATCATCGTGACGACGTCGTCGAGGGAGTGCCGGGAGGCGAGCGGCAGAACGAGAGAAAGAACCTGTTCGGCGCGGCCGCGGCTGGCGAAATGCTCCTTGCAGGGCCGCGCAACGAGGAGGCCGGTCAGCAGAGCATAGTTGCCGCTATAGCGCGCCAGCAGCGCGCAGAAGGCGGCGTGAAGCACGCGTTCGACCTGGCATCCCTTGCCCTGTGCATGCCGTTCGAGCCTGCCCCAGAGATCGGGCTCGATCGCAAACCGATGCTCAGCACGCGCCACGCCGGCAAGCCCACCACTATTGAAGCGAGTGGGAAAGGTCGAGGCGGCATAGTCGAGACCGATCGTCTCGCGCCAATAGGCCAGTGCTTCCCGCGCCGCATCCGTCTCCAGCCATTCTTCCTCCCGCGTTCCGGCCGAGATTTCCGCCGGCTGCACGTCGCCGGCTGGCGCGCCGTCGAGACTGCGCGCCAGCGAAGCGGCAAGCACGGACTTTTCGCGGTCGTCTGAGATGATTGGATGCAGCACGATCGTAAGCGTTGATTGTCCATCGGCAAGCTGGATGATTTGAATGCGCGCACCCGGCCCTTCCAGGAGATCGAAGCGCCTGTCGCGGAAGGCTTTTCGTGCGGCCAAGGCGTCAGTCTCGGAAAGAGCAGCTCCTTCCTTGCCGAGGATTTCGATCGGCACCGCGTTCGATGCGCCGCGATATTGCTCGATGCGCCCGCCCGCCAGCCGGCGGAAGCAGGTGGCAAGGGACGAATTCTCAGCCACGAGCGTTCGGCAGGCGCCGGCAATCGTCTCGACAGCGATCGCGGTACCGAACCGCAGCCCGATGACCTGATCGGGAAAGACGGTGTAATTGCCGATCTGCTCCAGCGACCAGATGCGCTTCTGCGCGATCGTCAGCGGAAAACTCTTGAAGACGGCGTCCACAGCATCGGCCGGGCGGGCATCGGCGAAATCGGTGATCTGCTTGTTCATCTTGCTGTCCAGACGTTTTCAGAGACGCGCATCGGCTGCCATGGCCGAGCGCAGGGAAAGCGGGCGCGGATCGGCCCAGACGTCACGGATGTGGGCGAGGCATTCCTGCCGCGAACCGGCGAAACCCGCCGCCTGCCAGCTCACCGGAATCCGCTTGTCCTGCGGCCAGACCGAGTAGTGATGCTCGGTGTCGTGGACGACGATCCAGAGATCGTCGCGGGGCTCAAGATTGTCCATTCGAAGCTCCTGCAGAGATTGACGTCATGCGCAAATGACGGATCCCCCCTGCTGGAGTTTAGAAAATTGCTGAGAATTTTTTTCTTCGTTTACCCCTAAATCCGCCCAGGGATGGATCGTCATTCTACCAAATCAGCGCAGGAGCAGACTTCATGCTCGCAGCATCAAGCCCTGCCGATCAAGGAGAACATCATGGATTTCGACGCCGCCAAACAAAGGCGGGTTCTGCAGGCGCGCAGCTATGTCAGGCTTGCTCCCAATATCGTCCATCTCAACACCGTGCACGGGAATCACGAAATCGCCATCGAAGTCGAAGCCGGCATCGCCTCGCTGACCTTCTACGAGGGAAATCCCGTGCAATCGGCGGAGCTTCTCATGGCGGCCGCCGAAGCGGTGACGGCGCAAGATCGGTCGATCAAATCGGTCGCTTTCGAAGGCCATCAGGCAAGTCTTCCAAGACATATTTTAAGCGCAGGAAAGCTCGATTCCGCAATTCTGTGGCAATGGCCGTCGCTGTGGCTGCCGCAGCTAACCTATCCGCTCCCGCCGGTGCAGCAGATGACTGCGGGCAGTTATCATCCGCGCCGGCCGGCAAAGCCGAAGGGCACGGTCTACCAGCGCTTCATCCCCTGGCTGGAGCGGGACATCAGCTTCAGGGTGGCCGATCCCGAGACCGATCTTGCAGACTTTCACCGCTGGATGAACGACGAGCAGGTCAACACGATCTGGGAGGATGCGGGCTCGATCGACAGGCACCGGGAGATCCTGGAAGAGAGGATCGCCGATCCGCATATCCTGCCGCTGATCGGCAGTTTCGCCGACATTCCCTTCGGCTATTTCGAAGTCTACTGGGCCAAGGAGAACCGGCTCGGTGCCTACTACGATGCCGACGATTGCGATCGCGGATGGCATGTGGCGATCGGCGAGCCGGATTATCGCGGCAAGAAATGGATCAGCGCCTGGCTTCCCTCGCTGATGCATTTCATCTTCCTTGACGATCCCCGCACCAAGCACATCGTCGGCGAACCGCGCGCCAGCCACGAGCAGCAGATCCGCAATCTCGACCGCTCGGGCTTTGCCAAGATCAAGCATTTCGATTTTCCGCATAAGCGGGCGCTGCTGGTGATGCTGACCCGCGAGCGCTTTTTCGGCGATCATCTCTGGGTCCCCGCATCATGAACGATATGAGCGAGATGAGCGGCAGCCTGCGGAAACGGCGGCTCGCACCGGAAGATCTTGCCAGCCCGCAGCTTTTCCGGCTGTTGCTGCGGCTCGGGTTGCCCGCAATGTTCGGCCTGTCGATCAATGCCGCGCATCACACGATCAACATGGTCTTCGTCGGCATGATCGGCGAAGACCAGATCGCCGCGATCATGATCGTGCTGCCGATCCTCATGCTCGTCGCCGCTTTCGGAGAAGGCATCGGCGTCGGTGTGGCGACCGAGGTCGGGCGGGCGCTCGGCGCCGGCAACCGGTCACGGGCGAGCACCCTTGCCTCGGTCAGCCTTGCCGCCGGCATCACCTTCGGCGCGGCAAGCGCCATCGCAATCGTCGCATTCCCATCTTTCCTGCTGTTCGGGGCCACACCCGCGATCGAGCCGCTTGCGCAACACTATCTCCTCATCATCGCGGTCTCGATCCCGCTGACCATGGCGCAGATCATTCTCGATTTCCTGGCGATCGCCGAAGGCAATGCCCGATTCAGCATGTGGACGCTGGTCGCGTGCTTCGCGCTGAACATCATCCTCGATCCGATCATGATCTTCGGCTTCGGCCTCGGCCTGCAGGGAGTGGCGCTTGCGACCATCTTCTCCCAGGTCGTGGCGCTCTCAATCTACGGTGCCTATCATGCGAGACGGCTCGGGACGGTCCGGCTGACGTTCGGCTGGCGGTTCGACGATCTCAGGCGTCTTAGGCCGGTTCTTGCCGTAGGCGCGCCGACGACGCTGACAAGCCTCGCGACGGCGGGCGCAATCGCCGCGATGCTGTCGGTCGCCGGCACCTATCACGGTGAGGACGGCATTGCCGGCATGGGGATCGCCTTGCGGCTGCTTGCGGTCGGCGCACTGCCCGTCATCGGCATTTCGCTCGGGGCGCAGTCAATCCTGAGCTTCGCCTGGGGCCGTGGCGATATCGGCCGCGTGCTATCGGCAGCCCGCGTGCTAACCGCAGTGACAAGCGCGGTCGGCGGCGCCTATGGACTGACGGCAATGATCTTTTCCGAACATCTCGCCTCGTTCTTCACCGACGATGCATCCGTGGTGTCGGTCGCAGGACAGGTGATCATCGTAACCCATCTCCCCTTCCTGCTGTTCGGCCTCCGGCAGACCGTGTTGATCCTATTCCAGGCACAGGGCAGGCCGAAGGCCGCCCTTGCCGTCGGCTTGGCGCAGAACGGATATCTTCTCTTTCCGCTGCTTGCGCTCCTGCCGCCCTTCTTCGGTTTTTCGGGCCTGCTCTGGGCCATGTTCCTGGCCTCGGCGCTCACCGGCCTGCTGTCATGCTTCTGCCTCGCCCGATCGCTCGGCGCGCTCCGGCAGCGCTCGGCCGAACCTCTGACATCAATCCGTCCCCATCCCCGTTTTTGCCCATGAGAGGATCATCATGAACCAGTCCTTCAGCCCCCGCGACCTTGGCGCCCATGCGGCCGACGATCTCTTCACGCCCGTTAATCCGGCCGCCTTCAACGCCGTGTCGCCGCCGATCTTTCAGACGTCGCTCTTCACCTATGACAGTTACGAGGCGATGGAGGATGTCTTCGCCGGCCGGGTGCGCAACTTCATCTATTCACGCGGCGACAATCCCACCGTCCGCGAATTCGAGCTGCTGGTCGCCCGTCTTGAGGGGGCCGAAGATGGACGCGCCTTTTCGAGCGGAACGGCCGCCATTACCTCGACCATTCTCAGCCTCGTGGAAGCGGGCGACCGTGTCGTCGCCGTCCGCCACCTCTATAATGACGTCTACCGCCTTCTCGTGAAGCTGCTCGGCAGGCTCGGCGTCACCGTGGATTTCGTCGATCCCTCCGATCATGACGAGGTGCGCAAGGCGCTGCCGGGCGCCAAGCTGCTCTATCTCGAAAACCCCTCTTCCTTCGTCTTCGAGCTTCAGGACATCGTGGCCCTGTCGGCCATGGCGAAGGAGGCCGGTGTGACGACCGTCATCGATAATTCCTGGGCGACGCCGCTCTTCCAGAAGCCGATCCAGCACGGCGTCGATATCGTCATTCACGCCGCCTCGAAATATCTTGGCGGCCACAGCGATACGGTCGCCGGCGTCGTCGTCGGTACGAAGGAGGCGATCGCCAAGATCAACGCGACCTCCTATCCCTATGTCGGCGCCAAGCTCTCGCCGTTCGAGGCGTGGCTCCTGCTCCGCGGCATGCGCACGCTGCGCGTCCGGCTGAAGGAGCACGAGCGCAGCGGGCTTCTGCTCGCCGACCGGCTGAAACAGCATCCCGACATCGCCCGCGTTCGCCACCCGGCCTTTCAGGACCATCCGGGCCGGGCGACGCTGTCGGGTTATGCCGGGCTCTTCGCCTTCGACCTCACGCCCGACATCGATGTCGCGCGGTTCGTCAACGCGCTGCGCGAGATCCGCCTCGGCGTCAGCTGGGGAGGCCCGGAAACCCTTGTGGTTCCCGCCAAGGTCGCGCTGCAGATCCCCGACCGGATGACCACCTTCATCCGGTTCGGCGTGAGCGAACAGACGATACGTTTCGCCGTTGGGCTGGAAGAACCGGAACTGCTGTGGAACGATTTGCAGCAGGCGCTGCACGCCGCGAGACGGTAGGATCCCGACGAGATTCATGATCGGGGCTGGCGGGTTCGGTGACCGCCGAATGGCAATGCTGCTCCGCCGCCTTGATCATGAAATTGACGAGCGTCCTTGAGACGCCGAGTTCGGCCGCAATATCCTTCTGCGGCACGCCGTTGAGGCGGTGGCGGATGAAGGCGTCGTTGGTCCGCTTTGGCAGCGCTTCCAGTGAGGCGAGCACGTCGCGCAGGGTTTCTGCAGCAACGAGCTGGTCGAGCACCGTGGGGATCGGGGCCGTGATATCCTGCACCTGATCTATCGACCTATAGTTGTTCATCTGCTGACGCCGCCGGCGGCTCTCGTCAAGCGCGAGGTTATAAACCATCCGGAAGGCGTAACCGATCGGGCAACGAATGCCTTCGACGTTCACCCCGTAAGCCTTGATGACACCATCCTGAAATATATCCTCAGAATATGACCTTGATTTGACAACGCTTTCGATCGTTTTCAGGAGTTTGTCCTTGTTTTCGATCATCGCGTTGACAACCGCATTTCCGTTCACATCACGATGCGATGCTCGCATTGCCCTGTACCCTTTTTACAAATGGAAAATCAGGCTCTGTCGTTGCTGGTCGGTTCGGCCTCGGTGCTCCTTTTTGAACAAAGGTACACGATGTGATTGCAGTGTCTAATTTAAGATGATAACAATAGTCAAGTTTAAATCGGCCGACCGGAGACGAGAAAAAAATGGGACGGACAGTTGAGATCCTGACAAGCAAGGCGGAGCTCTGCCGATCGATCATGGGAGCCTTGCCCGACTGGTTTTCCGAACCCGAGGTCATCGAAGCAAGCGCAGAGGCGGTCGAGGATCTGCCGGTGTTCGGCTATGTCGAAGCGGATGTCGTCACCGCCATGATCGCACTGAAGCCGCACCTGCCCGGCGCCGTCGAGATCGCGCTGATCGCCACCCGGCCCGAATATCACGGCCACGGCGCCGGACGGCATCTCGTCGATGCGGCCGAACGCTTCGCGCATGAATCAGGCGCCCGGCTGCTGACAGTCAAGACGCTGGCGCCGCGCGGCCGCGACGAACCGCAATTCGAGGCGACGCGCCGCTTCTACGACCGGAACGGCTTCGTCAGGGCGGAGGTGTTTGCCAAGCTCTGGCACGAGGATCATCCGTGCCTCTTCATGGTCAAGCCGCTCGCCGGGGAACAGCCGAGCGAGACCGCGCTTTGAGACGACGGGACTTTCTTCTGGGCGCGCTGGCGATGGCGGGCGCGCCCACAATTGCGCGCGCGGGCGACGGCGGCATCGTTTCGCTCGATTACGGATTGGCATCGACGATGCTGGCGCTCGGCAGCGTGCCGCGTGCGATCGCCTCGCTCAGGAACTGGCCGGAATGGGTTGTCGAACCGACCACGCCGCAAGGCGTCGTCGATGTCGGCACCACGTCGGAGATCAATCTCGAAGTCCTCACCAGCCTCCGGCCATCGCTCATCCTCAGCACACCCTTCCTGGCCGCGCTGGATGAAAAGCTGTCCCGCATCGCGCCCGTGGAGACTTTCACCGTCTATGCCGAGAACGGCGATGCGCTCGACCGCTCCTATGCCGAAACGCTGCGTCTCGGCGCCATGATCGGGCGACAACAGCAAGCGGAGGCATTTCTCGCCAGCGCCGATGCCACGTTCGAGCGGTTGCGCGAGCGGACAAAGAGCCTGTCCGCGCCTCCTGTCTCCGTCATCAACTTCATCGACCAGAGGCATGCGCGCATCTATGGCGGCCCCGGACTTTACGGCGGCGCGATGAGATGCATCGGCTTGGAGAATGCCTGGAACGGCGAGGCCAGCTACTGGGGATTTCAGACGATCGGCTTGGAACAGCTCGCCGAACTCGATGAAGAGGCGCACCTCGTCGTCGTGTCGCCGCTGCTTCCGCCCGATGTCCTGACCCGGCTTTCAGAAAGCCCGCTCTGGACCAGCCTTCCCTTCGTCCGGCGGCAGCGGATCTCGGTCGTTCCAGGCGTCCTGATGTTTGGAATGGTCCAGGAGGCGCTGCGCTTTTCGACCCTGATGGTCGATGTTCTGGAGACTGCCGCCTGATGAAGCCTCAATATTCCCGCTTCGGCGCGCCGGCACTTGCGGCGCTGCTGCTGTTTTCAGGCCTGAGCCTCGCCGTCCTCGATCTCCTGCCGGCGCTGCCGCATCTGGAGGCGACCGGCGGTTACGACGCTCAGCACCTTCTGCTTCTCTATTCCACGCTGCCGCGCATGGCGACGGCGCTGATCACGGGCGCCGCCCTCGCACTTTCGGGAACGATCCTGCAGCAGGTACTGCGCAATCCGCTGGCCTCGCCGACGACGCTCGGCGTCTCGGCCGGCGCCAATCTGGCGCTGGTTTCCGTCATGCTCGCCTTTCCCTCACTGGCGGGATGGGGCCGCGACGCGGTGGCACTCGCGGGAAGTGCTGCTGCCGCCTTCGCCATCTTCTCGATCAGCGCCCGGCACGGCTTCTCGCCCTTCTCCCTCATCCTGTCCGGCATGATCATCGGCCTCTGGTGCGGAGCGGCGGCGGCTATCCTCATTCTGATGAACGATCAATATCTCTCCGCGATCTTTATCTGGGGCGCCGGCTCGCTCTCGCAGCAAAGCTGGGCGATCCCGCTCTCGCTGCTGCCAAAGGTGGCGCTGCTCGCCGCCCTTGCCCTTCTCGCCACGCGGCCGTTGGCGCTGAGCCAGCTCGGCGATGCCGGCGCAACCAGCCTCGGCCTGCCGATCAAATGCGCGCGGGGCTTCATCCTAGCGATTGCGATTGCGCTGAGCGCCCTCGTCACCAGCGCCGTCGGCGTCATCGGCTTCATCGGGCTGGTCGCCCCGCAGATCGTCCGGCTGGCCGGCGCCAGGCGCATCCTCAGCCAATTGATCTGGTCGCCCATCGCCGGCGCCGGCCTTCTCCTCCTGACGGACGAGGCCATCAAGCTTCTTGCTCCCGGCGATTTCGTGCCGACGGGCGCGGTGACGGCACTGCTCGGCGGGCCGATTCTGATTGCGCTTCTGCCACGCCTTGCGACAGCCTCGCGCACGTTGCCCGCCATGGCCTCGCCAGGGCTCGCGGTCAGCAGCAAAACGGCATCGCTTGTCCTGCTGCTCGCCTCGGTCGTCGCATTGGCAATAACCGCGATCTTCTTCGGCCGCGCACCCGACGGCGCCTGGGCCTGGCTGCCGGCCGCCTCATGGGACGACATCCTCCCCCTTCGCCTGCCGCGGGTCGCCGCGGCGTTCGGCGCCGGAACCGTGCTTGGCGTGACAGGGCTGATCCTGCAGCGACTGACCGGAAACGAAATGGCAAGCCCCGAGGTGCTCGGCGTATCGGCCGGAGCAACGCTCGGTGTCGCGGCTGCCATGTTCGCCTTTGCGGCGCCGGGACTCACCGTCCAGCTTGCCTTTGCCGGCGGCGGAGCGCTTGCCGTGCTGCTGCTGATCTTCCTGTTGAGCGTCCGTTCCGGCTTCGGCCCGAACCGCGTGCTGCTCGCCGGCATCGCCTTCGGCGCGATGCTCGATGCCGGGATCGGCGTCCTTGCCGCAAGCGGCGATCCCCGTGGCCTCGCGCTCATCCGCTGGATGGCGGGCTCGACCTATCTCGTCGACAATGCCGTTGCCGCAAGCGCCCTCTCGATTGCGCTTGCGTGCCTCATCGCGGCCTTTCTCGCCAGCCGGTGGCTTGCGCTGCTGCAACTCGGGCCGGAGGCAGCGAGCGAACTCGGCCTCAGGATCGTCCCCACCCGCGCGGCGCTGTTCGGGCTCTCTGCGATCATGACGGCGGCCGCGACACTGGTCGTCGGCCCCTTGAGCTTCATCGGCCTGATGGCGCCGCACCTCGCCCAAGGCCTCGGCCTTCGCCGCCCCTCCACCCAGCTCCTCGCCGCCGCCCTCATCGGCGCGGCCCTGCTCGTCATCGCCGACTGGGCCGGCCGCATGGTCGCCTTCCCCTATCAGGTGCCAGCCGGCTTGATCTCGGCTCTGGTCGGAGCCCCGATGCTGCTGATCGTTCTGCGCCGGCGGCCTTAAGAAGCCGCCGCCTCCTATCCCGCCAATGCCACGGCATCTGCTCCTGCCGGGATGCGCAACGGAGAGGAAGGGTCGGTCGCCGCACGCCATACCGCCTCGGCCACGTCGACGACCTGTGTCAAGGCAGTTTCCGACTGCTGCTCCCAGGACGCGAACACGTCAGCGACGACCGACGAATAGGCTTCCGGGAAACCGCCCTGTTGTTGAATCCGTGAGCGCGCCGTATCGCCGAACCGCGTCTCCGGCGCCCGCCCCGGGAGAACGATTCTCACACGCACATTGAAGGGCTCGAGCTCGAGCGCGGCAGATTCGGTAAAAGCGTTCACCGCGGCTTTGCTGGCCGTATAGACCGAGAGGAGCGGAAGCGGCTTGAGCGTCACGGTTGACGTAACGTTGACGACGACCCCTTCCTGGCGCTCCCGCATCTGCGGCAGAACCGCCTGCGTCATCGCGATCGTTCCAAGCGTGTTCGTCTCAAAAATATCGCGAGCGATCTCCATCGGCGTTCCCTCAACCGCGTTGAGCCAGCCGATGCCGGCATTGTTTACCAGCACATCGACAGGACCTGCGGCGTCAACCGCAGCGCGGATGCTTCCAGGACTGGTGACATCCAAAGCAACGATCGCAAGATTGTCCGAAGGCGGCAGAAGGTCTTGGCGCGGCGTGCGCATGGTGGCGATCACCTTCCAGCCCTGCGCGAGAAAGAACCTGGCAATTTCCAATCCAAAGCCTGATGAGCATCCTGTAACGAGAACGGTCTTCATATCTGTCTCCTATCTATGCTGACGGCTATAGATGTAGACGGCGATACCGCTACTGAATATCATGCGTAGTCCTTGTTTCATTATCAGGAGTATCGATGAGCGACCCTTTGGCGGATATGGTCACGCTGCTTCAGCCAGTTGCGCGCCATTCAAAATTCGTCAGCGGAGCAGGGACGTGGCGCGTTAAGCGCCAGGAGACAGGCCAGCCTTTCTACTGCGTCGTCGTGGAGGGTTCTTCGCGGCTGAGCACCGAGGACGTTCAGATCATTCTGCGCGAAGGCGACTTCATCCTGATCCCGGCGGCCCATTCCTTCACGATGTCGAGCCTCGACGACGGATTATCGCCCGGCATCGATCCTCTCACCGTCACGATGCTCGCCGACGAAACCCGGCACGGCGACCCCGAAAGCGTCCCGAGTGCACGATTGCTTGTCGGCCATTTCGCCTTCGGCTCGCCCGATGCGGCCTTGCTGGTCTCTCTGCTGCCGCGGATCATCCATATCCGCGGCGACAGCAGACTTTCGGCGATCGTTCAGCTCGTCACGGACGAAGCCCGCGCCGAGCGGCCGGGAAAGAACATGATCCTGGCTCGATTGTTGGAAGTGCTGCTTGTCGAGGCGCTGCGCTCGAATGCGGGGGACAAAGCGCCGCTCGGAATCCTGCGGGGCTTGAGCGATGCACGCCTCTCGCTCGCCATTCGTCGGCTGCATGAAAACCCCGCCCGGGAATGGACGGTGGAGCAGCTTGCCGGCGAGGCGGCGCTATCGCGGTCTGCGTTTTTCAATCGCTTCCGCCGTGCTGTGGGCCTGGCGCCGATGGAATATCTGATATCGTGGCGCATGGCGCTGGCCAAAAATCTGCTGAGGCACGACGAGATCGGAATTCAGGAAATCGCCGAGCGCGTCGGCTATGGCTCCGCAAGTGCGTTTAGCACGGCATTTACCCGCTTTGTCGGATTGCCGCCGTCTCGATATGCCGAGCAGGCAAGAACCGTCTGATTCAATGCCGCCCGTCCGGCAACGGGCAGGCTTCGCCGCAACCGCCGACGCCGGGCAGATTGTAGCGCAGGCAGCAGACTTTGCGGCGGGCGAATTCGAGTCCGCATTGCTGACGCGCAATGCGGATCATGCCGAACATCGGATTGCGCGCGCCGCCCGGCCAGTTCGGCTCTTCGAGCAGCGCCATGCCGCCTTCGACGAGTGCGGGCCCCTGGCGATAAGCGATCTCTTTCAGAATCCAAGAGAGATAGGTCGCGACATTGTTCCAGAGAAGCTTCGGCGCGACACCGGCATTGGCGGCGATCGCGGCGATGACGGGCTCGGCGTGGCCGAGCATCAGCCGGTGAAGCTCACCGGCCGGATCGGTGGTCGGCTCGGGACTGCCCGACATTACGAATGCTTCCGGTTCGCCTGTCAGTTCGTTGCAGACGAGCGAAAGCCGGCCGATCTCCATCGGCAGCGCGATGCGGTTGACGAACATATGGACGCTCGGCGCGATCGTCAGCATGCTGAAATAATAGAGCGTCCACATGGACACGATCGCGCGGCGATCACTGCCGGGGAACTTCTGGCCATAGCGGGCGATGATCTCGTCAAAGACGTCGCGCTCACCGAGATCGCTGCAGGGAACGAACAGGCCCGGCTGTGAGTGAGCACTGAGCAGCTTGCCGCGGCAATAGGAGAACGGGCCATCGCCGACCAGGCCATCGAGGTCAATGGCCTGGCGGGCGATAGAATGATCGGCGATCGAAGGACGTTCTGACGCCCCGTTCATCTTCACCGCCATGCCTACCACCGATACTTCAGGGTGCCGGTCATGTTGCGGCCTTGGCCGAGATAGCAAAAACCCTCTTCGCAAACTGTCTCGCGCTCATCGGCGATGTTGCGGATGTTGAAGGCGGCTGTCAGGCCCTCATATTTCTTGTCGACCGCGCCAAAATCATAGGAGGCGGATGCATCGACATAGAAAGTCGCGGGATTCTTCGAGGTATTGGCGACATCCGTCCAGGTCTCGCTGATGTAGCGCACGCCGGCGCCAACCGACAGACCGTTGAAGGGATTGCTTTCCTGGAAAGTGTAGTTCGCCCACAGGCTCGCAACATGGGTCGGGGTGATGGCCGGAGTATTTCCGACGTTGTTGCCCCCGGTCACTTCGGAGTCGTTGTAGGTGTACGCCGCAATGATATCGAGACCGTCGGCGATTGCCGCGCGGGCTTCGAGCTCAATACCCTTTCCGGTCACCTCGCCCTGGGAGTCGTAGGCAAAGGTCAGCGGGTCGGCGAGCCTCGGCTTATTCTGCTCGACGATGTGATAGGCGACGGCGGAGAGCAGGATATCGGAGCCGGGAGGTTGGTACTTCACACCGACTTCGTATTGCTCGCCCTTCGTCGGCGGAAGAATTGTGTTGGTTGCCGATCGGTTGGTGACCGGATCGAAGGAGGTCGCGTAGGAAACGAACGGCGCGATGCCGTTGTCGAAAAGGTAAAGCGCGCCGGCCTGTACGGAGAAGGCGTTCTTGTCGACATCCTCCGAGGTGACCGTGGGCAAGGTCGAATCTCGCGTCTGGTTCACCCAGGTCTGCCGACCGCCGAGGTTGAAGCGCCAGTTTCCGACCTCGATCTGGTCCATGACGTAAATGCCGACCTGCCGCATATCCGCATCGGACGCCAATACATTATGGTCCGGCGTAGCGCCCGAAACGCCATAGGTCGGATTGGCGATATCGAAGTCGAATGCCGGATCTGCGGCTCCGGCGCCGTAGCCAAAGCTCGACTGGAGATTGGTGTAGTCGAGCCCGAACAGCATCGTATGCGCAAGCGGGCCCGTATCGAACTTCGCCTCAAGCTGGTTGTCGACCTGGAAAACGTTCATTTCGTCACGGATCGCGTTGGTCCCACGATGCGCGACGGTCCCGGTCCAGCTGGTAACGCCGAGGTAACGGGCCTCCAGATCAAGATGCGAATAACGCAGGTTCTGCCGGAAGGTCAGGCCATTATCGAATTCATGCTCGAATTGATAACCGACTTGCTGCTGCTTGACCTTTTGATAGTCATAGTCGGGATCGCTCGCCCTGAGATCGAGAATCCTGCCGTCCACCGTTGTGATCGCGCCGACGTTGGAGTCGGTCTCGTCCGACTGCGCCAGCCCGTAAACCGTGAAGGATGTGCCCTCGTCAGGTTTCCAGGTGAAGGACGGCGCGAACAAATAGCGGTCGTCGGCAATATCGAAATTGGTATCGCCGCGGCGGGCGACGCCGACGATGCGATAGAGAAAATCGTCATTGCCCTCGCTGATCGGCCCACCAAAATCGAACATCCCCTGCACCCGGTCCTTGGTGCCGTAGGTAATGCCGACTTCGCGGATCGGCTCATCGGTCGGAAGCTTCGATATCTTGTTGACGAGGCCGCCCGGCGAACCGGAACCGTAGAGAACGGAAACCGGTCCCTTGATCACCTCGACGCGCTGCAGCTGATAGGGATCGGTGCGGAACATCCCATAATTGATGTAGGGCTGGCGCAATCCGTCACGATAGTCGCCGACCGTCGTGGCGTTGTAGCCGCGAATGTAGATCTGGTCGAAACGCGGATCGAAGCCGTTCGGTCCGGTCGTCACGCCGGCCGTATAACGCACCGCCTCGATGACCGACTGCGCGCCGCGCTGCTCGATTTCCTTCTCGGTGGTGACGGAAATCGAACGCGGCGTCTCGACAAGCGGCGTGCTGATCTTGGTCGCGCCGGCGCTGTTCTTGGCGGTGACCGACGCCCGGTCGGTCTTGCTATCAGAGGCTGCACTTTGAATGACGATCGGCTCCAGTGTCGTCGCGGTGTCACCTGCGGAGGGGCTCTGGGCAGCAGCCGGCGATGCTGCAATGCCGATCAGGACGATCGCGGTCGTCGCAAAAAGGCTATCTCTATAAATTCGCGATACGTTATTAGAAACATTCAAAAAAACATGCGCCATTGCTTGGTCCCTACGTCACGGATGCGGGCGGAACCTATGGAGCGAAATAGAGCTTGTCAACATAAGGTGATTATTTTTGTCATCTTTTATTCGATGATCTGGCGGTGACGGCCATTCGCGAAGAGGTTGCACGCAGCATCGAGTTGGAAATGCTTACACGAAACATCTGCGATGCAGGCTCCGGCCGCGCCTCCTGTCCATTTCCGGATCCGTACTCAGTCGGCATAACATTCTCCCGCCCGGAGTAACGAGCGAAGCAATACAGCATCAGGCGACCCTAGATTCTCTAGCGATCCTGATAGAGAGAGGAGTTTCCTATTGAGACAAATAAAAAATCTGGTTTACTGCCACTTCGCTTGTTGGCTTTCAGGGGGGATTTAGCCGATGGTGTGGACCCGCAGGAGTATTATGATCGGTGGATTGGCGTTGTGGGGGACCGGCGCCGTCGGCAAACCGGCAGGCGCCGCGGCAGCTTCTTATTTCGACGGCACAGCCGTCGACAACGGCGTGACGTTTCGCAGCACCAATTTCGCCAAAATCGACAAGCGCTGGCATCGCCAGGTCGTTAAATATTTCAGCAGCGAGCCGATCGGCACCGTTGTCGTCGATACCAGGCACCATTTTCTTTACGTGATCATGGAGAACAAGACCGCCATCCGCTATGGCGTCGGGGTCGGCCGCGAGGGCTTCAAATGGTTCGGTCGCGCCACCATCGACGCTAAATCGCTCTGGCCGCGCTGGACGCCGCCGCCGGAGATGCGCAAGCGCCATCCCGAACTGCCGCAATTCGTCTCGGGTGGCTCACCGAAGAACCCGCTTGGCCCCCGCGCCATGTATCTGCATCGCGACGGCGTCGATACTGGCTATCGGTTCCACGGCACGCTGGAGCCATGGAGCATCGGCAAGGACGCCTCCAGCGGCTGTATCCGCATGTTCAATGAAGACGCCATCGATCTTTATCAGCGCTGCCCCATTGGCACTGCTGTACAGGTTCTGCCGCATATTGCCGACCAGGCTGAGGGCGCCACTCAGGTTAGCGAAACAACTCCGGTCGAATGAGGAATATCACCCCTATGTCTGCGATGATCGGATACATCAAGCGCCTCGCTGGCGCAGCCATGCTCTTGGCGCTCGCCGCCTGCTCCACCACCGAGGTCGCCTCCCTGGAAGAACCGACGGCGGCGCCAATGACCGGCCAGACCAACGACCCCGCCCCCGGTTTCGAGAACGTCGCGCTGGGCAGCGAAGAGGATTTCATTCTCAATGTCGGCCGACGCATCTATTTCAAGCAGGACTCCGCCGCGCTCGATTCCGTCGCCATGGCCACCTTGGACAACCAGGCCGCCTGGCTCAACAGGAATCCGACCTGGCTGCTCAAGCTGCAGGGATTTGCCGATGATTCCGGCTCCGCTTCCAAAATGCAGACGCTCTCGCAGAAACGCGCCGATGCGGCGATGGCCTATCTGACCTCGAAGGGCGTAGACCCCAAGCGCATGTGGGCAAAGGGCTACGGCAACGACCGCGAAGTCCGCGACTGCACAGAGCGCTCCTGCAAGGTGCAGAACCGGCGCGTCGTCACCAATCTGCGCACCCAGCCGGATGCCGTCTGATCGCAGATGAACTTTCCGGGAGGGGCCGAACAAAGGCTGATTAGTACATGTATTGCACGCGCCCGTCGGAATGGTGGATGAGGCCGCGAAGGACGGGCCGCATGAAGCGCGTAGTCCGAGGCATCGAGGACGAAACCCGCATGGGCGGTCCGGCTTGCCAAACTGCCGCCAGACCTTGCGCATGCCAGAGACCTGGAAGTTCTCATTGAACACCCGGCGTATCTCGATCTTCATCCGCGCCGGAAACACCTGTAATTTGACGGTCGTGCGATTGGAATGAGACCGGCTCCGCTTTAAAATAGCCGTGACAGCAATTAAAAGCCGCCGGGAATAGACTTTAACTTAGCCGAGAACTCGGTTAATGATAGCAGATGACAGATTCGCCGCCGAAAAAGCTGATTGAACGCAAAGCCCGACCGATCGTCGAAACCGCGCTGGCTGACACACGAGTCGTGCTCATTGCCGGTCCGCGACAAGCCGGAAAGACGACCCTTGCGCGACAGATCTCTGGCTCCGATCGCCCGTTTATCACCCTCGACGATGTCGGTACGCTGAATGCAGCAAGGACTGATCCGATCGGCTTTATCCGAGGCATCAAACGGGCCGTGATCGACGAGGTGCAACGGGCGCCCGAACTGATACTTGCGATCAAGGAAAGCGTCGATCGCGATGACGAGCCCGGGCGTTTCTTGCTCACGGGTTCAGCCAATCTGGCCACCGTTCCGGCGATTGCAGATTCGCTCGCCGGCCGAATGGCCGTCGTCCCATTATTGCCATTTGCCCAATCTGAAATCCGATCCACCCCGGGTCGTCTGCTGGATAGGCTGTTCGCCGGCGAGGAGCCTTCCGCCGGGGAGGACACCGTCATTGGTGACGATCTGTTGTTGACGGTGCTACGGGGCGGCTATCCCGAAGCCTTGCGTCGGCCGACGGCCGGCCGACGGACTGCTTGGCTGGAAGATTATGTGAAATTGATCCTCGATCGCGACGTGCGTGATATCGCCAACATCGATCAGTTGGACCGGCTTCCGCGGCTGCTCGAGGTCCTGGCGGAGCACGCCGGACAATTGGTCAATCACAGCAGTTTCGGTGCGGCGCTCGGATTGTCGAGCATCACCGCACAGAAATATGTTGCTATCCTTGAGCGCCTCTTTCTGATCAGGACACTTGTCCCGTGGTCCAACAACCGCTTGAGCCGGCTCATCAAGACACCAAAGCTTCACTTTCTGGACACGGGCCTGCTTGCCACTTTGCGAGAGGATGAAGCGGATACGTTACGCGACAACAAAGGTCGCTTTGGCGCTCTGCTTGAAAGCTTCGTGGTTTCAGAACTGCTGAAGCTGGCGTCATGGTCAGACCGGCGCGTGTCCTTCTCCCACTACCGAACGAGAGACCAAGATGAAATCGATGTCATCATAGAGGATCGGCGCGGCCGGGTTGTTGGGATAGAAGTAAAGGCCTCGGCAACGGTGAAGTCTGACGATTTTCGCGGGTTGCGCCAGTTACAAGAGGCGGTCGGCGATCGTTTCGTGCGAGGGCTCGTCTTACACGACCACGACCGAGTGACCCCATTCGGAGAAAAGCTACAAGCCGCCCCGCTATCACTTCTATGGACAATGTGAGCTGCGATCGAACAGCGCCGGGGGATCAGGGGCAGTTCATCAACTGTAGTATGTAACGGCACTTCGGAGCCATGATTCCTGGCCTTTGCGAGGAACACGAAATTGGTTAGTAGTCGCTGGGTGTCCGATGCATGTCGGGCAATTTCGTCGAAGCACGGGGCTTCCGAAGGTCTTCACAAGTCACTGCGGAGACGGACCGTGAGTGGCGAATGCTGGTGGATAGAGCGGGCGCGAAACGCAACGATCTCGTCGCGGGTGAGAGTTCGAGGAAGAGCAAACTCGGTCCGCATCATTCGTACACAAGGGCCGGCCACATGGCGCCGGCCCCGGTTGACATGGAAGCCCTGTTCAGGATCGCGCCTCAGAAACCGCGGCTTCGTCGCGGAGCTTGCCTGACGACTTTGAAAATAGAGGCTTCGCCGCGTATTTCGCGCTGCTTCTGCGACGTTTCCTGATCTGTACGATAAATGGTTTTATCTGGGACGTCATCGAGAAGCTCTCCTTAAGCCACCTGACGCTCGGATTCGATCTGAAGAGGCGCCTGCTGAAAGGAGCCGTCCCCGATGGCGATCTTGCGCGGTTTCATGGCTTCGGGCACTTCACGCTTCAGCGCAATCGAGAGAATACCATTCGTCAGCGAGGCATTCTCGACCCTGACGTGATCGGCGAGTTCGAAGCGGCGTTCAAATGCGCGCCCGGCGATGCCGCGATGCAGATATTCGCCGTCCTTCGCTTCGGTCTTTTGCCCCTTCACCAGAAGGACATTCCGCTCCTGCGTGATGTCAAGATCGCCTTCGGCGAAGCCTGCCACTGCCATCTCGATGCGATAATCGTCTTCGCCCGTCTTGACGATGTCATAGGGCGGCCAGGCATCAATCGCCTGCAGGCGCTGCGCATTGTTCAGGAGATTGAAGACACGGTCGAAGCCGATGCTGGACCGATAAAGGGGGGCGAAGTCAAGTTCGTTTCTCATAGCCATATCCTCCGTAAAGCAACATGGGATGGAGACGCGTCGGAAACCTGCGTCTCCGCTCTGATCATCGGCCCGCTTTTGCGCAGCCGACGAAAATGATCTGGTTTCGCACGATTTTCGATTCAAGAGGAGAATCTAAAAATTTTCAGCCTGCTTTATTCGGCAGGCCGGAAAGCCTCTTGAGCGCTGTTTTCATTCAACTAAATCGATAGGCGCCTGGCCGCTCGACATCGGAATCATGCGCTCGACGGCGGCAGCACATAGCCGGCTGGCGACGGCAGGTCGATCACGGATCTTGCGTCCGCGGCATTCGTCGCCAGGACCAGCTTATAACCACCCGGTTCGGCGCGGAAGGCGCCGGCCTCGATATCGAAATAGGCCAGATCGCGTGGCACGATTTTCATGACGGCCGTGCCTGTTTCGCCGGGTTGCAGCGAGAGCTTTGCGAAGGCGCGCAGTTCCTTGTCCGGCCGTTCCACTTTGGCTAACGGTGAGCGTATATAGAGTTGGACCAACTCCGAGCCTGGCCGGTCGCCTGTATTGGTGACGTCAATGCTGACGGTTATGCCTTCGGGATTCATTTCTCCTGCCGAGAGTCGCGGCTCGCCCCAACGGAAGCGGGTATAGCTAAGGCCGAAGCCGAAGGGGAAGAGCGGTTCGACGGCGCTGATATCGTGATGGCGGTAGCCGACGAAGACGCCTTCGGCATAGTGCACATGCCCGTCCTTGCCGGGATAAACGGCAGAATCGTCTGTGATGGCGGAATTGTCGGCAAGCGCCTTCGGGAAGGTCTGCGGCAGGCGGCCGCCCGGCTCGGCGTCGCCGAACAACACGTCGGCAATGGCATTGCCGAGTTCCTGTCCGGGATACCACATCTGCAGCACGGCGCGGACCTTGCCGAGCCAGGGCATCTCAACGGGACCGCCGGTCTGCAGCACGACGACGGTGTTGGCGTTGGCGGCAGCGACCTTCTCGATCAGTTCCTCCTGCCGGCCCGGCAGCCGCATGTCGGGCAGATCAAGTCCTTCCGTATCCCACTCGCCGTCGCGGCCGACGAAGAGCAGCGCCACATCGGCATTGCGGGCGGTTTCGACGGCGGCCTCGATATCGGCATCGCCGAGCGGCTTTTCGACGCCGAAACGGACGGCGATGAGGTTGATGCCCTCCTCGCTCGCAGTGGACGGCTCATATTCGACGGTGATTTCATAGGATCGGCCGGCTTCGAGCGTCACCCCGCCGCGCTGTTCGTCATTGGCGGTGCCGAAATAATTCTCGCCGCGCGTCCAGCCCTCATGGCCGTCGACGGTCAATCGGCCGTCGACGAAGAGTCGCGCCAGCCCTGCATTGGTCATGCCGAAGACATGTTCGCCACTCTCCTCCGGCGCATATTGCATCACCATGCGGGCCGAGAAATCGGCGGGGTCGAGTTCGTCCGACGGCAGCTCGAACCAGAAGAATTCGCCCTTGTCGACGGTCTCGACATGAAGCGGATCGCCCTTGCAGCCGCGTCCCTTGAAATATTCGACGGTGATCTTCCCCTTGAACACGTCGATCAACCGGTTGTGGCGGCAGCCGACGGCATGGCTGATGCTGTTGGCATTGGAAAGGGCGGCGCGAATGCCTTCGAGCGGGCTCACCGTGTAATGCGCGGCGATCTGCGCGCTGCCTCCGCCCATGACGCGGGCGCTCGCCGCATTTGGTCCGATGACGGCGATCCGGTCGAGCGAGGTCTTGGCGAGTGGCAGGATGCTGTCATTCTTGAGGAGGACCGCGCCTTCGGCGCCGAGACGGCGGATCAACGCCCGGTCTTCCGGCAAGTCAACCGCCCGCTCCGTAAGATCGGGTTTGCTCTCAAATGCCCCGACCCGCTCGAGCAGCAGCAACATGCGCCGTGCTGCCGCACGCACGGTCGCTGCTTCCACCTTGCCCTCGTGCACGGCCGCAACCAATTTCTCGCCGCGATCGCGCGCCGGGCCTGGCATTTCGAGATCGAGGCCGGCGTTGATCGTCTCGGCCGTCGAATGCGAACCGAACCAGTCAGACATGACGATGCCGTCGAAGCCCCATTCCTCGCGCAGCACCTTGTTCAGCAACCAGTGATGCTCGCTCGTGTAGGTGCCGTTGAGGCGGTTATAGGAGGACATGACCGCCATGACCCCGGCGCGACGCACCGCGTGCTCGAAGGGCGGGAGATAGATTTCGCGCAGTGTCCGCTCGTCGATATCGGACGACATGGTCTGCCGCTCGATCTCGGATTCATTGCCCACGAAGTGTTTTATGGTCGCCGCGATCCCCTCGCCCTGCACGCCCTCGATATAGGCGACGGCGAGTTCCGATGTCAGCATCGGATCTTCGGAATAACATTCGAAATTACGCCCGTTGAGGCCGGAGCGGTGGATATTCACTGTGGGTGCGAGCAACACAGCTGCTCCCTTGCTCTGGGCCTGGCGCGCAAGAGCAACCCCCATCTGCTTGACGAGATCGGGATTCCAGCTGGCGCCGAGCGCAATGGCGACAGGAAAGCAGGTCGCCTTGACGCCGGCGACCAGCGAGCCCGCGCCGCGAGCGCCGTTCGGTCCGTCCGTCACCTTGATCTTCGGCACGCCAAGCCGCTCGACGGGCACGGTCGTCCAGAAATCGGCGCCCGATAGCAAGGAGACCTGCTCTTCGAGCGTCATCCTGTCGAGAATGGAATCGATCATGCAAACCTCCCAAAAAGACCGCGAGCATCGCGCCTGTTAAACCTACCGATTACTCGGTATTTTTAAGATGTCAAGCTGACGGACCTGATATAAGAAGGAAGCAGAGGAGATATCGGCCGGAGCATTGCGGATCGGCGCATTGTATTTAAAAGAGGCCGATGGGAGAAACGATGGCAGAGCAGAAGGTGGAACAGGACGAGAAGCGACGGCGCCGTTCGCGCAAGGGAGAAGAGCGCCGCGCAGAGATCCTGGCGGCGGCGATGCGGCGCTTTGCCGAAGACGGCTATCAGAATGCCGCGATCGGCGATATCGCTCAGGATGTCGGCCTGTCGCTGCCCGGCCTGTTGCACCATTTTCCGACCAAGGTCGATTTGCTGCTCGCGATCCTCGCCAAGCGCGATCTCGATAGCGCCGATTTCGTCGGACACTATCGCTCCGATCTTAGCGGCCTGCTGAAAGGCATGGTCGAAATCTTCCGCCGCAACGCCGGAATGATCGAGGTTGTCAGGGCCTTCGCAATCTTAAATGCCGAAAGCCTGATGAAGGACCACCCCGCCAAGGCGTGGTTTCTGGATCGCGCCACGGAGATGCAGAAGGATATCGCTGCCACCTTCGAGCGGGCGATCGCCGATGGCGCGATCGACAAGAGGATAGACAGCAAGGCGACGGCCGCAGAACTGATCGCCGTGATGGACGGCCTGCAGATGCTCTGGCTGCGCGATCCCGATCGCTTCGATATGGTCGGCGGTCTGGAAGCCTATGTCGCCCGCCTGCTGGCGAGTCTCGGCCTGGAGGACTGAACTCGCTCCTAATCGAAGCGCGTCAGCCAGATCATGATGCGGCTGACAGCTTCGTGGTATCGTTGCCCGACCAGCAAGCCCGTATGCGTTGTGCCCCAGAGACCGAGATACTCGCCGCCGATATGCCGGGCCGTTGCTCGGCCTCGCCGGTCGCCGGTTTCATCACTGACGGCCGAGATGACAAGGCTGGGGCAGGCGATCTTGCCGCCGTCGATGGAAATCCCCTCTGCACCGAAATGAAAGGAAAAGGCGCCGAAGGCTCTGCCGGATTCCATGGAGAGGTACTTCCGCTGAAAGGCGATATCCTCGGGTGTTTCATCGGCGCTGGATTGCTCGTCGCGCACCGGCGCGGGAACGACGAGGCCGGGTATCTCGGGCGCAAGATCCTGATATGGCACCTCGTCATGCACCTGCCTGGAGATGCTGGAATCGATCAGCACCAGCCCGGCAATCCCGACGTTTTCGGCCAGCTTCTGGCTGAGGATTCCACCCATGCTGAATCCGATCACAATAGGAGCGGCGGCACATTCCCTGGCGATCGCGGAAATCGCCTCACGAATGTCTTCCAGATAGTGCTCGAATTCGACCGTCGTGAAATCCACCGACCGGCTTTTGTAGTGACCTCGCAGATTGATGCAGTAGGAGTCCCACCCCGCCGCCATGAAGTGCGGAATGTACTTGCTCCACATCCAACTGCCGGTGAAGGCGCCATGGACAAAAAGCAGAGGCGGTCGCCCGGCCTCATCCGGGCGACAGTTCCCAGGAAAGATTTTCAGAAACAGGTCGTTCTCTCCGACATATCTGCCCATGTGCTCCGGCAATTCTCTTGCATAGTCCCGCATACCATCCACTCCTTCATCCCGACCCATCCGATCCGGCTTCCGAGACAAAGGATATTTGTTGCGCAATGTTGATCAATCGCCGTACGTGGACTTACATAAAGGACAAAATGTCTCCAATCGGATCTTGCCATGGATAGTCTCACGAGCGTCTTCGCCTTCGTTCATGCGGCCGAACAGCAGAGTTATGTCGGAGCCGCGCGCGTTGCCGGCGTTTCGCCGTCCGCGATCGGAAAAGCGGTGGCGCGTCTGGAAAGCCGGCTCGGGGTGCGGCTCTTCAACCGCACGACCCGCAGCATCAGCCTGACCGAAGAAGGGGTGGTCCTTTACGAGCGCTACAAGCGCATCATCGACGATATGCAGGACGTGGAGGCAACCCTGTCGAAAAGCCGGGAAAGCCCGAGGGGGCGCCTGCGCGTCAGCGTCCCGCATATCGTCGGGCACCATCTGCTGATGCCAATGCTGCCGGCCTTTGCCGAGCGCTTCCCGGAAATCGAACTGGATGTGGATTTCGAAGACAGGGTCGTAGACCTGATTACGGAGGGTCTGGATGTCGTGGTGCGCAGCGGCGAGCTTGCCGATGCGCGGCTGATCGCCCGCCCTCTCGGCGATCAGCATTTCGTCGTGTGCGGCAGTCCCGATTATTTCGAGCGCCATGGACGGCCTGAGATGCCGGGCGATCTCTTCAGGCATGTCTGCATTCACTTCAAATATCCATCCAGCGGCCGCGTCGCGCCCTGGGCATTCAGCGCGCCGTACGAGCGGCTGCTTCTGCCGAAAAGCCTGACATTCAACAACACGGATGCAGGGCTGCGGGCAGCACAGGATGGTTTGGGCCTCGCCCACCTGCCCGTCTATGTCGCGGCATCGCACATGCGAGCGGGAAGCCTGATCCCCGTCCTCACCTCCTTCATGGTGCCCTTCGGCTCGCTCTCGCTCGTCTGGCCGTCGAACCGCCAGCTTTCGCGGAAGGTCCGCGCTTTCGTGGATTTCGTCTTCGAGAACTGCGCCGCCAGACCCGACGCTTTTCGGCCGGCGGCCAGCCTGTCGCGCTGATCTTGCTCATAAGGCTGGAGGCTTTGATGCTCAGCCACAGTTCCAGCTTGATCTTGGACCTGCCGGTGCGGTCGATGATGATAACGTTTGCGGGATGCGTGAATCTGCCGTCTCCAGCCAGCGGTCTGCCGAAAAATACGCCCTGGTTCTTGCCTGCGAACCTGGAGCCGCCTTGAGGCCAAGGGCAAAATTAAAGCTGTTTTCGCTGCCGGGTTCGCGCGTGAAGCTGAGATAAGAGCCGAACCGTTCGGTTTCGACATGGCGAAGGCTTCGGATCGACGCAAGCGTATCTTCAAAATCACGCCAGCACGCATGCTTCACAATGATCTCGAAAATGCGCAGGACATCAGGGGCGAGGTGCCCCTCGGGATCCATCTTCGGCCCGACGATCTTGGCGCGGATCTCAACGATATCGCCCATTTCATTTCCACGAACCCTGAGGAAGGTCGAACTGAGCGGCCGCACCTCGTCCCTTTCGTAGATGCGCTGGAAATAACATTCATAATCGCGATTGCGCGTCGATGCGGCTTTCCATTCGCTGACCTCGATGCCCGCCTCTCGAAGCGCGCCGCAAATATTGGCGCCTGAGACCAGCCACATCCGCAGAAACTGACTTGCCAATTCGAGCTTCGGCAGCTCGATCAGATACCGCGATATCGATATCGTCGGACGAGGAGACGACGCAGCCGGATCAGGGCGGACGATTAGGCGTGAGGAAGGGGCACCCTCGTTGAGCGCTCGCTTTTCAAAGTCCTCGGTCGGAGCTTTGGATTGACGGATGTCAAGGTAAGAAACTGCGATCGTTGCGGCAAGCAGGGCGAGTAGCAACAGCGCTGGCCGACGTAACGCGCGACGGTTGCTCAGGAACGGGAACTTCCAGCGCTGGGATGGGCTGTCGCTAGAAGAACCGGCTGCTGAGAACAATTTATTCACTGCGTTGCCTCGCAAGCTTGCGACCAGCGGTGTCGGTCGGCGCCCGGTCAATCCCCGTGGCCAATCCTTTGAGGCGAGCAACGATGTGAAAGCGCTACAGCCGGTTCACCTTCGAAACCGCGATTTTGATGTCGAGTGTATCCAGCGTCAAGCAGGAGCCCTGAAACGGCTCCGCCCCAAAAGAAAAGCTCGCCTATGTCGCCGATCTCTTCAGGAAATTATTTTTCGTCAAGCCATTCCTGCAACTCCGCCTCAGCGCGTTCCAGAGCGCTGTAATTCAGAAGTTTACGCAGGAAAGCAATCGTGACGGCGCGGGCGCGAAGGTTGAAGCGGCCGTCCTCGTGGTCGTCGCCTGCTGTCTGATAGACGTCGAGCTTGTCGTAGAGCTGCTGCAGGCGGTTCTGCACGCTGCGCAGCGACAGGCTCCGGCGTTTGGCGATGGCCCGGTCGGTTAGACCGAGGGCTATGTCGACGAGGATCTCGTATTCGGAATCGGTGAAGCCGTTGGTCTGGCCGAGGCTCTTCTGCTGCAGACCACGCACCTCGCGGTCGATGACACACTGGCTCTCGATGAAGATCGAGCGCAACGCGAGCTTCAACCGCTCGTCAGAGGCGGATTTCAGCACATAGCCATAGGCGGCGCCATCCGGCACGATGCGGGAGACGCCGCGCACGTAAGCCTCGTCCGAATAATTCGACCAGAACAGGATGCGGGTCTCCGGCCGCTCCTTCCAGATCGTCCGCGCCGCCTCGATGCCGTTGCGGTTCGCCATCTGCAGGTCCATGACGATATGCGCCGACTTGTGGTCGCGGGCGAGTTTCTCGCCGGCGGTTCCGTTCTCCGCCTCGATCACCGTGTCGCATTCCGGCAGGGCGGCGTTAACAGCCTCGTGCAGATAGGACCGGTGCAGCGGGTCGTCCTCGACGATCAGAACCTTCATCGTGTCTTTCTCCTCAGTCTGGCTCGCCCGCCGGGCCGTTCGGTGCCAGCGGCAGCACGACGCGCACCGCGGTCCCGCGGTTATTATGGCCGGGGCCGGTCGTGAAGCGCGCCGAGATCAGCCGCGCCCGGGTCTTCATATTGTCGATGCCGCCGCCGATCCGTCCCCGCGTTTTGGCAAGGCCGGTCCCGTCGTCGGAGATTTCGATCGAAAGCTGTTCGTCGTCGGCTTCGAGCCGCACCATGATCGCCAGCGGGGCGGCGTGGCGCACCGCATTGTTGATCGCCTCCTGCGCGATGCGGAACAAGGCGACGCTGACGGTCGGTTCCAGCCTTTCCAGCGCGCCGTTCGTCTCGTCGGCAAGGCCCCATTCGATGCCCGATCCGGTGTCGCGGGTCGATCGGTCGAGGTGATGCTCGATCGCCTGGGCGAGGCCGAAGAGCTGGAGCACGGAGGGTTTTGCCTGCTCGATGATCTGCCGCAGATCCTGCATGCAATGCTGCAGCGATCGCGAAACGGGTTCGAGCGCATCAGGCGTCACCTCGCCGTTGCGCGACAACCGGTCGATCCGCCGGGCGAGCCGCGTCAGGTCGGCAAGCGTCTGATCGTGAAGGTCCATGCCGATCCGCTGGCGCTCTTGCTCCAGGGCTTCGGTCAACTTCAAGGCGCCCTGACGCAACCCCTCCTCGCGGGCGCGGGCTTCGGCCTCGACGATCGCCGAGCGTTGCGCCTGCTCGGCCGCCTGCAGCGCAAAGAAATAGGGCGTCAGCAGATCGGCGATGATGCGGGCGCGCTCGACGTCTTCCATCGTATAGACGCCCGCCTTGTGCGACGAACAGGAAAGTGCTGCGATGATCGTGCCCTGCACCTTCATCGGCACATGCAGCCGGCTCCTCAGCGATTGTTCGACGATCGGCCGCTTGAACGCCCCCTCGAAGTGGAAGCGCGGATCTTTAATGGCGTCGTCCGAGAGCAGAAAATCGACCTCACCCCGCAGGAGCGACCGGATGGGGCTGTTGACGACGGGCGCGCCGGCAATTTCGCCCCAGGCGGTCTCGATGCCCGTCTCATAGGCCGTGTGATAGTTGCCGCCTTCGAGCAGCACGCAGACGTCGAGATGGTCGTGCGGGATGATGTGGGCGACCTCGGCAGCAACCGACCGGATGGCCGAGCGAAAGTCGAGCTGGCCCGCGAGCAGCCGCGAAATGCCGAGATAATGGTCGAACAGGGCTGCCGGTGCGAGATGCAGCATTGTCAGTTCCTCCCCGTCACGACAGGCTCCTCAACCCGGCGTGATCGCTTCCCAGTAAGCGCCCGCAAATAGGCCGCCGTCTTGCGTAAACCCGCAGCTTGTTGCGCAAAACCCGCAAACGAGTTGCCGCCTTGCCCCTGTACAGGCCGGCCGATCTCCCGCATCCTGCCCTTACTGAGAGGAGGAAGCTCAGTGCAAGAACAATTTTCACTCGAGGCCCGCTTGAGCCGGCAGGAGTGAAGCGATCCGCCGACCGGCGCGATCATGAGGGAGGAAGACATGACAATCCGTAAGATGCTTATGGCATCGGCCGCTATTGCTTGCGCCGCCATGCCCGTTACCGCCTTTGCCGACACGTCGGCGAAGAAGATCGCCCTGTCCAACAACTACGCCGGAAACTCCTGGCGCCAGGCCATGCTGACGAGCTGGGGCAAGGTGACGAGCGAGGCCGTGAAGGCTGGCGTCGTTGCCGCCGCCGATCCTTTCACCACCGCCGAGAACCAGGCGACGGAACAGGCGGCGCAGATCCAGAACATGATTCTGCAGGGCTATGACGCGATCGTGCTGAACGCCGCCTCGCCGACGGCGCTGAATGGCGCGGTCAAGGAAGCCTGTGATGCCGGTATTACCGTCGTCTCCTTCGACGGTATCGTGACCGAACCCTGCGCCTGGCGCATCGCTGTCAATTTCAAAGAAATGGGCCGCAGCGAGGTCGAGTATCTGTCGAAGAAGCTGCCGGCTGGCGGCAACCTGCTCGAGATCCGCGGCCTTGCCGGCGTCTTCGTCGACGACGAGATCTCGGCCGGCATCCATGACGGCGTCAAGCAGTTCCCGCAGTTCAAAATCGTCGGCTCCGTTCACGGAGACTGGGCGCAGGACGTGGCGCAGAAGGCCGTCGCCGGCATCCTGCCGAGCCTGCCCGACATCGTCGGCGTTGTGACGCAGGGCGGCGACGGTTATGGGGCCGCACAAGCGATCGCCGCGACCGACCGGAAGATGCCGATCATCATCATGGGCAACCGCGAAGACGAGCTGAAGTGGTGGAAGGAACAGAAAGACGCCAAGGGCTACGAGACGATGTCGGTGTCCATCGCGCCTGGCGTCTCCACCCTCGCCTTCTGGGTCGCCCAGCAGATCCTCGACGGCAAGCAGGTCAAGAAGGATCTCGTCGTGCCGTTCCTGCGCATCGACCAGGACAATCTCGAAACGAACCTCGCCAATACCCAGGCCGGCGGCGTCGCCAATGTGGAATACACGCAGGCAGACGCGATCAAGGTCATCGAGTCGGCAAAGTAACTCTCCCGGCGATTGCCGCGCGCGCCGAAAAATGGCCGCGCGGCAGTCCTTCCGAGCAGATGTGGCGGGCAGCATGGATGAGGTTTTGAAGGCGGTGATCGCCGTCGATGGCGCCAAGGTGAGTTTCGGCGCGGTCAGGGCGCTTGACGGCGTCACGCTCCGCGTCATGTCGGGCGAGTGCGTCGGGCTGGTCGGGCACAATGGAGCCGGCAAGTCCACCATCGTCAGCGTCATTAATGGCGGCCTCACCCCCCATGAAGGAAGTGTGTCCAGCAATGGCGAGCGGCTGGAGCGTTACGGCATCAACGCGGCACGAGCCCGCGGCGTGCGCTGCGTTTTCCAGGAGCTTTCGCTCTGCCCTAACCTCTCCATCGTCGAGAACACGCGCATCATGCACCGCGATCTCGGCGGCTTCGGCTGGCGCAGGCGCGCCGCAGAAATCATCGAAAAGAGCCTCGATGCGGTCTTCCCCTGCCACGGCATCGACAGCGGCCGGGCAGTGGGAGACCTTTCGATCGCCGAGCGACAGATGGTCGAGATCGCGATGGCCTTTTCCGACGCCGGCACCCCGCCGCGGCTGGTGATCCTCGATGAACCGACCTCCTCGCTCGATGCGAGCCTCGCCCGCCAGATGCTCGACCATGTCCGCCGCTTCGTCGCAACCGGCGGCTCCGTCATCTTCATCTCGCATATCCTGCACGAGATTCTCGAAACCTCCGACCGCATCGTCGTCATGAAGGACGGCCGCGTCGTTACCGAACGTCCGGCAAACGGCTTCGATCATCATGGCCTGGTCGAAGCCATGGGCACCGTTGCGAAGGAGGAGACGAACCAGCGTCCCGCGCACGAGCAATCCACCGCTCCGCTCATTCTGTCGCATCAGACGGCGGGCCGTCCCTTTTCGGCCCGTAAGGGCGAGATCATCGGATTGGCGGGGCTTGCCGGCCACGGGCAGACCGAGCTGCTGCTTGCCCTGCACGCCGCCAAGTCCGGCACCTGGCTGCCCGAGCGCGATCCGCTCGTCACCTTCGTCGCCGGCGACCGCCGCCTCAACGGCGTCTTCGAACTCTGGAGCATCCTGCGCAACTTTTCCGTCGCCTCGCTCGGTGACCTGTCGCGGCGCGGCTTCATTCTCACTGATAAGGAGGAAACGAAAGGCGCCGACTGGAAACGGCGGATCGAGATCCGCACGCCCGACATGGGCAACCGCATCCTGTCACTTTCCGGCGGCAACCAGCAGAAAGTGCTGTTCGCCCGCGCCCTCGCGACGCGCGCGCCTGTCGTCTTGATGGACGATCCGATGCGCGGCGTCGACGTCGGCACCAAGCAGGAGGTCTACGCGATTATTCGCGAGGAGGCGGCGCACGGCCGCACCTTCATCTGGTATTCGACCGAAATGGACGAGGTGCGCCTCTGCGACCGCGTCTACGTCTTCCGCGAAGGTCGCATCACCGCCGAACTCACCGGCGATGCCGTCAACGAGACGAACATCATCGCCGCCTCCTTCGAAGGGGTCGCCGCATGACGGCCCGGCTCTCGTCCGACGCCATGCGTCTTGCCATTCCCGCTTTGTCGCTGACCCTGCTGCTCGCTGCCGTCTTCTGGCTGCAGCCGCGCGCCATGAGCTACGTCGGCCTCAACCTGCTGTTCAACCTGGCTGTACCGATCGCGCTTGCGACGATCGCCCAGATGCTTGTCATGGCGGTGAACGATCTCGATCTGTCGATGGGCACTTTCGTCAGCTTCGTCGCCTGCGTGAGCGCGACCTTTCTGCGCGATGACCCGGCGACAGGCATGCTGATCCTTGCGGGAGCGATCGCGGCCTATGCGGGCCTCGGCGTCATCATCTACCTGCGCGACCTGCCGTCCATCGTCGTCACTCTCGGCATGAGCTTCGTCTGGGGTGGCCTTGCCGTGCTATTGCTGCCGGCGCCGGGCGGGCAGGCGCCGGATTGGGTGCGCTCGCTGATGACCGTCAAGCCGCCGCTGGCGCCGATGGCGATCGTCGCCAGCATCATCATCGCCGCTGGTGCCCATCTTCTCGTCATGCGCTCCTCGCTCGGCGTGCTGATCCGCGGCATCGGCGGCAACCAGCGTTCGGTCGAGCGGGCCGGCTGGTCGATCGTCGCCGCTCGCGCCACCGCCTACGGTCTGGCGGGCTTCTTCGCCGTGCTAGCCGGCATCGCTCTCGTCGGCCTAACGACGTCTGCCGATGCCAATATCGCGCTGCGTTATACGCTGCTGTCGATTGCCGGCGTGATCCTCGGCGGCGGTGAGTTCATCGGCGGCCGCGTCTCCCCTGTCGGCGCCGTCATCGGCGCGCTGACGCTGACGCTTGCCGGCTCGTTCCTGTCCTTCCTGCGCATCTCGCCGGACTGGCAGATCGGAGCCCAGGGCGCGATCCTGATCATCGTGCTCGCGCTTCGCCTGATGCTGAACCGCCTGGAGAAACGGGAGAAACGCCGCCGATGACCGCCCTCGTCAGCCTTTTCGGCAAACCCTGGATCTGGTCATGGCTTGCCGCCTTCGTCATCTGGTTCCTGACGATCATGGTGACGCTCGGCGCCAGTACGCTCGGCCTGTCGCAGGCGGCCCTCACCTTCGCCGCCTTCTCGGTCATCGTCGGCATCGGCCAGATGTTCGTCATCACGCTCGGTCCCGGCAATATCGATCTGTCGGTTCCCGCCACCATGACACTTGCCGGCACGGTGGCGCTGAAGCTGATGAATGTCGAAAACGGCTTGATCCTGCCCGGGCTTCTTGTCGCCATCCTCATCGGCCTCGTCGTCGGCCTCGGCAACTATGCCCTGATCAAGGCGCTGCGCATTCCGCCGATCATCGCGACGCTTTCCGTGAGCTTCATCGTGCAGTCCGCTGCGATTTGGACGAACCGCGGCTTGCGCATCAAGCCGCCGAGCATGCTTGCGGAATTCACTACCTCGAATACGCTCGGCGTGCCGAACGTGGCAATCGTCGCGCTCCTCATCTCGCTTCTCGCCTGGTTCATGCTCCATAAGACAGTCTACGGGCGCTGGATCTCGGCGATCGGCCAGAGCATGCCCGCCTCACGCATGGCCGGCATTCCCGTCGACGGCACGCGCTTCGTCACCTACCTTTTCTGCGCCGTGCTTGCATCCGTCGCGGGCTATCTGCTCGCCTGCTTCTCCGGCGGCGCAGCACTCAATATGGGCTCGGAATATCTGCTGACCTCGATCGCCGTCGTCGTGATCGGCGGCACAGCGGTTGCCGGCGGCGATTCCAACGTGCCAGGCATCTGGGGCGCGTCGCTCTTCATGTTCCTGGTCGTCTCCATGCTCAACACCTATGGGCTCGGCGCGGGCATCCGCCTCATCATGACCGGCCTCATCATCATCAGCGTGATCATGCTCGCCGGCGGTCGCCGGGCCGGCATGCGATAATCAGGAAGATCACCATGGCCGAGGCCAGCATCTACGAAATCCATGACCCGCGCTTCCGGCAGTTGATCGTCACCAGCGCTGGCCTCGACGAACTCTATTCAGGCTGCCGCTGGGCGGAGGGTCCTGTCTGGTTCAACGATGCCAACCAGCTTCTGTGGAGCGACATTCCAAACCAGCGCATGTTGCGATGGACGCCCGAGGGCGGCGTGTCCGTCTACCGGCAGCCATCCAACTTCACCAACGGCCACACGCGCGACGGCCAGGGCCGACTCATCTCCTGCGAACATGGCGGGCGCCGCGTCACGCGCACCGAGATCGACGGCTCGATCACCGTGCTCGCCGACCGTTTCGAAGGCGCGCGGCTCAATTCGCCGAACGACGTGGTGGTGAAATCGGACGGCACGATCTGGTTCACCGATCCAACCTACGGCATCATGTCGAATTATGAAGGCTATCAGGCCGAGCCCGAGCAGGCGACGCGCAACGTCTACCGGCTTGATCCGGCCACCGGCGAGCTAACTGCCGTCGTCACGGATTTCATCCAGCCGAACGGCCTTGCTTTCTCGTCTGACGAGACGATCCTCTACGTCGCGGATTCGGCAGCAAGCCACGACGAAAGCCTGCCACGTCAGATCCGCGCCTTCGACGTGGTAGACGGCAGCAGGCTCGAAAACGGCCGCGTCTTCTGCCACATCGACAACGGCATTCCGGACGGCATCCGGACCGACGTCAATGGGAATCTTTGGTCGAGCGCCGGTGATGGCGTGCACTGCTTCGATCCGGCAGGGAAGTTGATCGGCAAGATCCGCGTGCCCCAAACCGTAGCCAACCTGACCTTCGGCGGCCCCGGACGCAACCGTCTCTTCATAGCCGCAACCCGCTCGCTTTATTCCGTCTACGTTGCCGCAACCGGCGCCCAAAGACCGTGAGCGGTGATAGGCGCGTTCATCGGAGCGAAGCCGGGCCGTTGAAAGCTACCCCTCACATCGTCGGACAATGTTGCTGTCCGCCGAATTGGAGATGCTGCGCATTGGAAAGATTTGAATGCCGCCTTCCGACGGAGATCGAATAGGTCTTTCCGTTTGCTGACCGGTTATGCGGAGTGTGCGGCCTGGCCGGCGAACGCCCCGCCGCTTCGAAGCGGCGATGCGTCACCCAATTCAGGCGTTAGGCCTTTTCAAGCCTCCAGGTCCGAATCTCAAACGGCATGATGTCGGCGGGGCCTTTGCGCTCCATTGGCTCTTCGAGAATATTGAGCGGCTGCGATGCCCTCCATCCGGAAGGCAGGCCGAGGGAGAGGCGGCCGCGGCGGCCGGCCGGTTCGTAGAGGCGCAGGATGAGACCCTCGCCCTCCTCCGCCGACTTCAGGCCGGAGAAGGCAACAGGCGTGCCCGCGACATCAATTGGCGCGAAACTGCCGGCGGAAAGGCCTTTGGCCTCCGCCGTCACCAGCGGCTGGTTGAGGTCGAGCGCCTCATTGAGCACGCCGCCTTCGTGCCAGGCGCCCTCATGCGGCATCAGCGCATAGGTGAAGCTCTGTTCGCCTTCATCGGCCAGCGGATCGGGATAGATCGGACCGCGCACCAGGCTCATGCCGATCACATTGCCGCGGGCGCTGTGGCCGTATTTGGCATTGTTGAGCAGCGCCACGCCGAAGCCGGGCTCGCTGAGATCGACGAAGCGATGGGCGGCGGCCTCGAACATCGCCTGCTCCCAGGAGGTATTCGTGTGTGTCGCCCGCTCGACGATGCCGAAGGCGCATTCGAAGGTCGCCTTGCGGGCCTTGACGTCGACCGGGTTCAGGGTGCGCAGCAGGGTGCGGCGGTCGTGCCAGTCGATGGTCGTTTCGATGTCGAGCCGCTTGGAATTGGCCGTCAAGACATAGGTCTGCGTGACGCTCGAATGCCGGTAGCGGTGGACGACGCGGATCGCCGCGCGGTGCGGGTCGCTTTCGACGAGGCTGATGCTTTCGGGCGCTTCGAGCCGGATGCCCTTTTCGGCATAGTCGGCGTCGACATCCCAGGCATCCCAGTTGCGCGGCTTGTCGGCCGGATAGACCCAGAGCTGGTTGGCGGAGCCATCGACCACTTCGCGGCCGCTCGCCTTGTGGATGAGGCTGGCAACCGCCCCATCCTTGCCGATGACCACCGAGAGATGATCGTTCTCGAGGCGATCGGCGCCGGCCTTCAGCCCACCCGCCGGCTTCAGCGCCTGCCTGTCGAAGACGGCGACCGACAAGGGAGCGACGATATCGGCGGCCGAAAGCACCGTGCCGTCGGCAAGTATTGCACTCACCGGCCGTGGCGCAAGCGACGGATTGACGACGATCAGGGCGTCAGCGACCCCGCCCTTCGGCAAATTGGCAGAAAGCGCCTGCAAAGCCTTGGCCTGCTCGGCCTTGGCATGGTCGATGACGCCGCCGAGCTCCTGCTCCGCATCCTGATAGACTTCGCGGATGCTCGAACCCGGCAGGATGTCGTGGAACTCGTTCTTCAGCACCACGCGCCAGTCCGCCTCGAGGCTTTTCGGCTTTTCGGCGCCGAGAAGATGGGCCAGCGAAGCGAGAGTCTCGGCGGTGATCAGCGCGCGTTCGGCCTGGCGGTGCTTGCGCTTGACGCCGCTTTGGGTCGTCAGCGTCGCGCGGTGCAGTTCGAGATAGATCTCGCCGTCCCAGACGGGAAGCTTCTTCTCCCCAGCGGTTTTGTGCGCCCGCTCGTAGAAGCTTTTGACGGTGCCCCAGCGTGCCTGCGGGATCGCCGGGAAATCGCGCAGCTGCACTTCGCGCTCCACCATTTCAGGCGTCACGCCACCGCCGCCGTCGCCGTAGCCGACGGCGAGAAGCGAGGTATCGTGCTGTACCTTGCCGCGGAAATTCTTCCATGTCGGCACATAGCAGTCGGCCTGCACGAAGCCGTTATATCCCTGCATCGGATTGTCGAAGGTGTGGGTCAGCACCTGGCTGCCATCGAGGCCCTTCCACCAGAAGAGATCGGAGGGGATATGGTTGGTCTCGCTCCAGTTGACCTTGATCGTGAAGAAGCTGTCGATGCCGCCCTGTCTCAGGATCTGCGGCAGAGCGCCGGAGAAGCCGAAGCAATCCGGCAGCCAGCACACCGTATGGCGCGTGCCGAAGGTCTTTTCGAAATAACGCTGGCCGTAGAGAACTTGGCGGACGAGGCTTTCGCCTGTGGGCATGTTGGTGTCGGGCTCGACCCACATGCCGCCGACGGTTTCCCACTTTCCTTCCGCGACCTTCTCCTTGATGCGATCGAGAAGCTCCGGATCTTCCTCTTCCATCTGCGCGTAATAATGGGCGGTCGACTGGTTGAAGCGGAATTCGGCGGAGCGCTCCATCAGAGAGAGCGCTGTGTTGAAGGTGCGCCGCATTTTCCGCCGCGTCTCGCGATAGGGCCAGAGCCAGGCGAGATCGATATGAGCGTGGCCGGTCAGCACCAGTTCCCCATTCGGGGGAAAGCGCTTCTGCAGCTCCTTCAACCGCACCGTCAGGACCTCGAAGGCAGCGGCGGCCGAAGCGCTCTGCTCGTCGGAGAGACCAGCCGGATCGGAAACAAGCTCCGGCAGTTCCCAGATCTTCTGCTGCATGACGGCGCCCGACGTGCGGGAGATGTAGGGCGCCGTATCAGACGGCCAGTCGAGGCTGCGCAAGGCCTGCTCCGCGGCGCTGACCAGATGCGGCACGACCTCATGCTCGCCGAGCGCGCCAATCGCCTCGGCGATCTGCTTCAGGAGAAGATGCAGGCGGTGAACGGGACCGTCGAGCCAGATCAGACGGGCTTTGTTGAGCCGCGGCGCCCGGTTCGGCTCGCCGAAAGGAAAGCGTGCGACGCTTTCCGTCGCAATCGAGAAGCGGCGGCCTTTTACCGGGAACTCCTGGTGATAGGGATCGAGGCCGAATGTTTCGCTCTGGCCATCGGGATAGCTGAGCGTGATCAGGCTCTCGCCGCCGAGATCGAGCTGCAAGCGAATATCTTCGAGCGGCCAGTTCGCCGGCGCTTCAGCGCTCGCAGCAAAATGCACCACGCCTTCACGATGCGGCCAGTCCTGGTGATGGGCGATCGGCTCTCCCTCGAAGGTCCAGCCATCGATCGGGCTGCTATACCGGTCCCGCCAATGCGCGAGCTCGGCGATACGGACCTTCAGACTATCGAGGCGTTGGGCAATGGTGAGCGGCATGGCTTATCCTGTTGAAAATCGGCGGCGCGCGATCGGGAATCATGGCTTTGGGAGATGAAGATGATGCGATAGGGATCGCGAATGCTGGCCCTCCTCCCAGCGGGTCCTGCCGATGCTTAGATTAAGTAACTTTGATTTGGCGTCAAGCCGCAAAAGATCTTCTGTTCGAGATCGCCAATCCTGACCGGTCTACTTCTCGCAAATCCTTCCAGCCACGGCACCGGATGGCCGCTGCATTGCTGCGGCCCGTGAAGGTCACGCCTTGGCCGATCCATAACGCAGGATAACTGCGCCGGCCGCGGTCGTCGTGCTGTCGAGTAGCTACCTCATTTCGTAATGCTGAGAAGAATGAGAAGACCGATGGGCCGTGGCGTGTCTTCGGTATGGCGGAGGGTATGCTGCCCTGCTGGTGAAACACTGAGAGATCAAGTTTACGCATTCACCTCAGGTACCCGCAAACGGATGCCGCGGCGCCATTGATGATTCCTTCAACCTACAAAGAAGCTCAAGCCATCCTCGACAAACTTGAAGCGATCACTGTGGTAATTGGCTCTCGAGTGGAGTGATCGCCGGCCACGACACGATCCCAGACAGTAGTCGTTTTCAGGGCGATGATAGAATCGCGAAGATCGATCAAAACAGCAGGTCCTTTGCGCGGTAGTAGGTGCCCACGATAGGCAGAAACCACGGATTTCCGGTATGGAACGGAACGGCGGGCCAATCGAAACCCTCTAGCGGGTTGCCGTCTTTACGGCCCATGGTTAAATCCGCCAACACACTACCCATGTAAGTTGACAACTGGGCTCCATGACCAGAATAACCCATGCTGTAAAACACGCCGTCGGCACTGCCCGCCCGGGGATAACGGTCTTGGGTGCACCCGACGAGGCCGCCCCAGCAATAGTCGATCTCGACGTCTGCAAGCTGCGGAAACATGCCGATCAACTGTTGGCGCAGAAGCTGGCCGGAGCTGACGTCGGTTTTCTGGTTGGACACGGCCGAAAATCTCGCCCTCCCTCCGAACAGCATGCGGTTGTCGGGCGTGAGGCGGAAATAGTTGGAGATGTTGAGAGAGTTGGTGAAGTTGCGGTTGCCCGGAACTGTGGCAGCGATCTCCTGTGGGGTGAGCGGGCGTGTCGCAATGATGAAGGAAGCGACCGGCATGAGCCTTCGGCGGAAATAGTTAAAGGCGCCTGGCGTATAGGCGTCGGTCGCCAGGATGACCTGGCGGGCGGTGAGTGAGCCGGTCGGTGTGGTCAACCGCCAACCGTTCGCCACGCGCTCTCGGGCGGTGACTGGGTTCCGCTCCCAGATCGCCGCACCATGGCGGCAGGCCGCTTCCGCCACGCCGTTGGCGTAGCGTCCCATGTGCATCATGGCGGATTTCGGATAGAGAATCCCGCCATGGAAGACATCCGATATCACCTCCTTGCGGAGGTCCTCGCGCGTCAGCCATTCGGCTGATGGATCAACCTCGCGACGGATTTCTTCGGACATCGCCTGCAGCTTAGCGACGTGAGAGGGCTTCGAAGCAAGCTTGAGCTTGCCGCCCCTGCGAAAGTCACACGCGATCCTTTCTTCCTCGATGATGCGTTCGATCATGTCGATCGAGTCATCATAGGCGCGCCACAAGCGGCGCGCCCGGTCTTCTCCGAGATGCTGCCTCGCGGCGCCGAAGCTTGCGAAATGGCCGCTGTTCAGGTGCCCGCCATTGCGCCCGGACGCACCATACCCGACGTGCTCGGCTTCCAGCAGAGCAACCTTCATGCCGGATTGCGCCAGTTTGCGCGTAGCGTTCAGGCCCGTGAAGCCGGCACCGATCACCGCAACCTCGAAATCCCCACAAACCGGACCCGCGATGCCTCCTGCAAATGGACTGGAAGTATCATGCCAATAGGAAGCAAATTTCATCGCAGCAAGCCCTTATGCTCGTCCGATTGGGATGCATCGAGCATATACCTGCTTGTGCCGGAGGAGTGCGGCACAAGTGAACGCGTTTCGCAATGATCGCCTGTATTGTAAGCCGCAAACGACAGCATATTCTGTTTACGCTAAAGCTCCGCAGCGCTTCAGGATTATTTCGGCGTTCAGCGTCGCGCTCGTAGTCATAGAAGCGATTTTCCAGTGGCGCGCCGCCGTCGCTCATCGCCAGCGGTCACTCACGCGGATCTTGGGTGAGACGCCGATTCATCACGACGCTGTGTCATCGGTGGGGTTCCTTGTCTCTTCGTCGATCTGAATGACGTCGAATTGAAATCGCCGAACTTTGGCGTACTCCTCAATGGTGCTCGTCATCGCTTCAGGGCCGCGGACTTCTCGTCTCCACGGGTCTTTTGCCCAGGCCCCAAGTTACCATTGACAGTCCGTTCTGCCCCGGCACGGGCTGCTTCGAAAGCCACGCTTGCGGCCTAAGCGGTTCCTGTGGGATCACAATATACCTTGGGACTGATCTGGATGGCATCAACGGGAGAGGTAAGTCGTTCCTGTTGAACGGCCGTCCGTTTTGGCTGAAAATTTCGAAAAATCGCTAAGAGTAAGCCGAACCTGCCGCTCTCCGCATGTAAAAATTGTAGTAGGATGGCAGGCTGATCCAAGGATCGGAAGACGCCGCGGTGCCGCGTTGTGCTGACGTAGACGATGGGGAGAAGGGAGCGGAATAAGCGAAAATGCAAAAGTCGGTGCGCCTGAAATCGTTTGAATTAATCGCGCAGGATATCAATAGTGTTGACGTAAGCTTGCTTCATGCCCTGTCGACGGGTGTCGGCTGGCCGCACCGCTTCAAGGATTGGGAGTTCCTGCGCCGCGCCGGCAGCGGTATCGCTGCCGTCGATGGAATTGGACGCGTCTTCGGAAGTGCAATGTGGTTTCCCCACGGAGACGATTTAGCCACCATCGGTGTGGTGATCACATCACCCCGCACACAGGCGCAGGGAACCGGCCGCTGGTTAATGCAGCAAGTGTTCGAGCAGTGCGGCGAGCGCAGGCTGGCGCTGAACTCGACTATCGCCGCCCATAAGCTCTATGTGTCACTCGGTTTCACAGCGGAAGCAACGGTCTACCAGCATCAGGGAGACGTCGCTGCGGCGCTTCCCGCACTGCCACCTTTGGACGGTGAATTAAGTGAACTGCCGCCTGATAAGATTGAAGGGATCTTCGCCTTGGACACGTTCGCCTTCGGAACGGATAGGAGTCGACTGATTACACTCCTTTCAGAAGGCGCATCTATTTGTGTGCTCCGGCGTGACGGTGCAATGGTAGGCTATTCGATGTGCCGCGAATTCGGGCGCGGTCATGTAGTCGGCCCTGTCATCGCAAGCAATGATCGTGACGCGATCCATCTCGCGGCCGTGCATCTGAAAGACCTCACTGGCCAATTCGCCCGCGTCGATACGCGAGAAAAAGGACCGTTTGCCCACTTTCTTCAACAGAGCCGGCTGACTATCTCCGAGACCGTTACGACAATGTCCAAAGGCGGCCCGTTCCTAAACCGAAAGGCGAACGAACCGGCGGTATATGGCCTTGCGGGCCATGCCTTGAGCTAGACCAGAGGATCGCGTCGAAATACCAAAGCTCTATTCTAGTTCGAGCACAACGGGCGCCTCGCGGTTTAGCAGCACCAATATGCAGATCGCAATGCGGCCCACCGGCTGCTGCAGTGGACAGTCAACACTCATCGCTTTGGTTGATCAATCGCGATTGAGTTCAGAATTTCGGCAATTTCCCCTCCCCTGCAGAATCAGCCAACGTGAGAGCTGGTGTCCAGCTGCATTTTCGGGGCGCTTCCAATTTACAATAAACGGGCTGAGACCAAACCTCCCAGACGCGTCGGTCGACAGTCTCTCACTAACCCGTAAGGGGAATGAACGTCGCGTCGGGAAGGTAGCCGCTCTTGTCAAGCGGTCGCCCTGTTCTGCCGGTTGGCGATCAGATCATCGACGACGGCTGGATCGGCAAGCGTCGAAGTGTCGCCGAGGGCACCGAAATCGTCCTCGGCGATCTTGCGCAGGATGCGGCGCATGATCTTGCCGGAGCGGGTCTTCGGCAGGCCGGGCGCGAACTGGATCTTGTCGGGCGCGGCGATCGGGCCGATTTCGGCGCGCACATGTTTCACCAGTTCCTGGCGAAGCGTGTCCGAACCATCGTGACCGGCCATCAGCGTGACATAGCAATAGATGCCCTGGCCCTTGATTGAGTGCGGATAGCCGACGACCGTGGCTTCCGAGACCAGATTGTGCGAGACGAGGGCGGACTCAACCTCCGCCGTTCCCAGCCGGTGGCCGGAGACGTTGAGCACGTCGTCGACACGGCCGGTGATCCAGTAATAGCCGTCTTCGTCGCGTCGGCAGCCGTCGCCGGTGAAATACTTGCCCTTGTAGGTGGAGAAATAGGTCTGGATGAAACGGTCGTGATCGCCATAGACGGTGCGCATCTGGCCCGGCCAGCTGTCGGCGATGCAGAGATTGCCGTCGGCCGGGCCTTCCAGCACCTTGCCCTCATTGTCGACCAGCTCAGGCTTGACGCCGAAGAACGGCGTGGTCGCCGAACCGGGCTTCAGGTCAGTGGCGCCCGGCAGCGGCGTGATCATGTGGCCGCCGGTTTCCGTCTGCCACCAGGTATCGATGACCGGGCAGCGCTTGTCGCCGACGACATTGTAATACCATTCCCAGGCTTCCGGATTGATCGGCTCGCCGACCGTGCCGAGCAGCCGCAGCGAAGAGCGCGAAGAGCGCGTGACGAATTCGTCGCCGGCCCCCATCAGCGAGCGGATTGCCGTCGGCGCCGTATAGAAGATGTTGACCTTGTGCTTGTCGATCACTTCCCAGAAACGGCCCTGATCCGGGAAATTCGGCACGCCCTCGAACATCAGCGTCGTCGCACAGTTCGCCAGCGGCCCATAGACGATATAGGAATGGCCGGTGACCCAGCCGACATCGGCCGTGCACCAGTAGACGTCGCCGTGATGATAGTCGAAGACATATTCATGCGTCATCGATGCATAGACCAGATAACCGCCGGTCGTGTGCAGCACGCCCTTCGGCTTGCCGGTCGAACCTGAGGTGTAGAGGATGAACAGCGGATCTTCCGCCTTCATCTTCACCGGCGGGCATTCCGGCTTCACCGTAGCGATCTCCTGGTGATACCAGAGGTCGCGGCCCGGCGCCCAGCCGGTTTTGCCGCCGGTGCGGCGCACGACCAGCACCTTGCTGACAGTGACGTGCTGGCGAGCGGCGATATGGATCGCCGTATCGGTATTGTCCTTCAGCGGTACCGGCTTGCCGCCGCGCACGCCCTCGTCGCAGGTGATGACGAAGGTCGATTCACAGTCGACGATACGCCCGGCCAGAGCCTCCGGCGAAAAACCGCCGAAGACGACCGAATGCACCGCGCCGATGCGGGCGCAGGCGAGCATCGCATAGGCCGCTTCGGGGATCATCGGCATGTAGATGGTGACGCGATCGCCCTTCTTGACACCATGCTTCTTCAACACGTTCGCTGTCCGGCAGACATGCTCGTAGAGCTCGTTATAGGTGACCTTCTTGTCGACGTAAGGGTTGTCGCCTTCCCAGATGATCGCCACCTGGTCGCCATTCGTCTTCAGATGGCGGTCGATACAATTGTAGGAGACGTTCGTCTGGCCGTCTTCGAACCATTTGATCGAGACCTTGCCGGTGAAGGAGGTGTTCTTGACCTTGGTATAAGGTTTGAACCAGTCGATCCGCTTGCCGTGCTTGCCCCAGAACTTGTCTGGATTTTCAATGCTTTCCTCGTACCATTTCAGATATTTTTCCCGGTCTATGAATGCTTGTTCGCGAATGAGACGCGGCACGGTGTAGCGATCGAGGACCACTGATTAGCTCCCTGTGATTGGCTCCTGGAAATTGATCCCGCTCGACGAGAATCTTGAAGCCGGTTCTGTCTGGTTGATATCCAACCCCATTTGTCGGTCCGCGGCCGTACGTCGACCGTTACATCATTTCCGGCCGTCTGATTGCCGAGCCGTCGCTGAAGCGGCTCAGCCTGTAGGGTGAGATGTCAGTGATCGGGGTCTCGTTCATGACGATCTCGCTGACCAGCCGGCCTGCCCCCGGTCCGATGGCAAATCCGTGTCCGCTGAACCCCGCGGCAATCACGTAACCAGGCAGTTGCTCCACTCTCGAAATGACAGGGACGAGATCTGGCGAAGTATCGATGAGTCCTCCCCACGCGCGCTCGACCCCGATTCCCTTGAGCGCCGGGTATTCGCGTTCAAGGTTCTTCAATGCGAGCTTCACGAGGTTCCGGTCGGGCGCAGGATCAAGAATGCGGTTCTTTTCGAATGGCGAGACTTCATCGTTCTCCCAGCTGCTGATAGCATCGGGCCCATTCCAGAAGCTGCTGTTCAGACGGTACTTCAACTTCTTGCCGATCTTGCTGCGGTACATCTGGTAGAATTTGTACGCGTATCGCATCCCCCGCGGCGTGATATCGAGCGTGCCTCGTCCCGGCACGGCGATCGTGTAGGCGCCGTCTGTCCGGCGCCGCAACACGAAGTTTGACGCCGAGAGACATCCTGCTTGAATAATCTCGGGCGCGGGAGTCGTCTTAATTGCAGTCCCGGAGATGTTTGCGACGGGAAGCTCAATGCCATATCGATGAGAAAACCGAGAAGCCCATGCTCCGCCGGCGCAAACAACGGTACCGGCTTTCACAAGTCCCCGCTCTGTCCACACGCCTGTTACCCGGCCGTTGCTAATGTCGAGGCCTCGAACGGCGCAGTTTTGATGGAGCAATACGCCGTTTTCCTTCGCGGCCTCAGCGATGGCCGGTACGGCAAGGCTGGGCTCCGCTCGCCCATCCGTCGGAGACCAAACGCCGCCAATCCATGAGGACGTACCGCCCGACGCCCGCTCATTGGCCTCGGAAGCACTGAGGATCTGGCTGTGAAATCCTTGAAGTCGCGCAGCCTGGCCCCACTTCTCCCAGCGGGCGACATCGGCTTCGTTTTTGGTGCAGTAAAGAATCCCCGTTCGGCGGAAGCCGAGATCGCGACCCGTCTCAGTGCTCAGTTCCTCCCAGCGCTGCAGACTGTACATGGCTAGCGCAAGCTCATAGAGATCGCGGTTTTGCTGGCGAACCCATCCCCAGTTGCGGCTCGACTGCTCGCCTCCGACAATGCCTTTTTCAAGCAGGGCAACGGATACCCCTTTGCGGGCGAGCTCATAAGCCGTGCAGGTACCCACGATCCCCGCGCCGATGACGACAACATCGACCTCAGTTGGAAAATTGGCGCTGTCGCTTACTTTCTGAACCTGGACCGGCATAGTCACTATTCCTCTGACATCGTGCTCCAGTCATCTCCGGACCGGAATGATAAAAAGCTCAACAATCTGTCGTCATGGCCACGGAACATCCCGACGCTCGGCGCGGCGATGACGTCTGATGTGCTCCGCCGACATCACATGCGCGTGTGGCGGGGATGTCTCTTTTGGGCGCGGGCGAGATGCTGTGTCTCAGCTGTGATCACCGCGAACATCGAACGCATCGCGCAGCCCGTCGCCGATGAAATTGAAGCTTGTGACAGCGATCGTTATGGCCGCACCGGGAATGATCGCCAGCCAAGGTGCCGTCCCCAAATATTGCTGTGCGCCGTTCAGCATATTACCCCAACTGGGCAGCGGCGGCTGAATTCCATAGCCGAGGAAGCTGATGTAAGCCTCCATCAGGATCGCCCGGGCGACGGTCAGGGTAGCGGCGACTATAATTGGACCCATGGCATTGGGAAGGATTTCGCGGAACATGATGTGGGTTGCGCTCAGTCCCAACATGCGGCCGGCCAGCACGAATTCACGCTCGCGCAGGGAGCGGACCTCAGCCTCGACGATGCGGGCAACTTCCATCCAGCTTGTGGCAGCGATGACGACGGTAATCATGATCGGGTTTGGCTTCAGCGCAGCGGCCAGAGCGAGCACGAGGAAGATGGATGGGAAGGAAAGGAAGCCATCGACGGCGCGCATCAGCACGGTGCCCACCAAGCCTCCCCTGTATCCCGCCACCACGCCGACAAGGGTTCCGATCAGCGTCGACAACAGCATCGCTGAGAAGCCCACCAAGAGCGAAATCCGCCCCGCCATGAACAACCGGGCGGCCAGATCTCGTCCCAGCGGGTCCGTGCCGAGATAATGCTGCCCTGTCAGGGGCGGAGCGAAACGGGCGCGCAAATCGATATAGAGGGAATCGTACGGCAACAAATGGGGACCCAACACGCATGCCAACGTCAGGAGGGCGATCATCACCATCCCGATGAGGGCCAGATGGTGCTTCATGAAACGGTGCGCAGTTCGGCTGTTCCACCAGCGCTCCCGGGGTGAATTTGCGGCAATGGCAGTCATGATGGCTGACTCCTGATGAGCGTTCATGGCGCTTAACTCAGACGGATACGGGGATCGATGATGGCGACAACGATGTCGGCGGCGAGGTTGCACACCACGACAAGGATCGCTGAGAACATGAGCAATCCCATTACCACCGGGTAGTCACTGTAGCCGAGGCTGTCGAGGAACAGGCGCCCCATGCCCGGCCAGGTAAATACCGTCTCGGTGACCAGAGCACCCGTCAGGACGCTGGGAAGCTGCATCCCAAGGAGTGTGATCATCGGTAGGAGGGCATTGCCGATGACGTGTTTCACCAGGATGCGACGCTCACTTAATCCTTTGGCGCGGGCCGTCTTGATGAATTCCTGATTGATAACATCGAGAGTAGCCGTTCGCATGTAGCGGCTCCAGATGGCCACATGCACGAGCGCGAGCACGACGCTCGGCAGAATAAGATGGTGGAGATAGTTCAGAACGGATTCGTCCCCGATCGTGTACATGTTGCCGGCTGGAAGCCAGCCGAGTCTGAGCGAGAAGACGTAGATCCCGATCAGTCCGAACCAGAAAGTCGGGATCGAAAGGGCCACCATCGCACCGACCGTCGCCATGTAGTCGAAAACCGAATATCGCTTTATGGCGCCGCGAACACCGATCCAGGTACCAATAGCGATCGCGATCACCGTGGACGACCCCATCAGCAGCAACGTTGCCACGAGGTGTCTTCCAATCACCTCGAGAACCGGCGCTCCGTCGCGGAATGAGTGGCCCCAGTCTCCTCTCAACAGGCGCCAGCCCCAATCCAGATACTGCATCCACAGAGGACGGTTCAGGCCTAACTGCTCCGCCAATCGGTTCAGGTCGTCCTGCGTCATGCTTGCATCAAGCCCGAATTGTGCCAGGGGGCCGCCCGGAATCAGGTTGAGGACCACGAAGCCGATGACGGAAACGATCAGGAGCAGTACGAGGCTCTGAGCGAACCGGTTAAGTAGGAAGCTACGCATTCAGGCTCTCCCTGTGATAGCGCCAATAGAGGTCGCCGCCGCAACGTGCGGCGGCGACGGCGGGAGGTTAACTCAGCTCTTCCAGCGCCAGCCGGCAGCATGCCAGGATGCCGTGCGCGTGTTCGTATTCGGTTCCCAGCCTTCAAGGCCTTCCTTTTTGCCAACCACATAGGTGGCGGCAAACAGAGGAAGGAAGGGAAGGTCCTGACGCACGATTTCCTGGATACGGTAGTAGATTTCACGACGCGCTTCCGGATCGAAGGTCTGGGCGCCCTTCTTCAGCAGCGCATCCACTTCCGGATTGGAATACTGGCCGACGTTCGATCCCTTTCCACCCTTCGCGGCAATCGCGCTGCTCGCAAGACGATTGGTTGCATCGGGGTCCGCGGCGATCAGATGCGTAACGCCCGAGATGGCCGTGTCGAACTGTGACTTCAGCCAGAATTCGCCGAACATGACGGCAGCCGGCAAATTCGAGATCGTCATCTGCACGCCAATTTCCGCGAACGTCTGCTGCAGGAACTGCTGCACCTGCTCACGGAGATTGTTGCCCGATGTCGTCGAATTGTTGAACGCGAGCTTCACGCCGTTCTTTTCACGGATCCCGTCCGACCCCGGTACCCAACCGGCGTCGTCGAGGAGCTTGCGTGCGGCATCGAGATTGAATTTCTGTGCCGGAAGCTTCGGATTGAAGTAGAACGATTCCTTTGGCATGAAGGTTTCGGTCGTTGTGACCACGCCGAAATAGAGCGCGTCAATGATCGCCGCTCTGTCCATCGCAGCATAGAGTGCCTGACGCACCGCAAGTTCCTTGAACTGCGGCCGCTCGAGATTGAGATAGAACGACTCGACGGAGGCACCTGGCACCAGGCTCACCACGCGGCCCGGCAATTTGCTGGCTTCGTCGTAGTGGTCGGGCGTGATGTACGCCTGGTCTGTAAGGTCGATGTCGCCGCTCTTGAATTGGGTATAGAGCACCGTCTGGTCAGGAATGTATTTGAATACAACCTGCTCGACATAGGGGCCGTCCCCAAAATAATCGGGGTTTGCTGCCAGTTCGAGATGGTCGCCGGCCACACGCTGGCTCCATTTGAAGGCACCGGTGCCAACGGGTGCCTGGTTGAAGGCTGCTGCGTTCGGATCGGCCTCATTCTCGAGAAGGTGCTTTGGCACGATGAAGGTCTCGGTGAGAAACGACAGGTAAGGAGCGAAGACCTGCTCCATCCGCCAGGTGATTTCAGTTGGCGAAACCACCGTGAGATCACGTACCAGCGAATGGCCGCCTGTGCGCCAGGCGCGGAATTTCGGATTGGTGATCAGTTCAAGGGTGAACTTCACATCCTCAGCCGTAAAGGGCTTGCCGTCATGCCAGCGGACATCATCACGCAGGCGAACGCGCCAGTTCAGGCCATCCGCCGAGATGCCGCCGTTCTTCTGCGTGGGCACTTCTAGCGCAAGATTGGGCTGAAGCACGCCTTGCGGATCCATGCGAAAGAGCGCGTCGAAGAGCGAGAAGTGGACCGCATCGTCCGTTTCGATATGTGCCATGAGCGGATTGAACACGGTCGGTTCCTGCGAAAGCCCGACCACGACGCGACCCGCAGGTTTCTTGTCCGCTGCCCAGGCAATGTCAGGCTTGCCGATCAGGTTGGGGGCAGCAAAGCATGCAATGCCGCCGGCTGCCATCAGGCGCAGTGCGTCGCGCCGAGAAATATTTGTTTTGGTCGTAGACTCTTTTGTCATTTCATTCCCTCTCTTTTTGCTCATTAGGAACCTACTGCGGTGAGCCGATTGCACTTTCGCAATTATCTCTGCCTCGTTCTCCCGGGATTGCGGCCACAAGTTCACGCGTGTAGTCGGATTGCGGTTTCAGGAAAATCTGAGACGGGGGGCCACGCTCGACGACCCGGCCCTTCTGCATCACGGCAATTTCGTCGCAGATCTGGCTGGCGACACGAAGATCATGGGTGATGAAGACCATCGATACGCCGGTTTCGCGCTGGATTTGGTCAAGCAGTTTGAGGATCTGGGCCTGGATCGACACGTCGAGCGCGGAGACTGCTTCGTCGGCAATCAGCAGCTTGGGCTTGAACATCAAGGCCCGTGCGATGCCGATGCGCTGGCGCTGACCACCCGAGAATTCGTGCGGGTAGCGGCCGAAGGCGCCTGCATCGAGACCGACGTGGGATAGCAACGCCCGCGCCTCTTCGCGCGCGTGCGCGTAGGGCATACCATGTGCGACGGGCCCGACGGTCAATATCTGACCGATGGTGGAGCGTGGATTGAGCGAGGCAAAGGGATCCTGAAAGATCATCTGAATCCGGGGCCGCAGCGGCCGGAACTCGGATTCAGAGAGCTTGACGATGTCCTTGCCCTCAAACAGGATCTGACCGCTGTCGCTGTCCTGAAGCTTGATCAGGAGTCGGCCCAACGACGACTTTCCGGAGCCGCTTTCGCCGACAATGCCAAGGGTGCGGCCAGCAGCCAAGGTGAATGAGGCGTCCTGCACTGCAGGCACGACACGCTGGCTTCCGAACAGCGCACTGCCGCTGCGATAAGTCTTGCACAAGCCATTGACGGTCAGGATTGTCTCGTCGCTCGTTTGCACCTTGAGCTTCCTGTCCTCGCCCGTGAGGCGCGGAACGGCTGCGATCAAGCGCTGGGTGTAGGGGTGGCTGGGTGATTTGAGAACCTGGTCGGCGGTGCCCTGCTCAACAATCCGCCCTTTCTCCATAACCACGACGCTGTCGGCAATTTCTGCGACGACGCCGAAGTCGTGGGTGATGAACATGACGCTCATACCCTTGCGGCGCTGAATGTCGCGGATGAGCTTCAGGATCTGCGCCTGCGTGGTTACGTCAAGGGCTGTCGTGGGTTCGTCTGCGATCAGCACGGTCGGCTCAAGGGCCAGCGCCATGGCGATCATGACGCGCTGGCGCTGACCACCGGAAAGCCTGAACGGATACTGATGGTACATCAGTGCCGGATCGGGAAGGCCGACTTCCGTCAGCAATTCGAGGGCGCGATCACGGCGCGAGACCTTGGTACCCACTCCATGCGCGGCCATCACTTCAGTAACTTGCTCGCCGACCGTCATCAGCGGGTTGAGCGCCGAAAGCGGATCCTGAAAGATCATGGACACGACGCGGCCGCGCAGCTGGCGCAGCTTTTTTGCCGGCGCCCCGACTATGGTCGTTCCGTCGAGATTGATCGCACCCGAAGAGACCGGAATAATCTTGGGCAAGAGACCCATGATTGTGTTTGCGGTTACCGATTTGCCCGATCCAGACTCACCGATGATGCAAAGGATCTGGCCACGCTTGAGGTCGAAGGATACATTTTCGACGGCATGAGTCCTTTCCATGCCTTTCGGCAGGTCGACTGTCAGGGCGCGCACCGAAAGCGCTGCGTCGTCTGCTCTAACAGCCTCGGTCATATTGGCCATCGACATAACTCCCTTGTTGCGCAGCTTCTTCATTGAGGTTTGGCCGCTGTTTTAAGCGTATTGCTCGTAACCTCTCGAGCGGTGCGCAGCCCGTTTCTAGGCCTCAGCGCCATTCGCTACCAATCGGCGTTGGTTCTGCGATTAATATAAGATTGGTCTTGCCATTGGTGTCAATATAGATCAAATTGGTTTCGAGAAATTTTTATCGGAGGGCACATGAGCGTGGTGTTGAAGGATTTCATTGAGGCGGAAGGCCTGGAGCCTGGAGATCGACTGCCTCCCGAGCGGGACCTGGCTCTGAAACTGGGGCTGCCGCGTACCGCCCTCAGAAGGATGCTCAGTTCGCTGGAGAAGGAAGGTCGCCTCATCAGGCATGTCGGTAGAGGCACCTTTATCGCCGGCAGCGGCGTAAGTTCCAGCGCTCTCCGTCGGCCGGCAAGCAGTGACGTAGACACATTGCGGACCTATCCGGCGGAAGTCTTCGAGGCGAGGCTGATCATAGAGCCCAAGATAGCAGCGTTGGCAGCGTTACGCGCGACCAGACAGGAAGTCGAAGAAATGCAGAAATCAATCGCGCGAGGCAACGCATCGGAATCTTTGAGCGAATTTGAGAAATGGGACGCCGTCTTTCATCGCATTATCGTCCAGGCCGCGCGTAACGGCCTTCTGGCATCGCTCTATGAAGGTATTCACGCGGTGCGCGCCGGGAACCTCTGGGGAAAAATGAAGGAACAGTCGCTGACCTCTGAGCGCATGACGGCCTATATCGTCAGCCATCAGGCGATTCTCGATGCAATAAAGGATCGTGATAGCAGAGAGGCGGAGCGAAACATGTATGATCACATCATTGAAGCCAGAACGAACATACTCGGTCCGAGTATCTGAGAATTTGGTGTGAAAACTGATTTTGACGCGCGTTGCCGCGTGTTTATTGTCTCCGCCGCGATCCTGATGTCGCCGATTCAGCCGGCGGTCTAAGCAAACTGTCGACGAAGCCAGGACAGGAAGCTCCGTTTCCTGGCATCGCCTTCGAAAGGAAGGCGGCTCAACAGGATGTAGCTGTAGCCGTTGCTGGAGAATCCTTGGGGAGCCACCAGTTGCCCGTTTTCCACAGCGTCGGCGACCAGCGGCTCCGGGCCGATCGCAGCACCCAGCCCCGCGATTGCCGCCTCGATACTCAAATAGAAATGTTCGAAGACCTGGCTACCGGGTGGATTTGGATCTGCGATCTGATTGTCGGAGATGTACCGCGTCCACGCATCTCGACGGGTAGCCGAATGAATGCGAGGCAAGGAGAGGATATCATTGCCGCCGGACGCCAAAAGACCTGGCGCGCAAACGGGGCCGACACGTTCTTCGACCACGGTTTCCATGAAAAGTTCCGGCGGCCAGCTGAAATCGCTTCTCCGGAGCGCCAGATCGATATGGCTCCTGTCGAAGCTTACAGGGCCGCCGGCTGCCAATACATGAACCTCAATCTCCGGATGAAGTGCATTAAATTGCGGAAGGCGCCGGATCAGCCAGCGCTGCGTGAAAGTCGGCTCACATGAGAGCACCAGCGGCGCCGAGCCCCCGCCTTTGATTTCATCGCAACACTCACCGATCTGGCGCAACACCTCGCTCATGGTGCCAAGCAGACGCCGTCCTGGGGCGGTTAGAAAAACGGCCCTGTTTCTTCGTTCAAAGAGGGCCACCCCCAAGTCTTCCTCAAGCAAGCGGATCTGCTTGCTGACGGCGCTGTGCGTGACGAACAATTCATCGCCGGCGCGCCCGAAATTCAAATGCCGTGCAGCTGCTTCAAACACTCTAAGCGCGGATAAGGATGGGAATCGTGCGGCCATATCTGTGAGATAAAGTGACTGGTTTCCGTCAGAATTGATCGTTTTTTCGGCAAACGCAATAGCCCTAATATCCTCGTCGCCACACAAAAACCGATAGGATAGCGATTTTGAAGGTGGGAATCCTGGCCGATGACTTGACGAGCGCAACGGATGGCGCCGCACCATTTGTGAGCATGGGGCACAGATGCCTTGTCTTCAGCAACTACCGGCGATCGTCGCCGGAAGATGTAGCGATCATCTCGATTAATAAGGCAAGTCGGGCCGCATCCGTGAAGGACGCTGTCAATCGGGCGACACAGGCGGCAAAAAGCCTGGCATCCGCGGAACTCCTTTACAACACCGTTGATTCCACCATTCGCGGCCACGTTGGAGCTGAGATAACGGCCGCGCTCGCGGCGTCTGGTCGGACCACCGCAATCGTCGCTCCGGCTTTCCCCGCCGGTGGAAGAACTACTGAAGGAGGACGCCAGCTTCTCCATGGCGTGCCGTTGGAGGAAACCGAGTTTGCAAAAGACCCGCACCACCCGATAGCGGACTCCCATCTTCGGGCTCTGTTTCACGATATCCCCGAGGCCGAAATCCGTCACCTTCCGCTTGCGGAAATTCGTGCAATGAAGTCCGGCGAACTGAACGCAGATCACCGGAAATTGTTGATCGCCGATGCAACAACGCAGGAAGATCTGGCCCGGCTGGTGAAATCGGCGGCGGATCCGAGATCCATCCTTTGGTGCGGTTCTCCAGGACTCGCAATCGCACTCGCAGACTTTGTGGGTCGCGCCGATGACACCACACTGTTGCCCCCCGCGGCGGCGCTCAATCTCTTCGTCATTGGCAGCGTCAACCCCCTGAGCCGCGAGCAATGCTCACGGCTGGTGAGCACTGGCAACGTCCGGCAGATCATCATCGACGCCGAGGTGGCGTCTGCCTCTGCCGACCTCGCGGCCGAAAACGCCGTTGCCCTATACAGACAATCCGGAACGAGCGGTGACGTCATTTTAACCACGTCGGACCGTGGCACTTCCGCCGATCCTCGATCCATCGCCATCGCTCTTGGCAAGGCTGTCCGCGCGATTATGGAGCATCATCCGGTGACCGGACTCTTCCTGACTGGCGGTGACACTGCCGAATCCGTGCTGAACGAACTTGAGATCAGTTCTCTCAATCTTCTCGGCGAGGTCGAGCCCGGCATCCCGGTGGGCCGCGCAACCGGCCCCCACCCTATTCACATCATCACAAAGGCGGGCGGCTTCGGCTCGTCCAATATCCTGCTGAAATCAGCCGAGTTGCTTCGGGGCCTCTGGCTTGGAGTTAAGAAATGAAGAAACCTGTTGGCATAACGATGGGCGATCCCTGTGGAATCGGCCCGGAAATCATTGCGCGCGTTTTCGCCGACGGACTGCCGGAGCAAGCAGTGGTGATCGGCGACGCAAAGGTGATGGAACGCGCGGTGCGGGCCTTGGCCCTTCCTCTCCAAGTGCAGCCCATCGCGTCGGTCGACGAGGCGATCCGAGACACGACGCTCATACCCGTACTCAACGTCTCGGACCTGCCGGACGATATGCCGATCGGTCAGGTGGACGCTCGCGCCGGGCGCGCGAGCTACGACTATGTCGTGAGAGCGATCGACGAAGCGCTGGCAGGAAACATCGGGGCGATCGTGACCGCGCCGATCAACAAGGAAGCAATGAAGAAGGGCGGGCTCAATTATCCCGGCCACACCGAAATCCTTGCTGAACGGTCCGGGACCGACAAGTTCGCGATGATGCTGGCAAACGCCGAGTTGCGCGTCGTTCTCGTGACGATCCACGTGTCATTGCGCGACGCAATCGAGCTGGTGACGCGTGACTCTGTGCTCAGAACGATCGAATTGGCGCACAAGGCTGGCCTGGCTTATGGCATCGCCTCGCCTCGCGTTGCGGTCGCCGGCCTCAATCCCCATGCCGGTGAAAACGGCATGTTCGGACGCGAAGATCTCGACATCATCGCGCCGGCGATCAGGCGCGCTCAGGAATGTGGAATAAACGCTTCCGGCCCGTGGCCCGGAGACACGATTTTCATGCGGGCCCGCAAGGGCGAGTTCGACATCGTTGTTGCACAATACCACGATCAGGGGCTCATTCCGGTCAAGTATTTCGGCATCGACAACGGCGTCAACGTCACCATCGGCTTGCCCTTCATTCGTACCAGTGTCGATCACGGCACCGCATTCGACATCGCGGGCCACGGCACGGCCGACCATTCCTCTCTTCGCTATGCCTTCGATCAGGCCCTGCTTCTCAACGCAATTTAGGAGCGCTTTCGATGTCCCAGACTCCCAACTTCATTTTCATGCTGACCAACCAGGATCGGACCGTTGCCGACGCCGCCGAGCGCCTCGAGGATGTGCTTGCCGCAGGCATCACGCATGTGGGGTTCAAGGACATTGGCCTCCCGTTCGATGAACTCGTGGGCCTTGCTTCGGCGATCAAGAAGGCGGGTGCGACGCTCTATCTTGAAGTTGTTAGCCTCGACGAGGAGAGCGAGCGCCAGTCCGCGCAGGCTGCGGTCGATCTCGGCGTCGATATCTTGATGGGCGGAACCCGACCGGATGTCGTTCTGCCAATTATCGCTGGGAGGAACATCCAGTACTATCCCTTCCCCGGCAAGATCGTTGGTCATCCGAGCAAGCTCGATGGGACGATCGAAACAATTTTGGAAAGTGCCCGGCAAATGGCTGCGATCGACGGTGTGAGCGGTCTCGATCTGCTCGCCTATCGCTTCAATGGCGATGTCGAAGCGTTGATGACGCGGGTGTGCGAGGCCGTTGAGAAGCCTGTAGTCGTTGCCGGATCGATCGACAGCCCTGATAGGATGGCGGCCGTCGTACGATCTGGCGCCGCAGGGTTTACCATCGGCACTGCGGCTTTCAATGGGGCGTTCTCAGGCAGTTCCGATCTGCGGTTGGAGGTCGAGAAGGAGATCGACGTGCTCACGCGAATTCAGGCTGACGCCGGTGATATTACGCTGTCACCGTTAACCGCCAGCTAAATCGAACCTTCACCGACCATTAATTGCTATCTTTATGGTTTAGCGACAAGGTGAATCTCGAATTTGGAGATCAGATTGATGTATCTAACGATGTTCGACCCCTCCACGCGCTTGGCGGCCACAACCACTCTTGACACGCTGGAAACGCCCTGTCTGATTCTGGACGCGGACCGGATGGACCGTAATATCACACGGCTCAGGAACCGGCTCGATGGCATGGGCGTGTCGCTTCGACCGCATCTGAAAACCGCGAAGTCTATCGACGTGGCCCGGCGGGTCATGAGTGCGCCCGAGGGACCGGCGACGGTTTCCACGCTGAAGGAAGCCGAGAAATTCGCGGCCGATGGTGTTCGCGACATGATCTATGCGGTCGGCATCGCGCCGGCAAAGCTTGCACGTGTCGTTGAACTGCGCTCCGAGGGCGTCGATCTGGTGGTCGTACTGGATACCCTCGAGCAGGCGCAGGCGGTTGCCGCGGCGTCCCGAGACGCCGGAATGCGGATCCCAGCCATGATCGAGATCGACTGCGATGGCCATCGCTCGGGTGTGGTGCCCGCCGATCACGCTCAGTTGCTGGAGATTGGGAAGATCCTGGCGGCAGGGGCTGAGCTGCGTGGCGTTCTGACCCATGCGGGGGATAGCTATAAGGGTGGGGGCGTCGCGGAGCAGAAGCGTTATGCGGAAGCGGAGCGCTTGGCCGTTGTTGATGCCGGGCGTCTTCTGCGCGATGCGGGTCTGCCGTGCCCCGTCGTCAGTGTCGGTTCGACGCCAACGGCCCACCACGCGAAGGACCTTACTGGAGTGACCGAAGTCCGCGCCGGCGTGTTCGTGTTCTTCGATCTGGTAATGGCAGGCATCGGCATTTGCCAAGTCGACGACATCGCGCTCAGCGTTCTGGCGACGGTTATCGGCCATCAGCGCGAGAAGGGTTGGATCATCACCGATGGCGGATGGATGTCGCTGTCGCGGGACCGTGGCACCGGCAAGCAGGCCGTCGATCAGGGATATGGCCTCGTCTGCGACCTCGAGGGCAACGCCTATCTCGACATCATTGTTGCCGATGCAAATCAGGAGCATGGAATTATAGCCGTGCGACCCGGGTCGGACGCTCGCCTGCCTGACCTGGCGGTCGGAGACAGGGTGCGAATCCTGCCGAACCATGCTTGCGCAACCGCAGCACAGCACTCAGTCTATCATGTTGTCCGCGGTGGCTCGCATGCAGTTGAGACCTGCTGGCCGCGCTTCGGAGGCTGGTGATGTCGGACGTCGTGACCATCTATACCGACCTCGCGCCCCGCCCTGCGGGTCATTATGTCCAGGCCAAACTGGCGGGCGAGCATCTATATATATCAGGGCAGCTCCCGATTCGGCCGGATGGGGCGCCGCTTCCCGACGATGGGTTCGAGACGCAGGCGGGGCAGGCCATCGAGAATATGCTGGCGGTTCTCGAAGCCGCAGGCGGCAGCCCGGACAATCTCGTCAGGGTGACGGCCTACATCGTTGGCGTCAGCAACTGGCCGCGCTTCAACCAGGTTTATGCAGCGCGGCTGGGAGAGGCGCGCCCGGCGCGCACTGTGGTTCCGGTGCCCGAACTGCACTACGGCTATCTCGTCGAGATCGACGCGATCGCCATTATCGCGCGAGACGCTCCGGCGCGGCAGGCAGAAAACAGCTCCGACTAATCAATTCAGGTCAGCCACGATGTCACCAGTCCTCAAACGCATACAGAGCGATCAAGAGCTTCCCGCGAAGGCCGACGTCGTCGTCATCGGCGGCGGCATTATCGGCGCATCGGCGGCATTTTTTCTCGCAGAGCGGGGGCTCTCCGTTGCTTTGATTGAAAAGGGATATGTCGGGGGTGAGCAGTCAAGCCGAAACTGGGGCTGGTGCCGGCGGCAGAACCGCGATGAGCGTGAACTGCCGCTCTCGGGGGTTTCCATGCAGGCGTGGGACCAATTTGCTGCGAAAATCGACGAAGACGTCGGCTTCCGCCAATGCGGCCTGTTCTATGCGACAGACAACCCGCAGCAGCTGGCGGAATGGGAACAATGGCTTGCACTTGCCCGGCAATTCAACGTCAATACGAAGATGCTGACTGCTCGGGAGGCGCATGACAGAGTTCCCGCGCAAGGTCGCCGTTGGCTCGGCGGCGTTCATTCGGTCGATGATGGCAAGGGCGAGCCGGCCATTGCGGCGCCGACGATCGCGAATGGTGCCCGCAAGTTCGGAGCGACGATCCACCAGGAATGCGCTGCGCGAGGTCTTGATATCGTCAATGGCGCAGTTGCGGGCGTCATTACCGAAAAGGGGATCATCAGATCGCAGGCCGTTCTCAACGCCGGCGGGGCGTGGGCCTCCCTGTTCTGTCGCCAGTACGGCGTGCAGTTCCCTCAGGCAAGCGTGCGCCAGACCGCAGTTCGTACACACCCCACAACCAATCTCGGCGAGGCGATCTATACACCGGAGTGCTCGCTGACCCGCAGGTTGGATGGCAGTTACACACTTGCTGTCAGCGGCAGGGCGACCTTGGATATCACGCCGCAAGGCCTGCGCTATGCGCGCTGGTTCATGCCGATGTTTCTGAAGCGACTGAAGGCGGTTCAGATCGGCGTCGGCAGATCCATGTTTCATGGGCCCGAAGCCTTGGCAAGCTGGAACGGGGAGACGCTTTCGCCTTTCGAGCGGATCCGTGTTCTCGATCCAAGACCAAGCCGTCGAACGATCGCAGCCATCCTGAAGGGGGTCACCCAGCAGTTCCCGGCGCTTGCAGGTACCGAAATAGCCGACAGTTGGGGCGCCTACGTGGATTGCACACCGGACGCGGTACCGGTCATCTCGGCGTCTGATCATGTGAAAGGCCTTTATTTGGCCGCTGGCGGTTCCGGCCATGGCTTCGGCATTGGCCCGGGCATCGGCCGTCTGGCAGCCGACCTGGTTGCGAACGATAGGCCTTGCGTCGATCCCACGCCGTTCCGGCTGTCGCGCTTCTTTGACGGCTCCAGAGTCGAGGTCGGCGGGCTGTGATCATGGCAGAAGGCCAGTGTAGTTCCTAGCCGACGCTGTCCAGCACCTTGTAATACATGCCGACCAGCGGCAGGAACCAGGGGTTCCGAAGTGCCTCCGGGACGGACGGCCAGTCGAGCCCCTTCATCGGATTGCGGCCGAGGATCGCATCGGCGGCCAGCATTCCGAGATGGGTCGAAAGCTTGGCCCCATGGCCGCAGTAACCCATGGCGTACCAGACGCCATGATGAAAGCCTGCGCGGAACCGGTCCTTTGTTATGTCGACGAGGCCGCAAAACTCGATCGACACTGGCGAGTCGCGGAAAGATCTCTGTGATGTCTGCGTCTAAGAGCCCCGCAATGTTTGAAGTCGGGCAGCATGCTTCCGAAAAGCAATTGTCGGGATGGAATCCAGGACCACTGTGCCCGCCCCCATAAAGGTCGGGCGTTTGCCGCTGGCGCTGGCCCTTTCCGCCTCAGGATGGTTATTTAGGGTCGGACTTTTAAAATCACCTCGCCCCGCGATGTGATCCGTTATCGCTCCGCCGACCCGGCTGAACCGTAACGTTTCTCGGCCTCTCTCCGGTAAACCGAGATGGAAGAGAGATATTCAGACGTATTCAGGATTCTTCAGAGCCCGACGACGCCGGGCAGACCCGAAATCCCGGCAATCTCTGTATAGCCGTAATAGGGATTGGCCGGCTCGTGACCGCGATTGACCCAAACCTTGTTCTTGATCCCGAGGTCATGAGCGGACATCAGATCGTAACGGAACGAGGAGGAGCAATGCAGTATGTCCTCGGGACCGCAACCAAGCATATCGAGCATATATTCGAACGCCCGGAAGTGCGGCTTGTAGGCGCCGGCCTGTTCGGCCGTGTAGAAGGCGTGGAAAGGCGCGCCGAGCTTCTCGACATTGGACATGATCTGCGAGTTCATCGCATTTGACAGAATGACCAGTGGAATTTCCTTGGCCACTTTGGCAAGCCCCGCCGGAACGTCTGGATGCGGCCCCCAAGTGGGAACGCGTTCGTAAACCATCTGCGCGTCTTCGTCCTTGAACTCGATGCCGTTGCGTTTGCAGGTCCTTGCCAGGGCGTTATGGACCACGTCCGCATAAGGCTTCCAGTCGGCCATGACTTCATCGAGGCGGTACGCAGAAAAGTCGGCGATGAATTGCAGCATTTTCTGCTCGCTCATTCTGTCGCCGTAGAGATCACGTGCGGCCTCCGCCATCTGGAAGTTGATGAGCGTACCATGGCAGTCGAAGGTGATGTATTTCGGGCGGAAAGTGGTCATGCGCGTCGTCCTTGCTTTGCGGGGAGTTGTTCAAGTTATGATCAATCATAGCCCGGCGCTCGCATCTGAATTGGCCCGGAAACCGCAGAACATCAGCACAAAATGCTGGAGGGAACCATCATTTGCCCTTGTGAGCGCTGGGTCACGGTGATCCGCGGACGAGGCAGACAGATACTGGTCAACTCCTCATGCGGAAACGGAAGCGCCCCTGTGAAGTATGGGGCTTGAGTCGCAAAGATTTCGCATAGCGGAACGGGTTTAATCCCGGGGAACCTTGTCATTCGGCAACGTAGCCGGCAGCGATCGACGGGGTCAGCTCCCAATCACTCGCCGATATTACATTGTGACGGGATACTTCCAGCACTCGCCTCGAGCTCCAAGAGACGCCTGCCGGTACTCTCTGCCAAAATCGCCGTGCGATATAAAACAATCTGCCTGAGGTCCTGCGAATACGGTCAATAGGCTCACATTGGGCCTGATATGATCAGCGCAGGTCGGGTCGCAATGCCCCGACGCATCCGATGAATTGATTGAGAGAGTCACGCATGAAAACGTTGTTGCTCAAGAAGCGTGAAGTAGGACGGCTCATCAGCATTACCGAGGTCATCGGCGCGGTCGAAGAGGCTTACAGGGCCTTCAGCAGCGATCAGGTGGAACAGCCCGACTATATCGGGATTCATCTGCCCTCGTTGCGTGGCGAGATCGACTTCAAGCTTGGCTATCATAAAGCCGCTGAAATCATCTCCATGAAAGCGCATTCCGGAGGGTTCACCAACAATCCGGCAGAACATGGCGTGCCGAATAGCATGGGAACCATCCTGCTGTTTGATGCCAGGAGCTGTGCGTTGATTTGTATCATGGATGGAAGCTTGATCACCGGCCTCAGAACCGGGGCGGCGGGAGCCGTCTCCGTCAAGGCACTGGCAAGAAAGAACGCGCGCACGATCACGTCGATTGGCACAGGCAATCAGGCAAGAATGCAAATTCGGGCGATCAACGAGATCATGAAGATCGAAGAGATCCACGCCTGGGACAGCACCTACGAGACAAGTTCCAAATACAAAGCGGATATCGAGCGCGAATTCGGCATTCCCGTTATCGTCGCAAGCTCGAAGAAGGAGGCGGTCGAGCGGGCCGACATCCTGATCACAACGACCCGAGGGAAAGGGTCGCTTGTGGAAGCGGAATGGGTAAAACCCGGTACGCACGTCGTTGCGATTGGCACGGATCAGCGCGGTAAACAGGAACTGGATCCGGAGCTTTTCCGAAACGCCAAAATAATCGTCGACTCGCTTTCACAATGCACTGAAAAGGGCGAGACCTGGCACCCGCTGAATAAAAACATCATTGCCAAGGACGACATCCACGGCGAAATCGGCGAGGTATTGTTGGGGAGGAAGCCGGGACGCGAAAGTGATGACGAAATCACCATTTTCGACTCCACTGGCATGGCCATACAAGACAATACGACCGCCAGCAAAATTTATCGCAACGCCATTGCCAACTATGTCGGCACTTTCTTCCCGTTTTTTGAGGAATGACCATGCGCAACTATCCCACCATTCAGGACATCCGCGAAGCTCAGCAGCGGCTAAAGCCGCACGTCAGGCGCACGCCGCTATTGCGTGCCGACAAAATCGAGAAGGCGGCCGGTTGTCAGCTCTACCTCAAACCGGAAACACTCCAGATTACCGGCGCATTCAAAATCCGCGGCGCCCTGAACAAGGCTCTTTCGCTATCGAGAGAAGAGATCGCTAACGGCATTATTGCAACCTCGTCGGGGAACCACGCGCAGGCGCTTGCTTACGCAGCCAAGATGCTCGGCGTTAAAGTGATATTGGTGCTGCCGGTCACCACGCCAAAAATCAAGATCGCCAATACAGAAGCCCTTGGCGCCGAAGTCATTCTTTTTGATGGTGATAATGCTGCTAGATGGAGAAAAGTCTACGAGATCGCGGAAGGACACAATTATGCGGTCATTCACGGCTTCGAGGACCCCGTCGTGATGGCTGGTCAGGGAACGATCGGGTGTGAGATCCTCGAGGACTTAGAAGATGTGGACACGGTCATCGTACCCCTGGGCGGTGGAGGGCTGATCTCGGGCATCGCCACTGCGATTAAGGAAACCAAGCCATCGGTACGTGTTATCGCGGCAGAGCCTGCCTTGACGCCGAAATATTTCTACAGCCGGAAAAACAAGGAGCGCACATCGCTTCCGTTAAAGAACACGATCGCGGATGGTCTGAGGTTAAGCGTTCCGGGTCAAAATCCGTACCCGATTATTGAAAAATATGTCGACGAGATTGTTCTTGTTGAAGACGAACACATCATTGCCGGAATGCGCGCCCTTGCCAAGGATGCGAAATTGATCGCGGAACCAGCCGCCTCCATCGGAATAGGAGCACTGCTGGCCGGCGGCATAGACGTCAAGCCAGATGAGAAGGTGTGTGCGGTCCTGTCCGGCGGTAATTGGGATCTAAGCGACCTTGCCGAGATTTACAATCTGGCGCCGTGATCGGCCTCAGCTTCGGTCAGTACACCATCCCGATCGCCGTTCGACGTCTGCGATTCTCATATCCTCTCCCACAGATGCAAATAGTCCGACCGCGGGACGGATCGGAATTTCAAGCGGCAAAGAGGATAGATCAAGAGCCATTCAAGGGAGCCACCAATGAAACACGCCCACAGCTTCTATATCGACGGTGATTGGATCGAGCCCTCGGTTTCGAAAACACTTGAGGTCATCGATCCCTCGACCGAAGAGCTGATGGGCACGATCGCCCTCGGCAGTGCCGCCGACGCTGAAAAGGCAGTCGCGGCCGCACGGCGAGCCTTTGCCTCCTTCTCGCACACATCCAAGGAAGAGCGCGTCGAACTGCTCAGGCGAATTGTAACGATCCTGAAGCGCCGCAATGACGAGCTCGGCGACGTCATCTCGCGGGAAATGGGCGCGCCGCTCGCCATGGCCCGGGCCGAGCAGGCCGG
>NZ_JACIFV010000022.1 GCF_014197535.1 Rhizobium aethiopicum
CGCCACGCGATACGACCGCAGAGCCATTCACTTCGAAGGCTTCGTCTATCTCGTCGCCGCAATGATATGGCTTCGATGAATGTCGATTCGACCTAGCGCTACCGGCATAATCATAGCGGAAGGCGAAGGCAAATTTCGGCCTGTTGACATCTGCACGCCAATGGGGAAACTTCCGCCCATGATCAACTCTGTGACCCTTACCATCCATCATATCGCCACGACCCTTCCAGGGTACGCGGGAGCGATGGTGCGTCACTAGCCGTCCGATCATCCCGAAAACCCTGCCGAGGCGAGCAGGGTTTTCGAAAATCCGGCTCTCCTCCCTGAAACCCAAGGAGAGCATCTCATGTCAGAAAACAAAGAGAATGAACCCCGCGACCGAGCGCGCCTGCCGGACGGCGTCGTCGTGCGCGCCGTACGTCTTTCCGATGCTGAAGAGATCACCGATCTTATCAACTTACCGGGCTACCGGGCCGGCACCCTGCGGCCGCCGTACCAGCGGATCGAAGAGGTCCGCAAGAACATGGAAAACCCCTCGCCCGGCGCGCTCAATCTCGTCGTCACGCTGAATGGCAAGATCGTCGGCAATTGCGGCCTCAACCGCCTTAGCGGCCGTCGCCAACACGTCGCCAGCCTCGGCATGGGCGTGCATGACGATTTCACCGGTCGCGGTTTCGGCCGCATCCTACTTGGCGCGATGGTCGATGCCGCCGACGACTGGTTCGACATTAAGCGGCTCGAACTGACCGTCTATACCGACAATGAGGCTGCGATCGCTCTCTACGAGAAGTTCGGCTTCGAAAAGGAAGGGCTTCTGCGCTCATTCGGCTACCGCGCCGGCCAATATGTCGACGCCTATGCGATGGCGCGGCTGAGGGCTTAGGCAACAGCCAGACGATAGGGCTTGACGAGGCATTCGGCGGGAACGCCCCATGCCTCGTTGAGCTTGAAAATCATGTCGACCGTCAAGGCGCGCTTGCGGTGCAGGATTTCCGAGGCGCGGGAGCGCGAACCTAGGATCTCGCCAAGATCTGGCTGGCTGCGGGCGGTCAACTCCATGAATGCATCCAAGAAATCGACAGGTTCCAGTTCGACCGCGGGGAAGTGCCGGTTTTCATAGGCCTCGATAAGATCGCAGAGCACGTCGAATCTGTCCGCATCAGCCGAGCCTTGCGGCGGCGGATTGTCGAAATACGGAGCGACTTCTCCAAGCGCCCATTCCAGATCACCATCGCTCCTGATCGGTCTTATGTCCATTACACCGTCTCCGGATCAACCCTGTCATATTCGGCATGCGTACCAACAAACTTGATCAATACGCGCCGGTAGGCATAGGCAACGTGCACGATAAGGCGGTACTTGTCTCCGCCGATATCGAAAATCACCCTGTTGTCACCGACGAAATCTACGTTGGTACCGAACATTCTTTTGATATCCGCCGATCCCGCCCATTCCGCTTTGCTGACAACAGCATGCCAGACGCTAAAAGGAACCCTGGCCTGCGGGTGCAACTCCCAAAAGGCACGCAATGTCGACTTGGCGATCACCTGCATGGAAGAGAATATTCCCAATACGGGAACAAATCAAGCATCGATCACCCGCCAATCAGCGCTAGCCACTCGTCTTCGTCCATCGTCTGGACGCCGAGTTCGCGGGCCTTCTCGAGCTTCGAGCCGGCGCCTGGGCCGGCGACAACGATATCGGTTTTCTTCGACACCGAGCCCGCCACCTTGGCGCCGAGACTTTCGGCCGTCGCCTTCGCCTCGTCACGGGTGAATTTTTCGAGCGAGCCGGTGAAGACCACCGTCTTGCCGGCAACCGGGCTGCCTGACGTGACCGGCTGTTCGGCCGCCGTAGGTCTCACCTCTTCGAGCAGCCGGCCGATCACCTCGATATTACGCGACTCCTTGTAGAACTCGACCATGGCGCGAGCCACGACCTCGCCGATGCCCTCGATGGTATTGAGATCGTTCCAGGCGTCGCCGGAAAGCGGTGCCGCCTCCCTCATCGCGGTCGCAAAGGCCTCATAGGTGCCGTAGGAGCGCGCCAGCAGCTTCGCCGTTGTCTCGCCGACATGGCGGATGCCGAGCGCATAGATGAAGCGGTGGAGCGCGATGCTCCGCCGTTCGTTGATCGCCGCATAGAGCTTGCCGACGCTGACCCTCCCGAAGCCGTCGATATTTTCCAGCTTGGTGAGCGAGGATTGCTGGCGCTTCTCCAGCGTGAAAATCTCGGGCGCAGTGCGGATCTGCAGCGACGGATCCTCGTTTTCAAAGAAGAAGTCGATCTGCTTCGAACCGAGCCCCTCGATATCGAAGGCGTTGCGAGAAACGAAATGCTTCAGATGCTCCGTCGCCTGCGCCCGGCAGATAAAGCCGCCGGTGCAGCGGCGCACCGAATCCATCTTGCCGGTCTTCTCGTTCACCTCGCGCACGGCATGCGAACCGCAGACCGGGCAAGTCTTCGGAAATTCATAGGGCCTCGCCTCGGCGAGGCGCTTCTCCATCACCACGTCGAGGATCTGCGGAATGACGTCGCCGGCGCGCTGGACGATGACGGTATCGCCCTCGCGGATATCGTGTTCCTCCGGCCGGATGCGTTCGCCGCTATTGCCGATGCCCTTGATGTAATCCTCGTTGTGCAGCGTCGCGTTGGTGACGACGACGCCGCCGACCGTGATCGGCTTCAGCCGCGCCACCGGCGTCAGCGCCCCGGTGCGGCCGACCTGGATCTCGATCTTCTCAACCTCGGTAAAGGCCTGCTCGGCCGGGAATTTATGCGCCGTCGCCCAGCGTGGGCTGCGCGAGCGGAAGCCAAGGCGCTGCTGCAGTTCGAGGCTGTCGACCTTATAGACGACGCCGTCGATATCGTAATCGAGATCCGGGCGTTTGAGGCCGATCTCGTCATAATGCGCCAGGATGTCGGCAACCGAATTCAGCCGCTTCATCAGCGGATTGACCGGGAAGCCCCAGTCCTTGAAGGTCTGCACCATGCCGAATTGCGTGTCGGCCGGCATGTCCGACATCTCACCCCAGGCATAGGCGAAGAATTTCAGCTTGCGGCTCGCCGTCACCTTGGCGTCGAGCTGGCGCAGCGATCCGGCCGCCGTATTGCGCGGATTGACATAGGTCTGCTTGCCCTCCGCCTCCATCTGCCGGTTCAGCGCCAGGAAGTCGCTCTTGGCCATATAGACCTCGCCGCGGATTTCCACGACCGCGGGAACGCCCTTCGGCAATTGGTTGGGTATTTCGGCGATCGTCCGGATATTGGCAGTGACGTTTTCGCCCGTCGTGCCGTCACCGCGCGTGGCGGCCGTCGTCAGCCTGCCGTTCTCGTAGCGGATCGACATCGAAAGGCCATCGATCTTCGGTTCGGCGGTAAAGGCGATCGACTGGTCCGGCAGCCGACCGAGGAAGCGATAGACGCTGGCGACAAAATCCTGCACGTCCTCCTGCGAAAACGTGTTGTCGAGCGACAGCATCGGCCGCGCATGGACGACGGGCGAGAAGGTGACGGAAGGCGCAGCACCGACCCGCCGCGACGGGCTGTCTTCACGGATCAGCTCGGGAAACCGCGCTTCCAGCGCATCGTTGCGGCGCTTCAACGCATCGTAATCCGCGTCCGAGATTTCCGGCTGGTCCTTGCCGTGGTAAAGCGCGTCGTGATGCGCGATCTCCCTTGCCAGCCGCTCGAGCTCGGCAGTGGCCTCTTCGATCGTCAACGTGTCGACGGTGGAACCTTCGGTGGACATGGAACATCACTCCAGAGAATCTGGCCAGAAATCTGCATTGTTTTTAGAGCAAAATCGCCGGATGAAAAGAGCAGTTGCTTACCCTGTCCGGTGAGGACTGCCTACAGTTCTATGCCCAATCCCGCGCATTGCGTAGCCGGATCCCGCTGACATGGAGGCCGGTGTTCCAGAGGTTCTTCAGCAGCCGCAAACTGTCGACCACCCGCAGTTCCACCCGGCGCGGCGCGAACTCCTGGTCGAGACGTGAGATGGCGGTGCGCTCGATGGAAACGACGCGTCTACGGGCCAACCACATGCCCGCATCCCTGAGATCCTCAAATTGCTCAGCCGGCATCTCGTAGCGATGGATCGTTTCCGCTTCGAGCCTTTCCAGCCAATGACGCTCGACATAGGCCGCAGCCCGCCACTCGCCGAGCCATTGCCGCCGTTCGGTCTCCAGCGTCTCGGGTGTCGCCCAGATCAGTATCCGCGGGCAATCTCGCGGAAAGAGATACATAAAGTCATGATCGTCATCGATCGCCCAGACGAGCGGGCCATTCAGCCATTCCAGGCCCACCGGGCGGATCGAGGGATTGCGAACCGGGCGCGGCTCGAACACCGCAATGTCGGGATCATCGCTGAAATGGAAAAGACGCATGGCAACGGATCGCGCTGATCGGAATGATACGCATAGCGCGAAGCGGAATCTTTGTCACCGTTGCCGGCCGCAGCAATCAGCCGTTACCCGCCAGCAGGCGCTTCGCCGCCGCCCTCGCCTCTTCCGTCACCGAGGCGCCGGCGAGCATGCGGGCGATCTCCTCGGTGCGATCCTTGTGCGCCATCGTCGCGACGCGCGTGGCGATCTTTTCGGAACCTTCGGCCGCTGGCCCCTTGGAGATCAGCAGGTGTGTCGCCGCCCTTGCCGCGACCTGCGGCGCGTGGGTGACCGAGAGAACCTGCACCCGATCAGAGAGCCGCTTCAACCGCTGGCCGATCGCATCGGCCACCGCGCCGCCGACGCCGGTGTCGATTTCATCGAAGACGAGCGTCGGGGCTGAGCCGCGATCGGCGAGCGCCACCTTCAGCGCCAGCAGGAAACGCGACAGTTCGCCGCCGGAGGCGACCTTCATGATCGAGCCTGGGCGCGTGCCGGGATTGGTCTGGACATGGAACTCGACGACGTCGATGCCTTCGGGCAGCGCCTCCTGCGCATCCGTGGTGATCTCGACCATGAAACGAGCGCGTTCGAGCTTCAGCGCCGGCAGTTCGGCCATCACGGCGGCAGCCAGCGCGGTGCCGGCTTGATGGCGCTTGTCGGAAAGCGAGCGCGCCGCCGAATCGTAATTCTCTCGCGCCAGACCGACCTCCGCTTCCAGACGCGCAAGCCGCTCCTCGCCCGCATCGAGATCGGCAAGATCGGCGACCATGCGCACCGCCAGCGCCGGCAGCTCGGTGACGGGCACGGAATATTTGCGCGACGCAGCTCTGAGCGCGAAAAGCCGCTCCTCCACCCGCTCCAGTTCTCTCGGATCGTATTCGGTCTTGCGGAGCGCTGCCTCGACTTCCATCTGCGCGTTGGAAAGCTGGTCGAGCGCAGCATCGAGCAGCGTCACCGTCTCTTCGAGCAGCCCGGGCGCTTCATGGCTCTTGCGCTCCAGCCGGCGCACCAGCGAGGCGATATGCGGTACCGGCGAGGCATTGCCGTTCAGGAATTCGGAGGCTTCGGCGATGTCGCCGGCGATTCGCTCCGCCTTCATCATCCTCTGCCTGCTTTCGGCGAGTTCCTCCTCCTCGCCGTCCTGTGGCGAGAGTTTCTCGAGCTCTGCCACGGAGGAACGCAGATAGTCGGCCTCGCGCGCCGCACTTTCCACCCTCTCGCGATGCTTTTTCAGCGTCCGTTCGCTGTCGCGCCAAAGACGGTACCGGCGAGAGACCTCCGCAACCTCATCGGTGAGGCCGGCAAAGGCATCGAGCAGGTTGCGGTGGGCATTGGTGTCGACAAGAGCGCGATCATCGTGCTGGCCGTGAATCTCGACCAGCATCTGGCCGGCCTGGCGCATCAGCTGCACACTCACCGGCTGATCATTGACATAGGCCTTGGTGCGCCCATCGGCTGATTGCTGACGGCGAAAGATCAGGTCGCCCTCGTCGTCGATGCCGTTTTCACGCAGGAGTACGCGCGCCCCATGGTCAATGCCGACGTCGAACACCGCCGTCACCTGGCCCCTGTCTTCGCCATGGCGCACCAGACCGCCGTCACCGCGCCCGCCGAGCGCCAGCGACAGACTGTCGAGCAGGATGGATTTGCCCGCTCCCGTCTCACCCGTCAGCACGGAAAGACCGGTCTCGAAGGCAAGATCCAGCCGCTCGATCAGGACGATATCGCGGATCGAAAGCTGGATCAGCATGGGACTTAGGAACCGAGCAGGAGTTTCTTGCCTGCCGCAGCGATCCAGGAGCCCTTGTTCTCACGCGGCTCGGCGCCACCTGTCTGCAGCAGCTTGTAGGAATCGGCGTACCACTGGCTGTCCGGATAGTTGTGACCAAGGACGGCTGCCGCGGTCTGCGCCTCGTCGACGATACCCATGGCGTAATAAGCCTCGACGAGACGCGCCAAGGCCTCTTCGATCTGGTTCGTGTTCGGATATTTCTCGACGACGATGCGGAAACGCGAGATTGCGGCGAGATATTCCTTCCGCTCCATATAGTAGCGGCCGATCTGCATTTCCTTGCCGGCGAGCTGATCACGGGCGTAGCGGATCTTCGCCTGGGCGTCGTCGACATATTCGGAGTTCGGATAGTTGTCGATCACAGCCTGCATCGCCTCGATCGTCTTGGCCGAGGCGCGCTGGTCCTGGGTCACGTCGACGATCTGTTTGGAATAGGTGAGACCGATGAGATACTGCACATAGGCAGCGTCCTGGGACTTCGGATATTGCGACATGTAACGGTTACCCGAGGCAAGCGCATCATCGAGCTTGCCCTGGCGGTATTTCACGAAGGTGCTCATGACAAGCGCCTTGCGCGCCCATTCGGAGAATGGGTTCTCGCGATCGATTGCATCGAACTTGCGCGCTGCTTCCGCCATGTTGCCCGCCTTCATATTGGCAAGGCCCTGGGTGTAGAGCACGTCAGGCGGATCGGTTTCGAGGCCAAGCTTGGTGATGTCGATATCGGGATCCGACTGGCAGCCGGAGATCGAGGCGCCTGCGCTCAGCACCAGAAGCGATGCGAACAAAGCGCGCGCTGTCTTCATCATACCTTCAGATCCTGCATAAGCCATTCAAAAGAACCCCACTGCCGCCGCTCGCTCCACGACAGCCACGCCTCGCTGGCGTTTCTAGCCACAAATGTGCATCAAGAGCAACGCAATGATAAGGCATTAACGCATTTTTGTGGCAGCCGCCGCCGGATTGGCCGGCTTTTCCTCTTCACTCCAACCTGTGGCAGCTAAGCAACTGCGAGAAAACACCTATCACCACAGACTCGGGCCGACATAAAAAAACCGCCTCCGGGAAAGAGGCGGCCTGGTCTTGAGAATATGCTGGAGGTCATGCCGACCAGGGAGCGAATTCCGAAGCGCTGACGGCGATCAGTTCACGAGCGGCAACGCGCTGGCGCGGCGTCGAGGTCTCGACCACCTCGTAGGCAGAGGGATCGGCGAGCAGCGCCTTCAAAGCATTGGCATTCATCTTGTGGCCGCCACGATAGGATCGGTAGCAACCGATGAACTGGACGCCGGCGAGCGACAGGTCGCCAACGGCATCAAGCGTCTTGTGACGGACAAACTCGTCCTTGGCGTATCGCAGGCCTTCGACATTGATGACCGTATTGTCGTCCGAGATGACGACGGAATTTTCAAGCGAAGAACCAAGCGCATGACCCGATGCCCAGAGACGCTCGACATCACGCATGAAGCCGAAGGTGCGGGCGCGGGAAAGTTCCGACTTGAAGACGGCGGCGCTTATGTCACCGGCCCACTTCTGCCGGCCGATCAGCGGGCATTCGAAATCGATCTCGACTTCGAAGCGCGTGCCGTCATAGGGACGGAATTCGCTCCAGGAGCCGCCATGCTCGATCCGCACCGGCTTGGTGATGCGGATATAGCGACGCTTGACGCCGAGCGAGACGAGACCGACCTGCTCGATCGCTTCGACGAAGGGCAGCGAGCTGCCGTCCATGATCGGCATTTCTGCGCCCTGCACCTCGATGATGACATTGTCGAGGCCGAGCGCATAGACGGCGGCCATGACATGTTCGATCGTTGCGATTGAATGCATGGGTGAGAAGCCGAGCACCGTGCAGAGGTCTGTATTGCCGACCTGCGAGGAGACGGCCTTCAGTTCGGTGATGTCGCCATTATCATGCAGGCGCTGGAAAACGACGCCGGTGTCCGCTTCGGCCGGGTTCAGCGTGATCGAAACATTCGCACCCGAATGAACGCCGATGCCCGAGAGCGTCACGGGACGCGAAACCGTCGTTTGAAAACCCAGCAAGCCAATAGCCATAAAATCTGCCTTTATTTTTCCGCTCCAGCGGTTGGTGCCACGGCGCGGTTATCATTCCTTCTGCAGAAGGAGTCTCGTCCAGACGACTCCCAGCGCAGTTTTCTTGCGCCATATTTACGTGCGTCGGCGCTCCAATCCAAATCACTGTTTCTTTCGTTTTGTTACGAAGTCACACGATTGATATCGCTCATAAATTCCCGCCCGAAAACAGCAATGCCCGGGATCTGAATCCCGGGCATGACCGGTGCCGAAGCCCCCGATATTTCAGTTCGACTGGCGGCGCAGGAATGCCGGAATTTCCAGCTGATCGTCTTCCTGCATCATGCGAGCCTGCGGAACCGCACGACCCTGATCATCGAGATTGCCGCGGCGCGGCGCATAGAGGCTTGCCTCCGGCGACAACGGACGGCGCTGCTGTGACGCGGCCGGCGGTGCGGCGGTCATGTCGGCGGCAACGGCGTCATCGTCGCGGCGGCCAAGCGAATTGGTGATTCGCTTGAGCAGGCCCATCGGGCCGCGCTCTTCCTGCTGATGCGCGGAAGCCGGCTGCGTGCGGTGGTCGAGTTCAGCCTGGACGACCGGCGGGAAATCCTCGACCTTCGGCATGCGCACCGGTTCAGCCGCCTGCCGGATAATCGGCTCCTGTCGGACCGGCTGCTGCTGGATAGGCTGCTGCTGGACGGGCTGGCTCATCACCGGCTGGCTCATTACCGGCGCCGGAGCCTGCTGCTGCACCTGCGGGCGGATCGCCGGAGCTTCCTGTGCAGGCGCGAAGATCTTGCTCTGCGGACGGAAGACTTCCTGCTGCGCAGCAGGCTGCTGGACGGGGGCTGCAGCACGCGGGGCCGGAATTTCGAGCTCACGTTCCATCTCGGCTTGGCGGATGGTCTGCGCGATCGGATCGATGGCCTTCGGTGCCTGCATCACCGGGGCAGGCTGAACTGCGGCCGCTGCCGGAGCAACAGCCGCGGAGGGACGGATAGCGGGCTTGGCGGCCGGCTGGAAGTTGCGCTCGGCGGCTTCGCTGATCGCCCGGTCGATACCGGTCGCGACGACCGAGACGCGGATGATGCCTTCGAGCGATTCGTCGAAAGTGGCGCCGAGGATGATGTTGGCGTCCGGATCGACTTCTTCGCGGATGCGGGTCGCAGCTTCGTCGACTTCGAAGAGGGTGAGGTCGCGGCCGCCGGTGATGGAGATCAGCAGGCCCTGGGCACCCTTCATCGAGGTTTCGTCGAGCAGCGGGTTGGCGATTGCCGCTTCGGCTGCCTGCAGTGCACGGCCGGCACCGGAGGCTTCGCCGGTGCCCATCATCGCACGGCCCATCTCGCGCATCACCGAGCGGACGTCGGCGAAGTCGAGGTTGATGAGGCCTTCCTTCACCATCAGGTCGGTGATGCAGGCGACGCCCGAATAGAGAACCTGGTCGGCCATGGCAAAAGCGTCGGCGAAGGTCGTCTTGTCGTTGGCGATGCGGAAGAGGTTCTGGTTCGGAATGACGATCAGCGTGTCGACAGACTTCTGCAGTTCCTGGATACCCATCTCGGCCAGGCGCATGCGGCGGCCGCCTTCGAAATGGAACGGTTTGGTGACGACGCCGACCGTCAGGATGCCCTTGTTGCGGGCGGCCTGCGCGACGACAGGAGCAGCACCGGTGCCGGTGCCGCCGCCCATGCCGGCGGTGACGAAGCACATATGCGTACCGTTCAGGTGATCGATGATCTCGTCGATGCACTCTTCGGCGGCCGCACGGCCGACTTCCGGCTGCGAACCGGCACCGAGGCCTTCGGTGACGTTGGCGCCGAGCTGGATGATGCGCTCGGCCTTCGTCATCGTCAGCGCCTGCGCATCCGTGTTGGCAACGACGAAGTCGACGCCCTGGAGGCCTGCGGTGATCATGTTGTTGACGGCGTTGCCGCCGCCGCCGCCGACGCCGAATACGGTGATGCGCGGCTTCAGCTCGGTGATGTCAGGCTTTTGCAGCTTGATGGTCATGGTACCTGTTCCTTCTCTCTCTGGCCGCATCGCCACGCCGGCCAATTACGCAAATTTCAGAAGCTTTCCTTCAGCCACTGGCCCATGCGGGCTATGCGGCTGTTATTTCCCCCAAGCGACATGAGCAGACCGCTCTGTGACGCATGTGTCTCCATGTCCGCGACCTGCGGATAAATCATCAGGCCGACGGCCGTCGAAAAGGCCGGGCCCTTGGCCGCCGTCGGCAGTCCCGAGACGCCCATCGGCCGGCCGATGCGGACGTTGCGGGCCAGAATGCGCCGCGCCACCTCGGCAAGGCCGGTCAGCTGGCTCGCGCCTCCCGTCAGCACGACGCGTTTTCCAACGATCGGGCTGAAGCCGGAACGCTGGATCCGGTCGCGGATCAGTTCCATCGTCTCTTCGATTCGGGCCGATACGATGCGCGAAACCAGCGCGCGCGGCACCTGAGACGGCTGGTCGCGATCGTCCTCGCCGATCGGCGGGATCGAGATCAGCTCACGCTCATCGGAGGAATTCAAGAGTGCGGAGGCATGCACGACCTTCAGCCGCTCTGCATCCTCGATGCGGGTCGAAAGGCCGCGCGCGAGGTCGGTGGTGACGTGATGGCCGCCGAGACCGACGGCATCGGTATGAACGAGCTTGCCTTCGGCAAAGACCGAAATCGTCGTCGTGCCGCCGCCCATGTCGATCGCCGCGCAGCCGAGTTCGACCTCATCGTCGACGAGAGCCGCAAGACCGGATGCATAGGGGGTCGCAACAATGCCTTCGACCGACAGATGCGCGCGGTTGACGCTGAGCTCGAGGTTCTTCAGTGCCGAGCGCTCCGCGGTCACGACATGCATGTCGACCCCGAGCGCATCGCCATACATTGCCAGAGGATCGCGAATGCCGCGCTCGCCGTCGAGCGAGAAGCCGGTCGCCAGCGAATGCAGCACCGAACGGTCCTGGCGCAGAGACTGCTGGCAGGCCGCCGACAGCACCTTCTTCAAATCGTTGAGTTCGACTTCCTGGCCGCCGAGATCGATCGTCGCGGTGTAGATGTCACTGCCGAGGCGGCCGGCCGTCAGATTGACGATCAGGCTCTCGACGGTCAGCCCGGCCATGCGCTCCGCCGCGTCGACCGCCAGCCGAATGACGCCTTCAAGCGCATCGAGATCGGCGATGACGCCGGTCTTGATGCCGCGGGAGCGCTGATGGCCGATGCCGATGATCTCGATATTGTGCGTGCGGCCCGGCAGGATCTGGCTTTCCTCGCGCGGCGTCAGCCGACCGATCATGCAGACGACCTTGGTCGAGCCGATGTCGAGCACCGAAACGACATGCGACCGCTTCGACGAAAGCGGCTTCAGGCGCGGCAATCCGAAATGGGATGAACCGAACAAGCTCATATATTCTGCCCCGCCTTCTTCAATTCCTTCGTACGCTCCGTTACCGCCGCCTGCCGGCGGACCGCCGCTTCCGGCGTCAGCTGGATCGCGGTCCTGTCCGGCAATCTCAGATCGACCGCGGCGATGTCCCGCTCCAGGAGCTGATGCTCCTTGTCGAACTTCGAAAGCGTCGCCAGCGCCTGATCGATGCCGTCTTCCGGCAGCTTGACGACGACGCCGTTATCCATGTGCAGATCCCAACGACGGCCCGATATCCAGACATAGGCCTTCACGCGGGCCTTCACGTCGGGCCACTTCGAAAAGGCGTCGCCGAGCGAAGCCGCCGCGGTCTCGGCGTCGCGGCCGACGACGAGCGGCAGCGACGAAAACTTGTTGTCGCGCAACGCCGCAATGACGCTGCCGTTCTTCTCGATCAGCGAAAGCTCCTGCCCGTGCTGCCAGATCGCATAGGCCTCACGCTCCTTGAGCTTCACTTCGATCGTCCTCGGATAGACCTTTCGAACCTCGACATTCTCGACCCAGGGAAGGTGCGCAATCTTCCGGCGGGCCGCATCGACGTCGAGCGCCACCAGTGAGGTCGTGCCGTCAAGGCCGATCAGCTGCAGGATCTCGATTTCGGAGGTTTCCGAATTGCCGGAGACTTTCACATCCTCGATCGCAAAACCTGCGGCCGTGGTCGTCGCCTGCGCGACCGCTTCCGTGTGACCGCCGAGCGACATGCCGTAGAGGCCGGTCGCAGCCAGGAAGGCAAGCGCCGACACCGTGCCCGTATGGGCCGGAATGTAGATGCGGCCGCTGCCGAGACTGATCAGGAAGCGCGTGACGCGGCGCAGCGGACGCGGCAGGACGAACCGCTCTTCGGCTTCCATGACCGGAAGCACGGCATGATGGCTGGGGCGCCCTATCCTCTTGACCGTCAACGCAAACAAGACGCGTCCTCCACCATCCACCGGAGAAACTCACCAAAGGAATAGCCGGCATGACCGGCCATTTCGGGCACGAGCGAGGTTGGAGTCATGCCTGGCTGGGTATTGACCTCCAGCCAGATGATTTCGCCGTCTTCGGAGAAACGATCGTCGTAACGAAAGTCGGACCGACTGACGCCGCGACAACCGATTGCCTGATGCGCCCTTAGGGCCAATGTTTGTATTTTTTGGTAAATATTCGGTGAAATTTTCGCTGGGATGACGTGTTTTGAACCGCCCGCAGCATACTTGGAATCGTAATCATAAAAATTGTGTCCCTGCGGCACCACCTCGGTGACACCGAGCGCAGTCTCGCCCATAACGCCGCAGGTGAGCTCGCGGCCGTAGACATAGCGCTCGACCAGCACCTCTTCGCCATAGCGCCATTCGGGCGAGCTGACGACCTGCGGCGGATGCGCCTGCTCTTCGGTGACGATCACGACGCCGAAGCTCGAGCCCTCGCGCACAGGCTTCACCACGTAAGGCGGCTTCATCGGATGCGTCGAAGGAAAAGCGAAACGGTTGATGGCCTGCGATTCGGCGACGGGGATGCCGGCGGCGGCAGCGACACGCTTCGCCTTGTCCTTATCCATTGCCAGCGCCGAGGCAAGCACACCGGAATGCGTATAGGGGATCTCCAGATATTCCAAAATGCCCTGGATGGTCCCGTCCTCCCCGAACGGCCCATGAAGCGCATTGAAGACGACATCGGGCCTCAATGCGGCAAGCTTTTCGGAAACATCGCGGGCGACATCGATCGTAGTTACCTTGAAGCCTTCGGCTTCGAGGGCCTCTGCGCAAGCCTTTCCCGAGGAAAGGCTGACAGGCCTTTCCGAGGAAAATCCGCCCATCAGGACAGCAACATGCTTGCGACTCATCAAAACCCCCAAAAATAACTTCCATTTTTGAAAACGACGCTTGCGCGAAGCTGTCTGCGTCGTTTCGCGTTGTCGGGCCTCACATGCATTAGAGCATCATTATGGTTAATGAAGTGTTTACTTTCGTTAACTGTTTTCCCGGAACTTGGCGCCTTTTTACCTTTTGCTCATAGGCGACCATTCCTGACCCTCTTTCATCGAAGGCGAATAGAATCGGAAAAAACCACATGCGTTCAAAGACATATCTAAACTCGTTCACCTGCGATGGCATCGGTGAGATGGTCGAGTACCATCTCTCAGCCGGATACAGGCAACAGTGAGGCGACGACCGCCACCTCCAATTTGATTAATGCAGAGGACCGGCGCGCGCTCGGCGGTCGCCGGTTTCCTATTGATGCCGGTATCGCTTCCGGTTAGCGAAGGCGCATGGGTAATCAGGGAGAAGATCATGCGATGCCTCGTCACCGGCGCCGCCGGCTTCGTCGGTAGTCCGCTTGTCAAACGGCTGCAGGCAGACAAGATTTGCGAGCTCGTGGCCACCACGAGATCCGAGACCTCTGCCTTTCCGCCCGATGTCAGGCATTTGCCGATCGAAATAACTGAGAAGACCGACTGGACGGCGGCACTTGAAGGCGTCGACGTCATCGTCCATCTCGCCGCCCGCGTTCACATCATGGACGACCGCGCGGCCGATCCGCTAGCGGAGTTCCGCCGGGTCAACACCGCCGCCGCGCTCAATCTCGCTGGACAGGCCGCCAAGGCGGGCGTGAAGCGATTCGTCTTCGTCAGCACCATCAAGGTCAACGGAGAAGAGAACGACCGGCCGTTCCGGCACGACGACAGACCGAAGCCGATTGATCCCTACGGCATTTCGAAGCTGGAATGCGAAATCGGGCTGCTTGAAATCGCAGCGCGCACCGGCATGGAAGTCGTCATCATCCGGCCGCCGCTGGTCTATGGCCCCGGCGCACGCGGTAACTTCGCGCTGCTCGTTAATCTTGTCCGCAAGAAACTGCCGCTCCCCTTCGCTTCGCTGAAGAACCGCCGCACATTGGTCGCGGTGCAAAATCTTGTCGACCTGATCATCACCTGCGCGACCCATCCCGCCGCCGCAGGCGAGACCTTCCTTGCCGGAGATGGTGAAGACCTCTCGACGCCTGATCTCATCAGGGGAATTGCCGCGGGGCTGGGCGTCAAGCCGATGCTGGTCCCCTTCCCGCCTGCACTGCTGCACCTGGCGGCAAAGGCACTCGGGAAGGAGGCCGTCTATCAGCGCCTTTGTGGTTCGCTGCAGGTCGACATATCCCGGGCGCGCGACGTTCTCGGCTGGTCACCCGTCGTCACCCCGCGCGAAGGCCTCAAACAGGCAGTAGAATAGCTTATTCGCTCGTTACGCCCTGGAACGGGCGCACTTCGCGGCCGGGCATGAAGACGCCGAGGCGCTTGATTTCCCATTCGAGCTTGATGCCGTCTTTCTCGAAGACCTCACGGCGCACCTGCTCGCCGAGATATTCGAGATCGTAGCCGGTCGCCTGCCCCATATTAATCATGAAGTTGCAGTGAAGCGACGACATCTGCGCGCCGCCGATCACGAGGCCGCGGCAGCCTGCCTCGTCGATCAGCTTCCAGGCCGAATGACCCGGAGGGTTCTTGAAGGTCGAGCCGCCGGTCTTTTCGCGAACCGGCTGCACCGTCTCGCGGTGATTGCGCACAGCGTCCATTTCGGCGCGGATCTGGGCGCGATCTTCCGGATAGCCCTCGAACAGCACCGAAGTGAAGATCAGATCGGCCGGCGCCTTTGAAAGCCGGTAGGAATAACCCATCTCCGCATTGGAAAGCACATGCTTGTTGCCCTTGCGGTCGACGGCGTTGACCTCGATCAGCCGCTCACGCGTCTCCACGCCGTTCGCGCCGGCATTCATGCGCGCCGCGCCGCCGATACCGCCCGGAATGCCGTAGAAGAAATGGAAGCCGCCGATGCCATTGTCCATCGCCATGGCCGCGACATGCTTGTCGGGGCAGATGGCGCCGGCGAGGATGCGGTTTTCGCCGGCAAGCTCGACGAAGCCGAAGCCCTTGGCCGACAGGCGCAGCACCACGCCTGGAATGCCGCCGTCGCGCACCAGAATGTTGGAGCCGACGCCGACCACCGTCAGCGGCACCTCTTCCGGCAATATCTTCAGGAACGCAATGAGATCGTCGACGTCATGCGGCTGGAACATCAATTCGGCCAGACCGCCGGCCCTGAACCAGGTGACGCGATCCATGGGGGCATCCGGCGTGATACGGCCGCGGATATCCTTTACACCGTCTCCGAGAGACGCGAGAAGCTTTTCCCCATTCACCTGTTTCATGCGGACTTTCCCGATAGGCCTTCCAATTGCTTGGGCAGTGCTGCTGCCCATGATGTAATGCTCCCAGCCCCCAACAGAACCACGAAATCACCAGGCTTTGCAACCTCCGCAACCATTTGCGGCAGAAGCTCCGCCGAAGCGAGGAAGCGGGCGTCGCGATGGCCGCCGGATTTGATGCGCGAGACGAGCGACATGGAATCGATACCTTCGATCGCATCCTCGCCTGCCGCATAGACGGGCGCAAGGAAGATGCTGTCGGCGTCGTTGAAGCAGGCGGCGAATTCCTCGAACAGGCTAGCGAGACGCGTGTAACGGTGCGGCTGATGGACGGCGATGATGCGCCCCTTGCAGGCCTCGCGGGCCGCCTTCAGCACTGCCTTGATTTCGACCGGATGGTGGCCGTAATCGTCGAAGATCTGCACCCCATTCCATTCGCCGGTCAGCGTGAAGCGACGCTTGACGCCGCCGAAGGAAGCAAGCCCCTTGGCGATATCTTCACTCGATATGCCAAGCCGGTTGGCGACCGCGATCGCCGCCGTGGCGTTGGAAATATTGTGGCGCCCGGGCATCGGCATGACCAGCCCCTTGAGCTCGGTCCTCTGGCCGGTGCGGCGGCGGCGGATCTCAACGTCGAAAATCGAGCGCGTGCCGTCGATGCGCACATTCTTGAAGCGCACGTCGGCCTGCGGGTTCTCGCCATAGGTGATAATCTTGCGGTCCTCGATGCGGCCGACCAGCGACTGCACCTCGGGATGATCGAGGCACATGACGCCGAAGCCGTAGAACGGCACGTTTTCGACGAACTGCCGGAAGGCGGCGCGCACGGCGTCGAAACTGCCGTAGTGGTCGAGATGCTCGGGGTCGATATTGGTGATGACGGCGACATCGGCCGGAAGCTTCAGGAAGGTGCCGTCGGATTCGTCGGCCTCCACTACCATCCACTCGCCCTCGCCCATGCGGGCGTTGGTGCCGTAGGCGTTTATGATGCCGCCGTTGATGACGGTCGGATCGAGCCCGCCGGCTTCGAGCAGCGTTGCGACCAGCGAGGTTGTCGTCGTCTTGCCGTGCGTGCCGCCGATGGCGATCGCATTGCGGAAGCGCATCAGCTCGGCGAGCATTTCGGCGCGGCGCACCACCGGCAGCAGCTTTTCGCGCGCGGCGATGAGTTCCGGGTTGCTCTTCTTGATCGCCGTCGAAACGACGACGACTTCGGCATCACCGAGATTTTCGGCGCGATGGCCGACGAAGACCTCGATGCCTTTGTCGCGCAGGCGCTGCACATTGGCGCTGTCCGATTGATCCGATCCCTGCACCTTGTGGCCGAGATTGTGCAGCACTTCGGCAATGCCGCTCATGCCGATGCCGCCAATGCCGATGAAATGGACGAGACCGATCGCCTTCGGCAGTTTCATGCGCGTGTCCTCTTGAATTCCGAGACTGTCTTGCCGGCGGCAATAGCCTCAACCATGTCGGCAAGCAAGTTCGCCGCATCCGGTTTCCCGGCGAGCTTGGCCGCCGCCGCCATGTGCGAAAGCTTGTCCGGATCGTTCATCACATGGCTCAGTATAGAGGCGATGCGTTCTGGCGAAAGCTCCGACTGAGGGATCACCTTCGCCCCGCCGGTCGCAGCCAGTGCCGCGGCGTTCGCCGCCTGATCATGGTCGAGCGCATGCGGATAGGGCACCAGAATGGCCGGGCGTCCGATGACGGAGATTTCCGAGACCGTGGAGGCGCCGGAGCGGCAGATCACCAGATGTGCCCGGGCAAGGCGTTCCGCCATATCGTTGAAAAATGGCGCGATATCGGCTCCCATCTCCAGCTTGGCGACGCAGCCGCTGACCATCTCCATATCCTCGGAGCGCACCTGCTGCGTCACCCTGAGCCGCGCGCGCAGGCCGTCGTCGAGCAGGCTGATCGCCGTCGGCATGGCCTTGGAAAAATACTGCGCGCCCTGGCTGCCGCCGAAGACGACGAGATTGAAGGGCTCGCCGGGATGCGAAGGCAGGTAAGGCTGCTCGGCTGTGGCAAGGATCGCCGGGCGCACAGGATTGCCTGTTGCAACCGTCTTGTCGGAAAAAGCATCCCCGCTTTCCGGTAGAAAACCGCCGGCAATCGCCTTGACGCGAGAAGCCAGCGCCTTGTTGGCGCGGCCCATGACGGCATTCTGCTCATGCAGCATCGAGGCTACGCCGAGCCGCGTCGCGGCCAGCAGCGGCGGCACGGTGGGGTAACCGCCGAAGCCGACGACAATCACCGGCTTCAGCCGCTGGATCAGCCTTTTGGCCGCTCGCATGCCGCTCCACAGCGTCCACAGCGAGCGGGCGACTGCGACCGGGTTTTTCGAGCCGATCGTCGCCGACGGCACGACATGGATCTCCTCGGCCGGGAACTTGCCGGCATAGCGTTCGGCTCGGCTGTCGGTGACGAGATGCACCGAATAACCACGCTCCTTCAGCTTGAAGGCCAGCGCCTCCGCCGGGAACACATGGCCGCCGGTTCCCCCGGCGGCAAGCAGAACGATGCCTTTGCTCATGACCTCTTACTCCGCCGGCATGCCGTGCGGGACGCGGAAGAGGCTCCGGTCCTGCGCACGTTTTTCCGGGCGATGGCGCGTCAGCGCCAGAATAAAGCCCGCGGTAACGCAGATCGCCACCATGGAAGAACCGCCGTAGGAAATCAGCGGCAGCGTCATCCCTTTCGCCGGCAGCAGCTCGAGGTTGACGCCGATGTTGATGATCGACTGAATGCCCATCTGCAGCACCAGGCCGGCGACGGCGAAGCGGTTGAAATCGTTCCGCTCGCGATAGGCATGCGACAGGCCGCGCAGCACCAGCGCGGAAAACAGCGCAACGAGCGCCATGCAGAAGACGATGCCGAATTCCTCGGCCGCGACCGAGAAGATAAAGTCGGTATGCGCATCCGGGATGATACGTTTGACGATGCCTTCGCCCGGCCCCTGACCAAACCAGCTGCCGCGGATAATCGCCTCACGCGCCGTGTCGATCTGGAACGTGTCGCCCTCGCCGGTCATGAACTTGTCTATGCGCAACGCAACGTGCGGAAAGACGTAGTAGGCGCTGAGCAGACCGCCGGCGCCGCCGATGCCGAGCAGCATGATCCATATCCACGGCATGCCGGCCATGAAAAACATGCCACCCCAGACGGCCGTCGTCAGGATGGTCTGACCGAGGTCGGGCTGCGCGACGAGCAGCGCCGCAACGATGCCGAACAGGATGATGGCAAAGAGATTACCGGGGATTTCAGGCTGACGCGCATGCTCGGCAAACAGCCAGGCGCAGACGACGACGAAGGCAGGTTTCATGAATTCCGACGGCTGGATGGAGAGGCCGGCGATCCAGATCCAGCGCCTGCCGCCCTTGACCTCCTGGCCGACGAAGAGAACCAGCACCATCATGGCGAGCGAAATGATCAGGAGCAGGATCGCGGTTCGTCGCACCTGGCGCGGCGTCAGGAACGATAGCCCGAGCATGACGGCGATCGACGGGATCATGAAGGCCGCATGACGCTTGACGAAGTGAAAAGGCTCTAGCCCGATGCGCTCGGCAACCGCCGGAGACGCCGCAAACGACAGCATGAAGCCGATGCCCATCAGGAAGATGAACATCGCCAGGAAGAAGCGGTCGATGGTCCAGAACCAATCGGCCAGCGGCCCACGTTCCGCGCGGCTTACCATGTCATTTCTCTCCTGTTGCCGGACCGATCAGCATTGTCATTCCGTCAAGGGCGGCCACATGGCTGACGAAGGCATCGCCTCTGACTTCGAAGTTCTTATACTGGTCGAAGCTTGCGCAAGCCGGGGATAACATCACGGCGGAAGCAGCAGCTTCGTCGCGCTCCGCATCGGCCGCCGCATGTGCGACTGCGCGCTCCAGCGTGCCGGAGATCTCGTAGGGCACGGCTTCGCCGAGTGTGGCGGCGAACTCCGCCGCTGCCTCGCCGATCAGATAGGCCTTGGCGATGCGCGGGAAATAGGGCGCGAGAGTCGTGATGCCGCCCGCCTTCGCCAGGCCGCCGGCAATCCAGTAGATGCGATCGTAGCTCGACAGCGCGGGTGCTGCCGCATCGGCGTTCGTCGCCTTGGAATCGTTGACGAAGACGACGCGGCCGCGTTTGCCCACAGGCTGCATGCGGTGCTTGAGCCCGGGAAAGGAGGCAAGGCCGGTGCGAATGTCGTCGGCGGAAACGCCGACGGCAAGGCAGGCGGCGACCGCCGCGGCCGCGTTCTGCGCGTTATGGCTGCCGCGCAGCGTCTGGATGCCGTCGAGATCGTCAAACGGCAGCATGGCGCCGCCGCCGGCCTGGACGAGCCTGGTGCCCTCGGCATAAATGCCGTCAGCCACCACACTCCGGCGCGAGATGCGAACCACCTTGACACCTGCCCGCTCGACCCGGTCGGCGATCAACGCCGAATGGCTGTCGTCGATGCCGACGATCGCGACATCGCTGCCCGCAACCAGCCGTTCCTTGACGTCGGCGTAGTGCTGCATCGTGCCGTGACGGTCGAGATGATCGGGCGTCAGATTGAGCAGGATGCCCGCGGAAGGGTTCAGGGTCGGTGCCAGATCGATCTGGTAGGAAGAGCATTCGACGACGTAATAACGCCCCGCCTTCGGCGGATCGAGCGTCAGCACCGCCGTGCCGATATTGCCGCCGAGCTGGGTGTCGTAGCCTGCGGATTTCAGTATGTGGGCGATCAGTGCCGTCGTCGTCGATTTGCCGTTGGTGCCGGTGATAGCGATGAAGGGGCAATCCGGCGCATGGGCGCGGCGCTCGCGCACGAAGAGCTCGACGTCGCCGACGATATCGACGCCGGCCGCCCGCGCGAGGTCGACAGTCCAGTGCGGCTTTGGATGGGTGAGCGGCACGCCGGGCGACAGGACGAACAGGGCATGCTGGCTCCAGTCGATGCCGTGCAGGTCTTCCGTCCGAATGCCTTCTGCAGAAGCCTTGGCGACGCTGTCGGGATTGTCGTCCCAGGCGGTAACCTCGGCGCCGCCCGCAATCAGCGCGCGGGCAGTAGCAAAACCGGAACCGCCGAGCCCGAAGAGCGCGACCTTCCTGTCCTTGAGCGTCGTCACCGGGATCATCGCCGCCTCACCGGAGTTTCAGCGTCGAAAGGCCGAGCAGGGCCAGGCCCACGGCGATGATCCAGAAGCGGATCACCACCTGGCTCTCGGTCCAGCCCTTCTTCTCGAAATGATGATGGATCGGCGCCATCAGGAAGACGCGCCGGCCGGTCATCTTGAAGAAGCCGACCTGGATGATGACCGACAGCGTCTCCATGACGAACAGGCCGCCGATGATCGCCATGACGATTTCATGTTTGGTGGCGACGGCAACGGTGCCGATCGTACCGCCGAGCGCCAGCGAGCCGGTATCGCCCATGAAGATGGCGGCCGGCGGCGCATTGAACCAAAGGAAACCGAGGCCGGCGCCGATGACGGCGCCGAGCACGACGGCAAGCTCACCGGTGCCGGGCACGAAATTGATCTGCAGATAGTTCGCAAACACCACATTGCCGGCGAGATAGGCGATGACGCCGAAGGAGGCGGCGGCGATCATGACCGGCACGATGGCAAGCCCGTCGAGGCCATCGGTCAGATTGACGGCATTGCCGGCGCCGACGATGACGAATCCGCCGAAGACGACGAACATGATGCCGAGATTGATCAGGAAGTCCTTGAAGAAGGGAAAAGCGATCGAGGAGCCGAAGGTCGAACCGGCAGTCCCCGAGGCAAGGGCCGTGCGCATCATGAAATAGACCGCGATGCCGGCGATGACGAACTCGATGCCGAGGCGCGCCTTGCCGGAGAAGCCCTTGTGGCTCTGCTTGGTCACCTTGAGATAATCGTCATAGAAGCCGATTGCGCCGAAGCCCAGCGTCACCAGCAGTGTCGCGACGACATAGACGTTGGAAAGATCGGCCCAGAGCAGCGACGCCCCGACGATGCCGGCCAGGATCATCAGCCCGCCCATGGTCGGCGTGCCGGCCTTCTTGAAATGCGTCTGCGGCCCGTCCGCGCGGATCGGTTGGCCCTTGCCCTGCCGGATGCGCAGCGAGTTGATGATCGTCGGCCCGAAAAGGAAGACGATTAGTGCGGAGGTGAAGAGAGCGGCGCCCGTGCGGAACGTGATATATCTGAACAGGTTCAGAAATTTGAAATATTCCGACAGTTCGACAAGCCAGATCAGCATTCAAGGCCCCTTGTTACCCGGTCAAAGTTCGCGTTGCGTGTCGGAAAATGCCGGGAACTTGTCAAGAAGCGCGGCGACGATCTTGCCGAAACCGATGCCCAGAGACGATTTCACCATCAACACGTCGCCCGGTGCGACCGAATTCAATACATAGTCCGTCAGTTCATCCGTCTTTTCGCGGTACTGTACGTGGACGCTTTCCGGCAGTGATTCCTTCAGCGCAGCCATTTCGGCGCCTGCGAGCCAGACATGTTCGATGCCGGCCGCAAGCAGCGGCCCGGCGAGATCGGTGTGGACCTTCCCGGCATACTCGCCCATCTCGAGCATGTCTCCGAGCACGGCGATACGGCGTCCGCGCCCGGTCGGCTCGGAGGCCGCCAGCAGTGCGATCGCCGCGCGCATCGAAGCGGGATTGGCATTGTAACTCTCGTCGATCAGCGTGAAGCTGCTATTACCGCCGCCGACCGACAGCCGGTGGCGTTTGCCCCTGCCCTTTTCCGGCTTCAGCGTCGCAAGTGCATCGATCGCCTTTTCCATCTCGGCGCCGACGATCTTGACAACGCCGAGCGCCGCGAGAGCATTCTCGGCGATATGGCGGCCCGGCGCACCGATCGCGACCTCCAGCGTCTCGCCGCCGATCGTCAGCCACAACGTCGAATTCTCGTCCGCGCCGTTGAATTCCGCTAGCCGGAATTCCGCCTTGGCATGTTGGCCGAAGGAATGAATATGCTCGATGCCGAGCGACTGCGCCGTTCGATCGAGGAAATTGAACTGGTCATTGTCGCGGTTGAGCACGACGTGGCCGCCGGGCTCGAGCCCCTCGAAGATCTCCGCTTTGGCGGCAGCAATCTCCTTGATGCTCTTGAAATTGCCGAGATGGGCCGGCGCGATCGTCGTGATGACCGCGACATCGGGACGGATCATCGCCACCAGCGGCCGGATCTCACCCGGATGATTCATGCCGACTTCGAAGACGCCGTAATCCGTATCATCAGGCATCCGCGCCAGCGTCAGCGGCACGCCCCAGTGATTGTTGAAGGAGGCGACGGAGGCGTGCACCTTACCCGACGGCGACAGCACGTGCCGCAGCATCTCCTTGGTGGTTGTCTTGCCGACAGAACCAGTGACGGCGATGATCTTTGCCCGCGAGCGCTCGCGGGAAGCCTGCCCCAGACGCCCGAGTGCCGCCAGCACATCGTCGACGACGATCATCGGTACCGTCAGGCGGCCGAGGGCGGGAAGCCTCGCTTCGCTGACGACGAGAAGCGAGGCGCCGTTCGCTATCGCCATCGACGCATAGTCGTGACCATCGACGCGGTCACCCTTGATCGCAAAGAACGCCTCGCCTGATGTAATCGAGCGGCTGTCGATGGAAATGCCGGTGATCCCTTCGGGCAAAGTGCCGAAAGGGCGCCCCGCCATCGCTGCGATCATGTCTTCGGTCGTCCAGAGCCAGCTCAAGATTTTAGTTCCTCCAAGGCCTTGCGCACCTCCGCGTGGTCGGAGAACGGCAGTGTGACGCTCCCGATCGTCTGCCCTTCCTCGTGCCCCTTGCCGGCAACGATCAGCGTATCGCCGGATTTCAGCATGCCCACAGCCTCGCGGATCGCCGCGGCGCGATCGCCAATCTCGGAGGCGCAACCTGCTGCAGCCATGATCTCGGCCCGGATCGAAGCCGGCACCTCCGAACGCGGATTGTCGTCGGTGACGATGACGACATCGGCAAGGCGGCAGGCGATTTCACCCATGATCGGCCGCTTGCCGCGGTCGCGGTCGCCGCCGCAGCCGAAGACGACAATAACGCGGCCGGTGGTGAAGGGCCTCACCGAATTCAGCACATTTTCCAACGCATCCGGCTTGTGGGCATAATCGACATAAGCGAGTGCGCCATCTTTGGTATGGCCGACCAATTCGAGGCGGCCCGACGCGCCGACCAGTTTCTCGAGCGCCGCCATCGCGACCTTCGGCTCGACTCCCGTGGACATGGCAAGTCCTGCCGCAACCAGCGCGTTAGCGACCTGGAAATCGCCGGCCAGCGGAATGTCCACCTCAAAGATCTCATCGCCGATATGGATCTCCGCCGTTTGCTTGTGGCGGAAATGCTCGACGCGTTTCAGCGAGAGATATTGCCCCTTGCGCCCGACGGTGCGGATGTCATGACCGGCATCGGCAGCCGCCTTGATGGCCTGCGCCGACCACGGATCGTCCGCGAAGACGATCGCCGGCGAGCCCTTCGGCAACAGCGTATCGAAAAGCCGCATCTTGGCGGCCATATAGTCTTCGATCGTGGGATGATAATCCATGTGGTCGCGACCGAGATTGGTGAAGGCTGCGGCGGCGAGCCTGACGCCGTCGAGACGGGACTGATCGAGGCCGTGGCTGGAAGCCTCCATCGAGGCATGCGTAACACCCTCGTCGGCGAGCTCCGCCAGCAGTTTGTGCAGCGATACCGGATCCGGCGTCGTCAGTGCGCCATATTCATTGCGCGTCGGCGAAACGACACCTGTTGTGCCGATCATCGCGGCTGCATGGCCGGCATGTGCCCAGATCTGGCGGGTGAAAGAGGCGACGGAAGTCTTGCCTGCCGTGCCGGTGACGGCGACCATGGTCTCGGGCTGCCTGCCGTAAAAACGGGAGGCAGCGATGGAAAGAAAGCGGCGCGGCTCCTTGACCGCAAGCACCGGGATGGGAGCATCGACAACCTGGGAGGTGATCGCGACGGCGGCCCCACGGCCGGCGGCATCCGCGATGAAGCCCGCGCCATTCGCCTTGGTGCCGGCGACCGCGACAAAAGCGTTGCCCGATTCCACCTTGCGGCTATCCGAAGACAGGCCTGAGATATCAAGCAAGCCTGCCGGGCCTTCGAGCTGTGCTTCAAGTTCCGGAAACTGATCTCCGGCCAGGTCTCGCAATTTCATCGAACGCACTTTTCTCTCTTGAAGCCGGTTCACCCCTCGCGAATCGGCGTCGGTATTCATTCACACTCAATAAGACACCAGCAAGGCCGAACCGCCCTCCCCAAATTTCGGCTCGATGCCGAGAATGGGAGCCGCGCGGCGGATGATCTCACGAGCGATCGGGCCGGCAGTACCGGCGGAGATCGTTCCACCATACTGCTTTTCGCCTGTTTTCGGCTCGTCGCAGAAGGTGATGACGACATATTGGGGATTATCGATCGGGAAGGCGGAGATAAAGGAGTTGAAGTTGAGCGTCGCGGAATAACGCCCGTTCACCACCTTGTCCGCCGTACCGGTCTTGCTGCCGACGGCAAAGCCCGGCACACGGGCGACGCGTCCCGACCCCTTGTAACCGTTGAAATCGAGAAGATAGCGGATCTCATCGCTGGTCGATTTCTTGAGGACCTGCTTGGAGACCTGATCGGCCTGTTCGCGGGTGCGCGGCAGGAATGTCGGCTCGATCAGCTTGCCGCCGTTGACAAGGGCGGCAGCCGCCACGCCCGTCTGCAGCGCGGTCGTCGAGACGCCGTGGCCGAAGGAAATCGTGATCGAATTGATCTTCTTCCAGACGCGCGGCTGGCTCGGCATCTTCACTTCGGGCAGTTCGGTCTGCATCTTCGTCAGCAGGCCGAATTTGGTCAGATAGTCCTTCTGCGCGTCGATGCCGACGAGGTCGATGACGCGGGCCGTGCCGATATTCGACGAATACTGGAAGATTTCGGGAACGGTCAGCCAGCGGCGTTGTCCGTGAAAGTCATGGATGGTGAAGCCGCCGATATAGATCGGCTTGCTGGCGTCGAACGTGTCGGACATCTTCACCTTGCCGCTGTCGAGCGCCATCGCCAGCGAGAAGGTCTTGAAGGTCGATCCCATTTCGAAGGTGCCGTTCGTCATCCGGTTGAGCCAGCCTTCCTTGGCGCCCTCCTGCGGATTGTTTGGATCGAAGTCGGGTGCCGATGCCATGCCGAGCACTTCCCCGGTGTGCACGTCGATAACAGCCGCGCCGGCCCCCTTGGACTGGAAATTGTTGACGGCGTTGACGACCGCGTCGCGAACGATGTTCTGCACGCGCAGGTCGATCGACAGCCGCACCGGCTCCAGCGGCTGGTCGCTCGTCATGCCGACCGAGGCGAGATCGGCGAGCCCCTGGTCGTCGATAAATTTCTCCATGCCGGCAACGCCGCGATTGTCGATGTTGACATAGCCGAGGATGTGCGCCGCGGTTGAGCCGCCGGGATAGAAGCGACGCTTCTCCGGCCGAAAGCCGATACCGGGAATGCCGAGCGCGAGGATCTGGCTCTGCTGCTTCGGCGTCAGCTGCCGGCGCAGCCAGGCGAAATGCGAGCTCTTGACCGAAAGCTTCTTGTAGGTGTCCCTGACGTCGAGCTCCGGCAGAACAGTCGCAAGCTTCTCCACCGCCTCATCAACGTCAACGATCTTGTTCGGCTCGGCAAACAGCGAGACCGTGCGGATGTCGGTCGCCAGCACCTCGCCATTGCGATCGAGAATGTCGGGCCGCGAGGCCATCAGCCGGTCGGGCGGCAGGATGCTGGAGACGACCTCCTGATCCTTCATGGCATATTCGACCAGACGGCCGCCGATGACGACATAGACACCCATGAAGCCAAGGATCAGCAGCCCTACACGGCTTTTTGCCTGCCCCGTCTTCCTCTTGCGCGACCCCTCGATGGCCACGCCGGCGGAAGGCCCGCCGAAACGGTTATAGACGCCGGCGGAGAAATGCGCCTGGCTCTTCAGGACCATGATGCGGGAAAGAAACGACATTATTCCACCGACCCCGTTTCGATCTCGTCTGCCTCGTCCGCCACCACACCGTGCTGCTGTACTATGCCGCGTGGCGCAGACATCGGCACCGGCTGTGCTTTGCCGGTCGCGCCTTTGGCGCCGGCCATGGTCGCACCCTTGGGACCGGCGTTGGCCTCCGTTACGTCGGGTGCCGGAACCTCGGATCTCAGCATCGGCAGCTCCTTCGCATGCACGAGCGCCGTCGAATCCGTCGGCTGCAGCTGCAATTCCGCATTGTAGGCATTGACCAGCCGTTCCAGCCGGTTCGGCTGCGATTGCAGCGCCCAATCGGCCTTGAGAAGATCGATCGTGTCCTTCTCGAGCTTGATCTCGGCTTCGAGGCGATGAACCTCCTCAAGCTTCAATTCGGCGCGATGCTTGATCGTGTAGGTGACGGCGGCAGTCGCCGTCATGACGCCGATGAGCACGAGATCGAACGTCTTCAGCATATCAACCTCCGAGCTTTCCGAGAGAGGCAAGATTGGGAAACCCGAAGAGCGACATATCCGCCGCCTCGGCGGCCGCGCCCGTGCGCAGGCCAGCGCGCAGCTTGGCGGAGCGGGCGCGCGGATTGGCTTCAGCCTCCGCCTCGCTCGCCGAAACCATCGGCTTGCCGATCGCCGTGAAGGTCGCCGCCCGCTCGTGTGCGGCCGGCAGGTGCCGCGAGCCCGTCGCCTTGCCGGCGCGGTCGGAGAAGAATTTCTTGACGATGCGGTCTTCAAGCGAATGAAAGGTCACGACGACGAGCCGGCCGCCGGGCTTCAGAGCTCGTTCCGCCGCAAACAATGCCTGCGCCAGTTCCCCGAGCTCGTCATTGACGAAAATGCGCAAGGCCTGGAAGACGCGGGTCGCGGGATGGATCTTGTCCTTCATCTTGCGCGGGGTGACCAGCTCGATGAGGCCGGCAAGATCGCGGGTCGTTTCGAAGGGCTTTTCCTCGCGCCGCTTCTCAATCGCATGTGCGATTCGCGGCGCCTGGTTTTCCTCACCGAGAAAATGGAAGATGCGGATCAGATCGGCGACCTTGGCGCGATTGACGACATCGGCGGCCGAAACACCTGTTGCCGACATGCGCATGTCGAGCGGCCCGCTCTTCTGGAAGGAGAAGCCGCGCTCGGGCTCATCGATCTGCATGGAAGAGACGCCGATATCGAGCACGACGCCGTCGAGCCCGCCCTGCGGCGCATGATCGGCGAGATTCGAGAACTGCGAGTGAATGAGCGTGAGACGACCGGCATGGGCGGCAACCATGGCCTGGCCTGCGGCAATTGCGCTGGGATCGCGATCGAGCGCGATCACCTCGGCCCCGGCCGCAAGAATGGCCGCGCTATAACCACCCGCGCCGAATGTACCGTCGAGAATGAGCTTGCCGGGTGCGGGCGAGAGCGCCGCGAGGACTTCATTGAGAAGAACAGGAATGTGACGAACCGGTCCGCCACCGGCATCAGTTGAACCTCCGCCAGGATTCGTCACCATTCCGTTCCCTCGTTCCTTCAGGAACGCTTGCCCGCCAGCTTGCGCTCCCCTCGTGCCTGCGCCTGCGCAGCCAAGAATGCCTGCGGCTGCCAGAGCTGAAAATGATCCGCCCGACCGACGAAGGTCACTTCGTCCGAGACGCCGATGAAGTCGCGGATGAAATCCGTGACCATCAGCCGCCCCTCGGCATCGAGCTTCATGAAGACCCCGCCTCCGTGGATCAGAAGCGACATCGCGTTCGCGTCCGGCGAAAACGGATCTTCCGCAGCAATCTGCCGCTCGAATCTTTCGAGAAGATCCGGGCCACCGACGCTGATCGCCGGAAACACAAAGTCCTGGAAACAGTAAAGCTCCTGGACGTTGCGCTGCGCCAGCACGGAACGGAATGCCGAAGGCACGGAAACCCTGCCCTTGGCATCGATCCTGTTGGTCGCGTTCGAAAGGAAGCGGCTCATGACTCGAAACATCCGTTCCCGCAGGGAGCCGGACAAAAAGACGCCCGAAAGTCCCAATATCAGGCACAGCTCCGCAAGCCGGATGAGCCAAATTCCACCCGACGCTTCCGGAAAGGAAGACGCCTTTGCTTTGCGATGAATGGGCAAATGATTGCCCTGATGCAGTGCGCATTTGGGATAGCATGGGACCATATGGGCGTCAATGGGATACGCCCATTTTGCAACGGACGCATGATCAAACATTTATAAGCTGTTAAGTTTAACAAAGGGTTAGCGGCGCCATTTTCGGCATGACGCGCGTTGGTCGCGCGTCACAAAAAAACATCCATAAAGTGCATGAATATCAGCTTGAAAACAGCTGGTTTCAGCGGCTTAGGGTGAAAATCCCGGCCCTGCCGCAGCACGGATGTTAATCGCCAGTTGGCCTGTAAGCCGGGTTCTGTATGGCTCCGGCGTGAACCGGAACGTGGCAGCCATTCCTCTGGGACAGCGCTCGCACGCTGCCTCACGCAACCCACCCGGATGACTGGCCTGGAAACCGGCCGGAGAGCCTTTCGGCCCGCCGCGTCATCCCTATTCGGTCTTGCTCCCGGTGGGGTTTACCGTGCCATATCCGTTGCCGGAGATGCGGTGGGCTCTTACCCCACCCTTTCACCCTTACCTGTCATGACAGGCGGTTTGCTTTCTGTGGCACTTTCCCTGAGGTCGCCCTCGCCGGACGTTATCCGGCACCGTGTTTCCGTGGAGCCCGGACTTTCCTCACCCTACCGCCTTTCGGCATTGGTAAAGCGCGGCTGCCCGGCCAACTGGCAGGGCTCCCATAAACGAGAGAGCCCGTAATTGCTACTGAAATATAGGGGGCAGCCTTAACGGAAATTAGGTGTGAAATCCGCGGAGTAGCCCTGTTCGCTGATTCTGCCCGACAAAAGCAGCTCCGCGCCGAGCCTGCCGATTTCGTCCGAACTCTTGGCCGAGGTGCCGGCGCAGCCCGTCAGCACCGCGATCCCGGGCGAAGAGGTATAGCCGACCATCGGATAGCTGCTTTCCGTAAACGAGACGACGCAGGCGGCCGTCGAAATCGACAGCGGCGTCATATCGGGCACGAGGTCAGCGACGATGCGCTGCAGATACGAGCGCACGCTCTCGCGCCCTTCGGTCCTGAACCAGGCTCGCATCTCGATGTCGTTGTGTAAGATCAGATCGTCGGGATCGCCGCCGATCTTCAGGTAGAATTTGCCATCGGGATAACGGATCGGCGGCAGCAGATAGATGTGGATGCCGGGCACGTCGAGAATGAGCGACGGCATCGCCGCAAGGCGGAGCGCATCAGCCTCGCCGACCTCGAACAGCGTTACGGTCCGGCCATAAACCGTCATGGCAACAGGCCGTGGCAACAGATTCTCGGCAATGGAAAATCCGCCCGCCGCCAGCAGCACCTTTTCACTGCGATAGGTGAGGCCCCCGGCAGTCTTGACGCTCGCCAGCCCGCCCCCCTCGCGGATCGAGACCACATGATCCCGGATGACAGTCGCACCTGCCCTTTCTGCCAGCATAGATTGCGCCTTGACCAGTTTACGCGGACTGATATGTCCGGCGCCCCTCGCCTCGAACACACCTGCACTGCGGGCGGGAAAGGCAAAGAAGGGAAACGCGGTCTTCAATCCGCCGGCGTCCAGAAGCCTGGTCTCGACGCCGAGCGAAACGGCGGCCTGCCGAGTCCTTTCGAGATAATCGCTCCCATCAGGCGCGACGACGACGCAGCCGGCCTCCCGATAGAAGTCGATGCCGCTCTCGTTCGCGATCTCGCCGTAGCGACCGATCGAGCGATTGGCGAGCAGCGCCCAGTTGCGGTCGGGATCGATGGTGCGGGTAATGCGCCCCTCGTCGTAATGGCTGGCGAAAACGCCTTCATGCGCCTTGCGATCATCAGGCTCGTCCGGGCCGATCACCGCGACACCATCCGTCTGCCGCGCCAGATGCCGCGCGGCAGCGGCTCCCATCAGCCCGCGGCCGACGACGATATATTTGAAATCGACTGCCATGATATTCCTCTCAAGCGAAGACGGGCGCCAATTCGCGGCCGAAGTCCTCGTCCCCGAGCCGCCCTTCCTTAAGAAGCACGGCGCCAAGACGCCCGAGTTCGTCGGAGGATTTGGCCGCGACGAAATTGCCGCCGGTCAGCACCGCAATCCGCGGCGACTGCGTGAAGCCGACATAGGGATAACCGGTCGGGGTGAAATTCGCCACACACGGAGCCGACGTGACCGGGCAGCCGGCAAGCTCCGGCATCAGTTGCAGGGCGATGCGCGAGAGATGATCGCGCTCGGCCACACTGCCGTCGGAACGGAACCACGTGGCGGCCTCTTCCAGCCGGCTGAAGGAAAGCGCCTCGGTATCGCCGCCGAGCTTCAGATAGGTCTTGCCATCGGGATAACGCACCGGCGGCAGAATATAGATGTGATCCTCCTCTCGGTCGCCGAGCACAATGGTCGACGGCATGTCGCCGAAAATCGTCATCTCGCGCTCGCCGATCTCGTAGAAGACAACGGTACGCGCCATGACTCTCAGATCGACGCGACGCGGCAGCAAAGCATGGAAATTGCTGAAAGCGCCAGCCGCGACCAGCACGCCCTCGGCACTGTAGCTTCTGTCGCCAGCTGTCACCTCGACATGGGAGCCCGCGTCGCGCACCGATGTCACGGTCGCTTCGATCAGCGAGACGCCGCCCTGTTCGGCGAGCTTGGCTTGCGCGCGCACCAGCGCCCGCGGATTGATGTGCCCGGCACGATTGCTCTCGAAATATCCGCTGAAGTCGGGGGCGACGTTAAGATAGGGAAAACGCTGCCTGAGTTCCGCCGGCGCGACGGTCTCGATATCGCTACCGAGCGTTCGGCTGACGGCCAGCGCCCTCAGAAGAAAATCCTGCTCATCCCTAGGCGCCGGCCCGGCGAAAAGGCAGCCGACTTCCGAAAAGAAGGAAATGCCGCTCTTCGCCTCAATGTCGCGGTAGCGGCCGAGCGCCCGCGCAGCGAAGGTTCCCCAGGCAAGATTGCCGTCGAAGGTGCGGGTAATGCGCGCTTCGTCATAGTGGCTGGCAAAGACGCCGCGATGAGCCTTACGCTCCTCGGGCTCCGGCGGGCCGATCAGCGCGATGCCGTCGGCCATGGAGGAGAGGTGCCGTGCCGCCGCCGTCCCCATCATGCCGCGCCCGATGACGATGAACCTGAAATCGACTGCCATATCTCACCCCATCTCGAGGTGGCCCACCTCGTTTCGAGGTGGGATATCATGGCGCGCATCCCGATTCATGTCGCAAAAACAGCGGCGGAGGATTTTCCTCCGGTCCGCTCGGCGGCTCAGTCGAGCATTGCCAGGACCTTACCGCAATAGGTCTTCGAAACCGGGTTCATGCGCGTTGCGCCGTGGCCGGCATTATACTTGAGGATGGTGTTGCAGGTCTCTCCACCACCGAGATCATGGGCAGCAGCCAGATATTTCATGCCGTACTTGATGTTGGTTTCCGGATCGAACAGGCCCTTGGCGCTGCCGGAATAACCCATCATGCGGGCCGTTGCAGGCTTTATCTGCATCAGGCCGATTTCACCGTGGCTGCCGCGTGCATTCGGATTGAAATTGCTTTCGACGCGGATGACCGCGGTCGCAAGCGCAACTGGTACAGCATATTGGTTCGCATATTTGCTGATCAGCGCGGAATAGGAATCGCCGGCAACATTGGCGACGGAATAACCGCTCTGGCGCTCGACCGTCTTCAGCGGGCGTTCCGCCGTCTTGAGCGGACGCTTCGCCGGCTTGACCGAACGTTCCGCTTTCTTCAACGGACGCTCTACCTTCTTCGAAGGACGCTCGACTTTCTTCACCGGCGCATCGGCTCGCACACCCCAACCATTCGCAAGCGCAAAGCTATTTCCCGCCAGCACCATGCCAACGCATGTTGCAGCAACAACAATCAGTTTTCTCATGTAGTCTTGAACACTCCGACCCAAAGAATTTCCGGACGGCGCGCCTCGCTGTCATAATGAATACCAGATCAATGACCGATCGGGATTCACGGTAATTCTTATCGTTTCACATATCGCCCGTAGTTTAACCCGAAAACAACCCCGAGCACCGCTTGGCGGACGTTCTTAGACCATCGTAATGAGGAGATAATAGGGAAATGATGTGGCAGGCCGAATTTCGCGCTGCAATGCGAAATTCGGCGTTTGAGTAATTGCCGAGAATCAGGAGTAACGCGGCAACGCCGACAGCAGCCGGTGCAGCGTGTCGATCGTCGAGAAATCGGCGATCCCGTCCACCCGTTCCGGCCGGAAATGGCGCTGGAAGGCTTCCACATCGCCGGCCGTCTTTTCGGAGAATTTCCCCGTAATTTCAGTACTGTAACCATAAAGCGACAGCATCGACTGCAGCGCTTCCACCGGCTGGCCGGCGTCCCCGCGCTGAAAGAAACGCCCACCGGTGATCATCGCCGGCTCGACCCAATGGCCCACACCCGCCCGATGAAGCTCGGCCCAGGGGAATTTCTCGCCCGGATCGACCTTGCGAATCGGTGCGACATCGGAATGCCCGAGCACCCTTTCCGACGCGATCGACCAACGTTTGACACAGTCGCGACACAATTCGATGACTGCTGCGATCTGTTCTTTCGGATAGTCGGGAAGGCCGCCGGGATGGCCGGCATTGGCGATTTCGATCCCGATCGACAGCGAATTGATATCGCTCTCGCCGTGCCAGCTGCTTTTGCCCGCATGCCAGGCGCGCCGCGCCTCCGGCACGAGCTGGATCACCTCGCCATTCTCGTGCACGAAATAATGGCTGGAAACCTGGCTCTCTTCCCGACAGAGCCAGTCGAGCGCGCCATCGGCCGTCGGCATACCGGTATAATGCAGGAGGATCATGTCGGGACGCCGCCCGTCTGCCCGCTCGCCGTGGTTGGGCGACGGCCGCACGCAAGCGCCTCGATAATCGGCCTCGAAAGAGGTCATGCGGCGCGGCGTTCCTTCTCGATCGCCGCATAGGCGGCGTTCAGCGCCGCCATGCGCTCATTGGCGATCAAGTGAAACTCCTTCGGCACCCCACGCGAGATCAGTCGATCGGGATGATGTTCGCTGACCAGGCCGCGGTAACGGCGGCGGATCGTCGGAAAATCATCGGAAGGCGACACGCCGAGCACCTTGTAGGGATCGCCGCCAGACGAGACGTGGCGAGCGGCGATCTGGTCGAAACGTGTCTCGCTCATTTCAAAGATTTCGGCGATGTGGCGCAGGAAATTCAGTTCCTTCTCATGGATCAGCCCGTCGGCCTTGGCGATATGGAAGAGGCCGTCGAGCACGTCTTCCAGCACCGTGCAATTGGCCGCGCAGGTGGTGCAGAGCGTGGAGAGCCGCTCGGCGTAGGCCTCATAGCCGGCAACATCCTGACGCGCGAGGTTATAAAGTCTGGCGACATTCTTGGCCTGGTCCTCGGGAAATTCGAAGATTTCCCGGAAGGCCTCGACCTCCCTCTCGCTGACGATGCCATCGGCCTTGGCCATCTTGGCCGAAAGCGCGATGATTGCCACGGAGAACGCCACTTTGCGCCGGGTTTCGGGATCGCCTTCGAAAACCGTTCGGATCGCCTCGACGACCGCGGAAAGCGCATTGCCCGCGGTATTGCCAATGGCATTCAACAGTTTTTCCCAGAAGGACATCGAAAATCTCTCGCACGCTTGTCAAGTATGAGCAATCAGCTTGACCAAAGAATCTGAGCCTTTGCAAGGCGACGATTGGTCGTAGGATCGAAAACAGTTTTCACAATTCGGTAATTATTGCACCGCAGCAAGCGGTCGGTCGCTTTCGCCGGATCGGCCGTAAGAGAGTGCTCGCACCATCTCACTCGATGCTTAACCGCCGATTTCCACAAACAGCTCCAGACAACCAACGCGGGCTTGAAACGATTATATCGATACTTCGCGCCGCCTTCGCCGTTGAACCCGGCAAAAAGCCGCTTCTTTCGTAAATTCTTTACTTTACAGAGCCCTTTCCCTGCCGCATCCATGCGCTAGCTAACGCCGCCCACAGAAACATCGCAGGAGGGATCCATGGCCAAACAGAAAGTCGCAATGCTGACCGCCGGAGGCCTGGCGCCCTGTCTTTCCTCCGCCGTTGGCGGCCTCATCGAACGCTACAGCGACGTCGCCCCCGAGATCGACATCATCGCATATAAGTCCGGCTATCAGGGCGTGCTGCTCGGCGATCGCATCGAGATCACCCGCGACATGCGCGAGAAGGCGCCGCTGCTGCATCGCTATGGCGGCTCACCGATCGGCAACAGCCGCGTCAAGCTCACCAATGCCGCCGACTGCGTCAAGCGCGGCCTTGTCAAGGAAGGCGACAACCCGCTGAGGGTTGCCGCCGAACGTCTTGCCGATGACGGCATTACCATTCTCCACACGATCGGGGGCGACGACACCAATACCACCGCCGCCGACCTTGCCGCCTACCTCGCCGCCAACGGCTACGACCTGACCGTCGTCGGCCTGCCGAAGACGGTCGACAACGATGTCGTCCCCATCCGCCAGTCGCTCGGCGCCTGGACGGCCGCCGAAGTCGGCGCGCATTTCTTCGACAATGTCAGCAACGAGCAGACGGCCGCACCGCGCACGCTCGTCATCCACGAGGTGATGGGCCGTCATTGCGGCTGGCTGACGGCAGCCACCGCCCGCGCCTATCTTCAGCGCACCAGCGGCAACCAGTATGTCGATGGCCTGATGATGGACGCGCACCTGAAGAGCATCGACGCCGTCTATCTGCCCGAAATGGCCTTCGACCTCGACGCCGAGGCCGCCCGCCTGAAGGACATCATGGACCGTACCGGCCACGCCACCGTCTTCGTCTCGGAAGGCGCATGCCTCGACGCCATCGTCGCCGAGCGTGAAGCTGCCGGTGAGACCGTCAAGCGTGACGCTTTCGGCCACGTGAAGATCGACACGATCAATGTCGGCGCCTGGTTCCAGAAGCAGTTCGCCAACCTGCTGAACGCAGAGCGTTCGCTGGTGCAGAAATCGGGCTATTTCGCTCGCTCGGCCCCGGCCAATGGCGACGACCTCAGGCTGATCCAGAGCATGGTCGATCTCGCCGTCGAAAGCGCGCTCAATAAGGTGTCCGGCGTCACCGGTCACGACGAAGCGCAGAACGGTAAGTTGCGCACTATAGAATTTCCCCGCATCAAAGGTGGCAAAGCTTTTGACCTGTCGACGGCATGGTTTGCCGAAGTCATGGACAATATAGGGCAGAAATACAAAGAAGCATGATTGACGGACGGTTAATATGGTGTCTTTGCTTGTTCCCGACGGAATAGGAGGAGATTCCATGTCGCTTGAAGCCTGGCTCGCTTTTGCTGCCGCATCCGCCATCATGCTGGCCATACCGGGACCGACGATACTGCTCGTCGTTTCCTATGCGCTCGGTCATGGCCGCCGGACGGCCTTTGCGACGGTGAGCGGCGTGGCGCTTGGCGACTTCACCGCCATGACCGCGTCCCTCTTCGGTCTCGGCGCGGTGCTCGCCACCTCCGCCGCCCTCTTCACCCTTTTGAAGTGGATCGGCGGCGCCTACCTGATATGGCTGGGAATCAAGCTCTGGCGCGCTCCGGTGATTGGCGAGCCGGTCGCCGACAACGACAATCTGCCGGAGGAAAAGTCGCTTAAGATCTTCCTCCACGCCTATGTCGTCACCGCCCTCAACCCCAAGAGTATCGTCTTCTTCGTCGCCTTCGTGCCGCAGTTCCTCAACCCGGCCCTGCCCTTCTTCGGGCAGATGGCGATCATGGAAGCGACCTTCCTCGTGCTGGCGATCCTCAACGCCGCCACCTATGCTTTTCTCGCCCATTCCGCTCGCGGACTGATTCGCAAGGCGAGCGTCCAGCGCGCCGTCAACCGGACCGGCGGCACCCTGCTGATCGCCGCAGGCGCCGTCACCGCTGGGTATCGCCGTATTGCGGCTTAAAAATCCGGTTATCGCGCTATTGCAGCTTAGAAATATTCCGTGGTTGCCGGATTGCAACGAATAGGTTAATGGGGTCATCGGGTTTAAGCTTTTTAGTAACTTTTATAACGCTGCCGGGGCGGCGCGATTTCACGAAAGTGACGGAATGGTGGCGATCGGATTGTCCGGCCTGAAACGCGGTCTTGCCGTTTCAACGGTGCTCTGCTGCGGCGTGATCACTGGCTGCACGAGCGTCGAATATACCTCTCAGGCCGAACTGACAGCTGCTCAGACCGTGGTTCCGACGCCGAAGCCGGGCGAAGACGCGATGCTCGCCGCGGTCCCGACAGCGGAAGGTGCTGCCGGCCAGGCAATCGCCGGTGCCGTCCTTCCCCAGGCAGCTCCGTCACTCACCGCAACGGCGATGCCGACTGCGCCGGGCTCCCAGCCCGCCGATCTGACCATGCAGGCAGGCATACAGCCGGCAGCCTATGCGCAGATCCCGCTGACGCCCGAGATGACAGCGATCCAGTCCGTCGTGCCGACGCCGCGCCCGGGAACGCCGTCACAGCCGGCAACGCAGCTTGCCTTCGCCGCCACGCCGCAGAACAGCGCGCTTGCAGCACTTGCCGCAGTCGACACCACGCCGCGCTCCATGGACTACGGCTTCGACGAATCCGGACCGATCGATCCGCCGACGGCTCCCCCGATGTTCAGCGACGACGATAGGGACGATGCGCCGACCGTCGAGAAGAGCTTCGTCACCAAGCTCATCCAGAAATATTCGAAGATCTATGAGATTCCCGAGACGCTGCTCCACCGCATCGTCCATCGCGAAAGCCGCTACAATCCGAAAGCTTACAACAAGCGCGGCTATTTCGGCCTCATGCAGATCAAATACAACACCGCCAAATCCATGGGCTATGACGGTGCGCCGGGCGGCCTCTTCGACGCAGAGACCAACATCAAATATGCCGCGAAATACCTGCGCGGCGCCTGGCTCGTCTCCGACAACAAGGAAGACGACGCCGTCCGCCTCTATGCGCGCGGCTATTACTACGACGCCAAGCGCAAGGGCATGAGTGATGTCGCCCAGGGTAATTACTGAACCGGGCAGCTGCCGAAACAAACCAATTGAAACAGCGGTCATAGCCTACGGCTGCGGCTGAACCTCCCGTTGTGATCCGGCCTGCTGTTGCGGCGCTCCCGATTGCGGCGACGCCGCCAGGATCGCCTTCAGAAGCGTTTGGGGCTGATAGCCGAGCCAGCCCGGCGTCAGGCCGAGTCGGACGACGATCAGATTGGCGGAAGGCACGATCGCCATGCTTTGCCCGTCATGCCCCGTGAGCCAGAACGTATCCTCTGGCAACCCGAACGCGGCGCTGGAGCCACCGGGCGCGAGCCAGGCCTGACCTTGCGTATACCGGCCGTTCGAGGCAGCCGTCGGCGTGCGCATGGCGCCGACGAAGCCCTCCGGCAACAGCCGCTGGCCGTTCCACACCCCATCCTGCAGCAGGAACTGTCCGAAGCGGGCCCAATCATGCGCCGTCGCGTAGAGATAGGAGCTTCCGACAAAGGTGCCGCGCGCGTCGAGTTCGAAGACGGCACTCGTCATGCCGAGCGGCAAGAAGAGCGCGTCGTGCGGATAGGAGAAGGCTGCCGGCGCATTGCCGACTCGGTCCATCCAGATGCGCGACAAGAGCACCGCCGTGCCGCTCGAATAGCGGAAGCGCTGACCCGGTGCCGCCTCCATCGGCGCATTGGCCGGCAACGACACCATATCGGGGTCGAGATAGAGCATGCGCGTCACGTCAGCGACGTTGCCATAGTCCTCGTTGAACGCCAGGCCGCTCTCCATACCGAGCAAGTCGGATACCTTGATCCTGGCGCGCTGATCGTCCTTCCACTGCGCCAGCAGATGATCATCGTCGAAGGAAATCTTGCCATCGAGCATCAGCCGGCCGAGGATGGCCGCATTCACCGTCTTCGTCATCGACCAGCCGATCAGCGGCGTCTTCGCTGAAAATCCGGGACCATAGGCTTCAGCGACGATTCGGCCATCGCGCACCACCACGATTCCCCGCATGGCCGGGCCGGCAAGCCCTGTATCGTTAAGCACCGCAGCGATCTTTTCGTCCCGACCGCCGACACCCTCGCCTTCCGGCCACAACGCCGCGTTCGCCTCCATTCTTGCCGGCGCGTCGAAAGCTGCGGCATTCGCCGCCGCCTCGAAATTGCCGTCGGGCACGCTCGTGCAGCCGAAAGCGCCGCGGTAGAGCGCGTAACTCGAAGCAAACAGCCCCAGGAAGCGCGCGGTCACACGGTTGTTGTCGCGGTCGACGCTGACGCGCACGAGCCGCAGCAGCGGATTTCCCGGCGCCTGCACGTCATCCGTCAGCACGTCTTCGGCGTTCCGGCCGGCAATGAAGACATTGGAGCAGACGATCTTGGCGGCATAGCCGTCGCCGACGCGCAGAAGCTCCGGCGGCCGGACCAACAGCCAGGCAGCGCCGGCAACGACGATGAGAACGACAAGGAGAGCAAGCGCCTTCAGGATACGCAGGACAAATCGCATGGCATTCCTCCGAATGCCCGGAGAGAAGCAGGAATTCCGCCTGCCGGAAAGGGCGCGGCGCGAAGAATATTCCGTCACCCGATCACTTTCCGAGGAGGGCGATGTTTTCGAACGGCGCAGGCCCACAGCCCGCGTCATCAAACTGTAGCAGTGGCGCGCTACACGCCCTGAACGCTAAAAAGGTGACAGACTCATGTCAGAATTTGCACCGGATACCGGCTTCCGCAAGAACCGGAAACTCAAGGACGCCCTTCTCCGCCACAAGGCTTTTTCGAAGGAGGGCTTCTCCGAGCGTCTCTTCGGTCTTCTCTTCTCTGGCCTCGTCTATCCGCAGATCTGGGAGGATCCGGATCTCGACATGCAAGCGATGGAGCTGAAGCCCAATCATCGCATCGTCACCATCGGCTCCGGCGGCTGCAACATGCTCGCCTATCTCTCCAAGGCGCCGGCCTCGATCGACGTCGTCGACCTCAACCCGCACCATATCGCGCTGAACAAACTGAAGCTCGCCGCCTTCAAGCATCTGCCCGATCATACGGATCTCGTCCGCTTCCTGGCGATGCCGAACGAGAAGTCGAACAGCCGCGCCTTCGACCGGCATCTTGCCGCCAATCTCGACGAGGCGACCCGTAGCTATTGGAACGGCCGCAAATTCGGACGCCGCCGCGTCACCGTCTTCGACCGCAATATCTATGAAACCGGCCTGCTCGGCCGCTTCATCGGCGCGGCCCATCTCCTTGCCCGTCTGCACGGCGTAAAGCTGCGCGAAATGACCAAGACCCGCTCGATACGCGAGCAGCGCCAGTTCTTCGACGAGCAGATCGCCCCGCTGTTCGAAAAGCCGGTCGTGCGCTGGATCACCGGCCGCAAAAGCTCGCTCTTCGGCCTCGGCATTCCGCCGCAGCAATACGACGAGCTCGCAAGCCTTGCCGCCGATCATTCGATCGCGCCGGTGCTGAAGCATCGCCTGGAAAAGCTCGCCTGTCATTTCCCGATGCGTGACAACTATTTCGCCTGGCAGGCCTTCGGCCGCCGCTACGGCACGGAAGAAGAAGGCCCGCTGCCGACCTATCTGAAGCCGGAGCACTACGAGGTGATCCGCGCCAATGTCGACCGCGTCAACGTCCACCACGCAAGCTTCACCGAACTTCTGGCCCGCGAGCCGGCCGCCTCGCGCGACCGCTACATCCTACTCGACGCGCAGGACTGGATGACCGACGAGCAACTGAACGACGTCTGGCGGGAAATCACCCGCACGGCGCGTGAAGGTGCCCGCGTGATCTTCCGCACCGCCGCCGAAAAGAGCATCATCGAAGGCCGCCTGTCTCCGTCGATCCGAGATCAGTGGGATTATTTCGAAGAGAAGTCGCGAGAGCTGACGGCGCTCGATCGCTCCGCGATCTACGGCGGCTTCCATATCTACGGGAAGAAGGCGTGAGCAAAGTCGGCGCCGAGACGGCAGGAAACAGCAACGAACATGCCAGCCTGATGGATGGCATGTATCGCTACCAGCGCCATATCTACGACCTGACCCGCAAATATTACCTCCTCGGCCGCGACAGCACGATTCGCAATCTCGACGTGCCTGATGGCGGCACGCTGCTCGAAGTCGGCTGCGGCACCGGGCGTAACATGGCTTTGGCGCACAGGTATTTCCCGAGCGCCAAGCTGTTCGGCCTCGACATTTCCCAGGAAATGCTGATCTCGGCGCGCAAGACCTTCGCTACGAAAGCGACAATCCCGGAATTCCGCGTCGCCGACGCCACGGCGTTTACGCCGCGCGAATTCGGCGTCAGCGGCTTCGACCGCATCCTGATTTCCTATGCTCTGTCGATGATCCCGGACTGGGAACGCGCCGTCGATGCATCGATCGCCGCACTCAATCCCGGCGGCCAGTTGCACATCGTCGATTTCGGCCAGCAGGAAGGCCTGCCGCGTTGGTTCCGCCGCATGCTGCAGGCCTGGCTTGCGAAATTCCATGTCACTCCGCGCGCCGATCTGCAGGAGGTCCTGGAAGCGCAGGCCGAGGAACACAATGCGCGATTGTCCTTCGAAACAGTCGGCGGCGGTTACGCCTGGCGGGCGGCCATTATCAGCAGACGCTCATAATTCGCTTGAAACTAACCGATTTTTTACGTTGATATGGTGAAAAGAGGGTTATTCCTCTGCTGGACTCGTTTTTCTCGAAGGTCAGGCTGTGGGGCAAAGAGATCATTCGGTTCACGACGGGATACCCATGCGCCGGCTTTTGTTTTGCGTTCTGCCCCTTGCCATCATGCTGGCCGGCTGCTCCTCTTCCGGTCACGACTATCTCGAAACCGCATCGATAAAGCCGAAGACGCGCTTCCAGGACACCGATCCGCAGGATTTCGGTCCGAAGCATCCGCAGCAGAATGCAATCCACGGCATCGACATCTCCAAATGGCAGGGCGATATCGACTGGGCGACGGTGAGGAATTCCGGCGTCGCCTTCGCCTTCATCAAGGCGACGGAAGGCAAGGACAGGGTCGACCCCCGCTTCGATGAATATTGGCGCGAAGCACGCGCCGCCGGCATCCCGAACGCCCCCTACCATTTCTATTATTTCTGCTCCTCGGCCGATGAGCAGGCCGACTGGTTCATCCACAATGTGCCGAAGGAGGCCATGCGCCTGCCGCCGGTGCTCGACGTCGAATGGAACGCCGAATCGAAGACCTGCCGCTACCGCCCCGACGCGGAAACCGTGCGCTCTGAAATGCAGCGTTTCATGGACCGGCTGGAGGCCTATTACGGCAAGCGCCCGATTGTCTACACCTCGGTCGATTTCCACCGCGACAATCTCGCCGGCTACTTCCAGGATTATCATTTCTGGGTCCGCTCGGTGGCAAAACATCCCGAGGTGACCTATTCCGACCGCCGCTGGGCCTTCTGGCAATATACCTCGACCGGCATTATTCCCGGCATCAAGGGGCCGACCGACATCAACGTCTTTGCCGGCAGCGCAAAGAACTGGAACAATTGGGTCGCGGCCGTTTCCAAGGATAGAAATTCTTAGTAACGTCTTTCAATCTTTCTTGCTTCCGTCACATTCCTCTGTGAAAGCGACGGGCATCCATTTGCTATAAGGACCGCATTCATGCACCGCTCGCTCACAAGCCGCTCTGCACTCGCCCTCCTGTTTGCCCTCGCTTTTGCAGGCGGCGCGGCCGCCCAGCAGGCGCCCGCGGCCTCGGCTCCGGCAGCCCCCTGCGGCGGCGATCTGTCTGCCTTCCTCCAGGGCATCAAGGCTGATGCGGTCGCCGCAGGCGCCAGCGCCGCAGCCGCCGACGAGGCGCTGGCCGGCGCCGAAATCGATCCCAAAGTCCTGAGCCGGGATCGCGCCCAGGGCGTCTTCAAGCAGACCTTCCTCGAATTCTCGCAGCGTACCGTCAGCCAGGCCCGTCTCGACATCGGCCGCCAGAAGATGAAGCAACATGCCGACGTCTTTGCCCGAGCCGAGCAGGAATTCGGCGTTCCCCCCGGCGTCATCACCGCCTTCTGGGCGATGGAAACCGATTTCGGCGCCGTCCAGGGCGATTTCAACACCCGCAATGCCCTGGTGACGCTGTCGCACGACTGCCGCCGCCCGGAGCTCTTCCGCCCGCAGCTGATCGCTTTGATCGAGATGGTCGAACACGGCGACCTCGACCCCGCCACCAACACCGGCGCCTGGGCTGGCGAGATCGGCCAGGTTCAGATGCTGCCACGCGATATCATCGCCTATGGCATGGACGGCGACGGCGACGGCCATATCCACGTGAAGCAGAGCGGCCCGGACGCCGTCCTGACGGCGGCGAAATTCATCCAGCACCTCGGCTTCGAGCGCGGCCAGCCCTGGCTGCAGGAAGTCACCGTGCCCGACAACCTACCGTGGGAGAAATCCGGCCTCGGCGGCACGATGAAGGCCGGCGAATGGTTCGCGCTCGGCGTCAAGCCGCGCGACGGCAACACCGCCTTCGGTGAACTCGAAGGTGATCTCGTGCTGCCGCAGGGCCGCATGGGACCGGCCTTCATCGCCTATCCCAATTTCAAGATCTATCTCGAATGGAACAAGTCGTTCATCTACACGACATCGGCCGCCTATTTCGCGACCCGCCTTTCCGGCGCCCCGACCTATCTCAAGGGCGCACCGGAACAGGGGCTTGCCAACGACCAGATGAAGACGCTGCAGACCAAGCTGCAGTCGCTCGGCCACGATGTCGGCGAGATCGACGGCATTCTCGGTTCCGGAACGCGTATCGCGATCCAGAAGGAACAGCAGCGCTTGGGCATACCGGCCGACGGCTGGGCGACGCCTGCCCTTCTCAACGCTCTCTGATCGCCGACAGCCGGCCTCCATCCGTTTGACAAGAAACGGGTGGCGCCGTTTTCCGCTTACGCTAAAACTTCATGGTCAAAAGCCGTCGGTTTTCGACCAACGTCCGGCGGAGATGCGATTTGCGGTGGAGGACGCGGCGTGGAAAGCAGAATGAATGCCTGGACCTGGGGCTTGCTGGTCCTGCTCGGTCTGATCTGGGGCGGCTCCTTCTTCTTTGCCCGTATCGCCGTCCAGCACGTGCCGCCGCTGACCCTCGTCTTCCTCAGGCTGCTGCTCGCGGCACTCGCGCTGCATGTCTATATTGCCGGCCGTTTGGACATCTATTCTATCCTTCAGGCCCGCTGGCGCGAGTTCCTGGTCCTTGGCCTGATCAACAATGCGCTCCCGCACGCGCTGATCTTCTTCGGCCAGACCCGCATCGGCGCCGGCCTTGCGGCGATTTTGAACGCGACGACACCGATCTGGACGGTGATCATCGCCAATTACTTCACATCGGACGAGAAGCTGTCCTCGGCAAAAATCGCCGGCTGCCTCGTCGGCCTCGCCGGAACTGTCGTGCTGATCGGTCCCGGCATCTCGACAGAAAGCGAAGCGCCGCTCTGGCCGTTGCTCCTTCCCGTGCTTGCCGCCGTCTCTTATGGTTTTGCCGCCACCTACGGCAAACGCTTCAGGGATGTTCCCGCTCCTGTCACATCGGCGGGCCAACTGACCGCCTCCTCGCTGATCGCACTGCCACTGTCGCTGGTAGCAGATCGCCCCTGGACTCTTGCCGTACCGCCGGTCGATGCGATCCTCGCCGTTCTGGCGCTGGCGCTGCTGTCGACCGCCTTCGCCTATATCCTGTACTTCAGGATCATGGCCGCCGCAGGCGCCACCAATGCCTCTCTCGTCACCCTTTTGGTACCGCCGAGCGCCATCCTTCTCGGCGTACTCTTCCTCGGCGAAACGCTCAGTCTTGCCGAATTCGCCGGCATGGCCCTCATCGGTTTCGGGCTAGTCATCCTCGACGGCCGCGCCTATCGCCGGCTGGCGAGAACAGCCTGAAATCCGGTTGCAGTTTCCTTTTGTTTTCAACCGCTTGCGGCGCCGCCATGTTTTGGGCGCATAGGTAAACTGGCGATCGCTCGATTTAACGGCATGTTAAATTCTGTGAACAAAAATTAATCAGAAATTATTACGTTACTTCAATGGCTTATCAAATCTGATTTCGATTTATCCACCGACCACTTCGGCAGCGCAGCATAAAATCCGCTTTTCAACCGACATATTTCAGACATAATATCCGCGGGTTAACGCGAGGAGACAGACATGGGACTCACGCAATCCTTGAATGTTCTGTTGGTCAGTGCAGCGTTTGCTTTCGTCCTGTCCATGCTCTTTATTTGAGCTGACGGGCTGGTAATGCTGATAGTGCCTAAACTCCCCTGATCAATCCGCCAACGAAAAAGCGCATGTCCCGCCCGACATGCGCTTTTTCACTTTTGAACGTCTGAAAGGATCAAGCGGCGGCGCCCGCGCTCTTTGCCGACCGGCGGGAGAAGCCGAGATTGTCGAGCACCGCGGAAACCAATGGCGCGCGGTTCATCGTATAGAGATGGAAATCACCGATGCCGCGCCGGACGAGATCCTCGATCTGCTCGGCAGCAACTTCGGCCGCAACCTTCGCCCGATCCTCGGGCTTGTCGTCAAATCCCGCGAAGCGCTGATCGAGGAAGGCCGGGATAACCGCGCCGCAGGCGCCGGCGAACCGCTTCAGCTGCGTCAGGTTCTGGATCGGCATGATACCGGGCACGATCGGGATCGAGATGCCGGCGGCGCGCACCTGCTCCAGGTAACGCTCGAAATTGTCGTTGTCGAAGAAGAACTGCGTCAACGCCCTGTCGGCGCCGTTATCGGCCTTGCGCTTCAGCATGTCGATATCGGCGGCCGTATCACGGCTTTCCGGGTGCTTTTCCGGATAGGCGGAGACCGAAATCTCGAAATCACCGACCGACTTGAGGCCGGCCACCAGTTCCGCGGCATTGGCGTAGCCGCCGGGATGCGGCTGATAGGGCGCGCCGACGCCGCCAGGCGCATCACCGCGCAACGCCACGAAATGCTTTACGCCGACCTTACGAAACGTATCGATCATTTGATGCGTTTCCTCCTTCGTCGCACCGACGCAGGTCAGGTGCGAGGCGGTGGCAAGCGGCGTCTGCGCCAGGAAGCGCGTCACAGCGGACAGCGTCGGCGCCTTGGTGGTGCCGCCGGCGCCATAGGTCACCGACACGAAATCCGGATCCCAGTCCTGCAGCTTAGCGACGGTATCCCAGAGCTGCCCTTCCATTTCTTCCGATTTCGGCGGAAAGAATTCGAAGGAGATCCCGAAGTTGCGCCCGCGTCCTTCGTTTTTCAAAGCCATGTCATACTCTCCCGGCAAATGTAGGTTCGGCGCCTTCGCTCGTCTGCGAAGCCATGAGGCGCCTCGGATCGCGCGCGAGCCAGACGGTGACCGTCAACCCCTGCCCGCCCTGCTGACCCGGATGAAGATCGACGACCTGCTCGACATCGAGCCCGGCCTTGCGCAGCCAGTCGGACATCGCCTGGTGCGAAAAGCCGAGACGGACATGGGCATGTTCGTCACGAAGATATTCGAGCGTGTGCGGCGCGAGGTCGATGACCACGAGCCGCCCGCCCGGCCGCAGCATGCGCGCGGCTTCCGCGATCGCAATCTCCGGCTGATCGAAGAAATGCAGCACCTGATGGATCGTCACCAGGTCGAAATCCTGCCCCTCGAACGGAAGGTTCAGGATATCGGCGTGGCGCACCGTCGCCTTGGTGATGCGGGACTTGTCGAGATTGGCGCGCGCCACGCTCAGCATGTCGCGGCTGGCGTCGACACCGATAGCGCGGCGATAGAGCCCCGACAGGAGTTCGAGGATGCGGCCGGTGCCGGTGCCGAGATCGAGCAGCGAATCGATCGGCTGGTTGCCGAGCAGGCGAATGACGGCGGCGTCGACCTCCTCATCGGCCGCGTGCAGGCGGCGAAGCTCGTCCCACTCCGCGGCGTTGCGGCTGAAATAGGCCTGCGCCCGCTCGGCCCGCTGGCGCTTGACCTGCGAAAGCCGCTCGCCGTCGCGAAGGATGGTCGGATCATTCTCGGAGACGTGTTTCAGCAACGCCCGCACCAGCATGGCCGCCTTGCCGTCCTGCTTGAGGCGGAAATAGGCCCAGGCGCCTTCCTGATAGCGTTCGATCAGTTCGGCCTCGCCGAGCAGCTTCAGGTGGCGGGAGATACGCGGCTGCGATTGGCCGAGGATTTCGGTAAGATCGGTGACCGTCAGGTCGCCGCCGTCGAGAAGGGCCAGAAGACGCAGACGCGTGGGTTCGCCGGCCGCCTTCAAGACGTCCACCAACCCATCCAGTCCCAGCTTCAAAGGTTCGTTCATCATCAGCCCAATCAAGATATAAAGATATCTTTATGTGATTTGAAAACCGGTGGCAAGCGGCAATTCGCACTGTTCGCGAAATTGCCTGCGCAAATTGCGACAGGCCGAGATGAAAAAAGCCCCGGTCGAACCGGGGCTTTCGCAAGTAGAAACGAAGCAGGATCAGCGTGTCAGGCGCTTATGCGCCTGGCTGCCCGGGTTGAGCGCATCCGGGCCGAGGCGGCGGATCTTGTCCTGCTCGTAATCCTCGAAATTGCCTTCGAACCATTCGACATGGCCCTCGCCTTCGAAAGCCAGGATATGCGTGGCCAGACGGTCGAGGAACATGCGGTCGTGGCTGATGATGATGGCGCAGCCAGCGAAATTCTCGAGCGCGTTTTCGAGAGCGCCGAGCGTTTCGGTATCGAGGTCGTTGGTCGGTTCGTCGAGCAGCAGAACGTTGCCGCCGGCCTTCAGCATCTTGGCGAGGTGCACACGGTTGCGCTGACCGCCCGAGAGATTGCCGACCTTCTGCTGCTGGTCGCCGCCCTTGAAGTTGAAGGCGCCGCAATAGGCACGCGAGTTCATGTCGAACTTGCCGAGCTTGATGATTTCGGCGCCGCCGGAGATTTCCTCCCAGACCGTCTTGTCGGCGGCTAGCGCGTCGCGGCTCTGGTCGACATAACCGAGATGCACGGTCTCGCCGATGCGGATCGAGCCGCTATCCGGCTTTTCCTGGCCGGTGATCATCTTGAACAGGGTCGTCTTGCCGGCGCCGTTCGGGCCGATGATGCCGACGATGCCGCCCGGCGGCAGCTTGATCGACAGATCGTCGATCAGCGTGCGACCCTCGAAGCCCTTGGTGATGCCTTCCAACTCGATGACCACCTGGCCGAGCCGTTCGCTCACCGGGATGATAATCTGCGCGTCGCCGGGACGCTGCTTCTCGGCCGCCTCCACCAATTGCTCGTAGGATTTGATACGCGCTTTCGACTTGGCCTGGCGAGCCTTCGGGCTGGAAGCAATCCATTCCTGCTCGCGGCTGATCGCCTTTTGGCGTGATGCCTCTTCGCGGTTTTCCTGCAGCATGCGCTTGGCCTTGGCCTGCAGATAGGCGGAGTAGTTGCCTTCGTAAGGGATGCCGCGGCCGCGATCGAGTTCAAGGATCCAGCCGGTGACGTTGTCCAGGAAGTAGCGGTCGTGGGTAATCATCATCACGGCGCCGGGATAGTCGCGCAGGTGCTTTTCGAGCCAGGCGATGGTTTCGGCGTCGAGATGGTTGGTCGGTTCGTCGAGCAGCAGCAGATCGGGCTGCGAGAGCAGCAGGCGGCAGAGCGCGATGCGACGACGCTCTCCACCGGAAAGGCTGGTGACTTCGGCATCGCGCGGCGGGCAACGCAGGGCTTCCATCGCCATCTCGACCTGGCTTTCCAGATCCCAGAGGTTCTGGCTGTCGATGATGTCTTGGAGCTTCGCTCCCTCTTCCGCGGTCTCGTCCGAATAGTTCATCATCAACTCGTTGTAACGATCGACGATAGCCGTCTTCGCGGCAACACCTTCCATGACGTTCTCGAAAACCGTCTTGGTCGGGTCGAGTTTCGGCTCCTGCTCGAGATAGCCGACCGTGGCACCCTCTGCGAGCCAGGCTTCGCCGGTATACTCCTTGTCCTGGCCGGCGATAATGCGCAGCACAGTGGATTTACCGGCGCCGTTTGGCCCGAGGATGCCGATCTTGGCATCCGGGTAGAAGGAAAGGTGAATGTTCTCCAGGATCTTCTTGTTGCCATAAGCCTTGTTGAGGCCGGACATATGATAGATGAATTGACGTGCCATGCTGCGCTGCTCCGGGCGGGAAACTTCATTTCGTGCCGCTATGTAGGCGAAACAGCGCCTGTGAGCAACGCCGAAACCCGTTTACGCCGGATTCCGGTCAGAAGCCCGCCGCATCGACAACGCCCTCGTCACAGCCGAACGAGGTTTTTCCCGCTCCCTGGATCAGATCGGCAAGGCCCGCGCTTTTTGCCGATGCCGTTCCCGCATCCGCAGACAGGCCGATCGTCAACTCGCTGATCACCCTGGCATTGCCGGCTCGCCGGCAGCTCATCTTGACGCGCTCGCCCGCACCCGGCCCGAAGCTCTTGTCGAAAGCAGCCTTGACCGCCTCGGCCTTGACCGTCTTGCCGATATTGGCGGCAAAGAGATCGCGCACGGCCGATGCGTTGAGCGCCTCCACCAGATGGACGCCGACGCCGAAATATTCCTCCACGCTCATTTTCGTGCAGGTGCCATGCTTTATCCATTCGTGCCGTTCGAGGCCGGACTGCGTGCCGGGCATCGCCTTTGCAAGCGACGCCTGCGTCTCGGCCGAAAGCGCGACATCAGGCAATGTATCCCATTTGCCGTCCTTGTCGGCAGCCTTCTGGTCGTCGCTGACGCCGCAATAATCCTGCCGCATCGGCCACAGGCCGTGCAGCGAGAAATTCGTCGCGTCATGGCGCTCGCCGGTCTGGCTGGCGCATTCGGGCTTCTTCTGGTTCGTCTGGCAGAAAGCGGGCTGCCAGCTCGCAGCAAGAATGAAACGGGTACGGCCCTCGGCCTCCTGCGCCACGGCAGCGCCGGCAAGGATCATCGACACGGCGAACGTAAAGGTACGCAACTGCATGCTGCTCATTTCAACCCCCAAAGAAGAACAATGCAGGAACAGATAAGCACAAAGAGTAAACGGCAGCAACCCTGAATCGCAACTATCCTGGAATTTGTTATCGACTGAGCCTCGCCGGAAACAGTCGGCCGTTCCGGGGAGCTCACTGTTCTTGAGTCACGCACGGACGCTGTCGCACTTATGGTTGCAGAATATTCGTTTAAATCGATTCCGCTTTAAGGAATTATGCAGTAGCGATCTGCTCTGCTGCGGCAGGGAGGATCCGGATGTTTTCTGATACGCAAAGACTCGCCATAGGGGAAGCGTCTCTGGCCTATCACCATGCCGAGGCTACCCACCCGGCACGCGGCATCCTATTGGTCTCGCACGGCCTGGCGGAGCACTCGAAGCGATATGGCCGCTTTGCCGAGGCGATGGCGGCGCGCGGCTATCACGTCTATGCCCATGATCACCGCGGCCATGGCGAGACGACCGCGCCCGACGCGCCGATCGGCCGCTTCGCCGGCCGCAATGGCGTCGACCGGGTGATCGGCGACGTCATCGCCATGCGCGCCCATGCGGCCTCGCGCCATCCCGGCCTCAAGGTGATCCTCTTCGGCCACTCGATGGGCGGCCTCGTGGCGCTCAATGCCGCCGTCACCGCTCCAGCCGACTTCGACGCCGTCGCCGTGTGGAATTCGAATTTCGCCGTCGGCCTTGCCGGCCGAGCCGCCCAGGCGATCCTGCTTGCCGAGCGGATGCTGAAGGGCTCCGACGTGCCGAGCGGCCTCTTGCCGAAGCTCACCTTCGCAGCTTGGGGAAAATCGATCCCGGACCGCCGCACCGAGCTTGACTGGCTGTCGCGCCATGCCGATGAAGTCGACAAATATATCGTCGATCCGCTCTGCGGCTTCGATGCTTCGGTCTCCCTCTGGCTCGATCTCTTCGAACTGACGTTTCGCGCACCGCAGAAGCTCCATCTCGACCGCCTGCCGCGCGACATGCCGATCCATCTGGTCGGCGGCGGCGAGGATCCGGCGACGGAGCGTGGAAAAGCCGTGCTCTGGCTGTCAAACCATTTGAAAGCCCAAGGCTTCTCTCGTATCAGCGCTCAGATATATCAGGATATGCGACACGAAACGCTGAACGAGATCGGCGCCGACGCGGCGACCGCCGCCTTCGCGCACTGGTGCGACGAGGCACTCGCAAGATCCTGAGGCAGAGAGATTCCATCATGAGCAGCACTTCCGCCCGCCCCGCTTCGTCCGCCTCCGAGGTGACGACGGGGCTTGCGCTGATGTTTCTGTCGGTGATGGTCTCGCCGCTCATCGATATCTTCGCCAAGCTTGCCGTCGTCACCGTCCCGTCCGCCGAGATCACCGCCGGCCGCTTCGTTGTGCAGGCACTCTGCATGCTGCCGATCGTGCTATGGCGGCGCAGCTTTGCCGATTTTTCTTGGCGCCAGAGCCTGTTCCACGCCATCCGCGGCTTCATCATCACCGTCTCGATGATCTCTTTCGTCACCACGTTGAAATACATGGCGGTCGCCGACGCGATCGCGATCTTCTTCATCGAGCCGATTATCGTGACCATCCTCGGCGGCATTTTCCTCAAGGAGACGATCGGCTGGCGGCGTTACACCGCCTGCGGCGTCGGCTTCTTCGGGGCGATGCTGATAATTCAGCCGAGTTTCGAAGAGGTCGGCTACATCGCGCTCCTGCCCGTCCTGACGGCGCTCTGCGTCGCAACCTTCGTGTTGATGACCCGCGTCCTCTCACACAGCGAGGACCCTTGGTCGATGCAGTTTCAGATGGGCATCTGGGGCTTGCTCTTCTGCGCCCTCCTGCTTTTTGTCGGTGAAGGAAGCGGCTCCGATCTCTTCGATCCCGTCATGCCTGTAGGCAGCGCCTGGTTCTACGTCGCCGGCGTCGGGGCTATGGCCGCCATAGCCGGAATCCTCGGCGTCTATGCCTATCGGGCAGCACCGGCGTCGACGCTGGCACCGCTGCAATATCTCGAGATCGTCTCAGCTACGGTCTTCGCCTGGCTTGTTTTCGGCGATTTTCCGGATGCGATCAAATGGCTCGGCATCACGATCATCATGGCGTCGGGCTTCTACATCCTATGGCGCGAGCGCCGCTTTGCTTCAAAGCCCGTATCCGATACATCTGAGGTGACGCTGGCGCCGTAGACACCGACGGGAGGAACATGACCGAGACCGCGACGAACAAGCCGCCGCTTGCAGGCATCCGGGTGATCGAGCTTGCCCGCGTGCTCGCCGGCCCCTGGGCGGGCCAGATGCTTGCCGATCTCGGCGCCGACGTCATCAAGGTGGAAAATCCCGACGGTGGCGACGACACCCGCCAATGGGGCCCGCCCTTCGTCGAAGGTGCCGACGGCGAAAATCTCTCGGCCGCCTATTACCACGCCGCCAATCGCGGCAAGCGCTCCATCACCGCCGACCTCAAGAGCCCTGAAGGCCAGGAACTCGTCCGTCGTCTCATAGCCACCGCCGATGTGGTGATCGAGAATTTCAAGGTCGGCGGCCTCGTCAAATACGGGCTGGATTACGACAGCGTTCGCAAGCTGAACCCGAGGCTCGTCTATTGCTCGATCACCGGCTTCGGCCAGACCGGCCCCTATGCCGGTCTCGCCGGCTACGATTATATCGTCCAGGGCATGTCCGGCTTCATGTCGATAACAGGCGAGCCGGACGGCCAGCCGATGAAAGCGGGCGTGGCAATTGCCGACATCTTCACCGGCATCTATGCCGTTTCGGCGATCGAGGCCGCCCTGATCCATGCCCTGAAGTCAGGCGAAGGCCAGTTGATCGACATGGCCCTGCTCGACGTGCAATCGGCCGTGCTCGCCAATCAGAACATGAACTACCTCATCTCCGGAGTCGCACCGACCCGCCTCGGCAACGCCCATCCGAACATCTCGCCCTATGAGGTCGTGCCGACGGCCGACGGTTTTCTCATTCTGGCCGTCGGCAATGACGGCCAGTTCCGCCGCCTCTCTGCCATCCTCGGCCTGGAGACGATCGCGGATGACGCGCGTTTCTCCGCCAACAAGGCCCGGGTCGCCAACCGCGGCGAGGTGCGCCGCCTGATCTCCACCGAGACGCTGAAATGGCAGAAGGCTGATCTCCTGAAGGCCTGTGAGCAGAACGCGGTTCCATCCGGCGCGATCAACACGATCGAGGAAATGTTCGCCGACCCGCAGGTGCAGGCCCGCGGCCTGCGCATCGACCTTGGCGATGCCGTCGGCACCGTCATTCCCGGGGTCAGGACGCCGGTGGTGCTGTCGGAAACACCGTTGCGCTACGTCAGGCCCAGCCCGCGTCTCGGTGAACACAGGGAAGAAATTCTGGCAGAACTCGCCGAGCTTGAGAGGAAGGCATCGTCATGAAGAAGGTATCATTATGACAAAGACGGGCGGGGAATTGATCGTCGAGGCGCTGAAGGCGAACGGTGTCAAACGCCTGTCCTGCGTGCCCGGCGAGAGTTTCCTCGCCGTTCTCGACGCCTTGCGCGACAGCGATATCGACGTCCTCGTCTGCCGGCAGGAAGGCGGAGCGGCGATGATGGCCGATTGCTGGGGCAGACTGACCGGCGAGCCCGGCATCTGCATGGTGACCCGCGGTCCCGGCGCCACCAACGCCTCCGCCGGCCTGCATATATCGAGACAGGATTCTATCCCGATGATCCTCTTCATCGGCCAGGTGCAGCGAGAGGCCCGTGAACGGGAGGCCTTCCAGGAGGTCGAGTTCCGCCGCGCCTTCACCGAATTCGCCAAATGGGTGGGCGAGATCGACGACGCCGCCCGCATTCCCGAATTCGTCACCCGCGCCTTTGCGGTCGCAACCTCCGGCCGTCCCGGCCCCGTGGTGCTGACGCTGCCGGAAGACATGCTACGCGACGAGGTCGAGGCGCCCCGCGCCAGGCGTTATGCCAGCGTCGAGGCCCATCCCGGCCGCAGCCAGATCGACGATCTTTATGTAAGACTCTTGAAGGCCGAACGGCCGATGGTGATCCTCGGCGGCACACGCTGGGATGCCGATGCCGTCGCCGATTTCGCAATCTTCGCAGAGCGTTTTCAGCTGCCGGTGGGCTGCTCCTTCCGCCGGCAGATGCTGTTCGATCATCTCCATCCCTGTTATGCCGGCGATGTCGGCATCGGCATCAATCCGGCGCTCGCCAAGGAGATCAAGGAGAGCGACCTGCTGATCCTGCTCGGCGGCCGCATGTCGGAAATGCCGTCCTCCGGCTATACGCTGCTCGACATCCCCTACCCGGCCCAGTCGCTCGTTCATATCCATCCGGACCCGTCGGAGCTCGGCCGCGTCTATCGTCCCGATCTTGCCATCTGCGCCAGCCCCGCCGATTTTGTCGAGGCACTCGCTGATCTCGAAGCTCCGGCCGAGCCACGCTGGGCGGAGCGGACCGCGCATATGCACCAGGCCTATCTCGCCTGGTCGAAGCCGCCAGCGACGGGTCCGGGCGCCGTCCATATGGGACCGATCATGGAGTGGCTGGAAGGCCATATCGAGCCGGAAACGATCTTCACCAATGGCGCCGGCAACTACGCCACCTGGCTGCACCGCTTCCATCGTTTCCGCCGCTTCAACACCCAGGCCGCCCCCACCTCCGGCTCGATGGGCTACGGCCTGCCGGCGGCGGTGGCCGCCAAGCGGCTCTTTCCCGAGCGCGAGGTCATCTGTTTTGCCGGCGACGGCTGCTTCCTGATGCACGGCCAGGAATTCGCCACCGCCATCCGCTACCAGCTACCGATCATCGCAATCGTCGTCAACAACGGCATGTACGGCACGATCCGTATGCACCAGGAGCGCGAATATCCCGGCCGCGTCAGCAGCACCGATCTGACAAACCCCGACTTCGCGGCCCTTGCCCGCGCCTATGGCGGCCACGGCGAGACGGTGGAAAGCACGGAGGAATTCGCCCCGGCTTTCGAGCGCGCGCGCGCAAGCGGAAAACCGGCGATCATCGAGGTCAAACTCGATCCGGAAGCGATCACACCGACGCGCACGTTGTCCGAAATCGCGCAAACAAAAAGCCGGTAAGTCGCCCCACCGGCTTTGAGAGACGGACTGCGGCGACCTTAGTCGAGCGCAGCCGTGACGATGAACTCGACCTTGTATTTCGGCGCGGCGAGCTTGGCTTCGCTGGTGGCCCGTGCCGGCGGATTGGCCGGATCGATCCAGGCTTCCCAGGCTGCGTTCATCTCGCCGAAATAAGCAATGTCGGAAAGATAGACGAGGGTCTGCAGGATCTTCGACTTGCTGCTGCCGGCGGCCGCCAGCAGACGGTCGACTTCGGCAAGCGCAGACTTGCACTGATCGGTGACGCTTTCGCCCTCGCCCACCTGGCCTGCGAGGTAGACCGTGTTGCCGTGAATGACGGCGCCGCTCATGCGTGCGCCGACGTCGATACGCTTAATGCTCATTATCGTCTCCTGAGTGAATGGAAGTGGCGGCGCTGCGGAGCAGCGCCTGAAAATCAGCGCCCCGTACGACGCTCAATTGCGGATATGCTGAGTTTTCTGGTAGATCGCCGTCGAGCGCGCCCCCGAGCGGCAATAGCCGAGCATTGGCCGCGGGAATTCGTCCAGCGCATCGACCATGCCCTGCACCGCCTCTTCGGTCACGCCCATCGGTCCAACCGGGACATGGGCGATATCGAGTCCGAGCTCTTTGGCACGCGCCTCGATGAAGGAGAATGATGTCTGGTCGGGGCTTTCATGATCGGGGCGATGGCAGACGATCGATTTGAAGCCCAGCGCCTTGATCGCGTCGAGGTCCTCAAGCGTGATCTGCCCCGAAACCGAATATTCATCGTCGATCTGGCGAATATCCATCGTCTTGTCTCCTCAAAGATCGTGGGCTGATGGTCTACGACGGGAGCCCCGCAAGCGTCAACAACACTTCACTCACAGGAACGCAAAGGTCAGCGCATAGCTGCGGCTTTCGCCCGGGGCGAGCATGTTGAATTCACCTGCCGCCTGAAGCTCATCGCGCGTGACCCAGCGATGCGACACCGGCTCGATGCCGAGGATATGGGCGGGCGCCTTCTGGTTTCGCCAGACCTGCAGATAGGGCAGCGTATCGGCGCGGAAGCGCACGCTGAGCGTCCTGCCGCCTATTGCGGCGATCGGCCCGAGACGGACCTCGGCCAAGCTCTCCTCCGTCGCCGTCGCCGCCACACAGAAGATGCCGCCCGGCTCCTCGCCGAATGTCCACGGGAAGCCGCCATTCTCCAGCATCCGGCCTTCGAGCCGCGTGCCGTCATCCAGCCATTTGCCGCCGACATTCATATGGTACATCAGGAAGGTCGGCATCACCTGATCGCTGGTATTGATAACCCGGTCTTCAAGCCGCACCTCGCCGTTCACGCCGTCGATCCGCCACAGCCGCTCGATGCGCTGCGGCAATCCCTCGACGGTGATGATGTCGATATCGGCGCGGCATTCGGCATTGCCATTCTCGTGTTTCGTCCACAGGATCTTGGCGGCGTGGCCGGAGGCCGATCCGTGCAGCGGATAGACCTTGCCGTCGGCACGGCCGGCGATCAGCTGGCGATGGCGGATATGATCCGGCCCGCAGGTGAAGAGAAAACCTTCGAGCGAGTGGTCGATTCGCGGATCCCCATCGTCGGGAATGGCGCGCTTTGGCGCGATATCGACGCCGTCGACGATGCATCCGCCGATATCCAGCACCGATGTTTCATCGAGCATCAGGCGCGGCCCGCTTGCAGCGGCAAATTCGATCATCTCGGGTCTCCTCAAGGATTTATCGGCCGCCGTAGCGTTAGATTTCGCACTGGCCTTCGTCAATCGGCGCCGTTCTCCTCTTGCGCTTTTGCCGCAACCGTGGATTTTGCGGAACGGACACAAGGATGCAAACGTTTATGAGTAAAAGGAAATCTTAGGGATTTTCATATTTTGTTCAGCACGCTTTCATAAATTCCACACTAGCGTCAAAATTCGCGGGTGTGTGTCGGCCAGTCACTGTTCGAGGTGTGAGACGTGAATCGCTTTTTGAAGTCGGCATTTTCGCTTGCGGCCCTGCTGGCAGCCGTTTCGGCTGCAGCACCACAGGCTGGCGCGCAGCAGTTTCGTGACCGTCGGCAGAGTGATGTCGTACTGGTGACGCCGAACGGCGAAATCCTCGATTATGTCCCTCGCGGCTTTGCCTATGCCCGCGACCGCAGCGGCAACCGCGTGCTGATCGACGCCTACGGCAACGTCGTCGCCACCGAAATGCGCGCCCGCGGTTACTACCCGCCCCGCCCCGGTCCTCGTGAGGTCTACTCCGACCAGGGCGGCAACGATCCCTATTATGCGGACGACAACCCCTATGGCGACACGCGTTATTCCGAGCGCGGCGCCGTCACCGGCGGCATTCCGCGCGACGCAGCGATCGAGCGCCTGCCGCTCGGCGAGGAGCCCTATCCGGACGACAACAGCATCGGTAATCCGCAATCGGGCGACGATTACGCCTCGATCGATCCCGATCAGCAGATCCCGCCCGCCGATGCGCCGAAGGCAGCACCTGACGAGCCCGTGATCACCCTGAAGAACAAGTCGAAGCCCGAGATCGTCGCGCTGCAGGTCTTCCTCGACCGCGCCGGCATCTCTCCCGGTGTCATTGACGGGCACATGGGCTCGAACGTCACCAAGGGCATTTATGCTTACGACCAGATGACAGGGTCAAAGCTCGACCCCAACGACACCGATGCCATTCTGGAAGAGCTGCGCATGAACGGCGGCCTGCCCGTCGTCAGCTATACGATCACGCCGGCCGATGCCGCCGGCCCCTTCGTCGCCGAGATCCCTGAAGATTATTCGCATAAGGCGCTGCTGCCGTCGCTCGCCTATACCTCGACCACTGAAATGCTTGCCGAGCGTTTCCATATGGACGAGGCCTTCCTCAAGGAGATGAACCCCGGCGTCGATTTCAGCGTTCCCGGCACGGTGATCAAGGTCGTCAATCCCGGCGAAGCGAAGACCGGCGAGGTCGCCCGCATCATCGCCGACAAGGGGCGCAAACAGGTTTTCGCCTATGACGGCGCCGGCAATCTCATCGCCGCCTACCCGGCTTCGATCGGCTCAACAGACACCCCCTCCCCGTCCGGCACGGTGACGGTCGAGCGCGTCGCGTTCAATCCCGGTTATACCTACAACCCGAAGATCAACTTTCAGCAGGGCGCCAACGACAAGATCCTCAACATTCCCCCTGGCCCGAACGGCCCGGTCGGCACCGTCTGGATGGCGCTTTCCAGGCCGACCTACGGCATCCACGGCACGCCGGAGCCCTCCAAGATCGGCCGCACCCAGAGCCACGGCTGCATTCGCCTGACCAACTGGGATGCAACCGAGCTTGCGAAAATGGTCAAGCCCGGTGTGACGGTCGAGTTCGTCGACTGAGCCAAAGCCAAAATGGTCACAAACGATAAGGCCGCCGGATCGCTCCGACGGCCTTTCTGTTTCATGCTTGGATATTCACGCCGCCGTTGCCATGCGGGCCGAGACCGTCAGCCTGACCGGCACCTTGCGCGTGATTTCCTCGGCAAAACAGGTGGCGTTCTCACGCGCCTTATCGAGATTACTGACGCGCGTGGGGTCCATGGTCTGCAGCGTGCCGCCACAGTCGAAGATGTCGCGGAAGGCCGAACGTTCGATGATCGCCGTGTCCAGCACCGGCACGTGCCGCTCGCTGAGCAGCGACTTGACAAGCTGCAGCGCCCGGGTCGTCACCATCGAGTTGACGCGGGTCAGCACCACCGAATGACCGATCTTGATACCCGCCTTCCCGTCCAGATATTGCAGCAGTTCGAGCACCTGCGCTCCGCCGCGCGCATCCATCGCACAGCCCTGGATCGGGATCAGCACGTGGTCGGAAAGGCCGACGGCAGTGGCAAGCAGCGGATTGCGCGCGCCCGGCAGGTCGACGATGAAATAGTCGGTATTATGCTTGTTCTCACTGATATGCTGCGGCAGCGAGGCGGTCGTCACGAAATCGATCACCGAAATATTGGGCACGTGTCCTGATATCTCGTGCCAGCGTGAAATCCAATGCTGCGGATCGGCATCCAGAATGGTCACCCGATGGCCCTGACGGGCAAGCTCGGTCGCGAGCAGGAGAACAGCGGTCGTCTTGCCGGCGCCGCCCTTGGTGTTTGCGAATGTAATAACTGGCATGTTCGGTCCTCGGATGAAATGGCGCGAGCCGGCATCGCTCTTGTGCGCACTGTCGGAGCATCGTGCGGTTAACCCATCCTTTACAATCATGGTTAACAAATTGCGAACGCGCGCGGCGAAATTGCAGCCGGTATTTTTCACATCCCTAAAATTCAGGACGCCTCCAAATGAAAAGCCCGGAAAGCGAGAGCTTTCCGGGCCGATCTGCAGGTCCATCTGATCTTATCAGAAGCAGTCCCTGAAAAGCGCCTTGGTGTTTTCGAGCGTCATCGCCACCGGGTTGCCGCCCGCACTCGGATCTTCGATCGCCATGGCCGACAATTCGTCGATACGGTCGGGGGCGATTCCCATTGCCGTCAGCGTATCCGGCACGCCGAGATCGGAACGCAGCTTCAGCACATAATCGTAGAAGCCGTCGAAACCGCCCGCAATGCCGAGATAGGCGGCCGCCCGGCCGATCTTCTCCTCGATGACAGCGCGGTTGAAGCGCAGCACCGCCGGCATGACAACCGCATTGGTCATGCCGTGATGGGTGTTGTAGACCGCGCCGATCGGATGCGACAGCGCATGGATGGCGCCGAGCCCCTTCTGGAAGGCGACGGCGCCCATGGCGGCGGCCGACATCATGTTGGCGCGGGCTTCGAGATCCGTCCCTTCCTTATAGGCACGCGGCAGGAATTCCTTGACGAGGCGCATGCCTTCCAGCGCGATGCCGGCCGACATCGGGTGATAGAAGGGCGAGGAATAAGCCTCCAGGCAATGGGCGAAGGCATCCATGCCGGTTCCGGCGGTAATGATTTTCGGCATGCCGACCGTCAGTTCCGGATCGGAGATGACGACGCCTGGCAGGAACTTCGGATGGAAGATGATCTTCTTCACATGCGTGACGGAATTGGTGATGACGCTGGCGCGCCCGACTTCCGAACCAGTTCCCGCCGTCGTCGGCACGGCGACGATCGGGGCGATGCCTTCGAGGCTCGCACGCGTCCACCAGTCGCCGATATCCTCGAAATCCCAGACCGGCCGCGTCTGGCCGGCCATGAACGCAACGCACTTGCCGAGATCGAGACCCGAGCCGCCGCCGAAGGCGACGACGCCGTCATGACCGCCGTCCTTGAAGGCTTTGACGCCGGCCTCGAGGTTCTTTTCGTTCGGATTCGGGTCGACGTCGGCGAAGATCGCCCGGCCGAGGCCGGCATCTTCGAGGATATCGAGCGCGGTCTTGGTGATCGCCATCGAGGCGAGGCCGCGGTCGGTGACGAGCAGCGGCTTCTTCATGCCGAGGCTCTTGCAGGCGTCCGCCAGTTCCTTGATGCGGCCCCGGCCGAGCTTGACCGATGTCGGATAGCTCCAGTTTGCGGTGATGTTGCTGCTGCTCATGCTGTGACTTTCTTCAGGTGGAAGGATTTCGGACGCGTCAGATTCTGGAAGCCGATGATCGACAGCGAGCCGCCGCGGCCGGTCTCCTTGACGCCGGTCCAGCAGAGCGCCGGATCGAGATAATCCGCGCGGTTCATGAAAACGGTGCCGGTTTCGATGTCGCGGCCGAGCCGCGCCGCCCGCTCGGCATCCTTGGTCCAGAGCGAAGCCGTCAGCCCATACTGGCTGTCGTTCATCAAAGCCAACGCCTCCTCGTCGCTCTTCACCTTCATGATGCCGACGGCCGGACCGAAAGTCTCCTCGCGCATGAAGGCCATGGAGTGGTCGACATCGACGAGAACCTGCGGCGCGAGATAGGCGCCGCCGTCATCCTGGGGAAAAAACTTGGGATCGACAAGCGCCTTGGCGCCCTTGGAAACCGCCTCGGCGATCTGCTCGCGCACCACCTTGGCGAAACGCTTGTTCGCCATCGGCCCGAGCGAAGTTTCCGGATCGAGCGGATTGCCGAGCTTGTAGTTCGACACCCAGGCGACCGATTTCTCGACGAAGGCGTCATAGCGCGATTCATGCACATAGATGCGCTCGATGCCGCAGCAGCACTGGCCGGAATTGTAGGTCGCACCGTCCATCAGCGTATCGACGGCCGCATCGAGATCGGCGTCTTCCATGACGTAACCCGGATCCTTGCCGCCGAGTTCGAGGCCGAGGCCGGTAAAGGTGCCGGCAGCGGCCCGCTCCATCGACCGGCCGCCCTCGACCGATCCGGTGAAGTTGACGAAGTTGAAGCTGCCGGCGGCAATCAGCGCCGATGTCGTTTCATGGTCGAGGAAGACGTTCTGGAACACGTCTTCGGGAACGCCGGCCTCGATAAAGGCCTGCACCAGCCGCTCGCCGACGAGCAATGTCTGCGAGGCATGTTTCAGCACCACCGTGTTACCGGCCATCAGCGCCGGAGCGATCGTGTTGATCGCCGTCATATAGGGATAGTTCCAAGGTGCGACGACGAAGACGACACCATGCGCTTCGCGCTCGATGCGGCGCTCAAAACGATCACTCTCTTCGACAACGAGCGGCGCCAGCGCATCCGCCGCAATCGACGCGACATAGTTGGAGCGCTCGTTGAAGCCCTTATATTCGCCGCCATACTTGATCGGTCGGCCCATCTGCCAGGCAAGTTCCGGCACGACGACATCGGACATTTCATTGAGGCGCGCCACACCCTTCAGCACGAGCTGAACGCGTTCTTCGAGCGGCCGTCTCGCCCAGGCCTTCTGCGCTTTGCGCGCACGCGCCACCACGTCCTTGGCGGCATCGAGCGAAAGCGCCGGACGCTCCGCGTAAACCGATCCGTCGACCGGTGAAATGCATTGGATCATTGCCATGATCGGTTCCTGTCCTCGTATTGATCAAAAATTTCGTCGAGGGCATAGCCCCTCATCCGCCTGCCGGCACCTTCTCCCCGCACGCGGGGCGAAGGGGGATGGCCGCAACCTCTCCGTTCCTCGCCAACGTCTCGCAGGGCACGTCCCCTCTCCCCGTAAAACGGGGAGAGGGTTAGGGTGAGGGGCAAACAACCCGCAATCCCGTACTAAGCCCTTTCGAAACCCCGCGCCACTTCCCAATCCGTGATGCGGCGGTCGTATTCTTCCTGCTCCCATTCGGCAGCACGAGTGTAGTGGTCGATGACGTCGTCGCCGAAGGCTTTGCGCAACATCGCCGATTCCGTCATTGCAGTCGTTGCCGCGCGCAGCGTGCGCGGGATTTCGCGAATGTCCTTGCCGCCATAGGCGTCACCGACGAAGGGGGCTTCGAGCTCCAGCTTGTTCTCGATCCCGTCGATACCGGCGGCCAGCAGCGCGGCGAAGGCGAGATAAGGATTGAGATCGGAGCCGCCGACGCGGCATTCGATGCGGATTCCCTTGGTCTCCTCACCGCAGAGGCGGTAGCCGGCAGTGCGGTTGTCTTTGCTCCAGATGGCCTTTGTCGGCGCGAAGGTGCCGGCCATGAAGCGCTTGTAGGAATTGATGTAGGGCGCCAGGAAATAGGTGATCTCGCTTGCATGGGCGAGAAGCCCGGCAACGTAATTGTGCATCAGCGGCGACATGCCGTATTTGCCGGCATGATCGAAGAACAGCGGCTTCTCCTCGAGGCTCCAGAGCGACTGATGGATATGCGAGGAGCTGCCGGCGGCATTGTAGTTCCACTTGGCGAGGAAAGTGATGGCCTTGCCTTTCGACCAGGCGATTTCCTTGCAGCCGTTCTTGATGATCGCGTGCCGGTCGGCCATGGCGAGTGCATCGGCATAGCGCACATTGATTTCCTCCTGGCCGGCCGAAGCCTCGCCCTTGGAGTTTTCGACCGGGATGCCGGCGCCCTGCAGCCCGGTGCGGATCGCCCGCATCACCTCTTCCTCCTTGGTGGTCTGGAAGATGTGGTAATCCTCGTTATAGGCGCTGGCGAGCTTCAGATTCCGGTAACCCGATGCATGCGCCGCCTCATAGCTCTGGTCGAACAGGAAGAATTCCAGCTCCGAGGCCATATAGGCCTTCATGCCCATGTCCTCGAGGCGCTTCACCTGCCTCTTCAGGATTGCGCGCGGCGAATGGGCCACTTCCTCATGCGTATGATGGTCGAGCACGTCGCAGAGCACGAGCGCCGTGCCTTCGAGCCATGGAATGCGGCGCAGCGTCGAAAGATCCGGCTTCATCGTATAGTCGCCGTACCCCTTCTCCCAGCTCGTCGCCTTGTAGCCGGAGACGGTCTCCATCTCCATGTCGGTGGCGATCAGGTAGTTGCAACTGTGCGTTTCCTTCCAGGCGCTTTCGACGAAATATTCAGCCTGGAAGCGCTTGCCCATCAGCCGGCCCTGCATGTCCACCTGGCAGGCCAGAACCGTATCGATGCGCCCTTCGGCAACATCCTTCCTGAGATCGTCGATTGTGTAGCTGCTCATGATTGATCCGCCTGACATTGAAATTGAGAAAATCGGGGCAACGAAATCGCATGCGATTGGCCGGGTGATGGCCTGATGCCTTTTCGTTGAGCCGGTGATGGGGCCGCCGGACGCGGCCCCGCCATTTGAGAGGAAGCCTCGATGCTTAACGTTCGCCGCTTTCGCCGACGGCCGCTTCTGCTGCCGCGATTTCGGCCTGGCGCTTCGCCACGTCGGCACCGATCGGCGGCCCCTTGAAGCGCCGGCTCTCGAAACCGAACCAGACGATCGCGGTGACCACGAGGAAACCGACGGTGATATAGAGCGCCCATTCATTCGGCGGCTGGATGCCGAGAATGAAGATCAGGATCATCGCAATGATCGAGAGCACGGCAAAGAGCTTGAAGACACCTTCGCCGAGGTTCCACGGACCCATCTTGTCCCACTTCGAAGTGCCCCAGGCGAAGAGGCCGAGCGTGATCGGGATCGCGAAGGAGAAGAACAGGAAGATGACCGTGCACGAGACGACGATCGTGTAAACCGGCGTGTCGCCGATCGATACGAGGGAGGAGCCCCAGACGAACAGCACCGACAGGATCGAGCCGGTCCAGATCGCAGCTACCGGCGTGCGGTACTGTGGGCTGACCTTCGACAGTGCCTTGGAGGCCGGCAGTCCGCCGTCACGCGAGAAGGCGAAGATCATGCGAGAGACCGAAGTGACGGTCGCAAGGCCACACAGCCACTGGCTGACGAGGATCGCCAGATAGAGGATGTCCTTGACGATCGGGTTCACCTGGCTATCCATCGCCCAGAAGAACACGTTCCAGCCCTGCTTGGCCGCATCGTCCATATTCGGCAGCATGAGGACGAAGGCGCACAGCATGATATAGCCGAACAGCGCCGACCACAGGACCGAGGCGACCATGCCGCGCGGCACCGACTCGGCTGCCTTGACCGTCTCTTCCGACGTATGCGCCGAGGCGTCATAACCGGTGATGGTGTAGATCGGCAGAAGCAGGCCGAGCAGGAAGACCCAGGTGCCCGAGGTGGACGGCCAGACGTTACCGCCGACTTCGCCGGAATAGTTGGCAAAGGTGAAGAGACGGCCGAACTCATAGGAAGGCGCCGCCAGCAGGCAGACGACCGCCAGCGCGATCGAAGTCGCGAAGATCAGATAACCCGAAAAATCGGTCAGCTTCGCGGTCAGGCCGATACCCATGTGGTTCACGAGCGCCTGCGCGCCGGTGATGACCACGAGGAAGACGATGCGCACCGTCGTGGTGTCCGTCAGTCCGAGATAGGTGGTGCCGAAGGAGCCCATGAAGAAATAATAGGTGCCGACATTGATGGCGCCGAGCACGGTGACGAGGCCGAGCAGGTTGAACCACGCGGTTAGCCAGCCGGTGAAGCGGTTGCCGAGGATCGAGCCCCAGTGATAGAGGCCGCCCGCCGTCGGATAGGCCGAGCTGATCTGCGCCATGGCGACGGCGAAGACGAGCGAGATGAAGCATCCAACAGGCCAGCCGACGCCGATCGCGGCTCCGCCGGCGCCCGCGGTCGCCTGCGCAAGCGAATTGATGCCGCCGGAGAGAATGCAGATGATGGAGAACGATACGGCGAAATTCGAGAATGAACTCATTCGCCGCTCGAGTTCCTGGGCATAGCCCATCGAATGCAGGATGTGCACATCCTGCTTTTTGTCCAGATCGGTATAATCCGACATGACTTCCCCCTGTTCACGATCGGCCGCGGGATTGCGGGCCGGTTCAGTGCCAATTGTCCGCGACATTTTCGCCGTACGGACGTCCGCAGATAAACTGCTCCCTCGGGTCTTCTTTTTTATTCAGGCTTCCAGGCTGTGCTGGAGAAGTCCTGTCAAGTAGTCGGCCATGACCCTTTGGCCGCCATCGTCTGCGATGAGGTCGTTGCGGACCTCGATCATCACATTGCGCAAGCCGTTCGAAAGCCCTTGCAGGATCAGCGTGTGGGTCACGCCGTCCTCCGGACCGTAAGGCTGGTTGCGTTCAGTCCTGTAGAGCGGCGCTTCAGCCGCAGCATCCAGCATGCGGTCGGCGAGCCGGCTGTCTTCGTCGTGCAGTATGCCAAGTTCGACGGCGCGTTGCCGGCCGTGATAGACCGGCGTGAAGCTGTGCATCGTCACGATAATGCTGTCCTGCCCCCTCGCCCGGCGATCGCGGATCAGCTCGCGAATGGCGTCGTGAAAAGGCACGTAGAGCGCATCGGTGCGCGCCAGGCGTTCTTCGGCGGTCAAATCTTTGTTGCCGGGAATGGCATAGATTTCGCTGGTCTCCGGCATGGCGCCGGGTGAACTCGGCGGCCGATTGCAGTCGTAGATGAGTCGGGAGAAGCGCTGGTAGACGAGCGTTGCGTCGAGTGCTTGCGATATGACGCGGGCAACGGCGAGCGCGCCGGGGTCCCACGCAATGTGGCTCGACAGCGCTTCGCTCGGCAAACCGAGATCGCCGAAGCGGGCAGGAAGCGCGTTGGAAGCGTGCTCGCAGACGAGCAACACCGGGCTCTGGCCGCCGACGCGCTCGACCCCGACGCAGTTACCGTCCGCTTCGCTGAGGATTTTGGGCCGGGCCAGCACCAAAGGCGCCACTCCTATCCATTAATAAAATGTTATAAGAAAAGAATTCTTCAGGTTTCGATCACTGTCAAGCATCCTCTGAAAAATTCTTTTCATGACACCGGTTGACATGGATTATGACAGCGTTGTTAACTTTGGTTGGGAAAGTGGCGCTAGACCATCCCGGGGAGCAAGATTAGGTGACAGTTGCGTCAAAGACGGTTTCGGACGTCATACACTCGCATTTCGGGCTGTTGACGCGCGCCGAAAAACAATTGGCTGAAAGCCTTCTCGACAATTATCCGGTGTCCGGCCTCGGCAGTATTACCACCATCGCCGAGAATGCCGGCGTGTCCACGCCGACCGTCGTGCGCATGGTGCAGAAGCTCGGCTTCAAAGGCTATCCGGATTTTCAGGCGCACCTGCATCTGGAGGTCGAAGCGACGATCTCCAACCCAATTGCCAAGCACGATCGCTGGGCGCAGAATGCACCGGGAACCCATATCCTCAACCGTTTCGCCGATGCCATCATGGGCAATCTGCGTCAGACGCTGACCGATCTCGACACCGCGACCTTCGACAGCGTCGCCTCGCTGCTGTCGGACCGCAAGCGCGGCCTCTACTTTGTCGGTGGCCGCATCACCGGCGCCCTTGCCGAATATTTCTTCACGCATATGCAGGTCATCCGACCTGCCACGACGCTGCTGTCCTCCAATTCCAGCAGCTGGCCGCAATATGCCCTCAACATGAATGCCGGCGACATCCTGATCATCTTCGACATCCGCCGCTATGAGCAGGAAATGGTCAGCCTTGCGACCGCAGCCCGCAAGCGCGGCGCCGAAATCGTCGTCTTCACCGACCAGTGGGGCTCGCCCGCCGCTAAGCTGGCAAGGCATGCCTTCCGTGTGCGGATCGAGGCGCCCTCAGCCTGGGATTCGTCCGTCGTCACTCTTTTCATCGTCGAGGCGCTGATCGAGGCCGTTCAGAATTCCACCTGGGATGAGACGAAGGAACGCATGAAGACCCTGGAAGGCCTGTTCGAACAGACCAAGCTTTTTCGCAAACCCGGTTAGGAGGACAAGAATAAAAGAGAGGGAAAACAATGACGGATTTGGCGGAAGTGAGCAATGCAGTCGCAAATGAAACATCTGTCAAAAGCGCCTGCTATTCCGGCAAAATTAACGTCATCCAACCGTCACACAAGCTTCATGTAAGCTGATTAACAGCATCGCCAGACACTGAAAACCCGAAGGAGAACAACAGTGATCTCTAATCTTTCTCGACTGCTGTCGCTTTCTACTGCGATGATCGTGGCTTCGACCGCGATTGCCGCCGCAGAACCGAGCGCTGAACTCATCGCCGCCGCCAAAAAGGAAGGCACGCTGACCACGATCGCCCTTCCGCATGACTGGTGCGGCTACGGCGACGTCATTGCCGGCTTCAAGGCCAAGTATGGTCTCGAGGTCAACGAGCTGAACCCGGATGCCGGTTCGGGCGACGAAATCGAAGCCATCAAGGCCAACAAGGGCAACACCGGCCCACAGGCTCCCGATGTCATCGACGTCGGCCTCTCCTTCGGCCCGTCCGCCAAGAAGGACGGCCTGATCCAGCCCTACAAGGTCTCCACCTGGGACTCCATCCCGGATTCCGCAAAAGATTCCGAAGGCTACTGGTACGGCGACTATTACGGCGTTCTCTCGTTCCTCGTGAATAAGGATCTCGTCAAGGAATCGCCGGCAGACTGGGCAGACCTGAAGAAGAGCGACTATGCAAATACCGTCGCACTCGCCGGCGACCCGCGCACGGCCAACCAGGCCGTCCAGGGCGTGTATGCCGCTGGCCTTTCCGTGTCCGGCGGTGATGCAGCCAAGGCAGGCGAAGAAGGCCTGAAGTTCTTCGCCGAACTCAACAAGGCCGGCAACTTCGTGCCGGTCGTCGGCAAGGCTGCGCCCTTCGCGCAGGGCTCCACGCCGATCATTGTCGCCTGGGACTACAACGCACTTTCGTGGGGTGAAAGCCTGAAGGGCAATCCTCCGTTCGAAGTCGTCGTTCCGAAGACCGGCGTCGTTGCCGGCGTCTACGTGCAGGCAATCTCCGCATTCGCTCCGCACCCGAACGCTGCCAAGCTCTGGATGGAATACCTATATTCCGACGAAGGTCAGCTCGGCTGGCTGAAGGGCTATTGCCACCCGATCCGCTTCAACGATCTTGCCAAGAACAACAAGATCCCGAAGGACCTGCTCGACAAGCTGCCGCCGGCAGCAGCCTATGAAAAGGCTGTCTTCCCGACGCTCGAAGAACAGGCTGCCGGCAAGGAAGCCATCACCAAGAACTGGGATTCCGTCGTCGGCGCAGCCGTCAAGTAATCTCCGATCCTGCCTCCCCGCCCAAAAGGCGGGGAGGCTTTCTCACTCCGACGCCCCAGGATGAGCTTTCCATGAGTACCGTTTCAACACCGATGGTAAGCAGCGCCCCCTTGATCAACAAAGACCGCGTGATCGACTGGCTGGGTATTGCACCCTTCATTATTTTTTCCCTGCTGTTCCTGATCATCCCCACGCTTTATCTCGTGGCCGGCGCGTTCCTGACGCCCGAGGGCGATTTCACGCTGAAGAATATCGGCGATCTCTTCACTCCATCCATTATCAGTGCCTACTGGATCAGTATTCGCGTCTCCGTCGCCTCCGCCCTCGGCGGCGCGCTGATCGGCTTCTTCCTCGCCTGGGCCGTCGTGCTCGGCGGTCTGCCCGCCTCGGTGCGCTCGACGCTTCTGACCTTCTCCGGCGTCGCCTCGAATTTCGCCGGCGTGCCGCTCGCCTTCGCCTTTCTCGCAACACTTGGCCGCACCGGGCTCGTGACGGTTTTCCTGCGGGAATGGTTCGGCTTCAATCTCTATGGCACAGGTTTCAACCTGCTGTCTTTCCTCGGCCTCACCATCACCTACATGTATTTCCAGATCCCGCTGATGGTGCTGATCCTGACGCCGGCGCTCGACGGCATGAAGAAGGAATGGCGCGAAGCATCGCAAATCCTCGGCGCCACCAACCGCCAATATTGGACGATGGTCGCCCTGCCGATCCTCTGGCCGAGCCTGCTCGGCACGACTCTGCTGCTCTTCGCCAACGCCTTCGGCGCCATCGCCACCGCCTTCGCGCTGACCGGCAGTTCGCTGAACATCGTGCCGATCCTGCTCTACGCGCAGATCCGCGGAGACGTTCTGCACAATGCCAACCTCGGTTACGCCATCGCTCTCGGCATGATCGTCATCACAGGCGTATCCAACATCCTTTATCTCATGCTGCGCATGCGCGCCGAGCGGTGGCAGAAATGAAAACACAACGTCTCGGAGCCTGGATCGCCATCATTCTCGGCGCATCCTATTTCATCATCCCACTGATCGGCACCATCGAATTTTCGCTGCGTATGCGCCGCGGCGAATACAGCCTCGACGCCTATCAATCGGTCTTCTCGGACATTCAGTTCCGCGAGACCTTCGGCTATTCCATGCTGATGGCGTTGCTCACCATCGTCTTCGGCATGCTGCTCGTGGTGCCGACGGCCTATTGGGTGCGGCTGCGCCTGCCGCAGATGCGTCCCGTCGTCGAGTTCATCACGCTGCTGCCGCTCGTCATTCCGGCGATCGTCATCGTCTTCGGCTACCTCAGAATGTATAATTCGTCATCCTACTTGCCGCTGACGGGTTCGACGACAGGGACCAATGCCCTGCTGGTCTTTTCCTATATCACGCTGTCCCTGCCCTACATGTACCGCGCAGTCGATACCGCCATGCGCGCCATCGATGTCCGCACGCTGACGGAGGCGGCCGAAAGCCTCGGCGCCCGCTGGACGACCATAATGTTCCGCTGCATCTTCCCGAACGTGATGAGCGGCGTACTCTCCGGCGCCTTCATCACGCTTGCGATCGTCATGGGCGAATTCACCTTCGCCGCCCTGCTCAACCGCCCGGCCTTTGGCCCCTATTTGCAGCTCGTCGGCGCCAACAAGGCCTATGAGCCTTCGGCGCTCGCCGTCATCGCTTTCTCGATCACCTGGCTCAGCATGGGCCTGCTCAACCTCGTTTCCCGCTTCGGCAAAGCCCGCCCGGCAAAGGCTTAAGGTAACCGGCTCATGTCTTTTCTCACACTGAACAACATCCAGAAGTCCTTCGGCGCGGTCCAGGTCGTCAAGAATTTCAACATGAACATCGAGAAGGGCGAATTCATCTCCTTCCTCGGGCCGTCGGGCTGCGGCAAGACGACCGTCCTGCGCATGATCGCCGGCTTCGAAACCCCCACCGGCGGCACGCTGATCATCAACGGCAAGGACCAGAGCGCGCTCAAGCCGAACCAGCGCAATATCGGCATGGTCTTCCAGGCCTACGCCCTTTTTCCCAACATGTCCGTGCACGACAATGTCGCCTTCGGCCTCAAGGTCGCCGGCGCGCCGAAGCCCGAGATCGACGCCCGCGTCAAGGAAATGCTCGGCCTGATCAAGCTTGATCATCTCGCCGACCGTTATCCCTATCAACTGTCGGGCGGCCAGCAGCAGCGCGTCGCACTTGCCCGCGCGCTCGCCGTCAAACCGCAGGTGCTGCTTCTCGACGAGCCCCTCTCCGCCCTCGATGCCAAAATTCGCGTGTCGCTGCGCGAGGAGATCCGCCAGATCCAGCAGCAGCTCGGCATTACCACCGTCTTCGTCACCCACGACCAGGAAGAGGCGCTGTCGATCTCCGATCGCATTGTCGTCATGAACGCCGGCAAGGCCGATCAGATCGGCTCGCCCTTCGAGATCTACAACAAGCCGGCCACGCGCTTCGTCGCCTCCTTCGTCGGCACGCTGAATCTGATCGAGGCCAAGGTCGTCAATCCGGATATCAATCTCATCCAGATCGGCGATCAAAAGATCACGCTGAAGCAGTCCGTCGCAGCCCACAAGGCCGGCGAGACCATCTCGTTGGCGCTGCGCCCGGAAGCCGGCTCCCTCTCCGACACCGCCAGAAGCGATACGGCACTGACCGGCCAGGTCGTCTCAGCTCACTTCCTCGGTTCGGTCATCCGCACCCGCATGAATGTCGGCGGCAACGTCATCTCCTTCGATATGTTCAACAGCCCGGGCGTCACCCCGCCGCAGGCCGGAGAAACCGTGACGCTGCGCTTCATGGCGGCCGACTTGCTCGTCATCAGCGATTGATGTTGCGGGATACCGCTTATGCAAAAGGCGCCGCAAAACGGCGCCCTTTATTTTTTCGATAATGGATTCGTTCAGCGGATCGCCCGGTCGTCCGCATCGAAGCGATGCACGCGCGCCTGGTCTGGCGTCGCGTAAACGATTTCGTCCGGCTCGTACTGATGTTCGCCGAAAAGGCGCGCCGTCAGCAGGCCGCACTGCTCGGATTCGAGATAGATGATCGTGTCGGCGCCGAGATGCTCGACATGCACGACCTTCGCACCCCACGTCCCCTCCTCGCGCGACAGCGTCATATGTTCCGGCCGTACCCCGATCGTCTTGGCGCTGTGATCGCCCACCTTTTCGCCCGCGATAAAATTCATCTGCGGCGAGCCGATAAAGCCGGCAACGAAGACATTGGCCGGACGGTTGTAAAGCTCCATCGGCGAGCCGATCTGCTCGATCGCGCCGGCATTCAGCACGACGATCTTATCGGCAAGCGTCATCGCCTCGACCTGGTCGTGGGTGACGTAGATCATTGTCGCCTTCAGGCCGCGGTGCAGCCGGGCGATTTCAAGCCGGGTCTGGACGCGCAGCGCCGCATCGAGGTTCGACAGCGGCTCGTCGAACAGGAAGAGTTCCGGTTCGCGCACTATGGCGCGGCCGATGGCGACGCGCTGGCGTTGGCCGCCGGAAAGCTCGGCCGGTCGGCGTGCGAGGTAAGGCGCGAGCGACAGCATGCCGGATGCCTTGCCGACGCGCTTGTCGATCTCGTCCTTGGCGGTGCCTGCCTGCTTGAGCCCAAGCCCCATATTGTCCTTGACCGTCAGGTGCGGATAGAGCGCATAGGACTGGAACACCATGGCGATGCCGCGCTTGGCCGGCGGCGTCAGCGTCTCGTCGCGGCCGTTGATGACGACGGCGCCCGAGGTCACGTCTTCGAGGCCGGCGATGCTGCGCAAGAGCGTCGACTTCCCGCAGCCCGACGGCCCGACGAAGATGACGAATTCGCCGTCCTTGACCTCGAGGTCGATGCCTTTGAGCACCTCATGCGTGCCGTAGGTCTTGCGGATGGATTTGAGTTGAAGCGATCCCACTATTTTTCCCTTACAATCTGACCGGCTGGCCGGTACGCACGCTCTCATCGGCGGCAAGGCAGATGCGCAGCGACGCCACCGCATCCGCCATATGGCGATCGAGGTTCAGATCCTCGCGGATCGCCCTCAGCATGAAGGCCTGTTCCAGGTCGCAAAGCGCCTGATGACCGGGCTCGCCCGTCATCCTCATGTCCTGGTCGGGCCGGATGAACTTGGCGTCCGGGCCGGTTTCGGCCGTATGCAGACGGATCACCGAGGTCTTAGTGTGCGTATCGATGTCGTCGGACTTGGCGTTCGGATCCATGACGATCGACACCGCCCCCTTCGGCGACATCACGTCTTTCACGAAGAAGGCGGTCTCCGAGATCATCGGCCCCCAGCCGGCCTCGTACCAGCCGACCGAACCGTCCTCGAAGAGCACCTGCAGCTGACCGTAATTATACATGTCGGCGGCGATCTCATCAGAGAGGCGCAGCCCCATGCCGCGCACCTCGATGGCCCTGGCGTCGGTGATCTGGCACATCACGTCGACATAATGCACGCCGCAATCGACGATCGGCGAAGTCGTGCGCATCAGCGACTTGTGCGTCGCCCAGGTCGGACCGCTGGACTGCTGGTTGAGGTTCATGCGGAAGACGTAAGGCGGGCCGAGTTTGCGCGCCTCCTCGATCAGCTTCATCCAGGACGGATGATGGCGGAGGATATAGCCGATCACCAGCTTGCGCCCCGCCTTCTCCGCTGCCGCAACGACCCGCTCGGCATCGGCGACGGTGGTCGCCAGCGGCTTTTCCACGAAGACATGACAACCGGCCTCGAAGGCGGCGATGGCATAATCGGCATGGCTGTCGGAATAGGTGTTGATCGAGCAGAGGTCCGGCTTCAGTTCGGCAAGCGCCGTCGCAAAGTCGGGGTGAATGGTATAGCCCCGCAGTTCGGGCTCCAGCGCCGGCGTCGAGCGGTTGACGAGACCGACGATTTCGAAACCGGGATTGTTGTGATAGGCGAGCGCGTGGCTGCGGCCCATATTTCCCAGTCCGGCAACGAGGACGCGGATCGGTTTCTCCTGGCTCATTTGACGGCTCCCGAGGTGATGCCGCGGATCAGCTGGCGCGAGAAGATGACGTAGAGGATCAGGATAGGCAGAATCGCGAGCGAGAGCGCCGCCAGCACCGCATTCCAGTTGGTGACGAACTGACCGATGAAAATCTGCGAGCCGAGCGTCACCGTCTTGGTGCTTTCGGCCGGCGCCAGGATCAGCGGGAACCAGAGGTCGTTCCAGATCGGGATCATCGTGAAGACGGCGACCGTCGCCATGGCCGGGCGCACCAGCGGCAGCACCAGGCGGAAGAAGATCGCATATTCGGACAGGCCATCGATCCGCCCGGCATTCTTCAGATCGTCCGAAACCGTGCGCATGAATTCCGACAGGATGAAGATCGCGAGCGGTATGCCTTGGGCGGTATAGACGAGAACGAGTGCCGTCAGCGTATTGACGAGGCCGGCCGCCACCATGCCCTGCAAGATCGCCACCGTGCCGAGGCGGATCGGGATCATGATGCCAATCGCCATGTAGAGCCCGAGCAGCAGATTGCCGCGGAAGCGATATTCAGACAGAGCGAAGGCGGCCATGGCGCCGAACAGCAGCACCAGCAGGATCGAGACAACAGTCACGACGAAGCTGTTCTGGAAATAGGTGGCGAAATCGCCCTGCCCCAGCACCGTCTGATAGCCGACGAGGCTGAAGGTCGACGGCGTCGGGATCATCAGCGGTTCGCGGAAGATCGAGTTGCGATCCTTGAATGAATTGACGATGGTCAGGAACACCGGAAACAGCGCGACCAGCGTATAGGCGCCGAGCGCCAGATGCACGAGGCCGGTGCGGATGGGAGATGTGCGTGCCTTAGACATGCGTGCTCCTCAGAACTGGTAGCGACGCATGCGTCGCTGGATGACGAAGAGATAAAGCGAAACGCCGGCGAGAATGATGAGGAACATCACGGTCGCAATCGTCGCACCCATTGAGCGGTCGCCGAGCTGCAGCTGGAAACCGAAGAATGTGCGGTAGAGCAGCGTGCCGAGAATATCGGTCGACATGTCAGGCCCGGCAAGCGCCCCCTGCACGGTGTAGATCAGGTCGAAGGCATTGAAATTGCCGACGAAGGTCAGGATCGAAATGATGCCGATCGCCGGCAGGATGAGCGGCAGCTTGATCTTCCAGAACTGGGCCCAGCCGGTAATACCGTCGCATTCGGCAGCCTCGATCACCTCTTCGGGAATGCTAAGCAGCGCTGCATAGATCAGCATCATCGGAATGCCGATATATTGCCAATTGGAGATCAGCGACACGGCAATTAGCGCCGAACCCGGCTTGCCGAGCCACGGCGCAAACAGGAATTTCAGTCCAATGAGATCGAGCATCCAGGGCGCCACACCCCAGATCGGCGACAGGATCAGCTTCCAGATGAAGCCGACGATGACAAAGGAGAGCAGCGTCGGCAGGAATATCGCCGTGCGGTAGAAGGCGACGCCCCGCAGCTTCGGCACCGAAAGCAGGGCTGCAAGCGCAATGCCGATCGGGTTCTGCACGCACATGTGGATGGCGAAGAAGACGACATTGTTGACGAGTGCGTTCCAGAAATCATGCGCCCAGCGCGGATCGCCGAACAGCACCTTGAAATTCGCCAGGCCGACGAAGGCCGGCTGACCGTCGACCGTATTGTAGAGCGAGAGCCTCAGCGTTTCGATCAGCGGCAGCACCATGACGGCGGAATAGACGATCACGGCCGGCAGCATGAAGACGAAAATGTGCCAGCGCACCGGGCGCTTGATCGGGACGATATCGGCCACGTTGTCGGTTTCGCTCATGGCTTTTGCCTGTTCTTGTCGACTGGCCGCAAGGCGCAGCGCAGATGAAAAACGTTGCGCCTCACCGCCAACTCTCTGCCGCCCGGGAAGAGAGGGAACGCCCTGCTGAGAAGCTCTATCGGGCTGGGAGGTCGCTGTGAGTCTCCTTCTCCCCGCAAGCGGGGAGAAGGTGGCCGGCAGGCCGGACGAGGGGCGGCAAACGCCGCCCCTCGTCACATCATTTGGCCGGCTTGTACCAGCTGTCGAGGCCCTTCTGCAGCTTCTCGGCGGCGACCTGCGGCGTATCCGTGCCGTTGATCACGTTGGCCGATTCGACCCAGGTCTCGTTTTCGAGGTTCGGCGTACCGCGCGACAGGATCTGGTAGGTCGAGCGCACGGTCGACTTGTACGGGCCGCGCCAGGAGACGAACTCCTGAGCCAGCGGATCGGACATCTTCACCGGGTTAGAGTTCAGGCTGAAGAAGCCTGGCAACGCGTTGGCATAAATATCGGCGAACTCGGGCGAAGCCACCCAGCTCAGGAACTTCTTGGCTTCCTCGGCATGCGTGCTCTTCGCGTTCAGGGCGACGCCGATATCCGGATGGTCGGAGATATAACCCTGATCGCCGGCCTTCGGAACCGGCGGCGGGAAGGCGCCCATCTTAAATTGCGCCTGCGTGTTGAAGAGCGCGATTTCCCAGGAACCGGCCGGGTAGATGGCGGCGCGGCCGAGCGTGAAGAGGTTCTGGCTGTCGGAATAGGTCTGGGCTTCGAAACCGTCGCCGAGATAGGGCTTCCACTTGGCAAGCTCTTCATAGGGCTTGACCCATTCGGGATCGGTCAGCTTCTGCTTGCCTGCGATCAGGGCTGCGCGGCCTTCTTCACCCTTCCAGTAATTCGGGCCGATGTTCTGGTAGCCCATGGTGGCGGCTTCCCAGAGATCCTTCGTGCCCATGGCGAGCGGAATATAGGTGCCATCGGCCTTGATCTTGTCGAGGGCTGCGTAGAACTCGTCCTGCGTCTTCGGCACAGAGATGCCGAGCTTGTCGAAGGCATCCTTGTTGTAGATGAAGCCGTGGATGACCGAAGCCATCGGCACGCAGAAGGTCGACTTGCCGTCGTCGGTCGTCCAGGCGGCCTTGGCGACCGGAGAGAAATTCTCCATGCCCGGCAGGCTGGTGATGTCGACGAGCTGCTTCTTGTTGAAGAGTTCGAGCGAGGCGTCGAACGGGCGGCAGGTGATGATGTCGCCTGCGGAGCCGGCATCGAGCTTGGCGTTCAGCGACGCGTTGTATTCGGTCGGCGCGGTCGGCGAGAAGACGACCTTGATGCCCGGGTTTTTCGCTTCGAACGCCGGAATGATCTTCTCCTGCCAGATCTGGAGGTCGTCGTTACGCCAGCTTTCGACGGTCAGCGTGACGTCGGCGGCATGGACGAGACCTGCCGGCGTCAGCAGGCTTGAGGCAAGCAGCAAGCTTTTCAGAGCAGTGTTTTTCATTTCCCTCTCCTGTTTTTAGCGCCGAAGGCGCCGTTTTCGATCTGAAACAAGCAATTGACGTGTCTGAGGAAACACCCAATGCCCCTTGGAGGGCCGCCAGCGAAGCCGGCCCCGAAAGCTCGATGGACCGAAAGCGGATCGCCTGCGGCCGGACTGCGCGCTTATCGGTGACCCGCACCGGACGCGCTGAAAATAATGGGAAAGCCGATGGATGCCTGAATTCCATCGTCGGCCCGACAGGGCCGCTGGCATTCTGGCAGTCATCCTCGAAGCGGTTCCGGCTTCATTTTGCTGCCGGTTTTCGTGGGCTTCGAAACGCTGTTCCCTTTTACCGAATTAAGGCCAAAAAAATACCAATTGTCCAGACGAATTTTAACTTTTTGGCCCCAAAGGTTTCATTAAAAATTTTTATCAAGGAAAATCAAATGGATAAAAAGGTGCAATTTCTCCACCGTTCCCACTTGGTAAATGGTATTTTTTTGGTATTGTATGAAAAACAGGTGGGAACGGCGTATTCGGAGGTCCGATGACAGAGCTTGCAATCGGCATAGATGGCGGCGGGACGAGCTGCCGGGCCGCGGTCGCGGACAGAAACGGCACTATCATTGGCCGCGGCAAATCAGGCCCGGCCAATATTCTGTCCGATCTGGAAAACTCTCTTCTCAATATTGCCGAATCCGCCCGGCTGGCACTCATTGATGCTGGGGTCGCCGCGGAAACCATTTCCTCCGTCGCAGCGGTCGTCGGCGTCGCCGGCGCTAATGTCACGGATTATGGCCAGCGAATCGAAAAGGCCCTGCCCTTTGCCGAAGGCCGCGTTGTTACCGACGCGCTGATCGCCCTGCAGGGCGCGCTCGGCGATGCCGACGGCATCGTCGGCGCCTTCGGCACCGGCTCGGTCTATAACGCCCGGAAAGATGGTCGGCTGAACGGCATCGGCGGCTGGGGCTTCGTCGTTGGCGACCAGGCAAGCGGCGCTCGCCTGGGCCGCGACCTGATGGAACGATCGCTGCTCGCCCATGACGGCGTGCGCCCGGCATCGCCGATGACTGAGGCGATCCTGGCGGAATATGGCGATGATCCCGAGCGCATCGTCGAATTTGCGCATTCGGCAAGACCGACGGATTTTGCCCGTTATGCACCTGTTGTCTTCGAACATGCAACGAGCGGCGATGCGGTCGCGGTCGGCATCGTCACGGACGCGGCAACGGCGATCGGCGAAAGCCTTGAAGCGCTGCTCTGGCCCGGATGCCCGTCAATCTGCCTGCTTGGCGGTCTTGCGGAAGCCTATGAGCCCTGGCTTCCCCAACGCTACAGACAGCTGCTTGCCAAACCGAAAAACGATGCCCTTCACGGCGCGGTGGAACTTGCGGTCAAGCTCCTGAACGAGCGACAGCGAGGTGCGGCATGACCGACGATCTCGCCACAATCCTCTCCCTGGAACGCCTGCAGGCGGCCGGGACCGGCCCGCTCTACGTCAAGCTGCGCCGCACGCTCGAAGAGGCCGTGCGCGCCGGCACGCTTGGTCACGGCGACGCGCTCCCGCCGGAGCGCGACATCGCCGAACTTGCCGCCGTCAGCCGGGTCACCGTGCGCAAGGCGATCGACGAACTCGTCGCCGACGGCCTGCTGGTGCGCCGCCACGGCTCGGGCACCTTTGTCGCCAAGCCGGTCTCCAGGGTCGAGCAGCGCCTGTCGCAGCTCACCTCTTTCACCGAAGACATGGCGCGCCGCGGCATGTCCTCCCGCTCGGAATGGCTGCATAAGGGCATCCACACCCCCTCACCCGACGAGATGATGATCCTTGGCCTCGCCGCCGGCTTGAAGGTTTCGCGCCTCTCGCGCCTGCGCATCGCCGACGACCAGCCGCTGGCGATCGAGAACGCCAGCGTCTCCGGCGAATTCCTCCCCGATCCCTCCGCCGTCACCAATTCGCTCTACGCCGAACTCGAACGCCTCAACGTCCGTCCGGTCCGCGCCGTCCAGCGCATTTCGGCGACCAATATGAAGGAAGCCGATGCCCAGCTTCTCGGCGTCTCCGTGGGTGCGGCCGGCCTGTCGATCGAACGCATCTCCTATCTCGGCTCCGGCCGCGCCGTCGAATTCACCCGCTCGCTCTATCGCGGCGACGCTTATGACTTCGTGGCCGAGCTGACGATCGGGGTGACATAAGGCCTACCAGAAGCGGGCAATCCAAAGCTGATTTCCGGCGAGTTCATCGAAAATCGTGTCGGCGGAAATGATCGGTATCCCATTCTCTATGGCAGTCGCAGCGAGAAACCTGTCGAACGGATCACGGTGCGCCCAGTCCATCATGGCTGCCGCCAGACAGACATCCGGGGTCAATGCTGCTGCAATGGCGCCCTGCTCCTGCAGTAAGTCCGGCAGCCGGCCGACGAAAGGCTGCATCTCCGGCCATTTGCCGACACGCACTTTCTGCCCGATTTCAAACAGGGATATTGGACTGACAAGAATGGTCTCAGCCTTTTCAATCAGAGCGATCGCCTTGGCCGAGAGCCGCTTGTCGCCGGTCAACGACCATGCCCAGGCATGGGTGTCGAGCAGAAGCGAATTCACTCGATTCCTTCCCAGGCCGCGACTTCACTTTCGTCAATGGGCTCAAAAAAGTCCGGCCCATCTCCAGCAACCTGCCCTTTGAGCAGACCGATCTTGAAGGAAGACTGCACAATCGGAATAATCTTCACGACAGGCTTGCGTCCCTTGGCGATCACCACTTCCTCACCAGAAAGGGCGGCATCGATCAATTTCGACAGATTGGTCTTTGCGGCATGAATGGTCACTTGCATCGCAGCCCTCATTAGCTAACTTGGCTAAGGATAACATGCCGCGCTCAAATCCGCTATCGAATTCAAACAGTCTGACCACGGATATTATCAAGCCATATCAAAAGCATGAAGCCGGAAAGTGAATCACTTTCCGCCTTCATTGTTTCTTGATTCATCACATTAAGAACGGCGAACGCATCTCTACGCCGCGTCGTCGATCTCCTCGTCCGTCTTGCGCGGCACATAGTTCAGCACCGGCCCGAGCCAGCGCTCGACTTCGGAAACCTCCATGCCCTTACGCTTGGCATAGTCTTCCACCTGGTCGCGCTCCACCTTGGCGACGCCGAAATAATAGGAGTCGGGGTGGCCGATATAGATGCCGGAGACCGATGAGCCGGGCCACATCGCATAGCTCTCCGTCAGCTTCACGCCAGCGGCGTTTTCCGCATCGAGCAGCTTGAAGAGCGTTGCTTTTTCCGTGTGGTCGGGCTGAGCGGGATAACCGGGCGCCGGACGGATGCCCGCATAGGCTTCGCCGATGAGATCCTCGTTGCTGAGGTGCTCGTCTCTTGCATAGCCCCAATATTCGCGCCGCACCTGCTCATGCATGCGCTCGGCAAAGGCTTCGGCGAAGCGGTCGGCCAGCGCCTTGACGAGGATCGAGGAATAGTCGTCATTCGACCGTTCGAACCGTTCGGCGATGGCGATTTCCTCGATACCGGCCGTCACCACGAAGCCGCCGACATAATCCTGCACGCCGCTCGTGACAGGCGCCACGAAGTCCGACAGCGCCACATTCGCCCGCCCGTCCCGCTTCGAAAGCTGCTGGCGCAGCGTATAGAAAGTGGCAAGCTCCTTGCTGCGGCTTTCGTCGGTGAACAGGCGGATGTCGTCGCCGACGGCGCCGGCCGGCCAGAAGCCGATGACGGCGCGCGGGCGGAACCACTTCTCGTCGATGATCTTCTTGAGCATGGCCTGCGCATCGGCCCAGAGCGCACGCGCCGCCTCGCCCTGCTTCTCGTCTTCGAGAATGGCAGGGAAACGGCCGCGCAGTTCCCAGGTCTGGAAGAACGGCGTCCAGTCGATATATCTGGCAAGCTCGGCCAGATCGTAATCCTCGAACACCCGTGTGCCGAAGAACTCGGGCTTCGTCGGCTTGTAAGCCGACCAATCGACCTTATGCGCATTCTCGCGAGCCCGCGACAGAGGCAGGCGTACCTTCTCCGCTTCGCTGCGGGCATGCGCGGCGGCCACCTTGGCATATTCGGCTCTTACATCGTCGACATAGCCCTGCCGCGTTTCCGGCGAGAGCAGCGCCGAGACGACGCCGACGGCGCGACTCGCATCGGTGACGTAGACCGCCTGGCCCTTGTTGTAGCCAGGATGGATCTTCACCGCCGTATGCACGCGGCTGGTCGTGGCGCCGCCGATCAGGAGCGGAATCTCGAAGCCCTGCCGTTCCATCTCGGACGCAACATGCACCATCTCGTCGAGCGACGGCGTGATCAGACCGGAAAGGCCGATGACATCGACCTTTTCGGCGATCGCCGTTTCAAGGATCTTCGTCGCCGGCACCATGACGCCAAGGTCGACGATCTCGTAATTGTTGCAAGCGAGCACGACGCCGACGATATTCTTGCCGATATCGTGCACGTCACCCTTGACGGTCGCCATCAGGATCTTGCCGGCCGATTGACGATCGTCGCCACCGGTGAGGCGCTTTTCCTCTTCCATGTAGGGAAGCAGGACGGCAACGGCCTGCTTCATGACGCGCGCCGACTTGACCACCTGCGGCAGGAACATCTTGCCCGAGCCGAACAGGTCGCCGACCACGTTCATGCCGGCCATCAGCGGTCCTTCGATGACGTGCAGCGGCCGGGCGGCCTGCTGCCGCGCCTCCTCGGTATCGGCCTCGATATATTCGGTGATGCCGTTGACCAGCGCATGCTCGAGACGCCTCTCAACGCTCCATTCGCGCCAGGAGAGATCCTGGACACGACCCTCCTTTGCCCCGGCACCACGGAAACGCTCGGCCACTTCGAGCAGCCGTTCGGTGCTGTCGGCACGGCGGTTCAGCACTACGTCCTCGCAGGCCTCGCGCAGTTCGGGATCGATGTTGTCGTAGACGGCGAGTTGGCCGGCATTGACGATGCCCATGTCCATGCCGGCCTGGATGGCGTGGTAGAGGAACACGGCATGCATCGCCTCGCGCACCGGCTCGTTGCCGCGGAACGAGAAAGACAGGTTGGAGACGCCGCCGGAGATATGCACGAGCGGCATGCGCTGACGGATCGTCCGCGTCGCCTCGATGAAGTCGACGCCGTAATTATTGTGCTCTTCGATGCCGGTCGCGACCGCGAAGATGTTCGGGTCGAAGATAATGTCCTCGGGCGGGAACCCGATCTTCTCAGTCAGCAGCTTATAGGCGCGCTCGCAGATTTCCACCTTGCGCTCATAGCTGTCGGCCTGTCCCGTTTCGTCGAAGGCCATGACGACGACGGCCGCACCATAATTGCGCAAGAGCCGCGCCTGGGCGAGGAAGTTCTCCTCGCCTTCCTTCAGCGAGATCGAGTTGACGATCGGCTTGCCCTGCACCCGCTTCAGGCCGGATTCGATGATCGAGAATTTCGACGAGTCGATCATCACAGGCACGCGGGCGATGTCGGGCTCGGCGGCGATCAGGTTGAGGAACTCGACCATCGCCTTTTCGGAATCGATCAGGCCCTCGTCCATGTTGATGTCGATCACCTGCGCACCGTTCTCGACCTGGTCGCGCGCGACATCGAGTGCCGCCGTGTAATCGGCATTGGTGATCAGCTTGCGGAATTTTGCCGAGCCGGTGACGTTGGTGCGCTCGCCGACATTGACGAAAGGAATGTCCTTGGTCAGCTCGAAGGGTTCGAGACCCGACAGCGACATAAACGGGCGATGCTCGGGAATCGGGCGCGGCTTGTATTTCGCCACCGTCTCGGCGATCGCCCTGATATGTTCCGGCGTCGAGCCGCAGCAGCCGCCGACGATGTTGACCAGGCCTTCACGGGCGAAGCTGTCGATCTGCGCCGCCATCAGCTCCGGCGTTTCGTCGTACTGGCCGAACTCGTTCGGCAGGCCGGCATTCGGATAGGCGCAGATAAAGGTATCGGCAACGCCCGAAAGCTCCTGCAGGTGCGGGCGCATCGCGTTAGCCCCGAGGGCGCAGTTCAACCCGATCGTGAAGGGATTGGCATGGCGCACCGAGTTCCAGAAGGCCGACGGCGTCTGGCCGGAGAGTGTGCGGCCGGACAGGTCGGTGATCGTGCCGGAGATCATCACCGGCAGGCGCACGCCCTTGGCCGCGAAGCGCTCCTCGCAGGCAAAGATCGCCGCCTTGGCGTTCAGCGTGTCGAAGATCGTCTCGATCAGGATGATGTCGGCGCCCCCGTCGATCAGCCCGTCGATCTGCTCGCCATAGGCGTCACGCAGATCGTCGAAGGTGACGGCGCGGAAACCGGGATTGTTGACGTCGGGCGAGATCGAGGCAGTACGGTTGGTCGGGCCGATGGCGCCGGCGACGAAGCGGCGGCGGCCGTCCTCGCGCTCGGCGCGGATTGCTGCCCGGCGCACGATCTCGGCACCTTCCTTGTTGAGGTCGTAGACGGCGCCTTCCATCTGGTAATCGGCCTGGGCGATGCGGGTCGAGGAGAAGGTATTGGTCTCGAGGATATCGGCGCCGGCCTTGGCGTATTTGTAATGGATCTCTTCGATCGCATCCGGCTGGGTCAGGATCAGAAGGTCATTGTTGCCCTTCTGATGGCAGGCGCAACCGATGAAGCGGGTTCCGCGGAACTGGTCTTCGTCATAGCCGAGACCCTGGATCTGCGTGCCCATGGCGCCGTCGAGAACAAGGATGCGCTCGCTCGCGGCTTTCTTCAAAGCGGCGAAAACTTCACTGCCGTCACGCTTGCCCGTTTCCGGACCAAAGAGAGTATAAAACACGGGAGGGCTCCTTGACGTCGTAAGACCAGACTTCCAGATCACATAAAGATATCTTTATGTCAATATATGCCGGTCAATTTCGTGCTTTGCGAGCCTTGCCCGATGACAGGCCCGCGCGAGGTCTATATAGGCCTTTGCTAGGCTTGTGCACGAAATCGGAGGAGTATCATGGCACCCGCAATCGGCAACGCCGCGCTTGGAAACTGGACAAGCCGCGCCTATCACCGCAGCTGGCTGCTGGCGCAGGCAAATGGCCTTTTCGATTTCTTCCAGCACGATTCGATCAATCCCAAGGGTGGCTTCTACGATCTCGACGACACCGGCAGGCCTCTCGATGCCGAGGGCCAGGTGCGCGGCATCCATATTGCGGCGCGCGCGGTCCATTGTTTCTCGATCGGCGCCCTGCTCGGCCGTCCCGGCGCCTCCGACGTCGTCGATCACGGCATGGACTATCTCTGGAACCACTATCGTGACCGCAAGAACGGTGGCTATTTCTGGTCGCTCGACAATAACGGTCCGGTTGATTCCAACAAGCAGGGCTACGGCCACGCTTTCGTCCTGCTTGCCGCCTCCTCGGCAAAGACGATCGGCCATCCGCTGGCCGACGGCATGCTGGCCGATATCACCGAGATCCTGAACACGAAGTTCTGGGAACCGCGCCACGGCGCGATCGCCGAGGAATTCACCGCCGACTGGCAGCCGCTCGACGGCGGCGCCTATCGCGGCCAGAATTCCAACATGCACCTGACCGAGGCGCTGATGGCCGCCTTCGAAGCCACCGGCGACAGGGATTACCTCGCCAAGGCCGAAAGCATCGCCGATCTCGTCATCCGCCGTGCGGCCGGTTCGGTCGACTGGCGCGTCGCCGAACATTTCGACGCCGAATGGAACCTCAATAAGGATTACTATCATCCGAACGAAATGTTCCGCCCAGCCGGCACGACACCCGGCCATTGGTTGGAATGGGCCCGCCTCATCCTGCAGCTCTGGGCGCTCGGCGGCAAGCGCATCGCCTGGATGCCGGATGCCGCGAAAGCCCTTTTCGAGCAATCCATGGCGCTCGGCTGGGATAACGACAAGGGCGGCTTCTTCTACACGCTCGACTGGGCGGATAAACCGGCCAAGCGCAACAAGCTGTGGTGGCCGGCCTGCGAGGGTGCGGCTGCCGCGCATTTCCTCAACGAACACTTGCCGAGCGACTATCACGAGGAATGTTACCGCAAGATCTGGAACGTGATCGAACGCGCCTTCATAGACCATAGGAATGGCGGCTGGCATGAGGAACTGACGGAAGATTTGGTTCCCTCGCACGCGCTCTTTCCTGGCAAAGGCGATATCTACCACGCCCTGCAGGCCTGCCTCATTCCGCTTTTCCCGGCAACGGGCAGCCTGACGAAAGGCATCACTGACGCCGGCGGCAGGCTCTGACGGCTGTTTCAGCGGCCGGCGCCGGCCGTCCGGCGCTCGGATTGTTCCGGCAGATGCGGCCGCGTCACAGCGGAGAGAGCCGCAACGTATCCAGATCTTTCGCCAGCATCAGCGCCAGGGCTTCGACCACAAGATTGTGGTCGTCGCGCTGCGGCAGGCCGGAGACGGTGACGGCGCCGATGCAGCCGGTACCCTTGACGTTGATCGGAAAACTGCCGCCATGCGGCGCATAATCGGCGCCATCAAGCCCGTTGTCCTCGACGGTCTTGCCGTCCTTGCTAAGCTTCAGGCCGGAGGCATAGCTGCTGCGGAAATAGCGCAGCACCATGTTGCGCTTACGGCGCACCCAGTTGACGTTGTCGGGTGTCACACCCGGGAGTGCGGCATAGAAGACCGGCATCGAATGCAGAGTCACGTCGATGGCAATGCCGAGGCCGCGCTCGCTGGCGAGTTCCTGCAGAAGCTTGCCGAGCTGCCAGGCAGTGGTGAGATCGAAGGCGTCGAAGCTCAGCGCCTTTTCCTGCTCGGCGATCCGGCTGAGATCGTTGTCGATTGTCATGATAGGCGCTCCTCTCCCGCAATGATCCGCTGCAGACCATTCTCATCAGGAGAGAAAAAGTAAAGCAAAACTTGGACCTACCCTGATGTCAGAGCTTCGGCGTCAGCATCTCGAAACGATCGCGGATGGTGGTGCAGGTATCGCCGCCCAATCGCGCAATGGCATCGACCGCGGCCGGATCGACATGCAGCCGTTCCGGATCGACGACCCCGTCGCGGTAACGCGCATAGACGATCTCACCGAGGATAATCTGCCGTGAGCGGCCGAGCTCCAGCGTCACATGCCGCCGGCATTCGAAGGCAGCCGGCGCCTCGGCGATAAAGGGCGACGCCACCTTCGCGCCCGGTATCGCCGTCAGCCCCGCCTGCTTCAGCTCATCGACGCCCCGCGGATATTTCGCGCCGCAGACATGCATCGCCTCGGCGATCGCAAAGGAGACGATGTTGACCGTGAAGACCTCGGTCATGCGAATATTGTGGCCGGTGTCCTTGAACGACATGTCGGCATTGTTCTCGACGCCGATCGCCAGGATCGGCGGATCGGCCGACAGGCAGTTGAAGAAGCTGAACGGCGCCGCGTTGATCCGGCCGTGCTCGTCGACCGTCGTCACCAGCGCGATCGGCCGCGGGATGATCGTGCCGATCATCAGCTTGTAGCGTTCGCGCTCGCTGAGCTCTGTGAAATCGAACGAGACCGCCATGGTTCAGCCGATTTTCGGGGTCGGCGAGAAACCGCTCATCGCGCCCATAAAGGGTTTCGGCAGCGGCGAGGCATAGGAGCCGCGCTTGCTGGTGGAAAGCCCAAGCGAGACCAGCGCCTCGGCCTGTTTGACGGCGGCCGCCACACCGTCGACGACGGGCACGCCGTAGATATCCTGCAATTCCCGGGCAAGATCGGTCATGCCGGCACAGCCGAGCACGATCGCCTCGGCGCCGTCTTCGGCAAGCGCCCGCTCGATCTCGGCCCTCAGCTTGCCGATCGCACCCGAGGCGGCATCCTCCAGCTCCAGTACCGGGATGTCGGAGGCGCGCACCTTGGCGCGCTCGCCCATACCGTAGCGGCGCACCAGATTGTCGATCAGCACCCGCGACCGCTCCAGCGTCGTCACCACAGTGAAGCGCTGCGCCAGGAAACCCGCCGTCACCACGGCGGATTCGCAGAGACCGAGGATTGGCACATCGGCAAAACTCCGTGCTGCGTCGAGCCCGGTATCGTCGAAGCAGGCAATGACCGCAGCGTCGTAACCCGCCGCCTGCCGCTCCTTAAGTTCCAAGAGCAGACCGGGAATCGCCAGCGCCCCGTCATAGTGCCCCTCGATGGAGACCGGCCCCATGCTCGATGTCGCGGCGATGATCTCCGTGCCGGATGCCGCCACCGCACGCGCGGCGGCCGCAGCCTTCTCGGTCATGGAGGCCGTGGTATTCGGATTGACGATGAGGATGCGCATATCAGTCTATCTTTGCCTGCCGCCGCCCCAGCATCGTCATGATGCCGAGCGCGATGAGAATGATGGTGAAGGAAAACAGCGTCGTCACCGTGCCGAGTGCATAGAGCACCGGCGTCGTGACGTTGGTGGTCATGCCGTAGATTTCGAGCGGCAGCGTATTGTAGCTGCCCGACGTCATCAATGTGCGTGCGAATTCGTCATAGGACAGCGTGAAGCCGAACAGGCCGACGCCGATCAGGCTCGGCGCGATCATCGGCAGCACGACGTGGCGGAAGGTCTGCCAGGAGGTGGCGCCGAGGTCGCGCGCCGCCTCTTCATAAGCAGGCGAGAAACGGTTGAAGACCGCAAACATGATCAGCACCCCGAAGGGCAGCGTCCAGGTCAGATGTGCGCCGAAGGCCGAGGAATACCATGCGGGCTTGAGACCGCCCTCCTGGAAGACTACGCCGATGCCGAGCGAAATGATGATCGACGGCACGACCAGGCTGGCGACCGTGGCGTAAAACAGCACCGTCGAACCCCGGAAACGGCGGCGGAAGGCAAGCCCGGCCAGCAGCGACACGACGACGGTCACCACCATCACCATCAGCCCGAGGACGAAGGAGCGCCGGAACGAGGCGCCGAAATCGCCGACCGCCTGCTTCTCGAACAGGTTGAAGAACCAATGCGTGGAAACGCCGTTCATCGGGAAGGTCAGGCCGCCGTCCGGCCCCTGGAAGGAGAGGATCAGGATCGCCGAAAGCGGGCCGTAGAGGAACAGCACGAAGACGACGAAGAACATCGCCAGCAGATAGAATTCGAGGCCGCGTTTTTCGTGGTTCATCTCAAAGCTCCTTGCGGATGTCGACGACGCGCAGGATGGCGGCGACCATCATGAGCACCACCACAAGCAGCACCACGGCGTTGGCGGCGGCGGCCGGATATTGCAGCAGCGACATCTGGTTCTTCATCATCAGCGCCACCGAGGCGCTCTGGCCGCCGGACATCACCTGCACCGTCGAAAAGTCCGCCATCACCAGCGTCACGACGAAGATCGTGCCGATCGCCATGCCGGGCTTGGCAAGCGGAATGACGACGTTCCACAGCACCTGCCAGCCGGATGCGCCGGCATCGCGCGCCGCCTCGAACAGCGACCGGTCGATGCGCATCAGCGTGTTGAAGATCGGCGTCACCATGAACAAGGTATAGAGGTGCACCATGGCGAGCACGACGGCGAAATCGGAATAGAGCAGCCATTCGATCGGCTGCGGAATGATGCCCATCTTGATCAGCGCGGAATTGACCAGGCCGTTGCGTCCGAGCACCGGGATCCAGGAGATCATCCGGATGATGTTCGACGTCATGAACGGCACGGTGCAGACGAGGAAGAGAATCATCTGCGTCGAGGTCTTGCGAATGTGGAAGGCCAGGAAATAGGCGACCCAGAAGCCGATGACGAGCGTCAGCGCCCAGACGATGGCGGTGAATTTCAGGGTGTTGAGATAGGTCTTCCACGTCACCCATGAGCCGAGCGTGTCGGTGTAGTTCATGGTGAGGAAATCGGGGTAGAGGCCGGCGAAATCGTAATCCCAGAAGCTGACGACAGCGATCATCGCGATCGGCAGCAGGAAGAAGAAGCCGAGGATGGCGATCAGCGGTGTCGCCTGGAGGTATGAGATGACTGAGGGGGAGAGCCTCAGTCCACGCCTGCCGCGCACGCGCTGAGCGTCCTCCTCCGTTTCCGCTGCAATGGTCGCCATATCCGGTTCTCCGTTCTGATTGCGTCAGGTGGACGAAGGTGCGTGCCGCCCCCTCATCCGCCTGCCGGCACCTTCTCCCCGCTGGGGAGAAGAGAATCGCAGCGGCGTCTCGGCCACCGCGAACCTTGTTCTTTTGTTATCTGCCGAGCGGCAAGCTCCCCCTTCTCCCCAGCGGGGAGAAGATGCCCGAAGGGCAGATGAGGGGGCGGAGCGAAGCGACGTCTTGAGCGCTAGCGAAAGACAATCCTGCTCATCCGCCCCCTCGACGATCAAGCCGCGATGAACTCGTTCCAGCGGCGGACCATGTAGCGGTCCTCGTCCATGACCGAGTTCCAGCAGGCGACCGCACCCATGCGGGCTTCGAAGGCGCCGCCGTCGCGCACCGCACCGGCCTTTTCCATGACTTTGCCTTCGGGAGAGAGAATATCGCCCTGCGCCGGCTTGCCCTCGATCCAGTAACCCCATTCATCTGCCGTCATGAAACCCTTGGCGGTTTCCATGCAGGCGGAATAATAGCCCTGGCGGTTGAGATAGCCGCCGACCCAGCCCGACGTATACCAGTTGATATATTCATAGGCCGCATCGAGCTCAGCGCCCTTGAGATGCGAGGCAAGGCCGAGGCCGCCACCCCAGGCACGGTAGCCTTCCTTGAGCGGCTGGTATTTGCAGGCGATGCCCTTGGAGCGGACGGCAGCGACGGCCGGCGACCACATGGACTGGATGACGACTTCGCCCGAGGCCATCAGGTTGACCGACTCGTCAAAGCTCTTCCAGAAGGCGCGGAACTGGCCGTCGCCCTTGGCCTTGATCAGGAATTCGATCGTCTTGTCGATCTCTTCCTTGGTCATGTTGCCCTTGTCGGCATATTTGATGTTGCCCAAGGCTTCCATGATCATCGCCGCATCCATGATGCCGATCGACGGGATGTTGAGGATCGAGGTCTTGCCCTTGAACTTCGGATCCATGATGTCGGCCCAGCTGGTAATGTTGCGGCCGACGAGATCGGGACGGATGCCGAGCGTATCGGCATTGTAGATGGTAGGAACCATAGTCATCCACTGCGTCGGCTCCTTGGCGAACTTCTTGGCGCCCTGCGCCTCGACGAAGCCGACCGTGTGCGGTGCCGTGCCCTGGGCGATGACGCTGTCCGGCTTCATCTTGCCGTTGATGAAGAGCGGCACGATCTTGTCGTAGTATTTCAGCTTCTTGACGTCCATCGGCTGCAGCACGCCTGTCGGAAACACCTTCTTGGCGATCCAGTATTCGATGTCGGCGATGTCGTAGCTGTCGGGCTGGGTGACGGCACGCTGAGCGGCGGCGTCGGAATCGGTTGCCGTCATCTCCAGCGTGATGCCGAGATCGGCTTTGCACTTTTCAGCGATGGCATTGATGTTGGATACGCCGGTGCCGAACTGGCGAAGCGTGATGTTCGTCTTCGCCCAAATCGTGGGAAAGCCGGTGATAGCGCCGGAGCCGGCGATGGCGCCCACGGCGGCAGCACCCGTCTTCAAGAGCGTGCGGCGGGAAAGACCCTTTTCCGCCTTGGTCGATGTCGTTTCAGTCGTCATGTCAGTTCCCCTTTTCTTGATGTGGAAGTCGATGTTTTTGATTGTTCATGCAGAGGCGCGGCCGAGAAGCACCGCATCCTCACGTTCCCAGCTGAGCGAGACCGCGTCGCCGACGGCGACCGGGCGGGCGAAATAGTCGTTGTCGTCAGCAATGACGGTGAAGTCGTCGCTGCCGGCGCCGAGAACGGTGATCTTCACGGAGGAGCCCCGGTATTCGACGTTGGAGACGATGCCGTTGAAGCCGAGCGTCCACTCGGTCGCCACCTGCAGGCGCACGCGATCGGTGCGGATGCCGATGTCGACCGGCTCGCCGACGTCCCTGCCCTCGCCCCGCACGGAAAAGCTCTGCCCCTCCGGCACGGTCATGACGAGCACGCCGTCCGCGCTCGACGTCACCCGGCCGGACAAGACATTGTGATCACCCATGAACCGCGCGACGAAGGCGGTTGCCGGCTTCTCGAAAACCTCGCGGGGTGCCGCCGCCTGCTCGATCCGGCCGTCATTCATGATGACAATGACGTCCGCGAGCGCCATCGCCTCTTCCTGGCTATGGGTGACGTGGACGAAGGTGATGCCGAGCGACTTCTGCAGCTTCTTCAGTTCGGCGCGCATGCGGATCTTCAGGAACGGATCGAGCGCCGACAGCGGCTCGTCGAGCAGCAGCGCCTCCGGATCGGTAATCAGGGCGCGGGCCAGCGCCACACGCTGCTGCTGGCCGCCGGAAAGCTGAGCCGGACGCCTGTTGGCATAGGGCTCCATCTGCATCAGCTTCAGCATCTCCAGCGCCTTGGCCTGCCGCTCCGCCTTGTCGACGCCTTTCATCTTAAGGCTGAAGGCGACATTGTCGACCAGGTCGAGATGCGGGAAGAGCGCATAGGACTGGAACATCATCGCCGTGCCGCGCCTGGCCGGCGGAAGATCGGTGACGACCGTTTTGCCGAGCCTAATGTCGCCGGAAGAAATGCTCTCATGGCCGGCGATCATGCGCAGTGTCGAGGTCTTGCCGCAGCCCGACGGGCCGAGGAAGCAGCAATAGGAACCGGCCGGAATCTTCAGGCTGATCCCATGCACGGCCGTCGTCGTTCCGTAGACCTTCGAAACGGATACTATATCGATCTCTGCCGCTTTCGACATCATGCCTTCCCCTGTTCGGGAAAGATGATGCATCTGCCGTGCCAAACGCCTCCAACTCGACTAAACCCTTAGCAAGGAAGGGTTTTAACGCTCGAAGCCGTGCAGGCGCATTTTATGAGCACCGCATCGTCTGCACATGATTTAGGCTATCGTCTGCAATTTGCGCAGAAAATCGTATACAATTTAACCGCCATTTCGATGACAAATTCCGTTTAACTTTTGCCGCGAAGCCGGCTATGGTTTGCCCGCCATCAGGGAATAGTTTCATGAAATCCGCCGCCAAGGCCATGCAGGCCGAAGAAGTCGCCGAAACCGGCGCGCACCAGATCCGCGACGCCATTCGCGAGGCGATCGTCGAGCGCAGGCTTTCCCCCGGCACCAAGCTTTCCGAAAGCGATGTCGGCAATCTTTTCAACGTCAGTCGCACGCTTGCCCGCGCAGCCCTGCAGGCGCTTTCCTATGAGGGCCTGGTCAGCGTCGAGAAGAACCGCGGCGCCTTCGTCGCCTATCCCTCCCCTGATGAGGCCCGCCAGATCTTTTCCGCCCGACGCCTCGTCGAGCCCGGCATATTGCGCGAGGCGGCGGCGCGGATCACCCCGGACGACATCAGCAATCTGCGAGAGCTTTTGCAGGAAGAAGGTCGCCTGATGAGCGAGCGCGGCCAGACGGCCCGGCGCGCCGAGATCAAGGCATCCGGCGATTTCCACCTGATGCTGGCGGAAATTTCGGGCAACGCGATCATGCAGCGTTTCATGGAGGAGCTCGTCGCCCGCTCATCCCTCGTCATCGCGCTCTACGGCCAGTCGACCGCTTCCAGCTGCGGCCATTCCGAACATGGCGACATCATCTCGGCGATCGAAGACAACGAACTCGACCGCGCCTGCCAGCTGATGCTGCATCACATCGCCCATATCGAGTCCGATCTCGACCTGCGCGAACGCAAGAGCCTCGGCCTCAAGGAAGCCTTCGAACTCTGAACAGGTGGGCGCACGTCGCCCGCAGCTATCACGACGCCTTCTTCGGCAGCTTGTCCAGCGCGGCGAAAATTTCTTCCGCCGTCCGCGGCTCACTCGAGCGCAGCTTCACCGCGCCGTCACGCCCGATCAGGATCAGCCCGAACTCGCTGTAAGACGGCCCCTGCAGCCGCTCGCGAATATCGTCCGCATCAAGTTCCCAGCCATCGTCGAACAGCGAGAAAGCGCCGCCGCCGGCGATGATAAACACTTCGACGTCTTCCTCGATGAGGCGCATCTGTGCGTTCCGCAACCATTCGTCCTGGGTTGCCGCGCGGTCGTCCTGCGCATCTGCAAAGATGATCAGCACCCGTTTGCTGTCTCGAAACTGCTCGAGCGATTGCGGAAGTTCCGGCTCACGTCGCGGTGTGCCGATGATTTCATGAACGATGGATCTCAGCATGGTGCTATTCCTCGCCCGTCATCTCACGGGCTGTAACTGCGCGATTGCAGCGGCCGCGTATTTCAAGACGCGCAAGAACGCTGTAACGCGCTGAATAACTGAATAATTCCCAATCCGGTACGAACTGGGATCATGCAGTAAACGGCTGGAAATGAGGGAGGTTCCGACGAAGCGGAAAAGGATCGCAACCCCACACGGTCTGGCCACGATCCTTTTTCCCGTCAGTCGCGGCTCTGGTCCTCGGCCGCATGCGCCGAGACGGCGACGAGGTCCGCTGTGCCGTTGGCAAGGAGGCGTTTGCGCACCAGCACGCGCATGACGCGCGCCGCCGTCGAGAAGGTCATCTGGTCGAGCGGACCTTCGCCCTCCCACGGCTTGGTCAGCCGCTCGGTGACGGCGCCGACGATATTCATCGGCACGATGTCGGTGCATTCGCGCATGGCTTCGAAAACGAAGCTGATCGGGATGACCCTTCCTTCATGGGTCACGATCGGTTCGGTCAATTCGCTGTCCCATTCCTCGAAAGCGTAAAGTGCTTCGCGAAACAGCTGCTGGAGGGTAAACGGCGCGTGGCCGTTATGAAGTGGCGGCAGGGCATTCATCATGTCTGTCTCCTCTTGATGGATTAAGCCAAAATCCTCCTGGATCGGTCGGCATGAACGCGGGGAATGCAGCGTTTGTTGCCCCTGCGGACCGAATAACACGATTGATTCTATAGAGTAACCTTCCGTGAATAAAGCCATTTCTCGGCCGGGGCGGCACCCGTTTTCCTAAATGCATGAAATTCCTGCATGTTTTAGGCGAAATTTTCTCGGCGAGCCGCGTTCTTGAAAATCCATGCCAGCCGCGTGGGAATGGTGCAGGAGGCGGAAAAAACCCTGAAAAATCACGGAACTTTTGCGGCTGTAATCTGTTTTGTTCGCGCACTTCGTAAAAGCAGATGGGGTTACCACCAATGACGCAGATCCGTGAACCGGAGCGGCGGACCAAAGTCCTGCGCGGCCGTCCTTACAGCCTTGATGAATTCGCCTCCAAATACGGCCTGCGCAGCGACCAGGCCGAGAGCCTGTTTACCCGTTTCGGGCCTTCCTCGATCGAACTCGATTTGCTGATGGCAGCCAAGCGCCGCGCGCCTGTTCTGCCGGACAGAATTGCCGAATAATGCCTTTCACGAACGGAATCGATAGATGAGCGACAGACGCCATGAGTGGATCAGCAAACGGGCCTATGCGATCTGGGAAGAACAGGGCCGCCCTGACGGCCGGGACGGCGAACATTGGCGCCAGGCAGTCGCCGAGCGGGACGCGCTGGAACGCACGCAGGCCTCCGTCGATGGACGCGAAGTGCTGGTGAAGTTCCGCCCGAAGCCGCAACGGCCGGAACTGCCGCGCGACGGCTGGCTCACCCCGCCGGCCAAGGCCGGCTGATCCGACGGCCAGCCGCGAGATTCGGCACGGCGCCGCTCAATGCTGCATCCCCGAATGCCGATGGCCGGCCTCGTCCTTCGAGGCCCCTACGGGGGCACCTCAGAATGAGGGCGGAGAGAGGCTCGGGTTGTGGCACCGGAGCGCGGAGCGGCACGCCAGAACCCCACTCTGTGGGACATAGCACATAAGTAGCCGCTTCTGCGATGTGCCAACACCTAGCCGCGACCCGCCGCAACCGCTTGGCAACCATCCGACACGATCAGCCCGCCACGCACACGATAGCCTCCAGGGCGCAGAGAAGGTGCGGCTTGCCTCACGATGGCGGACAGAGGCGCGGCTCACCTCATCGGAGCGGCGCGCCGAAGACGGGCGGGAGCGGCGATAATGGCACAGTCCACCCCCCTTCCCCGAACGCCGCTGTTTCCGCTTGAAACACTTCGTCAACCATATTGGCACAAATCCATGGAGTACGGGTTTTTCTTTCACCCGCCCTCGAAATTGCCGCTCGACACTCTCCTCGCAAAATCGGAAACGGAACAGGGATGAAAAAGTGCGCATGCGCGAAGCGTGATTCCATCCGGCCGCGGCGCTGATCGATGCCTGGCCGGGCCTATCAAGTCGGGGAAAGCCTCACACCGCCCGCCGGGGCGGGCGATGTCACAAGGCGTTGTTTTCCTGGCATAGCGCCCGGTGGACCTCGGTCCAGAACAGCGCCAGCGGGGTGTCGCCGTTGCGTTCGGCAACAAGGGCGCGGATCAACGCTTCGGAACCTGCCATGTCCTGCCAACTGGATTTCAGACCTTTGGCGGCCTGTCGGCATTCGGCAATCTCGAACGGTCTCTTGCTGTCCATATGAGGTCTCCTCATTCAAGGCGCTAGCAAGCGGCGGCCGGATTGTCATTCCCCGCATATGTGGGGATGCCTTGTATTTTAGACGGTCCTCACGGTAGGATTGCGGGAATTGGGACGACGGAAATGATCGAGAATACCTACAGCGACAAGTTCGAACCCGCTTTCGAACAGATCAAGGCTGCAACCAATGTGGATGCCGCTATCCGTATTCTCCAGGCGGACTATGGCCTCGATTTCGTGACCTACCATCTCGCCCAGACGATCGCGAGCAAGATCGATTCCCCCTTCGTGCGCACCACCTATCCGGATGCCTGGGTCTCCCGCTACCTCCTGAACAGCTACGTGAAGGTCGATCCGATCGTCAAGCAGGGCTTCGAGCGCCAGCTGCCCTTCGACTGGAGCGAGGTCGAGCCGACGCCGGAAGCCTATGCCATGCTGGTCGACGCCCAGAAGCACGGCATCGGCGGCAACGGCTATTCCATTCCCGTCGCCGACAAGGCGCAGCGCCGCGCGCTCTTGTCGCTGAACGCCCGCATACCGGCCGAGGAATGGGCCGAGCTTGTGCGCCGCTGCCGCAACGAATGGATCGAGATTGCCCATCTGATCCACCGCAAGGCCGTCTATGAGCTGCATGGCGAGAATGATCCGGTGCCGACATTGTCGCCGCGCGAGATCGAGTGTCTGCACTGGACGGCGCTCGGCAAGGATTACAAGGATATCTCGGTGATATTGGGCATATCGGAACACACGACGCGCGATTACCTGAAGACCGCCCGGTTCAAGCTCGGCTGCGCCACGATTTCGGCGGCCGCCTCGCGGGCGGTGCAGTTGCGCATCATCAATCCCTGAGAAGCGGAATCGATTTTCCGAGAATACGCCGTGTCGATTCAAAAGCCGAAGGATCGCGATCCTTCCCGGCCGTGCCTCGCTTTTGTCGTGACCCAATCCTCATACTTTTGGGCTAATCCCCCCATCTGAGGGGGCCCATCTGAGGGAATTTCCGATCCGGCCCGCCTGAACCATTCTGCTCTCCACGAACTGCAAACGCTGGAGGGCAAAATGTTCGTTATCATTCAGGCACATGAGTATCAGAAACACGCCGCCGTACTCGAGCAGATGTTCCGCCTGCGCAAGAAGGTCTTCGCCGACCAGCTCGGCTGGGACGTTCCCGTCATCGGCCCCTACGAACGCGACAGCTACGATTCGCTGTCTCCGGCCTACCTCGTCTGGTGCAACGACAGCCGCACGCGCCTTTATGGCGGCATGCGCCTGATGCCGACGACCGGTCCGACGCTTCTCTACGACGTCTTCCGTGAGACCTTTCCGGCCGCCGCCGATCTCGTCGCTCCGGGCATCTGGGAAGGCACGCGCATGTGCATCGACGAGGAGGCGATCGCCAGGGATTTCCCCAACATCGATGCCGGCCGCGCCTTCTCGATGATGCTGCTGGCGCTCTGCGAATGCGCGCTCGACCACGGCATCCACACGATGATTTCCAACTACGAACCCTATCTCAAGCGCGTCTACAAGCGCGCAGGCGCCGAAGTGGAAGAACTCGGCCGGGCAGACGGCTACGGCAAGTACCCCGTCTGCTGCGGCGCCTTCGAAGTGTCTGACCGCGTGCTGCGCAAGATGCGCGCTGCCCTCGGCCTGACCCTACCCCTTTATGTCAGACATGTTCCGGCCCGCTCGGTCGTGACGCAATTCCTGGAGATGGCAGCATGAAACGCCTCGTTGAAACCGCAACACCGAAAGACATCTCCGCCCTGGAGCGCCATGTCCTCGCCTCCCGCGACATCGCCACGCAGATAGGAGATCCCTTCCTCTCCTATCTGCTTTCGATGGCGCTGTTCACAATCTACGAAAAGAAGGCTCAGCATGAGAATGAGGCGCTGAAGAGCCGCTTCGGCTGAGGGCGCGGGTCCCCTCCGCCGCGCCTGAAGAGGGCACGCCTCGCAGCGCCTCGCGCGCAGCCGCAAAACCTGTCCCCGTTTTGCGGCTGCGCGCCCCCGGTCACCGGGGGCGTCAACCCATCAGGGACATCATGCCATCAGGGAATCGATCGCCGAAATCAGCGTGTCGTGCAGATAGGGCTTGGGCAGGAAGGCGGCATTGGCAGGCAGGGCCATCGGATCGAGCCGCACCATGCCAGAGGTGATGATGATGCCGATATTCGGCCGCATCGCCCTCACCCGCTTGGCAAGCTGGATGCCATCCATCGAGCCGGCCATGTTGACGTCGGTGAACAGGATATCGACATCCTGCCGGCCCTTCAGCACCACCAGCGCCTCATCCGCATTCGCCGCCTCCAGCGCCACATGGCCGACATCCTCGAGCACATCGAGGATATTGAACCGGATCAGCGGCTCATCCTCCACGATGAGCACCACGGCGCTGTTCGAAGCCACCATCTGCAATCGCCCTTTTCATGCGGAATATGATTCGAATAAGTGTATCCGCCCTGCGAAGGTTCCAGTGCCTCTGCCCACGAAATACGCATCATCCACAGATGTTGCCCTGCCCGCTTGTGGCTCCCTGCAATTTGGGCTAGAGCGAACCGATGCCGTGGGAACCATTGCCCCGGCAACCAGGTGCCGGCCTCCGGCGCTGAGGGCCTGTAGCTCAATGGTTAGAGCCGGCGGCTCATAACCGCTTGGTTGGGGGTTCGAGTCCCTCCGGGCCCACCATTCGCTTCAGGGATTGTCGCTGTTTCGCCCGTTTCGACAGCACCTTCTGGGCAGCAGACTGAAATCTTCCATCCACCTCCTCTGACCACATATTGTAACGTCTCGGTCAAGAGCTTAGGCGACCGCCGAAATACGAAAAAGGCGTGGCCCAACCCCGCCAACTAGAGAAGCGTCATCCAATGCCTTTTAGACTTCCTAGCTGGCCTCGTATCGGATTTCGAGTGCGTTGGGATCGAGATGTGCCCAGTGCCGCGGATCGATTAATGGAGGGCTGCGGGCGCAGGCGCGATCAGGGGGAACCGCGCGATTAACATACTGGTGAGTTCCTCCTGGGTGCGATGGCCGCGATTGAAAAGGTCAATTGCCGCGCTGCAGATTATTTCCGATGTCTTATCGTCCGGTTTGGCCTTGTAGTGCCTAAACCAAGATTGAACGGACAGCGAGAGCACGGCCCATTCGGTTTCTTGGACGCTCGTGACCAACATTCCTTATCTCCCCACATGTTTAATGCGGCAGCTTTGCAGGGTTTCATAAGTGAGCCTGCAATCCCAGTTGTGCCGTGACGTTGAAGAATATCTCCTGCCATTCAGTGCGAGCTGATCGCACGACCGCTGGAGGCGAGATGCTCTGTAATGGCGCGCCGGATTTCGATAACCGTGTCGAAGAGCCTGTTGTCCAGGTCGATGACATTGAAGCGGACAGCGATGAATTTGAGGCGGTTTTCGACAGGGACCGCGATCCCGACTTCCTGACCATTGAATACGACAGCTTGCTTTTGCATAACAAACCTCGGGCGCGCCATACGGGAGCACCATGTTAGAAAAGTGGAACAAAGGGTTCACGACGCGTCAGATTGCGGTCGTAGGTCGGTGTCGGATCGAGACGAGATGAGACGCTCGCTGCACCAATGCGAAGAAACGAAGTCGGACAAACAAAATCATCATCCTCCCTCAAGCGGAATCAAACGACCGCCGAGTATCGCCGGCAAGGCCGGCATTCCGGAACTCTTCTGTAAAAAACGTAGTCGAGAAACTCCCAGTAAGCAACTGATTTTTGGGATTATTTAGCGTTTTGAATCGTATGACAATTACCGCAGTTGCGAAGTAATGAATGATGTACGTTCGTCTGACCCGATCTTGACGGCCGCCGCCGGGACTAAAGTATTGGCTACGGGGCCGCAATAGGGCTCAAGGTATTGTCGAACGCCCTGTACGAACGATAGTACGCATAGCACCAACGCTCGAAGGGCTAATCCCTGGAATACTAGGGGCGATGTTCCGCTGCCACGTAGCCCTTCCGGACAGTAGCGATAGCCCTGACGGATTCAGAAGTACAGGTTTACGGTATAACCAGCGATATATCCGAGAGGGAACATTGCCGCTACAATGTGGCCGGGACGATATTTTGATGTCATGGCGATGACGCTGATTACTAGCCGGCTGCAATTCCGCGAGGACAGCTAGAAGGGCATCCGCCGCGAACGCGCCTGGGCCATCCCCCGATCCTATGGAAAAACAATCATTGCGACGGTTGCCGCGGTAAGCGTCCACCCTGTCGCCAAACGCAAGCGCGACCAAACCGACGAGTACGGCAAAACAAAAAGGATAAAGGACAACATCAGCATACCAGCTCTTCTATGGGCCACACACAGCCCTTCTCGGACCTAAGTCCCTATCGCGAACTAAATTATCTGTCCGCTGTTTCCTTCGTATCACGAAGGAGGACTGCCATGAGCTTTGAGCCCGAAAGCCTAGCCTACGATCAGCTTGCGAGCGTGCAGGCCGCGGTGTCCGCGGAACCAGACCTGGAAAGCTCGTCCATCTCTGTAAGCATGGTGGGCAGAAGCGTCCTGCTCGAGGGCTATGTTGTCGGCTACGGTAATCGGGAGAAGGCGACGGCGATCGCCGCTTTGATCGCGGGTCCGGAGAACGTGCACGACAGGATGCAAGACCGCGAAGCCAACGACAGATAGCCAAAGTCAATGTCGACAATTAGCTTGGGCGCCAAGCCGTGGATAGCGGTCGATTCAAGAAGTTCCACCGGCCTACGGCGCGAGGCGTCGAGAGACGATGCTAGGGGAACCGATTTCGCTCCACTCGCTTCTAGAATGCCTTCTTTAAAAGCGGCATCTTGGTCCTGTCATTATTGTCGAACGCAAAAAAGCCCCGCTTTTTTGGCGGGGCTTGCCACTGCTGATCCAACGGCCAGTTCCTAGAACTTCACGCCGATTCCGAATTTTAGTTCGTGCTGGTTGAGATCGACATCGACACCGAGAATGTCTTTCTCGCCGAAGTCATTATACCGATACTCGCCGCGGGCGAAGATGTTGTTGGTGATGGCAAAGTCGACGCCAGCGCCGACGGTGTAGCCGTTGAAGGTCTCCGTTTCCTTATCGAATCCCGGCAGGTCCACGTATCCACGCGTGGCGGTCCAGCCGGCCGCGCCATAAAGCAGCGCCCTGTCAAAGGCGTAGCCGACACGACCACGAACAGCGCCGGCCCAATCGGTGCCGACATCCGCCCCTAGCGCTTCCTCTTCGTTCCAGTTGTATTCGAGGTTGCCCTCGATGCCGACAACGATGTTGTTGTCAAATTGGAAATTGTAACCCGCAAATGCACCGAAAACGCCGCCGTTAAAATCCTGGGAATCGCTGGCGCCGCCGGCGCTGAAGTCACCGTTTAGCCAACTGGCGCCGCCATCGATTCCGAGATACGGGCCTGACCAGGTGAAAACTGGCGCAGCCGTAACAGATGCGGCCGGGACGTCCTGCACGGCATCCGCTGCAAAGGCGCTCGTTGCGACGATTGCTAGAAAAGTGGTGGCGATCGTGAGCTTCATGTTCGTGACCCCATGTCTTACAACACAACTGGAGGATACAGCCTAACTCAACAAATAGCTGTAACGCCAAAGACACACTCGCATAACTGCACGGTAGAGAACATATCCGCCGAAGCGGTCAAGGCAAGTAGCGCGCCTTCTCAATAGCTGCAGGACCGGCCATCACTGGGCCTGAACCCATCCGCGCAGGCAGGGTTCAGGGGGCGACTCTCCTGATAATAACCGCCGCTGATCGACGAGGTCTGATCGACGCTTCCGGTCGACGTGCAGGCCGAAATGATCGTGGCAAGGCTGATCAGCGTTCCGGTCGCGATAAAGGCGAAAAATCGGTTCATCTGAGCTTCTCCTTCTGAGGACGCGGCTTTTGGCCGAAGCTGGCAATCTACCACGCCACGAGGAGAACCGGCGTTGATTTATAGGATCGGCTGCCCTGCCGGCCACTTGTAACGCTAAAGTGATCGCCTTTCCGCCCGTCTTTTCAAGACTATGCGCTGTCACATAACTGTCATGCAAAATTGCCCGTTGTTAAGGCAGGCTGCGCAAAATATATGCCGCCAGCTAACAAAAAAAAGAATGAGTGAACTGCCATGAGCCTACAGAAACTTTTCAACCGCAATCTCCTGACCCGTTTTGTTGCCGGTCTCGGTGCGGTTCCCCAGCGCATTCGCGAAGCCCGCGAAGAGCGCAAGCCCGCGATCCATCCCTCCTTCATGGATGATTTCGGCGCCTGACGCGCGGCAGGGCCTTCGATCCGCTCCCAGGCTTCGGCCTCTGGTTTTGCGCAATCTTATCGCAAGACCGTTTCACAGATCTGCGCGACAGCATCAGCCGTCCAATGCCCCGGCCGCGGGTGAGGTAAAAGACCTCGGCTGGGCTGCCGCGCATTGTCAGTTGATCGCAGGTGCAGCCGGTTCGCCCCAGCTGGAAATGGGTTGACCGGCCTTGGTCGCCACCCTGGCGTCGTAGAGTGCCAGCGACGCCTGGAGCTGGCGCATATCGTTGCAGCGGTTGATGATGCCGCCGATATATTGCACGCAGTCGCTAGCGCTGCCCTGCACCGAGCCCGTGGCCCAATCCTTAACGATCCCGTCGGCGCCGACCAGGAAATAGGAAAGCCGATTGTTCTCGGAAATCGTGGAGCTGCCGACCAGGCCGGCGAAGTTCGTGCCGGTCTCGGTCCTGGCGGCGGGCGCCATATGCCGGTAGATCGTCATGCCGTTCTTCAGCGGCGTCGCGCCGATCGTCGGCCCGAAGGTCGCTTCGGAGCCGGAGAGCCGCGCCATCGACGATTGACCGAGATTGGCGATCTCGGAATAGGGCTTGCCCAGCGCATAGCTGGTGTATGAGCGGTTGGCGGCGTTTTCGGCCTTTTCCGCCACCTGAGAGCAGCCCCCCAAAGTCATGGCGAGGCCGATCGAAACAATTGTCATGAAGCGCATGCTGCCCCCTTGCCGGACATAGTGTGTCCGGAAGCCCCTGTTTCTTAACCCGCCGTCATTGCTAGCAGCTTTGCGGGATTTGGGAAGGTCGCGGGGTGGCGCCAGCGTTTCTCATGCGGGTTTTACGACGCGGACCACACCCTCAACCTCCCTCATTCCTGTGCTCGTCACAGGAATCCAGCCACCGCGCGTCTGCGCGGTGAATGGCTACGGTGTCCTTTACAAAGAGTCTCTCGCGCCCAAAGACTTGGGCGCACTGGATTCCTGTGATGAGCACAGGAATGAGGGAGGAGAAGGGGAGACCCTCGCACCCAGCCAATCTCCCCACTTGTAGGGGAGATGGCCGGCAGGCCAGAGCGGGGCGGCCACGGAACGCCCTCTCCTCCCGCACCCTCACATTTTTCTCCCGATCCGTCACCGCCCCTTCCCTTCCGCCGCAATAGCTTCACAATCAACCGACAGAAAGCTCATCGGGAAACGACAACTAGGGAATGAAACATGGCGCCGACTCTGTCCAAGACACTTGTGATGACTGCCCTTCTGGCCCTGCCGCTCGGCAGTGCCGCGCCTGTATTGGCGCAGGAGGCAAAGCCGCGTGAGGCGGTGATTTCCGTGACGGGCGATGGCGAATCGTCCTTGGCGCCGGATATGGCCGTTGTCAATCTCGCCGTCGTCAAGCAGGCGAAGACCGCCCGTGAAGCGCTCGACGAGAACAACAAGGCGATGAACGACGTGCTGAAGGCGCTGAAGGACGGCGGCATCGCCGAACGCGACCTGCAGACCTCGGGCTTCTCCATCCAGCCGCAGTTTAATTATCCGCAGCCGGTGGATGGCCAGCAGCAGCAGCCGCAGCTGATCGGCTACCAGACGATCAACTCGGTCACTGTGCGCCTGCGCGATCTTTCCAAGCTCGGCCAGGTGATCGACCAGTCCGTCACGCTTGGCATCAACCAGGGCGGCGACATCCAGTTCACCAACGACAAGCCGGAAGCGGCGTTCGAAGAGGCGCGCAAGAACGCCGTCGCCGAGGCCGTCAAGAAGGCGAAAACGCTGAGCGAAGCCGCCGGCGTCAAGCTCGGCCGCATCATTGAAATCAACGAGAACGAGCCGCGTCCGCTGCCGCAGCCCGCTTATCGCGCCACGATGATGAAGGAAGCCGACGCTGCCGTTCCCGTCCAGGGCGGCGAGAACAATTACACCGTCAGCGTCACCGTGACCTTCGCCATCGAGCAATAAACGGAAGCGCGGCAGCTTAGCCCTCCCCTTGTGGGAAGGGGCCCTTGGACGCAGTCAGACTGAGCGTAAAAGAATCTCATAAAAAGAAAACCGCCCTTGCCGATCGGGGAGACTGGCAAAGGCGGTTCTGGCGGCCGCATCGGGAGACGAGGCCCGTATTCTCTAAAAATCAGCGGCGCAAAGCGGGGCAGCCGCGGACGTTGGCGAAGCTCATTTCATCGGGGCCGCGGCGGGTCCAGCCCTGAACGATGACGCGGCGCGGGGTGATGTCGACGACGCGCGGGCGGCGGAAGCCCCAGTCGCGGGCGAGATCTTCGGCCAGACGCGGGTCGCAACCGCGCGGACGCCGGCCGAAGCCCGGCGGCGGAGGCGGACGGCGATAATCGCGCGGCGGATCACGATCCTGATCGCCGATAATGATACTTAACTGGGCGGCCGCCGGGGCCACCGTGCCGGCTAGAGTGCCGGCGGCAAGCATGGCGGCAAGACCCGCCTTTGCCAGAAACTGCATCATCGAAAAACCTTTCGTTCTATAGTCGGTGCGGTCGAGCCGCCCTCCCCACTCTCCGCATCACGCCGGAGCGTCAGTGGAATCACTTATACAAATCAGAGAAGAGACGGCTGAAAGTGTCGCCGTCAAGGCAAAAGCGGCAAGCGCATGTCGGCGCTTGCCGCTGCAATATTCAACGCCGGATCAGCGGGCAACCGCGGACATTGGCGAAGACCATCCTGTCCCAGCCGCGACGGTCGCGCCCGGCGACGACGACGACACGTGGCGACATGCGGGTGATGTGGGCTCTGCGCAGGCCGAAATCGCGCGCCTTGCGCACGGCGTGCATCGGCGAGCAGCCGCGGATCGGACGATGATATTGCGCCTCGACGATGAAGTTCGTCTGCGGCCCTGCGGCTGCCGCCGTGGAAACAGTGGCCGGAATGGATGAGAGGGCGAGCACTGCGGCAAGGCAAGCCTTGGTGAGGAAATGCGTCATGGAGTGTCTCCGTCGATTGGTCTTTTAAGCTCTCCCTTCAGGGATTGCCTCGACACTAAACGCGGCAAGCTGAACGCTGTTCGAACCGGCCATTCAGTTTGCATTCACAAGAAGATGAGCGGTTTTCGACGGCTCTTCTTTCGATCGGGATTTGCGCGATCGTCTGGACCTCTCTCGTCCGATGGGTACCCTGATCACCCGCCCCCGTCCTTCGAGGCTCCGGCCTTTGGCCTACGCACCTCAGAGCCTGTGAATGTTTTGTGGCGGCGGCGATTGGATTGTGATTCTGTGGGTCGTTGATTTGCTTGGGGGATGATGGTGGGCGACGATCTGTTCGAGGGAATGCCGGCGCATGGAGCGCGGCGCAGAGCTCAGTTGGCGGGCGGAGCGGCGCGCATGCG
>NZ_JACIFV010000023.1 GCF_014197535.1 Rhizobium aethiopicum
CTCGACAACCAGAAAATAGACGGAAAACCTCCGTCTGACGGGGCATGCGCCTGCGGCATTTCGATTCACCCAGAACTTTCCCCGGACAGCCCTGCGTTTACGGGGAGAGGGTTAGGGTGAGGGGCAGCCATCTGCACGAAGAGGACAGCATTGCAGCACAATCGGGAGTTTCGGTCTCTTCGAGATAATAAGGCAGGAACGGGGATAATTGCCAGCGTTCCATCCGTTCGGCAGTTATCACGAGATCTTCATCTGGCTCGAATATGCCCTCGACGTACCATCGATTGAGACTTATCCTTGCGTAATAGGAAGCGATATCGATTCCCAATGACGGCAGCCTAACCCGCATATATTCCCGCTGCATTCTTGGAACGACTTCAGTGGAAAGGCGCGCCAGGAAAGCCTCTTCAGCGGCCCTCTCTGCGCCGTGGGCTAAAACCGGCATTGCCAGCGCCCCGCAGAGCAAAGCAGCCTGGATCAAACTTCCATCTAACCCCATGTCGAGCCCCTCAGCTTTCCCGAGCATGGTAGCGGTAGCAGCGCGCAAGCGCCATACAACTTATCTGCGACTGCTCAAAATTCCTGCTGGCGGCACACCCCTGGCGATCCGCCTCACTCAACCTGGCATTTCGCCTCATCAGCAACAAACGATTCACCATTGTTGATGGCAAAAATCGCGCTAGAATGCCTACCATGGCGGCGTCCGTCCTGAGAATGGGCGTTGCACCCTGTTTCTGTCGACAATCGTGGAGGAGTATCGATGGCAACTGAACGATGGAACAGCCCGGTCACGGTCGGTTTCGAGGGAGCCGATGCGCGAACGGTCACCGGGCCGTTCGATGCCCTGAAATGCCTGGCGGATTTCTGGCCGAGTTCGCGTGGGCTTCATTATATCAAGGCCCGCAGCACCTGCCGGGCGGCGCTCGACGGGCGCAAGAGCGTGGAGGAGGCGAGAGCCGAGTTCCTGGCGGCGGCCGAAGAGGCGAAGCTGAAGCTGCACTAGTAAGGCCGCCGGCTATTGTCGATTTGTTCGGCATGACGTGCCGGAACGATACAATGTATAATTTTTACTTAACCCTGCATCCAGCAGGCGCCGGGTTTTGGCGCAAAAGGCGTTGCGCCTGAGACAGGTGTTTCGATAGAAAACAGGCAGCCATCATGATGATGGTCAGAGGCTCGTCACCGGAAACGCAGGCGAGCCTCGTTCGAGCAGATCGGATTTTCAGCAGTCCGCCCCGCCTTCATTTTCCACCTCGAGATAGCCTACACCGATGATCGTGCCGTCTGCCGCGCGAATGAAGGACGGCAGATAGTGCGGCTCTGCCGGCTTGCACGCGGCCGTCTCCGTATATTCGTTGAGAGCGATCTGGTCCTTCGGAAGCGCGGAATAATTTGTGCCGGTTTCGAGTGAGGCATGGGCGGAGCCGGCAAAGACACCGCAACCGATAATCAAGGTCGTTGCCCAGAGGCGAAGAAGCGACTGCATGATGGTCTCCAGCGTTTCAGGTCCGGCATTTCAACACGTGGCGGCTCACTTGGTTCCCTCAGCGCCGCAATAGGCGGCTATGCACATGGCTTCGGCTGACGATGCTGCCGCTATCTAAGGCCGCCCGTCCCGGCGCATGAAACCTTCGAGAGGACGACGGGCAGGCAGCTCTTGGCGAAAGAGGCTGCGGCTTCCATATTCGGTTCGAAAAGAGGGATGACGACGATGAAAGTGCTTCTGCCCGCCTTTGTTGCCGCGGTTTTGCTGGCCGGCTGCTCCTCGGCTGATAGCCCGGCGCTGGAACCCATTCACGGGAGCATCACCTATGGCGGCCAGCCGCGGACCAAGCTCACAAAATCCCCGATCGGCAGCGCCGTCTACAATCAGTTCTACAATGAGACGGGGCAGCGCGTGGAGGAAACCTATATTCTTCAGCCGGACCGCAGCTTGAAACTGGTGCGGCGCGAGGTGGGACCGGATTTTCCCGATTGAGGATCGCCGAGCCGCAGGCTTGACAGCGGGCGAAATCGCGAACATTCAAGGAACATCTAATCTTCTCGCAGTGATTCTGCGGGAGCCCGACCGGACGGCTGGATGTATCTCGAAAAGCTCAATCCCCAGCAGCGCTTAGCCGTCGAGCACGGCACGCTCACCGACGGCAGCCATATTGCCGGGCCGCTGCTGGTCATTGCCGGCGCCGGCTCCGGCAAGACCAACACGCTGGCGCATCGCGTCGCCCATCTGATCGTCAAGGGCGCCGATCCGCGCCGCATCCTGCTGATGACCTTCTCGCGCCGGGCAGCCGCCGAGATGGCGCGGCGCGTCGAGCGCATCTGTCGTGATGTGCTGGGTTCGAATGCCGGCGTCATGGCCGATGCGCTGTCCTGGTCCGGCACCTTCCACGGTATCGGCGCGCGGCTGCTGCGCGATTATGCGCAGCAGATCGGCCTCGATGCCGATTTCACCATTCACGACCGCGAAGACAGCGCCGACCTGATCAACCTCATCCGGCACGATCTCGGCTTCTCCAAAACGGAAAGCCGCTTTCCGGCCAAGGGCACTTGCCTTGCCATCTATAGCAGGGCGGTGAATTCGGAGACCGCGCTCGATCAGGTGCTGCGCGACGCCTTTCCCTGGTGCGCGGCGTGGGAGCAACAGCTGCGTGAGCTTTTCGCCTGCTATGTCGAGGCGAAGCAGGCTCAGAACGTGCTCGATTACGACGATCTCCTGCTCTACTGGGCGCAGATGGTCGGCGAGAGCGTGATTGCCGAGGATATCGGCCGCCGCTTCGACCATGTGCTCGTCGATGAGTATCAGGATACGAACAGGCTGCAGGCCTCGATCCTGCTGGCGCTGAAGCCCCAAGGGCAGGGGCTGACCGTCGTCGGCGACGACGCGCAGTCGATCTATTCCTTCCGTGCGGCGACGGTGCGCAATATCCTCGATTTTCCCGGTGCCTTCAGCCCGGCCGCTAATGTCGTCACCCTCGACCGCAATTACCGCTCGACGCAGCCGATCCTGGCGGCGGCCAATGCCGTGATCGATCTGGCCTCAGAGCGCTTCACCAAGAATCTCTGGACCGAGAGGCAATCGGCGGAGCGGCCGCGCCTCGTTTCGGTACGCGATGAGGCCGAGCAGGCGCGTTATATCGCCGACAAGGTGCTCGACAACCGCGAGGAAGGCCTGAAACTCAAACAGCAGGCCGTGTTGTTTCGCGCTTCGCACCACAGCGGGCCGCTGGAGGTCGAGCTGACCCGGCGCAACATTCCCTTCGTCAAATTCGGTGGCTTAAAGTTTCTCGATAGCGCCCATGTCAAGGACATGCTGGCCGCGCTGCGTTTCGCCCAGAACCCGCGCGACCGGGTGGCCGGCTTCCGGCTGATGCAGATCCTGCCGGGCGTCGGGCCATCGACGGCGCAGAAGGCGCTCGACCTGATGGCCGAGGATGCGAGCCCGATATCGGCGCTGGCCGAAATGCCGGCGCCGCCGCGCTCCGGCGAGGACTGGACCGCCTTCGTATTGATGCTGCAGGAGCTGAAATCCGGCCAGGCCGGCTGGCCGGCGGAAATCGGGCTGGCGCGGCAATGGTACGGCCCGCATCTGGAACGGCTGCATGAGGACGCCGCGACCCGGCAGGCCGATCTCCTACAGCTCGAACAGATCGCCGGCGGTTATGCCTCGCGCGAGCGTTTCCTCACCGAACTCACGCTCGATCCGCCGGATGCGACCAGCGACCAGGCCGGCGTGCCGCTTCTCGACGAGGATTATCTCATCCTGTCGACCATCCATTCCGCCAAGGGTCAGGAATGGACGAGGGTCTTCATGCTGAATGTCGTCGACGGCTGCATTCCGAGCGATCTCGCCGTCGGCGCCACCGCCGAGATCGAGGAAGAACGCCGGCTGCTCTACGTGGCGATGACGCGGGCGAGAGACGGCCTCGATTTGGTCGTGCCGCAACGCTTCTTCACTTATGGGCAGAACGCGCAGGGCGACCGGCACGTCTATGCCTCGCGCAGCCGCTTCATTCCGGCGACGCTGCTGCAGTTCTTCGAGGCCTGCAGCTGGCCGCAGGTGAAATCGGACGCCGCCGCCCAGGCGCAGGCCCGGCAGGTGCGTATCGATGTCGGCGCCCGCATGCGCGGCATGTGGCGATAGAACCTTTCTGGTTAAACGCTGCAGCACCGCGCATCCTTTCAGACACGCGGTGCTGCAGATTGTCGTGAACGCAGATCGCTGCACGCTTTTGTGCGCTCAGTAGTCCCAGACGACCGGCACCCAGCGGAAGGCTTCGCCGTCAACCGCGACATGGCAGACGGATGGGAACGGCAGGTGCGTGGCCACCAGCATCTCGCCGGTCGCCGCCAGCTCCCGCAACAGAGTGACCCGGACGCGTGCCGCTTCCTCGGGGTCATGCTCGAAGCCGTTATGCCAGTCAGGCTGATCGAACCCGACCGCGAACACGGCATCACCGGCAAACATCAGCCGCTCGCCGCGGGACGCCAGGCGGACCACGCTGTGGCCGGGGGTGTGGCCGCCGGTGCGGGAGACGACGACGCCCGGCGCCACCTCGGACTGCTCATCGAACAGCCGCAACTGGCTCTGGTACTCGTTCACAAACCGCTTGGCGGTCGCCCGTAGCGCATCCGGGAAGCCCGGCGGCATAGAAGTCCGGGAGAAGTCCGGCGCCTCCCAAAACTTGACCTCGGCGGCGGCCACGTGAATCCGCAGGTCGGCACGCAAGCTTTCCTTCACGCCGTCGACGAGCAGCCCGCCGATGTGGTCCATGTGCAAATGCGTCAGCACCACGTCGGTCACGGACGCAAGATCGATGCCGGCGGCCTCAAGTCGCCTGATCAGCTGCCCGGCGCGCGGCAATTGCAAGTCCGGATCCATCCCCAGACCGGCGTCGATGAGGATGGTCTGCGCACCGCTGCGCACCACAACCACGTTCAGAGGCCAGTCCAACGCGTCTCTCGGTAGGAACATGTCGTCCAGCCAGGCTGCCCGAACCGCCGGTTCAGCATTGTGCGCCAGCATCGCGGTTGGCAGCGGCAGTACGCCATCGCTGATGATCATCACCTCGATCTCGCCGATTCGCACCGCGTAGCGCGATGGAACCAACTCGTCGAGCCTTGGCCTGCCGGTGTCGTCCAGCTTGTTTGTCTCCTGCTGACCAGTCGTACGAGGTTTTGCTTCTGCCTGCGACATGATGCGCTCCTGTTTTGGGTGATCGAGAAGTGTGGGGTCACCCTGCGGACACTATGTTGGCGCGTGTTGACGGTCGATCGGATCAAGGGAGAGGTAAAGCTAGGCTTTCGGACAGGACGGCCCATGGTTTCGGCGGGGCACAGCGCAGATTTGGCGTGAAGAGGCCGGCATGAGGGCGCAGAGGCTCTCGCCCGGGGCGGTGCCCCGCATACATCAATGCAGAAGGGTTACAGCATCAAAGCGAAAGCGGCGGCTCGGCCGGTTTCAGGAAGCGCTCGACCGTTTCCGCCGTCACCGCCTCGACCGAGGCCGGCGACCATTTCGGATTGCGGTCCTTGTCGATGACGGCGGCGCGGATGCCTTCGAAGAAATCGGGATTATCCAGCATCTGCAGGCAGGCGCCGAGTTCGCGGCGAAGACATTCGGCGAGCGAGGCGCTGCGCCGACCCACCCTCAGCAGCCGCAGAGCGAGTTTCAGGCTGGTCGGCGAACGACTGAGCAGCACCCGGCACGTCTCGGCGGCAAAGTCGCCCTCTTCCTTGGCGAGAGCCGCGAGGATTTCCTCGACACTGTCGAAGGAAAATGCGCGGTCGATCACATCGACATTCTGCCGCAACCGGCTTTCCCCCAGCGGCTCGGAAAATCCCTGCAGCAGGGCATCGACTTCAGACGACACGCTGGCGCGCGGCAGGTGGCAAAGAGCGTCGATCACCGCGTCGAGCCGCGACGAAGCGATCTGAAGATCGGCGAGACCCGCATAGATCGCGTCCGCAGCACCAATATCGAGCCCGGTCAGGCCGAGCCATGTTCCGGCTTCGCCGGGTGCCTTCGGCAGCAGCCATGTGGCTCCGACGTCAGGGACATAGCCGATGCCGGTTTCCGGCATGGCCAGCCGCGTGCGCTCGGTGACGATGCGATGGCGGCCGTGCGAGGACAGACCGACGCCGCCGCCCATGGTGATGCCGTCCATCAGCGCGACATAGGGTTTGGGATAGACGGCGATCATATGGTTGAGGCGGAATTCCTCGCGCCAGAAGGTTCCGGCGAGATCATTGCCGGCGCGGGCGCTTTCATGCAAGGCACGGATATCACCGCCGGCACAGAAGCCGCGTTCGCCTTCGCCCGTTATCACGACGCTCGCCACGTCGGATTCGGAGGCAAAGCCCTGAAGGGCTTCGGCAAGCGCGCGGATCATCGGCAGCGTCAGACTGTTCAGCGCCCGCGGCCGGTTGAGCCGGATGATGCCGGCAGTGCCCCGCCGTTCGATGATCACTTCGCTGTGCTGCATGGTTCACCTCGTCTGTTGAACCATGCATAGACGAGGATGCGGCATCGCTCCAGAGTATTTGCGGGCGAGCACCGATCGATTGCTCAGGCCGACAGGGCGTCTCGGGCTGACGCTGCGGCTTCGCAGCGGCCCGCATATTCGATGGCGAGTTCCAGCGGCAGAGGCCGTGAGAAATAATAGCCCTGCGCCAGACGCACCCCCATCGCCTTCAATCCCTCGGCGATCGCTTCGCTTTCCACGCCTTCGGCGACCGAGGCGATGCCGAGATTCTGACAGAGGTTGGCGACCGAGCGAGTGATGTTCATGCAACGGGCGTCGCGATCGAAATTCATCACGAAACCCTTGTCGATCTTCAGCTTGTCGAAGGCAAGGCGATGAATATGGCTGAGGCTCGAAAAGCCGGTGCCGAAATCATCGAGGGCGATCGAGATGCCGGCGGCGCGCAGCATCGTGATCACCCGGTCGGCCGTGTCGAAATCGGAGAGCAATGCGGTTTCGGTGATTTCGAATTCGATGCGCTTTGGGTCGACGCCGGAGCGGGTGATCATGGCAAGCAGCGCCATCGAGGTCTCATGATCGCAGATATCGCGGGCCGAGAGGTTGAAGGAGAGCCTCAGATGCCGCGGCATGATCGCCAGCGCTTCGAGCGCCTGGGCAAAAAGGATGCGCGTCATGCGACCGATCACGGCCGTGCGCTCAGCGGCGGGAATGAAGGCTGTGGGACTGATGCGTCCGAAACGGGCGCTATCCCAGCGGGCGAGCGCCTCATAAGCGACGACGCGGCCGCTCTTCAATTCGACGATCGGCTGGTAATCGAGCTTCAATTCCCCGGCGAAATCGTTTGCCTGCAGCTCGAGTTCGATCAAGTGGCGCTGCGTCAGGATCTTTTCGTGTTCGGCAGAGAAGAATTCGACGCCGCTGCTGCGCTTGCTCTTGACCTGGTAGAGGGCGAAATCGGCCTTCTCGTAGAGATCTTCGGCGGTGTATTCGCCGAGATCGGGATAGACGATACCGCAGGAGCCGAAGACGCGCACCGAGCCGTCGGGGATTTCGATGGGATCACGGACGGCGGCGCAAAGCGCCTGGCCGAGATCGGCGACCGCCTGGTGCGTCATCGATGAGGGGAAAATGATGCCGAATTCGTCGCCGCCGAGACGGGAGACGATACCCCCCTCGCCAACCAAAGCGGTGAAGCGTCGGGCCGTTTCCTTGAGCACGAGATCGCCGGCGGCATGGCCGAAAACGTCGTTGACGGGCTTGAAGCCGTCGAGATCGATAATGCCGAGAACGGGCGGCGAGAACGGATTCTTCTGCAACCGTTCTTCCAGGGAGAGAAAGAAGCTGCGGCGATTGGCAAGGCCGGTCAGCTGATCATGCAGCGCGTTGCGGCTGTTGACGAGGTTCAGCTCCTCGGCCTCCGCCTGCTTCTTCTTCAACTCCTCGGTCAGTTGCACCAGGCCGACGAAATTCTGGAAATAGCTGTTGATTACCCTGAGGAAGGGTAGGATCAGGAAGAGGCCGCTGACGGCGGTCGCCACGAAAACGGGATTGCCGGAGAACATGAAGGTGGTGATCATGGCGGAGAAGGTGATGACCGTGGTCATCGCCGCAGCCATCGGCAGATGCATCAGGCAGAAGATGCAGGAAATGCCGGTCACGACGAGGAAATAGGCGATCTGGCCTTGCTGCGACGCATCGCCATATTGGTAAAGCGCGATCGACCAGCTGCCGAAAGCGACGGTCAGGATGCCGGCGCCCGATATCGTCACCTTCATCAGGCGATAGGCCCGCTCGGCGGTGATGTTTTCCTTGCCCCTGATCTCCCACCAGCAGAGACGGAAGAAACAGACGACGCTGAGCGCCAGGGGAATGTAGAGCGACAGCCACAGCGGCGCGGATTTCAGATGGGTGATCGCCACCGCCAGCGCATTGATGATCAGCAGGATATAGAGAATGGGGATCTGCGACGACAGGGCCTGGAACTGCGCCATCAGAAGCGTCGGATTGTCTTTTTGCAGCTGCAATGAAGCCAGAAAGTTCTTCATCTTCTCTTATCCGTCGGCCGGAGCCAGCCAGAGAAAGTTTGGTGTTTCCTTATTCACGTCACATCATGCGAGACCGCGGGTGCGGAGGTAACCGGGCCGTTGCCGCCAGGCGCCGATTAAAAGGATGCGGCGGCAAGTGCCCGGTGGATGCTGTGCAGGTCGTCGACGTTTCTGTTCGACAGGAAGAGTTCCCAATCGAGCGAACTCTGGACGATGGTCTCAAGCGAATCGTAGCGGGGCTTCCAGTCGAGCACCTGCCGGGCGAGCGAAGGATCGGCGACGACGCTGGCCGAATCTCCGGCGCGCCGCGGCGCCATGTGAATCTTGAAGGAATGCCCGTGCAGGCGGGTGACCATGTTCAAAACGTCGAGCACGGAATAGCCGCTGCCATAACCGCAATTGGCGACGAGCGGGCCCTTGTCCCTGCGCAGGTGCTGCAGCGCTTTCAGATGCGCATCGGCGAGGTCGGTGACATGGATGTAGTCGCGCACACCGGTGCCGTCATGGGTGGGGTAGTCGATACCGTAGACATGGACGCTGTCACGCTTGCCGAGCGCTGCCTCGCAGGCAACCTTGATGAGGTGCGTGGCGCCCGAAGTCGACTGGCCGGTGCGGTGGTGCGGGTCGGCGCCGGCGACGTTGAAGTAGCGAAGCGCGACATAGTTGAAATCATAGGCGGCGGCGGCATCGCGCAGCATGAATTCGGTCATCAGCTTCGACTGACCGTAAGGATTTTCCGGATTGAGGGGTGCCGTCTCCTTGACTGGCAGGTCCGTCTGCTGCTGGCCGTAAACGGCGGCCGTCGAGGAGAAGACGAAATTGCGGATGCCAGCCCTGACCGAGGCGGAAAGAAGCGCCCGGGTCTTGCCGGAATTGTTGTCGTAATAGGAGAGCGGATCGGCGACCGAAACCGGCACGACGGCGGAGCCGGCGAAATGGATGATCGCCTCGATGTCGTTTTCGATGAAGATCTTCTTCAGGATGTCGGGGTCGGCGATGTCGCCGAGATAAAAACGCGCCGCCGGCGCCACCGCCCAGCGGAAGCCGGTGGAGAGACGGTCCAGCACGACCACATCCTCGCCGGCATCGATGAGCGCCCAAACCATGTGACTGCCGATATATCCGGCGCCGCCCGTCACCAAAACCGCCATGCCCCACACCCCACTTCCATTTATAAGCAGGGGCATCAGGCGCCGGTTTTCTTTCCAATTTTCTTATCACGGCGCCGTTGGAAGGCTTTTGAACGGGTATGTTTGGAGTCGTGGTTAGAGGCCGATTTCGGTCTTTGCTACAGTTTTATCGATCGGGCGATTCCGGCACGAAATCGTCCCGGCAGTGCGTGCGCCCCGCCCCTCTCAGCGCTTGAGAATATAATCGCAGAGACGCTCGGCCGCGATCGCCACCTGGGCGGGGTCGCGCAGGAAACAGGCGCGCAGGAAGAGCTCGCCGCCGGCGCCGAAGGCAGTCCCGGGCGCAAGGCCGACGCCTGTCTTGTCGACAACGTCGATGGCGGCGCTACGGCTGTCGGTGACCCCGTCGATCTTCAGGAAAGCATAGAGCGCGCCGTCCGGCTTCAGCGTCTCGACACGATTGGTGGCAATCAGCGCGTCGCAGAGGACATCGCGCGACCGCGCCGCCTTGGCGATATTGGCGGCGACGAAATCGTCGCCTTGATCGAGGGCTGCGACGGCGCCTTTCTGCATGAACTGCGCCACGCCCGATGTCGAATATTGGATGAGATTCTCGAGCACCTGGCCCATCTCGGGCGGTGCCACGATCCAGCCGACGCGCCAGCCGGTCATCGACCAGTTTTTCGAGAAGGAATTGACGAAGACGATCTTGTCGTCCGGCTCCATCACGTCGAGGAACGACGGCGCGCGGCCGCCGGCGAAGTAATAGAGGGCGTAGATTTCATCCGCCATGATCCAGAGATCATGTTTACGGGCGAGCGCCAGGATGTCGGCAAGATCCTTCTTCGTCGCCGTCCAGCCCGTCGGGTTCGACGGCGTGTTGATGAAAATGCCCCTGGTCTTCGGCGTGATCGCGGCTTCGATACGGTCGAGATCGACCGCCCACTTACCGCCTTCGAAATCCAGCTTAACGCCGACGGAGCACGCACCTGCTATTTCGAGGGCAGCGGCGATATTCGGCCAGGCGGGGGTGAGATAGACGAATTCGTCGCCCGGCGAGGTCAGCGCCTGCACAGCGATCTGGATCGCCTGCATGCCGGAACCGGTGACATAGAAATGCTCGGCCGGCAGCCGGACGGCGAAATGCCTGTGGTAATAATCCGAAAGCGCCCGGCGAAGCTCGGGGATGCCGCGCTGCCAGGTGTAGAAGGTCTCGCCGGCGGCCAGCGCATCCATCGCCGCCCTGCTGATGAAATCCGGCGTCGGAAGGTCACCTTCGCCCACCCAGAGCGGCAATAGGCCCTCGCGGCCACGGGCATAATTGACGACTTCGACGATCCCGCTTTCTGGCGCCGCTATGGCGCGCGGGCTGAGGCTTTTCACGATCGACATGCATATCTCCGGTTTCCGCCTTCATAGCGGATTTGTGCCGGCAAATCCTATGATAACAAATGATGGCATATCGATTTTCGTGATGAATAGCGGCCCGCTCGAACGCGGGCCGAAGACCGGTCAGACGGCCGGGCGGTTGGCCAAGAGATCGCGGATCTCGGTCAGCAGCTGGACGTCGGCCGGCGGCGGCGGCAATTGTTCCGGCTCCTGCTTTTCCTGACGCTCGACCTGCAGGCGCAGATAATTCACCGCCTTGACCATCAGGAAGATAATCCAGGCAAGGATCAGGAAATTGATGAGGACGGTGAGGAAGCTGCCATAGGCGAAGACCGCCCCTTGGGCGCGGGCGGCGGCCAGCGTCGGCGCGTTGACGGCCGACGAGAGCGGCAGGAAATAATTGGAAAAATCGAAGCCGCCGAAAATGGCGCCGACGATCGGCATGATAAGGTCGTCGACCAGCGATTTGACGATGCCGCCGAAGGCACCGCCGATGATGACGCCGACCGCAAGATCCATGACATTGCCGCGGGCGATAAAGGCCTTGAACTCATTGAGCATCGGATCCGTCTCCCTTCGATCCCATTTCAGAGATATGCCGTTGTTTCGATTAGCTACATCTTCGTTGCAATTAATCAATCGGCAATCGCAATTATCCGGCGAAGTCGCCATGAAGTCTTTGACTTAAGGTGTAGATGCGCGGGAATTTCCAAGGCAGCTGAAATGACTTAAGCTGCCCTTATTGCGGGAGGTGCCGGCGGCCTTTTCGCCGGCGGAGGGTCAATGCTTCCAGGCTGGGTCATATTCGCGTCTGCCTTCGGCTATCTGCTCCTGCTTTTCGCCGTGGCAAGCTACGGCGACCACAAGAACCGCGGGCCAGGGGCGCTTGAAGGCGGATGGCCCGTCGTCTATGCGCTGAGCCTTGCGATCTATTGCACGTCGTGGACCTATTTCGGCAGTGTCGGGCTTGCGGCGCAACGCGGCCTGGAATTTGCCGGCATCTATATCGGCCCCGTCCTCGTCTTCACGCTCGGCATGCCGCTGCTTCGCCGCATCATCGAGCTCGCGAAGGCGGAGAAGCTCACCTCGGTCGCCGATTTCGTCGCCGCGCGCTACGGCAAAAATCCGACGGTCGCAACGATCGTGGCACTGATCTCGCTGATCGGCACCGTTCCCTATATTGCGCTGCAGCTGAAGGCGATCTCGAGCACCGTCGGGGCCATGGTCAACCCGTCCGATTACGGCATCGGCAGCGGCAATCTCTATTTTCTCGATCTGCCGCTCATAGCGACCCTGGTGCTTGCCTGCTTCGCCATCATGTTCGGCACGCGACATACGGATGCGACGGAACACCAGGATGGGCTGATCCTCGCCGTTTCGATGGAATCGGTGGTCAAGCTGGTCGCCTTCCTGACCGCCGGCGTCTGCGTCATCTGGTTTCTTTTCGATGGCCCGGCCGATCTCTGGCAGAAGACTGTCGACGACGAGCTGGTTATGTCGGCGCTCGCTTACCATACGCCGATCAGCCGCTGGATTACCCTGATCCTGTTGTCGGCCTTCGCGATCATCATGCTGCCGCGGCAATTCCATGTGACGGTCGTCGAAAACCGGACGGCGAAGCAGCTGAAACTCGCAGGCTTCCTGTTTCCCATCTATCTCATATCGATCAATCTCTTCGTGCTGCCGGTGGCGATCGGCGGGCTGCTGACCTTCGGCGGCGGCGGTAACGCCGATTTCTACATGCTGTCGCTGCCGCTGGCCGGCCAGATGCCGGTAGTGACGCTGATCACCTTCATCGGCGGCTTCTCCGCCGCAACGGCGATGGTCATCGTCGATTCCGTGGCGCTGTCGATCATGGTGTCGAACGACATCATCATGCCGATCTTTCTCCGGCGTAAACTTGCCGGCCGCGCCGGCCAGCGCGACGATTTCGCCAAGACGCTGCTCAACATCCGCCGCAGCGCCATCTTCGCCGTGCTGCTGTTCGGTTATGCCTATTACCGCTCGACCGACAGCACCGCCGGCCTCGCCTCGATCGGTCTGCTTTCCTTTGCGGCGATCGCGCAGATTGCGCCGGCGCTGTTCGGCGGGCTGATCTGGCGGCGGGCGAATGCGCGTGGCGCCATTCTCGGTCTGACCTCCGGCTTCGTCATCTGGGTCTATCTGTTGTTCCTGCCTTCGCTTGGCGGGCCTGATTATTCCTATGTGGCGAGCGCCGTGCTCGGCTTCATCTTTCCCGGCGCGACGCTGTTTACCGCCGCCGACGCCGATCCGCTGGTCAATGCGACGGTCATGAGCCTGCTCGTCAACACCGCCTTCTTCATCGTCGGCTCGCTCACCCGCAATGCCAGGCCGCTGGAGCGCATCCAGGCCGGCATCTTCGTCAAACGGCATTCGCGCTCGCAGTTCGCCACCCGCGGCTGGAAGACCCGCATCAGCGTCGGCGACCTTAAGGCGGCGATCTCGCGTTATCTCGGCGAAGAGCGCATGCAGCGCTCGTTCACCACCTACGAACAAAGCTCCGGCCGCAAGCTGGAGGACGAACAGCAGGCCGACATGGCGCTGATCCATTTCAGCGAACAGCTGCTCGGCAGCGCCATCGGCTCGTCCTCGGCAAGGCTGGTGCTGTCGCTGATCCTGCAGAAGATCGAGGATGCCTCGTCCGACACCGCCTGGCTGCTCGACCAGGCGAGCGAGGCGCTGCAATATAACCAGGACATGCTGCAGACGGCGCTGTCGCAGATGGATCAGGGCATTGCCGTCTTCGACAGTTCCAACCGGCTGACGATCTGGAACCGGCGCTTCCGGCAATTGCTTGAACTGCCGGAGAATGCCGGCCAGGTCGGCTTTCCCCTCTCAGAGATCGTCACCATCCTCAGCCAGCGCGGCGACATCGCGCCCGGCGATCTCAACCAGACGGTGCGGCATTTCCTGACGCTCGACAAACCCTTCGCGCTGGTGCTCGCCGGCGGCGAGCGGATCATCGAGGTGCGCTCCAACGCCATGCCCGACAAGGGCATCGTCGCCACCTTCACCGATATCACCCAGCGCGTCAGCGCCGACCAGGCATTGAAACAGGCGAATGAGACGCTGGAGCAGCGCGTCGCCGAACGCACGGCCGAGCTTACCCGCGTCAACCGCGAACTCGCCGAAGCGCGGGCCGCCGCCGACGAGGCGAATATCGGCAAGACCCGCTTCTTCGCCGCCGCCGGCCACGACATCCTGCAGCCGCTCAATGCCGCCAGGCTCTATTCCTCGGCGCTGGTCGAGCGCATGGCGCAATCCGACAACAGCCCGATCGTGCGCAACATTGATTCAGCACTGGAATCGGTCGAAACCATCCTGGGCGCGGTGCTCGATATCTCCAGGCTCGATACCGGCGCCATGCGGCCGCGGCTTGCCTCGGTCGCGCTTTCCGACCTCCTGGAGCGGATCGAGACCGATTTTGCGCCGATCGCCCGGGAGAAACAGCTGAAGCTGGTGGTCATGCCGACATCGCTGCGCGTCCGCTCAGATCCGAACCTTCTGCGCCGCCTGGTGCAGAACCTCGTTTCCAACGCCATAAAATACACGATCACCGGCAAGGTGCTGGTCGGCGCGCGGCGGCGCGGCAACCAGGTGATCATTCAGGTGATCGATTCCGGCATCGGCATTCCGCCATCGAAATTTCGCACCGTGTTCAAGGAATTCGCGCGGCTGGACGAAGGCGCCAAGACTGCTTCCGGCCTTGGGCTCGGCCTTTCGATCGTCGACCGCATCGCCCGCGTGCTCAACCATCCGGTTGAGCTGCTCTCGACGCATGGCAGGGGCACTGAATTCCGCATCGCCATGCCGCTCGACGTCTCGCGCCCGGCCGAGGCTGCGGCAGCCGTCACCCAAGCCGACCGCCCCGAGCAGCCGCTCAAGGGTCTGAAGATCCTCTGCATCGACAACGAGCCGAAGATCCTCGAAGGCATGCGGTTGCTGCTCAGCGGCTGGGGCTGCGAGGTGGCGGCGGTGGATTGCCTTGCCGAGGTGATCGCCATGGACGGCCGGGATGGGCCGCCGGATCTTGCCATCGCCGATTATCATCTCGACGACGGCACCGGCCTTGCCGCAATCCTGCATCTGCGCCGGCAGTTCGGCATCGACATCCCCGCCTTGCTTGTTACCGCCGACCGCACGCCCGAAGTGCGCAGCGAGGCCGAGCGCTACGGCATCGCCGTGCAACACAAGCCGGTGCGGCCGGCGGCGCTGCGCGCCTATATCACCCAGATATCGGGCCTCAAACGCGCCGCTGCGGAGTAGCACAAGTTCAGTCGGGCGCGCTGATGATGCGCGAGACGAGATCGCGCACACGCGCCGTATCCGGCGCGTCGCCGAACAGGATGCGGTACATGATCGGCGCCACCACCTGGTCCATGACGAGGTCGACATCCGGAAAGGTCTCGCCGCGCGCCTTTGCCCTGTCTGCAATGACAACGATCTGCTGGCGCGTATATTCGCAGCACTTGCAGGCATTGGCGCCGGCCTGCGCGGCCAACACGTCGCGGATCATCTCGCGGCCCGGCCCGGAGGACATTTCTTCGGCATATTGTTCGGCCCAGGCCTGAAGATCGGCCCTGCCGCTGCCGGCGTCGACCGGCTGCATATCCGGCCGCAGCCGCTCGACGGCGACGTCGGCGAGAAGCTCCTGCAGATCGCCCCAGCGGCGATAGATGGTCGACGGCGTCACGCCCGCCCTGGCGGCGATCAGCGGGATCGTCACCTCCGTGCGATTCATCTCGGCCATGAGATCGCGCGCCGCCTTGTGCACCGACGCCTGGACGCGGGCGCTTCGTCCGCCCGGACGGAGATTCTCTTTCACTGCCATGCCTGCAACCCGACCTTCGTCCTGGCATTGATGGTTCAAAATCTTTGACAGGAGCATAAACGCAAATAATTTGCCTTTGCGGCTTATTCACCCTACATGGAGCTAACGCAACGGGTTAGCTTTAAGGGGCTTATATATGTTCGCTGCCGCCAAATCCACAGAGAATGCGCCGCGCCCCTCGATCGGTTTTCATGCGCTGACGCTCGCCACTTTCTTCGGCGCCTCCTCGGTGCCGACGCCGCTCTACCGGATCTATCAGGAGAACTTTTCCATCTCGCCGGTGCTGATCACCGTCATTTTCGCCGTCTACGCCTTCGCGCTCCTGGCGGCGCTGCTGACCGCCGGCTCGATCTCCGATCATCTTGGCCGCCGGCCGGTGATCTTTTCCGCCCTGCTGCTCGAAATCGCCGCCATGATCCTGTTCGTCGTCGCCAGCGGCCCCGGCTGGCTGATCGCGGCGCGGATCGTCCAGGGCATTGCCACCGGCATCGCCGGCGCCTCGCTCGGAGCAGCGCTCGTCGATGTCGACCGGGCGAAGGGCCAGATCGTCAATTCGATTGCGCCGCTTTGCGGCATGGCGGTGGGGGCGGTCGGCACCAGCGCCCTGATCCAGTATGGCCCCTTCCCGATGCATCTGGTCTACGCGCTGCTCTTCGTCGCCTTCGCGCTGCAGGCCGCCGCGACCTGGCTCATCCCCGAGACCGGCGGCACGCGGCCGGGTGCGCTCGGTTCTCTGATACCGCGGGTTTCCATTCCGCCGCAGGCGAAGCGGCCGCTCTCGCTGGTGACGCCGATCAATATCGCCAACTGGACGCTCGGCGGCTTCTACCTTTCGCTGGTCCCGTCCTTGGTCGCCAGCACGACCGGCAGCACCGCGCCGCTGACGGGCGGGGCGGTCGTCGCCGCACTGACGGCGAGCGGAGCGATCGCCGTCTATCTCAGGCGCGGCAAGACGGCCCAGGCCAATCTCGCCTTCGGCGTATCGGCGAAGACCCTCGGTATCCTGACGGTCGTTGCCGGCGTGCATCTCGCAAACGTGCCGCTGCTGCTGATCGGCACGATTTTTACCGGAGCCGGTTTCGGCACCAATTTCCTCGGCTCGCTCGGCACCATCATGCCGCTTGCCAAAGCGGACGAGCGGGCCGGACTGCTGTCGGCCTTTTACATCCAGAGCTACCTCGCCTTCAGCCTGCCGGCGATCCTTGCCGGCTTCCTGGCGAAATCCGCCGGATACCAGGTTACGACGGATATTTATGCGACGGCGATCCTGCTGTTGCTGGGCGTCGGGATCGTGGCCCTTCGCGCCGGCGGAGGAAAAACTGCGGAGAATGCCGCCTGATTCCGGAGGGAGTGTTCACGGCTGGAGATCCAGCAGTGCCCGGCCGCTGCCATCCATGGCGAAAGGCACCGAGGCGTGCTGGTGGGCGACCAGCCAGCGGCCATCCTGCTTGACGAGGCCGAGGGTCTGACGGAACCAGAGATCGACTTCGGTGCCATCGATCTTGGTCCCGGTCATCCGCATGAGGCCACTCCAGAAAGCGACACCCTCGCCGACCGTCAGTTTGGCATCGCGCACCTCGCCGCCGATCGGACCTTCCCAGGTGTCGAACCAAGCCTGCAGGCCTGCCTTGTCCTTGCCGTTGATGACCAGCGGCGGCGCCAGGGAAAATTCCACGGAATCTTCGGCCTCGTAGGAAAGCGCCTCCTCGGCGTTCTTTTCCCCCAGCGCCTTGGCCCGCATCATCAGCATGGCAATGACCGCCTCTTCCTCGTGCCTAGCATTTGCTTCGTCTTTCACGGCCGTTCTCCTTCTCCGTTATGGACAGAGGACGCGCGGCAGGAGGACGATCCGACAATGATGCATTTCAATCTTGGCAATTTCCGACGCAAGATCGCGGCGCGTTCTACGGAAATTGCTTCAGAGATAACTCGTCACCTCAGGCTCGTTCCACCAGGCATCGTGCCTGCCATCGGCGTAACGAACCGGCAGCGCCGCCAGTTCCTCGGGCGTAATATTATCGAGGCAGGCGATGTTGATCGAGACATAGGCGCCGCCGATCGCCTCGACGTAACCGTCGCCATAGGCCGGCACGCCGCAGGTGCGGCAGAAGCGGTGATGGCCGCTCATCGTGTTGAACTGGTAATCCGACGTCTCCGCCGGGTCAGACATTAGCCGGAAATCCTCCGGTTTGACGTTGGCGCCCCAATAGCGCCGTTTGGCGCAGATCGAACAATTGCAGCGGCCGGTGCCGGCTTCGAGATCCATATCCACCTCATAACGCACTTTGCCGCAATGGCAGCTTCCCCGATAGGTCTTCTTCATGGCGCGCTCCTCCTTCGGCGTTGCATCAGGCTCTTGGATATGACAATATGTTGTCACTATGGATGAGATACAAAATAGACAACATGTTGTCAAACAAAATCGACCCGAGCGAACAGTCGAAGGAGACGCCTTCTCCGCTTTCGCGATCACAGCTCTGCGTCTGGCCGGCCACCTGACGGCGGCCGGAGACCGGTTGGCGAAGCCTGCAGGACAAACCAGCGCACGCTGGCAGGTCCTCGCTGCGGCAAGGCGCGGCGACTTGTCGGTGGCGCAGATCGCCCGCGCGCTCGGCCTCGCCCGACAGGGCGTGCAGCGGATTGCCGATGTGCTGGAGGGTGAAGGGCTGATCGCCTATGCCGACAACCCGCAGCACCAGCGCGCCAAGCTGGTGCTGCTGACCGAGAAAGGGGCGGCGCGGCTCGGTACGATCGAGATGGCGCAGGCCGGATGGGCGAACGGGCTCGGCGCCGCGTTTAGCTCAGCCGAGCTTGATGCGGCGCGGACTGTCATGGCGCGGGTGATGGAAATGATGGAGGTCGACGAGATACCCGGCAATTGAGCAATTCGCCCTGTGATGATGCGCCCGCCGTCGACCGGAAACAAAAAAAGGCCGGGCTAACCCGACCTTCCCTGCCATCTCAACGAACCGTGCCAGTACATCCGTGGTCACGATCCGGAGATGAAATTCAAGCCTTTGAAGGCTCAGGCCGCCTGGAGGCGGTCTGCCGACATTTTGCCGGACTTGTTGTCGCGGACGAGATCGTAGGATAGCTTCTGGCCATCCTTGAGATCACGCATGCCGGCGCGCTCGACGGCCGAGATGTGGACGAAAACGTCGGCTGCGCCGTCATCCGGCTGAATGAAGCCGAAGCCCTTGGTTGCGTTGAACCACTTTACGGTACCAGTGCTCATGACGATATCCCTTTCGAATCGCTCATAGAAGATTGCAGCCCGGCGAAATACCGAGCGGCGATGAAAACCGATTTTGGAGGAAGGTCGCCAGGAACGACGCGAACGCCGTTTCAAAGTTCATCTAGCAAGATCGATGCAGCAATGTTTAATCGGGAATTGTGTCGACGGCAAGGCGTCAGCAAGGAAAAGTTGAATTCGACGGCTTGAGCGAAATTGGAAGATCCTTCAGCGTTGTGCCGTGCCACCCCCTCTGCCCTGCCCGGCAAAGGGGGTGGCACGGCACAACGGCAAAGATGGTCCCCCTAAAGCCAAGACCGCGAAAGCGGCTTACGCCGCCTTCCCCATCTTTGCATGGGGATCGAACCGCCCATAAAACGTCTCGTCCTTGGCGGCCATATCTTTCAGCAGCGGCGTCGACTTGAAGTGAGATCCGTAAGTCTCTGCTAACTTTTCGGCCAGTTCGACAAAAGCCTTGACGCCGATGCCGTCGATGTAGCTCAACGCCCCGCCAGTATATGGCGCGAAGCCGAAGCCGAGGATCGAGCCGACATCGGCTTCGCGCGGATCGGTGACGATGCCTTCCTCGACGGTGCGGGCGGCTTCGAGGGCGATGGTGACGAGGAAGCGTTGTTTGAGCACGTTGACGTCGACCTCGTCCGCCTTCTTCTGCGGGTAGAAGCTCTTCAGCTCCGGCCAGAGCGACTTCTTCGCCGGCTTCGGCGGATAGTCGTAGAAGCCCTTGGAATTCTTGCGGCCGAAGCGTCCCTCCTTTTCGACCATGCGGGAGATCAGGTCCATATGCCTGGGATCGATGGCCTTCTCGCCGAGATCGGCAACGGTCGCCCTGAGGATTTTCAGCGAGAGGTCGATCGCCACCTCGTCGTTCAAAGCCAGTGGTCCGACAGGCATGCCGGCCATCTTGGCGGCATTCTCGATCATGGCGGGCGGCACGCCCTCGATCAGCATGTCGTAGCTTTCCGACATGTAACGCAGCACGCAGCGATTGACGAAGAAACCGCGGGTGTCGTTGACGACGATCGGCGTCTTCTTGATCGCCGCGACATAATCGAGAGCGACGGCGAGCGCCTTGTCGCCGGTCTCAGCCCCGAGGATGACTTCGGTCAGCATCATCTTTTCGACAGGCGAGAAGAAGTGGATGCCGATGAAATCGGCCGGGCGTTTGGAATTCTTCGCAAGACCCGAGATCGGCAGCGTCGACGTGTTGGAGGCGAAGATCGCGCCTTCCGACAGCACGGCTTCGACCGCCTCGATAACAGCCTTCTTCACCTCGCGATCCTCGAACACGGCCTCGATCACGAGACCGGCATTGGCGAGTTCAGCATAATCGGCCGAAGGCGTGATGCGGGCGAGAAGGGCTGCCGCCTCTTCTTGCGTCAGCCGCCCCTTACCGACAGAATCCTTGACCAGGCCTTCGGAAACGGCCTTGCCCCTGGCGGCCGCTTCCATGTCGCGGTCGATCAGCGTCACCGGAATGCCGGCGGCGGCGGTGACATAGGCGATCGAGGCGCCCATGAAGCCGGCGCCGACGACGCCGACATGCTTGAGTTCCGTCTTCGGAATGCCGGCCGGGCGGCGGGCGCCCTTGCCGAGTTCCTGCATGGAGATGAACAGCGAACGGATCATCGAGAAGGCTTCGCGGGTCTGCAGCACCTCGGTGAAATAACGCTGCTCGATCTTCAGACCCGTGTCGAACGGCACCTGCAGGCCTTCATAGACGCATTTCAGGATGGCGAGGGCTGCCGGATAATTGCCGGATGTTTCCCTGCGCAGGATCGCCGGCGCGGCCGGCCAGAGCTGGGCTGAGGCCGGCGTCCAGATGCCGCCGCCCGGCAGCTTGAAGCCTTTCTCGTCCCAGGGGGCGACCGGCTTCAGGCCATCCTTGATCATCTGCTTGGCGGCCGGGATCAGCTGATCCGGCTCGACCACCTGATGGACGAGGTTCATCGCCTTGGCGCGCGAGCCGCTCAGCGACTGACCCGTCGTCATCATCTGCAGCGCGTCCTGGGCGTTGGCGAGCCGCGGCACGCGCTGGGTGCCGCCTGCGCCGGGGAAGATGCCGACCTTGACCTCAGGCAGCGCGATCTTGACGCTCTTGGCATTGGAAGCGACGCGGCCGTGGCAGGCGAGCGACAATTCGAAAGCGCCGCCCATGCAGGTGCCGTTGATCGCCGAAACCCAGGGCTTGCCAGAAGTTTCGAGCTTACGAAACAGGCCGCTCATCCGGCCGACGATACCGAAGAGCGTCTGCACCGCCTTTTCCGGGCTCTTGGCCTTTTCCTCCTGATAGGAGCTGAACATCGACTTGATCATTGAAAGATCGGCGCCACCGGAGAAGGAGGATTTGCCTGACGTGAAGACGACACCCTTGACGGCGGCGTCGGCAGTGGTGGCGTCGATGATGGCGTTCAGCTCTTCCATTACCTCTGATGTGAAGACATTCATCGATTTGCCGGGCATGTCCCAGGTGACGAGCGCGATGCCGTCGGCGTCGGTTTCGAGCGTGAAATTGGTGTAGCTGCTCATTGGGAATTCCTCTCCCTGAATTCTCTTGCGGTGAAGCCCCTCCCCTTGTGGAGAGGGCCCCGATCCCATCACACGCGTTCGATAACGGTTGCCGTGCCCATGCCGGCGCCGATGCAGAGTGTTACCAGCGCGGTGTTGAGGTCGCGGCGTTCCAGCTCGTCGAGCACAGTGCCGAGGATCATGGCGCCAGTGGCGCCGAGCGGGTGGCCCATGGCGATGGCGCCGCCATTGACGTTGATCCTATCGTGGTCGATGTCGAAGGCCTGCATGTAGCGCAGCACGACGGCGGCGAAGGCTTCGTTCAGCTCGAACAGGTCGATGTCCGACAGGCTCATGCCGGTCCGTTTCAACAGCTTCTCGGTGACGTCCACAGGCCCTGTCAGCATCAAAGCCGGATCGGAGCCGATATTGGCGAAAGCCTTGATCCGGGCGCGCGGCTTCAGCCCCATGCTTTGACCGCCTGCCTTGGACCCCAAGAGCACCGCAGCGGCGCCGTCGACGATACCCGAGGAATTCCCGGCGTGATGGACATAGTTGATGCGTTCGATCTCGGGATGAGCTTGGATACCGACGGCTTCGAAGCCGCCCATCTCGCCGGGCATCTGGAAGGACGGGTTGAGGGAGGCGAGCGCCTGCATATCGGTGCCGGGGCGCATATGCTCGTCCTTATCGAGGATCGTCAGGCCATTCTGATCCTTAACGGGGACGACCGATTTGTCGAACCAGCCCTGCTCCCAGGCGTTGGCGGCGCGTTTCTGGCTCTCGACGGCGTAAGCGTCGACATCGGTCCGGCTGAAGCCGTATTTGGTGGCGATGAGATCGGCCGAGACCCCCTGCGGCATGAAATAGGCTGGGAAATTCACCGACGGATCCATGAACCAGGCGCCGCCCGACATGCCGAGGCCGACGCGCGACATGCTTTCCACCCCGCCCGCGACAATGATGTCGTCGGCGCCCTGGGCGATCTTGCCGGCGGCGAAATTGACGGCATCGAGGCCGGAGGCGCAGAAGCGAGAGATCTGCATGCCGGGCGCACGGGTGGAATAACCGGCTTCGAAGGCGGCAGCCTTGGGAATGACGGCGCCGGCATCCATGACCGGGTCGACGCAGCCCATGATGATGTCGTCGACGGTCTCAGTGTCGAGCCCGTTGCGGTCGCGGATCGCTTCCAGCGTCTTCGCCGCAAGGCGGACGGAAGGCACCTCATGCAGGGCGCCGTCCTTCTTGCCGCGGCCGCGCGGCGTGCGGACGTGATCGTAAATGAAAACCTCGGTCATAGTCTCATCTCCCTGACGGCGCAGACGCGCCGGTGAATTTCAACTCCCCTTCTCCCCAGCGGGGAGAAGGTGGCCGAAGGTCGGATGAGGGGGCGGCTCGCTGCAACTCGGCCTTGCTTGCGCTCGGCCGTTCGCTCCTTCGTCGCTCACCCCCTCATCTGTCCTTCGGACATCTTCTCCCCGCTGGGCAGAAGGGGGAATTCGGCTCAAAACGCTTCCGCATCCAGTTCCATCATCGTGTCGGCGCCGGCTTCGATGCGGGCCCTGCGAAGGGCGGTTTCCGGCATAATCCGCTCCATGAAGAATTTCGCGGTGATCAGCTTGTTCTTCAGGTAATCCTCGCGACTCGCATCGCCTGACGCAAGGCCGTCCTCAGCGGCCTTTGCCATCTTCGCCCACATATAACCGAGAACGACGAGACCGAAGAGGTGCATGTAATCGGTCGAGCCGGCGCCGGCATTGTCGGGCTTGGCCATGGCGTTCTGCATGAACCACATGGTCGCGCCCTGGACGTCGTTCAAGCCTTTCTTCAGGTGCTTGGTGAAGAAGGAAAGCTTTTCGTCGCTGCGGTTCTCCTCGCAGAAATCGCCGATCTCCTTGAACAGCGCCATGGCGGCGCGGCCGCCGTTGAGCGCGAGCTTGCGGCCGACGAGATCGAGCGCCTGGATGCCGTTGGCGCCTTCATAGATCATGGCGATGCGGGCATCGCGCACATACTGGCTCATGCCGTGTTCTTCGATATAGCCGTGGCCGCCGAACACCTGCTGGGCCATGACGGCATGGTCGAAGCCCCTGTCGGTCATCACGCCCTTGAGGATGGGCGTGACGAGGCCGAGAATATCGTCAGCGGTCTGACGTTCCTTCTCGTCGGTGGCGCGGTGGGCGATATCGGATTTCAGCGCGGTCCAGAGCAAGAAGGCGCGGCCGGCCTCGTTGAAAGCGCGGATGGTCATCAGCGTCCGGCGGATGTCGGGATGGACGATGATCGGATCGGCCTTCTTATCAGGCGCCTTGACACCCGAAAGCGAGCGGCCCTGGATGCGGTCGCGGGCGTAGTTCGCCGCATTCTGATAGGCGATCTCCGAAATGGCGATACCCTGCAGGCCGACCATCAGGCGAGCTTCGTTCATCATCACGAACATGGCGTTGAGGCCGCGGTTTTCGGCGCCGATCAGGAAGCCGGTCGCCTCATCATAGTTCATGACACAGGTGGCGTTGCCGTGAATGCCCATCTTGTGCTCGATCGCGCCACAGGTGACGGCGTTGCGCGCGCCAAGGGCGCCGTCCTTGCCGACCAAGTATTTCGGGACGATGAAGAGCGAGATGCCTTTGGTGCCCTCGGGCGCACCTTCGATGCGGGCCAGCACCAGATGGACGATGTTGTCGGTCAGGTCGTGCTCGCCGGCGGAGATGAAGATCTTCTGGCCGGATATTTTATAGCTGCCGTCCGCCTGCGGCACCGCACGGGTGCGCAGCATGCCGAGATCGGTGCCGCAATGCGGCTCGGTCAAGTTCATCGTGCCGGACCAGGAGCCGTCGACCATCTTCGGCAGATAGGCTTCCTTCTGCTCCTGCGTGCCATGGACGAGGATCGCGGCGATCGCGCCCTGGGTCAGGCCGGGATACATCATCAGCGACATGTTGGCGGCGGAGGTATATTCGCCGACGGCGGCATGCAACGTATAAGGAAGCCCCTGCCCGCCGAACTCCTCCGGTACCGCAAGGCCGATCCAGCCGCCTTCGCGATAGGCGTTATAAGCTTCCTTGAAGCCCTTCGGCGTCGAAACACTGGCGTCGTCCTGACGTCTGCAGCCTTCCTGGTCGCCGGAATAATTGACCGGAAAAAGAACTTCTTCGGCCACCTTGGCCGCCTCGCCGAGGATCGCCTCGATCATATCGGGCGTCGCGTCGGCAAAGCCGGGAAGATTGTTGTAGCGTTCGAGGCCCAGCACGTCGTTCAAGACAAAAAGCGTGTCGTTCACCGGGGCCTTGTAGACTGGCATCTCTCAAATTCCTCCCATTCGGATAACCGGAACGCGCCGGCCTTGGTCATCGTCTTACAAAATATTGACGTTTGCGTAAACGTCAAATTCTGCAGCTGTGCTCTCTTTTTTTGAAAAATCCTGATCCTGCGAATCTGCGCGCAATGGAGGAGACGTCATCCCCCCTTCCTTGTCCATCAAGCAACGGCGTATAAGCGGAGGCGTCTTTCAATCCGGAAGTCGCAATGGGTCAGGGGGAACCGCGGGGATGATCAGTTTCGAGGGGATAAGGCAGCGTGCGGAAGAGCGGAAAGGCGGAGCAGCCGCGTTGCAGGCAATGCTGGAGAAGCACCAGCCGGATCACCAGCGGCTGCGCGCCATGTCCGACGATCGCATCCTCGCGGACATGACCCGGCGCGTCTTCTACAGCGGCTTCGTGCAGAAGGTGATCGATGCGAAGTGGCCGGGATTCGAGGCGGCATTTTCCGGCTTCGATCCGGCGGCGCTGAACATCGCGCCCGACGATTACTGGCATGAGCTGACATCGGACGAGCGGATCATCCGCAATGGCGCGAAGATCATGTCGGTTCGCGCCAATGCGGCCCTCGTCCGGGAACTGGCGAGGGAACATGGCAGCGTCGGCGCTTTCTTCGCCGACTGGCCGCGGGAGGACCAGATCGGCCTTCTCGAGCTGTTGAGCAAACGCGGCAGCCGGCTCGGCGGCATGACCGGGCAATATTTCCTGCGCGGCATCGGCCGCGACAGCTTCGTCGCCACGCTCGACGTGCTCGCCTGCCTGAGATCGGCCGGCGTGCCGCTCTCCTCCTCCGGCACGACGAAGAAGGATCAACAGCTGATCCAGCAGGCCTTCAACGACTGGGCCAGCGAAACCGGGCTTTCGTTCATCCACCTCTCGCGCATCAGCGCCTATTCGATCGACGCAGCGCGCTGAAATTCCGGCCGGATGATGGCTACCCGATCCGACGAATTTCACGGCAATTGCCGCCTGACACAGCCTTTCGACTGCAAACGTTAAAAAATTCTCATCGATCTTAACGGCTTGTTTACCACGTTTCGTGAAAGGTGCGGATTGAGCCGTAGTGATCCGCATTCCTTTTCCCCGTCTCGCGTTTCCCAAGGATGCCGCTACATCGTTCAGCGTGAGGAAAGTCTAATGGACTATCTTCTCATGGATGAGGCGCTCCGGTCCGCGTGAAGACGTGGGCAGCAGACGAAGAAGCCACGGATCGAGCTCTGACGAGAGGTCGAGCAGTCGAAGCGAGCAAGAAGATGAACGGATCGCGATCAAATCCTTCCCGACAGTCCGACAGGACCTCGCTCGATGCGCTGAACCGCACGATCGAAGGGCTGGAGGCGCGCATCGAAGGGCTGATGGGCAGCGGACGCGATCAGCGGACGCGCACGCCAACGGCCGAGCGCGATCCTTATGCGGCCTCCAATGCGCCGCGCCCCACACGAGCGCCGGTCGAGCCGCGGCCGGATCCGCTGGCGGAAATTCGCCAGCGCCAGCGCGCATTGGAAGCGGGCCGCGAACGCTCCTATGGGCGCGAGCAGGCCACCCAGCTGCGCGACCCCGCACCGCGCGTCGCCGCGCCACTGGCCGCCCCTGCCTTGCGCGCCGGCGACGACACGATGACCGAGATCGCCCAGGCGCTCGTCAACCTCAGGCAGGACTTGAAGCGCGATATTTCCGAGGGCGTGACCCGCGAGATGAGCGCACTGCGCGCCGAACTGCGCGAGATCAAGGCGACCGCCGGAGACAGCCGCTTCGCCGACGACATTCGCGCCGACATGAACCGCCTGGCCCAGAGCATCAGCCAGTTGACCGGCCGCTCGAGCGGCCCGGAGGCCGCCGGCCTGCGCGAGGATTTCGAGGAGCTGCGATCGCTGATGGACGGGCTGGCGCGCGAGGAATCGCTGCGCCATATGGAAAATCGCTGGGACGGCGTCGAGAGCCGGCTTGCCGCACTCGATACCGAGGGGCTGCAGGAAGAGCTCGTTTCGCTGGCCTACCGGCTCGACGATATCAAGCGCCATATCGGCGGCATGGGCGAAAGCCCGGCGGTCCGAGCGCTGGAAGACAAGCTCATCGCCATCGCCACGGCGATGGAGCAGTTCGGCAACATGATCCAGCCGCATGACCGGGTCATGTCCGAGCAGTTCGCGGCCATGGACACGCGGCTCGACGAGATCAGCCGGGCGATCGCGGCCAGCGGACGCGCGGCTGCCGGCAACGATCCGACGCTGTTGCAGCGGCTGGAAAGCCGCCTCTCGTCGCTCGCCGACCAGATCGACCTGATGAGCCATGACGCGGCCACCCGCGCAAACCCGGCCGACGAGCTGGCGATGCGGCTTGAGGCGCTGACGGAGCGCGTCGAGGAATTGACCAAGGCGGAAGCGACGTCCCGGCTCGACGAGCGGCTGGAACATCTCTCCTATCTGTTGGAGCGCACGCAGAAGGCGGCCGCGCAACCCGACCTCACCGGCCCGCTTTCCGACATCTCCCGCAAGATCGATGCGCTCGAGAATGGCGCGGTCAATGACGTGCTGGCGCAGCGACTCGATTATCTCGCCCGGCGGATCGACGAGATGGCCCATCAGCAGCCCGCACCTGCCGCGGCGATCGATGACAGGGCCTTCCAGCGTCTCGAAGGCCGGCTGAGCGACATTGCCGCCCGGTTGGAAGAAACAACAGCGGCGCCGCCGACCGATCCGCGGGCGCTGAAAAATCTCGAAGACCAGATCGCCAACCTTTCGGCGCTGATGAGCGAGCCGCGCGAAAGTGCCGCGATCCCGGCCGACCTCGACCGGCGCATGGCCGCGATCGAAGATTATATGGCGACGAGCGACGAATATATCATCGAGGCGGCGCGGCAGGCGGCGGAAGCCGTCGTCGAGGCCTATTCGCGCAATGGCGGCCTTCAGGGCGGCGTGCCTGCCGCCGACATGTCGGCATTGGCGGCGCTGGCCGAGGATCTGCGCCATCTCGAGGATATCAGTCGCGACAGCGAGGAGCGCACCCACAAGACCTTCAAGGCGCTGCACGAGACGCTGGTCCATATCGCCGACCGTCTCGACGGCATGGAAGAGCGCGGACGGCCGATCGCTCAGATGCCCGTGGCCGACGTCGATTTCGATGTCGACCCCTATGCGCTGATGGTGGCTGAAGCCGCCCGCACGCCGGACGCGGCCCCGGCGGCGAAAGCCTCTCCTGTCATCCGCACGGCAGAGGTCGCGGCGGAACCTGCCGCCCCAGTTCAGCCCCCCGCCATGAGCGCGACGAGCGCAATCGCCATCGAAGCCGCAACGAGGACGCCGGAGGGCCCGGCACCGGCGCCTGTAAAAACCAGCCTGCTCGCCAGCCTTGGCAAGCGGCTGCGGCCCGCTAAGAAAGCCGAGGCGCAGGCGAACGAACGACCGGTGATCGACCCGGCGCCGTCGATTGATCCCGCCGACGTGGTGCAGACGGATGCCGCGAACGAACTGCTCGAGCCGGGTTCGGGCGCGCCGGACGTCAAGAAGATTCTCGAGCGGGTGCGCGCCAGCCAGAGTGCTCAACGCGGCAAATCCGCCGTCGAGACCGATCGCGCCGATTACATCGCCGCTGCGCGCCGGGCGGCGCAGGCAGCCGCAATGGAAGTGGACGCCAATCCGAAGCAGGCGGCCAAGGCCGAAAAGGCCGGCAAGACCGATAAGGCAGGCAAGACCAGCGCCTTTTCGCGCTACCGCCGGCCGATCCTTCTCGCCGTCGGCGCCGTGCTGCTCGCCATCATGGCCTTTCCGCTGGCCCGGACGCTGACGAGCGGCGAACCGGCGCCGCAGCCGCCGGCAGAGGTCTCGGCACTGACGGGGGCGACGGAAAATCCGCAGCCGGTTCCGCGTGAGGCGACACTCGCCCAGCCGGACGCCGCCGCCGCCGATATGAACGCCGCTGCAACGGCGAGCGCGCCGGCCGCCGATCAGGCGCAACCAGAAACAGCTCCGCCTGCCGCCGGCGATCATCTGACCGATGCAACGCCGCTCGACGGCGAAGGCGCTGCAACCTTTGCTCCCGCCGGTTCGTCCGGCACAACGCAGGAAACGTCGAGCTTCACTGCGAACAGCCCGACCGCAGCAACACCCGCGCCGCAGGCAGCGATCACCATTCCCGACAGCGTGCAGCCGAAATCACTTGCCGATGCGGCACAGGGCGGCGACACCCTGGCGCTATTCGAGATCGGCGCGCGCTATTCGGACGGCCGCAACGGCATGAGCGTCGATCAGAAACAGGCCGCAGGCTGGTACCAGCTTTCGGCCGACAAGGGTTTTGCGCCGGCGCAATACCGGCTCGGCAGCATGTATGAGAAGGGCAACGGCGTCGAACGCGACATCGCCAAGGCGAAGGGCTTCTACGAGCAGGCGGCGAACCAGGGCAATGCCAGCGCCATGCACAATCTCGCCGTCCTCTACGCCTCCGGCGCGCTCGGCCAGCAGGATTATGCGACGGCGGCCTCGTGGTTCACCAAAGCCGCCAATCTCGGGATCACCGACAGCCAGTTCAACCTGGCGATCCTCTGCGCGAGGGGCAACGGCGTTCCGGCGGATCTCGAAGAATCCTATAAGTGGTTCGCGATCGCCGCCAAGGCCGGCGACAAGGATGCAGCACAGAAGCGCGACGAAGTGGCCAATGCCATGAAGCCCGACCAGCTCGAACGGGCGCGCGCGAAGGCCGATCTCTGGAAGCCGGAACCGCTCGACCATCGCGCCAACGGCATCGACATCCCCGACGAATGGGCCGGCACGGGCATGAAAACGGCAACCGTCGACATGAAGAAGGCGATCCGCAACATCCAGGCGATCCTCAACAATAACGGCTTCGACGCCGGCGTGCCGGACGGCGAAATGGGGGCAAAGACTGTCGCCGCGATCAAGAGCTTCCAGAAGTCGATTGGCCAGGAGCCGGACGGCAAGGTGAGCGACGCGACCGTGAAGGCGCTGCTCGAACGCAACAAGCAAGTCGCCAAGGCGATCTGAGGCGCGTCGACGGAGGTTGAGCCGCCGGTGAAGACCCCTCCCCAGGGGAGGGTCTTCGCCGGCTTCGCGGCGCTTTGCCGCAGGCTTTTCCGAATTTTTCCAACCCTCGTCACAAAACCTGAAAAAAGCCCGATTATGCCGGACATATCGATCCGCGCATCGCCGAATCTCCTGCCATCGATCTCCATCAATCAGGGCCGATCGAAAGCCTCTGGCAACGATTTCACAGTATGGTGTGCATTCGAACGGGGACGTGACAGGAACCGCCCGGCAAGAGCGGTCATCATTCGGGGTCAGTTGTGACAATCTATCTGCCCATCGCAGAATTGTCGGTGAACATCTTCATCATTCTCGGCATGGGGGCGGCCGTCGGATTCCTGTCCGGAATGTTCGGCGTCGGCGGCGGTTTTCTCATCACCCCGCTGTTGATCTTCTACAATATTCCACCTGTCGTCGCCGTCGCCACCGGCGCCAACCAGGTCGTGGCGTCGTCGATCTCAGGTGCGATCACCCATTTTCGGCGCGGCACGCTCGACGTCAAACTCGGCACGGTGCTTCTGGTCGGTGGTCTTTCAGGCGCGACCGTCGGCATCTGGATCTTCTCGCTGCTGCGCGCCATCGGCCAGCTCGATCTGATCATCTCGCTGATGTATGTCGTCTTCCTCGGCACGGTTGGCGGGCTGATGCTGCTCGAAAGCATCAATGCCATGCGGCGGGCCGCACGCAACGAGCCACCCGTACCGCGCAAACCCGGCCACCAGCACTGGGTGCACAAGCTGCCGCTCAAGGTACGCTTCAAGAAATCGAAGATTTTCCTCAGCGTCATTCCGATCGTTGCGCTCGGCTTTGCGATCGGCATCCTGACCTCGATCATGGGTGTCGGCGGCGGCTTCATCATGGTGCCGGCAATGATCTACCTCCTGCGCATTCCGACCAATGTCGTGGTCGGCACCTCGCTCTATCAGATCATCTTCGTGACCGCCTATACGACGATCGTGCAGGCGGCGACGAACTTCTCCGTCGACATCGTGCTTGCCTTCATTCTGATGGTGGCGGGTGTCGTCGGGGCGCAATACGGCGTGCGCGTCGGCCAGAAGCTTCGCGGCGAGCAGCTGCGCGCTCTGCTCGGCCTGCTGGTTCTGGCGGTCGGCCTGCGTCTGGCGATCGCGCTGGTCGTAACCCCTGCCGACGTCTACTCGGTGGTGATGGGGACCGGCAACTGATGCGCCTGCTTGCCTCAATCCTCCTGTTCCTGTGTCTGCTGCCGGCGGTTGCCGGGGCGCAGTGGCTGCCGGGGCAGGCAACGGAAGCGGTGCGCGAGGGGCTGGAGATCGGCACCTCGACCAGCGAAATCGCCATCACTTCGGATTTCCATGGCGCCGATCTGACGATCTTCGGGGCACTCTCGAACACCGACCAGTTGCTGCTCGCCATTGGCCAGTATGACGTGGTGGTTGTGCTGGAAGGCCCGCGCGAGGACGCGACGGTGCGCAAGAAGGAACGCGTCTTCGGCATCTGGGTCAACAGGCGCTCGATGACTTTCGAGGCGGTGCCGCACTCCTATTCGATGTCGAGCTCGCGCATGATCGACGATCTGACGACGCCGCTGGAACTGACCGATCAGGGGATCGGCATCGATCACATTCCGCTGACGCCGGTCGGCTTCGTCGGCGACGGCAGCAATCTCGGCGAGTTCCGTCAGGCTTTCCTGCGGCTGCAGCAGGGCGGCGCGCTTTATGACCGCAACCCGAGCGGCGTGCGGTTCGTTTCATCGAACCTCTTCAAGGCGAGCCTGCGCCTGCCGGCAAATATTCCGAACGGGGTGCATACGGTGCGCGCCTATCTCTTCAAGAGCGGTAATCTCATCACCGATAAATCGCTGCCGCTGCGCGTCATCAAGACGGGCATCGAACAGACGATTACCGATGCGGCCCATGATCAGCCGATCCTCTACGGCTTTGCGGCCGTGGCGCTCGCCGTCGTCACCGGTTGGGGTGCCAGCCTGATCTTCCGCAAGGAATGATCCGGCTCCCGACGGCAAGATCGTCGCGGCCGTATCTTATGTCTTCAGGAAGGCGAGCCGCTCATCGACGCGGGCGGGGGCGATTTCCAGGATATCGGCGCTGACGACGCCTTCTGCCACAAAGGGATCTTCCTGAATTCGGGTTTCGAGGTCAGCGCGCGACGTGTTGTGAGCGACGACCGCTCCACAGGTGTCAAGGCCCGAAGTTGTTCTAATGTCGGCCGTCGTCGCAACCGCTTGCATATTGCTATTGGTTGATCTATTATGAACCGGTTGCTTATTGAAAGCGGTTTCGCCGCGGAGGAGGATGAAAATGCGGAAGCTTGTCGTCTGGAACCTAATGACGCTCGATGGCTATTTCGAAGGAAGGAAGCCGTGGGAGATCGACTTCCACAATCTCGCCTGGGGACCGGAGCTCAAGCGGTATGCCGAGCAGTTCGGCGAGGAAGGTGATCTTCTGGTCTTCGGCCGCAAGACCTATGAAGGCATGGCCGCCTACTGGCCGACCGCCGAGGACGAAGACAAGATCAAATCCTATATGAACGGCATTGCCAAGATTGCCGTCTCCCGAACGATGACCGATCCCGGCTGGAACAATGCCCGTATCGTCAGCGATCCGATCCCCGAATTGACGAGGCTGAAGCAGGAAGACGGCAAGACGATTTTCATCTTCGGCAGCGCCGCACTTGCCGACAGCCTGCTGAAGGCCGGTCTCATCGATGAGATCAGGGTCTGCGTGGTGCCGGTCATTCTCGGCGGCGGCAATCCGCTCTTCAAGCCGGCCGAGGCCCAGGTGCCGTTGAAACTCCTTGAATCCTCGACCACGCAAAGTGGCGCGGTGATCCTGCGCTACGAGCCGGTCAAGGCGTAGCGGGCTGCAGATCATGTCTGTCTAGTTCCTGAAGAAAACCCCTCCCCAACCCCTCCCCAAGGGGGAGGGGCTTGAATGCTGCGCCGATCTTATCCCTTTCACCGTCTCATCCGCGGATGCGTTGATGTTTGTCGTGGGCGGTGCCTGCATAGCCCCTCCCCTTTGTGGGGAGGGGTTGGGGAGGGGTCTTCCCCGTGGCTCAACCCGGTCGGTCGCGATAGCCTGCCCCCTCAAAAAAGCTCGTATTCGACTAAAAACCGGTTTTTAACATTTACGAGTTAGTAATCTCTCGGAAACGAGAGGTTCTGTTATGCGTACTCGTATCGTTCTGACCGCCGTGGGTCTCGCGCTGCTTGCCGGCTGCGCGACGGCGCCGAAGCAGACGAGGAACATCTGCGCCGTCTTCGACCAGCGCGAAGGGCTCTTCTCCAGCTGGCAGATGGCGGCCGAGCGGACGGAGAAGAAATACGGCGTGCCCGTGCCGATCCTGATGGCGACGATGTACACCGAATCCGGTTTCCAGCCCTATGCGCGGCCACCGCGCACCAAGCTCTTCGGTTTCATTCCCTGGACCCGGCCGTCGACCGCCTACGGCTATTCGCAAGCGCTCGACGGGACATGGGATCACTATCAGTCGCAGACGGGAAACTGGGCGGCGCGGCGGACGAATTTTACCGACGCGATCGATTTTATCGGCTGGTATCATTACCAGAACAGCGTGGACACCGGCATTCCGCTCAACGATGCCTATAACCTCTATCTTGCCTATTATTCCGGGCCGACGGGATATAAGCGCGGCGACTGGCGCTCGAACGGGCAATTGCAGCAGACGGCGCAGAAGTTCGCACGGATGGCCGGGACGTATCAGCAACAGTTGCAGGGGTGTGATTGAGTTCAAAGGCGTGCCGTGTGGCACCCCATCGACAGGCGCTATCCCCGCAAATTCCCGTAGCGGACCGAATAGATCCTGTCTCGTCCCAAGAGGTGCGCGATCAGCGAAGCTTTGTCGAACAGGCCCTTCATCGCCTGATGGCCGAGATCGAGACCACCGCTCATCACGCCGAAGGCCGGCATCAGGAGGCGAGCGCCGTCGGTGGCGAAACAGGGGCGGCGGATCGATCTTTCGCGTCGGCGCACGGTCGCCGAAGGATGCAGATGGCCGGCGATCTCGCCGCTCTGTAAACCATTTCTCGGCTCGTGGCGGAAGGTCAGGCCGGCATAGTGCACCTCGTCGACGGAGGCGCCCGGGAGATCGACGACGCCATCGGGATCGTGATTCCCATTGACCCAGATCCATTCGCGGCCGCGCGCCATGCCGACGATCAAAGCGCGGAAATTTTCCGGCAGATGCTTCGAGCCGATGCGGTCGTGAAAATTGTCGCCGAGCGAGACGACGAACTTCGGGTCATAACGGGAGACGACGGCGGAAAGCACGGTCAGCGTCGCCAGCGTATCATAGGGCGGCAGCATCATGCCGCGGCGGGCGAAGGCGGCACCCTTTTCCAGATGCAGGTCGGAGACGACGAGCAGGCCAGCATCCGGCAGATAGAGGGCGCCGAGCGGATCGCAGACGGCGGCAATACCGTTCACCGATGTCTCGATACTTGGTATCGCGGCCAGTCCGGAAATGTCGCGCGCCAGCGCCAGGCGGTTCATCACAGTCGTGTTTTTCCTAGTCATTATGCCAGAGCTTCGGCGATCAGATCGTCCGCCGCCTCGGCCAATAGCGCATCATGGGCCTCGCCCGGCACCGCCTCCCGTCCGATCTCCAGCATCACCGGCACGGCGAGCGGGGAGATATGATCGAGCGGGCGATGGGTGATGTGGCCCCTGATTCGCATCAGCATATCGCCAAGCCGGCTGATATCCAAAAGTCCGGTCGCCGCATCCTGGCGCGTTGCCTGCAGCAGGATGTGATCCGGCTCGTGGCTGCGCAGCACATCATAGATCAGATCGGCGGAGACGGTGATCTGGCGGCCGCTCTTTTCCTTGCCCGGATGGCGGCGTTCGATCAAGCCCGCAATCACGGCGCAATTGCGGAAGGTGCGCTTCAGCAGGAAGGATTCGGCGAGCCAGGCTTCGAGATCGTCGCCGAGCATATCTTCGTCGAAGAGGTCGGAGAGGCTGAGCCGGCCATTGGCGATCATCAGCCCCATGTCCTCCAGGCCCCAGACGGCCAGCGAATAATCGGTGGCGACGAAGCCGAGCGGCTTGGCGCCGGCCCGCTCCAGCCGGCGGGTGAGCAGCATGCCGAGCGTCTGGTGGGCGAGACGGCCTTCGAAGGGATAGGCGACCATGTAACCGCGGCTGCCGCGCGGGAAGGTTTCGATCAGGAACTCGTCGCGCTTCGGCAGCATCGACTTGTCAGTCTGCAGCGATAGCCAGTCGCGCACCTGATCCGGCAGGTGGCGCCAGCGATCGGGATCGGCAATCATCGCCCGCACCTGCTCGGCGAGATAGGTCGATAGCGGAAACTTGCCGCCATTATAGGCGGGGATCTTCGGATCGAGGGAAAAAGCCTGCGAGGCCAGGCATTCGTTTTCGCGGATGCCCTCGAAGCGCAGCACCTTGCCGGAGAAGACGAAGGTGTCGCCGGGCGACAATTGCTCGAGGAAATATTCTTCGACCTTCCCCAGCGTGGCGCCACCGCGGCCGATCCTGCCGCCCTCGCCGCGCTTGACCATGCGGATGTTCAGCATCGGGCTTTCGACGATGGTGCCGAGATTGAGGCGGTATTGCTGGGCGACCGCCGGATTGGAGACGCGCCAGCGGCCCTCCTTCGTCTTGCGGATGCGGGCGTAACGCTCATAGGTTCGGAGAGCATAACCGCCGGTCGCGACGAAATCGACGACGCGCTCGAAAGTCTCCCAGCTGAGATCGGCATAGGGCGAGGCGCTGATGATTTCGTCATAGAGTTCCAGCATGTCGAAAGGTTCGGCGCAGGCCATGCCGAGCACGTGCTGGGCGAGCACGTCGAGCGCGCCGCGGCCGACGGGCGGCGTGTCCTGGGCGCCGATATAATTGGCATCCAAGGCTGCCTGGCACTCCATGACCTCGAAACGATTGGCCGGCACCAGGATCGCCTTCGAAGGTTCGTCCATGCGGTGGTTGGCGCGGCCGATCCGCTGGGCAAGCCGCGAGGCGCCCTTCGGCGCGCCGACATGGATGACGAGATCGACATCGCCCCAGTCGATGCCGAGATCGAGCGTTGAGGTGGCGACCACGGCACGCAGCCGGTTTTCGGCCATCGCCGCCTCGACCTTGCGGCGTTGCGCCACATCAAGCGAGCCATGGTGGAGCGCGATCGGCAGGTTGTCGTCATTGATCGTCCAGAGTTCCTGGAACAGCATCTCCGCCTGGCTGCGGGTGTTGACGAACAGCAGCGTCGTCTGGTGTTCGAGGAGCTGCTTGTAGACATCGGGAATGGCATAGCGGGCGGCATGACCGGCCCACGGAATGTGCTCTTCGGTCGACAGGATCGAGATATCGGGTTTGGCACCGCCTTCGACGACGACGAGACCGGCGTGATGTTCCCTCTCCTCCTCCTGGGCGACGAGCCATTTCTGCAGGTCCATCGGCTCGGCGACGGTCGCCGAAAGCCCGATGGTCTTCAGTTCGGGGGCGAGGCGGCGGAGGCGGGCAAGACCAAGCGACAGCATATGGCCGCGCTTGGAGGTGACGAGCGAGTGAAGCTCGTCGAGCACGACATATTTCAGGTCCTTGAAGAAGCGCTCCGCCTCGCGGTTCGCCAGCAGCAGGGCGACCTGCTCCGGCGTCGTCAGCAAAATATCCGGCGGATTGAGCTTCTGGCGCTGGCGCTTGGCAATCGGCGTATCGCCGGTGCGGTTTTCGATCGTGACGGGCAGGTCCATCTCCCGGACGGGCTTCATCAGGTTGCGCTCGATATCGATCGCCAGCGCCTTCAGTGGCGAGACATAGAGCGTGTGGATGCCGGTGAAGGCCGAGCCGGGCGGAATGCGGCCGCGGCGGGTGAGATCGGTGAGCGAGGGCAGGAAGCCTGCCAGCGTCTTGCCGGCGCCGGTCGGCGCGATCAGCAGCGTGCTGTGGCCGGCCTCGGCGCGGGCGAGCAGCTCCAGCTGATGGGCGCGCGGGCGCCAGCCCTTTTCCGCAAACCAGCGGGAAAAGGCAGCAGGCAGCAAGGCGTCGGAATCGATCTGGTCCACGCCCTGAAAGTAGTGAAAAGCGGGCGAAAAAGAAGAGCTGGGTCGCCGCTTACATCGCGATATAGCGGTCCTTGCGGTGATTGATGGCGAGTGTCAGGTTGAGCACGACGGCGCCAAGCACCGAGCAGGCGATGATGAAGGGGCTGGCGACAAAGAAGGAGAGCGCCAGCACGATGCCGTCGAAGCCGAGCTGGACGAGGCCGGCGCGCCAGCCGAGACGATCCTGGATATAGAGGGCGAGAATGCCGATGCCGCCGAGGCTGGCGCGATGGCGGAAGAGCGCCAGCATGCCGGCGGCGATGACGAGACCGCCGAAGAGCGCGCCGGCAACGGGATGGACATGCGTCACGCCGATGAAGCCAGGCGCGAACTCGGACAGGACCGAGGTCAGCCCGATGGCGACGAAGGTCTTGATGGTGAAGGCCGGACCAAGACGACGGAAGGCGAGATAGTAAAAGGGCAGGTTTACCGCAAAGAAGCAGAGACCGAAACTTATCCCCGTGGCGTAATGGGCGAGGAATGCAAGCCCCGCGGTGCCGCCGGCCAGCAGCCCGGCGCCGGAAAGAAGGGAGACGCCGAGCACGGCGAGCATGCTGCCGGCGATGATGCCCTGCGCGTCGTCGAACAGCGAATGTCGATCGGCGCTGGAATTCAGAAGGCCTGCGAAGGCGTTGGATGCCATGATGTTCCCCTGTCGGCTTTGCCGTTTTCTATCCGGCGCAGGGATAAAGACAAGTGCCCAGCGAGACGCTGTTGACAGCGCGCATAATCGTGGATATCTTTTATCCACGAATTGAGGAGACGGCGTCGATGAAAATGAGCGATGGAGTCGAGCAGGCCATTCACAGCGTCGCCATGCTCTCCGGCCTCTCCGAAGGCGGCGTGCTTTCGGCCGCGGCGCTGGCGGAATTCCACGGCGTGTCGACGAGCTATCTGCTCAAGCATCTGCAGGCACTGTCGGGCGCCGGCATCCTCGATACGGTGACGGGGCCGAAGGGCGGCTATCGGCTGGCGAAGGCGCCGGCGGAGATTTCGCTGCTCGACATATTGCTTGCGGTCGAAGGGCCGGCGCCAGCCTTCCGCTGCGCCGAAATCCGCCAGCGCGGACCGAAGCCGGTCTCCGACCGCTTCTTTTCCAAGCCCTGCAACATCAGCGCGGCGATGCTCCGAGCCGAGCGGGTCTACCGGGCCGAACTCGCCAAGACGAGCATTGCCGATCTCGGCGTCGAACTCGCTGCCCTCGACGACGGATCGATCGCAGCCCGGGGCTGCGCCTTCCTTGAAATCCATGAACGCAAAACGGCTCGTTGAGCCACAACACAGGAGAAAGACATGCAACCGCGTTTCAACTTCGCCAAAGCCGCTCCGGATGCCTACAAAGCCGTCGTCGCGCTCGAACAATATGTCCAGTCTTCCGGGCTGGAGCGCCGCTTCATCCATTTGATCAAGCTGCGCGCCTCGCAGATCAACGGCTGCGCCTACTGCGTCGATATGCATGTGAAGGAAGCCCGCCATGACGGGCTCAGCGAACAATGGATCAACCTGATGTGCGTCTGGCGGGAATCGCCGGTCTATGACGCGCGCGAAAGGGCCCTGCTCGGCTGGGTCGACGCGGTGACCAATATCGCCAAGACAGGCGCGCCGGACGCAGATTACGAGGCGCTGAAGGCGCATTTCTCCGAGAAGGAGATGACCGAGATCACGGTGGCGATTGGTGCGATCAACATCTGGAACCGCCTTGCCGTCGGCTTCCGCTCGCAGCATCCGATCGATCAGGTGACGAAGGCCGCGTAATCGATATTGACGGAACCGACCCGAAGATTTCGGGTCGGTCGAATATCAGGTCAATCGTGATCCGCAGCGGCCCGGGCGGCAACGGCTTCAGAGCCATTGTCCGAGAGGTCGATGCTGTTGAATATGTCGCGGACGACCTTGGTAATTTCCTCAGCGGAAGCGCCCTTGGCGTATTCTTCCTGCATGCGGCGTCTTACGAGTTTTTCCAAATCTGACATGGTTCACCTCATCAAATCCGGCGCGACAGGAGTGTCGCGCCGGGGCTGATCTGAGGCAAGTTACGATTTGTTTAGAGTGGGTTACCGATTTGTAAGGTTTGAGCTTGGCCGGCGCGCCAAGAAAAAAGTCCCCTTCCCAACCCCTCCCCACAAGGGGGAGGGGCTTACCGTGCGGCCTTCGCAACATTCATCCTCCATCGAAGAGTGTGTAGACGGCTCGTTGGTTTGCAAGACGATGCCCCAGCTTAGCCCCTCCCCCTTGTGGGGAGGGGTTGGGGAGGCGACTTTTCTTTGGGATGAGGCAGCCACCCCTACAACGCAATATAGCGGTCGGCGCGGTGATTGATGGCGACGAAGAGATTGAGGACGATGGCGCCGAGGACTGAATAGAAGACGACGGGCGGCGTGGTGACGAAAAAGGCGGCGGCGAGGACGCACATGTCGATGGCGAGCTGGACGAGGCCGGCGCGGATGCCGAAACGTTCCTGCAGATAGATGCCGAGAATGCCGACGCCGCCGAGGCTGGCGCGGTGGCGATAGAGCGCCAGCAGCCCGAAGCCGAGCAGCAGGCCGCCGAGGAGTGCGGCCCAGGCCGGGTGGATGCTCGAAATCGAAAAGAAGCGTGACTGCACGTCTGATAGCACCGAGGTCAGGCCGATGGCGATGAAGGTCTTGAGGGTGAACACCATGCCGAGGCGCTTCCAGGAGAGATAGAAGAACGGCAGGTTGAGCAGGAAGAAGGCGATGCCGAAATTCACGCCGAAGGAATAGTGCAGGAGGAAGGCGACGCCGGCGGTGCTGCCGGTGAGAAGGCCGGCACTGGCGAGCACATAAAGGCCGAGGGCGGCGATTAGGCTGCCGGAGAAGATACCCTGCACATCTTCAATCGGCGTATGACGCGTCGCGCTGCTGTTCCAGACGCCAAGGGCATTGATTCGCTGTGTCATATCCCAGTCTCCACGGCAGACGAGTTCGCGAACGCCTCGGAGGAACTCCTGACGGCGGTGACGTTTTTCCAGTGTGAAATGAACCGGCGGGCCCGGCCTGTATCGCCGCGCTCTTGGCGGATATCACCGCAATATCAGCCTTCTGCCATTGCGATCAAGCGATATAGGTAAGCCATGCTGACCTTTTAAAAAATAGCAAGAAATATTCGCTCACGCGGCCTTGCGCGTAAGGAACAGAATGCCGGAAACCGGTTTTCCGCCATCTTTGCGAATGACCGTCCTGACGATCTTGAGGATTTCGAAGCCGTGGCGGGAAAGCAGCTGCCTCACATAGGCTTCCGAATGGGCATAACGCAGCGACGGGGCGAGATGGAAGCCGTCGCCGTCGCCCGCATCCTCGACGGAAAAGGCGAAGTCCGCACCGACGGCGGCAAGTTCGCCGACGATCGCAAAGACGCTCTCGAGGTTGCCGAGATACATCAGCACGTCGGCGGCGGTCACGAGGTCGGCCCGCCGGCGCCCGGCATCATCGAACAGGCCGGAGCGATCGGACGCAAGCGACAGATCGGCCTGAGCGAGGTGATCATAGACCTGTTTCTCCGCGGCCTTGGCCAGCATGTTCTGCGATAGGTCGAAGCCTTCGAGGCGGTCGGCGCAAGCGCCGATCTCGGGGCCGAGCAGGCCGGTGCCGCAGCCGAGATCGACGGCGCATGCGTAATGCCTGCCGGTGGAGGCGACGAGGGAGGCAAGCTTCTGCGGCACGCTGTAATCGAGTTTTTCGACGAGCGACGTTTCGAAACGGTCGGCATAATCGTCGAACAGGCGCTCGACATAGCGGCTCGGCGGCCGGTCGGGGATGGCAGCGTCGCCGAGAAGGGCAAGCTTGAGGGTGGCGCCGAATATATCCTCGGGATCGAGGGCGAGCGTCCGGCGATAGGCCTCGATCGCGGCTTCCCCCCTGCCCGCTTTTTCGCGATAGGTGGCGAGGCGATACCAGCCGGCGGCCCAGGCGGGCACGAGCTCCAGCGCCTGCTCCATCAGCTCGGCCGCTGCCTCCGCCTCGCCGCCTTCTTCGAGCATCCTGGCATAATCGGCGCGGCGGTCGGCGATGACATCGCCTGAGGAAAGCTGGTGGGACTGCATGACGGACCTATCGTTTCGCTGGCATTTGGCGGCGGCCACAAAAAAACTCAAGTCCTATTTCAGAGGCGAAGCGGCCAATTCCGGAAAGGGCTTGCAGGCGGCGCACCGCGACCTTATTCCATGGGCAAACAGGAGATGGCGCATGTCCGATCAGGTGAACAGGTTCCTCGGCGATTCGCTCGGCCGCACATTGATTAAACTCATCGTGGTGTCGCTGATCGTCGGATTCGTCATGACCGTGTTCGGCCTGACGCCGTGGAACATCATCTATGGGTTCCGCGACTTCATCCTGGACCTATGGCACCGGGGCTTTGCCGCGCTCGGGCGCGTCGGCGACTATCTCCTGCTCGGGGCGACGATCGTCATCCCGCTCTTCCTCATCCTTCGCGTTTTCAGCTATCGCCGGTAACATGACATCGATCGATCTTTCCAGGCGCAGCCTGCTCACTCTCTCCGGACTTGCACTCGCCGCCGGCATCGCCGGCTGCACCACGACCCCGCGAATTGCCGGCACGCCCTCGAACGGCGAGGACGAGACGGCGAGCGTCCTGCCGCTCGTCAACCAGTTGAGGGCGAAGAACGGCCTGCCGCCGCTTGAGGTCGATCCGGCGGCGCAGACGGCCGCCCTTTTCCAGGCCAAGCGCATGGCGAGCGCCGGCAAGATGGCGCACCTCATGGGCATGACCGACAGTTTCGGGACCCGCGTCAAGGCGAGCGGCGTGCGGCTGCCGGCGGCCGAAAACATTGCTTCCGGCCAGCAGAGCGTCGACGCCGTGGTGACGGCCTGGATCAATTCGCAGCATCATCTGGAAAACATGCTCGGGCGTTATGACGGCCTCGGCGTCGCCGTCGCCCATAATACGTCTTCCAGGAACCTGCCTTACTGGGCCATGGTGCTTTCCAGCCGAGGCGATTTCGCCTCGATATGAGGCAGGTCATGGATACGCGCAGCAACGACGCCTTCGCTTTCGACGTGACGCATCGGCTGGTGCTGTCGATCGCCGTTCCGATGACGCTCGGCTTCATGACGACGCCGCTGCTCGGGCTGACGAGCACCGCCGTCGTCGGTCATATGGGCGATGCGGAAGCGCTGGCGGGCCTGGCGATCGGCGCCATGCTCTTCGATCTGATCCTCGGCAGTTTCAACTTCCTGCGCGCCTCGACGACGGGGCTGACAGCGCAGGCCTATGGCCGGCGCGACCGGCACGAACAGCAGGCTGTCTTCTGGCGGGCGCTGATTTCAGCCCTCGGCTGCGGCCTGGCACTCCTCTGTCTTTCGCCGCTGCTCGAGACGGCGGGATTGCGGCTGATGGGCGCGGAAGGGGCGATCGCCGAGGCGACCGGCACCTATTTCGCGATCCGCATGCTGGCGGCACCGGCGGCGCTGGCGAATTACGCCATCCTCGGCTTCGTGCTCGGGCGCGGACAGGGCAGTGTCGGACTGCTGCTGCAGGCGCTGATCAACGGTATCAACATCCTGCTTTCCATCTATCTCGGCCTATCGCTCGGCTGGGGCGTGGCGGGGGTCGCCTGGGCAACCATGGCCGGTGAAACGATCGGGGCGATCGCCGGACTTTTCATCGTGCTTAGCGGCTTTGCCAAGGCGAAGCGGCCGGCGTGGCCGGAGATCTTTTCGCGGCAGCGGCTGGCGGAGCTTTTCGCCCTCAACCGCGACATCCTGATCCGCACCTTCGTGCTGATCGGCGCCTTTACGATCATGACGCGGATCGGCACCGGCTTCGGGGCGGTGACACTGGCCGCCAATGCCGTGCTGATGAATTTCTTCCTGCTGTCAGGCTATTATCTCGACGGGCTTGCCAATGCCGCCGAGCAGATTACCGGCCGGGCGATCGGTGCGCGTTATCGGCCGGCCTTCGACCGCGGGCTGAAGCTGACAACCATCTGGTCGTTCGGATTGGCGGCGTTCGCTTCCGCCTTCTTCTTCCTCGCCGGACCCTGGCTGATCTCGGTGCTGACCACCTCGCCCGAGGTGCGCCAGGCCGCCGAAACCTATTTGCCCTGGGCTGCCATCACCGGCCTGACGGGGGCGCTTGCCTTCCTGATGGACGGAGTCTTCATCGGCGCGACATGGTCTGTCGACATGCGCAACCGCATGCTGATATCCTTTGCCGGCTACCTCGCCATGCTCGCCGTCTTCGTGCCGCTCTTCGGCAATCACGGCCTATGGCTCGGCATGAACGCCTTCCTGCTGTTCCGCGGTTTCTTCCTGGCCATGCTGGTCAAGCCGCGCGCCGATCAGACTTTTCGCGCTGCCCAGTAATCGAGCTTGCTGTCGCGCAGTTGGCGGATCGAGCCGACCTTTTCGCGGTCCATGAGCTTGGAGAGGCCGCGGACGATATCGCCGGGCAGGCCGGGGCCTTCATAGACCATGCAGGAATAGAGCTGGACGAGGTCGGCGCCCGCCCTGATCTTTTCCAGCGCGGTTTCGGCCGAGGAGACGCCGCCGACGCCGATGATCGGCAGATCGGGGCCGACGCGCTTGCGCATCCGGGCAAGCACCGCCGTCGATTTTTCGAACAGCGGCACGCCGGAAAGGCCGCCCGCCTCCTTCGCCTGTCGCTGGTCCTTGAGACCGTCGCGCGACAGCGTGGTGTTGGAGACGATCAGCCCATCCAGCGTATGCGCGAGCACTTCCGCCGCGATATCGTCCATGCCTTCCTCGGTCAGGTCAGGGGCGATCTTCAGAAAGACGGGGATCTCCCGGCCGGATTTCTCCGCCATCTCGTCTCGCGCCGCAAGCACGGCCGACAGCAGCGCCGCGAGGCTTTCGCGCGCCTGCAGGTCGCGCAGGCCAGGCGTGTTCGGCGAGGAGATGTTGGCGGTGAAATAACGCGCCACCGAATAAAAACGTCGGATGCCGGCGACGTAATCGGCGATGCGGTCGTCGCTATCCTTGTTGGCGCCGATATTGACGCCGACGATGCCGGTGCCCGTCAATGCCGCGAGCCGCCCGAAGGCGGCCTCATGGCCTTCATTGTTGAAACCGAGGCGGTTGATGACGCCTTCGTCCTCGACCAGGCGGAAGATGCGCGGGCGCGGATTGCCGGATTGCGGCTTCGGCGTCACGGTGCCGATCTCGGTAAAACCGAAGCCGAGCTTCAGGAGCGCTTCGGGCACCTCGGCATTCTTGTCGTAGCCGGCCGCCATGCCGAGCGGGTTTTCGAAGGTGAGGCCGGCGACGGTCTGGCGAAGGCGCGGATCGGGAGTGATCCGGCAGGCAGGCACGAGGCCGGATTTCAGCGCGGCGATCGACACGCCGTGCGCCGTTTCCGGATCGAACAGGAAGAGACCCTTGCGGGCGACGCGCTTGAAGGGATCGATCATGGCTGCAGCTCCGGGAAGATATGAACGCCGTTCTCATCGAGCGGCAGCTGCGCCTCCCAGAGCACGGCCGCAAGCGGCAGATCGGCGTAGAGATGCGGGAAGAGATCGCCGCCGCGGGAGAGTTCGAAGAGGAGCTTGTCACCGAAGCCGCTGGCATCGACGGCGACCAGCACGAGGCCGGGCTGGCCGGCGAAATGCAGGGCCGCGGTCTGCTTCACCTGGTCAACCGTCGAGAAATGGATGAAGCCGTCCTTGAGATCGATGCTGGCGCCATGAAAAACACCGCTTTGTCTGGCTTGCTGCCAGAGCGTTTCCGTCACGATCTTGTAAAGGGTCGGTGTCACGGTCATCATGGCCTCGCGATTGCTGATCCTTGGGTCATGAGCGCTTTGCCGGAAAGAGGCGGCGATGTCCACGCCCCGGCACTCAAAAAGCGGGGCCATCCCAGGCAAAATCCGGAGGATGAGACGATGAAGATTTTGGTTCTCGCACTTGGCGCTGTTCTCCTGCCGCTTGGCGCCGCGGCGGCCGAGACCGATACGAGCCGATTCCAACTGGAGAAGAGCGGCGACCATTTCGTCCGGCTGGACCGCCAGACCGGCGCCATGTCGATCTGCCAGGACAAGGACGGCGCCCTCGTCTGCCGTATGGCGGCCGATGAGCGGGCGGCCTATGAGGACGAGCTCGACCGGCTTTCAGAGCGGGTGACCAAGCTGGAACAGGCAGGCCTCATCCAGCGGGCGCTGCCGAGCGACGCCGAGATCGACCGCTCGATCAGCATCATGGAGCGGATGATGAAGAGTTTCATGGGGATGGTGAAGGAGTTCCAGGCTGACGAAAAAGCCAATCCCCTTCCGCAGAAGACATGATCTGATATAGTCATTTCAGAAAGCATGCATGCAACGCCGAGGGGACGGCGCGCGTGCGGCATGATCGGACTCTTGGGAGGGAGTTTTCGATGCAGGAACAGACCATCATCATCGCGGACGATCATCCGCTGTTTCGCGATGCGCTGCGCCAGGCGGTGATCGGCATGGAAGGCCGGCAGACCATCGTCGAGGCCGGTGATTTTGCCGCCGCCCGCGCGGCTGCGGGCGCAAATCCGGATGCTGACCTGATACTGCTCGACCTCGCCATGCCCGGCGCCAGCGGTTTTTCCGGCCTGATGGCGCTGCGCGCAGAATTCGCCAGCCTGCCGATCATGATCGTTTCGGCGAGCGACGACGCCACGACAATCCGCCGGGCGCTGGAGCTCGGCGCTTCCGGCTTTATTTCCAAATCCTCGGGCATCGAAGACATCCGCCGCAGCATCCAGACGGTGCTTGCCGGCGATATCGCCACGCCGGAAAGCTATCGCGACGGCCAGGAGCAGGATCCCGATGTCGCCGATCTGATCCACCGCCTGCACACGCTAACACCGCAGCAGAGCCGGGTGCTGACCATGCTGGCCGAAGGCCTGTTGAACAAGCAGATCGCCTATGAACTCGGCGTCTCCGAAGCGACGATCAAGGCGCATGTCTCGGCAATCCTGCTGAAGCTCGATGTCGACAGCCGCACGCAGGCGGTCATCCAGCTCGGCAAGATCAACATGGCGATGGTGGCCTGAGGGCCGCCGAAACCGCCGATAGCAGGATTTTATTCCTCCTTTACCTTTACGGGCGCCGCACGGTCGGTTACTATTCCGTCCGGCTACAGCATCGGCCCGAAAATCGAAATCGATTTTCGGGCCGATGTGTAGATTTAAAGAGCTAGAGCGCCCTTTGTGCGTACGAACGGACGCCCGGCGCTCTGGAGCGATTCAGCTTTCACGGAAGCGCAGAGCCGCTCTAACCTTTTGTATTTACGCAATTCCGGACGGAAACCGCTTCGCACTTTTCCTGGAATTGCTCTAGAGCGCGGCCTGAGACAGGCTGCACGGAATCGGGCGCATATGCTGTCACACAAGCAGATCTGGGAGGCGATCGACAGGCTTGCCGAACGGCACGAGCTGACGCCATCCGGTCTTGCGCGCCGCGCCGGACTCGACCCCACCTCGTTCAACAAGTCAAAACGGCTTTCCGCCGATGGGCGGCTGCGCTGGCCGTCGACGGAATCGATCGCCAAGGTGCTCGATGCGACAGGCGCGAGCATGGAGCAGTTTCTCGCCTTCATGCAACCGGCCGCCAGTTCCGCCGGAGAGCGGATCGGCGAGCGTGCCGCCCCCCCGCCGGGCAGCGCCATTCCTCTGCTCGGCTTCGCCCAGGCCGGCGCCGGCGGCTTCTTCGACGATGGCGGCTTTCCGGCCGGTCATGGCTGGGACGTGGTGGAGTTTCCGACAAACCCGTCGCAGAAATCCGGCATCTATGCGCTGGAGGTGCAGGGCGAAAGCATGATGCCGCTTTATCGCGACGGCGACGTGCTGATCGTCGAGCCCGGGGCGCAGGTGCGCCGCAACGACCGCGTCGTCGTGCGCACAGGCGCGGGCGAAGTGATGGCCAAGGTGCTGCTGCGCCAGAGCTCGCGCTCGATCGAGCTGATGTCGCTCAATCCCGAACATCCCAACCGCACGCTCGATCTTGCCGATGTCGATTGGATCGCCCGCATCATCTGGGCCAGCCAGTAGGAAGATATTCCATGCGCCCTGCCGCCGTCTTTACAGGTATCACGGGGATGGCGGCGGTGGTCGGCCTGCTGATGGCAGGCGAAGCGAGACTTCGCGGCGGCACCGCATGGGAAGAAACCGGAGCCGCAGAGGAAACGTCGGCCGCGGCGCCGAAGGTTGCCTCCGAGACCGCCGAACCGGCGGCGACGATATCCGACGAACGTGCCGAAATGATCGCCCGCTCGGTGGAACCGGCGATCCCGCCCCCAGCGGCGGCGCCTGATGGCACGGCGCCCAAACCCGCCACGATCCCGCAACATGCGGCGCCGGCATCCAGCCAAACGGCAGGTCCCGCCGAGAAAAAGGCGATGGAGCTGTCGCGGCCGCTGGTCGAGAACGCCGGCAGTCTTTCCTTCGGTGAGCGTAGGCTCCAGCTTGCCGGCATCGTCCCCACGCCAGCTGACAGGATATGCGGGCCAGCAGGCCGGCAATGGCCCTGCGGCATGATGGCGAAGACGGCGCTGCGCCAGCTCTTGCGCAACCGCAGCCTCACCTGTGATCTCGATACGGCGGAATGGAAGGGAACGGCGATCGCCGCCTGCCGGCTCGGCACGCAGGATCTCGGCGCGTGGCTTGCCGAAAGCGGCTGGGCGGAAGCAGAGGCGGGTTCGCCGCTTGCAGCCGTCGCCGAGAAGGCGAAACAGGCGCAGAAAGGCATTTACGGCGGCGATCCACGCCGCAAGTGACAGGCCGTCCGCCGGGGCGAGATGCTGCCGATCTCTTGTAATGGCGGCCGCCAGTTCCTAATCTGGGCTGATCAAAAAGGAATCAGAGATGAATAAGCCGCTTTCCGCCCATGATGCGCTGATCTACGTGATGGTGATGGCGTCGGCCGTCGATAGCACCATGAACGATAAGGAGATGGAAAGGATCGGTCAGCTGATCGGCTTCCTGCCGGTTTTCAGGGATTTTGATGACGACAAACTGATTCCGATCGCGCGCGACTGCGCCGCGCTGCTGGCCGGGCCCGAGGGCCTCGACGTCGTTCTCGAAACCGTACGCGACACCCTGCCGGCAAAACTCTACGACACGGCCTATGCGCTTGCGGTCGAGGTGGCATCCGCCGATCTCTCGGTCAAGGCGGAGGAACTGCGGCTGCTCAGCCTGCTGCGGGACCGGCTCGGCCTCGACAAGCTCACTTGCGCGGCGATCGAGCGCAGCGCGATCGCACGCTTCCGCAAGGGCTGATGTTTTCTTTATGCATGTCGTTATCCCAAAACCGCTGCACACTTTTGGGCGACATGCATTTCAATAGAGCCCGTAGGGAAAATAGCGCAGATAGATTTCCTGAAGACGGCCATTGCGCGACAGCGCCGCCAGTGCATGGTCGATGGCGGAGGTCAGCACACTGTCCTTCTGTCGCAGCATGATCGTCATGCCCTCGCCGAGGAATTGCTCGGAGAGGTAGGGGCCGTCGAACAGCGCGCAGCATTTGTCGGAGGCCGGCGAAGAGACCCAGAAAGAAAGCTGCAGCGCATCGGCGAAGGCGGCATCGACCTTTCGCTCCTTGAGCGCCGCAAGCAGGGCGTCCTTCGTGTCGAAAGCCTGCGCTTTCAGCGCCGGGAAGAAGGCTGCCAGCATCGCCTCGTGCACCGTGCCTTTGACGACGCCGACCGGATGGTTCGAGAGCGCAGCAGCGGTCTTTCCATCGAGCGGGGCGGCGAGATTGCGCACGAAGCGCGCCGGCAGCATCAGATATGGCCGGGAGAAGAGAAATTGCCGGCGCAGCTCCGGGGTGACCGCAAGGCCGGCGATGACGGCATCGCCCTGCGAGGCGGCGAGCGCGTCCTTGAGATCGGCGAAAGGGATCGCCTGGATCTGGCACTTGTCCGAAATCTCCAGCTCGCTGCAGATTTCGCGGGCGAGATCGACGTTGAAACCGGAAAGCTTGCCGTTCTGATCGGTGAAATTAAATGGCGGGAAATCGACCGACGTCAGAAAGCGCAGGCGGACCAGCGAGGAGAGATCCGGTCTGGCGAGACGCTCGCGGGCATCGAAGAGCAACGGCAGCGAGGGCGCAGCTTGCTGGGCGAATGCCGCAAAGCTCGAAAGCAGCGCCGCCAGAAACAGGCCGGCCGCTAAAAAAGCCCTAAGAGTCGGGGATGCCTGCCGGGATTCAATCATGATGATCCAGTGTCGGGGTTGGGGTCGCCGAGATGTAACAGAGTCATGGCCGGCGGGGAATATACATGGGAGTGAGGCGAGCGGATGAGGCTCTCTTGAGCGATGGCGAGAACCTGCTGCTCTCCTCAAAATTTAGGCGGGACTGCGCCTGCGCGTTTGCGCGGAATTAAAGAATATCACCTCTATTGTCGCGACGATACGGACCCCGCCAGCCGATTGCATGATGCATGCGTCAACTCCCTTTCCGGCGCCGCGACAACCAGGCAGCGCTCTTTACAAATCCAATTTCCAAACACCGGACGCGCGGCGCGCCCGGCCAGATCGGGTGACATTTCCCATGTTGAAGCATCTGAAAATCCGCACCAAAATCATATCGGTCGTGGCGCTGTTCGGGCTGATCACGATGGCGGGGCTGATCTATGTCATATCCGAATTCCGCCGGGCGGACGCCGCCTATAGCGCCTTTATCGATCATGAGGCGCAGGCCTCGATGCTGAGCGCGCGCGCCAGCGCATCGGTGGTGGCCTCGGTGCTGCAGGTCACCCTGCTGGCCGACATGAAACCCGATACGCCGGCCTTCCAGACGGCTCTTGCCACACCGAGCAAGCTGCCGCAGGCCCGCGACCGGATGAAACAGGCCCTCGCACTGGTTCCGAGCCGCAAAGCGGCAATCGACGAAATCCAGGCCGGCATCGATGAAATCGAAGCTTTGGCCAACAAGATCATCGAGCAGAGCAAGGCCAAGGACAGCGCCGGCGCGCTCGCGAATGTCGCGCTGATCAATGCCAAGCTCGACGCGCTGACGCCGAAGATGATCGCCAACAACGATGCGATGATGGCATTGCTCAACGACGGCGGCGACGGGCTTTCCGCGTCCGTCAACGGCCAGATCACCTTCTGTTTCGTCCTGATCGGCATCGCTGTTCTCACCGGGATCGGCTTCGCCGTCGCCGTGGCGCAGAAAGGAATTGCCGGCCCGATGACGAAGCTCAGCCTGCGCATGACGCGGCTTGCCGAGGGCGACACCAATAGCGATATCAGCGGTCTCGATCGCCGCGACGAAGTCGGCCAGATGGCAAAGGCGGTTTCGATCTTCCGCGACAATGCGATCGAGCGTCGCCAGATCGAGGCACGCGCCGAGGCAGACCGCAGCGTCAGCGACGGCGAGCGCCGCGAACGCGACGCGCAGAAAGCCCGCGAGGCAGCCGAGCTCGAACGCGCCGTCGCAGCCCTTGGCGATGGGCTGCGCCGCCTTGCCGCCGGCGATCTCGCTTCGCATATCGACCAGCCCTTCGTCGCCCATCTCGATGCGCTGCGCCAGGATTTCAACCACTCGATCGAGAAGCTTAACGAGACCATGCAGGCGGTCGGGGCCAATGCCCGGGCGATCGGCGCCGGCGCCAACGAGATCCGTTCTTCCGCCGACGAGCTTTCCCGGCGAACGGAACAGCAGTCGGCCTCGGTCGAAGAAACCGCCGCAGCGCTGGAAGAGATCACCACGACGGTGCGCGACGCCGCCAAGCGCGCCGAAGAGGCGAGCCAGCTCGTCACCCGCACGCGCCTCGGCGCCGAAAGATCCGGCGAGATCGTCCGCAAGGCGGTCTCCGCCATGCACGAGATCGAAAAGTCGTCGGGCGAAATCTCCAATATCATCGGCGTCATCGACGACATCGCCTTCCAGACCAACCTCTTGGCGCTGAATGCGGGCGTCGAGGCGGCACGCGCCGGCGAAGCCGGCAAAGGCTTTGCCGTCGTCGCCCAGGAAGTGCGCGAGCTCGCCCAGCGCTCGGCCAATGCCGCCAAGGAGATCAAATCGCTGATCACCAATTCCGGCACGCATGTGCAGACCGGCGTCACGCTGGTCGGCGAGACCGGTAAGGCGCTCGACGTGATCGTCACCGAGGTGCAGGAGATCAACAAGCACGTCCATGCAATCGCCGAAGCCTCCCGCGAACAGTCGATCGGGCTGCAGGAGATCAACACCGCGGTCAACACCATGGACCAGGGCACACAGCAGAACGCGGCAATGGTCGAGCAATCGACGACCGCCAGCCACAGCCTCGCCACCGAAGCGTCGGCGCTCAACACCCTGCTCGGCCAGTTCCGGCTGACCGGCACCGGCGGTTTTGCCGTTGCCGCGCCGATCGCCCCGGCCCGGCCGCCGGTTGCAGCGCCACTCGCCGCCGCGCGCCCGGTCGCCAAGGCCGCCGCGATCCGCGTCGCCAAGGAGGGGGCTGCCCGCTCGACCGCCTCGCCGGCCCGCGCCCTCGGCCAAACACTCGCCAACGCCTTCGGCGCCCGCAGCAGCGCCCCAAAAAGCCAGGATGGCGACTGGACGGAGTTCTGAGCCGTCAAGACAGGTATTGGCAAGGGCGGCTCAGGGGCCGCCCTTTCTATTTGGGGACCTAGCCCGGCCGCCAGCCGATCTCGACGAGGATGTTCCCGGGCGCCGTGCAATAAAACAACCAGCCGCCGCGCATGGCGGCCGGCGGGCCGGAGAGCGCCGCGCCGACAGCGGCAAGTCCGGTATGAACAGCATCGACATCCTCCCTCTCGGGCAGGATAAAGCCGATATGATAGGTCTGACGCTGCAGTTCGACCTGGTCGGCAGTGCCGAACTTGGCAATCGGGTGGCTGAGGACGATTTCGAGGCCGGCATCATCGCTCAGGATCGCCAGGCCGTTCTGGCCGCGCATATCCTTCAGCGTCAGGCCGAAATGGCGAATGAAGAAATCGGCCGTAGCGGCGATATCGGGTACGTGAAAATCGAGATGGTTCAGGCGCATGACAGTCTCCGTTCAAAAAATCCCGGGACTGCCTTTTTGCCGTCTCCGCACGCCGCCGGGATCCCGCATCTTAATGCGGATCACGTCGCGGGTTCTCGTGCCAGGGCACGGAGCAGAGCTTCTTGAGAGCGCCGTTGACGCTCCGACGGAAGGGATCGGGCTTACCTCAACCGATCCTGCCTTTTTCGACGCTGCCGTTCTAGCAGACGGCGCCGGTTTCGGCAATGGAGAGCCTGAACCGATCACAGCGCTCCCGGCGGGACCTCCCGAAGGATTAAAGGCGGATTTGCCGTTTCAACTGGTGGGCGCGATGCGATCGGGAGTAAGATCACATCCTGCGGCGATCGAGAGGGGATTGATATGAAACCTGCAGTCATCGGCCTTATCGGCACCCTGGTTCTCGCCGGGTGCACGACCGTCACCTATGACGGCCCAGGCCTCGAACCCATTCCGGGCAGCATCACCTATAATGGCCAGCCGCGCAGCAAGCTCACCAAATCCCCGCCCGGCTCCTCCTTCCCGCATGATTTCATCGACCAATACGGGCAGCAGGTGGAGGAAACCTACGTCATCCAGGCCGACAGAAGCCTTATCATCGCGCATCGGCGCTACAAGCCGATTCGGTTCTTTGGAGATTAGGCTTTTCTCGACAGGGTCGATGACGTCGTCGATGCTCTGCGATGCGCCGGCGCGAAATTCGCAAAAACCGATGCCGTTGAAACCGACGACGTCTGGAAGCTTAGACAAAACTTAGGATGTGGTGCGCTTTCCGAAACCGAATGTCTTTCTCAGACTGCTATCGACCGCATTTGCCGGCATAAACCTGCGCAGCCGGCTGAGCAGCGTCGCCTGGCCACCCGCCGGTTGACGCATTTTGTATGGACCGTTGATTGCCGCCAGGATTTTCTCCGCGACAGCCAGCGGCGACGGCGCGGTTTTGATCTGGGCCTGTACCGTTTTGATGGTCGCATCGGCCTGTGTTGCGTAAGCGCCCAGGGGCGCCTCTGTTTGTGCCGCGTTTACATCGAGGTTGGTGTTGGTGAAGGTCGGCTGAACCAGCACGACGCGCACGTTGAACTCACGAATCTCATGGTCCAGCGACTCCGACAGTCCTTCAAGCGCATGCTTGCTGCTGGCATATATTCCCATGAACGGCGCCGGCAGGAAACCGAGGACCGAGCTGATATTGATGATCAGACCGCTGCGAGCGGCGCGCATGGAGGGCAAGGCAGCGCGGATCATGCGCAGAGGGCCGAAAACATTGGTATCGAAGACTGCCTGAGCTTCGGCAGGCGACGTGTTCTCGACCGGGCCGACCAGCGAAACGCCGGCATTGTTGATCAGGACGTCGATCTTGCCTGCCTCGGACAAAACCCATTGAACAAAATCGGAGACCGAGGCGTCATCGGTCACGTCGGCAGTCCCATAGCGCACGCCGGGAATGGCATTGACACGCTGCGGGTTACGCACGCCGCCAAAGACTTGGAAGCCGTTTTGTGCAAGAAGGCGGGCCGACGCTTCGCCTATTCCGGAGGATGCTCCGGTAATGACGACGACTTTATTTTGAGACATGGAGGCTCCTGGCTGGGCGCGAGTGGTTGACTACGTGCTTCAATAGACGGTCAGATTTTTCACCCTGTCGCCAAAGGACAGTGCCTCAGAACCTGGCATCCAAGCACGTAAGATTTCGATCGACATCTATCCTTGCTTTAGATGTCAATCGAAATATAAAATCAAGCATTTTTTGTTTTACGGCGATTTTTTTTGGTGATCGCGCCTCCAAACGTGCCGGGGCAGTGTCGCTGGGAGCGGCATGAGCCTCAACGGGTTCAGGATTTGTCAGCGGCAGTCCCCAATCGGTTTCGAGCGACCATTTCGTCGTGGGTCAGGCTCGTGCCTGCCGCGAAGAATTCCTTGATCAGCGCGTCGCGATTATCGGCTGCGCGGGATCGATCCGCCGATCGCAGCGCTTCTTCCAGCTGATCTGCTGCAAGCTCGGTGCAATAGGCCGGGGTGCCGGGCTGCTGACGCCAGGATGCCGCCAGCCCTCCCGCATCCAGCGCATTAAAACCGGTGGCCTCGACCAGCCCTATGGCAATCGCCTTGGCGCGCGGAGCATCGCCTGCAACCGGGATGGCGATGCGTCCATCCGTGGCGTCAGGCCGCCCCTTCTCCGCCAGCGTTGTGGCGAGCACGGCGTTCCAAGCCTTGACGACCGGTCGGCCGATCTGCCCGCTCACCCAGACGCTCTCGGGCATGCCGTCGTCGACGTCGGCGATCGCACCGTCACGAAACGGATAATAGTTTGACGTATCGATCACCACGACCTCTTCAGGCACGCCCTTGAAGAGCCCAGCGAGATCGCGATAGTTTGCGAATGGGATCGAAAGAACCACCACCTCGACGCCCCGGACGGCTTCTTCCTTCGAAACGGCGGCCGCTCCGATATCGCCGGCAAGATCGCGGATGGTGTCCGGTCCCTTTGAATTGGCAAGCTTGACCGCATGGCCGCCGGCGGCGAGTTTTCTCGCCAGAGTCGCGCCGATATTTCCAGCACCGATGATTCCGATCTTCATAGGATGTCCTTTCTCTGATGTGGAAGTAAGCCCGTCTCAATCGCGGGCGGGACGAGCGAATGCGTGCAGCGTGTCGCGCAGATCGGCCAGCCCCTCGTCCGTGAGCTGGCAGGCGGTTTTGATCTTGTCGGTGACGGCCCATAGCTCGTCACGCAGAGATTCGCCGGTTTTGGTAAGATGGATGAGCACCCGCCGCTCGTCGTCGCAATCGCGCGTCCGGGTCACCATTCCGGCCAATTCCAGGCGCTTGAGCAGCGGCGTGATCGTTCCGGTATCCATGTCGAGGTTCAAGCCCAACTCGCCAACGGCGCGCGGCGTGCCGCCATAAAGTTCAAGCATCACCAGGTATTGCGGGAATGTCAGGCCGAGCGGCTGCAGAAATGGCTTGTGAAAACGGGCCATCCGGTTGGCCGCCCCATAGAGCGCAAACGAAAGTTGGGTGCCCACCGCGCGGCGGGATGCGATCTCGTTGTTCGACATGGTTTCATCTAGTGTGCGTTTATCTAGTGCGCTAGATAATGACTTATTCGGAGAGAACAAGGTCGGCAGCGCTAAATTGGGCGCCTGTCGCTCTCGCGGCCCGACGTGCCAAGCGCTTTCATGATGAAGCGGATCTGGGCATGGAGGCTGATTGCGGTCGCCTCACCCTCCTGAACACGCTGCTCGAGCAGAACCGGATGGAAGAACGGCAAGAAGGCCGTGATGACGCCGCGCGCGGCTTCGTCGGCGTCTTCGACCTTGAACTCGCCTGTCTGCTGACCCTCGCGGACAAGTCCTTTGAGAATTGCCAGGATGTGTTCATTGTGCGCGTTGATGGTTGCCCAACTTCCGCCCATGGCGGCGACGAGCAGATCGTGCATCGGTCTGTCCTCGACCAGCATTTTCGTGCTGTGGCGGTGGATGGCGGTCAAAAGATCCGCCAGCCTTTTGCTCGCCGGCGCATCCGTTCGCGCGATCGCCAGAGCGGTTTCAGCAACCTCTTTGACCACAAGTCCGCAGACGGAACTATTGATCGCCGTCCTCGAGGGAAAGAAGCGATAGACGTTGGCGCGACTCATGCCGAGTTCGGAGGCGATGTCGGCGACCGATGTCTTATGATAGCCGATCCGCCGAAAATAGGTCATCGCCATCTCCGGAGAACATCACTCTGCAGCCATTGCCGTCGGCAACTCCACCTCCTTCGGTAACTCCACCTCCTTCGGGGAGTTTTCATGGCTTTCCTTTTTCGTCGGCTTGATGCGGAACCAGGTGGCGTAGAGAGCCGGAAGGAAGAGCAGGATCATCACCGTGCCGACCGCCGTTCCGCCAATCAGTGTGTAGGCCATCGACCCCCAGAACACCGAGTGCGTGAGTGGTATGAAGGCGAGGACGGCGGCAAGGGCTGTCAGAATAACTGGACGCGTCCGCTGCACCGTCGCCTCGATAACGGCATGATAATCGTCGAGACCGGCTGCCTTATTCTCCTTGATCTGTTCCGTCAGGATCAAGGTGTTGCGCATCAGAATTCCAGCCAGCCCGATCAATCCGAGAATGGCATTGAAACCGAAAGGCTTATCGAAAAGCAGCAAGACCGGAACCGCCCCGGCAAGACCGAGCGGCCCTGTCAGCATGACCATGGTCATCGTCGACAGGCTACGGACCTGCAGAACGATAACGATCAGCATGGCGGCAACCATCGCCGGGAAGATCTTGACGAGGGCGTTGTTGGCCTTGAGGGATTCCTCGATGTTTCCGCCCATCTCGATACGATATCCCACGGGCAGCGAGGCAATTAGCGGCTGAAGCGCCTTCATGACCTGCGCTGAGACCTCCGGCGGCTGTGTCGCTTCGTTGATATCGGACCGGATCGTAATGACAGGCATTCGATCGCGGCGTTTCAGGATCGGTTCTTCAAACCGGATTTCGGAGTGGCCGATCTGATCGAGCGGAACCTGTCTCCCATCCCGGCTCATCAGCGAGAAGTCCGCCAATCGTGAGGGATCAAGCCGGTTGCCGCCGGCACTGCGTGCAACGACCGGCACGCTGCGGATATTTTCGCGAACCTCGGTGATCGGAATTCCGCTCAGCAGCAACTGCATCTGCTGGGCTGCCTCGGCCGGCGACAGGCCAATCAGGTTCAGCCGATCCTGGTCGGGAACGAAACGCAGCACCGGCGTGCGGTTGCCCCAATCGCGGTTTGCCTGGCGAACATCCGGCACGCTCTTCATGATGTCGAGAGCTTTCTCGGAAATCTGGTACAGTTGCTCCTGATCCGGGCCAGTGATCCGGAACTCGACCGGAAACGGCGTGTAAGGACCGAAGACGAGCTGGGTGACGCGGACATAGGCTTCAGGGGTGAGGCCGTCCGAAATCGCCGCGCGGAGCCGAAGCTTCAAGACCTCGCGCGTGTGAGCGTCAGGGGTCAGCACGACGATCTTGGCGAAAGACGGGTCCGGCAATTCCGGGGCCATGGCAAAGAAGAAGCGGGGCGCGCCCTGGCCGACATAGCTGGTGACCGTCTTTGCTTCCGGCTGCTTCTGCAGCCACCCTTCGAGCTTCTCGACCGTTGCCGTCGTCGCCTCGATACTGGTGCCTTCGGGCATGCGGACTTCGACGAGGACTTCGGGACGGTCCGACGTCGGGAAGAACTGCTTTTTCACCGCACCCATTCCGACGACGGAAGTCCCCATGGCGATGGCGACCACCGCACAGGTGACGAACTTGTGGCGCACGGTAAACTCGATCAGCCCTCGCAGGCGGCGGTAATTCGGGGTGTTGTAGATGGCGTGATGACCACCTTCAACCGGCTTGATCGCCGGCAGCATCTGGACCCCGAGATAGGGCGTGAAGATCACTGCGACAATCCAGGATACGATCAAGGCAAATCCGACGACCCAGAAGATGTTGCCGGCATATTCGCCGGCGGTCGATCGGGCAAAGCCGACCGGCATCAATCCGATTATCGTTACCAGTGTACCCGACAGCATCGGCGCTGCCGTATGGCTCCAGGCATAGGCGGCCGCCTTCATGCGATCCATCCCCTCTTCCATCTTCACCACCATCACCTCGATGGCGATGATGGCGTCGTCGACCAGAAGGCCGAGCGCCAGGATCAGCGCACCGAGGGTGATGCGGTCGAAGAACCGGCCGGTTTCCAGCATGATGAGGAAGACGACGGCAAGTGTGAGCGGCACGGCCAGAGCCACGACGATGCCGACACGCCAACCGAGACTGACGAGGCTGACGAACAACACGACGCCGAGCGCCATGGCGAATTTCAGCATGAACTCGCCGACGGCTTCGTCGATGTTGACCGCCTGGTCGCTGACCTTGGCGAGCGTCATGCCGAGCGGCAAGGTCTTTGCGATCGCTGCGGATCTTTCTTCCAGCGCCTTGCCGAGATCCAGACCGTTCCAGCCCTGCTGCATCACCGCGGCAAGCATGATGGCGGGCTCGCCGTCATGGCGAATGAGATAGGTGGCCGGATCTTGATAACCGCGCCGCACTTCGGCAAAATCCGAGAGCTTCAAGGTGCGCCCGGCTGCGACGATCGGCGTGTCGGCGATCGCCTGGATGCTGTCATAGGCGCCATCGAAGCGAATGAAGACCTGCGGGCCGCGCGTATCGATCGACCCTGCCGGCGTCACGGTGTTTTGCCGCTGCAATGCGGCCGCGATGTCCTGTGCCGAAATGCCGAGGGTGGCCAGCTTGGCATAGGAGAACTCGACAAAAATCTGTTCGGGCCGCTCTCCGAGGATGTTGATCTTCTTGACTCCAGGCACATGCAGAAGATCCTGGCGGATCACCTCGGCCTGACGCACAAGCTCGCGCATCGGCATGCCCTTGGCCTTGAGGGCATAAAGACCGAAGCTGACATCGGAATATTCGTCGTTGACAAAGGGACCGAGCACGCCCCTTGGCAGGTTGCGGGCCTCGTCTCCAAGCTTCTTTCGGGCCTGATAGAATTCCTCCTCGACTGCCGTTGCCGGCGTACTGTCTTTCAAGGTGACGGTCAAAAAGGCGTAGCCCGGGCGCGTTGTCGTTTCGACACGATCGTACCAGGTGAGTTCCTGGAGACGCTTCTCGAGCGGCTCGGCGACCAGATCCTGCATCTCGCGGGCTGTCGCGCCCGGCCACACCGATGTCACGGTCAAGGTCTTGATGGTGAAGGAGGGGTCCTCGGCGCGCCCGAGCTTGACGAAGGCATAGGCGCCGGCGGCCGCCAGCAGAACGATGAAGAACAGGGTTACGGCCCGCTCGCGAACGGCGAGCGCGGATAGATTGAAGTTCATCAGTTTGCCGCCTCTGTCTGTTCCACCTTGGTGCGCACGCTGGCGCCGTCCTGCAGCAGATGGGCGCCGAGGGCGACGACCGGCTCGCCTGCATTGACGCTGGAAACCACCGCGACCTCCTCACCCAGCTGCTCTATTTTCACCTGCCGGAAGTGGACGGTCGAAGATTTCTGATCGAAGACCCAGACGCCGGTTCGGCTGCCATCATCCAAGACGGAGCCGACGGGCACCGCCGCATGCGATTGGCCGCTGCTGTTGGAGATTCTGATCGTCACCGTCGCACCCAGCGGAGCCGACGCTGCGGCGCCATCCAGAACCCAGCGCGCCTCATAGGTGCGGGTTTGCGGATCGGCGGCATCGGAGATCTGCCGAAGCCGCGCCTTGTCCTGCCGGCTGTCGTTGCCGTAGACGCTGGCATTGGCGATCTCGCCGAGCTGCGGCCTGAGAAATTCCGGCATCCAGACCAGCGCTTCACGCGGCCCGGCCTGGGCGAGCCGGACCACGGTTTGTCCCGCCGTCACGACCTGCCCCGGCTCGCCCAGCGTTTCGACAACCGTTCCATCGGTGTCGGCAACGAGGACGGAATAGGCGGCCTCGTTTTCCGCGACCTTGGCGTCTGCTTGCGCGGCGGCAAGCTGCGCGGTAGCGGTGTCAAGCGCTGCCTTTGCCTGCTCGTAGCGCTGCGGCGTCGCGGCCAATCCGTTTTTCACCAAAGCGGCGTAGCGTCTCTCGTCTGCTTGCGCCTGGGTCAGCACAGCCTCGGCTGCAGCGACCGCGTTTCGTTTCGCTGTCAGCGCAAGCCGCAGATCGGTCTCGTCGATGCGCATCAGCGGCTGGCCGGCCTTGACCTGCACTCCAACGTCCACATAACGCTGCACGATCTTGCCGGGCACGCGAAAACCAAGGTTGCTTTGCACCCGGGCGGCGATGGTGCCCGTGAAGCTGCGTTCGGCGCTCTCCGGCCTCTTTGCTTCCACCAACTTGACGAAGGGCGCTGCTGTTCGGGGATCGGCGGCCGGCACGCTTGCGTCCGAAGACTTGGCGGTCAAGACGAACGTCGTGGCGCCGGCAGCCGCCAAAAGGCCGAAGGAGGCGAGGAGAATTTTGCGGTTCATGTCAGTAACCCTTCTTGACGGGCGCAGCTATTTATTTAGATTGCGATCTAACTCTAATTCTTATATAGATGTCAAATGAAATCTAATTGGAGATCGCTATGAGAGTCAGTCGCGCCCAGGCCGAGGCCAATCGAGAAACGGTGATCGATGTCGCAAGCCGGCTCTTCCGGGAGCATGGCTTCGACGGCATCGGGTTGAAGGACCTGATGAAAGGTGCCGGCCTCACCCAAGGCGGGTTCTACAAGCAGTTCGAATCGAAGGATGATCTTGTGGCCCTTGCATCCGGGCGAGCGATGGAGAGTGCGCTCCGCAGATGGTCAAGGGTTGCCGCCGGAAGGCCCGATCCGCTTGAAGCGGTTGTCGACCTCTATCTCTCGCCCGGGCACCGGGAGGAAAAGGGCGATGGTTGCCCTTTGGCAGCGCTCGGATCCGACGCGGCGCGCCTGAGCGAAGGGGTCCGCGCTCCATTCCAGAATGGCATCGAAGCTCATCTTCAGATTCTCGACCAATTGATCCCGGCGCCGGATGGCTCGAAACCCGATGACAAAGCCATGGTCATCCTCTCCCTCATGGTAGGCGCCGTCACGATCTCTCGCATCATGACGGATCGGCGCATGTCGGAGCGTGTCCTCGAATCCGCGACCGCTGCGGTCAAGCGCATCGCAAACTCCACAGAAGAAGTGTGAGATTCAGTAGCAGTGAAGGAGCAGCTGGAGCGGGTGAAGGGAATCGAACCCTCGTATTCAGCTTGGGAAGCTGCTGCTCTACCATTGAGCTACACCCGCGATGCGCTGAGATTTCCAACAGATGGGGGCCGCTGTCAAGTCGCCGCCCGTCAGGCCGGCGTCAGATGCGGAAATGTTTTGAAAGCTTGAGGCCCTGGGCCTGGTAATTGGAGCCGAGGCCGGAGCCGTACAGGCTGGCGGGTTTTTCCTGCATGTGCTCGTAGACCAGGCGGCCGACGATCTGGCCGTCTTCGAGGATGAAGGGGACTTCGTGGCTGCGCACTTCGAGCACGGCGCGGCTGCCGCGCCCGCCGGCCGGCGCATGGCCGAAGCCCGGATCGAAGAAGCCGGCATAGTGGACGCGGAACTCGCCGACCAGCGGATCGAAGGGGGTCATCTCGGCGGCATAATCCGGCGGCACATGCACGGCCTCGCGCGAAACGAGGATATAGAACTCGTCGGGATCGAGGATCAGTTCGTTGCGGCCGCGGCTATAGAGCGGTTCCCAGAAATCGAAAATATCGTGCTGATCCTTCTCGTCGACATCGACGACGGCGGTGTGGTGTTTGCCGCGATAGCCGATCAGGCCGTCCTTGTCGCCGGTGAGGTCGATCGACAGCGCGATGCCGCCGCCCGAGACGTTCGGCTGCTTGCTGGCGACCAGCGTCTCGCTTTCATGCAGCTTCAAAAGTTCCGGCTCGCCGAGCACGGACTGGCCGACGCGGAAGCGGATCTGCGACAGGCGCGAGCCGCGGCGCACGACGATCGGGAAGGTGCGCGGGCTGATTTCGAGATAGAGCGGGCCGGAATAACCTGTCGGGATCTTGTCGAATTCCTGGGCGTAGTCGGTGATGACGCGGGTGAAGATATCGAGCCTGCCGGTCGAGCTCTTCGGATTGGCCGAGGCCGACATCTCGGCCGGCAGCGCCAGGCTCTCCATCAGCGGCACGATGTAGACGCAGCCGGTTTCGAGCACGGCGCCCTGGGACAGGTCGATCACGTGCAGGCTCAGCCGATCGAGCTTGTCGGAGACCAGATGCGAGGGACCGGGCATGAAGGAGGCGCGCACACGAAACGCCTTGCTTCCCAAGCGCAGGTCGAGACTTGCCGGCTGGATCTGATCGCGGTCGAGCTCCCGCTCGGAGTTCAGACGCCCCGTTTCGAACAGTGCCGCAATCGCGCGGTCCGCCAGAATTCCAGTTTCGCGAGCCATCATGCCCCATCCATCATTTTGCCGCCGACAAAACCAAACTCGGGGAATTGACGCAAGCAGCTAACAGCAGTATTGCAGAATTATCCCGTGGTGATTTGGCCGGTCGGCTTGCAGCCACGTTAAACAAGTGGCTAAAAAGACCGGGTTGAAACCGGTCTGCTTTTGCGGCCGGTTTTTTTGTTATGTGAAGGTGATGGCATGAGCAAGACCTGGCGCCCGGCAACCCAACTCGTCCATGGCGGCACGCTGCGTTCGCAATATGGCGAAACGTCGGAGGCAATCTATCTCACCCAGGGTTTCGTCTATGACACGTCGGAAGCGGCCGAGGCCCGCTTCAAGGGCGAAACGGACGGCTTCATCTATGCCCGCTACGGCAGCCCCACCAACGACATGTTCGAAAAGCGCATGTGCGCGTTGGAAGGCGCCGAAGATGGCCGCGCCACCGCCTCCGGCATGGCGGCCGTCGCCGCCGCCGTTCTCTGCCAGGTCAAGGCAGGCGACCATATCGTCGCCGCCCGCGCCCTGTTCGGCTCCTGCCGCTGGGTCGTGGAAACGCTGGCGCCGAAATACGGCGTCGAGTGCACGCTGGTCGACGGCCGGGATCTCGCCAACTGGGAACAGGCGATCCGCCCGAACACTAAGGTGTTCTTTCTGGAAAGCCCGACCAACCCGACGCTCGAAGTGGTCGATATCGCAGGCGTCGCCAGGCTCGCCAACCAGGTCGGCGCCAAGCTGATCGTCGACAACGTCTTTGCGACGCCGCTCTTCCAGAAGCCCTTGGAGCTCGGCGCCCACATCGTCGTCTATTCCGCCACCAAGCACATCGACGGCCAGGGCCGCTGCCTCGGCGGCGTGGTGCTCGCCGACAAGGCATGGATCGACGAGAACCTGCACGACTATTTCCGCCATACCGGCCCGGCCATGTCGCCGTTCAATGCCTGGACGCTGTTGAAGGGCATCGAGACACTGCCGCTGCGCGTGCGCCAGCAGACCGAGAATGCGGCGAAGATCGCCGATTTCCTGGCCGAGCAAGGCAAGGTCGCCAAGGTGATCTATCCCGGCCGCAAGGATCACCCGCAGGCCGAGATCATCGCCAAGCAGATGACCGGCGGCTCGACGCTCGTCTGCTTCGAGCTGAAGGGCGGCAAGGAGGCGGCCTTTGCACTGCAGAATGCGCTTGAGATCATCAAGATCTCCAACAATCTCGGCGACAGCAAAAGCCTGATCACCCATCCGGCAACGACGACGCACAAGAACCTGACGGAAGAGGCGCGCGCCGAACTCGGCATCTCCCCAGGCACCGTCCGTCTTTCGGCCGGCATCGAGGACACCAACGACCTGATCGAGGATTTCGCGAAGGCGCTTTCCAAGGTTTCGGCCTGATCGACTGGAATATCGGCCGGATTTCAATGTGGAGCCGGCCGCCGATCTGCGGGAACAAGTACCGCCGCGCGGGCGTTGCGAAGTAAAATTAACGCTGACTGTTAGGCTTAACGATCGAAAACCATTCGATCATCACCATTTGACCGCTGATCAACGTTCCGTTTCTTGACGGACAGGGCCTCTTTATAAGATACGGGTAACATATCTTGACTATGGTGCAAGGCATGTATCGCGCCCTCACAAGAGATATCGAAGTCGTGGTCGAACCGTTCTATCTGGAGGAGCAATCCGATCCGGAAGATGATCGCTATGTCTGGGGTTACCGGATCGTCATCAGCAACAATTCCGGCGTCGCCGTTCGCCTCGTCAACCGCTACTGGAACATCACCGATCAGAACGGACAGGTGGACGAAGTGACCGGCCCCGGCGTCGTCGGCGAACAGCCGCGGCTCAGCCCCGGTGACACCTACGAATATTCCTCCGGCTGCCCGCTCGACACGCCCTCAGGCCTGATGTTCGGCCATTATCAGATGGAAACGGATGAAGGCGAGCTGTTCGACGTCGACATCCCAGCCTTCTCGCTTGACTCGCCGGGGCTGTTGCGCGTGCTGAATTGAGGGGCAAGTTCCCGCTCAAGAGATTGCCGAGATCTGAAAAAGTCCCCTCCCCAACCCCTCCCCACAAGGGGGGTTAACGCTGCGCCAACGGCAGCAGAAATCAGCCGCTCTGCGGATGAGACGGTGAAATAGAAAACAGTGGGTGCGGCATCCAAGCCCCTCCCCCTTGTGGGGAGGGGTTGGGGAGGGGTTTTTGGCGCCGCCGAGAATTATTCCGCCGGCTGAAGCTCGGCCGCTTCGAAGCGGTAGGTGGTGGAGCAGAATTCGCAGGTGACGGATATTTCGCCGTTTTCCTGGCTGGCCTCGATCTCTTCGGCGGTGAAACCCTTCAGTACGTTGCCGATCTTTTCCCGCGAACAGCTGCAGCGGTCGAAGACGGCGCGAGGCTCGAAGACACGCACGCCGCGCTCGTGGAACAGGCGGAACAACAGCCTCTCCGTGCCGACCTGCGGATCGGTCAGCTCGTCGGCATCGATGGTCTCGACCAGCGAGCGGGCTTCGGTCCAGGCGTCGTCCTCGCCATGCGGGCGGTCGCCGTCATCGCCGTCGCCGCCGTGGAGATCGGGCTGGCGCATGCGCTCCGGCGCTTCCGGCAGGAACTGGGCGACGAGGCCGCCTGCCCGCCAGCGGTGGCGCGGCTTGCCGGCATCGTCACGGTCGAAGAGTTCGGCCGCAGCCAGGCGCACACGCGTCGGGATCTGCTCCGACTGGCGGAAATAGACGCCGGCAATGTCTTCGAGCGAGGTGCCGTCGAGCGCGACAATGCCCTGATAGGGCTGGGCGAACTTGCCCTGATCGATGGTGAAGGCGAGCACGCCCTTGCCGAGCAATTGCTCCGGCTCGGTCTCGCCTGAGGCAATGGCCTGGTCGAGCAGCGCCCGGTCGAAACGGGCATAGGCGCGCACATTTTCCGGCGTCGAGAAATCGGCGACGAGCAGATCGACCGGGCCGTCGCCCTTGGTCTGCACGGTGAACTTGCCGTCGAACTTCAGCGACGTGCCGAGCAACACGGTCAGCACGACGACTTCGGCAAGCAGCCGGGCGACGGGCGCGGGATAATGATGGCGCTCGAGGATGGCATCGAGCATCGGGCCGAGTTGGACGGCGCGGCCGCGCACATCCAGACCCTCCACCTGAAAGGGGACGACATGATCATCGCCGGCGAAATCGAACTGGCCGAGGGCGGCTGCAGCTTCTGCCATGGCTTTCACTCCTAGTTTCGGGAGCGGCGGCCAAAGTGTCCGGCGCTCGCGCAGTCGGGCCGCAAGCTTATGACTCGCAACATCCGACTATGGTTCAGATCGCGCCCAGGCACCAAGCAAGAATCGACTTCTGCGCATGAAGACGGTTTTCCGCCTCATCGAAGACTACGGATTGCGGGCCGTCGATCACCTCGTCCGTCACTTCCTCACCGCGATGCGCGGGCAGGCAATGCATGAACAATGCATCGCTGCCGGCCTTGGCCATCAGGGCCGCATTGACCTGGTAAGGCTGGAAGACGTTATGACCCCGGGCCCGATGTTCCTGATTCATGGAGACCCAGGTATCGGTCACCACGCAATCGACGCCTTCGACCGCACGGTCGGCATCATGGCAGAGCATGATTTCGGCGCCCTCATTGCGGGCCCAGTTCAGATAGTGATCCTTGGGCTCCGAACCAAGAGGGACGGCCATGTTCATGCGGTAGCCGAAGCGGGCAGCCCCTTCGACCAGCGAATGCAGCACATTGTTGCCGTCGCCGGTCCAGGCGATGGTCTTGCCCTTGATCGGGCCGCGATGCTCCTCGAAGGTCATGATATCGGCCATGATCTGGCAGGGATGGGTATCGTCCGTCAGGGCATTGATCACAGGCACGGTCGCATGTTCGGCAAGCTCCAGCAGGCGCGAATGCTCGGTGGTGCGGATCATGATCGCATCGACATAACGCGACAGCACCTTGGCGGTGTCGCCGATCGTCTCGGCGCGGCCGAGCTGCATTTCGGTACCGGAGAGAAACAGCGTTTCGCCGCCGAGCTGGCGCATGCCGACGTCGAAAGAGACGCGGGTGCGCGTCGACGGCTTCTCGAAGATCATCGCCAGCATCTTGCCGGCGAGCGGCTTGTCGCCCTTGCCGGCCTTGAAGGCCTGCTTGCGGGCGAGCGCGTCGTTCATGATGGTTCTGAGGTCGGCCGAGGTAACGGCCGAAAGATCGAGGAAATGTTTAGGAGTCATGTTCTTACCTGTCGTGCGCCCGAAGGCGCAATCCCTTCAAGCCGTCTTCTTGATCTTGGCGGCACGGATGCTCTCGGCGGCGCGCTCGAGGCGCACGAGCCCCTCGCGGGCTTCCTCAGCGGTGACCACCAGCGGCGGAAGAAGGCGGATGACGTTGTCGCCGGCCGGCACGCCGAGCAGATGCGCGGCGCGGATCGCCTGCAGCAATTCGGCCGAGGGAACCGCAGCCTTGACGCCGAGCAGAAGCCCCTCGCCTCGGATATCCTCGATCACATCGGGATAACGATCCTTGAGCGAGGCCAGCCCCTGGCGGAAGACGAGCGCGACGTCGCGCACATGTTCAAGGAAGCCATCGGCGAGGATGACGTCGAGCACGGCGCTGCCGACCGCCATGGCCAGCGGATTGCCGCCATAGGTCGAACCATGGGTGCCGGCCTTCATGCCGGAAGCGGCCTCTGCTGTCGCAAGGCAGGCGCCGAGCGGGAAACCGCCGCCGATGCCCTTGGCGACGGCCATGATATCGGGCGTGATGCCGGACCATTCATGGGCAAAGAGTTTGCCGGTACGGCCGACGCCCGTCTGCACCTCATCGAGGATCAGCAGCAGGCCGTTTTCATCGCAGATCCGGCGCAGCGCCTTCATGAATTCACTGGTGGCGGGACGCACGCCGCCCTCACCCTGCACCGGCTCGATCAGGATTGCCGCCGTCGCATCGGTAATGGCGGCGCGGACGGCTTCGATGTCGCCGAACGGCACCTGATCGAAACCCGGCGCCTTGGGGCCGAAACCTTCGAGATATTTCTCCTGGCCGCCGGCTGCAATCGTCGCGAGCGTGCGGCCATGGAAGGCACCTTCGAAGGTGATGATATGGAACCGCTCGGGATGGCCCTTGGAAAACTGATAGCGGCGCGCCGTCTTGATGGCGCATTCGAGCGCCTCGGCGCCCGAATTGGTGAAGAACACCTTGTCGGCGAAGGTGGCGTCCGTCAGGCGCTTGGCCAGGCGCTCCTGGCCGGGGATCTCATAAATATTGGAGAGGTGCCAGACCTTATCGGCCTGCTCCTTCAGCGCCGCGACCACATGCGGGTTGCCGTGGCCGACGGAGGTGACGGCGACGCCGGCGCCGAAATCGAGATAACGCTCGCCGCTCTCGGTGATCAGCCATACGCCCTCGCCTCGCTCGAACCGCAGCGGGGCGCGAGAATAGGTGTCATAAAGCGGCGCGGCTTCAGCCATGGCGCGGGTCTCCCGTTCAATGTTGTCTTTGCACGGACTCCGGCTAACAAAACCAGGTCCAAAAAATCAAAAATGCCGCCTTTCGGCGGCGAGCGGTACTATTTCCTTTTCGCGCTGCGATGTCAACAAAACTGCCGCCTTAGCCTATGCAGCAAGCTTGTACAGCGGCACCTTCGGCCTTCAACAGGCATTATTGCAGAAATGCCACGCAGAGGCAGCAAGTTGGGGAAAACTTGAAATTCGATTCATCCGGATTCCCGCGACTCTTGTCACGGAGTCAGCCTCACACTAGGTTAAAGTTCAATTACTAGACTGCATGCGGCGGAACTAGTCACCAAAATTGATCAAGCGTTTCTTGTTTCGGAGGCTTCCGGGACAACGGTGAGGGATTCTGCCATCACCAACGCAAAAGGTGGAGACAGGGCATGAACTGGACAGACGAGCGGGTCGAGAAACTCAAGAAGCTTTGGGCCGAAGGACTGAGCGCCAGCCAGATCGCTGCGCAGCTTGGCGGGGTCAGCCGAAACGCCGTTATCGGCAAGGTGCACCGGCTGAGCCTTCCCGGCCGTGCCAAGGCCGGCGGCACAGCCACCGCGGCGCGCACGCCGAAGCGCCAGACATCGGCGCCGCGCGCCCCGAACTACGCCTCCCGGATCGCCACCCGCACCGTCACCCGCCAGCAGGGCGCAACCCTGCTGAAGGAAGAGATCGAGATCGAAACGGTCGAGGAAATGGAATACGTGCCGAAGGGCAACGTGGTGGTGCCGATTTCCCGCCGCCTCGGCCTGACGGAGCTCACCGAACGCACCTGCAAGTGGCCGGTCGGCGATCCGCTCAAGGAAGATTTCCATTTCTGCGGCTGCGAATCCCCGGACAATTCGCCCTACTGCAGCTATCATCAGAAGCTTGCCTATCAGCCGATCAACGAACGCCGCCGGGCGGCGGCGCGGGTCAGCTGAGAAGGCGACATCGTCGAGAGTGAGAAACGGGCCGCGCGGCCCGTTCTTTTGTGAGTGGAAATCGTCGGGACTGCCCCTCATCCGCCTGCCGGCACCGACCTGGGCGAGCCACGGGTCTCGACCCGTCCTTCGGACCCCCGCGCGCGGGGCGAAGGGGATGTGCCGCGACCTCTCCGTCCCCCGCATGCCTCTCGCAGGGCACGTCCCCTCGCCCCGTTTACGGGGAGAGGGTTAGGGTGAGGGGCAGATGTACCGCGAGGCGGATGCAGCTACGCGCAGAAATCCCTCAGGCTTCCATCGAATAACCGGCGCCGCGGACGGTGCGGATGACGTCTTGCATGTTGGAGAAATTCAGCGCCTTGCGCAGGCGGCCGACATGGACGTCGACAGTGCGTTCATCGACATAGATGTCGTGACCCCAGACGCCGTCGAGCAGCTGCGAGCGCGAGAAGACCCGGCCCGGCGACGACATCAGGAATTCCAGCAGGCGGAATTCGGTCGGGCCGAGGCGGACTTCGCGGCTCTTGCGGTGGACGCGGTGGGTTTCGCGGTCGAGCTCGATATCGCCGCATTTCAACACCGAGGACAGCACTTCGGGACGGGCCCGACGCAGCATCGCCTTGACGCGGGCGACGAGTTCGGGGGTCGAGAAGGGCTTGACGACATAATCGTCGGCGCCGGTGGACAGTCCGCGCACCCGCTCGCTCTCCTCGCCGCGCGCCGTCAGCATGATGATCGGCAGCCGCTCGGTTTCCGGCCGCATGCGCAGGCGCCGGCAGAGTTCGATGCCGGAGACGCCGGGCAGCATCCAGTCGAGGATGAGAAGGTCGGGCGTGCGCTCCTGAAGCCTGATTTCGGCCTCGTCGCCGCGCAGGATGGTATCGACCTCGAAGCCTTCCGCTTCGAGATTATAGCGAAGGAGCACGCTGAGCGCTTCCTCGTCTTCAACAACTGCGACTCTCGGGATCATGCGTGTCCGTCTCCTCGCGCACAAGCCTTAAACCGGAACGATTTAAGCAGGCGTCCTGCGCAAATTCAGAAATTGGCTGCGACCTCTTTGCGCGCCCCGAACGGGCGCGCACGCAAGTGACTGTCCGGGCCGTGGCCCGGGCGGCTCGTTCGGAACGATTATTCCGTCGCGGCGCCGACGGTGTTGGCGCTGTCATCCTTCGGACGATCGCCTTCCGGCTGGGCGCCCGTCGCCATGTAGTAGATCGTCTCGGCGATGTTGGTGGCATGGTCACCGATGCGCTCGATGTTCTTGGCGCAGAAGAGCAGATGCGTGCAGCTTGTGATGTTGCGCGGATCTTCCATCATGTAGGTCAAGAGCTCGCGGAACAGCGAGGTGTACATCGCATCGATCTCGTTGTCGCGCTCGCGGATGGCGGTCGCCTTGTCGGCGGCGCGTGTCGTATAGACGTCGAGCACTTCCTTGAGCTGGACGAGCGCCAGCTCGGACAGGTGTTCGAGACCGCGGGCGAGCTTGCGGGGAACGCCGGTGCTCTGCACGGCGATGACGCGCTTGGCGGTGTTCTTGCCGAGGTCGCCGACGCGTTCGAGGTCGGCGGCGATGCGGATCGAACCCATGATTTCGCGCAGGTCCGCGGCCATCGGTTGGCGGCGGGCGATGGTGACGATCGCCTTGTCGCCGATCTCGCGCTCGGTGTGATCGAGGATCACATCGTCGGAGATGACCTTCTGCGCCAGCGCCGTATCGCCGTTGACCAGCGCCCGGACGGATTCTGCGACCATCTGTTCGGCCAGGCCGCCCATTTCGGAAATCCGCCTGGAGAGGAACTTCAGATCATCATCATAGGCGGAATAAATATGTGTCGATGCCATGGGGCTTTGTCCTCGAATAACGGAAAGCTTCGTGTCGCCGCAATCAGCCGAAGCGACCCATGATGTAGTCCTGGGTGCGCGGATCGTCGGGGTTGGTGAACATCTTGTCGGTGTCGTTCTCCTCGACGAGGTTGCCGAGATGGAACATGGCGGTACGCTGCGAGACGCGCGCGGCCTGCTGCATCGAGTGGGTGACGATGACGATCGTGTAGTTTTCGCGCAGCTCGTGGATCAGCTCCTCGACCTTGGCGGTGGCGATCGGGTCGAGCGCCGAGCAGGGCTCGTCCATCAGGATGACTTCCGGGCTGACGGCAACGGCGCGGGCAATGCACAGGCGCTGCTGCTGACCGCCGGAGAGGCCGGTGCCGGATTCATGCACGCGGTCCTTGACCTCGTTCCACAGGCCGGCGCGCTGCAGGCTGCTCTCGACGATCTGATCGAGATCGGCCTTCGACTTGGCGAGGCCATGAATGCGCGGGCCGTAAGAAACGTTTTCGTAAATCGACTTCGGGAACGGGTTCGGCTTCTGGAAAACCATGCCGACGCGGGCGCGAAGTTCGACGACGTCGATATCCGGATCATAGATATCGTCGCTGTCGAGCGTGATCTTGCCGGTAACGCGGCACCCCTCGATCGTGTCGTTCATGCGGTTGAGGCTTCGCAGGAAGGTCGACTTACCGCAGCCCGAGGGGCCGATCAGGGCGGTTACGGTGTTTTCGCGGATGTTCAGGTTCACGTCGAAAAGCGCGCGCTTCTCGCCGTAATATACGGAGACATCCTGTCCGATCATTTTATACGGGACGTTGCTCATCTTCTGATCCAGCGCCTTTTCAACTGCAGCTTCCGTCAGCATGTTCATGATGTTTAACTCCGTTTACCAGCGGCGCTCGAAGCGACGACGCAAGAGGATGGCGCCCATGTTCATGACAACCAGGAACAGGAGCAGGACGATGATGGCACCCGAAGTACGCTCCACGAAGGCACGTTCGGCCTCGTTCGCCCACATATAGACCTGCACCGGCAGGGCCGTCGAGGGCTCGAGCGGCGTCGTCGGTGCATTGGCGACGAAGGCGACCATGCCGATCAAGAGCAGCGGCGCGGTTTCGCCGAGCGCGTGCGCCAAGCCGATGATCGTGCCGGTGAGGATGCCGGGCATGGCGAGCGGCAGGACATGGTGGAACACCATCTGCATCTTCGAGGCGCCGAGGCCGAGCGCTGCGGCGCGGATCGACGGCGGCACGGCGCGCAGAGCCGCGCGCGTGGCGATGATGATCGTCGGCAGAGTCATCAGCGTCAGCACCAGGCCACCGACCAGCGAGGCCGAGCGCGGCAGGCCGATGAAGTTGATGAAGACGGAAAGGCCGAGCAGACCGTAGACGATCGACGGGACGGCGGCGAGGTTGTTGATGTTGACCTCGATCAGGTCCGTCAGCCTGTTCTTCGGCGCAAACTCCTCGAGATAGATCGAGGCGGCGACGCCGATCGGCAGCGACAGAACCAGCACGATCAACATCAGGTAAAGCGAGCCGATCAGGGCGACGCCAAGGCCGGCGGCCTCCGGACGGCTGGAATTGCCGTTGACGAAGAGGCCGGTGTTGAACTGCTTCTGGAGAGCGCCGCTCGCCTTCAGCTGGTTCATCCAGTTGACCTGCTTGTCGTTGACCTTGCGGTTCTTCTCATCGACGGCAAGATCGATCTGGCCCTTGTTGGCGCTGTCGATATTGGCATCGGCGAGCAGGGTGACATTGACCGTCTTGCCGATGATCGAGGGGTCGGCGACGACCAGATCCCGCAGCTGGATCGGCGCGCTCTTGGAAAGCATGGCGGTTGCATCGCGCACATCCGGACGGCTCGATGCATTGATGTTCAGCTGCTTGACGATCGCGTCGCGCAGCAGAACCGGATAGTTGGCGGCGATCAGCACCGAAGGATCGGTCGCCCGCTTGCCGTTCGGATCGATCGTCTTTTCGGCAAATTCGATCGGCAGGGTGATCGCCGTCTGCTGGAAGGCGGTGTAGCCTTTGCCGATCACCGTCCACAGCAGGACGAAGAGAAAGATGAGGCCGAAGGCGATGGCGGCGATGCCGTAGGCCTGGAACCGGCGCTCGGCGGCATAGCGGCGCTTGATGCCGATATCACGGCGGGCAGGCGCCTTGGAAACGGTGACACCGACGGCGGGAGAAACAATATTCGTCATTCGTACTGCTCCCGGTATTTGCGCACGATGTAGAGCGCATAGATGTTGAGGCAAAGCGTGATGCAGAACAGCGTGATGCCGAGCGCAAAGGCAACCAGCGTCTGCGGCGAGGTGAACTCAAGGTCGCCCGTAAGCTGGTTGACGATCTTGACGGTCACCGTGGTCATCGGCTCGAAAGGGTTGATCTGAATGCGGGCGGCAACACCGGCGGCCAGCACGACGATCATAGTTTCGCCGATGGCGCGCGAGGCGGTCATCAGCAGCGCGCCGACGATGCCGGGAAGGGCTGCCGGCAGGACCACCTTCTTGATGGTTTCGGAGCGTGTGGCTCCGAGACCGAGCGAACCGTCACGCAGCGCCCGCGGCACGGCGGTGATGATGTCGTCCGACAGCGAGGAGACGTAGGGGATCAGCATGATGCCCATGACGATACCTGCGGTCAGAACACTCTGCGCCTGGATGAAGTTCGAATAGTTGCCGGAGAGCAGGCCGCTGATCTGCGCCGAGAAATCGCGCAGGAAGGGGCCGACGGTGACGAGCGCGAAGAAGCCGTAGACGATCGTCGGGATGCCGGCGAGCACTTCGAGCAGCGGCTTGGAGACGCCGCGCAGCTTCGGCGAGGCGTATTCGGCCATGTAGATGGCGGCAAAGAGACCGACCGGCACGGCGACCAGCATGGCGACGAGGCCGATATAAAGCGTGCCGAGCAGGAGCGGGATCAGGCCGAACTGGCCGAAGGACGAGCTGCCGGCGCCAGCAAAACGCGGATCCCAGACGGTGCCGAAGAAGAAGTCGGCGGCGGGGACGGCGGCAAAGAAGCGGACGGCTTCCGACAGCATGGAGAGCACGATGCCGATCGTCGTCAGGATGGCGATCGAAGAGGCAAGCAGCAGGCCCCAGAGCATGACGCGCTCGACGCGGTTGCGGGCGCGGAAGCGCGGCGCGATGGCGCGCAGCGCGTAAAAGGCGCCGGCAACGGCCAGGATGAAGACGATCGCGGTCATGGCGAGGCGGCTCGTCATGCTCATGGAATTGAGCGTCTTGGCGGCCTCGACCATGTAAGGCTGCGGCTGGCCGGCGAGCGGCACGCCCTTTTCGCTGAGCTTGGCCTGCAAGGCGGCCGGATCCTTTGCCACCGCGGCGGCTTCGTCCGATGTCAGCATCGTCAGGCCGCGCGCGACCGTCGCCACCATCGAATAACTCAGATCCTGTTCGACTGCGGCCTGAGCCTTGACGTCGGCAGGGAAAGCGCCCCGAACCGAGGACTGGATGATGCCGGGGCTGACGGAGAGCCAGACGCAGAGGACGATGAGGGCGGGAAGAACCGCCCAGATCGCGGCATAGGCGCCGTAATAGGCCGGCCGGGAATGCAGTGCGGAGGACCTGCCTCCAGCAAGGGCCGCGGCACGGCCGCGCGCGACCAGATAGGCGGCGGCGCCGATCACCACAAGGCACAGAAGTATGACGGATGTGCTCATTCGTTACGTCCCCAGGCCCGTGGCCCCCAAAAAGCGCGGGCGGCTTCATCAGCCTGCCTTCGGCTTCCAATCATGGAGAAGGAATTCAACCCTGCAGCGGAAAGACCGGCACACAGGGACATAAATGATGCCGGCGCGGGCTTTGAAGCACCGCGCCGGCAAAGTCATTACATGGACTTACCGGCTTCGACGTCCTTGCGGATCGCATCACGCTCGGCATCCGGAGCGGCAACGAGGCCGTATTCGGCCAGCGGGCCGTCGGGGCCGATCATCTGGTCGGATACGAAGAAGTTGACATATTCCTTCAGGCCCGGAACGGCGCCGAGATGTGCCTTCTTGACGTAGAAGAACAGCGGGCGGGAAACCGGATAGGTGCCGTTGGCGATCGTTTCGGTGGACGGAACGATACCGTTCACGCTGGCGACCTTCAGCTTGTCGGCGTTGTTTTCATAGAAGGAAAGGCCGAATACGCCGACGCCGGTCTTGTTGGCGGCGATGCGTGCGAGGGTTTCCGGATAGTCGCCGTCGATGTCGACTGCAGCGCCGTCCTTGCGGACTGCGACGCAAGCCTTGGTCTGGGCGGCCTTGTCGGAGATTTCCTTGGCGATGACGTCGAGAGCGCCCGAAGCCTTGCAGCCGGCGGCAAGGACGTTCTGTTCGAAGACTTCGCGCGTGCCGTGCTTTTCGCCCGGGATATAGGCGGCGATATCAACAGCCGGGAGCTTCGGATTGACTTCCGACCACTTCTTGTAGGGGTTGGCGACGAGCTTGCCGTCGACGACGACCTGGGCAGCGAGGGCCTTGTAGATGTCGGCCGGAACGTAAGCGACATCAGGGTTGGACGAGTCGGTTGCGAAGACGATGCCGTCATAACCGATCTTGACTTCCTGGATGTCGGTCACGCCGGCAGCCTTGCAGGCTTCGGCTTCGTTCTTGTTGATCGGACGCGAAGCATTGGCGATGTCGATGGTGTCTTCACCCACGCCCTTGCAGAATTCCTTCAGACCAGCGCCCGTGCCGCCGGATTCGACGACCGGGGTCTTGAAGTTGGTGAAGGTCTCGCCGAAGGACTCGGCAACGATCTTGGCGTAAGGCAGGACGGTGGACGAACCAGCGATCTGGATCTGGTCGCGAGCGACAGCTGCGCCAGCGAAAGCGGCAGTTGCAGCGAGCGCGGCAACGGTGAGCTTGAAGGTGTTCATTAGAAATCTCCCGCATTGGGCTTGTGTGAGTAAGGCCTATCGAGAGGCCCTCGCAGTGCCTTTTTTCATCGGCGGGACTCTCTTAACGCTGTAAGCACCGTCCTTTTATGTCAAACTCGTGAAACATTTGTGACACGTTATATATTTGTTTTTTAATCATAAATTTTATTGAATCCGCCTGAACATGTCGGCTGATGGCAAAGTTTGGATCGGCTCTCGACCTGGCATTGTAAAATTGATCGCGCACGGCCCTTCGGTTGCTGGATGCCTCCTGGCCTTTCCCGCCTGCGTTCTTTCATTCAGGTCCGCCCGTGGGATTTGCCCCTCATCCGCCTGCCGGCACCTTCTCCCCGCACGCGGGGCGAAGGGGGCGTGCCGCGACCTCTCAGTTCCTCGCAGGCCTCTCATAGGGCATGTCCCCTCGCCCCGTCATTACGGGGAGAGGGTTAGGGTGAGGGGCAAATCGCACGGCACGCCATCGCTAATTGCCCACAGCCGGAAAGAACCGCAGATCCGTTGCCTCGACGCGTGCCGCCAGCCGCCCGTCGCAGATTGCAACGATCGTCTCCAGCACGGAGGGCAGCGCGCTCAGCACGTCTACATTCCGGAAACGAACCACCGACCAGCCATTGTTGGTCATGAAAGTATCGCGAATTCCATCCCGCCGATTGTCCGCATGTTGGCTGCCGTCGATCTCAATGACGAGCCGCAGTTCACGACAGGCGAAATCTGCAAAATAGGGGCCGATCGGTAATTGCCGGACAAACTTGTGTCCGTTGAGCCGGCGGTCGCGCAGCTCGTGCCACAATTTACCTTCTGCGTCGTTGTCCGATTGGCGCAGTGATCGTGCTCGGGCGGTGGTTTTTGGCTTGGCGCCTCTCATCGAAATCGCTCCGCCTCAGAAGCGCACCGTAAAATCGGTGCCCTTGCCGACTTCGGACTTGACGATCAGCCGGGCGCGGTGGCGGGTGAGGATATGTTTGACGATGGCAAGGCCGAGGCCGGTGCCTTTCTTCGAGCGACTGTCCTCGATGCTGACGCGATAGAAGCGTTCGGTCAGACGCGGCACGTGCTCGGCCGGGATGCCCGGCCCCTTGTCGACGATGCTAACTTCCACGGGCGCTCCGGCGCCGTTCTTCAGCCAGACATCGACGGTCTTGCCTTCCTGGCCATATTTGCAGGCATTCTCGATCAGGTTCTCGAACACCTGGACAAGCTCGTCGCGATCCCCCAGCACCTCCACTTTTCCGTCCGGCAGATGCAGGTTGATGTCGACGCCGACATCCCTGGCGAGTGGCACCAGCGAGTCGCGGACATGGCCGAGCAGCGGCACAAGGTCAACCTTCTCGTCCGGCGCGATGTGCGATTTCAACTCCAGGCGGGAGAGCGACAAGAGGTCATCGACCAGCCTGCTCATGCGCGTCGCTTGATCGAGCATGATGCCCAAAAACTGGGCCTGCGCCTTCTGATCGTTCTTCGCCGGACCCTGGATGGTCTCGATGAAGCCGCGCAGCGAAGCAAGCGGCGTGCGCAGCTCATGGCTGGCATTGGCGACGAAATCCGAACGCATGCGGTCGATGCGGCGGACCTCCGATATATCGCGGAAGGACAGGATGAAAAACCGCTCCGGCTCTCCGTCCGCCTGGAATTCGACAGGCGCGCTGCGGACGATGTAGACGCGTTCGGACGGGAGCCGCTCGGCATGCTCGATCTGGTTCGGCGCATTGGTGGCGATGGTTTCGCGCACCATGTCGAGCACGCCGGGCGAGCGCAGCCGGGCCGATATATGGGCGCCGAGCGCCACCTCGCCGAAGGCCTTTTCGGCGGCGCGGTTCTGGAACAGCACCGAGGCGTCGTCCGACAGCACCATGGCGGGGATATCGAGCCCGGCAAGTGTCGCGGAAATGTCAGGCAGGCGGCTTGGCGGCGCTTGCGGCTCCGCCTCCACCGGCTCGACGGGTTCCGCCTTGAGGACGGGCGCCTCATTGAACAGCGCGGTCAAGATCATGACGAGCAGGAGAACGAGCACGACCCACTTGTTCATCCCGGCGGCAAGGGCGGCTAGCGCGCTGAGGATGGCCGCAAGCAGTACCGGCCGTTCACGCCGGATGCGCGCCAGCAGGCTTTTTCTCCAGGGGGTTTCGTCTTGCAACTGGGCCTCGCGGCGTCGATTCGTTTTTCTTTATATTGAACTCTGCCTGATAGCGACAATTCATGACAGAAGTTTTCGGCTGGCGCCGCTCAAGCGAAAGACTGCAGCACAGCTTCAAGAAAAATCGCCGGGCTAGAGCGAAAGATTTGATTTTCAACGGCAAATATGTTCGCCTGCGGCAAGAGGACCACCAGCGCAGGAGGAGCATATGGGCGAGGCTGTCGAAAGCAGGGCCGTGGAGCTCGATATCCACGGCAAGAAGCGCATCTTCGACGTCGATGATCCGGTGCTGCCGGACTGGGTGGAGGAAAATGCGCTGGAGTCCGGCGGCTTTCCCTACAAGAAGAAACTCAATGAGGAGGACTATCTGGAGCAGCTCACAAAGCTGCAGGTGGAACTCGTCAAGGTGCAGTTCTGGCTGCAGTCGGCGGGCAAGCGTGTGATGGCGCTGTTCGAGGGGCGCGACGCGGCCGGCAAGGGCGGCGCGATTTCGGCCTCCTCGGCGCATATGAACCCGCGCCTTGCGCGCGTCGTCGCGCTCGCCAAGCCGACCGAGCGCGAGCAGGGGCAATGGTATTTCCAGCGATATGTCGCGCAGTTCCCGACCGCAGGCGAATTCGTGCTGTTCGACCGCTCCTGGTACAATCGCGCCGGCGTCGAACCGGTCATGGGGTTCTGCACGCCGCAGCAATATGAAGGCTTCCTCAACCAGGCGCCGCAGCTCGAAAAGATCATCGCCCATGAGGGCATCTTCCTCTTCAAATTCTACCTCGATATCGGCCGGGAGATGCAGCTCAAGCGTTTCCATGATCGCAGGCACGATCCGCTGAAAGTCTGGAAGCTTTCATCGATGGATGTCGCGGCGCTGACGAAATGGGGCGATTACAGCGAAAAACGCGACCGAATGCTGAGGGAAACCCATAGCGATTTCGCGCCATGGACGGTCATTCGCGCCAATGACAAGCGGCGCGCGCGTCTGCAGCTCATTCGTCACATGCTCGACAGGATGGACTATGACGGCAAGGACAAAGCGGCGCTCGGCGAGATCGATAAGGAGATCATCGGCTCGGGCCCCGGCTTCCTGAAATAGGTCGTCGGACGGCGAAAAGCCGCGTCACTGCCCCGGCAGGATGCGAATCGCGAACAGGTTGATGCCGCGCGCCTTGCCGTCGAGATCGCTGTTGATGACAAGCGTACCGGGCGAATTCGGCGCGAGCGAGCGGTCGAAGCTTACCTGCAGCAGCGCATCCGACTTTTCGCGGGTGACGCTGAAGCGATGGCGGGCGCAATTGCCGAGCGATTGAAAATTGCATTCGACCGAAACCTGCGTCGGCTCGTCGGTGGTCGATTGCAGCGTCAGGGCGATGGTCGAGGATTTGCCGGCAAGCTGCTGTAGGACCGAGGCGGGTACGCTGACGGAGATATTGCCGTCAGCCGCACCGCTTTCGGAAATCAGGCGCACGGCGGGGCCGTCGTTCTCGGTGATGTTTTCGATGCGCGCCCGCGGACCACTTTTGATCTTGTCGGCTTCATCGGGCTTGAACACCGGGATCCAATCGGCCGAAAAGCTGTTCTGCGGATCGATGGTCACCGGCTGATCGGTGTGGGTGGCAGCATTATCGGCGCTGTCGTCGTTGCCGGTGAAATCCTCCGGCTGGGTGCTGGCCGGCGGATTGGCGACGCTGGTGTCGCGCTCGGCCGCCGTCAGGAGCAGGCCCGACGTATAGGCCCACCAGGCGCCGATGCCGATGAAGGCGAGCAGCACACACCAGACGAGAAGCCTCGAAAAGAACTTGCGCGGCTTGCGGCGGCCGGCCGCCCGCTCCGGGCGGAAATCCATGTTGGCGGCGCGCTGGCCGCGCGCGAGCCGCTCCTCGCCGAGCGGGGCAGCCGAGAGATGATCGGCGGTGCTCGCATGCACGTCGTCAAGGGGCGACTCGTCGCTGCGGTGCATGATCACGTCGGGGCCACGGGTCTCGCCCGCCGCCACCGGGCTGTCGATCAGGCTGTCGATATCGGCCACATCCCCGCGGTGAGCCGGCGGTGCCGGCATGTCGACGACCGGCGGCACCGGCACTTCAGGCGGTCTCTGGCGCGGATGTAGTCGGTCTCGCTCCTCGCTTTCGATGGCGTGGATGGTGGTTTCCAGACGATGGCGGTGATGGGCGACGGCCTCGGCATCGGTGATATCCTGCTTGCGCAGGCCGGCTTCCAGCGCCTGGCGGGCCGACTGGTAGATCCTCGCTCGAACCTCCGGATTGTCGCGATCGGCATTTTCGAGCGCTGTTCTGATGGCCGTTTCTAATCCGCTCACGTCAAGTCCTTCACTTCGAACCCGGCATCGGACTGCCGTCCCTGCCGTTCTCCATCAAAATTCGGTAGCGGCAAGCGCGGCAAACCGCAAGCCTTGCAGCCCCGCCGGTCGCTGATCGGCGGCGATAATCGCCAGCTTTCGCGGCTCCCAGGCCCTACCCTCTTCATTCGCGCCTGATATATCCGCGTGAAATCGACGAAGGCGTGGCGGCCGCTCTTTTATCGGCTTTTCTTCTCTGTTATGAGATTGACGTTTTCGTAAACGTCAATGCGAGCGGTAAACCATGGCCCTGCCCCCGATCCTCAAGGACAAACTCAGACTGCCGGTGATCGGCTCGCCGCTCTTCATCATCTCGCATCCGGCGCTGACCCTGGCGCAATGCAAGGCGGGCGTCGTCGGCGCCTTCCCCGCGCTGAACGCCCGGCCGGAAAGCCAGCTCGACGAATGGCTGGCCGAGATCACCGAGGAACTCGCCCGCCACGACGCCGCACATCCGGAACGGCCGGCCGCACCCTTTGCCGTCAACCAGATCGTCCACATGTCGAACAAGCGGCTGGAGCACGACCTCTCGCTCTGCGTCAAATACAAGGTGCCGATCGTCATCTCCTCGCTCGGCGCCGTGCCCGAGGTCAACGCCGCCGTGCATTCCTATGGCGGCATCGTGCTGCACGACATTATCAACAACCGCCACGCCCACTCGGCGATCCGCAAGGGTGCGGACGGGCTGATCGCGGTGGCATCAGGCGCCGGCGGCCATGCCGGCACGCTGTCGCCCTTCGCACTCGTCCAGGAAATCCGCGAATGGTTCGACGGGCCGCTGCTGCTTGCCGGCGCAATCGCGACCGGCGGCGCCATCCTGGCCGCGGAAGCGATGGGCGCCGACATGGCCTATATCGGCTCGCCCTTCATCGCAACAGAGGAAGCGCGCGCCGCGCCCGCCTACAAGCAGGCGATCGTCGACGGCGCAGCCACCGACATCGTCTACTCCAACTATTTCACCGGCGTGCACGGAAACTATCTGAAGCCCTCGATCATCGCCGCCGGCATGGATCCCGACAACCTGCCCGTCGCCGATCCCTCGAAGATGGATTTCGAGCAGGCGACCGGCGGCGCCAAGGCCTGGAAGGACATATGGGGCAGCGGCCAGGGCATCGGCGCCATCAAGGCGGTGGAGCCGGTGGCAAATCTCGTCGACCGGCTGGAGGCCGAATACAAGGCCGCCCGCACGCGGCTCGCGCTCTGAAGGTCTTTCACAGCCTCTCTCTTTTTTACCAAAGGCATGACAGGGTGCTTGAAATCTTCAGACAATGCCTGTATCAGCGCCATGCAAATCGCAGGCCGCACGCTTCGGCCGCCAAATGCCGCTTTAGCTCAGTCGGTAGAGCACATCATTCGTAATGATGGGGTCACGTGTTCGAGTCACGTAAGCGGCACCAAAAACTTCAACAAAATTAATAAGATATCGTTTCAGGTGCGGAACGTTTCGCACCGCGCGCTGCCTAGGGGGAAAATCTGGGGGAAAATTGGCTTTCCGGTTTCCCCGGCCTTGTGTCATTCTTCCCCCATGCCCGTCTCCTCGAAAAGAACGCCGTCATCCGATCCGCATCGGTCCCTACGGGCGGTGACGATCCCGAACCCGTACTTCAGCCCGGCGCATGACGGTGAGGCGGGCAACCCCCGAACCATTCCGGCGATCGTCAACATCAGGGAAAGTGCCATTACGATGCTGGCCTCGCGCGGCCGGATCGACGCGGCTCAGCTCGCCGCCGCGACGAGGTTCCGCGCCTTGTGGGAAGCGATGTGCCGGAGCACACGGGCGGTCGATTACGGCCGGGAGCCGGTGGACGGCGGCACCCATGCGGACCCGATCGGTCACCGGCAGATGCATGCGGCCGAGCAGCTTCGTCGGATTCGACCTCTGCTCGGCGACAAAGGGTACCGGCTGGTGTCCCGGATATGTGGCGAGGGCTATTCCCTCGGTGAGATCGTCGGCCCAGGTGCCAGCAAGAGGGCCAAGCTAAAGGCCGCCCGCGACCTCCGCGAATTCCTCGATCTGCTCTGTGAATTCTGGAACCTCTCCACCCGGCGCTGATGCTCCGCCTTGCCTCCCACGGGGCCGCCAGCGCGCTTCGTCGATCCGGCCGGGGGATTATGCTCCGTACCGAACATCTCGCGTCGCCGGCGCCCAGGAGCCTTTCAGGTATCGGCGCGATGAGGGTGGCTTTACGGGGTGGCTCGCGACCCGCTTACCGCATATCCCCAAAACATCGGCCTATCGATCAATCGAGATTTTTAAAGGGATCCAGCATTGTTTCCCGTGACGGGAAACATTCAGCCGTTCGTGCTGGAACAGGTAGCCAAGGCCGACCCGGACATCCAGGCGATCATCGCGGAGCGCATCGAGGCCGGCGAAATCTTCCCCGCCGCCAAGGTAAGACATCCAAAGGGTCGCCACATCAAGAAGTTGATTTCACACAACCGCAGCGGAGCGGTATGTTTAGATAGGAAAGTGCCGAGGGCGTTTTAGGCCCGGCATCTGACCGCAGTACGCCTTCCTCGCAGATCGCATCCTAATTCAGCGATCGGATGTGAGAGGCGCAGGGCGACCTGCCCGGACCCTAATCGTCCGGTACTACGACTTATCATGCATCGAGAAGACAACGCGCGTTCCTGCAATCAGTGAGCAACTTCTTGGCGTTCTTTGAGGAGCTGCCTCCAAAGGAGGTGTGCTATGACACTCGTCTCATCAATCATATCCCTGATCACACTTGCGACTATCTCTCTCGGCACTCCAATTGGAGCCGACGCCCATCAAGCGGCTAGCGGCTGGACCTATCCGCTCGCGTGCTGCAAGGCTCACGATAATGGTGGAGATTGTGAAGCCATCCCCGCTGACGATATTCATCCGGGGCGACGTGGTTTTTCGGTCTTCCTGCACGTGGGAGACCACCACCTTGCGACAAAACCACACGTGTTCTTCATTCCATATGGCGACGAAATACCCTCCGGCGATGGCCAGTACCATATTTGCCTTCATCCGACGGAAAACTACGTCAACTGTTTCTTCGCGCCGCCCACCGGTGCCTAGCTGGCGACGCGGATGGCGGTTTTTGCCCGCTTGATAGGCGACGTCGAACGGCTTGCCGCCGGCAAGCACGGAGTCAGTGAGGGGTCTTGAATGGGTGAGGACCGTCCGGTCTTGTTGCAAGAGCTTCGCACTGAAAAGGGTGGAAATTTCTTCCGCCTTTTTCTTCCCGCGCCCGCCCTTCTCCGGCTCCGGGTACATCATGGCGACGGCCATGGCTCGCGCGCCCTTGGTCAGATGTGTGTAAGTACACAGCCGGGGAACTATGCAGCCGCTACCCTACCGATAGGTGGAAATGCAATGGTTGGTGATCTCCAACCAAAGGCGCCGCCCCACCTTCTCTTCGGAATGCTCCCACTCATGCTCGATCAGCGATATCGCCTGAGAGACCCGTTTTGAAGCCATGGGAAGATTACAAGCGCACATAAGCAACGGAAGATTCTTGAATCTCTCGTCTGTCTTGCCGAAGCGTTTCGTCAACTGCTTCATATCGCCGTCTACTGCGACGAGTATGGCCTCGTTTTCCAAGGCGGTCTGGCAGACCACGGGATCTTTCACACCCTCATCGAGGGCTTCCCGATGGTAGATGACCTCGTGGCCAGCGTCTAAAAGTACAGTTCCGACTGAATCCGGAACGCTTGCGTCAAGAAAAAACCGCAACCTGACGCCCTCGTATGATGATCAAGCAGCGGCTCCATGTCTAATCGCTGCGGCAATATCTTCGGGGGTAAGTGTCGGGTACTCTTTAATTATTTCCTCGACGGTGTAGCCAGCGTCAGCGAAAGCCTTCACTGAAGCGACAGGAATTCTTGTTCCCGCAACAACAGGTTTGCTGTTCGCTATGCCCCTCTTGCTCTCAATCCTACCGAACAAAGATTTGTCACGCTCCCGCATCTTCTCAACAGCGCGATTCATATCACCCGTAATAACTTTAAGCGGAATTTGCAGGACACCCTGACCGGACAAGACCTCTTCTTTTGCTTCGGTAATTGGATTGTCGAATATCACTCTACGATTAAGGACGTACAGTGTAGTTTTAGACCACAAATCCTCTCCCAGATGCTCGAGTTTGTCCTTAACAGCACGAAGATGGGGAAGCGGAACTTTTGCATCATTTCGAAGGGAGTTCAGTATCTTCAGAGAAAGAAGATCTCTGAAAGAGTAGAGCCGGCTGTAAGCTTGGCTTCTATCGTCATACGCGAGACTGGGGGCAAAAAAGCCGGTTTTGTCCCAGTGCTTGAGTTGGCGCACGGTAACACCCGTCAAGCGTTCAACCTGCTCCTCGGTGAACGCGGAAATAACAACTCTGGGCGTTTCCATTGCCATGCTTTGCCTCTCTCGCGATAAAGACATAGGCTGCTTTCGTTAAAATATCCATGTGGCAAATCGAGGGGGCTCACGAATTGTGGGCGCGCTTGCTTCGGGTCATTTAAGTCCAGTGGAGGGCTATGATGCTTTCTTCGGTACCCGACACTAGAAAGCCCCCGGATCGAGCGAGCGGGCATGTGGGGCCGAAACTCGGCACGTCCGGGATCGGCGTCGGCGCGTCCACCAATCCGAAGGAACCCTTTGCGGGCGGGCCGTTTGATAAAACCTTGTCGGCAGGACCCAGGGACACTGATTCGCTGATGTGAGGCGGACGCAAAATCGCCGCAATCGCGGAAGCACCCCCAGGGCCGCCCCGGTACATCGCCACGCTGCGTGGTGGCGATCAGAGCGGCGGTGGAGGCGCATATTCCGACCAACCGAAACGAGCTTTGAGCGCAAACCGGATCGCTCGCAAGGCCACGTCACCGTTGCCGCTGGCAAGGCGGAGCAGATGGCCGACACGAGCGGATTCCAGTTTTGCGGCGCCGACGTCCAACTTGCGGCGAAAGCGTCGCCTCAGGGTTCTAGGATCGAACTTCCGCGCGCATCGAACGAAACGACGCTCGACGCTATCATCGGGTCACCGGGTAACAACAACGTTTGAGGAGGGCGGGTTTGCTTCCGCATTTCGGTTGAGTAACGGACGTGTTCAGGCATAGTCAGGGCATGGTTGATCTCTCGTTTCCTTGGCCCATCGGCCCCGTCCCCATAGCCCTGACCGCCTGGGCGTCTTACGGGCTCTACCGTGCAGTAGTGACGCGGGACGGGCTGACCTTTGTGTCCGCAGTGTCAGTACTGGGGCTGGTGGGATTTCTGGCTGCTCTTACTGCCCACATCGTCAAACCCGCTTTCAACCTTTTTTGGTGATTATGCTCGCCCAGTTTCTCGGGACAGCTGCGTGCTTTCTGTTGGCCAAGTTACTCTGGTCGGTTAAGAAAACGAAACCGGAGCTGTCACTCAGGCGGCAAGCAAATGGAAAACTGCTCGAGGCCATGGCCATCGCGGCTGGCTTCCTGCTGGTTGTGGACGGCGCTTTCTATTTATTCCCCGACGCCGGCAAGTGTTACCATTTCAAAGATTACATGGCGGATAAGTGTGCCGCGCAGGAATTATTCATTGGAATTCACGACCTTCCAGTGGTGATTTATTTTTGTATTCTTTTGGGCGTTCCTGCGCTGGTCGCGCTGATTTTGTTCGTCTGGTTGATGATCAAGACAGCAGGTCTTCCAATGGCCGACGAATCGAATACGGAAGGCAGTGGCGGCGGGTAACACTATCTGTCGGAACCGCTGCTAATATCCTTGATCCTATTCCAAAAGGGGTAGTGGTGCGCGCACCACCAATGCGTTTCGACGGTTTTGCTCGGGGCAAAACCGAGGCCGCCCCACTTCGCGCAGCCGGCGACGCAACAATGGTGCTCCGCGATGACGTTCGCCCCCGGCGCCGTCGAATGTCCTTCAATGCTCATGATGCTCCCCCACATGAAACCCAAACTTCAGTTTTCCAGCCTTCGCTCCGCACTCTGTGCACTTTAAGCGCTGCTCAATCTCGCTGATCAGTGAGAATTGCAGGTGGCTCGGCAAGCTCTCCCTTGCGAATTCCCGCGCCGCGCCGCAGGCGGTGCATTCGGCCATGATGGCGACGTGTTCTGGCGTGACGTTTATATAACCCGGCGACCAGTCCTTGAACTCCTGAAACCGTCGGGCGCCTACCATTTCGGTCCCCTTTCAATCGTCATGGCCCGCGGCGCGCTCTTTGGCAGGTAGGCGATCGCCACGCGGCGGCTGCCGCAAACCGGGCAGCGCATGCGCTGCGAGAGCATGGCGAGCGGGAAGTCGCGCCCGCGAGTTGCCACGAGGGTGACCAGATCCAGCCGGTGCTTCCATTGGCATTCACGCACGCTCTTCAGCCCCTCTCGCTTTCCCCATGCGCATCTCGCGGTGACATCCCATCCTGCGTCCATTGCCTCGCCGATTGTTTCGGCCATGCGTTATCATCCCCTTTCGAGGTCCTTTCTGCCGCATTGTTGTTGAATGCTCCGCCCGAGCGATGTTGCTAATATGTTCTCGTCCGCAGGCGAGTCAATAATCAATCTTAGTCAATTGCTTTTTAAGGTGTGGCTGCTGAACTGCGGTCATGACAAAGCCGCCTCGCAAGCCTTCTCAGCCGCTGCTGGGTGACGCTGACGCACCGCTCCGCAGCCGGCCGCGTAAGAAGTGTGACCCGGCACAGCATCAGCTTACCCTCGACCCAATGGCGGCGCGCATTGATCCATGCCTGGCGCTGTTGAAGCCGCGCCCACCGAAAGGGCGGCAGTGGGCTTTCGAGGTGAAATGGGACGGTTACCGCTTGGCCGTTCATATCGAGCCGAAGGGTGTCCGGATCCTGACCAGCGGCGGTCATGACTGGACGGACCGTTTTCCTGCCATTGCGGCCGCGGCAAAACGCCTTCCTGTTTCAACAGCGATATTGGACGGCGAGGCCGTCGTGTTTGATGAGCTGGGGCGATCGGATTTCGGCAAGCTTCAGCAGTCGCTCGGCGGCCGCGGCGGAAAGCGGACATCGTGGGAATCGGTCTTGATGGTCTTCGATGTCCTCTATCTCGACGGCCACGACCTCACCGGGACAGAGCTCACCGCCCGGCGCCATCTCCTCGAGGGGGTAGTGCCGGCCGGCGGGGAGGAGGCTATACGTCTCTCCGAGGAGATCGAAGCGGATGGAGACACTCTCTTTCGCATCGCCTGCGAGCATGGGCTTGAGGGCATCATCGCCAAAGACCGGAACAGCACGTATCGCGGCGGGCGCGGCGGCGAATGGCAGAAGATCAAATGCATCCAGAGCGGCAGCTTCGCGATCGTCGGCTATCAGAGGTCCAGCTCGGCGTTCGGGAATATCCGCGCCCTGCTGCTTGCGGCGCGAAAGGAAGGCCAGCTGGTCTACGTCGGATCGGTCGGAACGGGCTTCAAGGCAGACCAGGCAATGCAGCTGCGTGCAACCATGGACACGATGAAGGTGTCAGCGCCAGCGGTGAGGTATACCGGCCATCGCAAAAACCTGATCTGGATTAAGCCGACACTCGTCGCGGAGATCGAATATCGAGCCTGGACGCATGACGGGAAGCTGCGGCACCCATCGTACAAGGGGCTGCGGGATCCAGCGGATAATGCCGCGGTTTATGAGTTAGAATAGTGCGGCAACTGCTACGATCCGCAACCGAAACTAAAGTCCGAGAAGAGCCAAGAAGCCTCACAAGACCGTCAGGCTAGGGGTGAACGACCACTCCTCGGCCATGAACTCGAGCGTTTCGTCGCGAAAATAATAGAGAAAATGTCGGGAGTTGGCGGTGTCTTCGTGGATTGTTTCCCACGGCACGGCATCGCGGATCGGGTCGTGGCCAACTAACTCATAGAACTCGCCCCATCGCGGAGCTATGCCACTGTAGCGACCATGGCCATCTACCTTATACCATTCATGATCGTTGGTGTTGTCCCAGCGCCACCGGCTGCAGCAAATGAAGCTTAGAGTGCCCCATGTCTCATCAAACTTCGGACCGGCCTTCGAAAATAGGTTCAAAGCGCTGAGAATACCTGACGGTTTTTCGTCTCGCACTGGCCTATGCGAGCGGAAACAGACGTTGACGTTGGAGCCCGCAACTGAAACTTCAGGCTGGGGGGCATTTGGCTCTGCAACCCAACCCTGGCCGAGCTGTAGTTCTACAAACTTAAGCATGGACGACGACTAGTTGAATTGCATGACGGTTTCCACCCAACGTGTCATCAAGCACCTATAGTTCACGGCAACGCGGCGGCGTGGCAATGAACTCGCAAGGTTCGACCTGTTCCGGAATTCCACGAACGCTAATGATTAACTACGTCGAAAAAAGCAACCATTGGCTCGCAATCAGCGCGAAGAGTGAGCCCTTTTATCGCACTATCGGAGACGGGGACGAAGCTTTGGGCGAAGTAGGACCAGTTGTACAACCGGTCCTTACCATCATTCCTGACCACGAGCACTGCGTGAAACGCGAATTGGTAGTCGGTGGAGCCACCGCCATTTGTAAACGGTGTCCGCATCCTCAAACCCGCCAATTCAGCGCGTTGGGTGACTGCCTTGTACTGCCCGAGATAATCCTTGGGCACCTGCACGCAATAGGGATGTGAACCGGCGACCGCGAGTGCACGCCACTCCACAATCTTGATGTTGAGGGCGGACCAAAGAAATAGGGCGGCAATAGGTCCAGCAACCGACGACGCCACCACCATGTGTAGCAGTTTGACCGCTCTCGGGCTATCGATCCAGCCTGGCGCGAGCGCAAGGATCGGCAGATCGACCAGCGCAGCCAGCAATAGAAACAACCAGATGGCGGGACTAATCTGGTCTGTCACCGATACCACTAGCCCAACAGCCAGACTCACCCCGAAGTGCACAGCGACGGCCCGCTTCATTAAACGTGAAGCCGGCTGATCCATAATAAGTGCACCGGCTGAAATCGCAAAAGCCACAAGCGGACCCGAAAACCATAACAAACTAATAAGGACAGGGGCGATGTGCCAACTGTCATACGCGATCGGGTGCACCGACCATAGAAAGATCCCTGCCATCAAAGAGCACCAGCCGCAGAGCAGGGTTAAGCGGAGTACCGGCAGTGGGCTCAAAGGTGTCAACACGTAGGATGCGGTCATGTTTCTTTTTGACTAAATTTATTGCGATTTCGAACGTCAGAAGGGGACGTCCCAGAATAAAATTCACTAATAACGGCCGGCAGTTAAAAAGAAGCCTAGCAGAGTTCGTTGGATCATGCGGTGCCGTCTACGTTACCATCTTCGTCCAGGTCGTGCACCGGCAGATGGGTATTCTTCTCCATCCACTCCCGGACGATGAACCGGACGGTATCGTTGCGCGTCTTGCCGAACTCGCCTGATAGATCCCGGAGAGCTTCTTCGATATCGTCCTCGAAGGCGATTGAGCCGGAGTTGCGCAACAGCAGGGCTGCGCGGCGGAGCATGATCTGCAGGTCCGCGCGAGACATGTCCGCGATTTGATCGGCGGCATCCTCGAGGAGGGTGGCTATGTCGGGCAACTTCATCACCTTAACCTTAGAAGTGCGAACGCCAGCGAGGTATGTAACAACTCGGCGGCAGCGAAAGGCTAGGAGAAATCTCGCAGCGCGAGAGTCGGAAATAGCCCTCTGCCTCCATGCAGTAGCTGGTATAGAAGCCAGATTCGTCAGAGGCTATTCGATGTTCAATCCGCTTGACCTCGCAAGCGTACCACTGGTTCGTCTTGCTGTCGTCTTCCCAGCGAGAAACCACAATCAGAACTAGGCCGGTTATCACGGATACGCCCAGCAATATTTTGACCAAACTGCCCAGCGCCTTGAGCATCATCGCTACCTTGCATTGTTATCTGACGGTCAGCCGATAAACCGATAGGCCGTAGTAGTCGCCCTTTAATTTGCCGACACCGCATTCGTAGTCTCCCCGCTTCAAGCCCGCGTCTGAAGCGTCAAAGGCCAAGACGTTCACCGCGGCTCGGCACTCATCGACGCTTTTAAGGCCGGGTCTACTCTTGAACAAAGATAAGTTTGATCGATCGGGATAATAGAACGCATCAACGGTTTCCCACGGTGCCGCGCCGTCTTTATAGAGTTTATTTGCAATGAATTTCCCAGGGTCGCCAAGCCAGAACCATAGTCCGATCCCAGCACAGAAGATTAACGGTAGGGCGCCGCTATTATCGCTCATTGCCATCCTCCTGGCCGGGACATAGCGCTTCGATTTCCGCACAAGCTTCCATCCGCCGCCCGGTCGTAATAGGAATAGCAATTGCCAGGATAGCGCCTATACGGCGTGTAACCACCGCCGCCGCAGTTGCCATTTGCGCATATCGCCGCCGCCGTCCCGACCAGCGCGAGCCCTACCATCACCGCTGCCGCTTGCCTTTGCTGGAGGACCATCTGCTGGCATTCGGGGATACTCATTCCGCGTCGGTTCAGTTCCGCAACAAGCTGGACCTGAAATTGCGGGTCTTGAGTTTCGAATACGGTCTTGCAGAGCGCAGCTTTGCTGACTGCGGACGGTTTCTTGTTGAACTCAGCCGGCGTCGTCGTGCAGGCCGCCAACGCAAACGACATTGCCACGGCGCCGAAGCGTCGAGCTAGCAGATACATTTTCACGGATAACCCCTCAGTTGCCCAAGGAGAACATCGCAGAATTCCGCTCCACGTCAAATTGCATCTTAATATATCGTTAACGCAGCTTTAGGATGTGGGGCGCTCGCTTCGAAACCACCTGCATGCGATTTAAAGCGCCGGTGTTTTCCCCTCCATCCATGTGGGATTTCCTGCCTTCAGTCGGGTGGTCGTGGCGCAAATTGCGACCATCCGAAGCGTGACTGCAACGCGAACCGGATTGCCTTCAACGCGACGGCGCCTCTACCCCCGGCGATGCAGAATTAGATGCGCCGCGACCGCTGCAGCACGCGCACGGCGCGTAGGCTACGGCGATCAACAAGATATTCATCCTCGCCGTAGCGTTTCGGCATTTTCATCAGGATTGCTTCGGGCGGGGCAAATGTTTCTAGAAGCACCGACCCGTCTTCATACATGCGGGAGGTACCTTCTGCAAATCTCTCGGCGACAGACCGGTTTGCTGACCATGACAAGCCGTAGCAGCGCCGCCGCCGGTTATCTGCGCCTTCGCCGCGATAGAGCAACACCGCCGGACCGCGATAGGAAGGCAGAAGCACCCGATATGCGTCGACAAGAATGCGATCACCTAACTCCTGCCGGAGATGATCACCGTCGTGGTAATGAAGCTCGCGAAAGTATTTTTTTGTACTCCACGGCACGTGGGGCAATCGAGCGGCGGCACGCAAGCAGGCCGGGCCAAGGCCGAAAACAAGATCGAATTGGCACACGATATCGGAAAGCGCTTTGATGTCTCCGGCTTGCGCCGCCATGACGAAGGTGCGGACACTTTCGCGGACTATGCGACTTTCGGCAGCATGGCGTTCACGCAAATCACTTATCGTCATTTGACCCCTCCCGCATATAGCCGGAGCATTGAACGTCAGAACTCAAAGAATTGTTAACGGGGCGGCGGGGCGTAGCGCGACCAGCCGAATCGGCTTCGAAGCAAGAAGACGATCGCCCGGAGCGCCACATCGTCAGTACCGGCGGCAAGGCGGAGCAGATGGCCGACAAGCTTGGCCTCGACCTTCGCGGCGCCGATGTCTAACTGCCTGCGATAGGCCCTCCGCAATGTCTTTTCGGAGATATCGAGAACCCGGGAGATTTCCGCCTGCGGCACGCCCTCAGAAGCAAGCACCTGGACGAGATGACGGCCGGTTATATTGGGGATGTGCGGGGGGCGTCCGGGCGGGCGGTTCAGGTTTTCCATCACAGGCGGGAAAAATCTCCGTGGACCGTGTTTTCGCAGGCGAAAAAAAATCTGCGGATGAGGGGGGCGCGGGTCTTGTGGCCGGCGGTCATCTTCGCATCGGACCTCCCCCCTTCTGCACGCCTGCGTGTCACTGGAGCGTCGCGCTCGGTGCGTCACGTTCAGCGAAATACTGCAAGAGCGCATGCAGGAGGAGGTCGCGCTCACGCTTATCCGGTGCGCGGCCGAAGTGGCAGGTAAAGGCGATAGCGGCGTTCAAGGCGGTGACGGCTATCTCTTCCCGCTGCTGATGGTTGGTCATCGCCGTCACCTCCCTGATGCCTTCGGCCGGGCGGATTTCGCCGCCAACTGCCAGATGCTCGGATCGCTGCCGGGTACGACGCCTTCCGGCGTATCCGCGAGCGCGATCCACATTGCGCCATCTGAAGTGACGACCGAGCCTTTCCTGTATGGCAAAGCCCGCTGCCAGATGCCGGCGTAGCGGACGCCGCCAGCTTCAAGCTCTGAGATGCGGGCGGAGAGCGCCTTTAGCTTCGCGGCTGTGGCGGCTGTGGTGGCCGCGACGAGCGCGTGAACCATTCGCCTGCTCAATGGCCGTTGAAGCTGCTCTTCCGTGAAGTTGGAGTCGAGGCCGGTTTTGATCTCCTCGGCGCGCGCCGCGATAAGGGCTAGCTGCTCGTCTTCGTCCTTGCCTGTCATTGGCCGCTGATGACCTCCGCGATCTCGGCGCCCGTCAGACACCGGCGTTCATCAAGAATAAGCGCAAGCTTTTCGATCTGTTGACGATGATCGAGCACGAACTGCCGCGCGGCGGCAGAGAGTGCGCGGTTCATCTCTTCAGGTGGGTCGGCCCACGAAGCGAGGAAAAGCGCATGCCGGAGCAGTAACAGATCTGACTGCGACAGATCGGTTTCCGGCGCCGCAGCTTGGCCGGCTAAAGCCACAATCCCGTATGCCGCAGCCACCGCACCATGGTGGTGTCCGCGCTCCAGAAATTCCCCAGGCGGCAAAAGAACTACCTCGCCCGCGTCAATCGACACATGGCGAACGTCGATCCCATTCCCAAGTGCCGCTAGAACATGGGCGGCTTCGTGTAACGCAGTTTGGCTTACCATCTATGCCGCCTATTCGAATGCCGAGAGCTGTCACTGTAGCAAATCGCCTTGAGGCGGGGCGTTATGCGTCACCGGCCAGCCCCTGGCACAGCACCCGCACCATGTCATTAAGCCCCCGCTCGACAGCTTGGTCGTCATCTGCGTCCTGCGGATCGAGGAAATTCAGAGCCTCCAACACGACGGAAAGTGCAACATCGTCGACCACAAGCCGGACTACACGGAGGCCGGATTTTCGGCGTTCCCGGTAACGGCGCTGGCGCTCTTTGGAGGAGGCACCCATCGATCACCAAGCCCACCCGCAAAGGGCTTCCAGGTCCGGCTCCACCACATTCTCCGAGCGCTCGCCTTGAGCGAGCACCCGGTCAAGCTTCGCCTCGATCTTGCCGAGCCGCTCAGCCATGCGCTTTTGCTCCGCGATTTAGCTGGTCGATCAGGCTGAGCGTATCCGTCATGCGTCGAATTCCTCTCCCCGCTCTGAAGAACGATAATGGTGACGGCTCTGGCGCGACATGTAATCGTCGACCGCGTCGGCTGCCGTGCGTGTCATTCTTTCGTCTTTGTCGGCGAACAGCGCCCGATCGACGGGAGCGCCTGCCGCCTTTGCGGCTGCCTCCGCCCTCTCGACCGCCCGCCGGGCGCGCCACTTGGCGACGGCCTCCGGATCGCCGGCCGGCGCCGGCAGGGCGCGGGGCTTGTCGTCCTCAGCCCAGAGGTAGCGGCGCTTTTCTTCGGCGGCCCGCCTCTCTCTTTCGCGAAACGGTTCCATCACGCGGTCGATTTCGCGTCGCAATTCGCTCGGCGACGGCAGGAAGCCATGGCTAAGTGCACCCTGGTTTATCCGGCGTTCGGCCTCGAATAAGCCCCACTGGCTGACGTTTTCAAGCGCCATCAAGTAGGCGCGCCTAACGAGCGTAAAGTCGTTTGGCGCTCGGCTGGGATACGCCGCGAACAAGCAGGCAAGCACGGCAAGTTTTTCGGCCTCAGTGGCCGGGCGGCTTACGTCCGGTTGGGCCGCTGGTACGTTCGTTTGCGTCATTGGCCAATCCTCCCGTGCGAGCCTTTCTGATGGGCTTGGCGCGCCGCTTCTTTGAATTGATTAGCAAGTGGCTGTTGTTGGCCCGTGCCCTTTCGATTTGCGTCGGCGGCATCCTTCCGCGCCCATATTCTCCAGGTTGCCTCCCAATCGAGTTTGCGGCCTCCGGCACCGGGTCTATTTTTCCAGTAGTCGACGAAGTTGAGCGCGCTTCGCCTCGCCCCTTCGGTCGTCATACCCTCCGCCAGGGCAATGGAGATGTCCGGGCTGAAGTTTTCGGGGATGCGGGTGCCGCGGCGGTCGGGGGCGAGTTCGCGCTTGCGCAACCCCCTCCCAGTTCTTTCCAGTTCCCTTTCCGGTTCTTCTTTATAAGGGGGTGCACGACGTGCCGGTTTAGGGGTGCACGACGTGCCGGTTAGACTGGCGCTGGTGCCGGTTAAATTCAGTTCCGGGGCATCGTTATCCGGCACCGCCTGCCGGTTAAAATCGCACGAAAGGTGATAGCTATTTCCCGCCTTGCCTCCGCCTTCGACCCGGATGAGACCGGCCTGCTTTAGCTTGGTCAGGGCCTTGCGGACCGCGCGTTCAGAAAAGTCGGTCTCTTCGCAGATCGTCGCAACCTTCGGGTTGCATTGCCCGGTCTTGGAATTGTGGTGCTCGGCAAGAGCGACCAAAACATTCTTGGCGACCGGGTCACCCAGACGCTGACTGCGTGCCCATCGGACGGCGCCGTAGCTCATGACGCGTCCCCCTTACCGTCGAGGGCCAGGCTAAGCGCATCCTCCCATGGAATCGACGGATCACGCTCGAATTCGCAGCGGATGCGCTCGGCAAGATCGTCAGGAAGGTCGACCATAGCGGCTTGTTCCCGTGCGCGGCATTCCAGATCGCCGATCTCCTGTTTAATTCGTTGCAGGCCGAGGATATGCCGTGCCCGCTGTTCGATGATCTCTACCGATGGGATGACTTTCTGCACGCCGTGTTCGAGGAGCCCGGCTTCAAGCCACTCAATGAACTGGTCCGACGACATCGCGTTCAACTCGACGCGCCGGCCGCCGGCGAGGAACAGCAGTTCGTTATGAGGTGCACCGTAGCGGCGAAGGCCCTTCATCACCTTGTGGTGGTTGCCCTCGATCTCCTGGCGCTCCGCCTGCAGCTGCATCTCTTCGGCCTGTTCAAGCCTCAGGCCCAGGCGCCGAATGTCCGGAGTGTTGGTGAATGTGTAGCGCGTGCTGTCCGATCCCAGCGTGCCGAAGATCCTGATTCCGGCGATGTCGAGATCGTGCGCGACCAGGATCGGAAGGCGTTGTGCGGAAAGCCGGTCGACCAGCGCCCTGGCGGCTACAACCGACATACCCTTTGTCGACATGACCGCGATGTCAAAGCGCTCCGCGATTCGTGTTGCCCGCAACAGCGGCTCGAAGCCTTCCTTTTCAAGGAACAGCACCGCGCCGTAGCGGTCGCCGGGACCGGCAGTCTGGTGCAGGCCGCCGGCGGTCGAGATCAGCGCGCCGGTGTCTTGCCGCCGTTGGCGCTGGAGATATTGACGGACGTGCAATGTGCCGAGCGGTATCGAATGATCAGTATGCGGCTCGACCAGATGGCCGCGCGCATCGTAGACCACATCCCAATGCGCCGAAGTTTCCGGGTTTTCCTCCATGAAGGCCGGCAACAGCGTTTGGGTGAAATAGATATCGTTCAGTTTGCTATGGCCGGTCATCTCCAGTATCGCCGGTCGCGCCGCGTACATGATCTGCCGTGCGTTTGCGGGCAGCGTGCCGCCTGCGCTGGCTCTCAGATAGGCTTCCGCCATCGCCTGATAGGCAGCGTCCTTGATCGTGTATCCCCGCCTGATCGGCCTGTGCGACTTGCGCAATGCCGACCCAATGGCAGCGGCGAGGTATCCCCGGAACGGCGTCAGGTCAGGCGTTTTGCCATCGCTGATCAGCGCAATGGCCGGTGTCGTAATGGCAATGGTCAGATGATAGGAACCCTTCGGAACCTGCCCCAGTTCGCAGAAAAGGCCGCAGCCCTGGAAATAGGAATCTCCGCCTGAATAAAGCGATAGTTCGGCGACGGTCGGGGTCCGATTGACGATCAGGGTGATGTCGTCCGCACCGTTGCGGCCCTTCTGTCTAGCCCAGACCTGGACGATCACAGGAACCGCGCCACCGATCACTGCTAACCCTTTTTCGATCCTGTAGGCACCGCCGAAGGAATCCTCGGGGACCGGCAAGAGCTTCGGTGGCGGCGGAGCAAGACGATTCAACACGTCGAGCGAGAGTTCGGATGCGGGCGCTTCAGGGTCGATGTAACGCTCGGACGCGCCCGATTGACCTCGCTCAACCTCATCTTCGGGAGCGTTACACAACTCGACGCCGAACAAATTTGCGAGGTCTTGCGCCGTGCCGCGCGCTGCTTCGATCAGTTCCTTGAACGCCGGGGCCGAATACCAACCCGGATGTGTCCGCATCGGCATTGCAGCCGGTCCCGCGAGTTGGATCGCCTGATTGCCCCAGGCGGTCGCCTGCGGATCAATCGGCAGTGCGTCGCCGAACCGGATCGTGATCCTGGTCCCGGCGGCGATATCGCTGTCGTCCGTTGCGGTGACGATGGTTTCGCCAGTGCTGCGGTCGAAGTCGAGTTCCTGGCGGACCTTGCGGCTCTCGACGATAATCTTGCCGCCCGAGGCGAATGCGGCACCAGTCGCGACGCGCAGTCCGTTGCCAACCATGCCTCGGGTTGGGCGCCGGATTAGCTTAGTCGACATCATAGGCCGCGTGACGGAAAAGAGCTCGACCACCTTCTCGGGCGCGATCCCAGGACCATTGTCCGAGATAACGAACGTGTTGGTGTCGACTTCGACCAGGGTCACCGTCGCCGCGGCGTCGAGGGCGTTGTCGACCAGTTCCTTGATCGCCATCCGGCGCAGGTGAGCCTTGGGCGCCCCAGCCTTCTGAGATAAGCGATCCGGGTGCAGGAATAGGCTGGCATCCGTTCTGACGAACTCAATCGCCGCCGCCTGCTTCTTCCCTGCACGATGTCGGCGCACACGCTCGCGGGTTTTCTCGCGCTGTGTGACGCTTCGCTCCGCTGGCCTGTGGAAAGGCGATTGCGACATAACGGTTCCTCTCTTGCTCGGAACCGCCGTGGTCTGGCGCGTTGAACTCGATGTGATTAATTTTCGGGCACTTTCCGATGCCTATTCCAGTCGAGCCCTTCCTGCGTCCGATGCGGCGGGGGCTCATTCCGTAACGATTTCGGTGTTGGTCTTGCGAGGCGGCGGTGCATGCTTCGGCGCGTTTTCCCTCGCCAGCCGGTACTGCTCCTTAGCCCGGCGGTCGGCTTCATCGAGCTCCGCAAGGTCGAAATAATTCCGATTGCCGAATAGAGCCGGTTCCGGAAGGCGTCCGGCCCGAATCCAACGCCAGACCGTCATGTCCGAAATGCCAGCATATCGCTGCTTTAGCTGTGACTGGGTAATGTATTCCTTACGGTCCATGGACGCGCGTCCTCCGTCACGACACAAAACACTGTGTACCAGAGTACGGCAGTCGAGCAATTATGCAAACGCGAATTTGTCTGCTAAGTGTTTGAACACGCAAGGTTTTCTTGCCATTTAAGACAATTCATCTGCAACCTCTTCTTTCATCGTAACTTGCTAATGCACTCGTTCTCTCAAGGAAAACAACGCGATCATTCGCCGCTCTCCCGCAAGCTAACCTTGCCAAATGAAATAACGTTAGAGACGGGTCCGGCGGAAATAATTTTTTTGATGTGACGTTCCCAACGGAATAGCGCTTCCCGCTTTTCCGTTTCGTAGCGGGCATGATTGTAGTGGGCGGCAACGCCGACGCGGGCGTGGTTGAGGATCGCCTCCACCGTATGCGGCGCTACGCCAAGATCGCCCAACCGCGTGGCAAGCGTGCGTCTCAGGTCATGCAACGTAAAGGGCTCCAACTTCACTTCATCGGGATCGTTACCACTTTCTTCGGCTTCGCTCCGGACTATTTTCATCATGGCTTCATCAAGCCGCCGTTTGCCGCGCGAATAGCCCGAAATGCTAGTGTCGCCATTGGTCGATAAAATAAAATCGCTCTGGCCAAGGACCTTAGGCAAGCTAGTCAAAATCGAGACCGCCGTCGGCGCCAATGCAACCACTTGCTCGTTTCCGTTCTTCGCCCTTCCGCCTGGAATCGTCCAGCCCGGCTCCTTGCCGGTTAAATCGAATTCCGGCCAGCTAGCGGCCGCAACCTCCTCGCGGCGCTGGCCAGTCAAGATGAGCAGTTGCACCATTGGGCCGAACGGCCACCCGATGGCCTCGGCACCTTTCCAGACCCACCGCAGTTCAGAATCGGAAAGCACGCGCTTGCGCTTGACTACTGGGGCGGGAACAGGAACGCCGACGCAGGGTGATGCGTCCAGCCAGCCGGTGCCGACCGCCCAACTGAAGAACTTGCGCGTGAGCGCTAGCAGGCGTACCGCCGCCTGAGGCCGGCCGCTTTCAACAACGTCGTCCAGCATGGTGACGATATCGCGCCGGCGGATAGCAGCAACGTGCTTCCCCTTCCAACGTGGTATCAGTTCCTTGTCGATGTAGCGCTGTTGCGCCTGTGCCGTGCTGTCGCGGTTCTTGCGCTTGACGTGCCGCTTCACAAATTGGGCGAGCACGTTCTCAATCAGATTGTCGTCGGAGAGCAGTTCTTTCTTCTCGGCGCGCGGATCGCGGCCCTCGTCATAGGCGCGCATAATTCGGCCGGCCTCTTTGCGGGCATCGGCGAGCTTCCAGGCGCCGACGCTCCCGATAGTGAATTTCGGTTTGCCCTTGTAGCGAACGGCCCAGCTCTTCCCGCCACCCGGAAGAGGCTGGATGATTAAATAAAAGCCCTTCAAACTGGGATCGGGTATCTCCTGCCGCTTGTCGGTTGCTGCGACGGCCTCGACCCATTTTGCCGTAAATGCGCTCTTCGCCTTTGTCATTCTCCACCCCTCAAATTTTTCCCCGGAACATCCGGGGGAATGCTGGGGGAAAATTATAGAGGCGATTGCCAATGTTAGCTAATGTTAAATTCTTATATGTTAACCCTCTGTAATTTAACTGTTATTCTCGATTATTTGCTAAGACTAGGTTAGACGATGTTAGGCTAATTTTTGGGCTGACACGTTATTCGTAATGATGGGGTCACGTGTTCGAGTCACGTAAGCGGCACCAAAAACCTCTATGCCTAGCAAATCGCTGACGGTCATGCCGCCGGCTGCACCAAATGCGACCGCGCCGATGACCAAACCCGGCACCCTGAACAGCACCGATTTCTTCTGCGGATTGCGATAAACCGGACGCATGCCCCATCTCCGCCATTTCGCGCGAAAGATCGTACCTGCGTTGGCGCGCGGCGAACATCTGTCCAAAAGGAGTATCTCGCACTGCCAAGCACGGCTATGTGCATTCTGGCACGGGGGACTTTAGCGGGAATCGCCTGAAATGCTCCTCATGCGCGCTAAGAGAGGAAAATTGTTCGGGCACGCTTGGTCGATCCGCAAGGACCGCAGGATCGCCGCGACCCCCATCGTCACCTATCCACGGATGACGGGCAGCGGACAGGGGGCCTCAGAGTGGCGGCGAAACATTGTCGATGTTTTGCGCCATGTCGTAAGTGGAAACCGCCCCAACCTGCTCCTCGGTAAACGAAAGCACGTAACTGAAGGGTGTAAAGAGCCAATGATCTGAGTGTGCGCTCTTGTACGCTGCCACGCCCCCAAAATGAACACTGGCTAGACCTCCCGCATTGGGCCTGTACATCACGGGGTAGGTACCTGATTCGGTATAAGTCTCGCCTGGGAAGATCGTATAGCCAAATGAAGCATGCGAAGGGTTGTCGAAATTTTTCTGTGCATCCATGATTTGCTGCACAGCCGCGGAAGTTGGCTGGTCGCGCGTAAGGTGACACATCGCCCTTGTTGCTGGCCTATTGCCGAGGTTCGCCATGGTAGTCTTTAGAAGAATCGACCGTATTCCGTCGCCGTCATCAACAGTCGTCCCCTCGACTGTCATTGACACCTTTATCCACGGTCGCTGATCACCTGCAATTGCGGCGAGTTCATCCCGCTGTATCGCGATCTGCTCTTTCAGCAGGGCTTCATTTTGTGCGGCCGCGCTTCGCGTCGCAGTCACCGTCCACTTTGCGGCCAACAGCGCCATGAATCCTGCAATGGCGGTGGCCACGGCCGATGCGCCTCCAGCGAGCGCGCTCCATTCACTTGTACCCCACGCCATTACCAGTCCTCAATTTTCAAATGTATCGTCAAAGCCTAGAGACATTAGATATTCTTACACGGAATGAATGCAGAGTTTGTCTCGGCAGAGCCGAGCCAAAAATGTTCGATGCCGGTCGAAGCTGAGTGAGGTCTAATGCAGTTCTCATTTCGGCGTTATTACATGAAAGCCATTAGCGCGGAAGGTAGGGCCTCGGCCCCCCCGTCGGCGAATGGCGGCCCTAGCTCCGCAAGAACAGGTTCATCCGCTAAGCGCGAATGTGGGTGCCCGCGACGCCACATCATCGATGCCCGCGGCGATACGGAGCAATTGCAGAAGCGCGGCTTGACGCTTAGCAGCGCCTCGATCCAACTCGGGCCGGTAGCGCCTCGCCGTGTCTTCTCGGAGGCGTCGAGAACGCTGCAGATTTGCGCCTGCTGGATGCCCTGAGAGGCGAGCATCTGGACGAGACGGCTGTCCGTTTGCGATGAGGCGCCGCCGGCGTGCTTTTCGGGTGCTTCATGCATAGACGGAATAACTGCCATCGACGAGATAAATGGCTGATAATTTTACCCGAAGCATATTCACGCCGGCAGCTGTGCCAACTGAATGAAGAGAGTGAACGCCAGGCGCCGCTCGCTGCAAGCCTCCGTTATGGCATGTCACTCACGCCAGTGCCCGCCCACCGATGGAGTGCCGCGGCATACTGGCGCATCTGCTGGAGGTGCGGTCGAGCGGCAGGCAGTTGCAGATCGGTCGTCCGGCTCTAGGTCGCCACCTGCCTCTGTTGCGTCAGGCGCCTGCCAACCGACTGACCGGGCAGCTCGATGAACTTGTAGCCTAGGAAGGACAGGACATAGACGGCGGGGATGGTGACGATCAGCGTCGCCAGCCAACGGGCGGGATTGCTGAGATCGGTATTGCCGATCAGCCAGGCGATCACGGGCTGCATGATGAGCAGGTGAATGAGATAGGCCCCGAAGGAAAGTTCCCCGAGATTTCGAAAGAAGCTGTTGCCGAGCACCGAATTGACCGAGCGCGAATAATGGCCGGCGGAACCCGGGAAACGATCGGCGTGCACCAGGACAAAGAACAGCGCGACGATCCCTACGCGTACGCTTTCGTGCAGCACGGTCACGTCGCCGCCGAGAGGGATGAGGACCAGCAGAGCCGAGATCGCAAAGGCGAGGTAAGCTCTACCCTGCGACATCCATAATGCACCCGCGAGCAGCATGCCGGCGGCGAAGATGTGCATTTTCATCGGTAGAAACGACGGCATCGGGAAGCGGAAACCCAGGTGATGGACCACCCAGGCGGCAGTGACGGCCAAGCCGACGGTGACGAGCATGCCCTTCAGCCAGCCCAGCCGCCCGAGAACGATCATGATGAAGGGCAAAGCCGCATAGAACTGCATTTCCAGGCCGATGCTCCAATCGGGAAGCGCCGTGCGGAAGGCATGGGCCGGGGACAAGCCGAACAGGAAGGAAAGATGCATCAGGTAGTTGGTCAGGCTATCGTCCAGATAGCGGGATGCCGCTTGCGGCGGATTGCCGTTGAACGCGTCAATGACCATCCTTGCCTGATAGATCTCGGACCCGGCGATGAGAGCAATTACCAGCATGACGTAATAGAGCGGTGCGATGCGGAAGAAGCGACGAGCCCAGAAGACCGCCCACGTTTGCGGGCTCTCCCATGGCTCTCTGGCCTTGCGTCGCTGATAGTGGAACACCATCAGGAAGCCCGAGAGCATGATGAACAGGTCGACCCCCAGCTCGGGATCTCCGATAATCGGCACCTTGAAGCCCGTCAGGATGTGCGCATGGCCGATCAGCACCCAAAGCGCTGCCAAACCCCGCAAACCATCCAGACATTCGATGCGTCTGCCGCCTTTCATCGCGTCCATGAGATACCTCTATCCATTCGTATCCGCGGGCAGGGTTAGCATCTTCGACGGCAACCGGATAGTGTTGAGCGGATTTTAGTGGGCTGCGACACAACTCGCGCGGGTACACAGTCGATCAAGGTCGGGGTGTCAGACGGCCAGCTTCGTCCCTTCGAGTGCGGAATATCGGGAAGGAACATGCCGCTCCCGAGCAGGTTTCTCTCTTGAGACAACAAGGATGGAGAAGACCATGTCCTGCAAACTCATCGCAATATCCTTCCTTTCCATCGCTCTTGCCGGCTCGGCTCTCGCCCAGACAGCCGGCGGGGCGAATTCCAGCGGGCGGCTTTCGGTGGCGCCCATTATCGGCGGCTCGGGCAATACAGGCACGGGTTCGACTAGCACCGGCTCCGCCGGTACGGGGTCGACCAGCAGCGGTTCCGTCGGCACCGATTCCGGTACAACCGGCAGCACCAGCGGCAATGGCGGCGTCGATCTCAACAGTGGCCGCAGCACGATCAATCCGGGCGGCCTCAATCCGGATCTCCAGCAGACACCGGGCTGCACCGACGGCAGCGGTTCGATGAGCGAGGCATGCCAACAGTGAGAATGGCGAGCGCCAGCCTGCCGACAGAATGAGTGCCCGGCCGTGATGGCGCCGGGCCTTCATTTCAACAGTCGTCGCTGACGTCGCGCAAATTGGCGGCGGCCTAAGAGAATTGCTTTACCGGCCGGCATTCCGGTCGTACAAGAACAGCATCCCTCCGCACATGGCGATCGCCACACTCAGCCAGCCTGCCGATATCTCCGGCGTCCGCGGAGCACCCGAAGAGGACCGCCATGTCGAATGCAGCGCATCGCTCGAACCGCGTGCTTGTCGTCGCGACCATCATGGTGGCGACATTCATGGTCGCCATCGAGGCGACGATCGTGGCGACGGCGATGCCGCGCATCGTCGGCCAGCTCGGCGGCTTTTCCTATTACAGCTGGGTGTTTTCGGCCTTCCTGCTGGCGCAGTCGACGACCACGGTCATCTACGGCAAGCTTTCCGATATTTTCGGACGCAAGCCGGTGCTGATCGGCGGCATCCTCATCTTCCTCGCCGGCTCTTTGCTCTGCGGCTTTGCCTGGTCGATGATGTCGCTGGTGCTGTTCCGGCTGCTGCAGGGGCTCGGCGCCGGCGCGATCCAGCCGGTGACGATGACCATCATCGGCGATCTCTTCAAGCTCGAGGAACGCGGCCGAGTGCAGGGCGCGATGGCGACCGTCTGGGCGACATCGGCCGTCGTCGGGCCGCTTGCCGGCGGCATCATCGTCGACAATATTTCCTGGGCCTGGATCTTCTGGATCAACCTGCCGATCGGCATCGTCTCGATCATCGCCTTCATGATTTTCCTGAAGGAGGACGTCGCGCATAAACAAGCAAAGATCGATTACCTCGGATCGGTGCTGTTCTCGATCTCGATCGTCGCCCTGTTGGTGATGCTGACGGAAACCGATGCGAGCGCCTGGATCCTGCTGTCGCTCTTCGCCGTCTTCGTCGTCTCGGGGCTCTTCTTCCTCGCCCAGGAGAGGCGGGCGCCGGAGCCGATCATTTCGATCGCGCTCTGGAGCCGCCGGCTGATCGCGACCGGCAATGCCGCCACCCTGCTGGCCGGCATGGCGCTGATCGGGCTTTCCACCATCCTGCCGATCTACGTGCAGGGCGTGCTCGGCCGCACGCCCATCGTCGCCGGTTTCACGCTGACCATGCTCATCGTCGGCTGGCCCTTAGCGGTGATGCTCTCCAGCCGCTTTTACCGCGCCTTCGGCATTCGCCGGACCCTGCGCGTCGGCAGCCTGATGTTTCCGTTCGGCGCCTGCTTCCTGCTGTTCCTGACGCCCGAAAGCTCGCCTGCTCTGGCCGGCGCCGGCTCGTTCTTCATGGGCTTTGGCATGGGCCTGATCAGCCTGACGAGCATCGTGCTGGTGCAGGACAGCGTCGAATGGTCGATGCGCGGCAGCGCCACGGCCTCGATCATCTTCGCCCGCAGCCTCGGCAATACGCTCGGCGCCACCGTGCTCGGCGCCATTCTCAATGCCGGCATCAGCCATTATGCGAGCGGCGAAACCGCGGCCGCCCTTCATAAAGCGCTGAACCAGCCGACCGGGCTCTCGGCGCTCGCCGCCGATCCGGCGATCCGCAGCATCTTCGACGCGGCCCTGCACTGGAGCTTCTGGGGCGTGGTCGTCGTCGCGGTGCTGACCTTCTTCACCACCTGGCTGATCCCCGTCGGCCACCGCCAGACACGCGAAGAGCCGGCGGTGGCAAGCGAGGCGGCCTCGCATTGATAACTCTCTGCATGGGAGCGCCTGGCAGTTTGTTGACAAGGTCTTCTCCGTCATCACCGGAGATCGGTGAACACAGCCCCTCATCCGCCTGCCGGCACCTTCTCCCCGTAAACGGGGCGAAGGGGATATGCCGCAACCTCTCCGTTTCTACCACCTCTCGCGGGGGCACGTCCCCTCGCCCCGCGAGCGGCAGGGCTGTCCGGGGAAAGTTCTGGGTGAATCGAAATGCCGCAGGCGCATGCCCCGTCAGACGGAGGTTTTCCGTCTATTTTCTGGTTGTCGA
>NZ_JACIFV010000024.1 GCF_014197535.1 Rhizobium aethiopicum
CGCCTCCCGTCAATCCAAGCCGGCCAAAACCCAAAACATCGCCAAACCAAATGGCTTTCTTTTATGCCTGACAATTTCCCCGGACAGCCCTGCCCCTTGTGGGGAGGGGTTGGGGAGGGGACTTTCGCAAAGGTGGACGGGGGACGGAGAGGTCGCGGCATGGTCCCTTCGCCCCGCGAGCGGGAGAAGGCGGATGAGGGGCTGATCTCAAACGCCTGCTCGTATCTCAATGCACAGGATGCCTGAATGACGATTCCATTTCAGCCTCACGCAATCGAGACGAAATAGATTTGCCTCAGCGTAAGGAAAGAGACCGATGCCGAAGGCGCTCCTGAACCCACATATGCGGCCATGTTTTACAGCAATTCTTGCGTTAATGGCTATCGGTCCAACGCCAGCAGCCGGAATGGCTCGATGCCCTCCTCAGAATGAACTGCTGGCAAAAGCGGAAATCGTGGTCGAGGCGCGCGTGAAATCGCTGTCGATCGGTGAGTCCGGTTTGCTCCTGAGAGCAAATTTTCCGACGCGAATGATAAGAGCAGATTTGGAGATCAAGAAAGTCATCAAAGGAAAATTTTCTGGAAAGGAGGCGATAGTATACGGCACGCTGTATCCCCCAGGGCCTTTGAGGGATCTGATGGCAATGGCGGTATTCTATGGTTTCGATGGCCGCGACACTTTCGAATGGGAGCTTTCGCGCCAGCAAATAGCTGATGACGTCGCGTGGTTTTCGATGAACGCCTGCACCTATCACAAATTCCCCGACTGGGTGGCGGACGAGGGCTCCGCGGCCATAGAGAAATGACGCAGACGCCGGTCTCCGAACACCTGTCAGGTATGTATCCGGACTTTACATCAAGCCCTGGGATGACGGAGAGTGGGGTGGCGTTCTCGCCAGACGCGCCGTCGGCGCAGCGGATAGGCATCGGGTAGCGTGAATGACGAAGTCTGGCAGAGAGACCAGAAAGCGTAATCGCATCCGGATTGCTCCATAGGTCGCCTATTGCCGCAGAGCGCCCCCCCTCCGTCGTCCTCGGGCTTGACCCGAGGACCCAGCCTACCGTCGGCGGCGTCCATCTTCCAAGAGCCGTCACCCCGTCTTCAGTTGCTCGGGAAGTTGTCCGTAAGCCGTCAGAATCGCCCTGACCAGCCCGGGAAAGCGCTCGTCGAGCTCGGCGCAGCGGGTCTGATTGCGCATCTCGACGCCCTGGCGTTCGCTGCGGATCAGGCCGGATTCGCGCAGCACCTTGAAATGGTTCGACAGCGACGATTTCGGAATGACGCGGTCGCCGAGATCGGCGAGCGCCGAACAGGTGCCGCCGCAGGCGGTGCCGGCGAGTTTGGCGAAGATCGCGACGCGCTCCGGATCCGACAGCGCATAGAGGATCGCATCGGGCTTGATATCCTCCAGGGCTGGGTGAAAGAACGGTCGCATGAATTTTATATAGTGCCCCTTGACATCGAGATCAACAGTTCCGAATTTCTGAACTACGGAACAATGCCGTCAATTCCGGCGGCCGTCCGGATCAGAAGGAACAAGAGATGGCTAAGCTCACAGGAAAGGTCGCAGTGGTCACGGGTGCCTCGAAGGGCATCGGCGCCGCGATTGCCAAGGCGATGGCGGCCGAAGGCGCTGAAGTGGTGGTGAATTACGCCTCGAGCAAGGCCGGAGCCGACGCCGTGGTCGAGGCGATCGGCGCGGCCGGCGGCAAGGCCATCGCGGTGCAGGGCGACGTTTCCAAGGCCGAACAGGCGCAGGGGGTGGTCGATGCCGCGGTCAAGGAATTCGGCAAGCTCGACGTGCTTGTCAACAACTCCGGCGTCTATGAATTCGCCCCGATCGGCGAGGTGACCGAAGAACACTATCGCCGCATGTTCGACGTCAATGTTCTCGGCGTTCTCCTGACCACCCAGGCGGCGGCCAGGCATCTCGGCGAGGGCGGCAGCGTCATCAACATCTCCTCGGTGGTCACCAGCCTCGGCCTGCCGGCCTCGGCCGTCTATACCGGCACCAAGGGAGCCGTCGAGGGCATCAACAGCGTGCTTGCCAAGGAGCTTGGTCCGCGCAAGATCCGCGTCAACGCCATCCTGCCGGGCATGGTCGAGACCGAGGGGACCCATACCGCCGGCGTCATCGGCTCGGATCTGCAGCAGACCATGGTCGCCCAGACACCGCTCGGCCGCATCGGCCAGCCGGACGATATCGCCGACATTGCCGTCTTCCTCGCCTCCGACGATGCCCGCTGGCTGACCGGCGAACGGCTGGTGGCCAGCGGCGGTTTCCGCTAAGGCTTGCGATGACGGTGCGTGCGCCTTTGTGAAGGCGCGCGCATACTGTATCGACAGAAGGTTCACCCCTCCGTCGTCCTCGGGCTTGACCCAGGACCCACGCCCGGCCCTCCTCGGTTGCTGCCATGGATTCCAGGCTCAAGGCCTGGAATGACAGAGAATGAGGGTGCGTTTCCGCCCAACTCGCCGGCGGCGGGGCGCCTCGCAAATCGCGACGATTATCGGCTTTGGCATGGCGCAGTGACAACGCGGGTCGCAGTGGCGCCAAGAGCCGCCATTCCGCCCATCCGGGTGATTAGATCACGAATTCCTCCTCGTATGTCTGTGGCTCGGGAACGACGGTAACCTCCACCGGAATGATCCAATTGGCCGCGTAGCTCTCGCAATCGGAACGCTGGAGGTCGGGCTGCACGCGCCCCGCGCCATCGGTCGCGCGGCAGCGCAGTGTATATCGCCCCACTTCTTCAGGGGTCCACATGTACTCCCACAAGCGCCATGCAAAGGGGCGTTCTGTTTCGAGGAGCCTTCCCTCGCGCCAGCCCCTGCCATCTCCGGTGCAGACCTGCACCTGCCGGATAGGAGCCTCTCCGCTCCAGGCGGCCCCGAAAATTCGATAGGGTTGGCCGACGCTGAGATGCGCCCCCTGTACGGGACGCGCGATCTGCGCTTTGACCTCCATCTCCGCAAGGGGGACCAGCGTGGGTTCCCCGAGGCTGCGCTCCCAACGGAAATAGTCGCGCGCCTGCCAGTAGCCAAGGAACGGTTGTTCCACAACCGTGATATCAGTGATCCACTTGACCCAAGCCATGCCGAACCAGCCACCCACGACCGCGCGTAGCGGGTAGCCGTGATCGCGCGTCAACGGCTCCTCGTTCATCGAATGGGCAAGGATCGTGCTGTCAGCGATAGCCTTCTCAAGCGGTAAACTGCGCGCAAAAGCGATGGGGCCGGGAGAAGCCGTTTTCTTGTTGGTGTCGACGACGCCGCTATCGGCGCCTGCGAGCAGAACCTCACATGCGGTTCGCTTAACGCCCGCCATTTCCAAAATCTCGCGCAGAAGAACACCTGTCCAGGCGGCATTGCCGACGGCTCCGTTCTGCCACTGCAACCCCTCCCTTGGCGGCTCATAGTAGACGCGCCCGTTCCCTGCGCACTCGACGACGGCGGTGAGAGTCGTGCTCCGCATCGCCTTGATGCTGTCGAGGTCAAGTTCGATCGGCCGCTCCACCGCCCCGCCAACGCGCAATTTCCAGTCTCGCGCATCGAGGTTCGGCGACGGAAAAGGTTTCGCACGAAGAACTGCTCGGTTGGGATCAGCCAATCGGAGAGCGACGCAAACGGAAACTCGATATTCGGTGGTGATTTCTGTCGAACTATCAGACTGGGTTGCTGTGGTGTCGGCATCGTTTCTCGTCTCCCCTTCCAAGAGCACAATGTCGGCTCTCGATCGCGCGAATTCTGGTTCGATAACACCGCCCCTTGCAGTGCTCCTGTCCCGTTCCGCCTTCGGTCGCATCCTAGCGTAGACCGCACGTCCTCGGATCGACCTCGAACGGCAGCAAAAGGGGCCAATCTCAGACCTCGGCGGCAAGAATTCTGATGTCCTCTTTTTCGTGTTGGGATGTCCCAGTGAGGACGGCCGGCCTTCGGCCCCAAATTGATCATTCCTTCTATCGATTCCAGGCTCAAGGCCTGGAATGACGGAGGTTGAACTCGCCGCATTGAGCAGACGCCATCTGGGAACTCAAGCACTCGGAATTGCTGGGTCGACGCAATTCAAAAGTTATCTCAGCATTGTCACGAGGAAGGACGCTGGAACGAAATCCTGCACGCACAGGTTCGGGGCTTTTGAGTGCGAAGGTCGTCCATATGAAAATCCTTGTTACCGGCGCAACAGGACTTGTTGGCAGTGCCGTCTGCGCCCGGCTAGCGGCATGCGGACATGATATCATATGTGTGGTGCGTCCTGGAAAACGGCCGGTTGAAGGCACCGGCTGCTGGGTTGAAGTCGATGTGGCCAAAGCAGTGGCGCCGTCTGCCTGGCTGCATCATCTCGAGGGAATGGACGCCGTCGTCAATTGCGCCGGGGCACTGCAGGATGGAGTGACCCACAACATGGCGGGCGTCCACACGCAGGGACCGGGAGCGCTGTTTCGTGCATGCGAGCAATCCGGTGTACGTCGAGTTATCCATTTCTCGGCAATTGGAGTGGATCGGCAGCAGCCATCGACGTTCTCGCGGACGAAACTTTCCGGCGACATGGCCCTGATGGAGACGGATCTCGACTGGGTAATACTGCGTCCGTCCGTGATCCTTGGTGATGCGGCCTTCGGCTCCAGTGCATTGTTTCGCGGACTTGCGGCGCTGCCGTTTCTGCCGTTGATGCCGTCGACCGGGAAACTTCAGGTGGTGCAACTCGACGACGTCGCCGAAACCGTCCTCCGGCTTATCGACAAAACAGAGCCCTCGAAGGTCTCGCTTGAAATCGTCGGTCCGCAGGCACTCGAGTTTGAAGAGATTGTGGGGCGATACCGGAGATGGCTTGGCTGGCGTTCGGCCAAGCGCTATCTGCTGCCCCGCCCGCTCGCCAGTCTTCTTTATTGGCTCGGCGATATTGCCGGGTTGCTGGGATGGCGGCCGCCGGTTCGAAGCACGGCCGCAATGGAGATCGTCCGCGGCGCCGTCGGTGATCCCAGCGAATGGATAGCCGCTACGGGTATCCGGCCGTCATCGTTGGACGAAGCTCTGGCGCGTCGGCCTGTTTCGGTGCAGGAGCGTTGGTTTGCAAAACTCTACTTCCTGAAGCCCGTCACTTTTGTGCTGCTGCCGATCTTCTGGATATCGACGGGAATAATTTCGCTGACATCGGGTTTCGAGCAGGGTGTCAAGCTGATGGTGGCGGGCGGGGCAGGTAGTTTGGCCGCACCAACCGTTATTGCCGGGGCACTTGCAGACATCGCGATAGGATGCGCCATCGCCATACGCCGCACTGCGCGGTGGGGCCTTTACGCAGCTATCCTGCTGTCACTCTTCTATGCGGCGGCCGGCACCGCGATATTGCCGGAGTTATGGAATGAGCCGCTCGGCCCGTTGACAAAGATATGGCCGATCCTCGTGTTGCACCTGGTTGCTCTCGCGATCTTGGAGGAGCGATGACCTATTTCGTGCTGAAATTCCTGCATATCATCGGCGCCACCGTTCTCCTCGGCACCGGCGCGGGCATCGCCTTTTTCATGTTGGTCGCGCATCGCACCGGCAATGCAGCGACTGTGGCCGCGGTCGCGCGGATCGTGGTCTTTGCGGATTTCGTCTTCACCACAACCGCCGTGATCGCTCAGCCGGTCACCGGCATAGCGCTCGCTTGGTATGTCGGCTATTCCCTTTGGGAGCGCTGGATCGTTTGGTCGATTGTTCTTTATCTCATCACGGGTGCTTTTTGGCTGCCGGTCGTTTGGATGCAGATGGAGATGCGCAAGATTGCGAAGGGAGCAGCGGCCAATGGTGAGCCGCTGCCGGCGCGATACCATCGGCTGTTCTGGACCTGGTTTTATTTCGGCTTTCCGGCTTTTGCTGCAGTGCTGGGAATTCTCTGGCTGATGATCACCCGCCCGGTTGGATAGTCAGGGTGCGCATTTGTTGAAGCTCACCAGCGAATCCTTCATTATCGACGCTCGTGTAAGATCATTAACGATCACGACCTTCTTCCTATCTTCTCTTCCAAGCTGTCCGATAACGGACCAACTATTACGGCTTGGGAACTCGGACAGCTGAAGACGGTTGTCGGGGAAAACCTGGCAATGAGGTCTGCAATGGAAAAGGTTATCAATATCGACTTCCATGTCACTTGGAAGCCACCGGTTTATGTCCGGATCGGCGACGGTATGCGTGAGCGCATTGAGGGTCCGGACGCGGCGCTTGCGGCGCTTCTCCATCGCTGGCCGTCGACCAATTCTCGTGAGTTCGGCATCGCCAAGCGCAGATGCGTCGATGCCATCGCTCGCCGTGGAAGTGCCGAGGGAGCCCGCAGGGCGTTCATGGAGGCGGCGCTCGCCGCGAGGGTATTCGCATGACCGTGCTTTCAATCGACGCACCGCACTGGGCGATACTTTTGGGGACGTTGACGCTTACATGCTGGATTGCTGCCGGCCTGGCGGCCGTTCTCGGCACCGCTGAGGAGATCAGGCACGGCCAAGCCGGGAGATTTGCCGGCTATATGACAACGGGCCTTGCTGGGGCGGGCGTTGGCTCCGCACTAATGATGATCACCATCTTGGTATCCGCCTGAAGAGCAACGGACGCCGGGCGGCTTCCGCGGAGCGGTCTACCTGGTCGATGCAGGCGATGTGAGTACGACATCTTGAGCGGCGACGGTCTGGAGACATGATGCGCGACTGCATTATCATCGGAGGTGGACCTGCTGGCTTGACTGCGGCCGTTTATCTTGCGCGCTACCACCTTTCGACAACCGTATTCGATGACCATAGCAGTCGTGCCGCCACCATTCCGGTTTCCCATAACCTCGCAGGGTTCCCGGAGGGTATCAGCGGAAGGGAGCTTCTCGCCAGGATGCGCACACAGCTTCAAAGGTACAAAGTTCAGATCCGCAGTGAGGGCGTCAGAAAGCTTCAGCAGGAGCATGTCGGCTTTCGAGTTGTCTCCAGCCGCGGCAGCATGCGAGCGCGAACAGTCCTTCTCGCCACCGGCGTCACCGACCGCAAGCCACCGATGTTGGCCGAGCGTCATGACGAGGCTGTTGCGCGCGGCCTTATCCGCTACTGTCCTGTCTGCGACGGGTTCGAGGTCACCGACAAACGTGTCGCCGTTATCGGTTGTGGATCGAGAGCGTTTGCAGAGGCGCTGTTCCTGCGGAGTTATACGACACACGTAACGATCATTACACCGCAAGAGGAACACGAGCTATCGGAGATTGAGGTCAATGGGCTGCGGGACTTGCGGATCGGCCTCCAGCAAGGTCCGATAAAATCTATCGACCCTGAGCGCGATACGATCACAATCGCAACAGCTTCGAGCATCGGCGTGTTTTCGTCTATTTACCCGGCGCTTGGATCGGACGTTCGGTCGGAACTGGCAGCTATGGTCGGCGCAGAATTGTCGGAGAACGGCTGCGTCATCGTCGACAGTCACCAAAGGTCAACCCTTCCTGGCCTTTATGCAGCCGGAGACGTGGTCATCGGCTTGGATCAGATCGGGACCGCAATGGGGCAGGCGGGCATAGCGGCCACCGCGATCCGAAACGATCTGAACGAGGCTAGTCCTCTAGCGCGCTAAGGGATGCCGTCGCTGCACGGCACCCGCGGTCGGTGCCTCTGACGCCTCCGCGGGTGCCACGATTACCAGCCACGTCAACGGACGCTGGCAGGCATTCTTGCCGCCGACATAAGCGGTTGAGCAAGCTGATCCAACAGATGGCCCGCATTCTGTTCCTCGCCCAGCGACAATGTCAGCAATCGAGCGACCGCCGGCTGTCCAAGCTGAAGGGCAAGATTACGCGCGGTGGTGTAAGCGGCAATTTCGTAATGTTCGACGCGCAATGCTGCACCGATGAGAGCCAGATCTGCAGGAGCGTCTTCTCTCTTCTTGCCTTCCGCCATCACCTCTTCACCCTCCTCGATCAGGCCAGCCATTCCCTTGCAAGGTTTTGCTCTTGCCGCGGAGCCGAGTACTCGCAGACACTCGTTCAGCCGTTCGACCTGCGCTTCGGTCTCGGCCAGATGTTTCTGCAGCAAAGTCTGCAGTTGCTGGGAGCGGGCTGCCTTCTGCAGCTTGGGGAGCGCTTTGAGCAACTGCTTTTCCGCATGCAGCAGGTCGCGAAGCTCGTCCACGAGCACCGCCTCGATCCCTTCCGATCTTTCCGGCGGCGCGCTTCGCGCGTCGATCACCGGTGCAGTCTCGTCGGCGCCCTTGAACGCCTGGAATGCCGGAGCCTCGACGAATTTCCAGGGCTCTCCTTCGTTCCACGGACCGCGAGCATCGACCTCACCGAGGTCGCCTTCGCCCGTCGAGTCGTTGAAGAATTGGTCGACGAGCCCCGGTGTGGGAGCGATTCTTCCAACACTGAGGGGAGGTCTACCCATGCTTTCGAGTGCGAGCTGGAATGCCCGCATATGGGTGATCTCTCTTGTCATGAGAAATTGCAGAGCGTCCTTCGTGCCGGAATCGCGGCAGAAGTCGATCAGGCGTTCATAGACGATCTTGGCACGGGCTTCGGCTGCGATATTGCTTCGCAAGTCCACGTCCAGCTCGCCGGTTATCTTCAGATAGTCGGCCGTCCAAGGGTTGCCCATGGAATTGAAAAGGTTCACGCCGCCGCCGCCAGCAATAGCAATCAAAGGATCGGCTTCAGCCTCCTCGCGAACGGACTTCAACGGTTTGAGGTGCATCCTGGCAAGCGTGCCGACGATTTCGAGATGGCTGAGCTCCTCGGTGCCGATATCCATCAGCAGGTCTTTCCGCCCGGGATCCTCGCAGTTCAGGCCTTGGATCGAGTATTGCATCGCCGCCGCGAGTTCGCCGTTGGCGCCGCCGAACTGCTCGAGGAGCATATTTCCGAATCGGGGATCAGGCTCATCCACCCGAACGGTGTACATGAGCTTTTTGACGTGATGATACATGCTGCGTCCTCCTTTGAACTCCGGCCTAACCGCACTCGGTGGTGAATGTTCCACACGGGCCGGGGGAGCCGGCGGAGGAGGCGGCCTTGGCACCCAACCGAACTTTCATGCAGGTTCACGGCTACGGCGCGTGCGGTTGTCGACTAGCCGCTTTCGCTCCCTGATGGCTAATCAGGAAGCCACTCATCTTCCTAAGCTACGTTTGCACCAGGGAATTCCAGCCAACATTGAACCGAATCTTCGTCGGGCAGTTTTCGGCAAAGGTGGAAACCATCGTTTACAGATCCGAGGATTGCGTAATGAACGACGACCATCCGGAGCACAAAAGCCCAACAACACCGGCCGCGGAAGGATTAACGCCCGCGTTAACCCGTAACATCGAAGCTATCATGCAGCGCCGCCGGCAGAGCCAAAATGCAGCGTCTGCTCAGGAGCGTTCCGCTGCTTTGATCAGCAAGTTCGCCGGTTCCATGATGTTCGTCTACATTCACGTCGTGTTTTACGGAGTCTGGATCATCGCCAATGTAGGATTGCTCCCACAGCTTCCACCCTGGGACCCCTCTTTGGTGATTCTCGCTATGGAGGCTTCGGTCGAGGCGATCTTTCTCTCGACGTTTGTCTTGATCAACCAGAACCGAATGGCTGCACAAGACAATATCCGCGCCGACCTCGACCTCCAGATCAGCCTATTAAACGAACACGAGACGACACGCCTGATCGCCATGGTCGAAGCCATTGCAAAGAAGCTTGAAGTACCGACCGAGGCGGACCACGAGGTCGAAGAGCTGAAGAAGGACGTCGCGCCGGAAGCCGTGTTGGATCGCATCCAGGCGGAAGGGGAAGACAAGTAGAAGTGGCAATGTTCGCGCTGTAAAGGCGAGCGGATGTTTGCTTCGCACCTTGACCAGGCGCGTATTGCCGTTCGAATAAAAGCGTGGTGACAGAGCTCGCCAGACCCTAGGAACTGGCTGGGCGACGGACACGATAACGGATGTGTGTCAAATCGCTACGATTATCGGCTCTTGCGCAATCATCGCGAGCGCTGTTTCGCCAACGGCGTGTCGATTACCCTGACAAGCTCCAGCTCGATCTCTGACGGCAAAACATCGAACAGCCGGCGGCCGCGACCGAGCAGCACTGGGATCAGATGGATCTGGATCTCGTCCAGCACCCCGGCCCGGAGTGCTTCTTGCGCCGTGTAACCGCCCCGCAGTTGCACGTCCCGATCGCCGGCCGCAGCCTTCGCCTGCGCCATCGCGCTCTCGATTCCGTCATTCACGTAGGTCACCAACGGGTAACCCCAACGCGCGGCGGGCGGCGGAGGCCGGTGACTGGGCACGAAGATCGGGGCACCGTCATGACTGCCTCCCCAGTGATCCATCAGCTCGGCGGTCCGCCGGCCGGCAAGGACTGAACCCGCCGCCTTCCATTCGGCTTCAAATTCACAGACGGGCCGGGCCTGAGCGGATCCCTCGTCCGCGCCCGCCCAGTGGTGCAGCCGCTCTCCATCCTCGCCTCCAAGATAATCGTTATCGTCGGCGATATAGCCATCGAGTGACATCGACATGTCGAGGATGGATTTGGACATTTCGTTCTCCTGTGACGAGGTCAAGTGTGCGAAGGATCCTGTCGGCAGGTGCCGTGAGCGCGGCGCCGAATCCGATCATTAGGCTCGTTAGACGTATTCACGACGATCAATGTTGCACGGCAATTGGACTGTCGAAAGGACCGATTGTCACAAACGCGTCGGCCCCGCCCGCTGTCACGTCTCCGGCAGGCCTGCCTTTCGGAAGCCGTCGACAAAGTGGTCTCGTACAGATGCATCGCGCAGCGGCTGGGAACTGAGCCAATGGCCGATCGTGAAATGAGGGTGGGCGATCAGGAACAATTCCGCCTCTCGCCGCGCCTCCTCATGGTGGCCCAATTGCGCAAGCGCAGCAGCCAGGAACTTGCGTGAGTTGGTACGATACGTTTCTTTCCTGCGCAGTGTAGCGGTTGCCGCCTCATAGTCACCCGCGGCGTATTGCGCCTGCCCAAGATGACAAAGATACCAGCAGGCTGGATAGGGATTGAGCCGCAGAGCTTTTTCGATCTGTGCCAGTCCGTCGGCAATCCTGCCGTCCAGCACGGACATATCAGACATGGCGGCCCAGGTGTCGGCGTGGTTGGGGTCGAGTTTCAGGGCCATGGCGAAGGCGGCCTCCGATTCCTCCCATCGCCGCTCATAAGCCAGGATGGTCCCCAGAACGTAACGGCAGCCGGCATCGTTGGGATCCAGGTCGACCGCCTTCTGCGCTGATGTCACCGCCATCCGACGATTCGGATCTTCGGGCTCGCCGAAATGAGTCCAGGCAAGCCAACGATTATAGGCGAGCAGACCGAGCGCCTCGGCATATGACGGCTCGAGCTTGACCGCGCGTTGGAGCAGCAAATAGGCCTCACGCTCGGTTTGCGGCGACTCTTCCGTCAGGAGGCGGGCGCGCACACACAGATCGTAGGCCTCAAAGTTTTTCGGCCGATTGCGCGGCGTCGGGATGGTCAGCCGGCCGACGAGAGCTTCGACAATCTTGGCGTTGACCTCATCCTGCAACTCGAAAACATCTTCCAACGTCCTGTCAAACCGTTCGGCCCACAAGTGCTGGCCGCCAAGCGTGTCGACCAATTGGGCATTGATGCGGACGCGGCCCATTGCGCGTCTGGCGCTCCCCTCGAGGACGTAGCGGACGCCGAGTTCCTGGGCGACGAGCCGTACGTCGACCGCCTTGCCCTTGTAGCCGTAGACGGAATTGCGCGCGATGACGAACAGGCCAGCCGTGCGGGAAAGGTCGGTGATCAGGTCTTCGGTCAAGCCGTCGACGAAAGGCTCGTCCGCTTCATTCCCACTCATATTCGTGAACGGCAATACAGCGATCGAAGGATTTTCCGGCAGCGGCAATATGCTCTGCAGCGCATCCGGCCAATGCCACGCGTGGACCGGGCGAGTCAGGTTCTTCAGGTGGCGTTCGCCCGCATCGAAGAACTGGTCGGCGATCTCACCGACGATCTCGCCGTGAACGCTGGCTGAAATGCAGATACCTCCCGGCGCGGCCTGCGTCTGGAGGCGGGCCGCGACATTGACCCCGTCGCCGAGGACGTCTGAACCGTCGTCAATGACATCTCCGAGATTGACACCCACGCGCAAAAGCAGCCGCCGGTCTTCGGAAGCCTCAACGGCAGTGGTGGCCTGTTGCATTTCCAACGCTGCTGCGACCGCTTCCACCGCGCTGCCGAATTCCATCAAGAAGCCGTCGCCCACGACCTTGAAGATGCGACCATTGTGACGCATCACAGCCGGCTCGATAGTGCCGGAACGGAGATCCCTGAGGTTATCAAGCGTTCCGACTTCATCAGCCTCCATCAGGCGCGAATATCCCACCACATCGGCAACGACGATGACGGCAAGGCGACGCTGAAGAGAATGGTTCGTCATTTGAGGACAAGCCCAACGACCGGGTTCCCAAGTTATTGTTCGAGCGCGGGTGAGTCAACAAAAGGTAAGAGGTGCCCAGGCGACCTCCATCTCCATCAAGCCGTCTTTGTGACCGCCGGCGTCGAAGTGGACGACACGGAAATGTGTATCCACGGAAAGCGGATGGTTCTTGAACGTCTGGGTCGACGAGGTTGGTGCCTATGGAAGGCGACAACCCGCGCGAACGTGAGCCTACGCCCCAGGCTTGTGACAAAGCCGATCGAGCGTGTCTCGAAGTGCGGCGGCGGCCTGATCGCGCTCATCGGTGGACATAAGCTCGGGCTCAGCTTCCAATCTCAGGTGCGGCAGTTCGGTCCGGACAGTACGACGGCTGCGGACCAGATTTTCCTTCAGATCGACCACGCGATAGGTGGCGACCGGATAGGCTATTCCCTTTACGAGGACATGCCCCAGTTCCTCACACTCGATCGTGTCCTTCACTTGCGCAAACGTCTCATAAGAAATGAGCACGGTGCCCGGCGACGCTTCCTGCTCAAGGCGCGAGGCGAGATTCACGGCGCCGCCGATTATCGTGTAATCCATCCGGTCCTCGCTGCCGAAGTTGCCCACAGTGCAGTAGTCTGTGTGAATGCCGATGCGGCAGCGCAGCGGTGTTTCAATCCCGATATCGCGCCAGATTTCCCCAAGCTCGCTCATTCGCTTTTGCATGGCGAGAGCCATCTGCACGCAGGCGAGCGCGTCATCCTTGACGCCGCGGGTTTCCGGATCGCCGAAAAACATCAGGATGGCGTCTCCGACATACTTGTCGATCGTCGCGCCGTGATCTGAAGCAATCTTCGACATTTCCGTCAGGTAGTGATTGAGGAGCTGTGTGAGATCCTCGGATTCCATTTTGTCTGTGGTTTCGGTAAAGCCGGCGATATCGGAGAAGCATATCGTCAGCTTCTTCCGCTGGCTGGCGATCCTGACGTCCTGGCGGCCGGTGAATATGGAGTTATACACCTGCGGCGCCAGGTATTTCGCCAGCTTGCTGGAAAGCGCCTCGAGAGCTGCGGATTTCTCGGCAAGGTTTTCCTCCCGTTGCTTCAGCTCGGTGATATCAGAGTAGACGGCCACCGTGCCGCCACCCGTGATCCGCCGCTCGCTAATCATGATCCATCGCCCGTCGCGACGCCGCTGCACCCACGTTTCACCAGGGTTGCGATGCCGCGAAAGCCGCTCGGCAATCCACTCCTCGACTCGCCCCTCAGCATCCTTGATGTAGCCGCCCTCAGCGGACCGGCGAACAATCTGCTCGAATGTCGTGCCGGGTGTCATTTCCTCCAGGCCGGCGTACAACAGCTCGCGGTAGCGGCTATTGCTCAGCACGAGCCTGTCCTCGCCATCGTACAGAGCGAATCCTTCGGAGATGCTCTCGATGGCATCCACAAGTCGCTGGCGCGCTTCCGCAACCTCGCGCAGGCTGTTTTCCTCCACCTCGACCGCAGTATCCCGGAACAGCCTGAGCGCCCCTGCCATGCGGCCGATTTCGTCGCGGCCTCCGACGGGCATCTGCGCTTGCAGATTGCCGCCCGCGATTGCCAGCATGCTTTGGCTCACCTCTCCCAGACGGGCGAGAAGGCTGCGGTCGACATAGAGCCAGACAACCAGAACCGAACTCAGGAGGCTTAGAAGGGCGGAGCCAAGGACAATGCCGGTGCCGTAGCGCCGGACGACCGAGGCTTCGAGGGCGGACGCGGCGATCTCATGGTTTGCCTTTGCAACCAGGCGATCGACGGCCGCGGTAAGGTCGCGCGATAGTCGACTGTTTTCAGCCAGAAGCTGCTCGCCCTTTGCCAGGACAGCAAACTCGTCCTGTCGTACCTTCGGGATCGCGTTCTCACCGTCGGTCAGCGACTTTAACTCGTCCAACCGTTGTTGGAAGCGGGTCCGCAACTTTTCATCGATCTCGGTGGAGACCGTTTCGAGTACGGCGAGCGACCGGCGCAGCGGAAACAGGATCAGCTTCAGATCTCCCGGCGTACGCGCGTTGGCAGTCTTGACCAGCGCGTCGTTGACTGCTGAGATCTCCTGTTGCGCCCTCTGCTGGGGGATGTAGGCCGCGATTGCCTTGACCAGGTCGCTCGGCGCCGCAGCACGCGCGTCGGGTGGTGCGGCGGAATCAGTCGCCGCTGCACGCCACTGCGGGACCTTCGAGTTCATCACGGCGATACCGGGCGCGATGAGACGCTGACTTGCATTTGTCGTATCCGATAAGCGGCGCAGCAACTCCTCCTTGCGCTGAACCATGGTAAGGCGAGCGGCGACAAGATCGTCGAGAGCATCGAGGTTTCGTCGTAGACCAATCACCGCGTCTTCGATTTCAGTCACCGCCGTCGCGCTGACTGCGGTGCCTTTAAGTGCGGCGAGCAACTCTTCGAGACGCCCCATCTCGAGTCCGATCGCAGCCGAGACCTCGTTGTGCTGAACCGTGCTGGTCGCCGCCAGCACTGAGGGCGCGGTTGAGGCGACCCTCTCAGCCTGGCGCGACAATTGGAGAGAGGCGAGCGCCGTCGGGACCCGTTCCTTGGTGATGCGATCGACCACGTCGCCGACCTGAAGGAAGGCATAGAGAGCTGCGGCGGTCGCGAGCACTGCGAAGGTGCTGATGCCGAAGAAAGCGAGCAACAAGCGCCCTCGTATGCCGACGCGTTCAAACATAGCGGCAACTGCAAGGTCTTGCTTGCGCAGCCACTAAAGTCTGCACAGATTGGCCTAAAACGATCCACCCGGCCGGCGGTTGACTATTCCAGCGGCACGTATTCGCCACCCTTCCAGACATACCAAATCCAGCTTTGCACGGTGAGGTCGCCCTTGTCGTCGAAATCCACCCGGCCCATTACCGTTTCAAATTGGTTACCTTGCATTGAGGCGATCACCTCTTGCGGCCTTAAAGAACCGGCCTTCTTCACCGCCTGCGACCAGACCTGGACGGCGGAGTAACTGAGCAGTGTGTAGCCTGCAGGCTCGAAATTCTCGGCACGGAAACGCTCGACGACTTGAGCCGCCTGAGGGACGCGCCGAGGGTCCGCGCTAAATGTGAAGAGGGTACCCTCCGCGGCAGATCCGGCGATCAGCGCAAAGTCCTCGCTCGCCATGCCATCGCCTGAGACGAGTTGAAGTGCGTAGGCACGGTCTCGCGAAGCGCGAACCATAAGCGCGACCTCGGGCAAATACCCACCAACATACAACACGGCGATGCCGGCGCCCTGTAACGCAGAGATCTCGGCCGTATAGTCGTTCTTCCCAGGGGTGAAGGCCTCGTAGATCGCTTCGGTGACACCCCGCTTATTCAACTGCTTCCTGGTCTCGTCGGCGAGCCCCTTCCCATAGGTGGTGTTGTCGTGAAGGATCGCTATTTTCTTGTCACCCCAATGATCGGCCAGATAGTTGCCGGCTACCACCCCCTGCGCGTCGTCGCGACCAATGACGCGGAAAACATTGGCACGACCTTGTTCGGTCAACAGCGGATTGGTCGAACCGGGTGAAATCTGTAGAACTCCCGCGGCCTCGTACACCTTGGATGCCGGGATCGAGGCTTGGGAACAGTAATGCCCGATGACGAGCACCACACCATCAGCCACCAGTTTCTGGGCGGCCGCCACAGCCTGCTCGGGATCGCAAAAGTCGTCGACCGTGATGAGTTGCACCTTCTGCCCGAGCACGCCGCCAGTCGCATTGATGTCGGCCACTGCCATCTCTGTGCCGCGCTGCATCTGCTCCCCGATCCAGGCAAGCGGTCCTGTGACCGGGCCTGCCGCTCCGATCAGGATCTCCGCCCGCGCTATACTGCCAAGGGAAACGACGAGCGCGACGATAGCTGCAGTGATGCTGCTGCGCATGGTGAACCTCCTTCACAGCTTACGCCAATTCTGTCCCCGCCGACAGCCCCTGCGCAGGCGCAGCTGCAGCGCGCTTGCCTCTTATCCGTATGGGCTGGTCAGCAGTTGACGTTCCTGCGGGTACCTCATTGTCTGCTTTGGGCGAATCCCAGCCCTTGGCGGCAAGAACTTTGACGTCCGCTTTTCGTGTTGGGTTCCTAACAGCGCACTGCCGGCTTCCGGCCCAAATCGGTCATTCCTTCTGCAGCCGAGCCGGCTGCTGATGCGCTTGCCGCCAAGCTGGCGCGGCAGCCCGCAAGTTCACGCCTAACTGCTTGTGGGAGTAGCTCCAGAGTCTCTGCATGGATCGTTTTGGATGCGTCTGCAGCCCCTGCGGTCAGCCCCGCTGGCAATTCGAGAACAGCTCCTACGCCTTTAGGTCAAAGCGTCTGTAACTAACGCCTCTGGCGCCTTGCAGCGGTTCAGGGCATCCTATGATGGCTGAAAGTTGTGTCTATGGCAGTTGGAGGAATGCCGATGCGTTGCTTTACCGTTCTTGGACCCTCGCAGACTGGAAAATCAACAGTGGTCGAAAAGCTCGGCTCGTTGGAGGGAACGCCGAGAAAATCCAGCTCCCCTTATGGATTGAACCTCACAGAATTCTCCTTTGGAAACGAGGCGTGGTGTGCGTTGGATGCGCCAGGACCCAACGAAGCGTTGGCGCATGTGCAGCACGCGCTTCTTGCCAGCGACGCCTGCATCCTGTGCGTTTCATCGGCACCCGAGGAGGCTGTGCTCGCCGCGCCCTATCTGCGGATAGTCGAAGCCTCGGGGACGCCGTGCATCCTCTTCGTCAACCGAATGGACGAACCGAGGGGGCGGCTGAGGGACGTGATCGCCGCGCTTCAAGATTACGCCAACCACTCGCTTTTGCTTCGCCAGATCCCGATCCGCGAGGGAGACAGGATCATAGGCAGTTGCGATCTGATTTCGGAACGGGCGTGGCGCTACCGGGAAGGCCAGACTTCGGCGCTTATCGCAATCCCCGAAAGCGCCGCCGAGCGCGAGCACGAAGCGCGCAGCGAGCTCCTGGAACACCTGTCCGAATTCGATGACTGGCTTCTCGAGGAACTGGTCGAAGATCGCGAGCCGCCCAGCGACGCCCTCTATGCCATTTCATCGCGGATTCTCAGGGAAAACAGGATCATTCCAGTGCTGATCGGCGCCGCAAGTCACGGCAACGGCATGATGAGGCTGATGAAAGCGCTGCGCCACGAGGCGCCGCCGGTAGGGATTCTCAGACAGCGCCTGGCTCGTGCGGGCAATGTCGATGAAAACAAGCTGACCGCCGTGAGCTTCCATGCCTATCATCGTCAGAATATCGGCAAGACTGTGCTCGTGCGCGCGTTTGGCGAGGGACTGCGGCAAGGCGCAGCACTGGGCGGCTCCGGCCTCGGCGCCGTGCAGGATCCTGCAAACGGACGGTCCAGCTCGGCGATCACGCCTGCACCCGGGGATGTCTTCGCAACAGTCAAGTCCGACCACTTGCCCGTCCCGTCGCTGTTGACATCAAACGCGACGGTCGCCCCGCCCGAATGGACCGAGCCACCAACGCCGATGCTTGAAAGAATCCTGGTCCCGGGCAGCGTACGCGATGAAAACAAGCTCTCCGAAACGCTGGCAAAACTTTCCGAGACGGATCGCGGTCTTGTCGTTTTGCAGGAGGAAGGTACGGGCGCCCAGCTCGTCCGCGCCCAGGGCCCGGTACATCTGCGCGATCTCTGCCGAACCCTGTCCGACGTCTTCCACATCGACGTAACTGATCGAACGCCCAGCCCGATCTACCGCGAGACAATCGCGAAGCCGTCCGAGGTGCACTACCGGCATCGCAAACAGACCGGCGGCGCCGGGCAATTCGCGGATGTGAAGCTGAGCATTCGCCCCAACGAGCGCGGCCGGGGCTTCACCTTCAGCGAAACCGTCAAGGGTGGCGTCGTTCCGCGCAACTACATCCCTGCCGTCGAAGCAGGGGCGCGCGAAGCGATGGAGAAGGGGCCGCTCGGCTTCCAGGTCATCGATGTCGGCGTAACGCTGTTCGATGGTCAGCACCATGCCGTCGACAGTTCGGAACACGCCTTCAGGACTGCGTCGAGAATGGGAGTGCGACAGGCGCTTTCCGAAGGGTCGGCCGTTTTAATGCAACCGATCTTCCGCAGCGAAATTCACATTCCGTCGATCTATTCCGGCAGCCTCGTCCAGATCGTCTCCGCTCTCAAGGGTCAGGTTCTCGGCTTCGACCGGGATGAAACCGCCAAGGGATGGGACATCTTCCGGGCACTTGTTCCGGGCGGCGCACTTGACGATCTGGCGCGGGCGCTGCGCTCGGCGACGCAGGGCATTGGTTACTTTTCCAAGACCTTCGATCACTTCGAGGAGCTATACGGCAAGGAAGCGGACGCCATCGTGAGGGCACACGAGGAAACGGGCGGCGCACACTGAAACGTTCGCGCCAATATCTCGACGGCGTGGGGGACAGCATGAGATCGGGGCCGGTCAGTTCGTGCTGGTTTTCGGAATGCGCCTGAGCTCCGATTTCGCTTTCGAGGATGGGCGCGCCGCGGAACCATTGATTACCTTGCGAAAATTTATAATCTGCCGCTCATTACGGTGACCGGCTTGCTTTTCTCCTAAACTACCTTGTCCCACCAATGTGACACTCGGATTTGGAGGTTTCGCTGCTATCTTGGCAGATGGAAACCTCTCGGCTGAAAGCCGCGACTTAGGAGCGCCTCTTGAGCAATTATCGTGTCTTTCGGTTGCTGATCATACTTTGTATTTCTGCGTGGTGTTACCCCGCCAAAGCGGCGGCCTTAAGCGCTGGCAGCCAACCGCCGCTCCGCGTCAAGGAATATGAGCGATGGGTGGATAACCTTGTAAGTGAAGCGAACGGCAATCCAGCTCTCCTCGCCAGTAAGCTGCAGGCATTTGGCTTTACTTGTACGCCCTCCGATGCCGTACACCTCCGATGTGTTCGGTTCGGTTGCCAGAAGCTGGCAGGTATGTTTTGGCGAGGAGCTTTGCTGCAGTGGTCCGTCAACGAATTCCAAGGGAAGTTTGATAGAGTCGCATTCAGCTATAGCTGGGCGAAGGGTTGCTATCCACCGGAACGTGTCGAGCAAGAGCAGAAGCGCTTCGTTTTACAATAGTTGCCACGAGGCGGACGTCCTTTGATGAAAGCAACGGCGTTGCGACGCCATAAGGTTTATCGTCCGGGAGTGGACGGAGAAGAACACTTCCGGTGCACGAACTGGACGAAGATGGCGATGTTGATGGGGAAGCTTGATTGAGCGAAGATCGAATTCAGCTATGGATTGCTCTGTGCATCGTGGGCCCCTTTTGCGCCTACTACTGGTATTGGTTCATCAGGTCGATCATCTTCTACAGTAGAAACGGCTTCAATTTCACCGAAGATTTCGGGCCTGAGGCCCACTGGGCCGATCGCGGAGGTGATGATGATTGCGTGTTGATGAAGCCAAAAGAGAAGTTCTTTATCGCCGGACCTTCTTTCGTGGTAGTGACCTCCGTTATGTTGATTTTCATAATTTTAGGCCTGGCGGGAACTATTTAGCCTTGCCGTTTTAAGTCAAAAACAGCCGCGTTATCCGACACCTCGCGCAGCCCCTTATATGACGGATGGCGCCCCCAGCAACACGACGAGTATTTCATGCACCGAGTCGTAAGCAATGCCAGAAGAAACAAAAAAGCGGAACTGGGCCGTGAACCTATGCTTGATGACACGTCGAGTGGAAACCGTCATGCAATTCGGCTAGTCCTCGTCCATGCTAAAGTTTGTAGAACTACAGCTCGGCCAGGGTTGGGTTGCCGAGCCAAATGCCCCCGCGCCTCAGGTTTCAGTTGCGGGCTCCAAGGTCAACGTCTGTTTCCGCTCGCATAGGCCCGCGCGCGACGAAAAACCGTCGGGTATTCTCAGGACTTTGAACCTATTTTGGAAGGCCGGTCCGAAGTTTGATGAGACATGGGGCACTCTAAGCTTCATTGGCTGCAGCCGGTGGCGCTGGGACGACACCAACGATCATGAATGGTATAAGGTAGATGGCCATGGTCGCTACAGTGGCATAGCTCCGCGTTGGGGCGAATTTTATGAGTTAGTTGGCCACGACCCGATCCGCGATGCCGTGCCGTGGGAAACAATCCATTCAGACACCGCTAACTCACGACATTTTCTCTACTATTTTCGCGACGAAACGCTTGAGTTCATGGCCGAGGAGTGGTCGTTCATACCTAGCTTGACGGTCTAATTTTGGGTTGGTTTGGCGCTGAGACTTTCCTGTCGTGACGGTCTGGCCCGAGTTCCATGACCATCCTTCTCCTCCCTCAACTCCTTATATGACGGGTGCCGGAGCTTCTCGTCATGCGTCCAGCCTCCGTATTGGATCTCGGCGACGAGTTTCGGCTTGATCGCGATCAGGTTCTTGCGGCTTGCCTTAAAGCCAGTTCCGACTGGGAAGGCTTGCGAGGCGGCTTTGTCATACCGCCAGTTGATCAGCCATATCTTAAAAGGCAATTGACCCATATGGAGTATTGGCGCTTCACAAGTGCCGGCGGGGAAAACATTTCGGCTGCCTTGACCTGCTGAGGGAGGGTTATATCTAAATAAGTAGTCTCCCCCCCCACGGAATACCGAATGTGTAGTCGCGTTTATATCAAAGAATCGCTTCACGACCTCGCGCGTAGTTTCGCTTTCGCCGGACAAGGCGAGCTTGACGGCTTGATTGACCGCATCCCTCGATACAACGGCTCACCAAGCCAAGTCTATCCGATCATCATCCAAGAAGCAGCGCCGGGAACCGGTATCGTTGCCCCGGTCTTTGTAATAGCAAAGTGGGGGCTGGTGTCGGCATCTAGAACGCCCAGCGACCGGCGTCTCCCATTGGTCGATGTCCGCTGCGAAAAGATTGCCTCACACAAACTCGCCGGACCTGCCTACCGGTCTCGCCGCTGCTTGATCCCAGTCAACGGATTCTTTGGGTGGAAATCGTCCCCCCACAGCCGAGAAAAACAACCCTATGCTATCGCGATGAAGACGGACGTTTTGTTTGCTCTCGCAGGCATTTGGGAGGTCTGGCGCCACCCGGCCGGCATCGATATCCGTACCTTCGCCGTCATCACCTGCGCGCCGAATGAGATGATGAAGACGCTCAGTGAACGAATGCCAGTCATTCTCCGTCGGCAGGAGTATGAGCGCTGGCTATCTCCTGATCCAAATCCATTCGACCTGATGAAGCCATACTCGGCCGACCTTATGACCATGTGGCCGATCGGCACGGGCGTTGACAATCTGAAGAATACCGGCCCCGAGATCATCAGCCCGGTCAATCTAGATCCGCAGCGGCATCGGAACCGTCGCCTTAGCTGAGGGCCGGAACCGCCGTTCATTCATGGCCGAGGTGTCGGGCAGCGCAGAAGCAAGGTTTTGGTCCACTCCCCTGCCTCTTTGCACATGTGCGGGCCGACCGCTCATTTAAGCCCCAGCCGGCGTCGAGTTCGGCTTCGCAACCGCTCACTTACCAGTTCCGTCTTGTTGCACAGCAGGAAACAACGAGTATTCCTTCGGTGTGATCCGTGTTGACAAGACTCGCCCCGCTTTGGCCGGTGGCCCCAAAAGCGAAGACTGTGGTGAGGATTCCAGGAGGCTCTCGCCACGCAGAAGATTCAGCCAGGCCTGCGACACTTTCTCCCCGGCTGTGCCACCGAAGTGGCAATCGTCGTAGCGGTCGTCTCCATCGAGTAACGCGTCAGAATTGACGCCCTCTCGGATACCCTGGCCGCTTCTTGATAGGGCCAGTTGCGCCCGTACGATCGCATTGTCCGGAATGTGCTCCTTGAAGCCGCCGTTGCTCGGTTCCAGGCATTTCGATGCGATCGAAATGTAAACGGGTGCTTCGACGCCGTTCTGACGTAATGTGTCGACCATCGACAGGAAACGTTCCTGATAGGCCTCCCCGGTGGTGCCGTGAACGAGGTCCGCCTCTCCTTGCACCCAGAGGACGCTCGTTACCCGATAACCGGAATCGTGAAGCTGTGTCACTGTATCGACCAGCATAGGATTGAGGTCCCCGCCTGGCGCCCATCGTGCGACCTGAGATCCGGAATATGCGAGAGGTGCGAGGATGACGCTGTCGTTTTGTCCCGATTCGATCAATTTGTTCCCGAGAAGCGTCCAGTACTCTCCCCTGGTATCGGTCGATCCAAGAAGTGGCGATGCCGCGATGAAGCACCGTTTGTCAAAGGCGTTTACAACGCGCGCGCCATAATTTGACCGGTACCGTTGTCCGCCGTGGTTGGCCGCGTTCGATTGGCCAAGAATGAGCAAGACAGCAGTTCGATCAGTTTGAGCAGGGCAGGTCACAAGCGTTTTCGATTCATCCCCGATGAGTCGTTGCTTGTCGTCGAAAGTATAACGGCTTGGAGCCGCAGCCTTCTCTCCGACAACCATTTTCTTCATCGCGGAAAGTTCTGGCCAGGGAAAGATCTCATGTCTCGCGCTCATGCCGCCGAGAAAGTACATTGCGATCACGGCGGCCCCGCCGACTGCTAGCATTGTACGCATAACTTTACCTTTTAATTGTCATACGGCCGTGTCACATAAAAGTATGGTGGGGTTCTGTAGATGATCAATTGCCTAAACTTACTAACTTGCGAACCTCCCGCCGGGTAACCACCTTCAGCAATGGTGGACCGGAGATTATCAATCTGGTTGATCTCAGCGCGACCTAATTTCCACAACAAGATTAGCATTTAAGGCTAGTTGAACCGCCAGAGAAACATGTCATTCTTCTACAAGCCGCGACTCCTCCGGTTGGCGGCACGTTAGTACAAAATGCCCCGTGCGCTTACCTGCGGGGCATTTTCTCTGTATCGGCGCCGGGCGCTAATGTGATCATTGAGCACTACTGCGAGGAAGAGGGTTGCGGCGAGTGGGGCGGCTTCGGCCACAGCCCCTCGAAGGCGATACCGGTTCACTGGTGGTGCTGGGAGCATTTTCCTCACAAGACCTACGAGCAGGAACAGGCTTTGAGACGAAAGCTCGAGGTAAGAGAGAACCGACTGAAGTGTTGAACAATGACGCAATCCCGCGCCTTGACCGATGCCGCCTCTGCGGTCGCCGTCGCGAGCGTCTTACGGCGCTATCTCGATCATTTCGTGCCAATGCGGGGAACAAGTCGCCGTCGAGACGCCGCTGTGAAGGCATTCGACGGCTTCGGGAGCGAACGTGATCGCCGAGCACTGTTGCTGTGTCGTCGGCTGCCGCAAGTGGTCCTAACGGGATGATGACATAAGTATAACATCATAGATCACTCAAACCAAAGAAAATTGGCTGGCTTCTCAATGCTGAATAGTCTCGACACCTTCGTGATGAAGCTGATGGCTCAGTATTCATCAAGGTCGATTACAGCGAATAAGCTAATTATTCATTTTCTTGACTTGAACACCGTAAAATTTCTGACTTTATTTATATTATTGTGGTTTCTATGGTTTTTTCGAAATAAGTGGAAGTCAGTTGTTGTCGAATGCATCATAGACATGTTCTTCGGAATTGGCATATCTCGATTTATACAACTGTTTCTGCCAGAGCGTCTCAGGCCGCTGCATTCAGGCAATCCCGACTTCGTGCTGCCTTTGGGCGTTGATCCGAAAGCGCTTGAGCATTGGAGTTCATTCCCCAGTGACCATGCCGCGCTGACCTTCGCGGTATCGACAACGATGTGGCGTGCATCCCGACGGCTTGGTGCGGCCTGCTTCATCTGGTCGACGTTCGTGATTTGCCTGCCGCGCATCTATGCTGGCTATCATTATGCGACCGACATCCTGGGTGGCGCTTTTGTAGGCGTGTGCACAGCCCTTCTGGTTGCACGCCCTCTTCAGAAGCTATTGATGCCGTCTGTGCTAACGGTTGAGGAGCGCTTTCCAGGTTTGTTCTTCTCTGGTTTCTTTGTCATATCGTATGAATTTGTGACGCAGTTCGACGAACTGCGGCTCGTCGGAAGGGCCATTCAACACCTCATCTCGTGATTGCGAGTTCGACGAGCTCGGATAAACGGCACATCCTTCCACTGCAGGCCGTTTCGGATCACATAGACGAAGCTTGGGCGGCCGGCTGGCGAAAATCAAAATCGTAGCAAGCGGAGATTGGCCAATTAAGAAGGCCGAAGCTGAGTTCAACGATCTCCACGCTGTAACGGAACCTAGCCGGTCCCTGTTTCGTTGAGGCAACAGGAAAGCACGGGTGTTCCTCCTGTGCGATCCGTGTTGTCAAGACTTGCCCCGTTTCGGCGGGGCTTTTTTCCGGCATCGTACCGGAACCGCACTACGCCCGATCACCCCGCCGTTGATCAGGAAGCGATCGACAAGCTGATCGATCTTGACGAGACTGCCCGAGTCCACTTCCAAGATCGTTCGAAAGAAATCGCCGAATGATCAGTCGAGCTCATCCTAGGATCTTATCAAAGTGAAGGGTTTTAACACCCGCGGCCTCATGCCGCCGTTTCTGTTTGAGGCGCCATCAAGCGGACGCGTCCAGCTCGCGAGTTCGACGGGACAGCCTCGATCCACAGTAGGTACGACGGCAGACATTTAAGTCGCTGCTAATGCTCCCCATATAACATGCTGCGCCGGTCGGGTTTTTCGTCCGGCGTAGCGGCGTGCTCCTGCGTTCATGGATGGTGCAGTTGAGCCGCCGCACTTCTTTCTCAACGGAAGCCGAAGAAGCTCAGGATAGCGAGCACGATGACTACGGCGCCGACGAGCCAGATTAAGTTATTCACGTGGAATCTCCTTCAATGGGAATGAGCCATGTTGCAAGCACATAATGTTTGGCGGCGGCTCATGTTCCAATGTCCACAATGCCTGGCGCTGCTGTTCACGACGACTGACTGATCCGTGCCACCAATCCCCTCCCGAATGCTGCGGCTCAAGTCGGTGTCAACAGGGTCGCGCCGGTCGGCGCATTGGGGTCTGCCCAGCGACGGATAGTGCCGGTGCCCAAATCGGCACCGTAAAGCCAGCCGTCAGGTCCCTTCTGAATGTCTACCAGATAGGGGACGCCCGTATCGAAGACCTGTACGTTCGAGATCTGCCGGCTTGCGTTCATCGTTGCGGTGTAGACATTGCCATTGACAAGATCCGCAAACATCAGGGTGTTGTCGTTGTAGAAGTCCCCGACGGTGATCGCAGTGGCGTTGTCGGGCGAACCGTGGCTTCTCGATAGCAGCGGAAAAACAGCAGGCTGATCAGAAGGGCTGTTTCGGTTCCCATTGTTGTAGAAGCTGATCGCTTGAGGGAGATCCTGGTAGCCGCCCGTTCGGCCGGGACCTTCCAGATACGGCCAACCGAAATTCGATCCTGCAGGGCCGGTATTTATTTCCTCCCAAGTGGTCCAGCCGACATCTCCGAGCACGGGCAGGTTGGTCACTGGATCGAAGGTGAAGCGATAGGCGTTGCGCACGCCCGAATAGAATACCTTGGACTGATTGCTGTTCGGATCTGCGGGGTCATAGAAGGGGTTCCCCGGAACGCCCGCGCCGGTCATCGGATCTATCCTCAGGACTTTGCCGGACAGATTGTGAACGTCTTGAGCGCGAACCGTGCGAGGGTCCATGAAATTGTATGAGGTGCCGTCTCCGTTGCTGAAGTACAGCATGCCGTCGGGCCCGAAATGGAGTGCTCCATTGGAATGGGAGTCACTGTCCGTCGCCAGATAGTCCCGAATATTCTGGTTCTGAATTCCGGCGCGATCTGGATCGTTGTCCTGCGTTCCCACCTCGATCTGGCTTGCAGGGGCGGTAATGGTGGTGCCGTTGACGATGCCGGACGGCGGTATGTTCACAGCGCCGGTACTGTCGAGATCCGGACGGCTGGTGTATGCCCAGGTGCTGTTGGTACCGGCCAGCACGACCATGCTGGCCGGATCGGCAATCATCGTGTTGGGATTGACCGTAAGCCGAACGAGGCGCGAAGGACGGTTCCCTTTGGTATCCGGTCCCGCCAGGCCGGTTCCATTCGCGGTTTCCGGGGGATCGTAAGTGTAGAGCAGATAGACGTATGGATTTGCCGCGAAGTTCGGATGAATTGCCAGCCCCAGCATCCCCCGATCTCCGGGCGTATAGTTGACCTGGCTGGACAGATCGACAAGCGGTGTCGATCGCAGCGTGCCGTTGTCCACCACCCGCACAATGCCATTCTGTTGCGCGACAACCATATAGCGGCCATCGGGAGTCCAATCGAGGGCCGTTGGCTCGGTCAAGCCGGACACGACGGTCTGTCGGACCAGATTGCCGAGGTTGCTGTCGTCGTCCAGGATGTTGACGGTCGCAGTCGTTTGGCTCCCCAGGACAGCACCTGTCGGGTTGCTCAAGGTTAAAGTGAAGCTTTCGTTGCTCTCGGCCGCCGTGTTGTTGAGCAGCGGAACAGAAATGGTCTGGATCGCTTGCCCTGCGGCAAAGGTGAGCACGCCCGTTGTTGTCATATAATCGGAGCCCGCGATCGCGCTGCCATTGCTCGTTGCATATGCGACGGTGGCCGTGGCATCGATGTTTCCACTGCGCTGAACCGTGATGGTGGCGGCGGCGGCCGCCTCCGACAAGGTGATGACCGGATTGTTCAGGGAGATGGTCGGTGCGGAATCGTTGTCGACGATGGAGACCAGAACAGTCCGCGGCGCTGCCAGGGAGCCACCAGGTCCGGGATTCTGGATGCCGACAGAAAATGTCTCGGTCCCTTCGGCATCAGGATCATTGACGATCGGGATGGCAAACGTCTTGCTGCTCTCGCCGTCCTCGAAAACAACTTGCCCGGTATTGGCTCGGCCATTGAAGGTCGGCAACGTATAGTCCGCTCCAGCCTGTGCCGCTCCGGCTCCGCCGATCTCGTTGGTCGTGTACTCCAGTGTCAGCTGTCCGCTCGTACTGCCTGTGCGAACGACGGTGATTGTTGCAGCGCCCGCTGTTTCACTGACGTAGATGGTGGCGTTGTCCCGCAAGGCAACGCTTGATCCAGCAGAGAAGACGACGTCGCGGAAGTAGTTTTCGTTCTGGTAGACGAGGGCTGGAAACGTGCCGATGGTTTCGTTGTAGACACCGGCGCCGACCGGGGCGGTCAATCCGCCATTGCTGATCGGGTTGGCGAAGCCGTTCGAGGTCAGCGAATAGTAGCTGTTGGCATTGACCGAGACGACATAGGTGGTGCCGGCATTGATGACCAGCGGGCTTGCCAAAGTCTGTTGCTGCCAGCCCGAGGCCGTCTCGTTGGTGAAGGTGACGCTTGCCAGCTGCTGCCCGGTAGCCGACCAGATGCGGCCGACATGCGTGCCGGTCTCGCTGGGAGACTTGTAATAGCGGACCGCCTGGATCGAACCGGTATTGCTGCTGACGAAGCGCATCCCGACTTCCCAGTCCACTCCAGGCCCGTCGGTGAAGTTGGGTTGGGCCGGTGTCTGGGTGGTGAAGAGGCTGACGGGGCTGGAGCTTACTGAGGTAATGGGCGCAGTCGCCGCGCTCACGACGGTCTCGCCAGTGCCACGCAGGTCGGTATAGGTGGCATTCACCCGCACGCGCTTGCCGACGAGACTGCTGCCGAGGGTCAGGCTTTGCCCGCCGGCGACGTCACTCCACGTAGTGCCGTTGTCGCTGCTCTGCCACAGGTAGCTGACGCTTGCCGGCAGGCCATCGATGTCACTGAGGCTGGCGGTCAAGGTCTGGCCTTGGCTCGCTATGCCAGTGATCGAGATCACGCCGGGATCATTGACATTGGCGACTGCCGAGGGCGTCGCCGGGCTGGTGACATTCTCGCTGTTGCCCAGATTGTCGATGTAACTGGCCGTTGCCCGCACGAAATTGCCGACCTGGGCCTGCTGCAGGGTCAGCGTCTTGGCAGTCGCTCCGCCGATATTGCTCCAGGTGGTGCCGTTGCTGCTCTGCTGCCACTGATAGGTCACCGATCCCGGCACACCGTCCGCGTCGGTGACGGCGGCCGTCAACACCTGACCTTGCGTCGCGGTCCCGGTGATGCCAAGCACACCCGGGTGGTTGTCGGGATTCGCCGCCGCAGCAGAAAACACGACATCACGGAAGTAGTTTTCGTTCTGGTAGACAAGGGTTGGAAACGTGCCGATGGTTTCGTTGTAGACACCGGCGCCGACCGGGGCGGTCAATCCGCCATTGCTGATTGGGTTGGCAAAGCCGTTCGAGGTCACCGAATAGTAGCTGTTGGCATTGACCGAGACGACATAGGTGGTGCCGGCATTGATGACCAGCGGACTTGCCAAAGTCTGCTGCTGCCAGCCTGAGGCCGTCTCATTGGTGAAGGTGACGCTTGCCAGCTGCTGCCCGGTAGCCGACCAGATGCGGCCGACATGCGTGCCGGTCTCGCTGGGAGACTTGTAATAGCGGACCGCCTGGATCGAACCGGTATTGCTGCTGACGAAGCGCATCCCGACTTCCCAGTCCACTCCAGGTCCGTCGGTGAAGTTGGGTTGGGCCGGTGTCTGGGTGGTGAAGAGGCTGACGGGGCTGGAACTTACTGAGGTAATCGGGGCAGTCGCCGCGCTTACGACGGTCTCGCCAGTGCCACGCAGGTCGGTATAAGTGGCATTCACCCGCACGCGCTTGCCGACAAGACTGCTGCTCAAAGTCAGGCTTTGCCCACCCGCGACGTCACTCCACGTAGTGCCGTTGTCGCTGCTCTGCCACAGGTAGCTGACGCTTGCCGGCAGGCCATCGATGTCACTCAGGCTGGCGGTCAAGGTCTGGCCTTGGCTCGCTATGCCACTGATCGAGATCACGCCGGGATCATTGACATTGGCGACTGCCGAGGGCGTCGCCGGGCTGGTGACATTCTCGCTGTTGCCCAGATTGTCGATGTAACTGGCCGTTGCCCGCACGAAATTGCCGACCTGGGCCTGCTGCAGGGTCAGCGTCTTGGCAGTCGCTCCGCCGATATTGCTCCAGGTGGTGCCGCTGCTGCTCTGCTGCCACTGATAGGTCACCGATCCCGGCACGCCGTCCGCGTCGGTAACAGCGGCCGTCAACACCTGACCTTGCGTCGCGGTCCCGCTGATGCCAAGCACACCCGGGTGGTTGTTGGCGCTGACAATCGCTGCGGTCGGCGCGCTCGCCCGGTTGGTTTCGATACCACCCAGCTGATCGGTGTAAGTGGTCCTCACACGGACTTGCCTGCCCACCTGCGCCGCCTGGAGTGTCCAGTTCGGACCGGTGGCTCCGGCGATGTCGGTCCATGTCGTCCCGATCAGCTGCTGCCAGCGATAGGTGATCGACACGTTGGCGAGCCCATCGAGGTCGGTAACGGCCGCGGTCAGGGCTTGGCCTTGAACCGGCGTACCGGTGATCGTCGCCACGCCTATGTCGTTCAGGTTGGCGACTGCCGTCGTCGGACCGCTGGCGACCGTCTCGTTGTTCCCAAGGGCATCGGTGTAGGTGGCGGTCGCTCGAACCTGCTTCCCAACCAGTGCTTGCTGCAGGCTGAGTGTTTTCGCAGTGGCACCGGCAATGTTGCCCCACGTGCCGCCGCCATCGCTGCTTTGCTGCCATTGGTAAGCGACGATGGTCCCGGTCGGGAGCCCGTCGACATCGGTAACACCAGCCGCGATCGTCCGATTTTGAGTTGCGGCCCCGATGATGGAAACGACGCCAAGGTCGTTGCCGGCAGGATTACTCGCGACGATCGGGGACGTGGCCAGGCTGGTTCGATTGTTTTCGGTTCCTCCCGACTGATCTTTATAGGTTACCTGGACGCGGACTTGCCTGCCGACCTGCGCTGCCTGAAGTGTCCACGTTGAACTGGTGGCGCCCGCGATGTTGCTCCAGGTGGTTCCGATCAGTTGCTGCCAACGATATGTGATCGACACGTTGGCGAGCCCATCCGGTTCCGAGACCGCGGCGGTCAGGGCTTGGCCTTGTAGGGGTGTACCGGTGATCGTGACGACGCCGATATCGTTCACGTTGGCGACGGCGGCATTGTTGGTGCTGGCAACCAGTTCCTGGTTACCCAAAGCATCGGTGTAAGCAGCGGTTGCCCGCACCCGCTTCCCGACTTGGGCTTGCTGCAAGGTCAGGGAGGCTGTGGCTGCACCTGTTATGTTGCTCCATGTGGCACCGTTATCGCTGCTCTGCTGCCACTGATAGGTAATGACCGTCCCCGATGGTAACCCGTCAACATCCGTGACGTTTGCCGCCAAAGTCTGATCTTGAGTCAGAGTCCCGCTGAGAGAAACAACGCCCTGCGCCATCACGCTACCTCCGCATCAACCTGTCGATGTTGCCTGCTAAGTCGTCGAGGCGTGGCCGCAGGAGTCCAGTGTCCCGCATTTCCCCACGCGCGCTGAACTCCACTGGGCGGACTATGCTCCGATCCTTTGGACTTTCCAATTAGCTCTTTATGGGTAGAATTCTGTCACTCCTCACACGTCCTGAGTGCGCTGGAGCTCAGTTGCAGGCTGGCAAATGGATGCGGACGACGCGGCTTTTGTCACTCTGTGCGCCAATGAAGTCGAGGCTTTCGTGGCTCTGCTGCGTGGCCGGCAAGTGCCATGTCGATCGCGCGCGTTTCCTGAGCAAGGACTAGCGAAGAGTGCACGCGGCAAGGCGCAGGGCAGGGCGGCGCCTTTCGCTGTCGTTCCCCAAGGATCTGCCCTTAGCGTGATCGGCCAAGGCCATGGATTCCAGGCGCAAGGCCTGGAATCACGGAGAGTGGGGGTGCGTCTCGGCCGAACTCGCAGCCCGCGCACCGCAAGAGCGTCTTTAGTTCTTGATCACATTGATATTGACGGTGACGTCCTTCACGGTTCCCTCACCGTAAGACACTCTGACCTTGTACATGTCTTTTCCAAAATAGCCGGTTTGGGAGCTGTAGTATTCCGAAACGCCTGGAGATTTTCTGGAATTGCACTTCACGCGCTGCGACTCTTTATAGTTTGAATAAACACCTTCGCTGACAAAATTCACCGACCCATGCGCCGGCGCTTGCACCAGCCGCACCTTGGGTATTGTCGCGGCTGTGCAATCGGCATTCAGATTGTAAGACTGACCCATTTTTGTCCGCTCTCCACTCAGAGCGCGACTTTGATCCTGAGATTTTTGAATGCCGTCGGTGCTGGTGACGCATCCGGACAGGCCCAAAATGACGGAAATCAGAGAAATCGAGATATGATTCTCTTTCAAAAATCGCAGACGCAGCATTATTTCTTTCGCCCCATGGTTTTAGCAATATACAAACTCACGTTTATCTTATGCTCAGGTGATTGCAATGTGAGATATCGCGCCAACCGCTGCGAGCTCGGAGAGAGTTGCCGCGTTACCTCTGCCTTGTGCAGGCATGGGTTGCGGATTGACCGCACGATGGATGGTTGCAAATATTTCCTGTCGGTCGGCAACGAGGGTTTGGCATGTCTATCGCGACCTTACCTGCACCACCCTATTACGTCGTCTGCTTCTCATCGCAACGGACGGAGATCGAGGACGGCTATGGTGACGTCGGGGCTGCGATGGTGGAACTGGCAAGGCAGCAGCCCGGATTTCTGGGTTTCGAAAGCGCCCGCCGTGCTGATGGTTTCGGCATCATCAACTCTTATTGGCGGGACGAAGAAAGCATCCGCGCCTGGAAAGCGGTTGTCGATCATGTCGAAGCACAACGCCGGGGCCGGGCAGCCTGGTATACGCGTTATGAAATCCGCGTGGCGCTCGTTGAAAGAGCCTATGGTTTCGAAGCCGAACCATCGCGATGATCTTCGCCGTCAGACCGGGTCCCGCCGGGAACCGGCTCCCGTTCGTGACGGGATCTCGGGCCGTTTCCTTTCAGCGCTTCGACGAAACGGATGACGTCAGCGACCAGGCTGCCGCTGAAAATATCGTTGTGGCCAACACCGTCATAGATCACCATTCGCTTGGGCTCGGGTGCGATCTCGTACAGTGCCTGCCCTGAAGACAGCGGGATGCTGTCATCAAGCCGGCCGTGCAGGAACAACTTCGGTTGTCTGACCTTGCCGATGTTGAGGTCCGATCGAAACGGATCCTTGAGAAGAATTTCAGCCGGGAGGTACGGAAAACGCGCCTGCGCAACCGACAGAACCGACAGGTACGGCGATACAAGAATGACGCCAACGGCCGGCCTGTTCGCGGCCGTGTTCACAGCAACGCCGGTGCCAAGTGACCGGCCGAGCACGACGATCTCGCTTCCGTCGTGTGCCGAAAGCCAGTCGAATGCGGCGATACCGTCCGTCAGCAGCCCCTGCTCGCTGGGTGAGCCGGTCGATCCGGGATAGCCGCGATAGGAAATCGCCAGCAAGCCGATCCTGTGTGCGGCCAGCGCCTGAGCGAGAAAGGCGTAATTGTCGACGCGGTCGCCGTTGCCGAAAAAGAGGAGAACGCAGGGCTTGTCGCTGTCGCCCTGGCTGTACAGTCCCTGAAGCATCTCGCCGTCGGGCGTCTTGACTTGGACCGCCTCGCCCCAAGCCGCGTGCTCAGCAGCAGGTGTGGCACCAGCTCCGGGATAAAGCAGGCTCCGCTGCGAAAAATAGACCAGAGCCACGATCGCCATGTAGGCAATGGCCGCCATTAGCGGCAATATCAGCAAGTATCTTGTGGTGCTCACGAGAGAATGTACCCGCCGGTTTGGCAATGCTCAGGGTGCTTTGCAGCAACGCGGCCTATTGCGGCGTGGTGTGCTCGGCATAGTGGCAATATATACACGAATCGTTGCTGCGGAGAAGAGGTCGAGAGACGACGATGTTCTCAGAGACTTTACCTCTCAGGCTGGAAAAGGGTTTTGCCAAGCATTCAGTTCTTCAAGCCGTCCGTACCACTTTTGGATATGCCGGAATTCGGCGAGTGGTATGTCGGCATCGGTTGCATAAGGAAGCGCGGCGGCCAATGCGAAATCTGCGACGGTCAGTGTCTTGCCGACGGCGACGCTGTTGGCTGCCAGATGATCGTCGAGCACCCGGGCATGGAGCCGAAAACTCGTCTTCGCGTCTTCGATCACGGCGACGTCAGGCTCTCCGCCGAACAACGGCTTGATCAAGGTTTCAAACCACAGCGTCGCCCCGTGCCGGGTGAAATGGCTGGCATCCCAGCTCAACCAGCGCAGCACGTCGATCTGCCGGTGGTCATGCGGCCAGAAATCCGACGCGACTGCGTCAGACAGCCTGCACATGATGGCGTTCGCTTCCCATAAGGTTCCGGCATCATCCTGCAGCACCGGGACTTTGCCGTTCGGGTTCAGCGCCAGGAATTCCGCGCTGCGCTGCTCTCCGCTAGCCAGGTCAACCCTGACGAACTCGACGTCGGCCTGAAGAAAACGAGCGGCGGCGCAGGCCTTCCGCGGATTGAGCGTCTCGCAATAGTAGAGCTTCATCGCCGCCTTACGCATGGTTCGGCCCTTCGGGTTCAGCTCCGAGAAAAAAGCTCAATCGCTCGAAACTTTGCGACCAACCGGATTCGTGACCCTCAAGTGAGGATGCGCTTGCAAATCCACTCTGCCGAAACGTCATTTCCGTGCCTCCTTCGCTTTCCCTGAAGGTGATGGTGACGATCGTTTCGGGGCTGGTTTCGCCTGATACGATCTCCCAGGCATGGGTGAAGACAAGCCTGTGCGGCGGCTCGACCTCCAGATATTTTCCGCCGACCCAATGCTCTTCTCCGTCCGGTGCGATCAGACAGGCGCGGTGTCTGCCGCCGGGCCAGGCTTCCAGCCTGTCGCCTACAGCCTTGAAGCCGTGAGGACCACACCATTGCACCAAGGCTTGCGGGTCGGTCCATGCCTTGAAAACGAGATCGCAGGGGGCATCGAACCTTCGCACGAGAACCAGGTCGTGGCTGTTGTCGCTGGCGGTCTCTGGATTGGTCATTTTTCGTATCCTTGTACCTTGGAGAGATAGTCATCGAGACGGTCGAAGCTTTCATCCCAGAAGCGCCGGTAATCGGCGACCCAATCCGCAATTGTCTTCAAGGCTGCCGGCTCCAGGATGCGGGGACGCGAATTCGCTTCCCGGCCAGAACGGATCAAGCCGGCCTGTTCCAGGACCTTGAGATGCTTTGAGATGGCGGGCTGAGACAGTTCGAAGGGATCCGCAAGCTCGGCTACGGTCGCCTTGCCGTTGGCGAGCCGCGCGAGAATTGCTCTCCGTGTGGGGTCTGAGAGGGCGGAAAAAATCGCATCGAGTCGCTCGTCCATGCATCACCAATCAGCTATATAGCTAAATGGTTATATTCTGTGCGGCGAAATGTCAAAGACAATTTTGCGCTGGATCGGCAATGACAGGAAGAAACTCGACCCCTGGTGGGCAAGCGACGATGTCGTGAGCGGAACCTTCCCCGCTCGCGACCGAGTACCCGAGAGACCATTTTGCGGGCGCTGCGCCTGCCTCACATCGGCGGCATCTTTTCGAAGTTTGGCACATCCGGGTCGACCCGATCCCAGGCGAGGCCGCGCACGGTGTAGGTTGCCATTTGTGGCTGATATCGCTCCGGCTCGTCGAGGCTGGCGGCGTGGATGGTGAAGAAATCGGGCATATAGGAGAAGGTCAGGTAAACAGGCGCGCCGCAGGCCGGACAGAAGCCGCGGGTTTTGACATTGCCGTTGTCGGCGACCATCTGCCAGTGGCTGGCCTCGCCTTCAAGCTTTACCGCCTGCCGGCTCGGGAAGGTCAGATAGGATCCGTGACCGGTGCCGCTCGTCCGCTGGCAGTCGCGGCACTGGCAGTCGTTCATCGCAATCGGCTCGGCGGCGATCTCGTAATGGATGGCGCCGCAGGCGCAGCCGCCGGTATAGGGCTTGCTCATTGCTTTCTCCTGAACAATTCGGTGATGTGGCTGACGCTGGATCAGTCCTCGCTGCCGGCGAGGGCGCCGATATTCTTCACGACCTTCTTCCAGCCTTCGCCCATCTTCTGGAAGGCGGTTTCGTTTTTCGGCAGGACGAAGCCGGAATGGACGAGGCGCAGGCGGGTGCCGTTTTCGGCTCTGGAAAGGATGAAAGTGACGACGGTGTCGAGCGGCGAGCCGTAGCCGGTATTGTCCGCATGCCCGCCCTTCCAGGCATAGGAGAGACGCTCGTTCGGCTGCACCTCCAGCACCTCGCAGTGAATGGTGCCGTCCCAGCCGCCGGCCGGCGTCGTCTGATAGGTGAAGCGCTTGCCCTCGACCGGCTCGAATCCTTCAGGCATCATCAGCCAGCGGCCCATCAGCTCGGCGGTGGTTAGCGTTTTCCAGATCGTTTCCGGCGCGTGCGGGAACACTTCGTCGACGACGATCTGCTGCGTGTCGGGCTTCAATGCGGTGTCGGTCATGGATCGATTTCCTTCAGCAAGGTTCTGAGATCGGCAAAACGTTCGCGCCAGAAGGTGCCGTAATGGCTCATCCAGTCGACAAGCGGCGCAAGCCCCTCGGGCTCGGCGCGGTAATAGACATTGCGGCCTTCGGGGCGCTCAGTGACCAGGCCCGCCAGCTTCAGCGCCTTGAGGTGCTGCGAGACGGCGCCCTGGGTGACGGTGCTCGCCCGTGTCAACTCGACGACGGTGATCTCCTTGGAGAGGACGATCTGCTCGAACATGGCCCGCCGGGTGGGATCGGCAAGGGCGCGCATGACGGTAGTGATGGGGGCGGTCTGGATCATGCGGAAACAATAGGTATCGCTAATTGATGAGTCAAGACTAATTGTTTTTAGCGTCTTTGAACCATCGTTCCGGGGATGCGATCGCTGAGCCGCGGTTTGTCATCTTACGGATATCCGCGAATTCGGCGGGGAGCCGACACCATGACATCGCACGGGATTGCGAGGCGGGCTGGAACCTCGCCAAACCTGCGAAGTTTGCGGAAGGAGGAGAATTCCACGTGCTCTAACCGCCCGGAAGCCTCCATGGACATGCAAATGCGCCATCTTGAAATCTACCGCAGACAGGGTGAGTTCGCAGCCTGGCCGGCAAATTATGGCCTCTGGTCCTGGGGTGACGAAATCGTCGTCGTCTTTGCGCGCGGCAAACTCGGAGCCAAGGGGGAGTTGCACGAACTGGACCGTGATTATCCATTCGTACCCTGGCAGGCACGCAGCCTGGACGGCGGACTGACATGGATGGGCGAGCCGTTCCGCGGCCATGTGCCGGGTGGGCACTCGCTTTCGGCCGACGAGCACCTGAACGCCGATCTCAAGATTCGTCCCCATCTGTCGGTCCGTGATGACCTCTGCGTTCTGGATGAGCCCATGGACTTTCTCGATCCCGAGACGATAATCATGTGCGCCAGAACCGATGTGGAGGGCGATGCTGTCAGCTGGTTCTATGTCAGCCGGGATCGATGCCTGACATGGCAGGGTCCATATCGTTTTACCGGCTTGCATCTTCCGATCTCGGCGCGCACCGATGTCGTGCCTCTTGGCAGGGAGCATGCGCTCTTCATGCTCAGCACCTCCAAAGAGGGCGGCGCGGAAGGTAGAGTGTTCTGCGCGCGCACTGGGGATGGCGGGCGCAGCTTCGTCCTTCAAGGCTTTGTCGGCCCGGAACCTGAGGGCTATTCGATCATGCCGGCATCCACGGCACTTTCCGGTGGCGCCATACTGACCTTGACGCGCTGCATGGGGAAGGGCGGCGGCAAGGGGTGGATAGAAGCCTTCACCTCCGACGACGAAGGCAAGACCTGGACTGGGAAAGGCTGCATCGTCGGCGACACGGGCAGCAATGGCAATCCGCCAGCGCTCGCACGGATCGAAGACAGGCTACTCCTCGTCTACGGCTACCGTGATCCGCCATTTGGCATCAGGATGCGCATGAGTTTCGATGACGGCCAGACATGGGGCGCCGAGAAGGTCATCCGCAGCGACGGCGGCACGGCTGATCTCGGTTATCCCAGAATCGCGGAATGCGGTGAGGGATCCCTGCTCGCCGTCTACTACTTCAACGATGGCGACAGGGAGGAGCGTTACCTCGCAGCATCCATTCTCACGCCTGCCAGAGATCAAGAAGGAGGCGAGGACGGCGCTGCTTCATCGCAGTCGCAGTTCTGCGCCATGCCGAAGAGGAACGTTTGAAGCGCATTCGGGGAACAAAGCGGGGCACCCGTGGTTCGGGGCTGCCGCAGTCGCCGGCACGACATGGGAGGTTAGACATGCAAAACGATTTCACGGATCCGGCAGGAAGAAGCACATCGGCGCCGACACCGTCCTCATCCCCAGGTTTCGGTTCTTCGCCGGAGACGCGCACGTCCATTTCCGATCTGGAAGCGAAGGTAAGCGAAGATGTTTCCGCCGCCAAAGAAGTGATCAAGGAAGGCACCGACACGGCCGTCGAGAAAGCCAAGGAAGTCTTTTCCGAACGCACCAGCTTCGCTGCTCGCCAGGTCGGCGGCGTTGCAACGGCACTTGAGAAAGCCGGCGCCGAAATGGAAAGCTCCGGTCAGGCTGAAGTCGGGCGATACGCCAGGCAAATCGGGCGCAGCGTGCAGACTGTCGCTCGGCGGATGGAAGGCAAGGACATCGGCGAAATCGCCACCATGACCGAGGATTTCGGGCGCAAGCAACCGCTCGCCTTTCTCGGGATCGCCGCACTTGCAGGCCTGGCAGCAAGCCGCTTCCTGACAGCCTCCGCGAAAAGGCAAACAGCTGCCGCGCCGCGTGAGCCATCGATTGGCCTCCGCCCCGGCACCCCAACGACCGGAGGCGAGGATAATGTCTAAATCTTCAGAGAACACGCCCCTCTCCGAGCTCGTCAGTGGCCTCGTAGGTGATGTCACGGGCCTGCTCCGCAAGGAAATCGATCTTGCCAAGACGGAAGCTTCGGAAAAACTTTCACAGGCGCTCAGCGGCGTGGAGATTCTCCTATTCGGATTGGTGCTGGCGATCGGGGCTGTCGGCGTCCTGCTGAGTGCCCTTGTCGGCGGTCTCGCGGCCTTCCTCGTGACACAGGGTTTTACCCAAACCACTGCCAGTGCGCTCGCCTCTCTGATCGTCGGCGTCATCATTGCCGGCATCGCTTGGGGCTTGGTCTCCCGGGGTCTCGCCGCACTTCGCGCCAACAACATGAAATTGGATCGTACTGCGACCTCGCTTCGCCGCGACGTTGATGTTGTGAAGGACAAAATCTGATGGAAAATTCAATGGAAAAAACATCGGCAGAGCTTCAGCGGGAGATCGACCAGGACCGCCGCCGCATAGGAGATCGGATTGACGCGATCCAGGAACGGATGTCGCCGGGCCAGCTCATCGATGAGGTCATCGCATACGCCAAGGGAAGCGGCGGCGCAGAGTATGTCAGCAATCTTGGCCGCGCCCTTAAGGAGAACCCTCTGCCGGTCGCGCTGATGGGCGTGAGCCTGGCCTGGCTCATGGCAAAAGGCAGTCCGTCACCAGGTGACACGGCGATCTGGAGCAAGGATCCTGAATACCCGCTTTATCCGGCGACTGGCCGGGTTCGCAGGATTGGTCCGCCGGCAATGGAAAACGGAGCGCGTTACAGCCATTTTGCTGATGAATCCGGCAAGAGGTTGAAAGCGTTGACAGACGAAACAGGAGGTCGTGCCGGCGATTTCATGGACGAGGCGGGCAAGACCTATCGTGGCTTCGCCGACGCCAGCGGAAAGCAGATCAATCAGATCGCCGACGAGACTGGTGCAATCCTCGACGCGGCCACCGGCTGGGCGGCGGAGAAATGGGAGCAGGCGAAAAGCGCCGCGAGTGACCTCGGCGCCCGTGCGTCTGACGCGGCGAGCTCGCTGTCGAGCCGATCCTCCTCGGCGGCGACCAGTCTTCAGGAGCAAACGAGCAAACTCAACGAGGCGATCCTCACCCATTTCCGCGACCAGCCGCTCGTCGGCGGTGCCCTGGCTTTCGCGGTCGGTGCTGCGATCGGCGCGGCGCTGCCCCATACCGACGCCGAGGATGAATTGGTCGGCGAAGCCGCAGATAGCACGAGAGATAGCCTCAGCCATCAGGCTCAGGACGTCGTCGCGCAGGGTAAAGAGGTAGCGTCGGAAGTCTATCACAAGACCGTGGACGTTGCCTCCGATGCTCATGATGTTATCAAGGAACGCGTGGTGGACGAAGCAGAAGCTTTCATAGATCGCAAGGATGGCCTCGGCGGAACCGATCGGCGGTAGAGGATCCATACCGGTCGGTCCCAGGGAAGGTTCCACGGACTGTCATCGCTGACCATCAGCTTCATGTCCTTGAAAGCGGTGCGCCATACGGAAGCCCGCCGCGGGCGCGGAGGCAGGAGGCGCGTGAGCGGCAGCAGGGTATCGCGAGCGATGGTGCCCTGAGTCCGCCCGGGAGCATTGACTCCGGGTCGTGTCCTGCTGATCGTTGGCCGATGACCGCTCCGCACTTTCACACCCGTCTCTCGCTCAGCAAGGATCTGGAAAAGCTCGGACTTCGCGCCGGCGACATGGTCATGGTTCATGCCGCCATGAGCAGGCTGGGGCGGTTGCTCAACGGTCCCGACATGTTCATCGATGCGCTGCGCGATGTCGTCGGCCCGTCGGGCACCGTCGTCGCCTATACGGACTGGAACGGCGCCTATGACGAACTGCTCGACGAGAACGGCCGCGTTCCTCTTGAATGGCGCGACCATATCGCACCCTTCGATCCCACGACCTCCCGGGCGATCCGCGATAACGGCATCTTCCCGGAATTCCTTCGAACCACGGCAGGGTCGCGGCGCAGCGGCAATCCGGGCGCCTCGGTCGCGGCGATCGGCGCCAGGGCCGACTGGCTCACCGCCGACCACCCGCTCGACTACGGTTATGGCGAGGGCTCGCCGCTCGCCAAACTCGTGGCGGCCGGCGGCAAGGTCCTCATGGCCGGAGCCCCGCTCGACACGATGACGCTTCTCCATCATGCCGAGCACCTGGCTGAAATCCCGAACAAGCGCCTGCGCCGCTACGAGGTGCCCTTTGCCACACCGGCCGGCGTGGTATGGCGCATGCTCGAGGAATTCGACACGGCCGACCCGGTTGTGCCAGGCCTCGAAAGCGATTACTTCGCCCGGATCGTCAGCGCCTTTCTCGCCGGCGGGCAGGGCGCACTAGGGCCTGATCGGAGACGCGCCATCGGTGCTGGTCGATGCGGCCTCGATCTGCAGCTTCGCTGTCGATTGGATGGAGCATCACGCCTGAGCAGGCTGAGCGGCTCCGCGCTGCCGTGCCAGGCTCTTGCGCTTCTGCGCCGGCTCCGCCAGCCTCACGGAACAAAATCCCGATGGCGATGTTGGTATGGCGATAAGCAATAAGGCCATGGGAGGAATCCATGCATAAGTCTCTTCAGTTCGTGTTGATCGGCCTGGCCTCGATGACCGGCCTGACGATCGCGCCGACGATCGCCGCCGCGCAGGATATGGAGTTGCGCATCGGCCCCGGCGGCGTCGGCGTTTATGACCGCGACCGTGACCGTGACCGTTACGACCGCTACGAGCGCCGCGGACCACGCGGCTGCGATCCCGACGATGCGCTCGACATCGCTCGCAGCGAAGGCCTGCGCCGCGCTCAGATCGTCCGCATGTCGCCGCGCAGGATCGTCGTCGAGGGGATGACGCGCCGCGGGCCGGATCGGATGGTCTTCGCCAACCGGCGCGGTTGCCCGGAAATCTGAACCGACTTGTGACAGTCGAACAATGCCGCCGGCACGGGCCATTGCGCCCGTCGGCGGGAGCTTTCCACGATTGTGAACTTTCGCCCATTCAGCACTCCGGCTGGCGTTAACCCCACGGAGCACCACAGGAGGATTTCATCATGATGAGCGGTCAAATGAAGGCGCTTCTCGCCGTTCTTGCCGTTGCCGGTTACCAGAACAGGGACAAGATCCGGGAGCTCCTGCGGGGTCTGCAGAACCCGCAGCAGGCGGGCGCCGGAGGCCAGCCATCAGGCGGCCTCGGCGGCATTCTCGGCGGACTGGGCGGTTCCGGGGGTCTCGGCGGCCTTCTCGGTGGATTGACCTCCGGCAGCATCGTCAGCGGCGGCCTCGGCGACCTCCTGAAGACCTTTCAGCAGAACGGCCAGGGCGACAAGATGGAATCCTGGGTGCGCCGCGGGCAGAATGCCGACATCAATGACGGCGAACTTGCCACAGCCCTCGGCCCGGATGTCCTGGACGAGATCGCCAGGAATACCGGCCTCTCGCATCAGGAGATCCTCGGCCGGCTGAGCCGCGATCTTCCCAAGGCCGTCGACGATCTGACCCCGGAGGGAAAAGTGCCGAGCGCAGAGGAGGCGTTCACGTCCTCGGCGAGCCAGGCAACGACGTCAGGGCGGCCGGGCGGCGTTTAGTCCTAGGCAAACGCGCCGTTTGAGATCAGTTCGCCAGATATCTTCGAAGAAAGGCGTAAACGCTGCGCATGGACTTCGCCGCAGCGTCGGGGTCGTATTTTTCGATATGACCCAGCACCCTCCTTCCCACCAGGAACTCCGGCGCATCGAAATTGTGATAGATGCCCTTGTAGACATTGAGCTCGACGGGCGGGGCATTGTCGCTGAGGCGGGCAAGCCGCTTCTGGCACCGTTCGGCCCGGCTCCAATTGTCGCGCTCGCCTGTCATGATCAAGATCGGTATCGTCGGGTCGCCCCGATCGGCGTCACAGGCGGGATAGTAGGCAACCGCCGCCCTGAACTTGCGCTCCATAAGCTGCTCATTGCCGTCGTTTTTTGTGGCGTCCAGCGTCGCGGTGCCGCCGGCCGAAAAGCCCATCAAGGCGACGCGCCTGATATCGACAAAGCTTGATTTCGATAGAAAATCCAAAGCGCCATAGGCATCGAAGACGCGCTCGGGAAGAGCGCTTCGACAGGTGTCGTCGAGCTTGCGGGTGGTGAAACTGTCGACAACGAGCACGACATAGCCCCATCTGACCAGCCGTTTCGGCCATAGCTCTTTGACGCTCAAGCGCAGGTGATCGCAGCCATGCAGGAGAACCACCGCCGGGAAGGGGCCGTCGCCGGGAGGGCGGGATAGATAGCCGAGCAACGGCGTGCCCCGCGGTTGAGATAGAATTTCTCCTTGTTCTGCAGCCTTGCGGATTCGAAACGCGCTGAGCTTGACGGGGGCGCTTTCGAACCGCACCAGTTCGTCGGCATCGGCGGGGTCCGCGGACATGGGGACGCCGAGAAAAGTGGCGAGGCAAAGAAAGAGTCCTGCAGTTTTCACCGACGCCTCCATCGTTTGGCCGACAGCCTGCTATTTGTACGCCGAAGCTGAAGCTTGGCAAAGCGGGCGGGGCATGCTGCTATCAAATGCGGGAGGCGTGATTTCAAAAGTGGTCTGCACCACCGTGGGTGTGGAGCACTCACCCCTTGCTCCGTCCTCCTCGGGCTTGACCCGAGGATCCGCGTCGGCCTCCACCAAGGGAGCGGACATGGATCCCAGGCTCAGGCTGGCTCAGGCCTGGGATGACGGAGGGTGGAGGGATGTTTTCGCCAAACGCTTGACGAATTCGTCTTCGCCGGTTTGGAACCGGCGTCGAAAGCAATTTCTGTGCTCGAAAGTCCTTGATCACCCCCCGGCGGATCATTTAATCCTACCGTAAATCCAAGCTGCGAAATTTGAGTCCAGAGGTGATGTCGACGGTGAAGGCCGGCGACGCTTCGATGGCTTGCGTCATTTGCCAGGATTTCCGGCCGGCGTCATCGAACACCACGTGGGTTTGGCACAGCGCCCACCCCTTGCTCCGTCTTCCTGGGGCTTGACCCGAGGATCTACCTTTGGCCTCTACCAGCATCGGCATGGATCCCAGGGTCAAGCCCTGGTATGACGGAGGGTGGAGGGATGTTTTCGCCAAACGCTTGACGAATTCGTCTTCGCCGGTTTGGAACCGGCGTCGAAGGCAATTTCTGTGCTCGAAAGTCCTTGATCACCCCCCGGCGGATCATTTAATCCTACCGTAAATCCAAGCTGCGAAATTTGAGTCCAGAGGTGATGTCGACGGTGAAGGCCGGCGACGCTTCGATGGCTTGCGTCATTTGCCAGGATTTCCGGCCGGCGTCATCGAACACCACGCGGGTTTGGCACAGCGCTCACCTCTTGCTCCTCGGGCTTGACCCGAGGATCCACGTCGACCTCCGCCAGCGGCGGGCATGGATCCCAGGTCAAGCCCTCGGATGACGGGGATGGGGAGCGCGCTTGGCGAAATCTAGCTAAGCAGCGCCCGACGCGACCGCGTCGGCAGGACATCCACCCCTTACAAGGAGATTTGCAATGGACCCTTCGATTGCTCCGGCCTCGCGGGCCGCTGTGGTGACGCCGAACGATAGCGCCATTGTCGGCGCCCGCGCACTTTATATCGGCACGGCCGGCGATGTGGCGATTGCGCCGCGGCGGGACGTGGATCCGGTCGTCTTCAAGAGCGTGCCGGCCGGGACGATCCTTCCCGTGCATGCGGCGATCGTGGCGCTGACCGGGACGACGGCCTCCAACATCATTGCCTTGTTCTGAGCGTCAGACCCTGACCGATGGGCAGGCCGAGCAAGTTCAGCCAAGCGCTGGCGGAAAAAATCTGCGCGCGCATCGCCGACCGGGAAAGCCTGCGCTCGATCTGCCGGGACGAGGACATGCCGGCGAAATCGACGGTGCTGTCCTGGCTGGCGGACGAGGAGAAGGCGGCGTTTCGGGCGCGGTATGCACTGGCGCGCGAGATCATGGCCGACAGCTTCGTCGACGAGATGGTCGAGATCGCCGACAACAGCAGCGACGACTGGATCGAAAAGAAGAATGCGGCCGGCGAGACCACCGGCTGGCAGGAAAACGGCGAGGCGATCCGGCGCTCGCAGCTGCGCATCGCCACCCGCCAATGGGTCGCCGAGAAGCTGCGGCCGAAGAAATATGGCGCCAAGGTCGAGTCCGAACAGAGCGTGACCGGCGAAGTCTCGCAATTGCTGGAGGCGGTCAATGGCAGGACGCGCGGACTTCCAAACGGCGGTTGACCAGTTTTCCGACTGGCGCTGGCGGCTGAACAATCTCTACTGGATCACCGACAAGGCGGGCAGGCGCGTCAGGTTCGAGATGAACGTGATGCAGATGAGCCTTTTCGAGGAGATGCATTATCTCAACGTGCTCCTGAAGGCCCGCCAGCTGGGGCTGACCACCTTCATTCAGATCTTCATGCTCGATGCCTGCGTCTTCAACCGCGATATCAGGGCCGGCACCATCGCCCATACGCTCGGCGACGTGCAGACGATCTTCCGGGACAAGATCAAATATCCCTATGACAATCTGCCCGAAGCCATCCGCAACGCCGTGCCCGTCGTCAGGACCAACCAGAGCGAATTGCTGCTCGCCAACAATTCGAGCATCCGCGTCGGCACGTCGCTGCGTTCGGGAACGCTGCAATATCTGCATATCTCCGAATATGGAAAGCTCTGCGCCAAATTTCCGGACAAGGCGCGGGAAGTCAGGACCGGCGCCTTGAACACGGTGCAGGCCGGCCAGATGGTCTTCGTCGAAAGCACGGCGGAAGGCCAGGAGGGGCATTTTTATGCGCTCTGCGAGGATGCCCAGGTCAAGCAGCGCCAGGCGCTTGAGCTGAGCGAGCTCGACTTCAAATTCCACTTCTTCCCCTGGTGGAAGGAGCCGCAATATTCGATCGCGCCCGAGGGCGTCATCATCAGCGACGCTTTCGTCAAATATTTCCGCCAGCTCGCCGAGCAGGGGATCACGCTGAGGCCGGGGCAGAAGGCCTGGTACGTCAAGAAGGCCGAGATCCAGCTCGGCGATATGAAGCGCGAATATCCATCGACGCCTGATGAAGCTTTTGAGGCGAGTGTCGAAGGCGCTTATTACGCCGACCAGATGGCGATCGCCGACGCCGAGGAGCGCATCGGGGTGTTCCCGCATGTCGAAGGTTACCCGGTCCACACCATCTCCGACATCGGCATGGACGACACCAACAGCGTCTGGCTGTTCCAGGTGCTGCCCGGCCGCGTCAGGATGATCGGCTATTTCGAGCATACCGGCACCGGCATGGACGGCATGCTCGACGAGCTGGAGCGGCGGGCCACCGAGCATGGTTATATCTACGGCGCCCACAACATGCCGCACGACATCAAGGTGCGGGAATGGACGCGCGGCGGCATGACCCGCATCGAAATCATGCTGAAAGAGGTCAAGGCGCGTGGTCTCGGCACGGTGCGCAAGGTTGAGCGCGCCTATGTCCACGACCGCATCAACGGCACGCGGCGCATCCTGGCAAAAGTCGAGTTCGACCAGGCCGGCTGCGCCCAAGGCATCAAATGCCTGCGCAATTACCGCAAGGACTGGGACGAAGATCTCGGCGTCTTCCGCGACGAGCCGCTGCACAACTGGGCCTCGCATGGCGCCGACGCGTTCGGCGGTCTGGCGATCATCTTCACCGGCCTGGCGCCCGAACCGCTGAAGCCCGAGCGTAAGCCGCTGCCGACATTCCAGACGATGACATTCAACGAATTTGCCGATTCCACTCCGAGACATAGCGAGCGTGTTTGATGGAAGACGAGACGATGGCTTTGGAAGGCGGGCAGCACTGGGACCCGGCGAAGGTCGGCGCCCATTGGCAACAGGAGCTCGAACGCGCCCAGCGCTACTTCAAGTCCTGGCACGACCGCTGCGTCAAGATCGAGAAGATCTATCTCGACCAGCAGTCGGACCAGACGAGCGCCGCCAAGCGCCGCTTCCCGATGCTCTGGGCCAATACCGCGGTGCTGCAGCCGGCCGTCTATGCCCGCGTGCCGCAGCCGGTCGTCGAGCGCCGCTTCAAGGATGCCGACCCCGTCGCCCGCATCGCTTCGGAAATTGTCGAACGCAATCTCGCCTATGCCGGCGACGAGGCCGATCTCGATTCGATCATGCGGGCGGTGCGCGACGATTTCCTGCTCTGCGCCCGCGGCACGGTGTGGCTGCGCTACGAGGCCGATTTCGAACCGCTCGACATTGATGTCGCGCCCTCGGAGCCGCCGGCGGAAAACGGCCCGCTCGGTGGATTGGGCGCAGCCCTCGAAACGATCGCCGACGAGCGCGTCTGCGTCGACTATGTCCATTGGTCGGATTTCCTGCATTCGCCGGCCCGCCGCTGGAAGGATGTGACCTGGGTGGCGCGACGCGTGCCGATGACCGGTGAAGAAATGGAAAAGCGCTTCGGCCGTGAGGCGATCGCGTCGGGCGCGGCCGAGGCCGCCGGTGCCCGCAAGGGCGAAAGCCAGGCCGAGCGCGCCGAAAATGAGGGCAAGACCCATGTCTGGGAGATCTGGTGCAAGAGCGAGAACTATACCGTCTGGATCGCCGACGGCTCGCCGGTGGCGCTGGAAGTCTCCGAGCCGCCGCTCGAGCTGACGCATTTCTGGCCTTGCCCGCGCCCGGCCTATGGCACGATGTCGACCAGCTCGCTGATCCCGGTTCCCGACTATGTCTATTACCAGCAGCAATGCGACGAGATCGATCTTCTGACCAGGCGCATCAACAACCTGACCGACCAGCTGCGGCTGAAGGTCTTCTATCCCTCCGGCGACGGGGCGATCTCGCCGGCGATCGAAAAGGCGATGCGGCCCGAAAACGACATGGTGATGGTGCCGATCCCGGAATGGGCTGCTTTCACCGACAAGGGCGGCTCGAAGGCGGTGGTGACGCTGCCGATCGACGAGGTGCAGAAGGTGATCGTCGCCTGCATGGCGGCGCGCAAGCAGCTGATCGAGGACGTCTACCAGATCACCGGCATCTCCGACATCGTCCGCGGTGACACCCAGGCCTCGGAGACGGCGACGGCGCAGCGCATCAAGAGCCAGTGGGGCTCGATCCGCATCCGCGACCGCCAGGCGGAGCTGGCCCGTTTTGCCCGCGACATCATCCGCCTTGCCGGCGAAATCATCTGCGACCAGTTCCAGCCGGAAACGCTGATGCTGGTGAGCGGCATCAAGCTGCCGAGCATGGCCGAGAAGCAGCAGGTTGAAATGCAGATGCAGCAGATGCAGATGGCGGCGCAGCAGGCGGTCATGCGGGCGCAGCAGACCGGTCAGCCGATGCCACCGTCGCCCGAATTGCCGTCGCAGCTGCAACAGATGATGGCGCAGCCGACGATCGACGAGGTGGTGCAGCTCCTGCGCAACGACAGCATTCGCGGCTTCCAGATCGACATCGAAACGGATTCGACGATCGAGCCCGACGAGGACGCCGAAAAGCAGCGGCGCATGGAATTCGTGCAGATGGTCGGCGGCTTCATGCAGCAGGCGGGTGCGATGGCGCAACAATCCCCGATGCTCGTGCCCGTGATGGTCGAGACGCTGCTCTTTGCCGCCCGCGGCTTCCGCGCCGGCCGCCAGCTCGAAAGCATGCTGGAGCAGGTGGGCGCGCAGCTCTCCGAGGCAGCCAGCGCGCCGAAACCGGAGCCGCAGCCGCAGCCTTCGCCCGCCGAGATGCTCAGGCTGAAGACGGCCGAGGTGAAGGCCGGCGCCGAACAGCGGAAAGCCGAGCTTGGCGTGGCGCAAGCCGAGATCGAGCTTCGCGCCACGGTCGAGCAGGCACGCGGCGAGGCGGCGGCGCAGACGATCGACCATATGCGCGCGCGCTATCAATAAGCCCGGGAGCAACAGCATGAGAGAACGTTATTGCCGCGTCTGCGGCGGCTGGCACACGCTCGACGCCTGGCCGCACAACTGCATGCCGGTGAAAAACCTTGCGCAGTCGGACCTGCCGGCGCCGCATTTCGTCAGCGACACGATCGACATCCGGTCGATGCATGATGGCCGGCACTACACTTCGAAAGCCAAGCTGCGCTCCGCCTATCGGGCGGCCGGCGTGGTCGAGATCGGCAATGAGCAGCCGCAGCCGATCGAAAAGCCGAAGACGGACCGAAAGGCGATCCGCAACGAATTGCGGCGGGTCTACGCCGAATACAACGCCTAATGCATGTCGCCCGGAAGTGTGCAGCGGTTCCGGGATAACGACATGCATAAAACAAAGGCCTGAACGGGCATCAATCCCCGAAATAGGAAATCCCCAAGATGGATATGGAAGACCTCAACGAGGCCGGCAACGGCAGCGAAGATTTTGGCGCGGAGAAGCCGGTCAGCGTCCGCGACAGCCTGAAGGCGGCGATCGACACCATCGAAGGCGGGCCGGGCGATCTGCCGGGCCAGCCGCGCGACGGCGAAAACGGCCGCTTCCTGCCCAAGGGGCAGGAGCAGGCCGCTGCTGCGCGGACAGGGCAGACGGCTCCCGAGGCTCGTGGCGCACAGCAGACAGGCGAGATCGACAACCGTCAACAGCCCGTTTCCACCGTCAACCGGGTTCCGCCCGGCTGGTCGGCGGAAGCCAAGGCGCAGTTTTCTAGCCTGCCGAACGAAGTGCAGACAGCGATCGCCAAGCGGGAGCAGGAGGTCGATCGCGGCTTCCGCGTCCTGCAGGATTACAAGGGGCTCGAGGAATTCACCCCGATCGTCCGCCAGGCCGGCATCACCCATGCCGATGTCATGCGCCGGGCGATCGAATGGGAAAACGCGCTGATCCGCGATCCCGTCAACACCGTCCTGCACGTCGCCAAGGTGGCCGGCGTCAATCTTCACGCTCTGGTCAACGGCCGGGCGGGGGAGGCGATGCAGCGCCATGAACAGGCAGGGCCGCAGCCCCAACGCCAGACCGGGCCGATCAATGTCGAGGCCACGGTCGAACATGTTTTGAGGAAGAGGGACACCGAAACTCAGGTCGATGCCTTTCTTTCCGATCCGGCCAATGCGCATGCCGAAGACGTTCTCGACGACATGGTCGCCCTCATCAATGCCGGGCGGGCATCGACACTTCAGGACGCCTACGACGCCGCATGCTGGATGCGCCCGGACATCCGACAGCAGTTGATCAGCCAGACTGCGCCGGCCTTCGTCCACCAGCAGCAAGCCCAGAGGGCCGCAGCGGCAGATCAAGCCCGCCGCGCCTCGCGATCCATTTCTGGCTCTTCCGCCCCGGGCCCGACCCGCGACGCGGCAAGAGGCCAGCCCAGTTCAATCCGAGACTCGCTTCGCGACGCCATGCGCTCCGCGCGCGGTCAAGTCTGATCAAAGGAATGATCAATGCCCATTTCGCCCAACCTCTCTGAAATCGTCACCACGACGCTGCGCAACCGCAGCGGCACGGTCGCCGACGACGTGACGAAGAACAACGGTCTTCTCACCCGTCTCAACAGCCGCGGCCGCAAAAAGCCCGTCTCCGGCGGCCGCACCATCGTCCAGGAGCTGCAGTACCAGGAAAACTCGACCTTCAAGCGCTATTCCGGTTACGATATCCTGAACGTCCAGCCCTCCGACGTCATCACCGCCGCCGAATACGACCTCAAGCAGGCTGCGGTCGCCGTCTCCATGTCCGGCCTCGAACAGCTGCAGAATTCCGGCGAGGATGCGATCCTCGATTTGCTCGAGCAGCGCATCGAGAATGCCGAAACAACGCTGAAGAACAACATCGCGCTCGACTGCTATTCCGACGGCACGGCCGATGGCGGGCGTCAGATCGGTGGCCTGCAGCTCTTGATCTCGACTTCGCCGACCTCCGGCACGGTCGGCGGCATCTCGCGCGCCACCTGGGGCTTCTGGCGCAACCAGAAATTCTCGGCCTCGGCCGATGGCGGCGCGGCGGCCACCAATGCCAACATCCAGAGCTACATGAACCGGCTCTATATGTCCTGCGTGCGCGGCTCCGACGCGCCCGATCTCGTCGTCGCCGACAACAACTTCTTCCGCCTCTACTGGGAATCGCTGCAGGCGATCCAGCGCATCACCTCGGCCGACAAGGGCATGGCCGGCTTCCAGTCGCTGCAATATATGGGCGCCGACGTGATCTTCGACGGCGGCTTCGGCGGCGGCGCGCCTTCCAACCAGATGTTCTTCCTCAACACCCAATACCTGTTCTACCGCCCGCACCGCGACCGCGACATGGCGCCGATCGGTGATGAGCGCATGAACACCAACCAGGATGCCTTCGTCCAGCTGATGGGCTTTGCCGGCAACCTCACCATGAACAACGCCTTCCTGCAGGGCGTGCTGTTCGCCTGATCGAACGAAAGGATCAACATCCATGACCATCGCAACTTCCCAAACCGATCGTCTTGGCGCGAACCCGTTCGTCGTCGAAGGCCCGATCGTTGCCGGCTCCGGCATTCCGGGGCCGAACTTCGCCCTCGGCGCGGTTGCCGGCGGCGAGCGTGAATCCGAATGGGTCTATTGCCAGCTGGTGCTGGCGTCGCAGACGACCCTGCAGCCCGGCCAATGGTTCCAGTGGAGCCGGGATTATGTCGCCTCGCTGCTGACCACGGCCGCCGCCGTCGTCGGCCAGCGCTGCGGCGTCTTTTCGGGGGCTGCTCAGCCGCCGACCATCACCGGCGGCCCGGTCGGTGCCGTGACGCTGCAACCCGGCACCTATTACATCTGGCTGCAGCGCAACGGCCAGGCGCCGGCGCAGGTGGCGACCGCAACGGCGGCCCTCGTCGTTGCCGAAACCACCACCACGGCGGGCCAGGCAAGTGCGCCTGCCTCGGCGACCGTCGGCACCAAGGCGATCGCCAACGTCAACTTTGCAGCCGCCAACCAGACGTTTGCGGCAACGACGGTCAACGGGTCTCCCGTGCTGACGAACCTTTCCGGCCTCAATGCCGGATCCGGTCCGTTCATCGGCGCCGCCGTCGCCTGCACGGGTATTGCGGGCGGCACTACGATTGCTGGCATCAGCTACAGCCCGAACGGCGTCGTCCAGAGCATCACGCTCTCGGCCAATGCCACCGCCAACGGCACCGGCATCACCATCACGGCGACCGGCGTGCTCGAGGCGACGCTGATGCGGCCGTATCTTTCGAAGGTGAACTAAACCATAGCAATCAACGGGCGTTTCGGCGCCCGTTTCGTTGACGTCTTCGTATGTGGCGTGCCCCTCATCCGGCTGCCGCTCACCCCTCCCCAACCCCTCCCCACAAGGGGGAGGGGCTAATATGCCGCACCGCTTTACGCAGCATCATCGTCCCAAACCGTCGAGAGTGACAGCCGACAAGACCTTCCTTTTGATCGCCGTCGGAATGACGGGTTAGCCCCTCCCCCTTGTGGGGAGGGGTTGGGGAGGGGTCTTCACGGACCGCACGACATCACAGCAGCGCCTCAGCGCCCATCCACATCTCCCGCCATCAACAGCGAGCAAACACCATGCCCGACAGCAACACCGGAATTTATGCCTCCTTCAGCCTCGAGCCGGTCGAACAGACCTTCCTGACCGAGAAGGAGGGCCGGCCGATCTTTGCCGACAAGGAATTCGTCCGTATCTTCATCGCAGGCGATAAGCACACCGAAGTTTATCGCGAGGTGACCGACAACGACAAACAGCGTTTTGCCGATGCCTATAAGCGCTTCAAGGACGGCGCTGCCGCCCGCGAGCAACTGACCGGCACGCCGCTTGCGCAATGGCCCTATCTGAAGCCCAGCCAGATCAAGGAGCTGGAGGCGATCAACATCTACACGGTCGAGCAGCTCGCCGCGCTTTCCGACACCGCCAAGCAGAAGGTCGGCATGGGCGCCAACGAGCTGACCGCCGCTGCCCGCGCCTATCTGGCGACGGCAGAGAACTCCAGCGCAGCCTCGGCCTTTGCCGCTGAAAACGAGCGGCTGAAGGGCGAGGTCGGGCGTCTGCAGGAGCAGATGAAGGAGATGGCCCTGCGCTTCGAGGCGATCGAAAAGGACGGCGAGGGCAAGGGCCGTAGCCGGCAAGTGGCCTGACGAAGCGCCGACACAAGCAGCCCCCTCATCCGGCTGCCGCCACCTTCTCCCCGCTGGGGAGAAGAGACTCGCGGCGACGTCTCGACTCCCTCTTCTCCCCTCGGGGAGAAAGGTGCCCGTAGGGCGGATGAGGGGGCTGCACGGCACAACCTTCAAGCGAATTTCACCCACGCCAACCGCTCTGAACCGGAGATCCCCGCATGTCGCTGCTGACCATCATTCAGAACGTCTGCGCGGAGATCGACCTCGATCCGCCGACGGCAGTCATGTCGTCTGCGGATCCGCAGATCATGCAGCTGCGCATCCTTTCCACCCGCGCCGGCCGCGACCTGATGCGGGCGCATGACTGGTCGGCGCTGATGGTGCGGCGACAATTCGAAGCGACGGGTGCTGCCCCCGAGCCAGCCGAGCCGCCTGCCGACTGGGACCGCTTCGCCGCCAATGCGCGCATCTGGAACGTCTCCCGCCTCTCAGCGCTGAACGGCCCGGTGGAGCCGCAGACCTGGCAGCGCCACACCATTCTCAATGCCAATCCGGTGCCGCAGATCTGGCGGATGGCGGCGGGCAGGCTCGACATCTATCCGAATGTTGCAGGGGAGACGATCGAATATGCCTATGTCTCCGGCTTCTGGGTGGCGGTGAACGGTGGCGCGGCCACTGCCGCCAACTGGGCTGGTGACACCGACACAGCGCTCTTTCCCGAAGAGCTGCTCGAACTCTCGCTGATCTGGCGCTGGAAGCGGGCCAAGGGCCTCGATTACGGCGAGGAGCTCGCCTCTTTCGAACGATCCAAGGAAGCCGCCATCGGCGCCGACCGCGCCGCGGGCCCTGTCGACCTTTCGCTGCCGGCGAGAGGACAGACGCCTGAAAATTATTGGCCCGGCACGATCACGGTGACGCCATGACCCGCAGACCTGTCCCCCCGAACGGCCGCACCCGCCGCATTTCGCCCGGCAAAGACTGGATCGCGCCGATCGGCGGCTGGCGAACCGATGTCGAGATGGCCGATATGCCCGAGGACGCCGCCTTCCAGCTCGACAACTTCTTTCCCGAGGCCAACCGCGTGCGCGCCCGCTATGGCTTCCTCGCCTTTGCCACCGGTCTTAACGCCGACGTGCAGACGGTCATTCCCTATTCCGGCGTGAGCAACCGGCTGTTTGCCGCCGCCGGCGACAAGATCTTCGACGTGACAGTGAGCGGTGCGGCCGGCGCGCCTGTCGTCTCCGGCCTCGCCAGCGCTCACTGGTCGGTGCAGCAATATACCAACCCGGCCGGCCAGGAATTCCTGCGTCTCGTCAACGGCCTCGACACGCCGCTGATCTTCAACGGCAGCTCCTGGACGAATAATTTCCTGGTGGGCACGGCGACACTCGCCAGCCAGAATGTCGCAGTCCGCAACACCGCCTATACGCTGAGCTTCTTCGGCACCGGCTCCGTGACGCTCTCCGGCGCCTTCGCCGGCACGCTGAACGGAACGGGCGCCGGCAACCGGGTGTCGCTCACCTTCACCCCGGCGGCCGGCACGCTCACCGTCACCGTGACGGGAACGGTGACCAATGCCCAGCTGGAAAAGGGCTCGGCCGCCACGCCCTATGTCGCCTCGACGATGATAACAGGCATACCGGATGCCTCGCTGCTCAGCGCCGTCACCGCCTATCGCTCGCGCCTGTGGTTCATCGAAAAGAACTCGACGAATGTCTGGTACCTTGCCACCGACGCCGTCAGCGGCACGGCGACGGTTCTGCCCGTTGGCGGCAACATGAAATATGGCGGCACGCTTGTTGCGATCAACGTCTGGACGATTCCGGTTTCCACGGGCCTGCAGCAGTGCCTGGTGCTGATCTCCTCGGAAGGCGAGGTGATCGTCTTCCAGGGTTCCGATCCTTCCAGTGCTTCGAATTGGGGGCTGATCGGCACCTTCAAGCTCGGCCGGCCGCTCGGCACCGATCGGTGCCTGCTGTCGGTCGGCGCCGATCTCGCGATCATGACCACCGATGGCATCGTGCCGATCACCAAGGCGGTGCAGCTCGATCGCGGCGCCACCAGCCTCGGCGCCATTACCGCCAGGATCGGCCCGACATGGCGCGCGACCGTGGCGGCGACCGGCACGACCTCTGAGGAATGGCAGCTTTCGAGCTTCCCGGCGCGGCAGATGGCGATCGTCAATCTGCCGTCCTCCTTCGGCCCCTATCAATATGTGATGAACACCGAGACCGGCGCCTGGTGCCGCTTCGTCGGCATGCCCGCCTCCTGCTGGGCGACATGGCAGGACCGGCTGTTCTTCGGCGCCGCCGACGGCACGCTTTACGAGGCCGAGGTCGGGGCAAACGACAATGGCGCGGCGATCGACGCGCTGATGGTCGGCGCCTGGAGCCGCTTCGGCGACGGGCTCTCGACCAAGCTCTCCAAGCTGATCGGGGTGACGGCCGAGATCGGCGTGTCCACGCTGATGTATGGCGGCATCTCGGTCGACTACCAGACGAAGGTGCCGACAGCGCTTCTGTCGTCCGTCGAGAACAATGCGGCGGCGAAATGGGGAACGGCAATCTGGGGCGTTTCGAAATTCCCCGGCATTTCGCTGGTGCGCAAATTCGCCTCCGCCGGCGGCGCGGGTTCGGCGCTTGCACCGACCATCCGCGCGCTGATCTCCGGCTCGTCAGGCTCGGTCTCGGAAGCCGCCGTTGTCGGCGGCTCGCTGCTTTACGAGAGGGGCGCGCCGATTTGATCGTCTGCGAACCCAGCGCCGAGATCGCCGCCTGGGTGGGCGCGAGGATCGGCGTCACCTTTCACCCGCCCTACACGACGCTTGCCCACGTCGACCGCGGCCGGATCATCGCCGGCTTCGTCTTCAACGTCTGGACCGAGCACGATATCGAGCTCTCGCTTGCCGCCGACCGGCTGTCGCTGACGCTGATGCGCGCCGTCTCCGACTATGTCTTCAACCAGCTCGGCTGCCGCCGCGCCACCTGCCGCACCCGCGCCGACAACAGCAGCGCCCAGAGGCTGCTCGCCAGAGTGGGCGCCGAGCCGGAAGGCCGCCAACGCGGCTATTTCGGCGATTGCGACGGCCTGCTTTACGCCATCACGAAGGAGGATTTTCCCTATGGTCTCCACGCCAAAGGCCCCCAAAGCGCCTGATCCGACCCAGACCGCGGCGGCGCAGACCGCCACCAACGTCGATACCGCCATCGCCAATGCGGGCTTGAGCCACACCAACCAGTACACGCCGGATGGTTCGCTGGAATACAAGGTCAGCGGCTATCAGACGATGACCGACCAGAACGGCAAGACCTATAAGCTGCCGACCTATTCCGCCTTTCAGACCTATTCGCCCGAGAACCAGGCGATCTACGACCAGACACAGCAGACGCAGCTCGGCCTAGCGAGGCTCGCCAACGACCAGACCGCCAAGGTCTCCGGCATCCTCGGCACCAATGTCGACCTCAGCGCCGGCAATGTCGACAAATATGTCAATGATCACTGGCGTTCCGGCTTCGACAACCAATGGAACCGCGACCAGGCGAGCCTCGAGCAGAGCCTGGCCGACAAGGGCATCGCGATGGGCTCGGCGGCTTACGACAACGCCATGCGCGATTTCTCCACCCGCAAGCAGGCCGCCTCCGACCAATATCTCGGCGACATGTATTCGAATGCACAGAATTCGATCCTGACCGAGCGCAACCAGCCGCTGAACGAGATCTCGGCGCTGATGTCCGGCTCGCAGGTCCACCAGCCGAACTATGTCAACACGCCGACGACGCAGCTTCCCACCGTCGACCAGGCCGGCCTGATCAACGAGAACTTCAATCAGAAGATGGGCCTCTACAACCAGCAGCTCGCCCAGTCGAACGCCGCCATGGGCGGCCTCTTCGGCCTCGGCGGCTCGCTGCTCGGTGGCTGGGCAATGAAATCCGACCGGCGGCTGAAGCAAGACATCAGCCGCGTCGGCACTCTGGACAACGGCCTGCCGGTCTACGCCTTCCGCTACAAGGACGGCGGCCCAATGCAGATCGGCCTGATGTCGGATGATGTGCGCGAGATTCACCCCGACGCAGTGTTCGAACATGCAGACGGCTTCGACCGTGTCAACTACGAAAGGGCAGTGGGCTGATGGCATATATTTTCGCCGGCGATACCGGCAAGACGCAGATCGATGTCAAAGACCAGCGCAAGCGGCTGGCCTACGCCATGCTGCAGCAGGGCATGGATGCGAGCCCGGTGCAATCTCCGTGGCAGGGCGCGGCGCGGCTGGCGCAGGCCCTGATGGGTGGGTTGGCGATCAGGCAAGCGGATCAGGAGCAGAAGGCGGCTACAGCTGAAGCTCCCGCTGTGTCGACAGGCGCGCCTTCAACTCCGCCGGCAAAGGCTCCTGGCCTCCTGCCGTCGTTGTTCGGTGTATCGAAAGAGACGGCACCCTACTCGTCGATCCCGAAAAGGAAGCTACCAGGAAATGTCGCCCTTCCAAGAATTTTCTGACCCCGGCAGGGGTCCTGGTCAATTATGGGCGCGATGACGCCAGCGGAGCGTAACTATGACAGAATTGACACCTGAGCAGTTGCAAGCCCTTGCCCGCGCACGGGCCGGGGTGCAGACGAAGCAACTACAAAATCCGACGCCGCAGCTACCTTCCGGGCGTCATCTAACTTATGAGGAGGGGTTGGCGGCTCTTAAAACCGAGGGACTCTATGGCCAGGCCCTAACCGGCCTGAGTGGCGTCGTCGATGGCATTCCCATTGCCGGCCCATATCTCCTCGAGGGCGTGAAAAAGGCAGCGGCTCATCTCCGTCCCCTCATACACGGGGGGGCTTATGAGGATCAGCTCAGGGTTGTGAATGCCCGCGATCGGGAGGCCAAGATTGCGCATCCTAATGTCAACACGATAGGGCAGGTGGCCGGTGCGGTTGGTGGAACTATTCCGGCCGTCGTCGCTGCACCAGAATTATTCGGTGCTGGCGGGGGCAGTATGGTGGCGCGCTCGCTGGTTTCAGGCTTGACCGGCAGCGGCATTGGTGCCGCGGATGCTCACGTGAGGAGTGCCGGCGATCCTGAAAAAACTCGCCGGGGCGCTATTGAGGGGGGCCTGCTTGGATTAGCTGGTCCCTTAGCGGGGGAAGTCATAGGAGCCGGTGTGAAAGCAAGTGCACAGGGCGCAAAGGCTCTCACCCGCGCGCTCCTTGGAGAAGAAGTAGCTTCAAAGCCGGCGCGGGATATACTTGCAGACCTGACAAGGGATGCTCGTAATTGGCTCGCGAAGAACGTTTCTGATGCGGATAAGCTCGCCGCGAATCGTGACCGTTTCGACAAGCTCGGATCTGAAGCGATGCCAGCAGACGTCTCGCCAGAATGGCGCGGCGCCGCCAAGAGCGGTGCAGTCCGGGAATCGACACGCAACAAGGTCGTGGGACCTCTGAATGAGCGCGGCTCCCTGGCAGGTAGTCGCCTTAAGTCGGACTTCGAGACAAGTCTTGGACCCGATCCGGTTCCGTCCATGATCGACAGCGACCTGAAAGCAAGCCAGGCGCAAGTGAACAGTCAGTACCGGCCCGCGGTCGTGGAACAGCCGCCCTACGACTTTACGCCCATTGCGGAGCATCTCGATAGATTGATTCCGTATCGGCGCGGTAGCGAACAGACCGACCTTCTTAACGTTAGAAACATGCTCAATGACTTTGGGAAAGACACCGTCTCTTCCGACTCAGCCATTGCGTACGAAACACGCCGCGCAATCGATCGAATTCTGACGACGGCTAAAGATCCCGAAGTCATTGAGACACTCGGCGGCGTTCGTGGGATGATCGATGAAAGGCTTGCTCGATCTGCCCCCGGCGTGAAGGAGCTTGACGCGCAGTTTGGGGAGTTAGGCCGACAAAGGGAGGGCTTACTGCAGGGGCAGTCTGTTCTCGCCGATGGACCACGCGCCATGCGCCCCGCAGAGCTTCAGGAGAAATTGGTGGCGGGTGCCGAACCGCAGGGTATGCTGATTGGTCCCTCTGCTGAATCAACGCGCATTCGCCAGGGGGCCCTTGGCGAGATCTATCGTGCGGCTGGAACCGAAGGTGGTGATATAAACGCGCTACTCAAGATTATTCGCGGCAAAGGCGACTGGAACGGCGAAAAGCTTGGCATGATGTTCGGACCCGAGAAGGCTGATGCCTCACTCAATGCCCTAGATCGCGAAGCCCTTTTTGCCAACACGAAAAATGGCGTAACCGGCGCAGCTGACACGGCAGGGGAGGCCGGGTTCGAGCAGTATCTCGGCAAGGTTTCCAAGCCACAAGAAGTTCCGACGGAAAAAAGTTGGACCGATCTCGGCCTAACCACGGCTCGACGTCTTGCGCGATCTTTCCTTGAGGCGAATGCAAGCGCCCACGCAGCTCGCGTTGCCGACGAAGTCGCTCCGTTGAGTGTGCTTCGAGGTGAGCAGCGTGATGCGTTAATGGAGGCGCTCATGCGCCTAGGACGCGACCACATCGTCGACCAACAACGCATGGCGCTGATCAACGCATTCGTCCAGGGTGGGGGAAGGGCAGCCTATCCGCTTTTATCAAACGAGAAGAATAAATGATGTCAGCCGCCCTCAAAGGCGATCTGCATCGGTATGGCGACCAGCAGCAATGTTGCGAGTCTGACCATCAAAGCAAGCGCGCCCCCCAAAAGGTAGTTGATGACGCTGAAGTAAATCCCCTCACCGTTCGCGCGCGCGCCTGCTTCCATCCGCGGATTGGCAGCAGGAACACTGCGAAGGGTTTTCAGCTGGTCATCGATTTGTATGCCGCAACCGATATTATACGTTTTGAGGCCTCGCAATCGCGGGGCTTTTCCTTTCGGAGCAAGATAAATGCCCAGAAACCCCTCAACCGGCGTCTATTCGAAACCCGCCGGAACGACACCATCTGTCGGCCAGGTCATTGACCCGGCACCTTGGAACGCGCTGACCACCGACCTCGGCAACGAAATCACCAACTCGCTGCCGCGCGACGGCTCGGCGCCGATGACCGCGCCACTCAAAGTGGCAAGCGGTACGGTTTCGGCGCCCGGCATCGGCTTCGCCACCAACCCTCAGACAGGCCTTTATCTGAAGGGCGGCGGGCTCTTAGGGTTCACGCAGAACGGCGCCGACGTCGGGTTCGATAAGGCGTCGGTTTATGCGGCGAAGTCAGGCGATTACACGGCGCTTGCGTCAGACGAAAACGCGGTTCATCGCTTCACCGCAGCAGCGACGCTCACCCTCAGCGCAGCGGCAACGCTCGGCGCAAACTGGCACTATTGCGTCATTGCCGATGGTGGCGACGTGACGATTGATCCCACCGGCTCGGAGACGATCGATGGCGCGGCCACGCTTGTCCTCAAGAACGGCTATAGCGTCAACATCATATGTTCGGGTGCCGCCCTCTTCACCGATAAGCTTTCCGCCAGGATCCAGAGTAAAGCCGACAGTTCGGCCGTAGGCGATTTCGTTGTCGGCCTCATCCTTTCCAATAACGGTAACAGCCCGAACACCCATATCGACTTCACCTCCGGCTCGGCCAGGTCAGGGTCGAGCTTCGTTTCCAGCGCGGCGTCATTCACCAAAAGGGTGACGGGAACATTTACAGCCGGAACGGGCGCGGGCGGCCTCGATGCCGGCGCCGTCGCGGCAAATGCGACATACTTCGCCTATGCGTTGCGCAAGGACGCCGACCTGTCTTTCGACGTGGTTTTCTCGACCTCGTCAACCATCGGCGGCATCACCACGACACTGCTCACCGGCTATACCATTGTGAGATGCATCGGCGTTGTGCTGACGGACGGAAGTTCGAACATTCGGCCGTTTGTTCTGTATCCACGTGACGAATATACCTTCGTGACGCCGGCCAAGGATGCGGTCAGTGCCGCTATCTCTACGACCTCGACCCTTCTGGCGCTAACAGTGCCAAATGGGGTGAAAGTCAAAGCGAAGCTGCGTTTCGAGTTCACATCGTCGGCAACGACTAACGCGGCTCTGCTATCCGATCCTGCACAAGGTGCGCTTGTTGCCGGCCTCGGCAATGACGGCGCCAACGTCGGCTCTATCCAGGTAGCGAGCGGTTACGCAGTGGGATCACAGGAGATATATACAAATACAAGTCGGCAAATTCGCATGGTATTGGGCGGCTCTACCGGCAGCATCTGGATCTGGACCGATGGTTTCCATTTCCCCTGCGGAAGGGGCTCTTGAATAAGCTCCACACCTGTGTTTGACATGCTGCCATCACGCCAGGAGTAGAAATGGCACAGGTCGACAAAGCATCGTATCGTAATCGAGGCGGCGTAATCCAGCGGCTCGTCACTGCTTATAAGCGCTTCCGCTACTTCACAGCGGCTGGCGAAAATCTCGTGGTGAAGCCCAGCGCCGAGTTTCGCCTGGTCGGTCATGCCGTCCTTGAGGTTGGCGATAACGTCACCATCCAAGACCAGTCGTTCTTCCAACTTACAATGCCAGAGCCCAAAGTCTTCATCGGCAACAACACCGTAATCGGCCGGCGCAACATCATCACGGCGAAAAACCGGATATCAATTGGCAATGATGTCCTGATCGGCTCAGATGTCCAGATCATCGATCACAGCCACGGTATCAGACGAGACGTTCCAATCAGGCTTCAAAAGGCCGAAATCGGCTTTGTCGAAATTGGTGATGATGTCTGGATTGGTGCGGGCGCCAAAATATTGATGAACGTTACGATAGGGACGGGAGCCGTGATCGGAGCAAACTCCGTCGTTACGACCGATATTCCCGACTATGCAATCGCCGTTGGCTCGCCGGCGAAAGTCGTTAAATACCGCGTCTAATCAGATGTGATAGTACGTGGCGTAGTATCGGGGCGGTGCTGCTTCAAGCATTGGAGACTTAGCCAATGGTAGGCCACCCGAAGTAGGTAACGCGATCGCTGCCGCAGGAATCGCTGCCGTCAGCACCTTTGAGGGGCTACGCACCGTCGCGTATGGCGATCCCATCCCGTTCTTCCAAGCGGCGTCTTGCCTCCAACTGCTCCATCGTTGCTTTGGCACGGCGAGCGGCGGCATGGCACGGCTTTTCGATCCATCGGTAGAACGGATAGACGAGCGCCAGCGACAGGGCGCAAACGACGATCGGCGTCGTTACGAACCATCCAATCGCCCCGGCCGCAATCACGTGGACGAGATAAATTGAAAAACAGGCGCCACCGATGGCCTCCAAGGCATGGATAGGGCCTTTTTCAGAGGCGTTCCTGATCTCCGCCAAAATCCAACAACCGGCGAGTGCCGAGAACGGCACCATGGTGAGGTAAAAGCCAGCGGCGGAGTTCATCGTCGCCCAATAAAGAGCGGACGCAGTTGCGGCAGTCCCGGCGCGCCAGCTCCAGACATTGCCTGGCAGCTTCAGACGATGGAGATTTTCGGCGAGGTAGCAGCCGAGGAGCCATGCGGGGAGCCCGACGACCCAATTGAGTTGTGGCCCGTAGGCTTTGGCGTTTCCGTATTGGTCAGAGCCAACGCCTATCGCCACACCATATGAGGCCAGGACAGATGCCGCGATGAGCAGGGGCCATCCGATCCGGCGAGAGGTGGCTAGGATAAGCGGATACAGGCAGTAGTAAACGGCCTCGCAAACGACGGACCAGAGAATATAGCCGTCGATCGGATTATAGGCTCGCATCCCCAGCGATTGCGCCAAGATGAACGCTGCGGCGGCTGGCGGCACTATCCGAATAAAGCGGCCGGCAAGAAATGGCCCGACTTGAAGCATGCGGGTCCGGTACGGGTAATGGATGCAGAAGCCGGAAACCACAAAGAAGGCAATCACCGCCGGATGGCCTGTGAACAGGTATTTCGAAAGTCCGGGCATCGAGGGGCCAAGAAGATGCGCGAATACAACAGACAGGGCGGCAACCGCTCTGACGGTATCGATACCTTCGACTTTACCCGAATTTTGAAGTGAACGCATGCGGCCAAGTAACCTCGGCGCGAACACTTTATCAAGAGACAACTATTAGTGTACTTGTGAGTACTCTAATAAGCCGCCGACGCTGAGGCAAAAATCCCATGAAATTGATCCGCAACAAGCGCCGCGTGCTCACGTGGTCGCTGTCCATGTGGTGCGTCTATTTGGCAGGCTTGTTCGAGCTGCTGCCGTATGTCGTGCCGTACCTCGATGACTTCATTCCGAAATGGCTGTCGATCGCCATCCTTCTGATGTCCCCGATCGCGCGCATCATTCATCAGGAGAATCTCAAAGATGAACAGGCTCAAGAAAGGTAGCGCCGCTGCCGCGATGGCCGTTGCATTGGTCGGAAGCTTCGAAGGGCTCCGGCAGCACGCCTATCCGGATCCGGCCACTCAAGGCCAGCCGTGGACGATCTGCTACGGCAGCACCAACGGTGTGAAGCCGGGTGACTATAAGACGGTGGGAGAGTGCAAGGCGCTGCTTTCGCTCGAGCTGCAGCAGTATGCCAATGGCATAGAGCGGTGCGTGACGGCCCCGCTTCCGGATGCCCGCTTCGTGGCGCTGACCTCCTTTGCCTATAATGTCGGCGTGAGGGCGGCCTGCGGCTCGAGCGCGGTGAAGCTCATCAATCAGGGCCGGACGGCCGAGGGCTGTGAGGCTCTCCTTAAATGGAACCGCGCCGCCGGCATCACCTTTCCCGGCCTGACGCGCCGCCGGCAGAAGGAGCGCGCCTTCTGCCTGGAGGGCATCTGATGTTCGGCCTTCTCGACGCGCTGAAGATGGGTGCCGGCATCGCCGCAGGCCTCGTGCTCTATCACCTCTATGCGGTCTCGATCGGCTACCCCTCGGCGGCGCGTCAAGCGCGCGCCGGCTACGTCCTTATGTCCGAAAAGACCGCGGCCGAAGCCAGGGCGGCCGAGATGGAGCGCCAGCGCGATGCAGCGGCCGGCGCCGGCGAGGAGCACCGCAAGCGCCTGGAGGCCGCCAAGGCCGCCGAGCAGGACGCCAGAAACACATTGGAAAACGAGATCCGATCCTATGAACTCGAGCTTTCGCAAAAGAACCGCGCTTGCGCTGTCACTGCTGCTGACCGTGACTGGCTGCTCCGCCACTGAGCGCCTGAACAAGGCGGCGGTCGCGAGCGGGCAGGCGGCAGCGGGCATCGTGCTGCCGCCGCTGCCAGACGATCTCAGAAAGCAGGAAGCGCATGCGCCCGTCCTTGAAGGCGAGCCGCTGATTGCGATCCTCGCCCGCGAGCGCCAGGCGCTCGACCGCGCCAACGCCCGCCAGGAGCGCAGCGTCAAATTCTATGATGACCTCACCAGCCGATACGGAACACGCCGATGATGAATGCCATTTCGCTCGCCCTTGCCAATCCGATGCTGAACGGCGCGGGCGGCAGCGCCGGGGACCCCGACCGCTACATGTTCTTCGCCACCCGCAACCGCATGCCGTCGGGCGCGATCGTCACCGCCGCCTCCGGCACGAATTATGTCTGCACCAAGATCGTCGTCAACACGCCGCAATATAAGACGCGGACCTTCCGCTTCCATCTTTCCGGCTTCGCCTCGACGGAAGGCGGAAATTCGCCGCAGGAAACCGTCGTCACCGGCACGATCGGCACGCCGGGCAATTCCGTGGTCGCCGACGCCATGTTCGTCCGCGTCGCCGGCGTCTTCTACCGGTGCACCTTCGCCGGGCTCGACACGGTAACCGTCGCCGACCAGACGAACGGCGCCTGGACGGACGAGCTGACCATTCCTGACGTGGCGCCGGAAAGCGAAATCGAAATCTGGCTGTTTTATCACACCGCCGTCGGCGAGAAGATCTGGCCGGTTTATCGCATGCAGAAACATCGCGGCGAACGCGTCTGGGGCGCCGGCGATCTCGCCTCGCTGCTTGCCTTCAAGGATAGCCCGCTCGCCGACAGCACCGCCAGCCTCGATACCGGCTACGGCACGCAGGCGCAGCCGCAATATTGGGGGGCCGATTTCATGGTCGCCAAGGGCGACTGGGATGGAAGGCCGGTCGCGCTGGCTTTCGTCGACAGCATCGGCGAGGCGCGCCAGGAATATTCGTCCGCAGCCGATACGCGCGGCAATCTCGGCTGGCTGCGCCGCTGGCTCGATAGGGATGGTGGCCCGGGCCGCATTCCCCATTGCCTGATCGGCATGCCGGGTGCCGGTTCCGTCCGGGAATATACCGGCAGCGGCTCCTCGATCGCGACCAGGCGCCGAGACATCATCCGCGAAATCATCGCCTTCAACGGCAATAAATGGCCGTTCACGGTCATAACAAACCAGATGGGGCAGAACGACACGGCCTCGACCTATACGCAGTTCTTCACCACCAATTACCGCTCCCTGGTCACCCGCCTGCGCGCCGAATATGCCGGCGTCAGAATCGTTGCCTTCCCGCCGCTCGGGCGGACGACCGTCACACGCAACATCACGCTGACCTCGGTCGGCACGGTCGCCACGGCGACCATCGCAAGCGGCCTCAACGGACTTGCGACAGGCCAGACCGTCAGTATCTCGGGAGCAACGCCGACCGCTTACAATGGAAGCTATGTAATATCGGTCGTCGACGCCAACACCTTCACCTACAGTTTCGCCGGCGGCACTTCGCCGGCGACCGGGACCATCACCTGCAACGATCTCGGCCTCAGGGCCGAGTATCAGGTCTATGGAACCAACAACAGCTGGCCCTCGGACGGAACGGACGCTTCGGGCAAATGGCGGCTTCGCGACGATATCCTTGCGCAGACATCGGCTTGTTGCGACGCGGCAATCGATACCTACGCAGCCTGGGTCTCCCCCTCGAGAGGCGGCGTCTGGCCCGGCATGCTGGAGCTTGCGAGCACGACTTTGACCGCGCAGGCTGGAACTGACGGCGTTACCACCTACAACCAGATCGTCGTCGCCGATGCGAGCATCTTCAGGCCGGAACAGACGCTGCACATCTATTCCGGTCCGGACGGCCTGGCGCGCCTGAGCACGCAGGTCGTCGCCAGCATCGCCGGCAACGTCATCACCTATCAAGGCGTGAGCGCCGTCGTCATGCCTGTGGGCTCAGTGGTGCGTCCGGCGCCGTCCGTCGGCGAGCTTTCGCCGGTCTCCTTCATCCACCCGCAGCCGATCATGATCGACCAGATTTCGAACGGCATTGCCCAGTCCGAGAAGCTGAAATTCAATTCCTGAGGTGGCCCGATATGACATCCAACGACGATATCCTGCGCGCCCTCGGGCGCGTCGAGGGAAGGCTGACCGGCATCGAGGAGAACGTCGCGCTACTGCGCCAGGAAATGGGCGACGAAAAAGCCAATGCCCATGAGAGCCGCGCCGTGATCCACAAGCGGCTCGACGAACAGGCAAGGCAGATCGCCCATCTCGACACCAGGGTGGCGATGACAGGCGGAGCCGATGCGCAGATCCGCGCCGAGATCGTGACGCTCAAGGAAACCGTCGTGAAGAACCAGGAGACGGTCGGCCCGGCGCTGGAAGAATGGAAACGGATGAAATCGATCGGCTATGGCATCTCGGGGCTGATTGCCTTCGCCGGGCTGACGACGGGCGGGGTCATTGCCTATGCCAGTGATGGGGCGGTGGCGGCGCTCAGGCATTGGCTGAAGATCAGTTGAGCGGTGCGCCATCTTTGCGCTGTTCGGCCCGGCAAGTCATATGCAGCAAAACGGCGCCAGCGCGGCTGATATATTGCCGCCTCCGACGCCTTACTTAAAATTAGACTTTACTAACGAACAAAACCGCCGCCTGTTTGTTATCCTCTTCAAGGAGGAAACGGACATGAAGAGCATGAGCAACCGCCAAGTTCGCGTTCCCGGCCCCCGGGAGCATGACGTTGCCGAGCATTGCCGCAAGTTCGGGATTGGCCCGGCGGAGGAGAAGAAGCTGAAAAAGCTGCTCGGGTCTCACGCGCCGCTGCATGAGATCCGGGCCAATGCGCCGCCGCCCCAGCCGAAATGGCGATAACGCCGGAGCCGGAACTTCCGGCACTATCCGGCGTTAGATCGCCGGGCCGCGCGGTCGGTCTCGTCTCCTGTACCCCCTGCTACCCCGGCAGGCGCTGCGCGGTCCACTCTACCCTTGCTTCCGGCTTATCGGCGTGCCGATCTGTCCGCGCACGCCGAGCCATCAATGCCGCAGCTCGCGCGATAGCATCAGAATATAGTCGTCGGCGATATCGGCGACCACCATGGCCGCTTCGGCTGGCGGATAGCCCCTGCCGACAGCTTCGGCGACGATCTTCATCACCTGCGGTTCAAGCGCTTCCCGGCAGTCGGCCAGATCTTTGTCATTCGGGCATTTGGCACGAAATTCCACAATGTTATTCATGGCATACCCCTCCGTTTGATGTTGCGGCGCTGCTTGATGCATGAAGCCGGTCCCCTTCGGGAAAGGCGGGTCACCGTTCCGGCGCGCCGTGCCGGAACAAATTAGCGATCATGAAAATACGATGTCACAGGGCGGGATGTATTCAAGTTGATGCTGATATTAAGGTAAGGCAGTAGGGTTAATTCGTCCAGCGGGAGTTGACGGCCCGTCGGCGGGAATGTCAGGCAATGGCGCAACACCTTGTTTCCGTGTCGCTTTCCGGCACGAAAAACCGGCGGTCTGTTGGTTTTTCATCAGAAATGCCGGCATTTACCATGCGCTACGAGGGCTGGTCGCAGCTCTGTACCGGAGCCGGACAGCCATAGATCCCGACGTCATCCTCGGCCTTGTGCCACTGCTGTCCGATCCGTGTCGATGGCTTGCCCCTCACCCTAACCCTCTCCCCGTTCTGACGGGGAGAGGGGACGTGCCTTACGAGACTTTTGGCGAGCGACCGAGAGGTCGCGGCTTGTCCCCTTCGCCCCGTTTACGGGGAGAAGGTGCCGGCAGGCGGATGAGGGGCTGTGGCCGCGGCAAAGGGAACGGCAATGAAGGTGTTGCTGCCGGACTCGGCTCTCAGGCCGCGGCAAGTGGTACGGCGACGAAGGTTTTATTCCCGTCGCGTTCGACGAGCAGCAGCACGGATTTGCGGCCGGCCTTGCCGGCTTCGGCGATTGCAGCCTTGACATCGCGGGCATTGTGCACCGGCCGGTCGTTGACCGAGACGATGACGTCGCCCGACTGGATGCCGGCGGCGGCGGCCGATTTGTCCGGATTGACGCTGGCGACCACCGCGCCGCTGACCGAGCGCGGCAGGTTGAGCTGCTGGCGCACATCCGGCGTCAGCTCGGCAAGGCCGATGCCGAGGCTCGGCTGGCCGGAGGACTGGCCCTGCGCTTCCGGGCTTGTCGCCGCAGCCTGCTTCTGGCCATCCGCATTGGCGCCGACGGTAACGTTGAGATCGATCTCCTTGCCGTCGCGCCAGACGCCGAGCGACTTTTGCGTGCCGGGCGAGAGATCGGCGACGAGACGCGACAGGTCCTTCGGCGTCTTGACGGTCTCGCCGCCGACCGATGTGACGATGTCACCGGGCTTCAGTCCGGCATGGGCGGCCGGCGTATCGGCGGAGACGGCAGCCACCAGCGCGCCGCCGGTCTTGTCGAGGCCGACGGCATCGGCGACGTCTTTCGTGACCGGCTGGATCTGCACGCCGAGATAGCCGTGATTGATCGAACCGTCCTTCTCGAGCTTGGCGACGATCTCCTTGGCCTCGTCGGAGGGAATGGCGAAGCCGACACCGACGCTGCCGCCGTTCGGCGAATAGATGGCGGTGTTGATGCCGACGACCTTGCCCTCACGATCGACCAGCGGGCCGCCCGAATTGCCGTGGTTGATCGGCGCATCAATCTGGATGAAATCGTCATAGGGCCCGCTGTGCAGGTCGCGGCCGCGCGCCGAAACGATGCCCGCCGTCACCGTGGTGCCGATGCCGAAGGGATTGCCGATCGCCAGGATCTGGTCGCCGAGCTTCAGCCTGTCGGAATCGCCCCAGGCGACGGTCTGCAGCGGCTTGCCCGCCTCGACCTTCAACACGGCGACATCGGATTTCGGATCGGTGCCGATCAGCTTGGCCGGAAGTTCTGTGCCGTCGTCGAGCGTCACCTTGATGTCGAGCGCATTGTCGATGACATGGTTGTTGGTGACGATCACGCCGTCCGGGCTGACGATGAAGCCGGAGCCGAGCGCCATCGCATGCTGGGAGCCGCGCTGTTGCGGCGCCGGGCGTGGCAGCGGAATACCCTGGTCCTCGAAGAACTGGCGGAACTGCTCGTCCATCGGCGATTGCTGATCGGCGCTGACATCCGTCGTCTTCATCGTCGTGGTGATGGTGACGACGGCAGGCTTGTCGGCGTCGACGACGGAGGCGAAGGAGCCGCTCGGGGCGAGAATGCCGCCCGTGTCCGATGGTGCGGCAAAGGCGCTGGACGAATTGATGGCGTAGGGCAGGCATGCCGCGCCGGCGATAATGGCGGCCCCGACAAGTCCTGCTGTGCGATGTTTGCTGAGAATACGTGACATGGTGGTGATCCCTTGCGAGAGCGTTGGCTTGTGATGGCGTCGTAGTTCCGTGTCTCGGACCTGGCGTCGGATGAGGTGCGCCAATTCCTGTGTTCGCCGGCGCGGATCGTCGGGAGGCGACGATCGGGGAGGGCAAGAAGAATTCGCGCTCGGGATTAATATGATCGCGCCGGACGGCTTTACAAATTAAATATTGATCATGTTTATATTGCCGATTTGTCAGACATTACTGAAGTTTAATCTTCGCTGCCAAAGCGTGGCGCCGACCGCTGCTCCCGGCCGGATTACAGATCTCGGAACCTGCGATCGCCCGGGGGGGCGCCAGGGAGAGAGAGGCCGTCTCCAAGGAGTGACGCGCCATTTCAGGGCGGTGCGGTGATCCGAGCGTCGCTTCAACCTGTGTCGTAAAGCAAACCGTCCAGCGCCTGCATGGAATCGTATCCCAGGAACCGGCTGCGAACACAAAAGTTAGTAGACTCTAAATTATTTCTTGGTCAGGAAGTAATGACCGGGGAATCGGCCGCAGGCGAGTCTCGTCGGCGGCATCTGAGGGGCGATGAAGAATTCGGTGGAGCGGAGACGGAAAGCCGAGCGCGGGATGCAGGTGAAGCTGAGCGATGTGGCGAAGAAGGTGGGCGTCAGTCCGATCACCATTTCGCGCGCGCTGCGCAACCCCGAAATCGTCTCGGAGGATCTGCGCGAAGAGATCCTGCGCACGGTCGAGGAGATGGGCTATATCCCCAATCTTGCCGCCCGGGCGCTGGCCGGCCGCCATAACGGCATTGTCGGCGTCATCACCCCGGCCTTGCACCAGTACGGCTTCGCCGCCCTGATGATCGGCATCGAGGATTGTTTCCGCGGCACGGAGTTCACCGTGCAATATTCCAGCACGCTGCACCATTCCGAGGGCGAAGCCGGCCTGCTGAAATCCATCCTGACGCAGAAGCCGGCCGGCGTCGTCATCGCCGGCGCTGAATCCTACGGCGATCTTCTGCCGCTGATGGCGAGCGCCGCCTGTCCCATCGCCCATGTCACCGATCTCAGCCAGGAACCCCAAAGCCTGGTCGTCGGCCTCGATCATTATTCGGCCGGCGCCGAACCGACCCGCTTCCTGTTGTCGAGAGGCTATAGCAGGATTGCCTTCATCGGCCGCGGCGGCGATGTCCGCTCGCGCCGGCGCATTGCCGGTTATGAGGCGGTGATGCGGGAAGCCGGCCTTTTCCAGGAGGCTCTCATCATCGGCGGGGATGCGCCGAGCCGCGTCGCCCTCGGCAGGGAGCTGTTTTCCCGCCTGCTCGAGCGTGTGCCCGATGTCGATGCCGTCTTTGCCCAGAGCGACGAACTGGCCTTCGGCGTGCTGATCGAATGCAAAGCGCGCGGCATCCGCGTGCCGGAGGAAGTCGGCATCTGCGGCTTCAACGATCTGGAATTTTCGCCCTTCATCGAGCCGTCGCTGACGACGGTGCACCTACCGCGCCAGGATATCGGCCGCCGTGTCGCTGACATGCTGCTGCGCGCCATCCACGACGAGCCGCTCGAGGAAGACAGGGTCGACTGCGGCTTTTCGATCGTGCCGCGCGGTTCGACCCGATAATCTGGCACGTGCCGCCATAATGGAAGTCGAGTTGGGCCTTGAGGTCTGGGCACAGCGAGGATTATTCCGTATATGGACAGGATGGCCACCACTGTGCTGAAAAATGGATAACGCGGGATTGTCCTTCGACAGGATGCGCACCTTCGTGCGGGTCGCCGAGCGCGGCAACCTGTCGATGGTCGCAAAGGAGCTCGGCGTCGGCCAATCCACCGTGACGCGGCACCTCAATGAGCTTGAGGAGGCTGTCGGTGTGCCGCTGCTCAGCCGCACCACCCGTCGCGTCACCCTGACGGAGGAGGGCAGTCGCTATTATACCAACTGCCTGCAGATCTTGCGCCTGGTCGAACAGGCTGCCGAGGAAGCCAGAGATGCCCGTCAGGCTCCGGCGGGCGCTGTTCGGCTTTCCTGTACGGCTGCGCTCGGTGTGATGCATGTCACGCGCATGATCTTCGACTTCCAGGACAAGCATCCGGACATCCGCATCGACCTCAACCTGACGGACGAGCGCATCGATCTGGTTCGCGAAGGCGTTGACGTGGCGCTTCGCCTTGGACCTCTCGCCGACAGCTCGATGAAACTTCATGCGGTCGGAGAGAGCCAGCGGCTGCTGGTCGGCGCTCCGGCCTATTTGTCCGCCCGGGGACGGCCGGAGCGCCCGGCCGATCTGTTACGTTACGAAACCGTCGTGATGTCCAACGTAGCCGGCAGCAATCAGCTCCTTCTTACCTCTCCCGATGGCGCCAGCTTGGTCATCCCGGTCGGCGGCCGGCTGCGTGTCGATCACGGGCTTGCGGCGCGCGAAGCCCTTGCTGCCGGACGCGGCATTGGTCCTACACATCTGTGGCTGGTTCACGATCTGCTCGACGACGGCCGGCTGGAGGTGGTGCTTGGAGACTATCGGCCTTCGCCGGTTCCGCTGAGCTTGCTGATTGTTCCTGAGCGTGCCGCCATTGCCCGCGTTCGGCTCCTCGTCGACTTTCTTGCCGCCGAGATTGCCAAGCTGCCGGGAATCCGGCCGTCGTAAGCATTTACCTCAAGTATGTCGTTGCCACGCAAGCGCTGCCGCACTTGTGCGAGACAGCTTCAACCTCCGAAAGACCGTTTGTCGCCGCGCCATCCCGTCGTCCGCAGAAACTGCTCCCAGTTGAGGGTCTGGGGATTGAGCCGTCGGCTCCATTCGAGATCGTGCTCCTTGCCGAAATAGCCATATTCGACCGCATATTCGACCATCCCGAGAAGCTCACGAACAAAAAATTCGTTGGCGGCAAATTCCGGAAAATAGTGCAGCAGGCCATCCCTGGTGAAAGCATTCCGATACTCGGCCTTGAGGCCGGTAACGCGTTGGAAAGTTTCGACCATCTCCCGCGGAGAGATGATATCGCCGACGATCGGCAGCGTTTTGCCGTTATAGCGCTCGGGGTTTGAGAAAATTTCGAGGACAACAGGCCCGGTCGCCGTCAGCGGATCGACGAAAGGCGCTGGGAAATCTTCCGGAAGATAAATCGGCAAGAGCAGGGTGTCGCCTTCCATGCGCGGCGCATAATACTCGATAAGGTTTGTATAGAAGAATGCCAGCATGACGAAGGAATGAGAGATCGGCACGCCGCGAATGTAATCTGCAACGCGCGCCTTGTCGGTAAAATGCGGCGCGTATTTCGTTCCACCGGTGATCTTGTCGACATCCTCCAGCGTGCTGAAGACAATGTGCCCGACGCCGGCCTCCACGGCCGCATCCGCCAGTTGCCGGCCGAGAGGAGCTTCGGTCGTCTCCGGCGGGGCGATCGGCGGCGTCATCAGAAACGCGCCGTCCGCGCCTTTGAATGCCGCAACGAACTCCTTCTGAAGGCCGAGTTCGAGGGGCACGGCGACGATTTCCGCGCCGAGTTTCTCGAGACGCAAAGCTTCGGGCGAATCCTTTCTTCGAGTGAGCGCACGGACGCGGAAACGCTGGCTTTCAAGAAGCGTCGCAACGACGCTGCGCCCCTGTTTGCTCGTTGCACCCGTGACTGCGATCAGTGGCTTGTTGTCTGTAGACATGTCTTTCATCCTTTCCCGTCACTCGACGCCGGCCGGACAGTCCGGCGTTGCGAAGCAGGGCGCGGGCCGGTCTGGTGCCGATCGCCCCCTCGACTGGCTGCACTCTATCGGAACAGGTTTTCTCGCTGTAGATGGCCGGAATGGATAAGATAATGCCATTTTTTGGATAGATGGCTCCGGCTGGTCGCTGTGAATCGCCCGCGCGGATCAGCCCGTCGACAGCCGCCGCGCGGATCGGAAGCGCCGTCGCTCCATGATCTCTGCCGGTGTTCTTTCTCGAGCCATCAAGGGATCAGCAGGATACTGCCCGCCGCGCGCCCGGATTCCATCTCTTCGTGCGCCTCCGCAACGTCGGCCAGACGGTATTCGGCACCGATCTGCGAAACGATCCCAGTTTCCATTGCCCCGATGGCAGCGAGAGCAGCCTCGCGATACTGTCCGACGTCAGCGCACCAGGCCATGATGCTCGGATGGCAGAGCGCCTTGCCCGGGCGAAGTTCCTCGACAGGCACCGGTGGAATGGTGCCGGCGGCCTGACCGATGGTGACGGCCATGCCGAATGGGCGGACGGAGCGTAGGCTTTTGAGAAGCGTGTCGCCGCCGATCCCGTCATAGGCGACGTCGACGCCGAGCCCGTTCGTCAACCGCTTCACGTCCGAAACGATATCGGCGCCGCGTCCGACGATCAGATGATCGGCGCCGCACGAGGCGGCGAGGGCTGCTTTTTCGGAGGAGCCGACCGTCCCTATCACGGTGGCTTGGAGCGATTTGGCCCAGCGAACGAGGATGCTGCCGAGCCCGCCCGCGGCCGCATGGATCAGAACGTGGTTTCCGGCATGCACATCATAGGTCTTCTTCAACAGCATGTAGGCGGTCATGCCTTTGAGGAGCGAACTCGCTGCCGTTTTAGCCGAAACGGTATCCGGCAGCTTGATCGCCCTTTCAGCGGCGATGTTGCGCGCGGAGCGATAGGCGCCGACCGGAGGCCCGGCATAGGCGACGCGATCACCTCTCTCGAACATTGAGACGCCCGGACCAACGGCCTCGACAATTCCAGCCGCTTCGGCGCCGATCACCGCGGGGTAGGACGGCATCGGGTAGATGCCTTTCCGGTGATAAATGTCGAGAAAGTTCGTTCCGATCGCCTCATGACGGATTCTGATCTCGCCATCGCCGGGATCGTCACACCGGTGCTGCTCAATATGGAACTGGTTGATGTCGCCGGGGGCGTTCAGCCATATAATCTGGTCGGTCATCGCTCGTGCTCTCCTTTGGCCCGGACAAATTAAGCGATGGCGTAATGGGTGAAAATTCCCTATTACTGCACAATGACTGGGAGAGATTTCACAAAGCTCGATTGGGATGACCTTCGGCATTTCCTGGCGCTCGCGCAGTCGGGAACCTTGCTTGGTGCAGCAAGACAACTCGGCGTCGAACATGCCACCGTCAGTCGGCGCGTTTCGTCGCTCGAATCCAGTCTCGGACGCAAACTCATAGACCGCCGCGGACGCCGCATCATCTTGACTTCGGACGGAGAGCAGGTTGCGAGATACGCCGCTCTCGCCGCCGTCCAGACAGCGGCGATCGAGCAGCTTGGTCGCAGCAGCGCCACCGAATTGCGCGGCCATGTCAGGATCAGCGCCCCTCCCGCGCTCTCGAGCATGCTGCTTGCAAAACCGATCGCAGTCGTCAGGCGAGACCATCCCGGCGTCGAGATTACGCTTGTCGGAGAAAAGCGCCTCGCCTCGCTGAACAGGCGGGAGGCGGATATCGCCGTGCGAATGTCGCGTCCGGAGGACGGAGATTACGCTATCGCCAAGCTCGGCGAGACAAGCTTTCATCTCTACGCATCGAAGACCTATCACGAAACGGTTCCACCGTCGGACTGGACCTTCATCGGTTATGACGAAACCATGAACGCCTCGCCGCAGCAATTGCGGCTGATCGAACTGGCCGCCGGCCGGCCGATCGCCGTGAGGTCGTCCGTTCTGGAGTTTCAGGCTGCAACTGCAAGCCTTGGTGCAGGTGTCGTCATGCTCCCCGATTTCGCCGTCGCGAAGTCGAGCGGTCTTCAGCGCATCGAGACCGAACAGCCGTTGACAAGAGAGGTCTGGCTGGTTGTCCATGCCGATATCAAAGACGTCCCCTCGGTCCGCGTCATCGTCGATGCGCTGAAAAACGCTTTTGGCAAGTAGTCCCCGCGGCTGGGTCTCTGCCGAACCAGATCACTTTTCGCAAAGCCTTCGGCCCCCGGAATAGGGCTGATAGGTACAATCGGATGGGCGGAAGGAGCGGTAACTGCGCGAGCAGGCGCTAATGTTGCAGGACTGCGGTGCGCCTTGACCATCGACGACTGCTTCGGTCGATCGCACGCCGTTCAGCGTCGGTTCTGTTGTCGCCTCGCGGATGAAGTCCCGCCAGAGATGGGCTGGCAGGGCGCCGCCCGTTACCCCCTTCATCGGCGCGTCATCATCATTGCCGACCCAGACACCGACGACCAAGGCGTCCGTGAAGCCGACAAACCAGGCATCACGATTGTTCTGGCTGGTGCCGGTCTTGCCGGCCGCAAAGGTGCCGGGATCTGCTCCCCGTCCAGTGCCGCGCTCCACCACCAGCTGCAGGAGCCCGAGCAGATCGGACTGGTAAGGCGAAAGATCGACACTCGGCTTTGATTGTGCGCCAACGCGAAAGGCCTTGGGCTGCCCTGCGGCTTGGAAATCGATGATACCCCATGGCTTGACGGGGGCCTTGCCGAGTTGGACGGACGCATAGGCGCTGGTGAGATTGAGCAGATTGACTTCGGAGGTACCGAGCGCCAACGACGGCGTGTCGGCCAGTGGCGCATCGACGCCGAGTTCGCGCGCCGCGGCAATCACATTGTCCAGACCGACCTCTTGGGCAAGCGCCACCGACGCGGCATTGAGCGATCGCGCGAACGCCTCGGCGAGCGTCACCCAGCCACTATAGTTGCCGCCGGAATTTTCCGGCGACCAGCCGTCGATTTCGATTGGCGCGTCCAGAATCTGGTCAGACAAGGTGAGCCCAGCCTTCAATGCTGCGTAGTAGACGAACAGCTTGAAGGTGGAGCCCGGCTGGCGCATCGCAGTGACGGCGCGGTTGAACTGGCTCGCCTTGTAATCACGCCCTCCAACCATCGCGACGACCGCGCCGTCCGGCGTCATCGCAACCAAAGCGGCCTGCGACGCTCCCACGGTTTTTCCTTCACCGTCCAAGGACCTTTTCACGATCCTTTCGGCGATCTGTTGCAACTGCGGCACCAGCGTCGTGCGCACCGTCGTCGAACCTGGCGAGGAGCCGGCGATTTCGCTTGCTTGCGGCGAAATCCAGTCTGCAAACCAGCTCCCGGAGCGAGGGGTCGGCGTCGTTGGATGCAGCTTGGCAAAGCTCGTCTTGGCCTCCGCCGCCTCTGGCGCGGTGATCTTGCCATTGGCCGCCATCGCGTCGAGAACGACCATGGTGCGCTGTCGGGCGCCTTCGAAATTGTCGATGGGATTCCATTGGCTGGGCGCCCGCAGCAGCCCCGCCAGCATCGCCGACTCCGGCAGGTCAAGGGCGCCGATATCCTTGTTGAAATAGATGCGCGCGGCGGCAGGCATGCCGGTCGCACCGGCGCCAAGATAGACGCTGTTGAGATAGCGCGTCAGGATTTCATGCTTGCCGAGCTTCCACTCTAGCCAGAGTGCGATGACAAGCTCCTGGATCTTTCGTTTTATCGTTCGATCGCTGTCGAGGTATTGCAGCTTGATGAGTTGCTGGGTGATGGTGCTGCCACCCTCCACCACCGAGCCGGCCTCCAAGTTCCGCAGAAACGCCCTGCCGATACCCCTGGGATCGACGCCGAAATGATCCATGAACCGGCGATCCTCGATCGAAAGGACGGCATCAATCAGATGGGGCGGAAACTGGTCGTAGCGCGCATATGGGCCCTGATAAGGCCCCTGTCTTACCAATGGCGCGCCGTCGGCGGTTTCCAGCACCACGACCGGCTTCAAGGTTCCATCCCGGATTTCGCTCCAGGGCACGTCTTTCAGTGCCCACACCAGCACACTTCCGACGAGGAGGCAGACAAGAAGGGTTAACCCGAGAGCGAGTTTTCGCCAGCCCGCCAGAAGCGACCGGCGCTGGCTGCTTTCAGCCGGATTGAGACGCCGAACGCGAATTCCGCCTCCGGCTCTGGCTAGAGCAGTGGTCATCCAACTTGTTGGAGCTGATGTGGCTGCCAGCCGCATCGACCTCCGTAGCTTCCGCCTCAAACCCGAAGCGGCCGTCCTGCTCTTCGCCAAGGCAGAACTTGCCTGCAAATCGTGACGCAGCGCCCGGAATAGATTGCTCACGGCCTGTCTGGTTTGGCCGAAGGATCCGTGGGCTGGTTGCGGGTTGTCGATTGGGGTAATGTCTGGTGAATCCGAGGCAGCCGCTTGCGCCGCCGGATCTGCTGGCTGATTGCGACCCGAGATCGAGCTGCTAACGCTTTCACCTGAGGAATCGGGAGAATTGGGCATCGGTTACCGCTAAAAAGCCAACGCAGCATGACCTATATATCCGCGTGATGCGGAGTGTTCCACCGCAAAAGGTCGCAGCAGTTCCGGAACTCACTGAGCACCACCCGGGCGGTGGGCGTCGAGCGAGTTTTTCTCTCAAGGTGCGACTTGGGAAGCTACCGACATCAATTCCTGGGAATTCGGTGCCTTGAATGTTTGTAGCCCGGGCTCCAGAGCTTCAGTGAAGCTCCAGCGTACGATTCCCTCCCGGTCGATGAGGAACTGACCGACAAGCTGCCCGTGATCGGCGGTCATCATCTGCTCATCGGCTTCCGTCATTTGATATCCTTCCTTCTCGTTGAGAATTCGGTCCATTGCCCTCACGCCCATAGGCTCGGGCAACTCGCCCGGAAGATCGATCCGTATCGCCATGAGCGTGTCGATCCCGACCTCGCGTAAGCCGAAGGCTTGGTGCGAAGCCCGTACCGGGTCGGAAGCAGCAAGAAGATCGGCTATCGGATGGTAACGGAAATAGAGCCGCGCGCGTTCGACCGGGGTGTTTACAACAGCCAGGGATTGGACGCCTTTCTCACGCAGTACCGGGTTGAGATATGCCATGGCGGCGACGTGGCGCCGGCAGAACGGGCAATGCAGGCCCCGAAACAAACCGATCAACAACGGGCTGCGGCCACGAAAATCGTCAAGTGCGATTTTCCCCTCGCGCGAGATTGCATCAAACTCAACGTTCGGGACCCGGTCGCCCGGTTGTAGCGGGTGGTCGACATAGGGCGTGGACATGGACAACCTCCTCGCTCGGGATCAGTCGAGCAAAGGCGCCGCGTCAAGTACTGCGAGGTCGAGATTGAGCGTTGCAGGCCTGACCTCTCGTCTTACCGCACCGCCAGGATCCAATTTAAGAATGTGCTCAGATGAGCCCGCGGGCAAGCGGTAATCAGCGAAACGTGAATTGAAAAACCCATTTTCTGCAAACGCTTTTGTTTAGCGGCCAATCTGTGAGTTGTCGCACACTGAAAGGCCGCAAGCCTGTCAACGGCGACCCCCACCCGATTTCTCTGTAGAGTTTTAGCAACTCTGCGCATCGCGACCGCTTCGGGACGACGAACGGTGCGACGGCCCTTACTTTACCGTGATGGCAATACCGCTGAGATCGGCGTTGACTTGCAGGCCTACCTGTTTGCCTGAGAGTTCGAGTTGGGCGCCCTTGTCATTGGTCATGACGATCACCTGGGCACCTTTGCCGACCGCGCCGCCACCGCCCGCCGCACCGTAGACCCCCGTCACATCTCGAGCGCGGCGAATATGGCGAACCGTGCCATGAAAATTGGTCTTAGAAGCCCCGAAGGCGAGGCCGCCCGAGATGCCGCCGACAGTGATGGGATAGCGGCGACCATGGAAGGTCAGCGTACCCTCGCCTCCAGAACCACCCACAAAGAAGGCAGCCTTGTAGACTGAGAAGCTGATCGTACCGCTGTCGGCATGCGCGGAGCCGGCGAAGCTCATTCCTGCTGCGGCGATAACCGCAACCGCGACTGAACGAATTCTGGATGAAAATTTCATGATGCAAGTCTCCTCAAAATCGAGGCTTACCCAGCCAGGAGGGCGTGTCAGCGTCATGCCAAAGTCACAGCTGAAACAGTCTCGCCCGTCATTAGTTCCAAGCACACGGCCAGAATCCGACTGGCAGAAAAGTGGCCATAAAACGAAGCCGAGGCAAACATATTCTCGGTGGGAGTGGGAGTGGACCGTTATGCACAATGAAGGCGCAAGAAACACAAACGATGCGCCTTCAAAATCGATCTACCGAACGGACTGAGCCTAATTGCAATTCGCGCTGAGTGACCGTTGGCCTCCTCAGCGGGGCTTCACGTTGGCGTGCTCGTTGGCGGCATCCGTGTCGGTGGCCGGCGTCTGGGTGTCGTGTCCGGTGAACGGACTTCCCTGGCCGGGCGCCAATGTACCGCTGTGACCGGCACTGTTGGTCGTAAAGGCGTGCGTCGTGGAAGCTGCCGTGCTGCCGGACTTCAATCCATGCTGTTCCGCCTGGAAAAGGTGGTCGTCCGCCTGGGCAACGCCGCAGGTGGAAATCAGCAAGAACGCGGCGGTAATCAAGGGATGGATCTTCATCGCAAGAACTCCTTCGTTTTCTGCCCTGGACGACAACACGCTGGCCACCGCCGATATTCGCCGTTCGTCATCACATCCTTGTGAGCCACCGCCTGCAGAACAACCACGTCGCTTCCAAGGGCCGTGGTCGCCCGGTCGCGGCAAGTTCGTTTGCGCAGTCGCGGCTCATAAGATCTACGACCTACAGGCGTGACCATTTCTGGGACTCAGCTCTGACAGCGGGTCGCGCCTAAGTGGCTTGGAAAATGCGGAGAAGGCAAGGGCTTAAGCCCCCGAGGGGTTAGGCCGCTTCGGGCCGAAAGCCGGCGTGCAACATCCGAGGATCGGATCGATTTCATCACTGAAGTTTGCGACAGCGCCTTTCGCGAGGAATCCGCCAGCCCTTAGCCAGCGGGTTCGGCCTCGCATGAGGGGCCAGTCTTGCTAGCCCCTATCTCTTATCAGATATCGCTCGCAGCGCTCGACCAGAGTTCGGCCGCTTCGGCTGCCGTCATCCGCCGCACTTCGGCTTCATGGCTGCGGCTGGCGAAGAGTTCGCTCGCCATGATCTGCTCGGCGAGGTCGGCCGGCAGCGAGAGGATGACACGGGCGTCACCATTGTGCAGGCCGCCAAGTTCGCTGCGTTTGCCGGTCACCATGCCGCCGGCGACCGTGTTATTGGTCTCCGGATCGATCAGGATGAAGGAGCCGGATTGCCGGTTCTGCTCGTAGGGATCGAAGATCGCCGCTTCGTCGAAGACGAGCCGGACTTTGCCGATGGCGTTCATGTAGAGCCGCTGGGCGGCGTTCCACGTGCCGGTCTTCAGTTCGAGCTGGCTGAGCGGCTGCACCTGGACGCGCTGGCGGCGGCTGCCGCTCTTCAGCCAGTAGCGCTTGCCGGGTTCGATGCCCTCGGGCTGCAGAGCGACGATCTGCGCGTCGAAGGCCAGGCCGACCTGCGGCTGAGCGTCGATCGAAACGATCATATCGCCGCGCGCCACGTCGACCTGCCGGTCGAGCACCAGCGTGATCGCGTCGCCGGCAACCGCGGCGTTGCGCACGAGATCGAAGGTGACGATCTTGGAGACGTTGGCGACCATGCCCGACGGCAGGATCATGACGCTGTCGCCCGGCTTGACCGAGCCGCCGGCAACCGTGCCCTGATAGCCGCGGAAGCTTTCGCCCGGACGCGACACACGCTGCACCGACAGGCGGAAGCCGACCGTCTGCGACGAGCGCACGGTGGCAAGCTCCAGCGTTTCCACCAGCGTCGGGCCGCTGTACCAGGGCATCGCGGCCTGGCCGGAGTAGACGACGTTCTCGCCCTTCAATGCCGACATCGGGATGGCAGTGATCTGCTTGACGCCGAGCGACAGCGCGAATTCGCGGAATTCGTGGCTGATCTTGTCGAAGCCGGCGCGGTCGTAGCCCGTCAGGTCGATCTTGTTGACGGCGAGCACGAACTGCCTGATGCCGAGCAGCGAGGCGATCGTCGCGTGGCGGCGCGTCTGTTCGAGGATGCCGAGCCGCGCATCGACCAGCAGGATGGCGAGATCGGCAGTCGAGGCGCCGGTCGCCATGTTGCGGGTATATTGCTCGTGACCGGGCGTGTCGGCGACGATGAAGGAGCGCTTGTCGGTCGAGAAATAGCGATAGGCGACATCGATGGTGATGCCCTGTTCGCGTTCGGCCTGCAGGCCGTCGAGCAGCAGTGCGAAGTCGGGCAGGCCGAGATCGTTCTGCTTGCCGGTGGAATCGCGCTGCAGCGTGGCGGCCTGGTCTTCCTTGACCGCCTTGGTATCCCAGAGCAGGCGGCCGATCAGCGTCGACTTGCCGTCATCGACGCTGCCGCAGGTGATCAGCCGCAGCGGGCGCGAGTCGCGCTGGGCCTTCAGCGGCTCGGCGGCGGGCAGGCTGGCGGCGGTTGCGGCCGAGACGGCGGTTTGCACTACGGTCATCTCAGAAATATCCTTCACGCTTCTTCTTTTCCATGGAGCCGGACTGGTCGCGGTCGATGGCGCGGCCCTGGCGTTCGGACACCGTTGCGATTTCGAGTTCGGCAATCACCTCTTCGAGGGTGGTGGCCTCAGAGCGGATGGCGCCGGTCAGCGGGAAGTCGCCGAGCGTGCGGAAGCGGATCATGCCTTCCTGACGCACTTCGCCGGGCAGAAGTTCGAGGCGCGGGTCTTCGGCGAGGATCATCATCCCGTCGCGCTCGACGAACGGTCGCTTCCTGGCGTAGTAGAGCGGCACCAGCGGAATGTCCTCGGCCTGGATGTAGCGCCAGATGTCGACTTCGGTCCAGTTCGACAGCGGGAAGGCGCGCACGCTCTCGCCCTTGCGGATCATGCCGTTATAGATGTTCCAGAGCTCCGGCCGCTGGTTGCGCGGATCCCAGCGATGGTCCGGCGTGCGGAAGGAATAGATGCGCTCCTTGGCGCGGCTCGCCTCCTCGTCGCGCCGGGCGCCGCCGAAAGCGGCGTCGAACTGGCCGGCATCGAGCGCCTGGCGCAGGCCTTCGGTCTTCATGATGTCGGTGAAGGCGGCCGATCCATGGGTGAAGGGCGTGATGTTTTCGGCCGCACCGCGCGGATTGATATGCTCGATCAGATCGAGATCGTACTTCTTCGCGGTCTCGTCGCGGAAGGCGATCATCTCGCGGAATTTCCAGCCGGTGTTCACGTGCAGCAGCGGGAAGGGCACGCGGCCGGGATAGAAGGCCTTGCGCGCCAGGTGCAGCAGCACCGAGGAATCCTTACCGATCGAATAGAGCATGACGGGACGCTCGAATTCGGCCGCGACTTCGCGGAAGATGTGGATGGATTCGTTTTCCAGCGCCTTCAGATGCGGGTCGAGCGGCGCCTTGGCGCTCTGGGGATTGCTGAGTTCCGTATCCGGACGGCTATCGGGCATGTCTTACTCCAGACTGTCGGTCCTTGCGGCTGCCCGCAAGCTTTTATCGATTGTGGCTCTCCCCGGGGAAGCTCGCTTCCCCCAAGGCTGCGGCGACCGCCGTGCCCTGATCCGGTAAGCCGGGAAGGTGATTATTGTGCGACGATCGCTGAGGCCTCTTCGGCGACATGCAGGCCGCATTCGCGCGTCTCGTCCTGCTCCCACCACCAGCGGCCGGCGCGTTCCGGCTCGCCGGGCTTGATCGCCCTTGTGCAGGGCTCGCAGCCGATCGAGGGATAGCCGCGGGCATGCAGCGGATTGATCGGTACGCCGTTTTCCGAAACGAAGGCCTTGATCGCCTCGATGTCCCAGTCGGCCAGCGGATTGACCTTCAGGAGGTGACGTTCGGCGTCATATTCGGCAAAGGGCGTTTCGGCGCGGTTGGCCGATTGCCCGCGCCGAAGGCCGGTGATCCAGATCGTCGCACCTTCGAGCGCACGCGCAAGCGGCTTCAGCTTGCGCACGCCGCAACAGGCATGTCTGGCTTCGACGCTCTCGTAGAAACCGTTGAGGCCGTATTGCGCAGCATAGGCGTCGATATCGGCCTTCTCAGGCCCGAAGCGTTGGACATGGATGTCGTACTGGGCTTCCGTCTCGGTAATCAGATCAAGCGTCTCGGCAAACAGGCGGCCGGTTTCCAGCGTCGCAATGTCGATCGGCAGGCGGTGCGTGCCGATTTCGGCGGTGATCACCTGGTCTTCGATCCCGAGCGAGGTGGTGAACACCACGCGGCCGCCAAGGCCTGCCACCAACGACAGACGTCCGGCGAGGTCGAGGCCTGCCAGCTTGTCGTTCAGCGCCTCGGCTTCTGCATTCGGATTGATAACAGTCATGCGAATCCTGTCCTTAGTTGACCGGAGTATCGCAGTTCAGGCCTGGATCGGACAGAAAAAGGGATTTCGAAAGCTGCGGCCACAGGAGCAAATATCTCTCCGAAGCTGCCGCGATGCAGAAAAGCAGCCGCCCGCTGGGAGAATCCGCGGTGGCAGCCTGAATGTCTATCAAATTAGTAGACTTACACGCAGCCTGTCAATCCGAAATCTGAAGTGATGCTGAAAAAGGTGCGGAAGGCGCTGATTTGGCGTAGTTTGCAAGGGCTTGGCCAAGCGTGAAAAACAAGGCCAAAAATGCTTGTCCCTCAAGGCGTTCTGCCGGCGCGTTCAAATTCCGTTCATGCTGGTTGTGCCATAGAGGCGAATATACGTGTGAAGCGGCGCGAAAAATGCGCGCCGCCTGTGTGTCGACGGTCTGAGATGATTACGCAAAAGGCGAAATACGCGCTGCGGGCGCTGACGGCTCTGGCGGATGCCGATGCCGACGAACCGGTGATGATTTCCGATATCGCCGCCCAGCAGAAGATCCCGAAGAAGTTCCTCGAACAGATCCTGCTCGATCTCAAACATCACGGCATCGTCGTCAGCCGCCGGGGCAAGCAGGGCGGTTATCTCCTGCTCAAGCCCGCCCACACCATCACCTTCGGCGAGATCCTGCGCATCATCGACGGACCGATTGCGCCGCTGCCCTGCCTGTCGATCACCGCCTACCGCAAATGCGACGATTGCGACGGCGAACAGACCTGCGAAATCCGCCACGTCTTCGCCAAAGTGGCCGACGCCACGCGCAAGGTGCTGTTCTCCACGACGATCGCCGATGCCGTCGGCCCGAGGCAAGGCGCCGAAATCACCCGGCTGCTCGCCTGATCAGCTCTCAGCCGTTTCCTTGGCGCGCCGGGCCCGGATCGCCGCGGCGATGAAGACGCGCGACAGGCCGTGATAGAGCGGCTCGCGCGACAGGATGCGCGAGGTGATGTAGCCGATCATCGATACCGCCATGATCGGAATGACGGCCTGATGGTCGCCTGTCATTTCCAGAATGATGACGAAAGCGGTCATCGGCGCCTGCACCACGCCGGAGAAATACCCGGCCATGCCGAGAATGGCCGCAAGCGCGATACTGCTGCCCATGATCTGGCCGATCGTGCTGCCGAAGCCGGCGCCGACGGAGAGCGACGGCGCGAAGATGCCGCCCGGAATGCCCGACATCATCGACAGAAAACCCGCGAGAAGCTTTTCCAGGAAGAACAGCAGGGGCAGGGGATTGCCCTCGACGGCGCCTTTCGCCTGGACGTAGCCCGTCCCGAAGGTCATGCCGCCCGAGAGGATGCCGATCGCCGCGACCACAAGGCCGCAGGCCGCTGCCAGCATCACCATCCGCCGCAGCGGCTGCGGATGCGCCCACCGGCGAACGTGCTGACCGAGATGCAGCGCAAGCCCGCTGAAAGCCGCACCCAGTGCGCCGCCGCCGATGCCGCAGACCAGCACCAGTTCCCAGTCGCGTACCGATGCGGGTGCGACCGCGGCGGAGCCGAAATAATTGTAGCTGCCGGCAAGTCCGAGCGCGGCAAGGCCCGAAAGGATGACGGCCGTCAACACCAGGCCGTTCGCACGGGACTCATAGGTCCGGCTCATTTCCTCGATGGCGAAGACGATGCCGGCGAGCGGCGTGTTGAAGGCGGCGGCGATGCCGGCCGCCGAGCCGGCGAGGATCAGCCCGCGCGCCTGCGCCATGCCGCCGAAGCGGGCGACGGCCAGCATGATCGATGCGCCCACCTGCACGGTCGGCCCCTCACGGCCAATCGATGCACCGCTCGCGAGCCCCACCACGGTCAGCAGGATCTTGCCGAAGACGAGCCGCAGCGACAGCAGCCGAGTGCGGTCCTCCGGATCACGCAGATGCCGCGCGGCAATCGCCTGCGGAATGCCGCTGCCCTGTGCGTTCGGGAAGAATGTCGCGGCGAGATAGGCCGACAGCATGAAGCCGAGCGGGGTGATGAGGAGCGGCAGCAGAAAGCTCCATTGCCCCGCGGTCACGCCGGCAAAGCCGCGCTGCGCCAGATCCGCAAGCCTGGCGAAGCCGACGCTGATGACGCCGATCGCAAAGGCGCCGAACCAGAAGATCAGCCGCGGACGCCAGAGGGAGAAGGAGCCCCAAAGGACACGCGATCTACGGAGAAGTCTGGACTTGCGATGGAACACGGGCATGCCGGAGCGCGGATGTTGGACAGGCTTCTTCCTAAACCGGTTTGCAGGGAATGGGCCACCTCTTTCTTCCGAAAATTGCTACTGTGATTGCGGCCTGACAGCTTTCGCCACTCATCATCGATCGCTGACCGCCGCCCGCGGGTTGACCCAGGGCTCCTGGTTCGAGCGCGCCAGCGGCTGCTTGCCGAGGATATGGTCGGCCGCCTTCTCACCGGTCATGATCGACGGGCCGTTCAGGTTGCCGTAGGTGACATGCGGAAAGATCGAGCTGTCGGCGACACGTAAGCCGTCGACGCCGATCACCCGCGTCTGCGGATCGACCACCGCCATCGGGTCTTCCTTGGCGCCCATCTTGCAGGTGCCGCAGGGGTGATAGGCGCTTTCCAGATGTTCGCGCAGGAAGGCGTCGATTTCATCGTCGCTCTGGACGCCTTCGCCCGGCTGGATCTCCGGGCCGCGATAGGCGTCGAAGGCCTTCTGCCCGAAGATCTCGCGGGTCAGCCGTACGCAGTGGCGGAACTTCTCCCAGTCTTCCGGATGGCTCATATAGTTGAAGCGCAGCACAGGATCGGCCTTCGGGTCGGGCGAGCGCAGCGTTACGCTGCCGCGCGATTTCGACAGGTTGTAGCCGACATGCACCTGGAAGCCATGGCTCTTGGCCGCCGCCTTGCCGTCATAGCTGATCGCAACGGGGAGGAAATGATACTGGATATCGGGCTGCTTCAGCCCGGGTGCCGAGCGCAGGAAGGCGCAGGCTTCGAACTGGTTGGAAGCGCCGAGCCCGCCCTTGGACAAGAGCCATTGCGCGCCTGCCACCCCCTGCCAGAACCAGGGCAGCCAGGAATAGAGCGATACCGGCTTGGTGCTGACCTGCTGGAAATAGAACTCCATATGGTCCTGCAGGTTGGCGCCGACACCAGGACGGTCGACCTTCACCTCGATGCCCATTTCCTTCAGATGCTCGGCCGGACCGATGCCCGACAGCATCAGAAGCTTCGGCGAGTTGAAGGAGGAGGCCGCGACGATCACCTCGCGGTTCGTCTTCACCACCTCTGTCCTACCGCCGCGTTCGATCTCGACGCCGGTCGCCCGGCCGTTCTCGATGACGATCCGGCGCGCCAGGCCGTAGATGATGCCGACATTTGCCCGCTTCAGCGCCGGTTTCAGATAGGCGTTGGCGGCAGACCAGCGGCGGCCGGCAAAGATGGTCTGTTCCATCAGGCCGAAGCCTTCCTGCTTGCTGCCGTTATAATCCTCCGTCGTCTCGAAGCCCGCCTGCTTGCCGGCCTCGACGAAGGCCCGGAAGAGCGGATTGGTGAAGCCGCCGCGCTGCACGTGCAGCGGCCCGTCCGTTCCGCGCCAACCCTCCTCACCGCCATGCGAATGTTCCATCCGCTTGAAATAGGGGAGAACGTCGGCATAGGCCCAGCCGCCGGCGCCGAGCTCTTCCCAGCGGTTGAAGTCCTCGGCATGGCCACGCACATAGACCATGCCGTTGATCGAGGACGAGCCGCCGATCACCTTGCCGCGCGGCGCGGTGATGCGCCGGTTGTTGAGGTTCGGCTCCGGCTCGGAGAGATAGCCCCAATTGTAGCGCTTCATGCTCATCGGCCAGGCAAGCGCTGCCGGCATCTGGATGAACGGCCCGAAATCGCTGCCGCCCGCCTCGATGACGAGAACGCTGTTCTTACCGTCTTCGGAGAGGCGGTAGGCGAGGGCGGAGCCGGCCGAGCCGGAGCCGATGATGACGAAATCTGCTTGTTGCATGACGTTCCCTTAGATTTCTTTTGCAACGTGGGAATTAAAACCCCGCCCCAAACCCCTCCCCACAAGGGGGAGGGGCTTAATCTGCCGCTCCGCCTCACTCCGCCATCAACGTAGCGACGGGTGCGGTCGAAGTGCGACGGTGCGGCACGCTAAGCCCCTCCCCCTTGTGGGGAGGGGTTGGGGAGGGGTCTTCACTCTCCTCAATAAGGCGCCGCCACCGGCCCCATGCCGACGTAAACCGTCTTCAGCTCGGAATAATGCTCCAGCGCCGCCAGCGAATTCTCCCGGCCGAAGCCGGATTGTTTCGAGCCGCCGAAGGGGATTTCCACCGGGCAGAGATTATAGGTGTTGATCCACAGCGTGCCGGCCTCCAGCCGGCCGACGACGCGGTGGGCGCGGGTGAGGTCGGCGGTGAAGACGCCGCCGGAGAGGCCGAATTCGCTGGCATTGGCGCGCGCGATCACCTCGTCCTCAGCGTCGAAATCGAGCACCGACATCACGGGCCCGAAGATCTCCTCGCGGGCGATGGTCATGTCGTCGGTGACATCGGCAAAGACGGTCGGCTGCACGTAATAGCCTTCACCCGCGATATTGTTCGGAATGCCGCCGCCGGCAACGAGCGTTGCGCCCTCGGCCTTGCCCTTCTCGATATAGGCAATCACCTTCTCGCGCTGCGCCCAGGACGCCATTGGGCCGATCTGCGTCGCCTCATCAAGCGGATCGCCGATCAGCATCGCCTCGGTGCGCGCCTTCAGCCGCTTGAGGAATTCCGCCTTAACAGTCTTCTGCACGAAGACGCGCGTGCCGTTCGAGCAGACCTGGCCCGTGGAATAGAAGTTGCCGAGCATCGCCCCGCCGACCGCAGAATCGAGATCGGCGTCGTCGAACACGATCAAAGGCGACTTGCCGCCGAGCTCCATCGTCACATGCTTGAGGTTGCCGGCGGCGGCGGCCGCGACCCTGCGGCCGGTCGGCACCGAGCCGGTGAGCGACACCTTGGCGACATCGGGATGGTTGACGAGCAGCGGCCCGGTGTCGCGGTCGCCCTGAATGACGTTGAAGAGCCCCTTCGGCAGCCCCGCCTCATGCAGGATCTCGGCGATCTTCAAGGCGCCGAGCGGCGTGTTCTCGGAGGGCTTGAACACCATGGCATTGCCGCAGACAAGCGCCGGGGCAGCCTTCCAGCAGGCGATCTGCTGCGGATAATTCCAGGCGCCGATGCCGACGCAGACGCCGAGCGGCACGCGCTTGGTATAGGCAAAATCCTGCCCGAGGGGGATATGGGCGCCGTTGAGGCCGGCGGGTGCGACGCCGCCGAAAAATTCGAAGGCATCCGCACCCGAGGTCGGGTCGGCGACGATCGTTTCCTGGATCGGCTTGCCGGTATCGAGCGTCTCCAGTTCGGAAAGCTCGCGGTTGCGTTGGCGCATGATCTCGGCGGCGCGCTTGAGGATGCGGCCGCGCGCCATCGGGCTCATCGCCGCCCATTCCGGCTGGGCGCGTTTGGCCGCGGCAATCGCCTTTTCGACGATTGCGGGCGTTGCCGCATGCAGCCGGGCGATCACTTCGCCGGTTGCGGGATAGAGGCTCTCGATGACGGTGCCGTCGGTATCCTCGACATATTCGCCGTCGATGAAGTGCGAGGCTTTCGGCTGGGCTTTCATGTCATTTGTCCTTGGGGGAGGTGGTGGATAGAAGCGCGTTCAGATAATCCTCCGTCAGCGCGATCGAGGCTTCGATGCCGATCGGCGCCGATTTCAGACTCTGCCTGATATAGAGCCCGTCGATCATCGCCGCAGCGCCCTCGGCGATGCGTTCTGCGGCGTCGGCCGGCAGCAGCGCCTTGAGGTCGGCAAGCAGGTTCGAACGCAGCCGGCTGGCATAGATCACCAGAAAGCGCCGCGTCTCCTCGGAACGCTGCGCTTCGGCATAAAAGGCAAGCCAGGCGGCAATCGTCTCCGGTGCGAACTGGTCGGCGTTGAAGCTGACGCGGATCACCGCCGAAAGCCGCTCGCGCGGCGTCCTGGCGGCTTTCAGCGCCGCCACCGCATCCTGGCGCAACTGTCTCAGCAGCGAGCGGATCGTCTCGATCAGCAATTGCTCCTTGCTGCCGAAGTAATGATGGGCGAGGGCAGGCGACACGCCGGCCTGGCGGGCGATGTCGGACATGGTAACGGCAAGCGAGCCGTGATCGCCGATCACCCGCAGCGCCGCATCGACAAGCGCCTTGCGGCGCACCGGCTCCATTCCGACTTTTGGCAACACCGCCACTCCCTGAAACGCAGACATCTTATTTTTGATTGACTGATCAATCAATAAAAATCTTTCTCGGTCTCGCGCACGGTCACATCTTTCCCCGGGTCATCGCTGCAACATATTCCAAGCTACGGGGAGGTGCGTTTATGGCGGATATCTTCGACGAAACGCCGACATCGCAACTGCAGTCGAAATGGATCTGGTTCGTCGGCCTCGGCGTGCTGCTCTTGGTCTGCGGTCTGATCGCGCTCGGCAACCTGATGCTCGCCACTGTCGTCTCGGTCTATTACGTCGGCATGCTCATGCTGTTCGGCGGCGTGACCTATCTCGTTCATGCCTTTCAGGTGCGTGGCTGGGATCATGTGCTCTTCTGGACGCTGAGCGGCCTGCTCTACGTGTTTGCCGGCATCGCAGCCTTCGTCAATCCGATCCTGACATCGGCGGCGCTGACGCTGTTTCTGTCGCTCGCCCTCGTCATCGCCGGCGTCTTCCGCACCTGGGTCGGAAGGCGCATGAAGCCAGCCAAAGGCTGGGGCTGGATCGTGGCAAGCGGCGTCATCACCGCGCTTGCCGGTTTCGGCGCTCGGCTGGCCGGTCAACAGCCTCTGGGTCCTCGGCCTGTTCCTGGCCGTCGATCTCATTGTTCAGGGCTGGACGATGATCGCCTTCGGCCTCGGCATCCGCAGCTGAAACAGTGGAAGGCCGTTTCTTTTTTGACAAGGACATGACGGGGGATTAGACTTTAGGGATTAGGGCCAATCCGGGTTATGCGGATGGTTTCCATGCGAATGCACCACAGCACCGGCGCAATCGCCGAGATGCCGAAAATGGTCATGCGTCCCCCAAAGGCAGGGTACTGCCGGAAGAAAAAAAGGGAGGAAGTTCATGCCGATGGTCACCGTTTCCCTCTCTCCGCAACAGGCAGCGGGCATCCGTGCCGCCGTCGACACGGGTGGTTACGCCTCGAGCAGTGAGGTCGTCCGCGAGGCGCTTCGTCTCTGGGATACCGCCCGCAAGCTCGGCGACATCAAGGCCGACCTGCTCGACGACGAGAGCGTCGCCTCCGGCGGCAGATGCGTCGCCGACATGTTTGCCGATCACGAGGCGCAGCGCCGTCGCTCCGCCTGAACAAGCGCCTGATTGTATTGGCGAATTCGAATGAACGCGGAACGCGTGCCCGCGAGCCGCGTCTTTCACAAAACTTTCATATTGACGAAAGGGTTCGTTGATCCTTCTGCGGCAAGTTCCTGAGCAAGAAGAACAAGTCGCAGTGGAGAACTGCCCGCGATGAAGACTGGAATATCTTTGGCTGCCGCCGTCGAGCCCGGCGTGCTCCGCCGTTATGCCAGCGATCAGATCGTAACCCTTGCCAAGCTCGTGGTCGAGAACGCCTTCCAGCCGATCGTCGAAGCCGGCACCGGTACGGTGTTCGGTTACGAGTCCCTGATGCGCGGTCAGGAACGCATCGGCTACGACACGCCGGCCGACATTCTCGACGAGGCGCACCGGACCGGCCAGCTGCTGCAGCTCGAACAGATGGTCGCCAGCCGCGCGCTCGCCAAGTTCGCGACGCTGTCGAATTTCTCCACCGCGACGCTGTTCCTCAATCTCGATGTCCGGCTGATCCCCGATGGCGAGCGCCTGGTCGAGAGCCTGCTCCAACATTTGCGGACAGCCAATATTCCGCCGTCGTCCATCTGTTTCGAATTCTCCGAACGTTTCGACAATACCAGCGTGCCCGAATTCGCCGCCCTGGTTTCGAAGCTGCGCAAGGCCGGCTTCAAGCTGGCGATCGACGATTTCGGCGTCGGTCACGGCGAGATGAAGCTGCTCTGCGATCATGCCGTGGACTATCTGAAGATCGACCGCCATTTCGTCGCCGAGATCGACCGCAGCCCGCGCAAGCGCCATCTGTTGAAGAGCATCGTCAATATCGCCCATGTGCTGGGCACGCGCGTCATCGCCGAAGGCATCGAGACCGAGGCGGAATTCATCGCCTGCCGCGAATATGGCGTCGATCTCGTCCAGGGCTGGTTCATTTCCCGCCCGACGACGCATATATCCGAGCTCGCCCCGTCCTTTCCGCATCTGCAGGAGCTCGGCAAGAGCAAGCGCGGCAGCCAGTCGCTGGACGAGATCCTCATCCGCAAGCAGATCGAGCTGCTGCCGACGGTTTACGAGAATGACAGCATCGACAGCGTCTTCGAACTTTTCCGCCGTAATCCGCGCCAGGCCTTTTTTCCTGTCCTCAACGCCAACAACGAGCCGCGCGGCATCATCCACGAGCAGCATCTCAAAGAGTATATCTATCAGCCCTTCGGCCGTGACCTCCTGAAGAACAAGATGTACGAGCGCTCCATTTCGCATTTCGTCGAGATGGCGCCGATCGTCGGCCTCGACAGCGATGCCGAGCAGCTGATGGCGATCTTCGCCAATATGGAGGGCAGCAACTGCCTGATCCTGACCGACAATATGCGTTATGCCGGCGTCGTCTCCGCCGCTTCGCTGATCAAGGTCATCAACGAGAAACAGCTGAAGACCGCCCAGGACCAGAATCCTCTGACCGGCCTGCCGGGCAATCGCGCCATCCGGGACTTCATGCGCCAGTCCGGCCGCGACGGCGATGAGGTCCGCCATTTCTGCTATTGCGATTTCGACAATTTCAAGCCGTTCAACGATGCCTACGGCTTCCATCTCGGCGACCATGCGATCTCGCTCTTCGCCGCGTTGATGCGCCGCTATTTCTTCGCCGAGCGCCATTTCCTCGGCCATGTCGGCGGCGATGATTTCTTCATCGGCGTCGTCGGCTGGACGAAGGAGGAGCTGACCGAGATCCTCGACCGGCTGATCAGCGATTTCCACGACGACGTGCTCGATCTTTATTCCGACGAGCACCGCGCCGCCGGCCGCATCCTCGGCCACGACCGCACCGGCGCCGAGGCCCTGTTCCCGCTGATGCGCTGCTCGATCGGCGTTCTCGAACTGCCGGAAGGCCTCGTCATCGACGATATCAACCGCGTCAGCGCCGAAATCGCCGTCATCAAGTCGGCCGCCAAGGAGAGCGAGGAGGGCCTCGCTTTCCATTTCCTGGGCGAGGCGAATTGACGCCCTTGCCGCTTCCAGCCTTCCCAAGCCGGTCGGGCTGATCTATTCCGAACCTTCGGGATCAGGAGGGCCGCGCCATGTCACTGCCTCAGGAAATGCGTTTCGTCGATCTCAAGTCCTTCGGCGGGCCTGATGTGATGATGATCGGCAAGCGTCCGCTGCCGGCGGCCGGCGAAGGCGAGGTCCTCGTGCGGGCCGAGGCGATCGGCGTCAACCGTCCCGACATTGCCCAGCGCCAGGGCAGCTATCCTCCGCCCAAGGATGCGAGCCCGATTCTCGGGCTGGAACTCTCCGGTGAAATCGTCGGGGTCGGGCCCGGTGTCAGCGGCTATGCCGTCGGCGACAAGGTCTGCGGCCTCGCCAATGGCGGCGCCTATGCCGAATATTGCCTGCTGCCATCAGGCCAGATCCTGCCTTTTCCCAAGGGATATGACGCTGTGAAAGCCGCGGCGCTTCCCGAAACCTTCTTCACCGTCTGGGCCAATCTCTTCCAGATGGCCGGGCTGACGGAAGGCGAGAGCGTGCTGATCCATGGCGGCACGAGCGGCATCGGCACGACGGCGATCCAACTCGCCCGCGCCTTCGGCGCCGAGGTTTATGCCACGGCCGGCTCGGCGGAAAAATGCGAGGCCTGCGAAAAGCTCGGCGCCAAACGAGGGATCAACTACAGGAGCGAGGACTTCGCCGCGGTGATCAAGGCCGAGACCGGCCAAGGCGTCGACATCATCCTCGATATGATCGGTGCCGCCTATTTCGAGCGCAACATCGCCTCGCTTGCAAAGGACGGCTGCCTGTCGATCATCGCCTTCCTCGGCGGGGCCGTCGCCGAAAAGGTCAATCTCTCGCCGATCATGGTCAAGCGCCTGACGGTCACCGGCTCCACCATGCGCCCGCGCACGGCCGAGGAGAAACGTGCCATCCGCGACGACCTGCTCTCCGAGGTCTGGCCGTTGCTGGAGGCCGGCACCGTCGCCCCCGTGATCCACAAGGTCTTCGCCTTCGAGGATGTCGTCGAGGCGCATCGGCTGCTGGAAGAGGGCAGCCATGTCGGCAAGGTCATGCTCACCGTTTGAGGTCAGCTTCGGACCAGCATTCATGGGCAAGGTGAAATTGATCCTGGCTGTCTGTGAGTCTCCGGGTCGTTGAACAGTCGTCTGATCGAAACCCGGCCCCGAAACTGCGCATCCTGATGTGGCATTGCTTGCGCGTTGTAAGGTCCTACGAGGAATACAATGGCTCTATTCCACGCCTGCCCCATCTGCCGCAGCAGAATTCCGCATTTCGTACCGCTTCCGCGCTACTACATCGACAAGGCCGTCGAACATGGCTTTCCCTATCGCATCGATGAATTCGAGACGATCAACCATCAGGCCTATAGCTGCCCCAATTGTCATTCGACCGATCGCGACAGGCTCTACGCTTTGTTCCTGACGCCGGTATTCCAGCGTCTTGACCAGGCAAAGGCCGTTCGCTTCCTCGACATTGCGCCGGGCCGGGCCTTGAGCTTCTGGCTCAAGAGCCACCCACACGTCTTCTACCGCAGCTGCGACATGCATATGCCGGAGGCAGACGACAAGGCTGATATCCATAACCTGCCCTATGCCGATGAGAGCTTCGACTTCGTGCTTTGCTCTCATGTGCTCGAACATGTCGACGATCCGGTGCGTGCCACCGCAGAAATCCGGCGTGTTCTCAAGCAGGACAGCGTCGCTATCCTGATGGCGCCGATCTGCCTGTCGATCGAAGACACCTATGAAAATCCCGAGGTGACGACGCCGGAGGGCCGCTGGGCGCATTTCGGCCAGGACGACCATGTGCGCATCTTCTCAAGGTCCGGCTTCATCGACGTGATCCGGCGCGCCGGTTTGGCGATCCAGCAGGTTCCGGTCACCGACTTCCTGACGGCCGAGGTCTGCGATACCTATGGCATCGGCCGCGGCTCCGTCCTCTATCTCGGCGTGAAGCAGGAGGTCGTCCAGCAGGAGCCGGAACCGGAGCGCAACGTCGCCTGAGAACACGGAAATCATTCAGTCGTGAAAAGGCGCCCCGAAACCGAGGCGCCTTTTTAATTTCACCTGTCTCTCAGGGTTATCGTCAGTCCCCGGCCAACCGAATTCTGATCCTGCTCAAGACCGACGGCCCGCAGCTTGGCTCGGCGATTGGCGATGCGCTTGGCATTTCCGGCGAGGCCGCCCGCCAGCAGCTGGCGAAGATGGCGGAGGAAGGGCTGGTGGAGCCGGTCACCGTCGCCGCTGCCGGCAGGGGCAGGCCGCGTCAGCTCTGGCACCTGACGGCGTCCGGCAATCGCCGCTTCCCCGACGGCCATGCCGAACTGACGGCCGCTCTCCTCGGCACCCTCGTCGACCAGCTTGGGGCGGGAGCGCTCGACACTGTCATCTCCGCCCGCGAGGCCGAGACGCTGAAGCGCTATCGCCACGAGCTCGAAAATGCCGGCGACCTTGCCGCGCGCGTTGAGGGTCTGGCCGCGATCCGCACCCGCGAGGGTTATATGGCCGACAGTTGGCAGGAGGCGGACGGCTCGTTCATGCTGGTTGAAAATCACTGTCCGATCTGCGCGGCGGCCACCTCCTGCGCCGGCTTCTGCCGCTCCGAACTCGAAACCTTCCGCGCCGCCCTCAGCGCCGACGTCGAGCGCAGGGAACATATCCTCGCCTGCGCCCGCCGTTGCGCCTACCGCATCACGGCGCGTTAGGCGTGGCGGTTGGGGCGGCCATGTGCCCCTGCGCCGCCTGCGATCAGGCCGGCTGCCGCGCCTGCCGCCTGCTGCTTTCCAGATGAAGCAACGCCCCAATCGCCGCCAGGCCGGCGCCGGCCCCGACGAAGGCGGTGCCGGAATAATCGGTGAGCGATGTGCCGAAGGCGAAGAGCCCGGCGGCGATGCCGGTGCCGATGAAGGTGTTGAGCGAGATGAGCGAGGTTCCGAGCCCCGGCCGGTCGGCGATCAGGTCCTGCAGATAGGTAATCGGCAGGCTGAGGATTGCCGCCGCGCCGCAGGCATTGACGAGCAGCAGCGCATAGATGTGCCATGGCGCGGAAGCAAATCCGAGCAGCAGCAGATAGGCGCAATAGATCAGCGCGCCGAAGGCGAGCACATGCGCGGTGCGGAAGCGGCGCTGCGCCATGCCCCACATCATCATGAACGGCATCTCGAGAAGCGCCGTCAGCCCGGCGATGAAACCGACATCGGCGACGTTTCCATCGGCCGCACGGGTGATGATCAGCGGCAGAAGCATGCCGTTCAGCCGCTGCAGTGCGAACAGCAGCGACATGATGACGACGCGGATCAGCACGTTCGGCGTGAAGATCCGTTTCAGCGATGCGAAGAAGCCGACCGGGTTCGGGGCAGGGCCGGCGCTGCCGTTGCCGGGGGCGAAGAAGAAATACAGGCAAAAGCAGGTGCAGCTGGCAAGGGCCGCGATGCCATAGGCCGGCGTCATCGATGGCGAGTTGACGAGATAAAGCCCGATCAGCCCCGGCGCTAGCGCCCAGGAGCCGGAAAACAGCGCCCGCACCGTCGCCGTCACCGCCGCGCCCTCGCCACGCTCCATCTGGTTGGTCCTAGCGCGCAGGCTGGCAAACAGCAGCGAATAGGTGGAGCCGCTCATCGGCACCAGCAGCAGCGTCGAAAAGATGAAGATTGCCGGGCTGTGGATGATCGCGATCGACCCGAAGCCGAGCATGCCGGCGACCGAAAGCCCCAGCACCAGCGGCCGGCGCTCCTTCAGCCTGTCCGACCAGATGCCGAGCGTCAGGCTCGTCGCGACGTTGACGATCGCCGAGCAGAACACCAGCGCCGAATAGGCGCCGTTGCTCAGGCCCAGTTCGTTGATCCCGATGATCGACTGGTAAGGCACGGTCGAGGCGTAGGTAAAGGCAAGCGCGACGAGCGTCACGGCGGGAATGCGGATCCCGTTGTCGCGCAGGATGAGGGAGAAACTGGATGACATGGGGGCGGTTCCTGACGCACCACTCTTAGCCGGATCGCACACACCAGAGAAACGATAGTTTTCGATCGCATGCGTCAGTTTCTGTGATGAGTATGGGATGACGTGATGGCCGTCCGACGGAGCTGCCAGGTCGAGCTCCGGCTGGATTGCAGGCTCAAGGCCTGGAATGACGGAGGAGGCGCCTAACTCGCGGTCGTCGCCCCGCTTCTGGCGCCCACCTAAACCCGTTGGCTTTCGCCGCGTGACGCGTTATGCCTGCCGCATCCCGTCAGCATCCGGATGAGAGCCCATGATGAACAATCCTGTCACCGTTGAAGTCACCCGTGGCCTGCTTGTGGAAAGCCGTCATCGCGGCGCGGTGGTGGTCGTTGATGGCGACGGCAGGCTTGTCTTTTCACTCGGCGACATCGACGCCGCCGTCTTCCCGCGCTCGGCCTGCAAGGCGATGCAGGCACTGCCGCTGGTGGAAAGCGGTGCGGCCGATGCCTATGGCTTCGGCGACAAGGAGCTGGCGCTCGCCTGTGCCTCGCATAATGGCGAGGACGAACACGTGGCGCTTGCCGCCTCGATGCTGTCGCGCGCCGGCCGGAATGTCGAAGCGCTGGAATGCGGCGCCCACTGGTCGACGAACCAAAAGGTGCTGATCCATCAGGCCCGCACGCTCGACGCACCGACGGCGCTGCACAACAATTGCTCGGGAAAACATGCCGGCTTCGTCTGCGCCTGCTGCCACCGCGATATCGATCCGAAGGGCTACGTCGGCTACGAGCACCCGCTGCAGATCGAGATCCGAGCAGTGATGGAAAGCTTGACCGGCGCCGTGCTCGGCGCCGAGAGCTGCGGCACCGACGGCTGCTCCATCCCGACCTACGCCGTGCCGCTGCGCAGTCTGGCCCACGGCTTTGCCAAGATGGCGACCGGCACCGGTCTGGAGCCCCTGCGCGCCAAAGCATCCCGTCGCCTGATAGAAGCCTGCATGGCCGAGCCCTTCTATGTCGCCGGCTCCGGCCGCGCCTGCACGAAACTGATGCAGATCGCTCCCGGCCGCATCTTCGTCAAGACAGGCGCCGAGGGTGTCTTCTGCGCCGCGATCCCGGAAAAGGGCATCGCCATCGCGCTCAAATGTGAGGATGGTGCCACCCGCGCCGCCGAAGCCATGGTGGCGGCGACGCTCGCCCGCTTCTTCGAGACGGAAGAAACCCTGCATGCCGCCCTGATGGCCTTTGCCGCAATGCCGATGCGCAACTGGAACGGCATCCATGTCGGCGATATCAGCGCGACCTCCGTCTTCTCGGCCTGATGCAGAAACCTGCGCACGGTTTTCGTACGCCATCGAGCCCCGACTTTTCAGCGCAGGATTACGCTGCAGTGATTGTACCGTTGAGACCGCGATAAGGCTTCAGCCGCTCGGCCGTCATCTCCGTCGGTACGATCAGTCCTGCCACCTCGGCAATGCCGAGCACCGGGCAGGGCGAGACGAGGTCGAACTTCTCCTCCGTCAGCAGCACATGCGTTTCGGCCGAGCAGCGGGCGATGTGCCGCTTGATCGCCGCTTCCTCGAAATCGCCGGTGGAAAGCCCGTGCACGGGGTGGGCGGCGGTGACGCCGAGGAAGAACAGATCGGGGCGCAGCTGCGAAATCGCCGCCATCGCCGCAGCGCCGGTCGCCACCATCGAATGTTTGTAGAGCCGTCCGCCGGCCAGGATCACCTCCGCCGTCGGATGGTGCTCGAGCTCGGCGGCGATCGTCGGACTGTGAGTGGCAACTGTCAACGCTATGTCGCGTGGCAGGTGCCTGGCGATCTCCGCGGTCGTCGTGCCGCCGTCGAGGAAGATCATCTGCCCCGGCCTGACCATCGCCGCCGCCGCGGCTCCGAGCCGCGCCTTGACCTCGGACGAGACGCTGCACCGCGCGGTGAAATCGGGCAGATCGGGCGAAAGCGGCATTGCCCCGCCATGCACCCGTTTCAAGAGCCCCTCCGCCGCCATTTCCCGGAGGTCGCGCCGGATCGTGTCTTCCGAAAGCGAAAAATCCTCGGCGACGCGCTTGGCGATCACCTGGCCGTCGCGGCGCAGAATGTCGAGGATGAGGGTCTTGCGCTGCGTCGTCAGCATTGTCTCTCCGCACGAAAATTCACGAGATGGCATGATATTGCACGAAATGACTCGACATTCAAGAAATGTCGTGCATTTTCGGGAAATCCCGTGCATGAGGCCGGGATCTCGCGACCTGATGGAGTGAATCATGCTGATTTTGATCGCCGGGCCCTATCGGTCTGGAACGGGCGACGACCCGGAAAAAATGGCCGCCAACCTGAAGCGGCTGGAAGAACCCTCTCACGCCTTGTTCAAGGCCGGCCATGTGCCGATGATCGGCGAATGGGTGGCGCTGCCGATCTGGCACGCCGCCGGCGGCAGATCGGTCGGCGACGCGCTCTACGAGGAGATCTTCCATCCGGTCGCCGGCCGGCTGCTGCAGCTCTGCGAGGGCGTGTTACGCTTGCCCGGCGAGTCCAAGGGCGCCGACAATGACGTGCGCATCGCGAGAGAACGCGGCATCCCGGTCTGGCACCGGCTGGAGGATGTGCCGGGTTGCGGGTGAGTGGCGGACCCATCTAAAACCCCTCCCCAACCCTCCCCACAAGGGGGAGGGGCTAAGCTGCGGTCCCCGGCGGTGACTAAAGGGGGGAGGTCTTACTGGCTGCTACCGTTCGACGGATTGGCTACGATGGAAGGGTATGCGAAGCGGTGCGGCACGTTAGCCCCTCCCCCTTGTGGGGAGGGGTTGGGGAGGGGTTTTGACCGGGCGGCCGCAGGGCACGCCGATCATTGTCCGGCTGAGCAATCTCCCCAGTTCCAGCGCACCAATCCCCGCGCTATAAGACGTGCCGAACGGGAGTCGACAACCATGCTGACACTATATTACGCGTCCGGAACCTGCGCGCTCGCAAGCCTGATTGCCCTCGAAGAATCCGGCCTTGCCTTCGAAACAAGGAAGCTCAGCTTCCGCGATGGCGAGCAGCGTTCGCCGGACTATCTGAAGATCAATCCGAAGGGCCGGGTGCCGGCCCTCGTCACGGATCGCGGCGTGCTGACGGAAACGCCGGCGATCCTCGGCTTCATCGCTGAAAGCGCCCCCGCCGCGAAGCTCGCGCCGCTCGGCGATGCCTTCGAAATGGCGCGGCTGCAATCCTTCAACAGCTATCTCTGCTCGACTGTGCATGTGAACCATGCCCACCGCCCGCGCGGCTCGCGCTGGGCCGACGAGCCGGCGGCACTCGAGGCGATGAAAGCCAAGGTGCCGCAGAATATGGCCGATTGTTTCGCGCTGATCGAAGAGACGATGTTCAAAGGCCCGTGGGTGATGGGCGAGACCTATTCGCTGGCCGATCCCTACCTCTTCGTCATGACCGACTGGCTGCCTGCCGACGGCGTCGATCCCGCCCGCTTCGCAAAGGTCAGCGACCACCATGCCCGCATGCTGCAGCGCCCCGCCGTCCAGCGGGCGCTGGCATTTGACCGGGGCTAGCTATGCCCATCACCCGCCCGCGCCCTGGTATTTGCGGGTGGCGTAGCGCCAGTGGGCGATGGCGAGCAGCACCCAGATGGGGCCGGCGGCGAGCGCCACCGGGCCGGCCCAATTGCCGAGGATCGGGATTGGTTTGCCGAGCAGCGCGCCGACCGGAACCGAGCTGGTCAGCGCCAGCGGCACGGCGGTGATCAGGATGATCTGGACGCTGCCAGGGAAGATGTTGAGCGGGTAGCGCGTCAGCTCCCAGAAGCCGAAGAAGATCGAAAACAGGTGGTTCGACCGCACCCACATCAGCGCCGTCGCGCCGATCATGGTGATCATCGCAGCGGTCAGCAGTGTCGCGCTGAGGATCGCGGCAAGCAGGAACGCCACGGACGGGGCCGTCCAGATGAAGTCGACCGACAGGACGGCCCAGCAGAGCAGCGGCACTGCCAGGATGATGTGGCCGGCATAGCCGACATTGAGGCCCGAAAAGACGAGATAGGCCCAGGGGCTGAACGGCTTGACGAGCAGCGTGTCATAAGTGCCGAGCCGCACCAGTTCTTCGAGATCGCGCAATTGCACGAAGCTCATCGCCGCACCGAGCGAATAGGCGAGCAGCTGGAAGCTGAAGAGCAGCGCCAGCTCCGGCCAGGTCCAGCCGCCGAGCGTCTGGAAGCGGGCAAGCAGGATGCCGATGGTGGCAAAGACGCTGCCGTAGGAGAGGATCTGCGCAAGCCGGTCGAGCCAGAAGGCGCCGCGATACTCCATCTGTGAACGCACATGCATGCGCACCAGGAGCGGAATGACGCGGAGGTGATGGATGAGCATGCTCAGCCTCCCTGCACGGTGATGCGACGTGACGCCTGGCGCCACAGCCAGAGCACGCCCAACAGGAACAGTCCGGCCCAGCCGAGGCCGAGGCCGAGATGCAGCCAGGTATCGGCAACAGAAAGCCTGCCGAGATAGACGGCATTGGGATAATAGACGACCCAGGCGAAGGGAAGGTGGCGGGCGATCGTCGCTAAGGGCTCGGGGGAGAACCAGAAGGGCACCAGCAGGCCGGAGAACAGATGCAGCAGGGCGCCGAGGATCCAGTCGAGTGAGAAGCTCGTCATCAGCCAGAAGGCGATCAGCCCGGACAGCGCCGACATCAGGAAGATCAGCACGAAGGACAGCGCCCAGAAGACGGCGAACATCAGGCCGTGGAACAGGCTTGCCGGCGCCAGCATGCCGTAGACCAAGGCGGTGAAGGCGACGGTCGGGATCACCTGCGTCGCCAGTCGGTAGGAAAAGCTGCCGCATTCATTGGCGAAGAGATAGAGCGGATAGAAGAGCGGTTTCAGCAGCCAGACGGCGATATCGCCTGTTTTGAGCGACCGGCCGATCTCGCCGATAACCCTTTCCGGGCGGGTGGCGCCCATCACAGCGCCGCCGAGCAGGGCATAGGTCACCATCTGCTGCAGCGAGACGCCGTCGACCACGGTCGCGCCGGCGCCGGCATAGACGGCGAGCCAGATGGCAACGCGGGCCACCACCTGCACCAGCTTGCCGAAAATATTGGCCCAGACCTCGTTGCGGTAGGCGAGCTGCGCGTGGAAGGCGCTGCGGCTGAAGGCGAGATAAGCGCTCATGAGGCCCGGGCCCTGGCGTTGCGGCGCTGATAGAAGGTGCGGATGACCTCTTCGATGTCGGGCTCGTGCAGCGCCACGTCCTTGAGGTCGCGGTCGCTTCCGACCTCCGAAAGGATTTTGACCAGCGACACATCCTCGCGCTCGATCAGATATTCCTTGCGCAGCCCCTCGTCGCTGACAAGCGACGCCGTGCTGAGCCGCAAGGGGCCGGGGTCGCTGGCAAATTCCAGCGTCAGCCGCCGGGCCGAGCCGAGGGCGGCGCGCAGGCTGCGCAATTCGCCGTCGAAGATCAGCCTGGAGTGATCGACCATGATCAGCCGCGGGCAGATGGTCTCGATGTCCTGCAGGTCATGGGTGGTGAGGATGATGGTGACGCCGCGTTCGCGGTTGATCTCGGCGAGGAACCGACGCACCGCATCCTTGGCGACCACGTCGAGCCCGATCGTCGGTTCGTCGAGAAACAGGATCTTCGGATCGTGCAGCAGCGACATGACGATCTCGGCGCGCATGCGCTGGCCAAGGCTGAGCTGGCGCACTGCCCGGTCGAGGAAGGGCGAGAGGTCGAGTAGCTCGCTGAACTGGCGCAGATTGTCCGCATAGCGGGCGGCCGGGATATCATAGATGCGCTGGTGCAGGGTGAAACTGTCGATCAGCGGCAGGTCCCACCACAGCTGGCTGCGCTGGCCGAAGACGGCGCCGATCTCGCGGGCATTGTCCATGCGGGAGAGATGCGGCGTGCGGCCGAGCACCGAAAGCGTGCCTGAACTCGGCACCAGAATGCCGGTCATCATCTTGATCATCGTCGATTTGCCGGCGCCGTTCGGGCCGAGATAGCCGACGGCCTCGCCGGCGGTAATATCGAAGCCGATATCGGAAACGGCCTGAACCTCGATATATTCGCTCGTCACCAGCGTCTTGAAGGCGCCGAGCAAACCCGGAAATCTCCTGTGCTGCCGGAAGCGTTTGCTGACGCCCCGTGCTTCGATCAAAGCCGGCATGTCTATTCCCTCGGATGTGAAGCGAGCCGACTCGGGCGGCGATGGGGCTTGCGAACGCAGGCTAGCGCGAAGTGGGATTCGTGCAAGGGCAAGTTGCGTTTCGATCGATCACTTCGTCCTATATCGCCACCACCTTTGACCGATCTTCGCCTGCGCTACATTCAAGGCATGGACAAAATCTATGCCTTGCTCATCGTCGCCGCGGCCATCGCGATCATCGTTCTTGCCGGCCGATGGAACACCTCGGATGCCGATCACTATATGGGCTTCGGCAATCTCCGTTCGCGCCGCAAGCGGCAGCCCGGCGACGATGATACGAAAGAGGAATGAGGCGCCGTTTCGAAGGCCGTCTTCGATCGGACGCCTCCGCAACGGCGGTCAGTGTGCCTGGCGCTGGGAATGCTGACGCAGGATCGTCGCCGCATTGATCGGCATCGATCGTTCGGCGCGCTGGTAGACGCTGCCGTCGCGCGTCCGGCGCATCAGGCCGAGGTCGCAAAGTTCCCGACGCAGCAAAGCGTGATCTCCAAACAGGTGCCTGTCGCGAAGAAGGGCATTGACTTCTTTTTCGGACATCTCCCTCGCTGAGGGAATATACGACCAGAGAATCCAAAGCGCCGTGATCTGATCCATGCGCCGCGAGGGCCAGCGTATCAGGCGAAGCTGTTGGTCGAAACTGCGTTGAACACGGTCGATATGCTTTCGGTCAACCGCGGGGTCGGCGACAGGCGCCGCTGTCGGGGGGAGGGCCTCGCCGTCAACGAGATCAGTTTGCGCCCGCAGGCTCTGGAAATTGCCGTAACCGGCAGCCCGTGCCAGCATGTTGAGGAATTGGAGGTGGGAGGGAAGCCCCTCATGGGCGGAAAGCTGCAGGCGCAGCGACTTGGCAAACGCGGACGTATCGCTCACCTGGAGCGGGATGAGTTTTCTGGACATGACCTATCCTTTGGTCGTGCCGTTCCGGATGGATTATCGGTGATCGCCCTTCCGACATGGCACGGGATCGGTGTCCATATCTCGGTCATTGTCAGGTTTAGCGTGTTCCGGAGAACGGCGATGCCTGGGTGAACTGCAGACCCGACGCAGCAATTATCACCGCGCCCTCGATATTTCAACGGTCTTCACGCTCGGTGGCTCCGGCCGGGCGATCGCCTTTTGCGGGGGGCGGGCCGTTGACCGCACGGGCCAAGCACGTAGGTCTCTTCTCTACAGCTGCCGGTTTCAGCTTGTCGGCCGTGACGGGAACAAAGCAGGCGGTCTGGATGTTTGACGCATACTCTGCGGCATCTGACGAGTTGTGCGCCATGGCCAAATTTGCTCGGGAGATCACGTCACCTGGAATTCGGAGGCCGGCCAGGTCTCCGGCCGCATCATCGCGATCCACACCCGGGATTTCGATTACAAGGGCCATCGCCGCCGCGCCACCGAGGCATCGCCCCAGTACGAGATCAAAAGCGACAAGAGCGATCATATCGCTGCCCATAGGCAAGACGCATTGAAAAAGGTCGGAGGACAATAGGATGAACCCGAAAAGCACCTTGAGCATTGCCGGTCATCCGATCCATCCGATGTTGATCCCGTTCCCCGTCGCCGCCTTCGTCGGCACGCTTGTTGTCGACATCGTCTACGCCAGATCGGGCGATCCGGCCTGGGCAGTTGCGACCAATTGGATGCTCGGCGCCGGCCTTGTCATGGCGGCGCTGGCGGCAGTTGCCGGATTGACCGACTTTCTCGGCGACAGCCGTATTCGCGACCTGCGCGACGCCTGGTTCCATATGATCGGCAATGTCGTCCTCGTCCTGATCGAGGCCGTCAACCTCTGGCGCCGATTGGCCGAAGGTGGCGACTTCATTGTGCCGACCGGATTGGTGCTGTCGTTGATCGCCACCGCCCTTCTTCTGTTCAACGGCTGGAAAGGCTGGGAAATGGTCTATCGCCACCGCGTCGGCGTTAGCGAGGATCCGGCCAATCCGACGAGATAATCGACGGCATCTTCAACGGCAGCATGCCCGCCTCGTCCTTCGACCTGCGGGGCACCTCAGCAACCGTGTTGTTGCGGTTCGCTCCATGGGGTTCGTCTTTTGAGAATAGTGTTGATCATGATGATGAATTTCCGCATG